>NZ_JBIAYR010000009.1:0-195540 GCF_042898105.1 Micromonospora sp. NPDC000663
CGGGCTGCGCAGCAGACCGGCGGCGGAGGGCGGGGTTGGTGGCTGCGCCCTGGCGCGCAGCCCCCCCTTAGGGGCACAGCAGCACCGACGATACCGGACGCGGCCCCCCGAACAATATACCGGACGGCGAGACCCCCGACCCCATAACCACCAGGGGGCCCCCCCCCCCCCGCAAGGCCCGCTTCCGGGGGGGGGTGGCGCCTCATCCACCCGACGCGGTCAGACGCAGCCCAGCCCCTGCCGGTACCCGTCCGGCACACTCCCGGCGGCGACCTCGTCGGCGTACTCCCAGAACACCTCCGGCCAGTCACCACTCTCATTCATCTCGTGCAGCACCCGCCACCCGTGGCTGCTGCGCAACGCGTCAGCGGCCCGCCGCACCGCGGCCTCGTCCCCGCTCCCCCTCGCGCGCTCCCACTCCGCGATCCACCCGCACCCGACCCGCGACGTCACCGCCGCGCCGAACTGGTAGGAATCGTTGACGCCGACGTCCGCCAGCTCCGCCACGTCGAACCCCGGTGGAACCGGCACGTCGGCCAGCACCTCGGCCGCCCGCGCCTGCACCCGGTCAGGAACGACGATCTCCGGCGGAAGCGCACCCAACCACGTACGCGCATCCACTCGGACCACGTTCGCGAGGACCCGGTCGAACTCCTTGCGGGACCAGTTGTCCCCGCTACGCATCTCCACGAACACACCGTCGCGGGGACGCAGGATCACCGCGAAGTCTCTAGCGGAATACCGGAACAGATCACCCGGCCAGCCGTCGACCTGCACCGTCTCCGGCCGACTGATGCCCAGCCGGTCGGCGTAACGGTCCGCGTAACCGTCAGCCGGATACCAGTTCATCTCCAACTCGCGATCGCCTCGACGAAACGCGATGGTGCCAGAATCCTGGGCAAACCCGTACACCGTGGTCGCCTTCCAACCAGGCTCGTTGATCAGCAACCGCGGATTGTTCTCCGCGGCCCGCATCGCCACCGGCGAGTAGACGACCGGAGCGCCGGTCGTGGCCGCGGGAGCCGCCTCACCGCCCCCCTCCGGATCGCGCAGCAGAACGGACGCGGACAGAACGCCGGCCAGCACCGCGGCCGCCGTCGCCAGACCGGCGAAGCGACGTACCGGACGCCGTTTCCGCTGCGGCGGTTCCACGAAGCGCTGCAGCGTCGACTCGGACATTATTTCCTCCAGGAGGGTCTGCCTCACCCCGCCGAGGCCCTCGATGACATCGAGCCGAGCGGGGTCGGCGTCACGAACCAGCCGGTCAAGGTGTTCCTCGGTCATCTCTCCTCCTTGCGGGTGGCTGCAGTCAGCACGTCGAGTACATGTCCAGGCGGTCCGAGGTCGTCACCGACTAGCCCGCGCAGCCTGGCTCGCGCCCGCGACAACCGCGTCCGAACCACAGCGGGACCGACCCCGAGGACCGCGGCCACCTCGCGCGGCTGCAAGCCCTCCCACACGGTGAGCATCAACACCTCTCGGTCCAGCTCACCCAGACCCGCCAACGCCACCCGGACAGCGAGCCGCTCGGGCACCTCGCTGCCCGGATCGCCGGCAACCGCGACCGTGATCTGCTCACGTAACCGTTCACCCAGCCGCTGGCGGCGAACCCCACCCCGGTGATGATTGGCCAACACCCGCCGGGCCACCCCGTACAGCCAGAGCCGAGCCTCACCGTCGGCCGGAACGTCGTGCCTACGCCGCCAGGCGACCAGGAAGGTCTCCGCGACGACGTCGGCCGCGTCCTCGGGATGCGCGACACGCCGCAGCGCGTACGCCAACAACGGCTCGAAGTGCTCAAGGTAGACGCGCCGGAAGCGGTCCTCGTAGTACTCAATGCCGGAGCTCACATCCACCCCATGTCCGGTGGGACCCCAACCGTGACAGCCCTCGAAAACCACTCGCAACGCCAGCAGCGGCCAAGCACCGTCGACCACCACCCACGGCGCTCCTTCAGGGGAATCCTCAACCCGGGAACACCACTCACCGCCGACGACTAGCGTCCACCACCATGAGACACCCGCCGCCCGCCCCGGCCACGGGCACCGGCGACCGGGTCACACTCCACGAGGTCTTCTTCGACGTCGTGTTCGTCCTTACCGTCACCCAACTCGCCGACGTCCTCGAAACCCACCTCAACTGGGCCGGATTCGGCAGCAGCGCCCTGATCCTCGGCCTGCTCTGGTACCTCTACACCGGCTACGCCTGGCTCAACAACCACCTGCCACCCCGACAGACCACCACCAAGCTGCTGCTCTTCGCCGGCATGGCCGGTTTCCTGCTCACCGCCGTCGCCCTACCCGACGCCCTCACCAACAGCGGCGTGCTCTTCGCCGTCGGCTACCTCATCGTCGTAGGCGTACACCTCACCCTGTTCCTGCACTCCGACGCCCGCACAGGCGCACTCCGACTCGCCCCCTACAACCTCGGCGGCGCACTCCTCGTCCTGGCCGCCGCCGCGTTCACCGGCCCCGCCGTACCCGCCCTCTGGGCCGCCGCCATCTTCACCCAGTCCGTCCTGCCCTATCTGCTCCCCCGCCTCTCCTGGACCGGCGTTCCCGACGCCTTCCACCTGCGCCCCGCCCACTTCGTCGAACGTCACGGCCTGCTCGTCATCGTCGCCCTCGGCGAATCCGTCGTCGCCATCGGCTTGGGCGTACCCGCCGAACGGCTCACAACCGGAACGGCCGCCGCGATCGTCCTCGCCCTCGCCATACCCGTCGCCCTGTGGTGGACCTACTTCAGCGACACCCGACCCGCCACCGCGGCCCTGGCCGCATCCGCGCCCGCCGCTCGCACCCGGATGGCCGCCCGCACCTACGTGTTTCCCCACTTCCTGCTGCTGCTCGGCGTCATCTCGACGGTCGCCGGTCTCCACGCCGCCGTGGTCCGACCCGACGAACCGGCCACCACCGGTGCCGCCCTCGCCCTCGGCGGCGGCGTCGCGCTCTACCTGGTCGGCATGGCCTCCGTCCGCCGTGCCCTACGCCTGCCCATCCCGCTGTCCCGACCCACCGCCACGGTGGCGGCAGCGGCCACCGTCGCCATAGGTGTCGTCCTCCCGGCGACCGTCCAAGTCGTCACCATCATCGGCATCCTGGTGCTGATGCTGGTGACCGACGCCCGGCGGCCCACCCGCCCCGGCAACGACGACAACCCACTGGTCGACGCGGAACAAGCCTGACACCCCGGCGCGCTCAGGCGGCGGCCAGCACCTCGGACAACGGCGCCGGCACCAACCCTCGCTCGCGCAACCCGTCCAGAATGTGCGGCAACGCCTCGTCGGTCATCGCGGCGTTCGCCTCGGTCACATGCATGATCACCACCGATCCCGGGCGGACGTGGTCGAGCACGGCCCGCACCAGCGGCTTCCACGCGGCCGCGAAGGGATCACCGCTGACCACGTCCCCGTCGACGACCGTCACGCCCAGCGGCGCCAGAGCGTCCAGCGTCGCCGCGTCATGGCAGAGTCCCGGAAAGCGGAAGTACCGGGTCTGCCGACCCCCATACGGCTTGATCACCTCGAAGGTCTTCGCCACATCCCCGGCCAACTCGTCGACCGGCAACCGCGGCAGGTCGTAGCAGTCAGCGGTGAACGCCGCGTGCCCGTAGGTGTGGTTGGCCAACTCGAAGCGCGGGTTGTCGGCGATCCGCCGGGTCACATCCGGATACCGCCGCACCCACATGCCGGTCAGGAAGAACGTCGCCGGCACCCGCTCGCGCTCCAGCAGGTCGAGGATCCGCAGGTTCGCGTACGACGTCACCCGGCCGGCACGGAGGTGGCCCAGCATTCCGTCGGTCATGTCCGCGTCGAACGTCAGCGCGACCTTGTCACCGGTCCGCGGCCCGTGATCGACCACAGGTGCCCGCGTCCCCACAGGCGTCGCCCCCGGCACGGAGGTCGCCGGCGTCGGTGTCGCTCCCGCCACCGCGGACGCCGCCGTGGCGGGACTGACGCTGGCCGACGGCGCGGACGACGTGGCGGACGAGCCGACGAAGACCGGCCGATCCGGCGGTGGGACCCGTGACGCCGAGCAGGCGGCACTGCCGACAACGGCCACCACAACCAGTACGCCACACAACGGGCGGAGCCGACGTCGGATCACGCCGTAGATCATCGCAGAGGCGAACGATGCTCACCGTCCCCGAACCGACCGGTGATCAGGACTCCAGGGGTTATGCGGCGGCGCCGCGCGGGGCGTACATGATGACCCCGACGCCCAGCAGACAGAGCGCCGCGCCGGCGACGTCCCAGCGGTCCGGGCGGAACCCGTCCACCACCATCGCCCAGCCCAGCGAACCCGCCACGAACACCCCGCCGTACGCGGCCAGGATCCGCCCGAAGTTCGCGTCCGGCTGGAAGGTGGCGACGAAGCCGTAACAGCCAAGCGCGACCACGCCTGCCGCGATCCACCACAGACCCCGCTGTTCACGCCAGCCCTGCCACACCAGCCAGGCGCCGCCGATCTCGGCCAGCGCGGCGAGCGCGAACAACACAAGGGAACGCAGCACGGTCACCCCGCGACCCTAGCGGCATACGCGTCGGAGCCCCGGGCAGCACCTGCCCGGGGCTCCGACGGTCACTCGGGTCACTTGTTGAAGGCATCCTTGATCTTGCTGCCGGCGTCCTTCATGCCCTGCCCGGCCTGCTTGGCTCGCGCGTTCGACTGCTGGCTCGCGCCGTCGCCGCGCATCGGCTCGTTGTCGGTCATGTCGCCGACGCGCTCTCTCGCGGCGCCGGCCATCTGCTCAACCTTGTTCTTTGCCTTCTCGGTGAAGCTCATCGCGCCTCCTCGGTCTGGCGGTTGTCCCGGCTCGCTTGCCCGTTCTCCGGGTGCCGAAACCGGCGGTGCCGGCTGGCACACCCGCTAGAGCATCCTAGGAAGATAGGTTGTGCGCGTCGTCGGAAAAGGATTGGACGCCACGTCGGACGGGGCTTGTAGCTTGCGGACGACCGCGACACGGCCCGAGGAGGTGAGACCCATGAACGCTGTATCGATGTGGGTGCTCTCCCTCCCGTCACGGTCGGGCGATTGACGTAGGTGTCGCCGGGAGCGCCACGCCAGATGGCACTCCCCGAAGGGCAATACCTGTGCAACCTCTGTCATTCACCGCCGAGCCGTCGGCGCACTTCGACGTGATCATCGCCGGTTGCGGGCCGACCGGCGCGATGCTGGCCGCCGAACTACGACTGCACGATGTGCGGGTCCTTGTTCTGGAGAAGGAGAACGACCCCACGTCGTTCGTACGCATAGTCGGTCTGCACATCCGCAGCCTCGAACTGATGGCGATGCGCGGACTGCTGGATCGCATCCTCCCGCACGGCAGGCGGCGTCCGGCCGGCGGTTTCTTCGCCGCCATAGCCAAGCCCGCGCCGACGAACCTGGATTCGGCGTACGCCTATCTGCTGGGCATCCCGCAACCGGTCATCGAACGGCTGCTCGCCGAGCACGCGATCGAACTCGGTGCGCAGATCCGGCGCGGGTGCGCGGTCACCGGCCTCCAGCAGGACGACGACTGTGTGACGGTCGAGCTGGCCGACGGGGCGCAACTGCGCTCGCGCTACCTCGTCGGCTGTGACGGCGGGCGCAGCACGGTGCGCAAACTGCTCGGTGTCGGATTTCCCGGCGAGCCAGCCCAGAACGAGACCCTGATGGGCGAGATGTCGGTCGGTATGCCACCGGAGGAGATCGCCGCCACGGTGGCCGGAATCCGCGAGAACCATCATCGATTCTGGCTCCGGCCCGCGGGCGGGGGGATGTACAGCGTCCTCGTGCCCGCCGCGGGAGTCAGCGACCGCGCGAAGCCGGCCACGCTCGACGACTTCAAACAACAGTTGCGTGCCATCGCCGGCACCGATTTCGGTGTGCACTCCCCCCGCTGGATGTCCCGCTTCGGCGACGCCACCCGGCTCGCCGAACGGTACCGGGTCGGGCGGGTGCTGCTGGCCGGCGACGCGGCGCACATCCATCCACCCATCGGCGGACAGGGCCTCAACCTGGGCATTCAGGACGCCTTCAACCTGGGCTGGAAACTGGCCGCCCAGATCCGCGGCTGGGCGCCCGACACCCTGCTGGACACGTACCAGGCAGAACGCCGTCCGGTCGCCGAGGAGGTGCTGGACAACACCCGCGCCCAGACGGAACTGCTGTCCACCGCACCAGGCGCGCGGGCCGTGCGCAGGCTGCTCACCACGTTGATGGACTTCGACGAGGTGAACCGCCATCTGATCGAGAAGATCACCGCCCTCGACATCAGGTACGACTTCGGCCCGGGCCCCGACCTGATCGGCCGCCGCCTGCCCGACATCGACGTGCGACAGGGCCACCTCTACGGGCTGCTGCAACGCGGCCGTGGCCTGCTGCTGGACCGCACCGGACGCCTGAGCGTCGGCGGCTGGTCAGACCGCGTCGACCACCTCGCGGGTCCGACCGCGGCAGTGGACGTCCCGTGCGTCCTGCTCCGACCCGACGGTCACGTCGCCTGGATCGGCGACGATCAGCAGGACCTGGACGGCCATCTCTCCCGCTGGTTCGGCGCCCCCGCCGACTGATCCGCGCCCGCCCGTCGAGCGGGCGGCGCCGCCCACACCACAACCGCCGGGTGCCGGCCGGGTGGCGGTGGTTAACTGATCGGATGGGAGAGCTCCTGCTGATCCGGCACGGCGAGACCACCTGGAGTGCCAGCCTGCGGCACACCTCGTACACCGATCTGGAGCTGACCCCCGACGGCGAGCGGCAGGCCCGCACCCTCGCGGCGTTCCTGGCCGGCCGGCGGTTCGTGAGCGTGCTGGCCAGCCCCCGCTCCCGGGCGCTGCGTACCGCGCAGCTCGCCGGGCTCACCGTCGACGCCGTCGACGAGGACCTCAGCGAGTGGAACTACGGCGAGTACGAGGGCCGCACCACCGTCGACATCCACGAGAACCAGCCGCACTGGAACATCTGGACCGACGGCTGCCCCGGCGGCGAGTCACCCGCGCAGGTCGGCGAGCGACTCGACCGGGTGCTGGCCCGGGTCACCCCGCTGCTGGACCGGGGCACCGTGGCGCTCGTCGGCCACGCGCACAGCCTGCGGGTGCTCGGGGCCCGCTGGATCGGCCTGCCCCCGTCCGCCGGAGCACGGCTGCGGCTGGACACCGCCACGGTAAGTGTGCTCGGTCACGAGCATGACCGGCAGGTCATCCTGCGGTGGAACCAGCCGGCTCCTCCGGCACCCGGGACCGCGACCGACTCGGCGCCCCGGCACTGATCTTCGGCGGCCGGTTCTCGTACGGCGTGGACAGCACCACAGTCGTGCGGGTCGTCACGTTCGCCCACGTACGGATCTCCTGGAGCACCCGCTCCAGGTCGGCGGGGCTCGCCACCCGCACCAGCAGCAGGTAGAAGTCCTCCCCCGCCACCGAGTAGCACGAGTCGATCTCGGGCAGGTGCGCCAGCCGTTCCGGGGCGTCGTCCGGCTGCGACGGGTCGAACGGCCGGATCGCCACGAACGCGGTCAGCGGCAGGTCCAACGCCTCGAACGACACCCGCGCGGCGTATCCCTTGATCACCCCGCGCTGCTCCAGCCGGCGCACCCGCTGGTGCACGGCGGACACCGACAGGCCCACCTTCTCGGCCAGATCCGTGTACGACAGGCGGCCGTCGGCGGTCAACGCTGCGACGATGGCGCGGTCGATCTCCTCCACGGCGAGCAACCTACCGGGAAATCGCCGCGACGGCGACGACGAACGACGGTGGACCCGCCGTCTCAGCCCCTGGCGAGCGCCCGCGAGATCACCAGCCGCTGGATCTGGTTGGTGCCCTCGACGATCTGGAGCACCTTGGCCTCGCGCATGTACCGCTCCACCGGGTGGTCGCTCACGTAACCGGCGCCGCCGAGCACCTGCACCGCGTCGGTGGTCACCCGCATCGCCATGTCGGTGGCGAAGAGCTTCGCCTTGGCCGCCTCGATCGAGTACGGCCGGCCGGCGTCGCGCAGCCGGGCCGCCGCGAGGGTCAGCGCGCGGGCCGCGGCGATCTGGGTGGCCGCGTCGGCCAGCAGGAAGCCGAGCCCCTGGAAGTCGATGATGGACCTGCCGAACTGCTGCCGCTCCCGGCCGTAGGACACCGCGTAGTCCAGCGCCGCCTGCGCCAGCCCGACAGCGCACGCCGCGATGCCCAGCCGACCCGAGTCCAGAGCGGACATCGCGATGGTGAAACCGGTGCCCTCACCGCCGATCAGCCGCTCGGCCGGCACCCGCGCCGAGTCGAACGTGATCTGCGCCACCGGCGAGGACCGCAACCCCATGGTCCGCTCCGCCGTCTGCGGGGTGATGCCTGCGGTGCCGGAGTCGGCGAGCAGGCAGGAGATCCCCTTGGGACCGGGCTCGCCGGTGCGGCAGAAGATGTTGTAGAAGTCGGCCACCTGGGCGTGGGTGATCCACGCCTTGGTGCCGGAGACGACGTACGTGTCGCCGTCGCGGACGGCCCGGGTGCTCAACGCCGCCGCGTCCGAGCCACCCTGCGGCTCGGAGAGGCAGTACGCGCCGAGCAGCTCGCCGCCGAGCATGTCCGGCAGCAGTTTGCGCTGCTCGTCGCTGCCGAACGCGGCCACCGGGTAGCAGGACAGGGTGTGCACGCTGACCGCCTCGGCGACGGCGAGCCAGCGGCTGGCCAGGACCTCCAGCACCTGGAGGTACACCTCGTACGGCTGGGCCGCCCCGCCGTACTCCTCGGGGTAGGGCAGGCCGAGCAGGCCGGCCCGGCCGAGGGTACGCAGCACCTCGCGGGGGAACTCGGCGCGCTCCTCGAAGCCGGCGGCCTTCGGGGCGAGTTCGCGGTCGGCGAGCTCGGTGGCGAGGTCCAGCAGGTCGTGGGCCTCGTCGGTGGGGAGGATCCGGTCGACAGTCATAGCGCGATGAGCTCCGTGGGGGTGGTGTTGAGCCGTTGCACGCCGTCCGTTGTGCAGACGACGATGTCCTCGATGCGGGCGCCGTGCCGGCCCGCCAGGTAGATGCCCGGTTCGATGGAGAACGCCATCCCGGCCTCCAACTGCCTGTCGTTGCCGGCCACCAGGTAGGGCTCCTCGTGGCCGTCGAGGCCGATGCCGTGCCCGGTGCGGTGCAGGAACGCGGGGCCGTAGCCGGCGGCGGCGATCGGCTCGCGGGCGGCGGCGTCGGCCTGCGCGCCGGTGATGCCGGGCCGCACCGCCGCCACGGCGGCCCGCTGGGCGTCGCGCAGCGCCGTGTAGTAGTCGACGAAGTCGGCCGGGGCCGGTGCTCCCGCCACGTAGGTGCGGGTGCAGTCGGAGCGGTAGCCCGACGCCATGGTGCCGCCGATGTCGACCACCACGGGCTCGCCGGCGCCGATCGGCCGGTCGGAGGTCCCGTGGTGGGGGCTGGCGCCGTTCGGCCCGGCGGCCACGATGACGAAGTCGACGCTTACGTGTCCGGTCGCGCGGATCGCCGCGGCGATGTCGGTCGCCACCTCGGCCTCGGTGCGCCCGGGGCGCAGCCACTCCCCCATCCGACGGTGCACCTCGTCGATGGCCGCGCCGGCCTCGGCCAGGGCCGCGACCTCCGCCGGGGACTTGCGGATCCGCAGCTCGCGCAGCACCTCCCCGGCGAGTCGCTGGGTGGCGCCGGGAAGCACAGCGCGCAGCGCGAGGACCTGCTCGGCCCACATCCGGTCGGCGAGCCCGACCGCCGCCGGCGGGCCGTCGAGGGCGGCCACCACCAGGGGGTACGGGTTGACGCCGTCGACGTGGTCGACGATGCGCACGCCGGTGGCCGGCGCGGGGGACGCCTCGGCGGCCGGGCGTTCCAGCCTGGGCACGATCAGGGTCGCCTCGCCCTCGGCGGGCAGCACGAGGCAGGTCAGGCGCTCCCCCACGTGGGCGTCGTACCCGGTCAGGTAACGCAGGTCGGAGCCGGGGGTGAGCAGCAGGGCGTCCAGACCGGCGGCGGCCGTGGCGCGCTGCGCGGCGATCAGCCGATCGGGCGGGTACAGCTCGTCGATTCCCACCCCCTCAGCTTAACGGTCGTTTGGGCGTTGCTCGAATCCGGACAACAGGCACGAAGGAAATCCACAAACTTTGATTGACGCCGACAGTTAACACTCTTTAAGATTTGGCTGCCTCGAGGCCCACCCGTCCCTGCTGCCGCACCTCCCGTCCGCGACAACCCTGCGCGGGCGGGCGTCGTCCCCCGCCCACGGGAAGGCCCCCGATGTCCTCACCACTGCGCCGCGCCCTCGCCGCCGGCCTGCTCGCGCTGGCCACCGCCGGCGCCACCCTCACCCTCGCCCCCACTGCCGCGCAGGCCGTGGTGCTGCCGAACAACTTCAAGAGCGTCGGCTACATGCCCTCGTGGGCCGGCGACGTGAACACCGTCCAGTACAACAAGCTCACCCACATCAACTACGCCTTCGTGCTGCCCAACAACGACGGCAGCCTGCGGGCGGTGGAGAACCCGAGCAAACTCTCCAGGCTGGTGTCGCGGGCGCACGCCAACAACGTCAAGGTGTCGATCGCCGTCGGTGGCTGGAACGACGGCAACGACTCGGCGTTCGAAGCCCTCGCCGCCAACTCCGGCAGCCGGACGACCTTCGTCAACAACCTGGTCACCTTCGTCAACCAGTACAACCTCGACGGCGTCGACATGGACTGGGAGTACCCCGACCCGGGCGCCTCGGCCAACAACTACACGGCGCTCATGACGCAGCTCGGCAGCGCCATGCACAGTCGCGGCAAGCTGCTCACCGCCGCCGTGGTCAGCGAGGGCTACTACCTCGACGGCGTGCAGCCAGCCGTGTTCAACCAGGTCGACTGGCTCAACATCATGGCGTACGACGGCGGCAGCCCACACTCGAACTACGACTGGTCGATCAACAGCGTCAACCTGTGGAAGGCCCGGGGCCTGCCGGCCAGCAAGGCCGTACTCGGCATCCCGTTCTACAGCCGTCCCGGCTACTTCACGTACTCCGCCCTTGTCGCGCTGGACCCGGCGAACGCCAACCGCGACTGCACCACCGCCGGCGGCGCGCAGCAGTGCTACAACGGCATCCCGACTGTCAAGCGCAAGACGCAATGGGCCCTGGCCAACGCCGGCGGCGTCATGAACTGGGAGCTGTCGCAGGACACCACAGGCTCGACCTCGCTGGTCAGCGCCATGTACGACACCATCATGGGCGGCACCACCCCGCCGCCGAGCGGTCGTACCGGCCGGATCACCGGCATCGGCGGCAAGTGCGTCGACGTGGCATCGGCCAGCACCGCCAACGGCACCGCCATCCAGCTCTGGACCTGCAACGGCACCACCGCGCAGACCTGGACGGTCGCCGGCGACGGCACGCTGCGCGCCCTCGGCAAGTGCGCCGACATCGCCAGCGGCTCGACCGCCAACGGCGCCAAGGTCCAGCTCTGGGACTGCAACGGCAGCGGCGCCCAGGTGTGGCAGGCGCAGTCCAACGGCACCCTGCGCAACCCGCAGTCGAACAAGTGCCTCGACGCCACGGACAACAGCTCCGCCGACGGCACGCGGCTGCAGATCTGGGACTGCTTCGCCGGCACCAACCAGCGCTGGACCCTTCCGGCCTGACGGCGTGACCCGCACGGTCCCCGGTCGACGCCCAGCGTCAGCCGGGGACCACCGCGTGCACACGGGCCAGGGCGAGCATCTCGTCGACCGAGCCGGCCGGATCGGTGACCGGGAACTGCACCGCCCGGACCACCGACGCCGGGTCGACAAGCAGCGTCAGCCGCTTGAACCGGGTCTGCCCACCGGCCCGGAAGACGGGCAGCAGCAGCCCGGCGGCGAGCCGACCGTCCTGGTCGGACAGCAACGGGAACGGCAGCTCGGCGTACGCGGCGAAGTCGGCGAGCTGGTCCGGTCGTTGGGTGCTGATGCCGAGGACGCGTACCCCCGCCGCCCGGAACTCCGGGTGCCGCCGCGCGTAGGTGGTCGACTCCAGGGTGCAGCCCCGGGCGCCGGGGATCTCCGCCCAACCGGGCGGGTAGTTCTGCACCGCCCCCGGCGCGTACGCCCCGGGAAAGAGGTACAGCACGCTCCAGGCGTCCGGTGCGGTGACCGCCACCGGCTCTCCGTCGAGGCTGGGCAGGGTGACCTGCGGCAGCCGCCGGCCGATCAGGTCGTGCACCCGGCGCGCCTCGGCCGACTCGGCGTCGGCGGTCGCGGTCAGGTCTCCGTCGCCCATGAGGTGCCTCGTTCCCCAGTCCTGGAGGGCGATCAGCACCGGCAACAGTCCCTCGCCCTTCGCGGTGAGCAGGTAGTCGTACCGCGGCGGATGTGTGGAGTAGGGGCGGCGTCGCAGCACGCCGTGCTCGACCAGGGCGGCGAGGCGTTCGGTCAACGCACGCCGACTGACACCCAGCTCGCGCTGGAGCGCGTCGAAGCGGGTCGTGCCGCCGGCGACGTCGCGCACGATGAGGAACGTCCACCAGTCCCCCAGTACGCCGAGCGCCTGCGCGATGCCGCAGTCAGCGTCGGCGAGATCCTCCCGTCGCACCGGCTTTCCTCCGATCGTCCGACCCGACTATAGTCCGTTCCAGATTGGAACGCACTGGTCTGGCGGAACGAATCGGCGCGACGAACGGGGGCCGGCGACATGCACGTCGACGACCGCGCCGCGGTGTTCTGGCGTTGGTGGACCGCCGGCACGACAAGCATGGTCGGGTCGGCGGTCGGCGCCGTGGCCCTGCCACTGACCGCGCTCACCGTCCTGGACGCCTCCGCGTTCCAGATGGGCCTGATCGCCGCGGCCAGCTACGTCGCCTGGATCGTGATCGGCCTGCCCGCCGGCGTCATCGTGCAACGCCTGCCGCTGCGCGGCGCCCAGGTCGGCGCCGACCTCGCCCGTGCCGTCGCCGTGGCGTCGATCCCGCTCACCTGGTGGTGGGGCCACCTCACGGTGACCCACCTGGTGGTCACCGCGCTCGTCGTCAGCTTCGCCAACGTGCTGTTCGACGTGGCAAACGCGACGTTCCTGCCCAGCATCGTCGAGCGGGAACGGTTGCAGTCCCGCAACAGCCTCACCTCCGCCACCCACGCGGCCACCCTGCTCAGCGGGCCCTCCCTCGGCGGCCTCGCCGTGCAGGCTCTCGGCGCGGTGCCCACCCTGCTCGTCGACTCCGCCAGCTACCTCGTCTCGGCGGCCCTGCTGCGCACCCTTCCCACCAGCCGCGTCCCGGCGCCGGACCGCTGGCCCCCGGTCGGCGAACTGATCCACCAGGGCTGGCGCTACGTCACCCACCACCGGGTGATGGGGCCGAGCATGTGGGCCGCCACGGCGATGAACCTCGTCTGCGGCGCACAGTTCGCGCTGCACCCGCTGTACCTGGTCCGCGACCTGCACGCGCCCGCCGGCCTGGTCGGCGTCCTGCTCGCCGTCGAGGGCGTCGGCGCGCTGGTCGGGGCGGCCCTCACCACACGGATCACCAACCGGATCGGCACCGCCCGCGCGCTGGTCGCCGCCGGGTTCACCACTGTCGCCGGAGCGTTCCTGATCCCGTCGGGTACGGGCTCGTCGGCGTACGCCGCGTTCGCCGCCGGCAGCATCGTCTTCTCCCTCGGCACCGTGGTGCTCAGCGTGACCACCCGGACGTACCGGCAGATCGCCAGCCCACCCGACCTGCTGTCCCGGGTGATGGCGACCGTGCGGTTCGTCTCCTGGGGCGCGATCCCGGTCGGCGGGCTGGTCGCCGGCATCCTCGCCGGCCCGCTCGGCGCCCGCACCACCCTGCTCGTCTTCGCGGCGACCCTGGTGTGCGCGCCGCTGGTGCTGCTGCTCTCCCCCGTACGGCAGATGCGCGACCTCACCGACCACGATCCGCGGCCCGACCGGCGCCCCAACGTCGCCGCCGGTCGGTGACCTGCCCCGCGCGGGCGTTTTCCCGCTCGGACGGCACCGCGGGGTCATAGCCTGGATCCGGGACGCCCGCGCGGGCGTCCCGACCGGGAGGACCAGGTGGCAGCGAACGAGGCGGACCGGGCGACGACACGCCGCCGCCGGCAACTGTGGGCCGGGGTGCTGGCGCTCGTCGGCCTGGTCCTGCTGATCATCGGCCTCACCGTGGCCGACGGGGTCGCGGCCTGGGTCGAGGTGGTGGTCGCGATCCTGCTGCTGGTGGCGAGCTACGTCGTACAGCACATGGCCCGCCGGGAGACCGTCTACCGGCGCTGACCCGTCGGCGGCCGGGCGTACCCCTGATCGTCGGAGGGCTGTGCCAGGCTGTTCGGCGTGGCACACCGATCCCCGATCCTGCTGATCGACGCACCCAGCCTCTACTTCCGGGCGTACTTCGGCATTCCGGAGTCCGTCGCCCGCACCGAGGACGGCACCCCCGTCAACGCGGTACGCGGCTTCCTCGACATGCTCGCCACCCTGATTCGCGGGCGGGGCGCCGACCGGATGGTCTGCGCCCTCGACTACGACTGGCGTCCGGCGTGGCGGGTCGACCTGCTGCCGTCGTACAAGGCGCACCGGGTGGCGCCGCAGGGCGGTGAAGTCGTACCGGACACGCTCTCCCCGCAGGTGCCGATGATCCTGGAGGTGCTGGAGGCCGTCGGCATCACGTCCGTCGGCGCGACCGGCTACGAGGCCGACGACGTGCTCGGCACGCTGTCGGTGACCCAGCCCGGCCCGGTCGAGGTGGTCTCCGGCGACCGGGACCTGTTCCAGCTCGTCGACGACGCCCGGGAGGTCCGGCTGCTCTACGTCGGGCGCGGCGTGGCCAAGCTCGACGACTGCGACGACGCCGCAGTGCGGTCGCGCTACGGCGTGCCTGCCGACCGGTACGCCGACTTCGCCGCCCTGCGCGGCGACCCCAGCGACGGCCTGCCCGGCGTGGCGGGCGTCGGTGAGAAGACCGCCGCGCGGCTCATCGAACGGTACGGCAGCATCGCCGGCATCCTGGCCGCGCTCGACGACTCCGACTCGTCCTTCGCGCCGGGCCTGCGCGGCAAGCTGGTCGCCGCCCGCGACTACCTGGCTGTGGCGCCGACGGTGGTCCGGGTCGCCCTGGACGTGCCACTGCCGGAGCTGCCCACCGCGCTGCCCACCGCGCCCGCCGACCCGGACCGGCTGCTGGACCTGGCCGGCAGGTGGAACCTGGCCGGCTCGACCCGCCGACTGGTGGACGCCCTCGCCGCCCGCGTCGACGCCTGAGGGCGGCTCCCGGGGGCGGAACCTCCCCGGGCGCGGCGTCGCGGCGTCCGGGGCTACGGCTCAGGCGCGCAGCGCCGCCGCGAGGTCGCCGATCGCGCCCATCGCGTACCGCTGCATCCCCGGCCCGAAGGTGATCCGGGTGGCGCCGAGCCGCCCCAACTTGGCCACGGACTCCGGGGCCGGGCCGGCGGCCATGTTCAACGGGCCCTCGACGGCGTCGCGGAGCAGCGGCAGCACCTCGGTCGGCGCGCGCAGCGGGTAGACGCAGTCGGCGCCGGCGGCCACGTACAGCCGGGCCCGCTCCACCGCGTCGGCCGGGTCACCCGACCCGAACAGGAACGTGTCGACGCGCGCGTTGATGAACAGGTTGTCGCCCGCCGCCGCCCGCACCTCGGCCAGCCAGTCGGCGTGCCGCCGCGGGTCCTTGAGGGTGCCGTGCCCGTCGGAGTCCTCCAGGTTGCAGCCGACGGCGCCCGTGTCGAGGATCCGCCCGACGAGTTCGGCGGGGGCGAGACCGTAGCCGCCCTCGACGTCGGCGGACACGGGAACCGCCACGGCCCGGACGATCCGGGTCACCGCGGCGAACATCTCCTCAGGTGGCGTGGAGCCGTCCTCGTACCCGAGGGAGCCGGCGATCCCCGCGCTGGGCGTGGCGAGCGCGGGAAAGCCGGCGTCGGCGAAAACCCGGGCGCTGGCCGCGTCCCACGGCCCCGGCAGGACGAGCGGGTCGCCTGTGGCGCGACCGTGGTGCAGGGCCCGGAAGGTGGACGCTGTCGTGGTCACCCGTACCCCTACTTTTTCATCTTCCGCGTGGACCGGGCCACGATGTCCTCGTACTCCGGGTGCTTGGTCAGCCACTCGGCGAGGAACGGGCAGATGGGCACGACCGTCCGGCCCCGGGACCGCGCGTCGTCCATCACCGCGCGGGCGAGGGTCGAGCCGACACCCCTGCCCTCGAACGCGGGGTCGACCTCCGTGTGGGTGTAGGCGATGATGCCGCCGGTCAGCTGGTAGGTCACGATGCCGGCGAGGGCGCCCGCCTCGTCGCGCGCCTCGAAGCGTTCCCGCTCCGGCGCGTCTGTCACGGTGAACTGCACCGGATCATCCAATCACAGCGTGCGCGGGCATTCTCGCGACCGTAACGGGAATCGCAGAGCCGGCCGAGGGCAACCGGGCCGTCGTCGGCGCCACGGCCGTCGACCTGCCGGCTGATTGATGAGCCGGGGCCGGTGCGGAGGACAGGTGGTCGTCGGTGCCGGGGCGGCGTGAACGCGGCCCCGGCACCGACGCGTCACTGGAACGAGACGTCGTCGACCAGGAGACTGTCGGTCCCCTCGGCCGTCTCGACGTAGAAGCCGGCGCTGGAGAGCGTGCCGCTCCACGACACGGTCGCCGTGCCGGTCAGCTGGGTCCACCCGTTGGCGTTGACCGTCGTCGCCGGCGTCAGTTGCAGGTAGTTCGTCGTACCGTTGGCGGTCAGCGAGAGGGTCGCCTTCGCCGCCGGCGTGCCGCTCTGCGAGCGTACCCAGACGCTCGTGGTGTAGGTCTTGCCGTTGGTGAGCTTCGAGGTCACGTCCTGGTTGGGGCCGTTCCACGCCGCCGTACGGCCGGTGACCGACAGGGAACCGGCGCCACCGTGCACGACAGCCGTGTTGGCCGACAGCGTCGCCGCACCGTGCGCGCCCCAACCGGTCGTGCCGTTCTCCAGGTTGCCGTTGGTGAGCAGGTTGCCGTCGACGCCACCACCGGTGCCGGTGAACTGCCACCAGTTCACGTTGAACAGGTTGCCGCTGCCGCCGGCGAAGCGCAGGAACACGTCCCGCGTACCTGTCGCCCCGCTGACCGCGCAGGTGGCGTTGGTCCAGGTCTGCCAGCCCCCGGTGACCGGGACGGTGCAGGTGCCCACCAGCGGGCCGTTGCTGTTGTCGAGCCGCACCTCGATCCGCCCACCGCTGCCCGCCGAGGCGACCCGGGCGTTGAACGACGTCGCGCCCGCGCCGAACGCGACGCCCTTGACCTTGATGTAGTCGCCGTTCTCGATCCAGCCGACGTTCATGCCGCCCTCGCTGGAGGGTTCGGTCTCGATGCCGGAGCCCCAGGCGATCGTCTCGGCCTCCTGCCGGACGTACGGATTCAGCGTGCCCACCTGCGGGGCGCCCGTGCTGGTCATGGTGATCGTCGGGAAGGTGCCGTTGGAGTTGTAGCTGAACTTCTCCACCGCGACCGAGCGGGTGTAGCCGCCACCACCCGGCAGGGCACCGTTGTGGTAGAAGAAGTACGAGCCTCCGTTGAAGTCGACGACGCCGGCGTGGTTGGTGAAACTACCGCCCTGCCTGGGCATGATCGTCCCCCGGTAGGTCCACGGTCCGGTGGGGCCGGGGGCCGTGGAGTACGCGATGAACTCCGAGCAGCACTCCGCCGCGAACACGTTGTAGTAGGTGCCGTTGCGCTTGTAGACCCACGGCCCCTCCTCGTAGAGGGTGGGCCTGCTGGCGTTGCCGTTGCGGGTGCCGAACCCGGCGGTGGTGAGCGGGATCTTCGTGGCCGAACCGGAGTAGGAGATCATGTCCGCGTTCAGCTTCACGTACCACAGGTTCGGGTTGCCCCAGTACAGGTACGCCTGGCCGTCGTCGTCGATGAAGACGGTCGGGTCGATCTCGCCGTTGCCCACCAGTGGCCGGCCGATCGCGTCGCGGAACGGGCCGGTGGGGCTGTCCCCGACCGCCACGCCGATGGCCATCGAGTTGGTCGCCCGGTTGGTCACCGGCACGTACCAGTAGAACTTGCCGTTGCGGGCGATGACCTGGCCGGCCCAGGCGTTGGCGCTCGCCCAACTGAAGGTGCTGATGTTCAGCGGCGAGCCGTGGTCGGTCCAGTTGACCATGTCGGCGGACGACCAGACCCGCCACTCCTTCATGGTGAAGTACGTGGAGCCGTCCTCGTCGTGGCCTGTGTAGAGGTACACCCGCCCGTTGTGCACCAACGGGGCCGGATCGGCTGTGTAGATGTGTTGGACGATCGGGTTGTCCGCCCGGGCCGTGCCCGGGACCAGTGCGAGGACGCACACCAGACTCATCAGCCAGGCGATGCCGCGCCTGGCGCCGGACCTGCTGCGGGCTGTGGTTCGGATTGCCACCTTCACGGTTACTCCCTGAGAGGGTCGCGGCGGCGTGCCGCGTCGCCGGGTGCCGATCGACCGGATCCACAAGGGGTGGTGATCGACGTGATCAGCCATGATCTGTTAGCGCTAACACGCGGCCAAGGGACTTCCCTAGCCCGCTTTGTCGCGTGCCTGACCTGGGTTTTCACGGGTGCATGAGGTCAACTTCGTCATCGCGTTGCCGCGTTGCCGTATCAGCGTTGACATCTAAGATTTACGATGCACCGTACTGAGCGGCGCGTCGGTCGTCAACGGAGGGCAGGCTCTCGCCGGGCTGACCCTCCGTCACGAGCCACGACACGCGATCCGGCGGATTCCAGGTCCGGCGAGGACCGCGATGCCCACCGGTTCGACATCCGGGCGTCCGACACGGCGGCGCCCGTCGCGGGGGTTGCGAGGGGAGCTGGCACCGCGTATGTTAACGATCACATCGATATGCCTGTATCGGCGGCACGCCTGCCGGGGGAGCCGGACCGGTCAGCGCAGTCGACGGGCGGCGAACCGGGCCGGCGGCGCCGCGATCGCGTCCTGGGCCGCGACGAGCTGGATCTCCCGGGTGCCCGCCGCGAGGGTGGCCTCCAGGATCGTGAAGACCGAGGCGATGGTGCGTTCCAGTGCCGTGGCGGGCGAACCAGTCGTGCACAGGTGCGCGAGGTAGAGGGCTGCGGTGACGTCGCCGCCGCCGTTCGGGTTGATCGGCAGCAGGGGCGTGGTCACCGACCAGGCGCCCTCGTCCGAGACGGCCACCACCTCCAGGGACCCCGCCGGCACGTCGGCGTGCAGCACGCTTGTCACGAGCACGTGCCGTGGCCCGGTCGCGCGGACAACGTCGACGGCGTCCAGCACCTCGGTCAGGGTGGTGGTGGACCGGCCGGCGAGGAAGTCCAGTTCGAAGTGGTTGGGGGTGATGATGTCCGCGCGCGGAACCACGACGTCGCGCATGTACTCGGGGATCCCGGGTCGCACGAACATGCCCCGGCCGACGTCGCCCAGCACCGGGTCGCAGCAGTACACGGCGTTCGGGTTGGCCGCCTTGACGGTGTCGACCGCGTCGAGGATCACCGCGCCCATCGCCGGGTCGCCCTGGTAGCCCGACAGCACCGCGTCGGCGCTGCCCAGGACGCCCCGGTCCCCGATGCCCGCGATGACCTCGGCCACCTGGGCCGGGTCCAGCAGCGGGCCGCGCCACGCGCCGTAGCCGGTGTGGTTGGAGAAGTGGACGGTCAGGACCGGCCAGACCTCGTGCCCGAGCCGTTGCAGGGGGAACGCGGCCGCCGAGTTGCCGACGTGGCCGTAGGCGACCGACGACTGGATGGACAGGATCTTCACCGGACCATCATCGCCGGCCCCACAGGCGGCCCGCCGCACGGCCCGCCGATTCTGTCGAACGCCCCACACCGCACAGCGCGCCACCGGAAGTTTCGGTATCCGCCGAACCGAAGGTACCCCAGCTCACCTGACGAATTTCCGAAAGTTTTCACTGTTGACGGCGGACATCGATCGGCTTAACGTTTCGGGCACGTTTCCGGTCCCCTTTCGGCACCACCGGCACTCGGTCCCACTCCCCCGCACACCCGCACCGGACCGCACTCTCGCGCTCGTGATCGAAACTTGTCGATCAATGAAGGGAAGGCAATGAAGCCAAGACAGCTGATCACTGTCGGGGTGGTCGCCGTCGCGACCGTCGCGGCACTGAACACGGTGCCGGCCACCGCGAGCCGGCCGTACGACCCGACGGCACAGAGCCTGGGCACCCTCGGCCTGCGCCACGGCCTGCACGTCGGCACCGCGGTGAACCCGACGGGCCTCAACGACGCCACCGACCCGGAGTACCGCCGGCTGGCTTCCACCGAGTTCACCTCGGTCACCGCGGAGAACGCGATGAAGTGGGAGAGTCTGGAGCCCACCCGCGGCACCTACGACTGGACCGCCGCCGACCAGCTCGTCGAGTTCGCCAAGCGCAACAGGCAGAGCGTCCGCGGCCACGTGCTGGTCTGGCACAACCAGCTGCCCGCCTGGCTGACCAGTGGCGTCGCCGACGGCTCCATCAGCAAGCAGGAGCTGCGCGAGCTGCTTCGCAAGCACATCACCACAGTCGTGAACCGCTACAAGGGCAAGATCTGGCAGTGGGACGTGGTGAACGAGGCGGTGAGCGACCCCTGGGACACCCCGAACACCCTGCACTACAAGGGCTTCTGGGCGCAGAACCTCGGCCCGGGCTACATCGCCGACGCGTTCCGCTGGGCGCGTGCCGCCGACCCGAAGGCGCTGCTGTTCTACAACGACTACAACATCGAGGCGTTCGGCTCCGGCAACCCCGCCGACGACAAGACGCAGTTCGTGTACGACATGGCCAAGGGTCTGCTCAGGCAGGGCGTCCCGATCGACGGCATCGGCTCACAGGGCCACCTCGGCACCCAGTACGGCAACTTCGACACCCTCCAGGTGACCGCCGCGCTGAAGAAGTTCGCCGGGCTGGGTCTCGCCACCGCGTTCACCGAGGTCGACGTGCGCAGTCAGATGACCGCAGGCGTCCAGGCCGGCGACTCGGCCGAGATCAACCCCCGGTTGCAGGCGTCGGCAGCCAACTTCAGCGTGCTGATGAAGGCGTGCCTGGCCGTGCGCAGCTGCCTGTCGTACACCGTCTGGGGTTTCACCGACAAGTACTCGTGGGTGCCGGACTGGTTCAACGACCCGCCCGAGGGTCTGGCCACCATCTACGACGAGAACTACCAGCCCAAGCGGGCGTACCAGGAGCTGAAGTCCGACCTGATCTTCGCCGGTCCGCCGTACGTCCTGCCGCGCAGCACGCCCCGGCCGCGCCGCTGAGCTGACACGGGTCGTGCGGGGTCCACCCTTCCCCGCACGGCCCGCCTCAGCTCGCCGTGGCCGTGCCGTCGGTCGGCAGAAGTGGACGCATGAAGGTTCTCTCGTAGCGCAGCACACAGCCGGACTCGTCGCGGATCCGGTCCGCCGCCACGAAGTCAGGGTCGCTGCCGAAGCGTGCCCGGTACCGCTCGTAGGCCGCGAGGCTCTCGAAGCTGAACAGCGCCTCGGCCCGGTCGCTGGCACCCTCGGCGGGCAGGAAGTAACCGTGGTGCACGCCTCCGTGCCGGGCCACGAGCCCCATCCACGCGCGGGCGAAGCGCTCGAACTCCCCGATCTGTGCCGGGTCGATTGTGTAGTGCACGACGCACGTGATCATTGCTTCACGATAGGTCTCGCGCGGGGCTCCTGCCGTCGACCGACCGCAGTACGATCACTGGCACCTCGGCGAAGACTGTCGCCCCCGGCACCCGGAGCCCGCATGTCCGCGCAGGCGCCCGCCGGCCTCACCCGCGCTCCCGGCAGGCTCCGCCGCGCCCTCACCGTCGGCTGCCTGGTCGCCGCCGCCGGGATGCCGTCCGGATCGTCGGCGGCCGACTCCCCCGCACCCACGACCCTGCGGCTGCTGCAGATGAACCTGTGCAACAGCGGCCGGGCCAACTGCTACACCGGCCGGTCGGTGACCAGGGCCGCCGAGGTGATCAGCACCGAGCGGCCCGACCTGGTCACGCTCAACGAGATCTGCCAGGACGACGTGACGGCACTGGAGCGCACGTTCGCGGCCGTGCACAGAGGCGCGGGTGTCGTGTCCGCCTTCCAGGCCGCCGGCGACCGCCCCAGCGGCGCCGACACCCGGTGCCGCAACGGCCGGTCGTACGGCATCGGGGTCCTCGCCCGCCTGACCGCGCCGGGCGCCCGCCACATGGTGCACCGCGGGATCCACCCGACCCAGGACCTCACCGACCCCGAGGAACGCAGCTGGCTCTGCGTCCACGTCGACGGCGCGCTCTCGGTGTGCACCACCCACCTGGCGGCCACCAGTTCCACTGTCGCGCTCGCCCAGTGCGAGCACCTGCTCGACGAGATCCTGCCTGTCGTCCGCGGGAGCACCGGGTACGCGCCCACAGTGCTCAGCGGCGATCTCAACCTGCGGCGCGGCGGCGATACCGACGTACGGTCGTGCGGATCGTCGGGCGACCTCCGCGTCGACGACGGCGCGGTGCAGCACGTCCTGGCCAGCAGCGGCGTCGCGCTCTGCTGCACCAGGTCGGTGGGCATGGGCGACGCGACGGACCACCCCGGCCTGCTGGTCACCCTCACGATCGACGGCAGGCGTGCCTCCCGCTGACCGCCGAGCCGGGCGGCGGGCGGTCAGGGCAGCAGGATGACGTGCAGCTGGCGCGGGCCGTGCACACCCTCGACCCGGATGAGTTCGATGTCGCTGGTCGCCGACGGCCCGCTGATCCAGGTAAGCGGGCGCTGCGGCGTCAGCCGGGCGAGGGCCTCCGGCACCGTCGCCACCACCTGGTCGGCCCGCAGCACGCACACGTGCCGGTCCGGCAGCAGGCTGAGCACCCGGCGCCCCTGGTCGGGTGAGCCGTCGAGCACGACGGTGCCGGTCTCGGCGACGGCGACGGCGGCACCGGTGACGACGGCGTCGGCCGCGCCGATCCGCGCGGTGTCGAGGCCGTCGTCGCGCAGCGCGGTCACCGTCGGTGGCAGCCAGGCGGGCGGCAGACCCGGGGGTACGACGACGGTGCCACCGGCCGGCAGGATGTCGGCGATCGTGTCGGCCACGGCCTCCTCGGCGACCCGGTGCACGTGCGCCAGGTAGTCGGTCAGCCGTTCCACCAGCTGGTCGAGGTCGAGCGTGCCGGTGTGCCGGTAGTCGCGCGGCACCTCCACCGGAGCGGGGGCGTCGGCGGCAAGTGCGGCCCGTAGCCGGCCGAGGACGAGATCCCTGGCGCTCACCGCTCGGCCCACCATTCGCGGAATGTCTTGGCCGGCGGCTCCGGGAGATCACGGCTGCCGGTCCAGCCGTTCAACGGCGGCGGCAGGCCCCGGCCCCGCCGGCCGGCGAACCGGCTCAGTCGGGAGGCGCGCTGCGCGGCCTCGTACAGCCGGGGATGGTCCATCGTGTACGCGGCGGCGGCCATCGCGATCGACTCGGCGGTGGGCAGGCGTCGCGCGTCGACGGCCTCGGCGCGCAGGTGCACCAGCACCTCCGGGATGTTGATCTGCACCGGACAGGCGTCGTAGCACGCGCCGCACAGCGTCGACGCGTACGGCAGGGAGGCGTTGTCGTCGACGCCGGTGAGCTGGGGCGACAGCACGGCGCCGATCGGCCCCGGATACACCGAGCCGTAGGCGTGCCCGCCGGCCCGTTCGTACACCGGGCACACGTTGAGGCAGGCCGAGCAGCGGATGCACCGCAACGCCTGCCGACCGACCTCGTCGGCGAGGACCGCGCTGCGGCCGTTGTCCAGCAGGACCAGGTGGAACGCCTGCGGTCCGTCGCCCGGAGTCACACCCGTCCACATCGACGTGTACGGGTTCATCCGCTCCCCGGTCGACGCCCTGGGCAGCAGTTGGAGGAACACCTCCAGGTCCCGCCAGGTCGGTACGACCTTCTCCACGCCCATGACGGTGATCAGGGTGCGCGGCAGGGTCAGACACATCCGGCCGTTGCCCTCGGACTCGACAACGGCCAGGGTGCCCGTCTCGGCGACTGCGAAGTTCGCCCCGGACACCGCCACCGGCGTACTCAGGAACGTCTCGCGCAGGTAGCGGCGCGCGGCGGCGGCCAGGGCCGCCGGGTCGGCGGTGAGCGCGGGGTCGACGCCCGGCATCTCACGCAGGAAGATCTCCCGGATCTCCGCCCGGTTGCGGTGGATCGCGGGAACCAGGATGTGGCTCGGCCGGTCGCCGCCGAGCTGCACGATGAGTTCCGCGAGGTCCGTCTCGACGGCGGTGACGCCGGCAGCGTGCAGTGCCTCGTTGAGGCCGATCTCCTGGGTGGCCATCGACTTGACCTTGATGACCCGATCCGCGCCGGTCGCCCGGACGAGGTCGGTGACGATGCGGTTGGCCTCGACCGCGTCCGCCGCCCAGTGCACCACGCCGCCGGCCTCGGTGACCTTCGCCTCGAGCTGTTCCAGCAGCTCCGGCAACCGGTTGAGGGTGTCGGCCTTGATCGCCGCGCCGGCCGCGCGCAACTGCTCCCAGTCCGACGACTCGGCGATGACTGCGGCGGACTTGGCCCGGATCGTTGTCGTCGCGTGCCGCAGGTTGCGCCGCAGCTGCGGGTCGGCCAGGCTGCGCCGCGCGGCCGCCGGGAACGACTCGTCGCCGCGCAGGTGTCCCACACCGGGCGGCGCGGTCGCTGGCATGCCGAGGAACGTCGGGCCGGTCACCCTCGCACCGCCGGGTCGTGCTCGGTGGACGCCAGGATCTCGGCGAGGTGCACGGTGCGTACGCCGGTGCGCAGCCGCGACAGCCCGCCTCCGATGTGCAGCAGGCAGGAGGCGTCGCTGGCGGTGCACACGTCGGCGCCGGTGGCGAGCACGTGGCGCATCTTGTCGGCGAGCATCGCCGTGGAGGTCTCCGCGTTCTTCACGGCGAAGGTGCCGCCGAACCCGCAGCACTGCTCCTGCGCGGGCAGCTCCACCAGGTCGAGGCCGCGCACCGCGCGCAGGAGCGTCCGCGGCCGGTCGCCCACCCGCAGCATCCGCAGCGAGTGGCAGGTCGGATGGTAGGTGACCCGGTGCGGGAAGTACGCGCCCACGTCCGTCATCCCGAGCACGTCGACGAGCAGCTCGGACAGCTCGTACGTGCGCGCCGCCACCGACTCCGCGCGGCTCGTCAACGACGCGTCGCCGGCCCGTCGGGCCACCATCGCGTGCTGGTGCCGTACCGCCCCCACGCAGGAGCCCGACGGCGCGACGATCACGTCGTACCTGTCGAAGACCCGCACGTGCCGGCGCACCAGCGGGACCGCGTCGGACGGGTAGCCGGTGTTGATGTGCATCTGCCCGCAACAGGTCTGGTCCGGCGGGAAGACCACCTCGTGGCCCAGCCGCTCCAGCAGTCGTACCGTCGCCGTCGCGGCCTGCGGAAACATGGTGTCGGCCAGGCAGGTCACGAACAGCGCGATCCGCATCTCACACCCCCGCCGGTCCGCTCGTCACGGCCGGACCCGCAGGTGGGTGACTCCGCCGTCGACGTCCAGCACCGTACCCGTGGTGGAGCCCGCCCGGGGCGACGCGAGGTAGACGATCGCGTTCGCCACCTCCTGCGGTGTCACCAGGCGCCCGATGGGCTGGCGGGCCCGCAGGGCGGCCCGCTCGCCGTCCGGGTCGTCGGCCTGTGCCAGCAGACGCCCGACCCACGGGGTGTCCGCCGTGCCGGGGCACACGCAGTTGACCCGGACCCCCTCGCGCACGTGGTCGGTGGCCATGGCGAGGGTCAGCGACAGCACGGCGCCCTTGCTGGCCGAGTAGAGCGTCCGCCCCGGCAGGCCGTTGAGCGCGGCGATGGACGAGACGTTGACTACCGACGCGTGCTCCGAGCGGCGCAGCCACGGCAGGGTCTCGCCCACCACTCTCGCCATGCCGACCACGTTGACGTCGAGCACGCGATGCCACTCGTCGTCGGTGTTGTCGGCGACGGTTCCGGTCGCCCCGATCCCGGCGTTGTTGACCACCACGTCGATGCCGCCGAGCCTGTCGGCGACCGCGGCTACCGCCGACGCCACCGACGCGCGGTCCGACACGTCGGCGGCGAAGCCGGAGATGTCCTCGGGAAGCCCGCTCGGGTCGAGGTCGAGCACGGCCACCCGGGCGCCCCGGGCCCGCAACTCCTCGGCGGTGGCGCGACCGATGCCCGACGAGCCGCCCGTGACGACAGCGGTCAGTCCGGCGAACTCCCCGCTCATGCGGCCACCAGTGCCTGACGCGCCCGCCCCAGACCGCTGATCTCCAGCTCCACCACGTCGCCGGCGCGCAGGTAGGGATGGTCCGGCAGCCCGAGCGCCACACCGGCCGGCGTCCCCGTGTTGATCACGTCACCGGGGTACAGGACCATGAACTGGCTGAGGTACCAGACGACGTGCGCGACCGGAAAGATCATGTCCTTGGTCGTGCCGTCCTGGCGGAGAACCCCGTTGACCCACAACCGCAGCGACAGCGCCTGCGGATCGCCTACCTCGTCCGCCGGCACGAGCCACGGCCCCAGCGGGTTGAACGTCTCGCAGCTCTTGCCCTTGTCCCACTGGCCTCCGCGTTCGAGCTGGAAACCGCGCTCGGACACGTCGTGCGACACCGCGTACCCGGCGATGTGCCGCATGGCCTGCTCCGGGGAGTCGGCGTAGCGGATGGTCGTACCGACGACGACCGCCAGCTCGACCTCCCAGTCGGTCTGGGTGGACCCGCGCGGGATGTGGACGTCGTCGAACGGCCCGACAAGCGTCATCGGGTCCTTCATGAAGACCACCGGCTCGGCGGGGAGCGGGGCGCCCGTCTCCGCCGCGTGGTCACGGTAGTTGAGGCCGATGCAGACGATCTTGTTGGGCCGCGCGACGGGCGCGCCCACCCGCAGGGCTCCCGCGTCGGGCAGCTCGGCCAGTTCCCCGCGCTCGAGAGCGGCGCGGGTACGCGCGATCCCGTCCGCCGACCAGAACGCCCCGTCCAGGTCGGCGGTGAGGCTCCGCAGGTCGAAGCTCGTACCGTCGTGCTGGACGATGGGGATCTCCCGACCGGCCGGGCCGAGACGCAGGAAGTTCAATTCTGTCTCCTCTGTGGTCGCCGGTGCCGAGTCGCTGTCGAACGGCTCTCACATTCAACACCGACACCACCCACCGGCGGCAGAGCAGATCGTCTAGCGGGGCGTCGATTCCGCCTGCGACCTTGACCGAAGTGATTATCAGGCGGAGGTGTGGTACGCCAGTACACCCCGGTTGATGGCCGCTATCGCCTGCCGGGCTGTGGAACGCAGCTCCGGCGACGCACCGCCTGAGTCGGCAAGTTGACCGAGCAGGTCGACCACCTGGCGTGCCCACCTCACGAAGTCACCGGCCGGCATCTCGCCGTCGATCTCGTGCCCGCTGCCGAGCACCTTGGCCAGCGCCTCGCCCCGCGCCCACCGGAAGACCGGCCAGGCGAAGCCGAGATCCGGCTCGCGGGTGGCGCTGAGGCCACGCGCCGCCTCGTCGGCCTCGATCTCGCTCCACAGCTTCAGCGTCTCGTCCACCGCGTCGGCCACCGGCCCCCGCGGCAGCGACGCCCGCTCGTCGACGTCGCGGCGCGCCTCGAAGACCACCACGGACACGGCGGCGGCCAGTTCCGCCGGGGACAGTCCGTCCCACACGCCCCGGCGCAGGCACTCGGCGACCAGCAGGTCCGCCTCGGTCCAGATCCGGCCGAGCATCCGGCCGGCGTCGGTCACCGCACCGTCGCGGGCGAGGTAGCCACGGTCGGTCAGCAACGCGACGATCCGGTCGAACGTACGGGCGAGGGACCCGGTGCGCCCGGAGACCCGCTCGCGCAGCTCCTCGGTGTCGCGCTCCAGGCGCCGACGCCGCTCCGCCCAGCGGGCGTGCTCCTCCCGCTCGGGGCAGGCGTGACAGGGGTGGTTACGCAGTTCGGTGCGCAGCTGGGCGAGCAGGTGGTCGTCGCCGGGCGCCTGCCGGGACCGGCCACCGCGACGGCCGCCGTGCCGGTCCAGTCCGGTGCCGCTGACCTCGGCGGCGAGATCCCGTCGAGCGCCCGGCGACCGGTGGTTGAAGTGCTTGGGCACCCGGATGCGGGCCAGCACCTCGGCCGGTGTGGTGAAGTCGCCGGGGCTCACCCGCCCGGCCCAGCGGTCCTGGGTGAGCACCAGCGGTCGGGGTTCGCCGAACCCGCCGGTCGCCGGGTCCAGGACGACGGCCAGCCCGGCGCGGCGACCCGAGGGCACCCGGATCACGTCACCGACCCGCAGCCGCTCCAGCGACGCCACCGCGGCGGCCTTGCGCTGGGTCTGCCCCTGCCGGGCGATGGCCTTCTCCCGGTCGGCGATGGCCACCCGCAGCGCGAAGTACTCGTCGAAGTCGCCGTGGTGGCAGGCGGCCTCCGCGCCGTACGCCTCGATGGTCTCGGTGTTGCGCTGCACCTGCCGGGCCAGGCCGACCACCGACCGGTCCGCCTGGAACTGCGCGAACGAGGACTCCAGCAGCGCCCGGGCCGGCTCCGCGCCGACCGTGCCGACGAGGTTCACCGCCATGTTGTACGAGGGCCGGAAGCTGGAGCGCAGCGGGTAGGTGCGGGTGGAGGCGAGCCCCGCCACGTGCCGGGGGTCGGTCTCCGGGGACCACACCACCACGGCGTGGCCCTCCACGTCGATGCCCCTCCGGCCGGCACGCCCGGTGAGCTGCGTGTACTCCCCCGGCGTCAGGTCGACGTGCGCCTCGCCGTTGTACTTGACGAGGCGTTCCAGCACCACGCAGCGGGCCGGCATGTTGATGCCCAGGGCGAGGGTCTCGGTGGCGAAGACCGCCTTGACCAGACCGCGGACGAACAGCTCCTCGACGATCTCCTTGAACACCGGCAGCATGCCGGCGTGGTGGGCGGCCAGGCCGCGTTCCAGGCCGTCCAGCCACTCCCAGTAGCCCAGCACCGACAGGTCCTCGCCGGGGATGGCGGTGACCCGGGACTCGACGACCCGGCGGATCTCGGCCCGCTCGTCGGGCGAGGTGAGCCGCAGTCCGGCGGCGAGGCACTGCTGCACCGCGGCGGCGCAGCCGGCCCGGCTGAAGATGAACAGGATCGCCGGCAGCAGACCCTCGCGGTCCAGTCGGTCGACGATGTCCGGGCGCATCGGGCCACGCCAGCGGGGGCCACGCCGACCGGATCCCGGCCCCGCGCTGCGCCCCTCCCCCAGCTCCAGACGGCGCATCTGGTCGCGGGTGTAGCGCAGCAGCTCCGGGTGCACGTCGTGCTTGCGGGCCGCGTCGGCGTCGTGGAACAGGTCGAACATCCGCTTGCCGACGAGCATGTGCTGCCACAGCGGCACCGGCCGGTGCTCGCTGACCACCACCGCCGTCTCGCCGCGCACGGTGACCAGCCAGTCGGCGAACTCCTCGGCGTTGGAGACGGTCGCCGACAGCGAGACCAGGGTGACCGAGGCGGGCAGGTGGATGATCACCTCTTCCCACACCCCGCCACGGAACCGGTCGGCGAGGTAGTGCACCTCGTCCATCACCACGTACGCGAGACCCTGCAGGGTGCTGGACCCCGCGTAGAGCATGTTGCGCAGCACCTCGGTGGTCATCACCACCACCGGCGCGTCGCCGTTGATGGCGTTGTCGCCGGTGAGCAGGCCGACCTGCTCGGCGCCGTACCGGGCGACCAGGTCGTGGTACTTCTGGTTGGACAGCGCCTTGATCGGCGTGGTGTAGAAGCACTTGCGCCGGGTCGGGGGCGTCGCCGCCGCGTCGGCCGCCGCCGGGTCGTCGGGCCGCCCGCGCAGGGCCAGGTGTACGGCGAACTCGCCCACCACTGTCTTGCCGGCCCCGGTCGGGGCGCACACCAGCACGCCGCTGCCCCGCTCCAGGGACTGACACGCCTCGCGCTGGAAATCGTCGAGATCGAACCCCAGGTCGAGGGCGAACTCTTCCAGAGCAGGGAACTGTGCGGACTGCGCGGCCCGGCGGCGCGCCGCTGCGTACCGCTCGGCGGGGCTCGACATGCCACCAAGATTAGTGCGTGCCCGGACACCACACCCCACAAGGCCGTGCGGCGGGGTCGTCGGCGGGGGTCGGTAGGGTGCACGGCGTGCCGGACCATGCCGAACCGCCCCAGACCCGTCCGCCGGGCAGCGCCGAGGCCGCCGCCGCCCCGCGAGCGTCCCGACGGCCCGTCAAGGCGGTGCTCTTCGACTTCCACGGCACCCTCGCCCAGGTCGAGGAGCCGCGGCGGTGGGTGCTGGAGGCCGCCGCCGCGTGCGGGGTCACCCTGGACCGCGTCCGCGCCACCTCGCTTGCCGACCGGCTGCTGACCGCCGGGCGCGCAGGCGGCCCCCTGCCGGCGCGGGTGCCGCCCCGGCTCGCCGAGTTGTGGGCCGACCGGGACCTCTACCAGCACGCCCACCGGGGCGCGTACACAGGGCTCGCCGAGACCGTCGACGCGGGCATCGAGGGCTTCGCCGACGCGCTCTACGAGCGGCTGCTGACCGCCGACGGCTGGCTGCCGTACCCGGACACCGCCCCCACGCTGACCGCGCTGCGCGACGCCGGGGTGCGGGTGGGCGTGGTCAGCAACATCGGCTTCGACCTGCGGCCCCACTTCGACACCTGGGGGCTGACCGATCTCGTCGACGCGTTCGTCCTGTCGTACGAGGTCGGACGCTGCAAACCCGACCCCGCGATCTTCTGGCGGGCCTGCGGGATGCTCGGTGTCGAGCCCGAGCAGACCCTGATGGTGGGCGACACCCCGGCGGACGCGGGCGCGGTGGCCGCCGGCTGCGCGGTGCTGGTCCTGCCGGCCGCCGAGCCCGGCCGGGAGAACGGGCTGGGCGCCGTCCTGGACCTGGCCCTGCCGGGCTGACCTGCTGTTTCGGTGCCGTCAGCCGGGAAAGTGGATCACCGGCAGGTCACCGTCGCCGTAGCGGTCCTCGCCGCTGAGGATCGAGGCGTCGTGGTCGAGGCAGGCGAGCACGGTCGTGGCGAGATCGGCGCGGCCGGTCACCGTGCGCCAGTAGCTGAGCTCGTGCCAGGAGCCTCCGTCGGTGGCGAGCACCGCACAGGCGTCGAGGCTCAGCAGCCGGTGCAGGGTCGCCCGTTCCTTGGGATCGTTGACGAGCGCCAGGGCCTCCGCGGCGGTCACGGCGGTGACGCCGAACCTGTTGCGGTCCTGGATGACCTCGTGCAGCGGCTCCCCGACATGCACCGACCCCGCCAGGTAGGCCAGCAGCGCCGAGCGGTCCAGCACGAGCCGGACGGGCCGGTCGTCGTCGTGGGTCACGCGGCCGGCTGGTCGACGGCGCCGGCGGCGGCGTCCACCGCGTGTTGGCGTGCCCGGTCGCGAAGCGCGCTGCGGCGCTCCGGCGACCAGTCGGCCTCGACGGCGGCCCGGCGGGCTCGGGCCTCGGCCACACCCTGCTCGGTGATCGGGATGCCCTGGTGGGCCAGCTCCGCGTCCAGGGCGTCCAGGCGCATCCGGTCACGGACGGCCTGGGTGACGTAGGCGCTCGCGTTGGACTCGCGCTCCAGGCGCTCGGCCACGTCAGGCGGAACGGAGATCGACAGTTTCCGCATCGCGCTGGTCATACCAGGGACCGTACGCCGGTAGCACCGCGTTGGCGAACACATAAGCGACAGGGACCGCCTTTCGGCAGGTGGACACCGCCGCACGAGGGCCGGAGCCGACCGCCTAGCGTCATCGCCGTGACCGACACCCTGCTGCCCGCGCCGAAGCCGGCCGCCGCGCCACCGGAGCGCCGTGGTGGCGTCGCCGCCGTGGGGCTGGTGCTCGGCGGGGCGCTGTCGGTGCAGTTCGGCTCCGCGGTGGCCGCGTTGATCTTCCCGCGTACCGGGGTGGCCGGGGCGGTGACCCTGCGACTGACGATCTCGGCGGTGCTGCTGCTCGTCGTGTGCCGGCCACGCCTGCGCGGGTACGACAGGTCGGCCTGGGTCGCGGCAGGGGCGTTCGGGCTGGCGCTGGCCGGCATGAACTCGCTGTTCTACCAGGCCATCGAGCGGATCCCGCTGGGGCCGGCGGTGACCCTGGAGGTGCTCGGCCCGCTGGCGCTGTCGGTGTTCACCGCCCGCCGGCTGGCCAGCTGGTGCTGGGCGGGGCTGGCGCTGGCCGGGGTGGCGCTGCTCGGGCAGGGCGGCTTCGACCGGCTCAACCCGGCCGGGGTGGCGTTCGCGTTCGGTGCGGGCGCGATGTGGGCCGCGTACATCGTGCTCAGCGCCCGGGTCGGCGGCCGGTTCCCCGGCGCGGACGGGCTGGCCCTGGCACTGAGCGTCGCCGCGTTTGTCACCCTGCCCCTGGGCATCGCCGACGGCGGAGCGGCGCTGCTCGACCCGACGGTCCTGGCGCTCGGCACGGCCCTCGCGGTGCTCGCCTCGGGCCTGCCGTACACGCTGGAGCTGCTGGCGCTGCGGCGGATGCCGACTGCCACCTTCGCGGTGCTGATGAGCCTCGGCCCGGCCATCGCCACCCTCGCCGGATGGCTGGTGCTGCGCCAGGCGTTGACGGTGCTGGAGTGCGCCGCCGTCGTGCTGGTCATCGCGGCCAGCATCGGGGCGGTACGGGTCAGCGCAGCAGCCGCAGGGCGCCCGGCACGGCGCTGATCGTCACCGGCAGGGCCAGGGAACGCTCCCCGTCGGCGTACGAGGTGATGCCGTCGGCGGTCAACTCCACGGTCCGGGCCCGGTAGCTGGTCACCAGCGGATGGCTGACGTGGGTGCCCTGGTAGATGCGCGGCTTCACCCGGATCAGGGTCCGCCGGTTGACCCGCCCGGCCACCACCACGTCGAGCAGCCCGTCGGTCGGGTCGGCGTCGGGACAGATCCGCATCCCACCGCCGTACGTGGGGCAGTTGCCCACCGCCACCAGCACCGCGTCGACCTCGTGCGACACCCCGTCGAGGCGCAGCGTGTACCGGCGGGGCCGCAGCCGGGCCAGCTCGACCACGATCGCCAGGTCGTACCGGCGGGGGCCGCGCGGCCAGCGCATCCGGTTCGCCCGCTCGTTGACTATCGCGTCGAACCCGGCCGCCAGGACCGCCCCGTACCAGCGTTCGACGCCGTCGGTGTCGGTCATCCGGGCCAGGTCGACAGCGCGGCTGCGGCCGGAACGCAGCGCCTCGGCGATCACCGCGACCGCCGCTAGCGGATCCGCCGGGAAACCGGTGTCCAGCGCGAAGTCGTTGCCGGTGCCCGCCGGCACCGGACCGAACGGCACGTCGGTGCCGGCGACCGCCTGCACCGCCCGGTGCACGGTGCCGTCCCCGCCGACCGCGACGAGCGCACCGGCGCCCCCGGCGACCGCGACACGGCACACCGCCTCCGCCTCGCCAGGACTGGACGCGGACAGCAGCCGGACCGGACGGCCGGCGGCAGCCAACCCGTCCAGCAACCGGGGCAGCAGGGCGCGGTGCCGACCCCGCCCCGCGGACGGATTGACGAGCACGGCGACCGGGCCGGGCAGGTGATCGTCTGCGGTCACGGGCAGCACCGTACCGCTCCGACACCAGCAGTTCACCGGGGGCGGGCGCCGTCACGACCAGTCCCGCCGCCGGCGCTCGGCGTGACGCGACGACGCCGCCCCCGGCAGGCGGGGACGGCGTCGGTGAACCTGGCGGCGCGGGACCGTCAGGTCATGTCGTCGTACCGACGCTCGATCGGTGCGGGCGGGGCGATCGGCTCGGGAACACCGATCGGCGCGGACGCGTCGACCCGCTGCCCGGCCACCACCGGATCCGCGTCGTACTCCAGCGGCGACACCTCGTCGTCGTCGATGCCGGCGTAGATCTCCTTGCCGCGCCCCCGCCGCCGGTCGTTGAGGAACGCGATGCCCACCGCGCCGAAGTAGAGCGCCGACAGGCAGATCGCCAGTGCGGTCATCCCGAACGGGTCCGGGGTGGGGGTGACCACGGCGGAGAACGCGAAGAACACGAAGATCGCCACGCGCCACCAGCTGAGCAACCGCTTCGCGCTGGCGATGCCCACGAAGTTGAGCATCAACACGATCAACGGGAACTCGAACGCCACACCGAACAGCAGGATCAGGTTGGTGACGAAGGAGATGTACTTGGTGATCTCCAGTGTCGTGCTGATCTCGCTGTCCGAGATGCTGAGCAGGAACTCCAGGCCCTTGGCCGTCACGAAGTACGCCAGCACCGCGCCGGCCGCGAACAGCGGCGCGGCCAGGGCGGTGAAGAAGTACGCGTACCGCCGCTCGTGCCGGTGCAGGCCCGGCGCGATGAACGCCCACAACTGGTAGAGCCAGACCGGCGCGGCCACGATCAACCCGACCCAGAGCGCAACCTTCAGATTGAGCAGGAACAGGTCGGCCGGGCCGAGCTGCACGAACTCGCACTTGCCGTTGACGATCCTGGCCTGCGGCAGGTCACAGTAGGGCTGCTGGAGCAGGTGCAGCACCGGCTTGGCCAGCCAGACGCCGAGGCCGAAGCCGATCAGGATCGCCACGGACGCGCGGAAGAGACGATTGCGCAGCTCGCGGACATGCTCGATGAGCGTCATCGAACCGTCGGCGGCCCGCTCGAAACTGCTCGGGCCGCGTTTACGCAGGGCGAAGGCCACGGGACTCGGGCCCTTCAATCAGTTGTCGCGGACGCGGTGCACCGGGTCGACGACCGGCTGCTGCGGCGGGGCCTGGTACGGCGCCTGCTGCGGCTGCCCGGCGTACGGCGCCTGCTGCCCGGCGTGCGGCGGCAGCGGCTGGTAGCCGGCCTGCGCGTCGGCCTTCTCGGCGAGGTCGCGGTCGTCGTCCTGCAGGCTCTTGGTCTCGGCCTTGATGATCCGCAGCGAACGGCCGAGCGAGCGGGCCGCGTCGGGAAGCCGCTTCGCACCGAAGAGCAGGATCAGCACAACCACGAGAACTGCGATGTGCCACGGCTTGAGGGCACCCATGAGAAGCTCCAGTCGCTCTGTGTCCGGGGGTGGTACGCAGCCCATCGTACGTGCGGATCGGTCGGATGCCACCCGCCGGGCGGCGGTGGTCCGGCCCGGCCGGTGAAGTCTTGACCAACGCGCGATGATCCGTCAACCGCGCCGGCCGCCCGCGTCGTCAGCCGCGCTTGGCCTTGATCACCGCGAGTCGTTGCTGCGCGGTGTCGAGCTGCCGCTGGACCCCCTCGGCGCGCGCCTGCAACGCCTCGGCGGAATCCCGCAACGTCTCGGCCTCGGCTGCCCGCCGCTGCAACGCCACCGCCGCGCGACGCAGCCGGGGCAGTCGGGCCAGCACCGGGCGCACGGCAAGCGCCAACACCACGAGCGGGAGCAGCACCACCGCGAGCACGATCCAGATCAGCACGGCGGTCAGCCTACTGGGTGTGGCCGGCCACCGCCCGGTCACCCGACGGCGCGCTGTCCGCGTCGGCCTCGGGCGGCCGGGGCACGGCCGGGGGCACCGGCACGGCGTACGCGTCGAGCGCGGCTGCCGCCGTGGCCCGGACCTGCTCGGCCAGCTCGGGCGGGGAGACCACTGTGACCTCCGGGCCGAGGCCGAGCACGAACCGACGCGCCCACCCCAGGTCGGTCACCCGCAGGGAGACGAGCCACTGGTCGCCGTCGCCGGCCTCCACCCGCTCGCACGGGTAGTACTCGGTGATCCACCGCTCGCCCCGGCCGATCCGCAGGGTGATCAGCGGCAGATCCGGAGAGGGACGGAAGACGCCCTCGGTGAGGTCGTGCGGCACGGCCTGCGGGGGAACGGTGGCCGGCTCGTCCAGTTCGGTGATGGCGTCGATGCGGTCGGCCCGGAACAGCCGGACCGCCTCCGCGCGCCGGCACCACGCCTCGACGTACGCCCGACCACCGACCATCAGCACCCGCAGCGGGTCGATGACGCGTTCGGTGGTCTCGTCCCGGGCCGCCGTGTAGTAGGTGATCCGCAGGGCCCTGCCGCCCTCGACGGCGGCGCGCAACGCCTCCACCCGCCGGGTGTCCCCCGGCAGCCGTACCGCGACCGGTGCGCCCACCAGGTCGCCCGCGTCCTCGATCTTCGCCAGGGCGCGTTCGACGGCGTCCCGGTTGGCCACCCCGGGTGTCTCGGCGAGCATCCGCAGCGCCACCACGAGCGCGAGGGCCTCGTCGGGGGTGAGCCGCAGCGGCCGGTCGATGCCGGCGTCGTAGGTGATCGTCACCCGGTCACCGTCGAACGCCATGTCGATGAGGTCACCGGGGCCGTACCCGGGCAGACCGCAGACCCAGAGCAGCTCCAGATCCTCCCGGAGCTGCCGTTCGGTGACACCCAGGTCACCTGCCGCCTCGGCGATCTCGATGCCCGGGCGGGCCAGCAGGTAGGGCACCAGGTTGAGCAGTCGGGCCAGCCGGTCGGCGGACGCGCGGGAGCCGCCCCGGGCGGCGGGGCGGGTCACCGGGCACCCCCGGCGCCGGCCAGCTCGTCGTGGCGCACGGCGATCTCCTTGAGTCGCTGGATGACCGCCTCGCGGACCTCCGGCGGGTCGAGCACCCGCACGTCCGGGCCGTACCCGACCAGATGGCCGGCCAGAGAGTCCGGGTCGGCGTACGGCAGGACCAGCCGGTCGCCGTCCGGCCCGGCGGTCACCTCGACCGCCCAGCGGCGCAGCCCGGCGGCCCGGCCCGACGCGGCCAGCACGGTGGCCCGGCCGGTGCGCTCCACAGGCCCCGACCAGCGGGCCACGTGGCTGATCAGGTCTTCGTTGGCCGGCGGCTGGTAGGCGCCTGGCGCACCGGTCACCCGCACCGCGCCGACCACCCGGGACAGCCGGAAGCAACGGGTCGCCGCCCGGTCCAGGTCGTGACCCACCACGTACCACCTGCCACGCCAGCAGACCACGCCCCACGGCTGGAGCCGGCGACGGCTTGGCGCGTCGCGGTCCGGCACCCGGTAGTCGAAACCCACCTCCCGGCGGTCCCGGGCGGCGGCGGTCAGCGGCGCGAACGCCGGGTCGACGGTGACCATCGGCTCCAGGCCGAGAGTGGCCTGCGGGTCGACGTCCACCCCGGCGGCGCGCAGCTTGGCCAGCCCGGACGACGCGGCGGCGGCCAGCCCGGCGTGCTGCCACAGCCGGGCGGCGATGCCCACGGCCGCGGCCTCGTCCGGTTCCAGGGGGATGTCGGGCAGCGCGTACTCCCGGTGGGCGATCCGGTAGCCGGGCTCGGCGTCGAAGACGCTTGCCGTCCCCGTCTCCAACGGCACGCCCAGCTCACGCAGCTCGGCCTTGTCCCGTTCGAACTTGCGCTGGAACGCCTCGTGGTCCCGCGCGTCGTCCGGATCGTGCTCGTAACCGGGCACGGTCGCGGCGATCTGCGCGGCGGTCAGGAACCGTCGCGTGGACAGCAGGCAGATCACCAGGTTGACCAGGCGTTCGGTGCGGGTCCGCGACACGGGTAGACGCTAGCAGCCGACGCGCCCGTGACGTGCACCCACGCGGGCGTGCCGCACACTTGTTCGGATCGTTGGTGTCCCGGACCACTAGCCGAGCGCCCCGCCGCCACCGGTCATAGGGTGATCCTCATGTCGCAGGCGGGGGCCAGACCGGAGAGCGAGAGCGTCGGCACCGTCGTCGTCGCGGGCGCCGCCAACCTCGCCATCGCGGTGGCCAAGCTGATCGCCGGGCTGATCTCCGGGTCGGCCGCGATGCTCTCCGAGGCCGCGCACTCGGTCGCCGACACCACCACCGAGGTGCTGCTGTTCCAGGCGCTGCGCCGCGGCGCCCGACCGGCCGACCAGCGGCACCCGTTCGGGTACGGCAAGGAGAGCTACGTCTGGGCGTTCTTCGCCGCCATGTTCACGTTCGTCGCCGGCGCCGGTTTCGCCGTCACCCACGGCGTCACGACGATCCTGGTGCACGAGCACAGCGGCGACTTCCTCATCTCGTACGTCGTGCTGGCGGTGTCGTTCGTCATCGAGTCGATCTCGCTGGCCCGCGCCGTACGCCAGGTCCGCCGCGAGTCCCGGCGCTGGGAGACGACCCCGCGGCGGTTCCTGCGGCTGACCGCCGACACCACTGTCAAGGCGGTCTTCCTGGAGGACAGCGCGGCCCTGATCGGCCTGCTGCTGGCCGGCCTCGGAGTCGGCCTGTCGCACGCCACCGGCGACGAGCTGTGGGACGGCGTCGCGTCGATCCTCATCGGTCTGCTGCTGCTTACGGTGGCCGGCATCCTCGCCAGCAACAACCTGTCGCTGCTGGTCGGCCGGGCGGTGCCGGACCGGCTGCGCCGGGAGATCGAGCGGGAGCTGGCCGGGCTGCCCGAGGTGGAGCGGATCGACACGCTGCTGACCATGCAGCTCGGCCCGGACGACATCCTGGTCGCCGCCAAGGTCGACTTCCGGGACGAGGCCACCGGCGCGCAGATCGAGGCGGCCGCCGACGAGGCCGAACGGCGGCTCACCGACCGGTACCCGGAGATCCGCTTCGTCTTCCTCGATCCGACCCGTTCGCTGCCCGGCGCGACCGGGGGCGCCCGGGACACCCAGGCCCGGCCGAGCCCGGACGCCGGCGGAGATCCCGCGCCGAGCTGAACCGGCCGAGCGCCGCACCCGGGCGCGGCCCGCCGGGCACGCGCGGCTAGCGTGCCCGTCATGGTGCGATGGCGTACGGGGACTGTGGCGACGCTGCGACGGCAGTGGACCGGGGCGGTGGAGCTGGACGTCGACCTGCCCGACGGCACGCGGATGCGGGCGCTTGCGTACCCGGAACTGGTCGGCACCCCCGAGCCGGGCGACCGGGTGCTGCTCAACGCCGGCGCGCTGCTGATGGGGCTCGGCACCGGCGGGTACGCCCTGGTCGTGGCCCTGCCGGACCGGTTGCCGCCGGACCCGCCGGATGCCGGGGACACCCGCGACGCCGGGCACCTCGTCAAGGCCCGCTACACGCCGCTGCAACCGATCCTGCTCGGCGTCGACGAGGAGGCCTCCCCGCACCGCGCCGTCCTCGCCGACGCCGACGACCTGCACGGCATGCCTGTGGTGACCGCAGACCTGCACTCGGCACTGCCCGCGATCCTGGCCGGCATCCGCGCCGACGCCCCGCACGCCCGGGTGGCGTACCTGCTCACCGACGGTGGGGCGCTACCGGCCTGGTTCTCCCGCACTCTCGCCGGGCTGCGCGCCGACCTGGCCGGCACGATCACCGTGGGGCAGGCGTTCGGCGGCGACCTGGAGGCCACCACACTGCACGGCGGCCTGCTCGCCGCCCGGCACGTGCTCGACGCCGACCTGGCAGTGGTCGCGCAGGGGCCCGGAAACCTGGGCACGGGCACCCGGTGGGGCTTCTCCGGGGTGGCCGTCGGCGAGGCGGTCAACGCGGTCGCCACGCTGGGCGGCCGACCGGTCGGCTCGCTGCGGATCTCCGCCGCCGACCCCCGCCCCCGGCACCGGGGCGTGTCACACCACAGCCTCACCGCGTACGGCCGGGTCGCGCTCGCCCCGGCGGAACTGGTGGTCCCCGACGACCTGGAGCCGGCTCTCGCCGCCGAGGTGGACGCCGCGCTGGCGCCGCTGGCTGATCGGCACCGGATCGTCCGGGTGCCCACGGCGGGTCTCGACGCGGCGCTGCGGGCGAGCGTCGTGCCGCTGTCCACGATGGGCCGTGGCCTCGACGCCGACCACTCCTACTTCGTGGCCGCCGCCGCGGCCGGCCGGCACGCCGTCACCCGGCTCCCCTGACCGGCCCGCCGGCCACCAGTGCTCAGGCGAGGAAGATCAGGGCCAGCCAGCCGCCGACGATGAGGACCAGCGCGAGGGCGAGCACCCAGGTCGGCACGGTGTACTCGCCGCGGCGGTTCCGTTCGATCTCGGCGCGGATTTTCTCCCGCCGACGTTCGACCCAGTTCTGCCGCTCGGTGCCGCCCCCGGGGCGGTCGGAAGGTCCAGAAGTCGTCATGGCGCGGCCCAGACTACCGGGCCGGCCCCGACACCACCGCCAGGGCCGGCCCGACCCGTCACATGCTGGCGATCAGCCGCTCCACGCGCTCGTCGTACGCCCGGAACGGGTCCTTGCAGAGCACGGTGCGCTGCGCCTGGTCGTTGAGCTTCAGGTGCACCCAGTCGACTGTGAAGTCGCGCCGCTTCTCCTGCGCGTGCCTGATGAACTCGCCCCGCAGCCGCGCCCGCGTGGTCTGCGGCGGGGTCTCCTTGGCCTCGAAGATCTCCGGGTCGGTGGCCACCCGGTCCACCTCGCCGCGGCGCTCCAGCAGCCCGTAGAGGCCACGGCCGCGGCGCACGTCGTGGTACGCCAGGTCCATCTGCGCGACCCGGGGGTGTGACAGCGGCAGGTCGTGCTTGCGCTGGTACCGCTCGATCAGCCGCAGCTTGCTGACCCAGTCGATCTCCCGCGAGACGGGCTCCAGGTCACCGGTCTCCACCGCGTGCAGCACCCGGCCCCACAGTTCGACGACCCGCTTGGCGGCCTGGTCGCCGCCGCGGCGCTCGACGAACTCGGTGGCCTTGGCCAGGTACTCCTGCTGGATGTCCAGCGCGCTGACCTCCTTGCCGGAGGCCAACCGCACCTTGCGCCGGCCGGTGATGTCGTGCGACACCTCCCGGATGGCCCGGATCGGGTTCTCCAGCGACAGGTCGCGCATGACGACCCCAGCCTCGATCATCCGCAGCACGATGTCGGCGGTGCCGACCTTGAGCAGCGTGGTGACCTCGTTCATGTTGGAGTCGCCGACGATCACGTGCAGGCGCCGGTAGCGCTCGGCGTCGGCGTGCGGCTCGTCGCGGGTGTTGATGATCGGGCGGCTGCGGGTGGTCGCCGAGGAGACGCCCTCCCAGATGTGCTCGGCCCGCTGCGACAGGCAGTAGACCGCGCCGCGCGGGGTCTGCAGGACCTTGCCGGCTCCGCAGATCAGCTGTCGGGTGACCAGGAACGGGATGAGCACGTCGGCGAGCCTGCCGAACTCGCCGTGCCGGGAGACCAGATAGTTTTCGTGGCAGCCGTACGAGTTGCCTGCCGAGTCGGTGTTGTTCTTGAACAGGTAGATCTCACCCGCGATGCCCTCGTCGTGCAGCCGCTTCTCCGCGTCGACGAGCAGACCCTCCAGGATCCGTTCGCCGGCCCGGTCGTGGGCGACCAGGTCGGTCACCGAGTCGCACTCCGGGGTGGCGTACTCCGGATGCGACCCGACGTCCAGGTAGAGCCGGGCCCCATTGCGCAGGAAGACGTTGCTCGACCGACCCCAGGAGACCACGCGACGGAACAGATACCGCGCGACCTCGTCCGGGGACAGCCGCCGCTGCCCGCGATAGGTGCAGGTGACGCCGTACTCGGTCTCGAGGCCGAAGATTCGCCGCTCCATGGTGTGACATTAGCCGCCCGGAGGCCCGGTTCGTCACTGTCAGACCACAGGTCGTGCCGCGGGGGCGGTCACATACCGGCTGAGTGCGACATTCCGTCCGGGCCGATGCTCGCCACGAACCGCCGGCAGTTGTCGTACTCGGGCAGCAGCCCCCGCTCGCGGGCCTGGGCGAGGGTCGGTGCCGCCTCGTCGCGCGCGGACAGCAGCGGGACCTCGGCGGGCCACTCGATGCCCAACTCCTCGTCCAGCGGGTGCACGGCGTGCTCACCCGTCGGGTTGTACGTGGCCGAGCAGAGGTAGCTCAGCGTCGCGTCGTCGGTCAGGGCGCAGAAACCGTGCCCCAGACCCTCGCTGAGGTAGACCGCCCGGCGGTCGGTGTCGTCGAGCCGGACGCCCTCCCAGCGGCCGAACGTCGGCGAGCCCACCCGCAGGTCAACGATCACGTCGAGCACGGCACCACGCACGCAGGTGACGTACTTCGCCTGCCCGGGAGGGACGTCGGCGAAGTGGACGCCCCGCACCACGCCGCGCGCGGAGACCGACATGTTGGCCTGGGCGAGGCGCAGCGGATGCCCCACCGCCTCGGCGAGCTTGTCGAAGCGATACCACTCCATGAACATGCCGCGCGGGTCGCCGTGCTGCTGGGGGCTGATCTCCCAGGCGCCCTCGATGCTCAACTGCCGGATCTTCACCAGGAGGCCCCGGGGTTGTCGTCGCGCCCGGCCAGCAGACCGAGCAGGTAGTCGCCGTAGCCGCTCTTGGTCAGCGGGGCGGCCAGCGCGCGCAGCTGATCGTCGTCGATCAGGCCGGCCCGCCAGGCCACCTCCTCGACACAGCCGATCTTGAGACCCTGCCGTTCCTCGACCACCCGGACGAACTCGGCGGCCTGCATCATCGAGGTGAACGTGCCGGTGTCCAGCCAGGCGGTGCCCCGGTCCAGCACTGTCACCGACAGCTCCCCGGTCTCCCGGTACGCCTCGTTGACCGCCGTGATCTCCAGCTCGCCACGCGCGCTCGGGGTGAGCTTGCCGGCGATGTCGACCACCCGGTTGTCGTAGAAGTACAGCCCCGGCACCGCGTAACGGGACTTCGGCCGGGCCGGCTTCTCCTCGATCGAGAGCACCCGACCGTCGGCGTCGAAGTCGACCACGCCGTACTCCTGCGGGTTGGCGACCTGGTAGGCGAAGACCCGGCCGCCGACGGGGTCACCGTGGTCGGCGAGCTGCCGACCCAGACCCACGCCGTGGAAGATGTTGTCGCCGAGGATCAGCGCCACCGACTCGTCGCCGATGAAGTCCGCGCCGAGGATGAACGCCTGCGCGATGCCCTCCGGGCGCTCCTGGCTGACGTACTCCAGCCGCAGCCCGAACTGGCTGCCGTCGCCGAGCAGCCGCCGGAACTGGTCCTGGTCCTCCGGGGTCGTGATCACCAGGATCTCCGAAACCCCGGACATCACCAGGGTGGAGAGCGGATAGTAGATCATCGGCTTGTCGAAGACCGGCATCAGCTGCTTCGACACCGCCCGGGTGATCGGCCACAGCCGCGATCCGGTGCCGCCGGCAAGTAGGATTCCACGCACCGGCGAAGCCTACCGGCATGTATACGGAACGTGCGCGGGGGTCGCGTCCCACGACCCGCGCCGAACGTCGCGTACACTTTCGGACCCGTGAGGATCCTCGTCACCGGCGGAGCCGGATTCATCGGGTCGGAGTACGTTCGACTGCTGCTGGGCAAGCCCCTGGGCAGCGCTGACGGCGTGCCACCGCTCGAACCGGCGGTCGTGACCGTGCTCGACAAGTTGACCTACTCGGGCAACCGGGCCAACCTCGATCCCGTCCGCGACGACAGCCGTCTGCGGTTCGTGCAGGGTGACATCTGCGACCCGGTGGTGGTCGACGAGGTCGTCGCCGACCACGACGTGATCGTGCACTTCGCCGCCGAGTCCCACGTCGACCGCTCGATTGCCGGCGCCGCGCCGTTCGTCACCACCAACGTGCTGGGCACCCAGACCCTGCTCGACGCCGCGCTGCGGCACGGCACCGGCCGGTTCGTGCACGTCTCCACCGACGAGGTCTACGGCTCCATCGACGAGGGCTCCTGGACCGAGACCTGGCCGCTGGCCCCGAACTCGCCGTACTCGGCGTCCAAGGCCGGCTCCGACCTGCTGGCCCTGGCCTACCACCGCACCCACGGCATGGACGTGGTCGTCACCCGCTGCTCCAACAACTACGGTCCGTACCAGTTCCCGGAGAAGGTCATCCCGCTGTTCGTGACCAACCTGCTCGACGGCGGGACGGTTCCGCTCTACGGCGACGGCGGCAACATCCGCGACTGGCTGCACGTGCACGACCACTGCCGGGGCATCGCCCTGGTCCAGCAGAAGGGCCGCGCCGGCGAGGTCTACAACATCGGCGGCGGCACCGAGCTGACGAACAAGGAGCTCACCGGCCGGCTGCTGGAGGCCTGCGGCGCCGACTGGGACCGCGTCGTGCCCGTCGCCGACCGCAAGGGCCACGACCGCAGGTACTCCCTCGACATCACCAAGATCAGCGAGGAGCTGGGCTACCGGCCCAGCATCACCCTCGAGGACGGCCTCGCCGACACCGTGCGCTGGTACCAGGAGAACCGTGCCTGGTGGGAGCCGCTGAAGTCGGCGCCCACCGCATGACCCGTCTCCTCGTCACCGGCGCCGGGGGGATGCTCGGCCGGGACCTGGTCACCGTCCTGGAGACCCGGCCCGACCTGAAGGTCACCGCCGCCGCCCGTGCCGACCTGGACGTCACCGACCCCGCCGCGGTCCGCGCCGCGGTCGCCGGGCACGACGTGGTGATCAACGCCGCCGCATGGACCAACGTCGACGGCGCCGAAGCCGACGAGGCGGCGGCCACCGCCGTCAACGGCCAAGGCGTGGCGAACCTCGCGGCGGCGTGCGCCGCCGGCGGCACCAGGCTGATCCAGGTCTCCACCGACTACGTCCTCGCCGGCGACGCGGACTCCCCTTACCCGGAGGACGCGCCCACCGCGCCTGTCAACGCGTACGGGCGCGGCAAGCTGGTCGGCGAGCAGGCCGTCGCCCGCCTGCTGCCGGACACCGGGTACGTGGTCCGCACCGCCTGGCTGTACGGCGCGCACGGGCCGAACTTCGTGGCCACCATGCTGCGGCTCGCCGAGCAGCGCGAGCACCTCGACGTGGTCGACGACCAGCACGGGCAGCCCACCTGGTCGTACCGCCTGGCCGAGCGGCTGGTCGCGCTCGCCGACGCCGCCCTGGACGGTCGGGCGGCGCCCGGCGTCTACCACGGCACCTGTGCCGGCCAGACCACGTGGTACGGGCTCGCCCGCGCCGCGTTCACGCTGGCCGGTCTCGACCCGGACCGGATCCGACCCACCACCAGCGACCGGTATCCTCGTCCCGCCCCCCGTCCGGCGTACAGTGTGCTAGGGCACAGCCGTTGGGCGGTCGCGGGTCTGCCGCCTCTTCCGGATTGGCACTCCACCCTGGTTGACGCGTTCCACTCCCCCGCTCCACCCGCCCCGTGGAAGGTCGCATGAAGCTCACCCTCGTCACCGGCCTGACCGGCCTGCTACTGCTCGGCACCATCGTCGAGCTGCTGCGCCGCCGTCAGCTGCGGGAGAAGTACGGCATGCTCTGGCTCGCCGTGCTGATCATCGTGATTCCGCTGTCCCTGTTCCCCCGGCTGCTCGACAACGTCGCCGAACTCCTCGGCGTCGCGTCCGGTGTCAGCCTGGTGCTCTTCCTCGGCATCGTCTTCCTGCTGCTGGTGTGCGTACACCTCAGCTGGGAGGTGAGCGCCCTGGAAGAAGAGACCCGCACCCTGGCCGAAGACTTCGCCCTGCTCCGCGCGCAGATCGACGCGGACCGGGCGGCCCGAGACGAACTGGTGTCCACCGATGGTTAACGGCAAGCGCACCTTGATCATCATTCCGGCCCTCAACGAGTCGGGGTCGATCGCCGACGTCGTCGGCGAGGTCCGCGGCGAACTGCCCGGCGTCGACGTGCTCGTCGTCGACGACGGCTCCACCGACCGCACCGCCGCGGTCGCCGCCGCCGCGGGTGCCCGGGTCGCGAAACTGCCGTACAACCTCGGTGTCGGCGGGGCCATGCGCCTCGGCTACCGGTACGCCCGGGACAACGACTACGACGTCGCCATCCAGATCGACGCCGACGGCCAGCACGACCCCCGGTACGTGCCGAAGCTCGTCGATCTGCTGGACGACAACGACCTGGTCATCGGCGCGCGCTTCGCCGGCGAAGGTGACTACAACGTCCGCGGCCCCCGCCGCTGGGCCATGGTCATGCTCTCCGGCGTGCTGTCCCGGGTGGCCCGCACGAAGCTCACCGACACCACGTCCGGCTTCCGGGCCGCCAACCGGCGGGTCATCGAGATGTTCGCCGGGTGGTACCCGGCCGAGTACCTCGGCGACACCGTGGAGACCCTCGTGCACACCGCCCGGCGTGGCTACCGCATCCGGCAGGTGCCGGTGGCCATGCGCAAGCGGATGGCCGGCACGCCCAGCCACTCCCCCGCCAAGGCGATGATCTACCTCGGTCGCGCGTTCGCGGTGCTCACGCTGGCGCTCATCCGCCGGTGATTCGACGGCTACTGAGCCTGGTCCCGCCCGGCACCGTCGCTGTCGGTGCCGGGCTGGCCCTTCTCGGGCTCGCCTCCTACGTGCATCTGGCAGTGGCCGGGCACAGCCTCACCGAGGCGGACTACAACTCGCTCTCGGTGCTCTGGACGATCGTGTTCACCCTGGGCATCGGCATGTTCATGCCCGTCGAGCAGGAGGTCGCCCGGATCATCGCCGCCCGGCGCAGCCAGGGGCTGCCGGCCGGTCCGGTCCTGGCGCGGGGTGGTCTGCTCGCGGCAGCCATCCTGCTCGGGCTGGTCACGCTGATCCTCGTCGCCCGCCAGCCGATCGCCGATCGGCTGTTCGGCGGCGACGGCACGATGGTCACCGTGCTCATCGGAGCGCTGGCCGCGCTGGCGGTCGCGCACACCACCCGGGGCGTGCTCGCCGGGCTTCAGCTCTTCCCCTGGTACGGCACGCAACTCGCCCTCGACGGCGGGCTGCGCATCGCCCTGGTCGTCCTGCTCGGCCTCGCCGGCGTCACCTCGCCCGTGTGGTTCGGCGCCGTCCTGGTCATCGCGCCCCTGCTCGGGGTGGCGCTGACCACCCCGCCGGTCCTGCGGGCGGCCGGCGGCGGCACCGCCGTGGCCTGGACGACGCTGGTACGTGGTCTGGGTCTGCTCGTGGTCTCCAGTCTCCTCGCGCAGGTCGTTGTCAACATCGGTGTGATCAACGTGAAGTTGCTCGACCCGAGCGACACCGCCACCGCCGGAGCCCTGCTGTCCGCGCTCGTCCTGGTCCGGATCCCGCTGTTCGTCTTCGCCTCGCTCCAGGCGTCGCTGCTGCCCGGCCTGGCCACCGCAGCCACCACAGGTGACCACGCCGCCTTCCGGAGTCTGCTCCGGCGGGCCCTGGGCGTCGTCACCGCGCTCGGCGTCGCCGGGGCGGTCCTCGCCGTCCTGCTCGGTCCCTGGCTGGTCCGCACCCTGTTCGACGCCCCGGACGTCCTCGGCCACGGCGACTTCGCCTGGCTCGCCGTCGCGACGCTCGCCTACCTGTGGGCGATGGTGTTCGGCCAGGTGCTGCTGGCGCTCAACAGGCACCGGGCGCAGGCCGTCGCCTGGTGCGTCGGCGTCGCGGTCCTCGTCGCCGTCACGCTCATCCCGCTCCCGGTCGCCCTGCGCGTCGAGATCGGGTACGCCAGTGGCTCGGTGATGGTGGCGGCCGTGATGGCCTTCCTGCTGCGCAACGCCGTCCGTCCCGGCCCCACCACCCCCCTCGCCCCCTCGCGCGACACCGTCGCTGTCGGCCCCACCGGAGGCACCCGATGATCCGACCACGGGTGAGCGCGGTCATGCTCGCCTACGGCCCGGAGCCGTACCTCGTCGACGCCGCTCGGGCGGTGCTGGCCAGCACCGACGTCGAGGTCGACCTCATCGTTGTCGACAACGGCTGCACGGGGGACGGCATCGACATCGTCAAGGGCCTGCCCGGGGTACGGGTGGTGCGACCGGAGGAGAACACCGGCTACTCCGGCGGCTGCCGGGTGGGCGCGGCCGAGGCGACCGGGGACTGGCTCGTGTTCGTCAACTCCGACGCCGTGGTGGCGCCGGACGCCGTGGCGAAGACGACGGCCGTGGCCGCCGAGCCGGGCGTCGGCGCGGCGATGGCGTCGATCCGGCTGGCCGACCAGCCCGAGTTGATCAATACCAGTGGCAACCCGCTGCACTTCACCGGCCTCTCCTGGGCCGGCGGGAACGGCGAGCCGGCGAGCGCCCACGCCCAGCGCAAGGTCGTTCCCTCGCTCAGCGGGTGCTGCTTCGTGATCAGCCGTCAGCTCTGGCGGGACCTCGACGGCTTCGCCGCCGAGTACTTCGCGTACCACGAGGACACCGAACTCAGCCTGCGCCTCTGGCAGCGGGGCCTGCGCCTCGAGTACGTGCCGGACGCCGTCGTGCTGCACCACTACGAGTTCTCGCGCAACGCCCTGAAGCTGTACCTCGTCGAGCGGAACCGGCTGGTCACCCTGCTCACCGCGTACGAGGCACGGACCCTCGTCGTGCTGTCACCCGCGCTGCTGCTCACCGAGGTCGCGATGCTCACCGCCGCGATCGTCGGCGGATGGTCCCGGCAGAAGGCGCGGGGTTGGGGCTGGCTGTGGCGCAACCGCGGCTGGGTACGCGCCCGCCGGCGGCAGCTGCAGACCGAACGTCGGGTGCCGGACGGGGTCATCGCGGAGCTGATGACCGGCCGTGTCACGCCCTCAGGTGTGCCCACCACCGCCGGGCTGGGCGTCTTCAACGCGGTCGCCGGCGGCTACTGGGCGCTGACCAGGCCGCTGCTGCGCCGGCGGTGAAGCACGCGGTGCCGGGCTCGTCGTCGAGCCCGGCGCCGCGTGACAGCCGATTCCTAGCGTTCGCCACCCTCGGCCGGCCGGTCCTCCAGGTCCGCCGAACCCGCCGACGTGGTCGGCTTGTGCGCCTCAGTGGTCGGCACGGTGGGCTCCGCGCCGCCGCCCGCCCCGGCGGCCTGCCCGCCGGCCTCGACCTCGCCGTCCAGCAGCGCCGTCAGCGCGGCGCCGGTGATACGACGGAAGGTACGCCCCACCCGCTGGCGGTCCAGGACGGCCACCTCGAGCTGGTTGGCGGCGATCGTCCGGGCGGCGCCACCCTCCCCACCGACGCTGCTCAGGGCCTGCACCGCCACCTTGACCGCCTCGGCCAGGGACATGTCCGCGCGGTGCTGTGACTTCAGCACACCGGTGATCGCCTCGGCCTGGCCGCCCATCGCCATGCGGCCCGGCTCGTCGTTGACCGAGCCGTCGTAGGTCAGCCGGTACAGCTCGTCGGCGTCCGCGGTCGGGCCGACCTCCGCCACGCAGATCTCCACCTCGAAGGGCTTCGACTGCTCGGTGAAGATCGCGCCGAGCGTCTGCGCGAACGCGTTGGCCAGGGCGCGGCCGGTGACGTCACGCCTGTCGTAACTGAGGCCGTTCAGGTCGGCCATCCGTACGCCGGCGCGGCGCAGGTTCTCGAACTCGTTGTACCTGCCGACCGCGGCGAACCCGATCCGGTCGTAGATCTCGCTGACCTTGTGCAGGGCGCTGGAGAGGTTCTCCGCGACGAAGAGGACCCCGCCGGCGTAGCTGAGGACCACCGCGCTGCGACCCCGGGCGATGCCCTTGCGGGCCAACTCGGAACGGTCCCGCATGATCTGTTCGGGAGAGGCGTAGAACTGCATTGCCACGGCGGCGATTCTCCTTACGGCGCTGTGCTGACGACTGCTGACTGGTGGGGCGCGGGTCTCAACCGCCCGGATTCTCCATCCGGCCGGCGACCACGCCCTCGGCGATCGCGGCCGTCTCGGTGTCGGTCAGCCGGCGGGTGCCCTCGGCGGTCGCGGTCATCACCACCGGATAGATCCGGCGGGTCAGATCCGGTCCGCCGGTAGCGGTGTCGTCGTCGGCGGCGTCGTAGAGCGCCTCGACCGCGAGCCGGGTCGCGTCCTCGACGGACAGACCAGCCCGGAAACGCTTCTTCAGCGCCGACTTGGCGAAGAGTGAGCCGGAGCCGATGGCGTCGTACCCGGTCTCCTCGTAGGGGCCGCCTGTCACGTCGAAGCTGAAGATCCGGCCCGCCGTCGCCGCGTCACCCGCAGCCAGGTCGAAGCCGGCGAACAGCGGCACCACGGCCAGCCCCTGCATGGCGGCGCCCAGATTGCCGCGGATCATCGAGGCCAACCGGTTGGCCTTGCCGTCGAGCGAGAGCATCGCGCCCTCGATCTTCTCGTAGTGCTCCAACTCCACCTGGAACAGTCGCATCAGCTCGATGCCGATGCCCGCCGTGCCCGCGATGCCGACCAGCGAGTACGCGTCGGCCGGGTGCACCTTCTCGATGTCCCGCTGGGCGATCAGGTTGCCCATGGTGGCCCGTCGGTCGCCTGCCATCACCACGCCGCCGGCGGCCGAGATGGCCACGATGGTGGTCGCGTGCGGCGCCAGGTCGGCGGCCATGCCCGGGGGCAGGGGTCGCCGGCCGGGCAGCATCTCGGGGGCCACCCGGCTCAGAAACGTGGTGAAGGACGACGTCCCCGCGTTGGTGAACACATCTGGTAGACGCCCGGATGGATCAAAGCCCGCTGCCACGTGGTTCCTCTCAGGTACGTGATCGCCCTGGCCAGCCTCATGGGACTGTCACGGAACTGGCCAAGACCACCGTTGCAGTTGAAGCAGAGTATCCCGCGCACCCACCCGGTGCGATGATCGTGGTCCAGATGTTGCGGGTCGGCCTCGCCACAGATGGCGCAGAGCCCGCCCTGTTCGGCAGGGAGCTCGGCGAACTCCATCTCTCACCCACGGCGTACCGCCGCCGGGCGGTCTCCTCGCCTCGGCACTGCGACAGGGCTTGCGGAAGCCCACCTCCGACCCCGGGCCGGAGAATCGGACATGTGCCCTATTCCCCGCCCTTCTGGACGTAACCCCTCACGAACTCTTCCGCGTTCTCTTCGAGGACGGAGTCGATCTCGTCAAGCAGGTCGTCGACGTCCTCGGTGATCTCGGCGTGCCGCTCGGCCACCTCGGGGTTGGCCTCGGTGGTGACGTCCTCGATCTCCTCGCCCTGACGGGACTTGCCGGACTGCGACTGGCCGCCGCTGTCATGAGTGGCCATGGCTGTCTCCTCCACGATCGTCTGGCATGAAATCTACCCCGCTCGGGCGACAGAAAGCCCTCACGTCAGGAGTGTTCGCGTCTGTTGCGTTCAGCCCCGGGGAGCCGACGCGTCCGCCGTGACCGGCGCCGGGCCGGGCTCTGGCGTGCGCTCCGGCTCGCGCGACGGTCGCACCGACGCGTCCTCGGGCGGCGCCTGACGACGAAGGCGCGGAGTCCAGTCCTTGAACCGCAGGGCCTGCTTCTCCACCAGATGCCAGGACAGGAAGGCCAGGACCACGGTGCAGATCATGACCACCGCGAAGTACCCGACGAAGCCCCAGGCCGCCGCACCCAGCCAGGCCAGCATCTGTTGCACGACGAAGGAGTAGATGTAGATGCCGTACGAGTAGTCGTTCTTCTGGCCCACCACGTGCAGCAGACGAGGCAGCCGGACGGCGAGGTAGAGGATCGCGTACTCGTAGGCGAGCAGGGCCGGGCCGAACAGGTGACCCTCGAGTGTCTGCCAGCCGGTCACCACTATGGCGAGCACGCCGAGGACGTCGCTGATGGGCAGCTTGTCGCTGTACAGGTCCGCCACGGCGCCCACGAGGAACATGAAGCCGAAACGCAGGAACCAGATCTTGCTGAGCGCGCCGAGCAGCGGCAGCGGGCCGAGCGAGCCGCTGGTGAAGTACGTCGCCCCGCCGAAGCGCAGAGCCTCGTACTGGTTCCACAGCAGCAAACCGAAGACGAGGACGGCGGCGGCGAGCACCAGCCACCGGGCGCGACGCAGCACCGCCACCACGGCCAGCGACGCCACGATCAGATAGCAGAAGATCTCGTAGCTGAGCGTCCAGAGTGAGCCGTCCAGGACACTCCGACGCACCAGCTCGCCGTACGGCGTGTCCCGGAAGACGTCCACGATCCCCTGCTGGCGGTAGCCACCCCACCAGTTGGCCTGGAGGAAGTTGACCACACCGGCCGGGTGACGCCACAGGCCGTCCACGTTGCCCCGCTCGGCATACCAGACGATCGGGGCCACCACGAAGCCGATGAACAGCAGACACACCCACAGCCCCGGCCAGATCCGCAGGGCGCGGTGCCACAGGTAGCGGGGCAGGCTGGCACGCCTGGCGCTGCGGGTGATGAGGAACCCGGAGATGCCGAAGAAACCGGCGACCCCCAGACCCGCCACGTCGACCACCTCGGTCAGCGGTCGGGCGTACCCGATCACCGCGGTGTGCGCGAGGACGACAGCTACGGCGAAGCAGAGCCGCAGGAAGCCGAAACTGTTGGCCCGCCCGGCGTACGCGTTCGACAGGGGAACAGCCGTCAGCGCACGCCGGCCAACCTGCCGGGCAGAGGGGAGCATCGCATCACCGTGTGGGTCGAAGATTCGGGGGACGGCCTAGCATGCCACAGCGTGATCCCCTGCGGAGGTACCGGTTCTCAGCCGCCGGTAAGCGTTTCCAGAAGGTCCTTCGCGCTGGCGCAGCGGTCGAACAGAGCACCCACGTGCGCGCGGGTGCCCCGCTCCGGTTCCATCATCGGCACCCGTACCAACGACTCCCGGCCCACGTCGAAGATCACCGAATCCCAGCTCGCGGCGACCACCTCGGAGGCGTACTGGGCCAGGCAGCGGCCCCGGAAGTAGGCCCTGGTGTCCTCCGGCGGCTCGGTCATCGCGCGGCGCGTCTCGTCGTCGGTGAGCAGCGTCTTCATGGCGCCCCGGGTGACCAGCCGGTGGTAGAGGCCCTTCTCCGGGCGGACGTCGGAGTACTGCAGGTCGACCAGCTGGAGCTTGTGCGAGCCCCAGCCGAGCTTCTCCCGCTCCCGGTAGCCCTCCAGCAGCCGCAGCTTGGCCACCCAGTCCAGCTCGTCGGCGCAGAGCATCGGGTCGCGCCCGAGCCGGTCGAGCACGCTCTCCCAGCGGTCGAGCACGTCGACAGTCTGCTCGTCGGCGTCGGTTCCGTACCTGTCGTCGACAAAGGACCGGACCCGCTCCAGGTACGCCCACTGCAGGTCGAGGGCGGTGAGCCGGCGACCGTCACGCATGCGCATCAGATGCGACAGGCTGGGGTCGTGGCTGACCGCCCGCAGCTCGCTGACCGGGTCGGCGATGCCGAGGTCGGCGCCGAGCGCCTTTTCCTCGATCATGGTGAGGATCAGCGCGGTGGTGCCCACCTTGAGGTAGGTGGAGATCTCGGAGAGGTTGGCGTCGCCGATGATGACGTGCAGCCGGCGGTACTTGTCGGCGTCGGCGTGCGGCTCGTCGCGGGTGTTGATGATCGGCCGCTTCAGGGTGGTCTCCAGGCCCACCTCGACCTCGAAGAAGTCGGCGCGCTGGGAGATCTGGAAGCCGCTCTGCCCGCCGTCCTGCCCGATGCCGACCCGGCCGGCGCCGCAGACGATCTGCCGGGTCACGAAGAACGGCGTCAGGTACGCCACGATGTCGGCGAACGGGGTCTGCCGGCGCATCAGGTAGTTCTCGTGGGCGCCGTAGCTGGCGCCCTTGTTGTCGGTGTTGTTCTTGTACAGATGGATCGGCTGGGTGCCCGGGATGGTGGCGGCCCGGCGGGACGCCTCGGCCATCACCCGCTCGCCGGCCTTGTCCCAGCGCACCACGTCGAGCGGAGTGGTGACCTCGGGGGTGGAGTATTCGGGGTGGGCGTGGTCCACGTAGAGGCGTGCGCCGTTGGTCAGTATCACGTTGGCCAGGCCGAGGTCCTCGTCGGCGAGCGCCTCCGCCGGGTCGTAGGCCGCCCCGGAGTAGGTGAAGCCGCGGGCGTCGCGCAGCGGCGACTCCTCCTCGTAGTCCCAGCGTGCCCGCCCGCCCCTGTTGAGTTCGGGGCGCGCCCCGTAGGCGTTGACCACCTGCGACGAGGTGACCATCGGGTTGGCTCCGGCCTGACCGGGCACCGAGATGCCGTACTCGACCTCGGTGCCCATGATCCGTCTTACGCTCATCGACCTACCCGCTTCGCTCGCCCGACCCGGTCCCCCGTCAGGTCGAGCGTAGTCCGCCCTGGGCGCCTGCACTCTGCAGGTGAGAGCCGGCGGGCCGGAACAGTTCGATGGATTCGGTGGCGGGACGCCCGTCGGGCGAGGTCGGTTCGTCGGTGTCGGAGGTGCGGGTGGTCCAGACGAGCCATCCGAACAGCACCAGACCGACCGTGGCGCTCAGCAGCGGAAGCACCGAGCCGACCACCGGGTGCCAGTCGCCGGCGAGCGGGTTGAGGCTGCTCAGCCCGACGTTGGCGGGTAGGCCGTTCTGCCAGCGGACCATCGTGTAGGCCAGGCAGAACAGGTGGATCGGCAGCAGGACCAGCACGGCGAGGCGGGTGAACGAGCGGGCCCGGGCCACCTCGAAGCCGCGCCGCTCGGCGGCCCACGCGGCGTAGAGCAGGACGCCTACCAGCATGGGCAGCATGTAGCGGCCCTGCGTGACGAAGCCGCTCTCGTTGACCAGGGCGATCTGCATGAGGGAGGGAACGGTCACGCCACCGCCGAGCAGCACGAGCAGGCGCCACCGGTCGAGGGTGCTGCCCCAGACGACGCCGATCAGCAGCAGCGCCCCCGCGACGAGCTGCCAGATGACGTACGGCGGCGCCGGCATGCGGGTGTCCAGCCAGGAGGTGACCCCGACGATCTGGTCCAGGTATCCCCGCCACCGGTCGGCCTCGATCAGCGCCGCCTGCCCGTAGGTGAGCGACTTGGCGGAGTAGTTGCCCAGGTCCGAGGTCTGCTGGCGGACCGTCCAGGCGAGCACTGCCAGGGTGGACAGGACGATGCCGCCCGCCCAGAGCTGTGCGGCCCGGTCACGCAGCAGGCCCACGAGGTTGCTGCGGCGCAGCGGGAAGGCGAGCGCCACAAAGGCGGTCGCGAGCCACAGCGGGCCGGTCTGGCGCAGCACCGCCAGCAGCAACCCGCTGATCCCGACCAGCAGGATCAGGTGCCGCCGGGGGCCGGGTGGGCCGATCATCAGGGGGATCACCGCGCTGAAGAAGGCGATGCCGGCCGCGATCTCCAGACCGTTGGGGTTGACCGCGCTTGCCATGTGCACGGCCATCGGAGTGGTGACCACGACCAGGGCGCCCATCATCAGGCCCCGCCGGGAGCGGTTGCGGATCACCACGAACGCGCTGGCGAGCAGCGCGGCGCAGCACAGCGCGCTGATCATGCGGGCGAGCAGGACGCCGGACCAGCCCGGCCACAGCACCGTCGGCGCGCCGACCAGGGCGTAGTAGGCGGGGAAGTAGCGGCCCGCGCCGGTGCCGGCCCGGGTCGGTGTCCGGTCACTGCCCGGCGGCTGGGCGCACGCGGCCGACACATCCTTCTTGAACTGCCAGCACTGTTCCCGGACGAGACCACCGGGAACGGTCTGGAAGGCGCCGGTGCCCTTCTTCGCGGCGGCCGGCGGGGGTGCGATCTGTCCCGCGGCGACGCCTGCCGCCCGGACGATGTGTTCGCGCTCGTCCGGCGTGCCGTCGTACGGGGCGGCCATCGACCAGGCGAAGATGAGCAGGAAGAACGCGACAAAGGCCAGGGCCCAGTGTCGTCGGGCGCCGCTCGTGGTCACTGCCGGGCTCTCGCCGGTGGCCGTTGGCGTCACTCTTCCGGGATCAGGCACGTCAACCTCGCGGCTCGCGCGGGCAGGCCCCGCTGGGTGGATGGACAGACGATAGACTCCCTCGTCGTCCTCACCGCTCCGGGTCCCCCCTTGGAGAACTCTTTGCTGTCACCTGTTGCCGACTCCGTCCGCCACCTGTCCCGACACAGTGCGGTGCGGTTCCTGGTCGTCGGGGGTCTGAGCGTCGCCGTTGACACCGGTTCACTCTTCATTTACCACGGCGTTCTACGGATCGTGCTGCCGATCGCGGCCGGCCTGTCGTTCCTGACGTCCTTCTGGGTCAACTTCGGGCTGAACCGGGCCTGGTCGTTCGGCTCGTCCGCGCAGATGGCGCCTCAGGTCGGGCGGTACTTCGCCCTGGTCCTGGCGAACCTGACCGCCAACGTGGCGCTGGTCTCCGGGCTGACCTGGGCGGGCACGCCGTACCTGCTGGCCAAGCTGATCGTGACGGCGTCGTTGTCGGCGGTGAACTACTTCGTGTCCAAGCGCTGGATCTTCGCCTGACGCTCACCCGAAACAGCATCCGGGGGTGTCCACCAGCTGGTGGACACCCCCGGATGCTGGTGTCAGAGGTACTGGCCGGTGTTGCTGGCGGTCTCGATGGACCGGCCGGCCTCGGTGCCCTTGCCGCCGGAGACGAGCGTACGGATGTAGACGATCCGTTCGCCCTTCTTGCCGGAGATCCGGGCCCAGTCGTCGGGGTTCGTGGTGTTGGGCAGATCCTCGTTCTCGCGGAACTCGTCGACGCAGGCGTCGAGCAGGTGCTGCAGGCGCAGTCCCTTGCGGCCCGAGGTGAGGAACTCCTTGATGGCCATCTTCTTGCTCCGGTCGACGATGTTCTGGATCATCGCGCCGGAGTTGAAGTCCTTGAAGTAGAGGACTTCCTTGTCCCCGTTGGCGTAGGTGACCTCGAGGAACCGGTTCTCCTCGGTCTCCGAGTACATCCGCAGCACCACGGCGTCGATCATGGCGGCGACGGTGGCCTGGGGGTCGGTTCCGTGTTCGGCCAGGTCGTCCGGGTGTAGCGGCAGCCCGGAGAGGATGTACTTGGAGAAGATGTCCTTGGCCGCCTCGGCGTCCGGTCGCTCGATCTTGATCTTCACATCGAGTCGGCCGGGTCGCAGGATCGCCGGGTCGATCATGTCTTCCCGGTTGGAGGCGCCGATGACGATGACGTTCTCCAGCCCCTCCACGCCGTCGATCTCACTGAGCAGCTGCGGGACGATCGTGTTCTCCACGTCGGAGGAGACACCTGAGCCACGGGTCCGGAAGATCGAGTCCATCTCGTCGAAGAACACGATCACCGGGGTGCCCTCGCCGGCCTTCTCCCGAGCCCGCTGGAAGATCAACCGGATGTGCCGCTCGGTCTCACCCACGTACTTGTTGAGCAGCTCGGGGCCCTTGATGTTGAGGAAGAAGCTGGTGTGCTTCTCCTTGCCCTGTCGCTCGGCGATCTTCTTGGCCAGCGAGTTGGCCACCGCCTTGGCGATCAGCGTCTTACCGCAGCCGGGCGGGCCGTAGAGCAGGATGCCCTTGGGCGGACGGAGCTGGTGCTCACGGAACAGGTCCGCGTGCAGGAACGGTAGCTCCACCGCGTCGCGGATCTGCTCGATCTGCGACTGGAGGCCACCGATGTCGCCGTAGTCGACGTCGGGCACCTCCTCCAGAACCAGCTCCTCGACCTCGCTCTTCGGGATCCGCTCGTACGCGTACGCCGAACGGGGCTCGATCATGAGCGAGTCGCCGGCGCGGATCGTCGAGCCGATGAGCGTCTCGGCGAGGTGCACGATGCGCTCCTCGTCCGAGTGGGAGACCACGAGCGCCCGGTCACCCGGACCGCCACCCGGCCCCTCCAGGATCTCCTTGAGCATCACCACCTCGCCGACCCGCTCGTAGCCGAACGCGTCGACGATGTTGAGCGCGTCGTTGAGCAGGACCTCCTGGCCGCGGCGCAGTTCGGCCACGTCCAGCGAGGGCGAGACGGCGACCCGCAGCTTGCGGCCGCCGGTGAAGACGTCCACGCTGCCGTCGTCGTGCTTTGCCAGGAAGACGCCGTAGCCACTCGGCGGTTGTGCGAGGCGGTCGATCTCCTCCTTGAGCGTCACGATCTGCGTGCGAGCCTCCTTGAGGGTGCTCACCAGCCGGTCGTTGTTTTCGGTCAGCCGCGCCAACTGTGCCTGGGTGGCCGCCAGCCGCTCTTCGAGCTGCCGGACGTGTCGGGGGCTTTCGGTCAACTTACGCCGCACCAGGGCGAGTTCCTCTTGAAGAAACGCGACCTGCGTGGAGAGATCGTGGGCTTCCTTCTCCCACCGTGCGGCGCGCGAGTCCGCGTCGTCGCTGCGTGCTGCCACGTCCCACCTCCCCGGGGGGCTTGAACGTTCTGCCCTAACACTAGCCGCTATGAGGCCGATTCGGTCCCACGCAACACCCTCGTCACCGAACCTTGATCGCCAAGGGTGGCCCGACGGGCGGGTACTGGCGTTCGGGTACCGTCGGAGGCTGGTACGGGAGAACATGGGGGGTGCACCGGTGGCCGAGGTCGCGACCGACCAGTTGCAGGTCTGGGTGGACCAGGATCTCTGCACGGGAGACGGGCTCTGTGTGCAGTACGCGCCGGAGGTGTTCGAGTTCGACATCGACGGCCTGGCGTACGTCAAGGGTGTCGACGGTGAGCTGCGGATGGCGCCGGGCAGCCGCGTCGACGTGCCCGAGCACCTGCGACTCGAAGTGATCGACTCCGCGAAGGAGTGCCCGGGCGACTGCATCCACGTGGTGCGCGGCGACGGCGTCGAGGTCGCCGGCCCGGACGCCGAGGAGGACTGAGCCCCACCGGCCGGGCCGCACGGCCCGGCCGGGTTCCAGGGGGTACGCCTCAGAGCATCGGGCGGCCGACCACCGAGGCGACAAGCCTGGCGAACTCCTCCAGCCGGGCGATCTGCCCGGCGCCACCGTCGTCGAGGGTCTTGCCGAAACGCAGCGCGTCGTGCCGCGGCGTGCCTGCCATCTCCTCACTCGGGGGCGCCTCGTCGAGCGAGGTGAGCAGCAGGTACACGTCGATGCTGTCGACCCGGATCTCGCCGCTGTCGGAGCGGTTGAGCCGACGCCGGCAGCCGACCTCGGTGACGGTGGAGGCCGGCACCACCCGCAGCGACGAGGTCATCGACCCCGGTGGCCCCTCGCCCGGCGGCACGTCCTCGCCGTGCCAGAGGATCAGCCGGCTGCCGTCGCAGACCACGACCTCCTGCCACACGCCGTTGACCTCGTTGACGAAGCGCTCCAGGGTGAAGCCCAGCACGGACGCGCCCCGCAGCACCCCACCGAGCGCCTCCAGGGCGACGTCCGGGTCGCGCAGGTAGGCCCGCGCCGCCGACTCCAGGTCCTGGTAGGGCGACCAGTCGGGAAAGACCGCCGGCAGCTCACCGCCGCCGTAGCCCGGTCGGCTCATGCCGCCGCCTCCCCCCGCCCGGCAAGGGCGGCGCCCAGCTCGATCCGCGCGGCGAGGCCGGCGCCCAGCTCGATGGTCACGGCCTGTCCATCTCCCCCGTCGCGTCGGGCTGCGCGCCTGCGGCCTGCGCGGCCGCCTGCCGGGCCGCCTCCGCCTCGCGCAGGTCCTGCCGGCGCTGCGCGTACGCCTCGGTGCCCTTGCTGGGCTTGCGCCGCCGGGGCGGCGCGGTGACGCCGGGGGCGAGCTTGCGCGCGGAGACCAGGAACGCGGTGTGCGCGATCATCCGGTGGTCCGGGCGGACGGCGAGGCCCTCGGCGTGCCAGTCGCGCACCAGCGACTCCCACGCGCGCGGCTCGGTCCAGCCGCCGCGCTCCCGCAGCGCCTCGACCAGCTCGGAGAGCTGCGGCGTGGTGGCCACGTAGCCGATGAACACCCCGCCGGGCACCAGCGCCCGCTCGACCATGTCGAGGGTCTCCCAGGGGGTCAGCATGTCCAGGATGATCCGGTCGAAGCCGGTCTCCTGGCACTGCGCGACGTCACCGACGTGCAGGTGCCACGACGGGTGCGGCCCGTTGAAGAACGCCTCCACGTTGCGCTTGGCGATCTGCGCGAAGTCGTCGCGCAGCTCGAACGAGTGCAGCTCCCCCTCGGTGCCGACGGCCCGCAGCAGCGAGCAGCTGAGCGCGCCGGAGCCGGCGCCGGCCTCGAGGACCTTCGCGCCGGGGAAGATGTCGCCCATCGCGACGATCTGCGCCGAGTCCTTCGGGTAGATCACCTGCGCGCCGCGCGGCATGGAGAGCACGTAGTCCGACAGCAGCGGCCGCAACGCCAGGAACGCCGTACCGCCGCCGGAGGTGGTCACCACGCTGCCGTCGGGCAGCCCGATCAGGGCGTCGTGCGCCAGGATGCCCCGGTGGGTGTGGAACTCCTTGCCGGGCTCCAGCGTCACCGTGTGCATCCGCCCCTTCGGGTCGGTCAGCTGCACCCGGTCGCCGGGCCGGAAGGGCCCACGGTGCACAGGTGTCAGGGCCGGGCTGGCGGCGTCGGCCGGGACGGTGGGGGACGTTGCGGTCACGATGTCATCTTCCGGTTGGGTTCGAGGAGCTGTGCCAGGTCCCCGATGTGCAGAATGCCGACGACATCTTCGCCTGACGTCACCACGTACTGCGCGCCCGGGTGGGTCTGTACGGCGTCCATCACCCGCTCCCCGTCGAGCCCGGCCGGCAACGTGGGCAGGACGCCAAGCGAGCGGGCCACGGCGTCGACCGCCAGCCAGGGGCGACGCTCGACGGGCACCGCCTCGGCCGCGGCCGGGTCGACGAGCGCCACCGGCTGGCCTGTGGAGTCGGTGACCAGCAGCGCGGCAGCGGGCTGCCCGGCCTCGGCGCGGCGCCGTTGCGCCTCGGCCAGCGGGGTGCCGGTGGGCACCGGCCAGACCGGTCGGGCCAGCCGGGACAGGTCGATCAGCGGGAATCGGCGGCTGACCCGGGCGGCGCGGATGGCCTGCCCGGCGCCCCGCCACAGGGTGAGGGCGACAAGCAGCATCAGCGGCAGCGCCAGCGGGGCGAGGTAGTCGGCGAGGGTGAGCAGCAGGACCATGGCGGCGGTGCCGACGGCGACCGCCCGGCCCGCCCAGCCCGCCACCTCGGTGCCCCGGTGCCGGTCGCGGGTCAGCCCCCAGACCAGGGCGCGCAGTGCCCGGCCGCCGTCCAGCGGCAGCCCGGGCAGGATGTTGAACACCGCCACGATGACGTTGCTCACGGCGAGCTGGAGGGCGAGCTGGTGGGCCACGGTCCGCTCGGGCAGCGCGATGGTGGCGGCGACCGCGATGACGCCGAGCACCGCGGAGACCGCCGGCCCGGCCAACGAGACCAGCAGGTCGACCCGGGGCGACGGGGCGTCGCGGTCCATCTCGGTGTAGCCGCCGAGCAGTTCCAGCGTGATACCGCGCACACCGATGCCGTAGCGCCGGGCGGTGAGCGCGTGACCCAGCTCGTGCAGCAGCACCGAGCCGAGCAGCGACACCACGAAACCGAAGCCGATCAGATAGCCGGCGAGCTGGGACAGGTCGAGCTGGCGGCGGGCGAACTCGGCGTACAGCACGGCGATCAGCGCCGCGAGCAGGACCATCGAGCCGTTGAGGTGCAGCGGCACTCCGAACACCCGGCCCACGTTGAGGCCGGGGCGCCGGTCGGGTCGGCGCGGCGGCCGGGATGTCTGCTCCATCGCCACGATGCTACGGACCGGCCGCGCCAGGGGCGGGCGGCGGTGGGTGTCACACCGGTGCCCTAACCTTTGCCCACATGACGGCGGAACCGGTCACCACCACCCAGTCCCCCCTGCCGGCGCAGACGCCGCCGACGGTGCGGGCGTCGCTGTCCCCGTCGCGGGCGGCGGATTTCAAGACCTGTCCCCTGCTCTACCGGTTCCGCAGCATCGACCGGCTGCCCGAGCGCACCACCATGGAGCAGGCCCGGGGCACGCTTGTGCACGCCGTCCTGGAGCGCCTGTTCGACCTGCCGGCCGCCGGTCGTACGCCGGCGGCGGCCGGTGATCTGGTGGCCCCCCAGTGGGACCGGCTGGTCACCGAGCAGCCGGAGCTGGCGGCGATCTTCGACGGCGCGGAGCCCGCTGGCCCGGTGGAGTTCCTGCGCTCGGCGGCCGGGCTGCTGGAGGGTTACTTCGCGGTGGAGGACCCGACCCGTCTGGAGCCGGCCGAACGGGAGAGCCTGATCTCGGCGGTGGTCGACGAGGAGCTGCTGATCCGGGGTTACCTCGACCGGCTCGACGTGGCGCCGGACGGCGCGCTGCGGGTTGTCGACTACAAGACCGGTGGCGCTCCGCGGGAGGCGTTCGAGGCGCGGGCGCTGTTCCAGTTGAAGTTCTACGCGCTGGTGCTGTGGCGCACCCGGGGCGTGGTACCCCGGGTGCTGCGGCTGCTCTACCTGCGCGACGCCGAGGTGCTCGACTACGCGCCGGACGCCGACGAGCTGGTCCGCTTCGAACGCACCGTCGTGGCGCTGTGGCGGGCGATCGAGCAGGCCACAGTTCGGCAGGATTTCCGGCCCCGGCCGAGCCGGCTCTGCGACTGGTGCAGCCACCAGGCTCTGTGCCCCAGCTTCGGGGGCACTCCGCCGCCGTTCCCGGTCGCGGGGCCCGGTGCCGATCCCCTGCGCGACGCCCGGTCCCGTCCGGTGGCACCGGGCGCCGACGACTGAGGTTCGAGGGCGCGGGCCGGTTATCCGGCGTCCACGCTCGCGGTGAAGGTGAGAAGGGCCTTGGCCAGTTCCTCCGGGGCCTCCATTGCGGCGTAGTGGCCCACGCCGTCCAGTGTCACCGACCTGACGTCGGTCGACGTCGCCTGAGACATGGTGGCGGCGGTGAAGGCACCGCCGCCCGCGCCGATCGCCAACACGGGCACGTTCAGACCGCGGGTCTGTGCGAGGGTCGTGATCTCAGGGCCCTCCCGCAGCATCGACTGGTAGAGGCCTATCGCACCGCGCCAGCCCTCCGGGCGTGCGTAGGTGCGCGCGAACTCGTCGATGTCGACGTCGGTGATCGCTCCGGGGATCGCGGTCATCGCCGGGAAGGCGTACTGGCCGAGGAACTCACGTTCACGGCCGGCGAGCAGCAGCTCGGGGATGCCGGGCGCGGCGAGGACGCCGATGTGCCAGGCGCCGCCGTGGGTGATGTCGGCCAGCATCTCGAGGCCGAATCCGGGCAGGCCCATCTCGATGGCGGTGAAGCTGAGCACGTCCTCCGGGTAAGTGGTCGCCAGGCGGAAGACCGTCGCCCCGCTGATGTCCTGCCCGGTGAGGTGGACGGGGCCGACGTGGAGGTGCGCGATCAGCTGGTGCAGGTCCTCTGCCGAGGTCGTGCTGTCGTACTCGCCCGGTCGGTTGTCCGAGTCACCGAAGCCACGCAGATCCACGGCGAAGACGCGGTGGTTGACCGCGAGCAGCGGGATGAGCTTCCGGAAGGTCCACCAGGTCTCGGGGAAGCCGTGGACCAGCAGGATCGGGGATCCGCTGGTTCCCGCGGCCACGTAGTGCAGGGTGGTTCCGTTGACCTCGACGGTGTGGTGGGTGATCCCCGGCACCGTGGGGCCAGCTGGTGTGACGGTCATGCCACTCCTCAATTAGACAGCCTAGGTGACCAATAGTAGACAGCCAAGCTGTCTTTCTGCCACTGTCGTAGCCTTCTTGCATGCCTGGCTCTGGTGCGGAACTCGCGCGACTGCTTCTCGGGGGCTTCCGCACGCTCACGGACGCCGTCATCGTCGAGTTGGCCCGACGCGGCTACGAGGACGTCCGCCCCGTTCACGAGTTCGCCATGCGGGCCATCACCGCCGGTGCCGACAGCGCCTCGGAACTGGGCCGCCACTTGTCGATCTCCAAGCAGTCCGCCGCAAAGACCATCGCGGTGCTGCAGGAACGCGGATATGTGACCCGCGACAAGGACCCTCTCGACGCCCGCCGCAAGCGGCTTCAGGTCACCGCACTGGGCTTCACGGTGCTGCGGCAAGGAGAAGCGATCTTCGACGAGCTACGCGATCAGTGGGAGCAGCAAATCGGCACCGCCGAGCTTGCGGTATTCGAGCGGCACCTGACCGCGCTGGTGGGAACCCGGCCCACGCGCTTCGACACACTGGGCCAGCTCACCCGTGACCTCGGCGAGACGGGATGACCGAGCGGGTGGCTCCGGCGCGGCCGGTGCGGATCCTGATCGCCGACGACCAGCCGTTGCTGCGCACCGGGTTCCGGATGGTGCTGGGCGCCGAGGGTGACCTGGACGTGGTGGCGGAGGCCGGCGACGGCGTGGAGGCGGTCGAGCTGTCCCGCCGGCTGCTGCCCGACGTCGTGCTGATGGACATCCGGATGCCCCGGATGGACGGGGTGGCCGCGACCAGGGCAATCGTCGACGCCCGGCTGCCGGTGCGGGTGCTGGTACTGACCACGTTCGACCTGGACGAGTACGTGGTGGGCGCGTTGCGGGCCGGGGCCAGCGGGTTCCTGGCCAAGGACGTGCCGGCCGAGGAGCTGATCGCGGCGATCCGCACGGTGGCGGGCGGGGACGCGGTGGTGACGCCGCGGATCCTGCGGCGTCTGCTGGACCGCTTCGCCGAGCTGCTGCCCGATCCGGCGCAGACGCCGTCGGCGGCGCTCGACGCGCTCACCGACCGGGAACGCGAGGTGCTGGTGCAGGTGGCGCGGGGGTTGTCCAACGCCGAGATCGCCGCGGTGTTGTCGGTGAGTGAGACCACCATCAAGACCCACGTGGGGCATCTGTTGACCAAGCTGCGGCTGCGCGACCGGGTGCAGGCCGTGGTGCTGGCGTACGAGTCGGGGCTGGTCCGCCCTCGGGCGTAGCCGCGACGGGACGGGATACCCCACCCGGCGTACCCGAAGATCCCTCCCTGGGGTGACGGCCACCGTTGCCGCCGTCACCTACCGTGACCGGAGACGGTCCGGCGCGGTTGACCCTCCTGTGACGTGAGGCGGAAGGGTCGGCGGCGAGCCCGTTCGGCAGTCGGGTCAGGGGCAACCCTGACCCGGCATGGGGGTGCACCCGCAGCGGGAAATCCGCGCCGCGTCCCCCCAGGGACGGACGGGACGGGCGTGGGCGGCACCGATGATTGAACAGTCACGCCGGACCATCGGGGGGCGGCGTGCATTTTCGGACAGACGGAAGAGGTAGATGACGTGACCGCGACGGTAGGCCAGCAGGCGCAGGCCGCGGCTCGGGCGAACGACGTGTGGAAGGTGTACGGCAGCGGCGAGGCTCAGGTCGTCGCGCTGCGGGGGGTCAGCGCCGAGTTCGAACGTGGCCGTTTCACCGCGATCATGGGCCCGTCGGGTTCTGGCAAGTCGACGCTGATGCACTGCCTGGCCGGCCTGGATTCGGTCACCAGGGGCACTGTGCAGATCGGCGAGACGACTGTCACCGGGCTTGGCGACTCCGGGTTGACCAAGCTGCGCCGCGACAAGGTCGGGTTCATCTTCCAGCAGTTCAACCTGCTGCCGACGCTCACCGCGAAGGAGAACATCCTCCTGCCGCTGTCGATCGCCGGGCGTAAGCCGGACCCGGCCTGGTACGACACGGTGATCACCACGGTGGGTCTGCGGGACCGGCTCGACCACCGGCCGGCCCAGCTCTCGGGTGGGCAGCAGCAGCGGGTGGCGTGTGCGCGGGCGCTGGTCTCCCGCCCCGAGGTGATCTTCGCGGACGAGCCGACCGGCAACCTGGACTCGCGCTCGGGCGCCGAGGTGCTCAACTTCCTGCGCGACTCGGTCCGCGAGCACGGCCAGACCATCGTCATGGTCACCCACGACCCGACCGCCGCCGCGTACGCCGACCGGGTGGTCTTCCTCGCCGACGGGGAGATCGTCTCGGAGCTGATCGAGCCGACCGCCGAGACGGTGCTGGACACCATGAAGAAGCTGGACGCTCCCGCCGAGGTGGGCAACTGATGTTCCGCGCGACACTGAAGAGTCTGCTGGCGCGCAAGGTCCGGCTGATCCTGTCCGGGCTGGCGGTGGTGCTCGGGGTCATGTTCGTCTCCGGCGCGTTCGTGCTCACCGACACGCTCGGCCGTTCCTTCGACTCGGTCTTCGCCGACGGGTTCTCCGAGATCGACGTGAACGTCGCGGCGAAGCCGAAGGTCCAGGTCAACGAGATGGAGGGCGAGCAGACCGCCGCCCCGTTGCCGGCGGCCGTGGTGGACCGGGTCAAGCAGGTGCCGGGAGTGGCGTCGGCGACGGGCGTCGTGAACGCGGACGGCGCGCGGGTCATCGGCAGCAACGGCAAGGTCGTCACGTCGTTCGGCCCGCCGCAGTTGGGCGAGAACTGGACAGGCGAGAGTGACCTGCTGCAACTGCGCGAGGGGCGCGCGCCGCAGGCCGAGGACGAGATCGTCATCAACAAGGCGTTGGCCACCACGGCGAAGGTGCAGGTGGGCCAGAAGGTCGGCGTGCTCACGGCGTTCGAGTCGAAGAAGCGGGACTTCACACTTGTCGGCATCGCCGGCTACAGCGGTGACCGGGACTCGATCGGGGGCGTCAACGAGGTCTTCTTCACCACGCCGGTGGCGCAGCGGCTGATGCTTGGCGAGCCGGACACGTTCAGCAGCATCACGGTGCGGGCCGCCGGCGGTGTCTCCGACGAGGCGTTGCGCGACGACGTGTCCCGCACGCTGGGCGCGGACTTCGAGGTGAAGACGGGCGAGCAGGTGGCCGCGGACGCCGCGGCCAGCCTGAAGGAAGGCCTGTCCTTCTTCAACAAGATCCTGCTCGGCTTCGCCGCGGTGGCGCTGCTGGTGGGCACGTTCCTGATCCTCAACACCTTCTCGATCATCGTGGCGCAGCGCACCCGGGAACTGGCGCTGATGCGCGCCATCGGGGCCAGCGGCCGGCAGATCATCGGGTCGGTGGTGCTGGAGGCCATCGCGGTCGGCCTGATCGCGTCGGTGCTCGGCCTGGCCGCCGGCATCGGGGTGGGCGCGCTGCTGGCGTTCCTGTTCGGCAAGCTGGCCGGTGGGCTCACCCTCGCCGGGATCGGGGTGCCGGCGGCGGCCGTCATCGGCTCGTTCGCCGTCGGTCTGGTGATCACGGTGGTGGCGGCGCTGCTGCCGGCACTGCGCGCGTCCCGGATCCCGCCGATCGCGGCGATGCAGGACGTGGCGACCCCGGACCGCCCGCTGACGAAGGTCACGGTCGCCGGTTCGCTTGTCACAGGTGTCGGCGCGGTGCTGCTGTTCCTCGGGCTCAGCGGCAACGCGGGCGGTCAGACGCTGTCCACCATCCTGGGCGGGGTGCTGTTCGCCTTCATCGGGGTGGCGCTGCTGACCCCGCTGATCAGCCGGCCCGTGGTGAGCCTGCTCGGCGCGATCTTCTCCTGGTCGGTGCCGGGCAAGCTGGGCCGGCTCAACTCCGGGCGCAACCCGCGCCGTACCGCGATCACTGCCGCCGCGCTGATGGTCGGCATCGCGCTGGTCACCGGCGTCACGGTGATCCTCGACTCGGCCAAGGGCAGCATCAGCGCCCTCGCCCAGGACACCATCAAGGCCGAGCTGGTGATCGCCGGCCAGCAGGGTGGCCCGCGCCCGCCGAGCTTCGACCCGGGTGTCCTGGACCGGGCCAAGGCCCTGCCCGGTGTGCGGCTGGTCGACGGCGAGTACGGCGACATGGCGAGGATCGACGGCGAGAGCACCTGGGTGGCGGCGACCAGCGACGTGGCGTCGCTGCGGCAGATCTTCGGCGCGAAGGCCACCGCCGGTGACATCGACCGGCTCGGTCCGACCCAGATGCTTGCCAGTTCGGACACCGCCACGTCCCGTGGCTGGTCGGTGGGCTCGACGGTGAAGGTGCAGCTGACCCGGGGCGAGGAGCGCACGTACACGATCAGCGGCATCTACGAGTCGTCGCAGCTGACCAACCCGGTGACGTTGCCGGCGACTGCGGCGAAGGACTTCGCCATCCCGCAGCCCATCCAGGGCTTCATCCAGCTGGCCCCGGGCACCCGGGTGGCCGACGTGCAACCGCAGGTGGAGTCGCTGCTCGCGGACAGCCCCGAGGTGTCGGTGGCTGACCGGGACGCGTTCATCAAGCAGCAGACGAGTTCGCTCGACGGGCTGCTCACGATGATCCAGATCCTGCTCGCGCTGGCCATCGTGATCGCCGTGCTCGGCATCATCAACACCCTGGCGCTGTCGGTGCTGGAGCGGACCCGCGAGTTGGGTCTGCTGCGGGCGATCGGCCTGCGCCGTGGCCAGACCATGGGCATGATCACCGTGGAGGCGGTGGTGATCTCGGTGTTCGGCGCGCTGCTCGGCGTGGCGGTCGGCACCGGTCTCGGTGCCGCAGTGGTCGAGGCGCTCAAGGACGAGGGCATCACCGACCTGGTCCTGCCCTGGGGGCAGATGGGTGTCTTCCTCGGCCTCGCGGCGATCATCGGCGTGGTGGCCGCGGTGCTCCCCGCCGTGCGGGCGGCCCGGATCAACGTCCTGGGCGCCATCGCCCACGACTGACACCGCAGTCGACAGGGGCCCCCGCGTCGCGGGGGCCCCTGTCGCGTCAGGCCACGGCCCGGTCGGTCAGCAGGGCCGCGAGAAACGCCACGTCCACGCCGGTCAGGCTCTCCACCTGGGGTACGCCGACGGTGCTCGCGAGTGCCACCTCCGCCGGTACGGCCAGCACCGCCGCACCGGAGGCGAGCGCGCTGGCCACGCCTGTCGCCGAGTCCTCGATCGCCACGCACCGCTCGATCGGCACACCCAGCAGGCGGGCGGCCGTCAGGTACGGCTCCGGGTGCGGTTTGGCCGCGACCACCTCGTCGCCGGCGACCACCGCGTCGAAGTTGTCCCGGCCGAGGGTGTCCAGGGCGATCTCGACAAGCGCCCGGGGGCTGGAGGTCACCAGCGCGGTGGGGATCCCCGCCGCGCGGACCGCCTCCAGCAGCGCGAACGCGCCGGGACGCCAGGGCAGCCCGGTGCGGAACAGCTCCAGGATCCGCTTGTTGATCCACGCGGCGCTGATCTCCGGGTCTCGTTCGGGCTGCCCCAGGTCGTCGTGCAGGATGCGCATCGAATCGGCCATGGCGGTGCCGACGATCGACCGGCGGGCGTCCTCGGAGAGCTCGCCGCCGTACTCCTCGGCGAGTTCCTGCAACGCGACGTCCCACAGCTTCTCGCTGTCGACGAGCGTGCCGTCCATGTCGAAGAGCACGGCGGCGGGGTGATGGCTGCTCAGCGGATCCTCCAGGGTCGTGGCCGACACCGGCGATCCTTCCAGCAGCACCGGCGGTAGGCGTCGGCAACGGCGGCCGGGGTGATCCGGGCAACGCCCGTTCAGCCCAGGTCGCACTCCGCCAGCGAGCGCTCGTAGCCACGGAAGAACATGTCGGTGCGCTGCTCGGCGGTGCCGTGCGCGCCCTCGGCGAACCACGGCTGGTCCGGGTCGTCGCCGACCGCCGCCAACCCCTCCCGGAACTCGTCCAGGTCGCCCTCGGCGAGGGTCAGGGCGCCCGAGCGTACCGAGTCGCCGAGGTACGCCCCTGCCATGCAGTCGGCCTGCAACTCCTGCTGGATGGTGAAGCTGTAGTTGATGCCGAGGCGCACCTGGATGCCGTGGGCGTACTCGTGCCCGAGCAGGTAGAACACGAAGGCGTCACCCACCTGCCGGAACGCCGCCACCGACCAGGCCACGTCGTACGCGATGAAGTCGCCCCGCGAGCAGTAGACGGCGTTGTTGCGCGGCAGCGCCTGCCCGCCGCAGGACACCTCGCCGGAGCGCTGGTACGGGATGATCCGGCGGATGGGTTCGAAGCGCTGCCCGGACTGCTTGAACTGGGCCGCCCAGTACCGCTCGGCGATGGCCTGCGCGTCGGCGACGTCCTGCTTGAACTCGGCGACGCTCGTGGTGCTGTCGGCCCGCGTGGCGCCGGGTGAGGCGGCAGGCGGGTTCGCCCCCGGGCGTTCAGCCTCCGGCTCGGCCAGCCCTCCGCCCGCGCAGGCGAGCGAGACCAGCGCGGCGATCAGCAGGCCCGCCAGCGGACCCCGGGCGTCGCGTCCTGACCGTGCGGTCACTGTGCCTCCCCAGACATCTGTCCTCGTGCTGCGCAGTACCCCGACGGTACGGTCGTCACGCCCGTCACCGGAGTTACGCACGGCGGCTGCCGCCCGGTTCACGCGCGGCCGGCTGACTGGCGCCGGGGGGCACAATGGCCCGGTCGGGTGGGGCGTGCGCCGGGGAGGTTCGATGCACGAGTTGGGCAGCCGGCTGCGACGTCAGCCAGCGCCGGCGCACTACGCCACCGCCTCAACTACCTGATCAACCACCGTCTGCGCCGCTCCTACGGCCAGTGACATCGGGTCAGCCGCTGGACTCCCGGCCGCGCTGCCACGTGCTCCCCTGCTCGCCGTGCCGCTCCGCCTCGTACCGCTGCTGCCGCGCGCGGGCGTCCCGCCCCGCCGCGCGGTCGTCGCCGAGCCCTGAGCGCCCGCGCCGCAGGACGGTCCCGAACGCCACACCCGCCGCCGCGACGACGACCCCGACCACCACCCAGACGGTCACCATGCCGGCAACCTATCCCCCGCCCGCAATCCCGACCCGCGACGATCGGTGGGCGAGGTGTGTCCGGGACGGGGACTGCGGCTTCGACGTCTCCTGTGTGGCGGGCGCCGGACGGCGGCTCGCGGACAGGAGGATGACCACATGAAGTACATGATTCTGCTCTATGGATCGCAGCGGGACTACGACGTGCTCTCGGGCCGGGCGACCGACCGGCCGGCGATGTCGGCCGAGCAGATCGCGGCCATGCACCAGCACATGGAGACGTTCCACCAGGCCCTCGCCGAGTCAGGAGAGCTTGTCGACGCCCAGGGGCTCAGCGAGCCGGTGCACGCCCGTCGGGTACGGGTGCGCGAGGGCGCGCCGGTGGTCACCGACGGCCCGTACCCGGAGACGCAGGAGGTCCTCGCCGGCTACACGATCGTGGAGTGCGCCAGCTTCGACCGGGCCACCGAGATCGCCGCCGGGCTGGTCGACCCGGACTCCCCCGGCGCGTACGTGGACGTGCGGCCGGTGCTGGACAGTGTCGAGGACCTGGGCGGCTGACAGGTGCCGCCGACGCCCGTCGAGGACCTGCTGCGCACGCTGGCGCCGCAGGTCCTCGGCGCGCTGGTCCGCCGCTACGGGCACTTCGACACCGCCGAGGACGCGGTGCAGGAGGCGCTGATCGCCGCCGCCGAGGGCTGGCCGCGCGACGGCGTACCGGACAGTCCCCGGGGCTGGTTGATCACCGTGGCGTCCCGCCGGTTGACCGACCTGCTGCGGCGTGAGCAGGCCCGCCGGCGTCGGGAGGACGCCGTGGCGCGGTGGGTGCTGCCCGAGCAGCGGCGCGCTCCGGCCGCCGACGGGCCACCTCCGGACGCCGACGACACGCTCATCCTGCTGTTCCTGTGCTGCCATCCGGCGCTGTCGCCGGCCTCGCAGATCGCGCTCACCCTGCGCGCGGTGGGCGGGCTGAGCACCGCCGAGGTGGCGCGGGCGTTCCTGGTGCCGGAGGCGACGATGACCCGGCGGATCAGTCGGGGCAAGCAGCGGATCCGCGACACCGGGCTACGGTTCGCGCCGCCCACCGACGCGGAGCGCGCCGACCGGCTGGCCGCCGTGCTGCACGTGTTGTACCTGGTCTTCACCGAGGGGTACGCGCGCACGGCCGGTCCCGGCCTGCTGCGTGCCGACCTGACCGCGGAGGCGATCCGGTTGACCCGCCTGGTGCACCGGCTGCTGCCCGACGATCCGGAGGTCACCGGGCTGCTCGCGTTGATGCTGCTCACCGACGCCCGCGCGCCGGCCCGGATCGGGCCCAACGGCGAGTTGGTGCCGATGGCCGAGCAGGACCGTGGCCGGTGGCGGGCCGACCAGATCGCCGAGGGGGTCGAGCTGATCAGCGGCGCGCTGCCGCGTGGGGTCGTCGGGCCGTACCAGCTCCAGGCGGCCATCGCGGCCGTGCACGACGAGGCGCCGAGCGCGGCGGCAACCGACTGGCCGCAGATCACCGCCCTGTACGAGGTGCTGCTGGGCATGTCCGGCAACCCGGTGGTGGCGCTGAACCACGCGGTGGCGGTGGCGATGAGCCGGGGCGCGGCCGCCGGGTTGGCGTTGCTGGCCGACCTGGCCGACGATCCCCGACTCGCCGAGGACCCGCGACTGCCGGCCGCCCGCGCCCACCTGTGGGAGCTGGTGGGTGAGCGGGTCGCGGCGCGCGAGGCGTACCGGATGGCGGCGTCGCGGTCGACGAACCTGGCGCAGCAGCGCTACCTGAACGCCCGCGCGGACCGGCTGGCCGACGGCCCGCCGGCCGACCGCTGAGCCGGCGGTCAGGGGCTGGCGGCCAGGAAGACGAACGCGGCCAGCAGCACCAGGTGCACGCCGCCCTGCAACACGTTGGCCCGGCCGGGCACGACGGTCAGCACGGCCGTCACCGCGGTGAGCGCGAGCAGCGCGAGCTGGGTGCCGCCGAGGCCGAGCAGGAGCGGGCCCTCCAACCAGATCGAGGCGATCGCTATCACCGGGATGGTCAGGCCGATGCTTGCCATCGCCGAGCCGAGCGCGAGGTTCAGGCTTATCTGCACCCGGTCGCGGCGGGCGGCGCGCGCGGCGGCGAGGGTCTCGGGCAGCAGCACGAGCAGGGCGATGATCACACCGACGAACGCGTGCGGCAGGTTCGCCGCCGCCACGCCGGCCTCGATGGTCGGCGAGATGGTCTTGGCGTCGCCCACCACCGCGACAAGCGCCACCAGCAGCAGGCCCAGGCTGGCCAGCGCGGCGCGGGTGGTGGGCGGCTTGGCGTGCTCCTCGGTCTCGATGACCTCGCCCCGACTGTCGACAGGCAGGAAGTAGTCACGGTGCCGCCCGGTCTGCACGAGCACGAACAGTCCGTACAGGGCCAGCGAGGCGACGGCGGCGAAGGTGAGCTGGGCCGGGCTGAACTCCGGGCCGGGCCGGGCGGTGGTGAAGGTCGGGATGACCAGACTCAGCGTGGCCAGGGTGATCACTGTCGCGAGGGCGCCGCCGGTGCCCTCGGGGTTGAACACCGCGACCCGCCGGCGCAACGCCCCGAGCAGCAGGGACAGACCGAGTATCCCGTTACAAGTGATCATGACGGCGGCGAAGACGGTGTCCCGGGCGAGTGACTGGGTCTTCTCCGGTCCGCTGATCATCAGCGTGACGATGAGGGCGACCTCGATCACGGTGACCGCGACGGCGAGCACCAGGGAGCCGTAGGGCTCCCCCACCCGGTGGGCGACGACCTCGGCGTGGTGCACGGCGGCGAGCACCGCCCCACCCAGCAGTGCGGCGACCACCACGACGACAGGACCGGGAAGTTCTCGTCCCCAGGTGACGAGCAGCATCAGTACCGCGAGCACGGGTACGGCGACGGTCCAGTCGGTCAGGCGGGATCGAAGCAGGGCTGGCATGCAGTCAAGAGTGCCAGGTCTCGTGATCATGTGCCCACAACGACGCAGCACGAAGAGCGACGACAGGCCAACCCGTAACCCATAGGTTACGCTTTCGGGGTGGACGAGGTGGCCACCGCGATCGCGGACCCGGTACGACGGCGCATCCTCACCCTGTTGCGCGACGAACCACTGGCGGCCGGCGACATCGCCCAGCGGTTCACGATCAGCCGGCCCGCCATCAGCAGGCACCTGCGGGTGCTGCGCGAGAGCGGCCTGGTGCACGACGAGCTGGTCGGTAGGCAGAGGATCTACCGGCTCGACCCGGGCCCACTCGCGCCGCTTGTCGACTGGCTCACCGGGCTCGTCGCCACCGACAGGTGGGAGCGGCACCTCGACGCGTTGGAGACCGAGGTCTATCGAACCCGCCGAGAACGTCGCAGTAGCGGCCCGGCGGAGCACCGAAGGGAGCACACGGCATGACCCGCACACCCGCCGGACGCCTGTTCCGCACCGCCACCGGCCACGATCTCGTCCTGACCCGTACGTTCCGCGCGCCGGCCGCCGACGTGTGGGCCAGCCTCACCGAGCCGGAGCGCACGGCCCGCTGGTTCGGCCCGTGGGAGGGCGACGCCGCACCCGGTCGGACCATCCGGGTCCAGATGGCGTACGAGGAGCAGCAGCCCTGGTGCGACATACGCATCGACGCGTGCGAGCCGGGTCGCCGCCTGGCCGTGTCGACGACCGACGACTTCGGCACCTGGCTGCTGGAGCTGTCACTGACCGAGGCCGACGGCACCACCGAGCTGCGCTTCGTGCAGCACCTCGACACCGTGGAGGGCATCGGCGAGGTGGGCGCCGGCTGGGAGTACTACCTGGACATGCTTGTCGCCTCGCGGGACGGCTCGTCCCGGCCCGAGTTCGACGAGTACCACCCGGCGATGCAGCCCTACTACCAGGAGCTGGCCGCCGCCGCCGGCTAGTACTGCCTGGGATGTTCGTCGCGGCGGCGATCAGCTGCCGGGCCACGGCTGGTTTCGCAAGCGCCACCAGCAGGCGGCCAGGGCACCGGCCACAGTGGAACCCGCCGGACGCGAGAGGAGCCGACCTCAGGTTAGGATGCCACGGACTTCTCTGTTCCATACAACCACAAAAGGGACGGCACGGTGCGGCGGAAAATCGCGAGCGCGGTTCTGGCAACGACGATGCTTACCGGCGTCCTTGTCGGCGGGACGGCAACGTCCGCGTCGGCGGGCGCGGGCTACAAGGGCGGGTACCCAACCCTGGATGCCTGCACGGCGGCCAGGTTGGACCTGGCTTGGGTCATGGGCTACGGCACCTATCCCTGCAGGGTGACTGGCGGCCAGCACGGCACGAGTTACGGATTCATCTACTACTGGTGACAGCCCCTCCGACTCGACGGCCGCCACGGCAACGTCACTGGCGAAAGCCTGGCGGCCGTCGAGGACGACCCCGATCTTTCGGTGGTTCCCTCGGTGGCCCGCTGGAGCAGTTGTCGCCAGTGGTCTAGGCGGCGGTCGCCTGCCGCTCGGTGGCCCGGTTGACGAGGCTGGTGATGCCCAGGCCCTGCCGCAGCAACTCGTCGCCCTCCCACGAGCGCAGCTCACGGTCGGTGAAACCGCCTCCGTGCAGCGCCGGCCCCACCGGTCCTGCCGTACGGCGGGACGCCGGACCCGACGTGCGCCGCGGATCATGACTTGACACCCTCAACGGATGCAGGCAACCGACCACCTCGCCGCCAGCCGCTACGCGCGGATGCGCTGGAACACGCCCCTGTCCGAGGAGCACGCCGCGCTCCTGCTGCGCCGACTCGACGTACGACCCGGCGCGCGGGTGCTCGATCTGGGCTGCGGGTGGGGTGAGCTGCTGCTGCGGGCGGTCGCCGCCGGTGGCGTGTCGGGTCCGCTCGCCACCCGGGGCGTCGGTGTCGACACCGACGACGCCGCGCTCGCCAGGGGACGGCGGCTGGCCACCGGCCGGTCCCTGAACCGGCACGTCGCCTTCGTGATGGGTGAGGCGGCGGCCTGGCAGGAGCCCGCCGACCGGGTCCTGTGCGTCGGGTCGGCGCACGCCTTCGGTGGCACCGGCGCCGCACTGGAAGCGCTCGCCGACGTGGTCCGACCGGGAGGCCGGCTGCTGTTCGGCGACGCCTACTGGGAACACCCGCCGACCCCGCAGGTCGAGCAGATCTTCGGAACCGGGATCACGGAGCTGCCCGGCCTCGTCGAGGCCGCCCGGGAACGCGGCTGGCGGGTGCTGCACCTGAGCACCGCCGACCAGCGCGAGTGGGACGACTTCGAGTCCACCTGGCTCGCGGGACGGCAGGAGTGGCTGCTGACGTACCCGGAGGATCCCCGGGCGGCGCAGGTCCGCGCGGAACTCGACGACCGGCTGCGCCAGTACGTCGGCGGGTACCGCGGGGTCGTCGGTCTCGCCTACCTCGTCCTCGGTCGCTGACGGCCCCTGACACGTCGGGACCGAACGGCAGGTGACGGCGTTCTCACGAGGTCACAGGCGTCGGCTCGCCCGGGTGGGTGACCGGACGGCGCCTGCGGAGCCCGTACGCGCTGGCGGGGCCATCCGGCCGGGCACCGGGTCGGCGGGTGGGGTGGGCCGGTCGGCGGTGCGGGCCTGGGCAGGACGAGGCAGACGACGGCGAGCAACACGGCCGCGACGATGCCGTCGAGCCAGTAGTGGTTGCCAGTGGTCACGACGACAAGCAGGGTGACGAGCGGGTGCGCCAGCCACAGCCACCGCAGGCGCCCGCCGGTCACCGCGATGAGCGCGACGGCTACGGCGAGAGCCCAGCCGACGTGCAGGGAGGGCATGGCGGCGTACTGGTTGCTCAACGCGTCCGTGTCGGGCGGGCCGTAGACGGCGGGCCCGTAACGGCTGCCGGTGTCCACCATGCCGGTCAGGGCGGTCAGTCGCGGCGGTGCCAGCGGGACCAGGAAGTGCAGCGCCAGTGCCGCAGCGGTGAGCCCGGCGAGCATGCGGCGCGTCCAGAGATAACGCACGGGGTGTCGGACGTACAGCCAGATCAGACAGATGGCCGTGGCGGGGAAGTGCACGTACGCGTAGTAGCCGTTGGCCAGGTGCACCAGCAGCTCGTGGGAGAGCAGAGGACGCTGGAAGGCAGCCTCGTCGGGCAGGTGGAACAGGCGCTCGGTCCGCCAGATCCACTCCCCGTTTCCCACAGCGGTCGGCCCTCGGTCGGCGCCCGCCACCCGCGCCGCCTTGTAGATGAGGAACAGTGCGACGACGAGCCCCAGCTCACGCATGGCCCGGTGCAGTGCGGCGGCTCGCCGGGCGGGTGCCGCCGGACGCGCCGCTGGCAGCTCCGCGGTATCCACAGGCCCCTCGATTCGGTGACGTTCGCTCGTGTCGGCGCTGGCTGGACAGGCCGGGGCCGCCGCCGTCCTCGGACGGCGGCGGCCCCGGGTCGGACGGCCCGACGTCAGCGTCGGGGGGTCCCGTCAGGCGTGCTGTCGGCGCGCACCTGGTCGAAGGCGGGGGCGCCGTCGATCGCGTCGGCGCCGACTGCCGCCGACGTGGCGGCGTCCGGCAGGTCGAGGCTGGTCCGCAGGGTGATCGGCCTGAGCAGGAGCGCGGCGATGACGCCGACGACCCCGATCGCGGCGGAGATGAGGAAGATGTGCCCGGTGGCGTCGCCGTACGCGGCCCGGACGATCTCCTGGATCGGACCGGGCAGCGCGGTGATGTTGAGGTTGCTGCTGCCCTGCGAGCTGCCGGAGGTGGGGATCCCGGCGGCGGCGAGGTCGTGGGTGATCTGGTCGCTGACCCGGCGGGCGAGGACGGCGCCCAGCACGGAGACGCCGATGGTGCCGCCGAGCGACCGGAAGAACGCCACGCTGGAACTGGCCGCGCCGATGTCCTTGAGCGAGACCGTGTTCTGCACGGCGAGGACGAGGTTCTGCATGGTCATGCCGACGCCGACGCCGACTGTGAACATGGCGGCGCCGACCAGGACGAGCGACGTCTGGTGGTCGATGGTGCCGAGCAGGGCGAACCCGGCGACAAGCAGGATCGAGCCGACCACGATGTACGGTTTGATCTTTCCGCTCTTGGTGATCAGCCGGCCGGCGACGATCGAGGAGCCCAGGACACCCGCCATCATCGGGATGGTGAGCAGGCCTGCCTCCGTCGGGCTGTAACCGCGGCCGATCTGGAAGTACTGGCCGAGGAAGACGGCGCCGCCGAACATGGCCATGCCGACCGCGAGGCTGCCGAGGATGGCAAGCGCGGTGGTGTGCTGGCGCACGATGCCGAGCGGGACGACCGGCTCGGCGGCGCGCGACTCGACCCAGACCGCCAGCGCGAGCAGGACGAGCGTGCCGCCCACCATCGCCGCGGTCTGCCAGGAGACCCAGGCGAAGGAGCTGCCGACGAACGAGATCCAGATCAGCAGCAGGCTGACGCCGGCGGCGATCAGGCCGGCACCCAAGTAGTCGATCTTGACGTTCTCGCGCCGTACTGTCGGCAGGTGCAGGGTGGCCTGGAGCAGGAGCAGGGCGACGGCGGCCACCGGCACGCCGACGAAGAAGCACCAGCGCCAACCGAGCCAGGACGTGTCGACGATGAGGCCGCCGAGCAGCGGGCCGCCGACCGTCGCGACCGCCATGACGCCACCGAGGTAGCCGTTGTAGCGGCCCCGCTCGCGCGGCGGGATCATGGCCGCGATCGCCACCTGGACGAGCGCCTGCAGACCACCGACCCCGATGCCCTGGAACGCGCGGGCGGCGATGAGCTGGCCCGCGCTCTGCGAGAAGCCGGCGACGACCGAGCCCAGCAGGAAGACCACGATGGCGATCTGGATGAGGGCCTTCTTGTTGAACAGGTCGGCCAGCTTGCCCCAGATCGGGGTGGTCGCCGTCGCGGTGAGCAGGGTCGCGGTGACCACCCAGGTGTACTGGGTCTGCGAGCCGTTCAGCGAACCGATGATCTTCGGCAGCGCGGTGGAGACGACAGTGCTGCTCAGCATCGCGACGAACAGCACCAGCAGCAGGCCACTGAGCGCTTCCAGTGTCCGCCGATGGGTCATCGGCTCAGCGCCGGCCGTGATGGTGGGTGCGCTCATCGCGCGGCCTCCAGGTTGTCGTTGTCGTTGTTTCCGAGGGCGACCTCGATGTCGCCGGTGAACCGGCCGAGGGCGGAGCTCAGCGCCGCCACCTCGCCGGGAGTCCAGTCGGCGAGCGCGCGTTCGAGCACGTCGCCGTACCAGCGGTGGCTGTCGGCCAGGGCGGCACGGCCGGTCGGGGTGACCGCCAGGAAGGTCGCCCGCTTGTCGGTCGGGTCCGGCCTCCGCTCGACCAGGCCCTGCGCGACGAGCGCCGCGACCGAGCGGCTGACTGTCGACGCGTCCAGCCGGGTCCGCTCGGCCAGGTCGCGGGCGTGGCAGTCGCTGGAGAGCTGGTCGATCTGCACGAGCATGCCGAGCATGCCCGGCGGGATGACCGGGCGTTCGTCGGCCCGGCGCTGCTTCAACAGTCGAACCGTTCTGACCAGGTCGTACAGGCGGAGGCTGAGTTCCCGAGCGTCGCTTTCCACGTCTGCTCCCACAGGAGTTTGGTTGCCTCAAGCAAGCATTCACCGATCTTGCCCGTTAGGCAAGTTTGCTCATTGAGAACTCGCTCACCCGCACGTACCCTCGGTGCGATGGACGTGACGACCGGCCTGCGGGAGCGCAAGAAGGCGGCCACCCGCCTCGCCCTGCACGAGGCGGCCCTGCGCCTCGCCGCCGACGAGGGAATCGACGCGGTGACGGTCGAGGCGATAGCGGACGCCGCGAACGTCTCCCGGCGGACCTTCTCCAACTACTTCTCCAGCAAGGAGCAGGCCCTCTTCCACGGCGACACCATGCGCCTGCACCGGCTGTTGCAGCTGATCCGGGAACAGCCCGTCGACGAGGAGCCATGGACCGTCCTGAGCCGGGCGGCCGAGGGCCTCACCGAGGAGGTTTTCGGCGGTTCTGACGCTTCCTGGCTGACCCAGCGCCGCAAGCTGCGCGGGCACCCCGGCCTGGCCCCACACCAGGTGGCGGCGTACGCCGCGATCGAGCGCGAGCTGGCCGCGGAACTCGCCCACCGGCTCACCGGCGGCGACGTGGCACTGCGATCCCGGGTCCTGGCCGCGACCTTCCTGGCCATCCTGCGGGTCGCCCTGCAGTACTGGATCGATCACCCGGGCGACCCGATGGCGGAGACGGTCCGGACCGCACTCCTCGCGGCCGCCCCCGCGGCGACCACCGGGGGCCACCGGACAGGCAGCGGCACCCGGCGCGCCGGCCTCCCAGGCTGAGGAGTCGCGGAACGCCGTCCAGTGGGTGGTAAGCCGACGGGCGCGGCCTTGACGCACCGCAGACATCGGAGGTTTACTGCGTCAGCGATACAAGTCGATGCGTCAGGTCCGTCCACACTGGCGGGTCGCGCTCGTCGCCTTCCCGCAGCACCTCAGCCGAGCATCGGCGGCCCGGCTTCCGCACCACCGCCACCGTGACCTCCGGCGTGCCCGTACGCACCGCCGGGGTCGACGCTCAGCTAAGGAGCACCCCCATGCGTTCCCGTCCCCGACTGCTGGCACTCGTCACCGGCCTCGCCGTGATGCTGGCCAGCCTGGTAGCCCTCCCCGCGCCGGCCTCGGCCGCGCCGCTGACCAAGGTCCTGGTGTTCAGCAAGACCGCCGGTTTCCGGCACTCGTCCATCCCGAACGGCATCGCCGCGATCCAGCAACTCGGCTCGGCCAACGGCTTCACCGTCACCGCCACCGAGGACGCCGCCCAGTTCACCACCTCCAACCTGGCCCAGTACCAGGCGGTGGTCTTCCTGTCGACGACTGGCGACGTGCTCGACGCCAACCAGCAGACGGCCTTCGAGTCGTACATCGCCGCAGGTGGCGGGTACGTGGGCGTGCACGCCGCCGCCGACACCGAGTACAGCTGGCCGTGGTACGGCTCGCTGGTCGGCGCCTGGTTCGACTCGCACCCGGCGATCCAGACCGCGACCGTGAAGATCGAGGACACGACAAACCCGTCGACCGCTCACCTCGGCACCACCTGGGTCCGCTCCGACGAGTGGTACAACTACCGCACCAACCCCCGCTCCAGCGCGCGGGTCCTGGCCAGCCTCGACGAGTCGTCGTACAGCGGCGGCACCATGAACGGCGACCACCCCATCACCTGGTGCAAGGCGTACGGCGGCGGGCGGGCGTGGTACACGGGCCTCGGGCACACCGAGGCGTCGTACACCGATCCGAAGTTCACCCAGATGCTGCTCGGCGGCCTGCGCGTCGCGGCGGGCGCCGTCACTGCCGACTGCTCGCCCCGCACCACCACCCCGCCGCCCACCACCAGCGGCTCCACCCTGCGGGCCCGGGCCAACAACCAGTTCGTCAGCGCGCCCAACTCCACCACCCCGCTGATCGCCAACCGGGCCACCGCCGGCACCACCGAGCGGTTCGACCTGGTCGACCTCGGCAACGGCAACGTGGCGCTGCGCGCCAAGGGCAACGGCCAGTACGTCGCCGCCGAGAACGCCGGCGCCGCCGCGCTGATCGCCAACCGGGCCACAGCCGGCGCGTGGGAGACCTTCCAGCTGGTCCGTAACTCCGACGGCACGGTCAGCCTGCGGGCCACCGTGAACAGCCGCTACGTGGCAGCCGAGAACGCGGGCGCGTCCGCGCTGATCGCCAACCGGACCTCCATCGGGCAGTGGGAGAAGTTCGACCTCGTCACCAACTGACCGGGCACCGCTCCACCGCACGCCACCCCTTCGCGGCCGTGGTGCGTGCCCGCACGCCCGGCCCCCGATCGTCGAGGAAGGACGATCATGCTCTCGTACCCCCGGCGCTGGTCCCGGGCCCTCGTCGCGGCGCTCACCGCCGCCGCGAGCGTGACCCTGGCCGTTGCCGCACCGTCCCCCGCCCAGGCGGTGGTCATTCCCGCCTCCGACTACCAGCAGGTCAAGCTCGCCACCGGCTCGGCGGAGCTGGGCGAGGCCATGTCCCTGGCCGTCCTGCCCAACCGCTCGGTGCTGCACACCGCCCGCAACGGTGTCCTGCGGGTCACCGACGTGGCAGGCAACACCAGGGTCTCCGGCACCCTGTCCGTCTACACCCACGACGAGGAGGGGTTGCAGGGCGTCGCCGTCGACCCCAACTTCGCCACCAACAGGTGGATCTACCTGTACTACTCCCCCACGTTGAGCACCCCGTCCGGGGACGCCCCGACCACCGGATCGCAGTCCGACTGGGACCGGTGGAAGGGGCACCTGCGGCTGTCCCGGTTCACCCTCAACAGCGACGACACGCTCAACCTGGGCAGTGAGAAGATCGTGCTCCAGGTCGCAAACGACCGGGGGCAGTGCTGCCACGTGGGCGGTGACCTGGACTTCGACGCCGCCGGCAACCTGTACCTGACCACCGGCGACGACACCAACCCGTTCGAGTCCTCCGGGTACGCGCCGCTTGACGAGCGGACCAACCGCAATCCACAGTTCGACGCCCAGCGCTCGGCGGGCAACACCAACGACCTGCGCGGCAAGGTGCTGCGGATCAAGCCGCAGGCGGAGGGCACGTACACGATCCCGTCGGGCAACCTGTTCGCGCCCGGCACCGCCAACACCCGCCCGGAGATCTACGCGATGGGTATGCGCAACCCGTTCCGGATGAGCGTGGACAAGGCGACAGGCGTCGTCTACGTCGGCGACTACGGCCCGGACGCGGGGAGCACCAACTCCAGCCGGGGTCCGTCGGGTCAGGTGGAGTTCAACCGCATCACGGCACCCGGCAACTTCGGCTGGCCGTACTGCACAGGAAGCAACACGAGCACGGAAACATACAATGAATACACGTTCCCGTCCGGGCCGTCGCAGTCGAAGTACAACTGCACGGGCGGGCCGACGAACAACTCGTTCCGCAACACCGGGCTCGGCACGCTGCCCGCGGCGAAGCCGGCCTGGATCAAGTACGCGGGCGACTCCGGCTCACCGTCGGAGTTCGGCAGCGGCTCCGAGTCGCCGATGGCCGGGCCGGTCTACCGGTACGACGCGTCGCTCAACTCCAGCATCAAGTTCCCGGCGTCGCTGAACGGCCAGTTCTTCGCCGGCGAGTACGGCCGCCGCTGGATCAAGCCCATCGCCATCAACGCCGACGGCTCCCGCGGGGAGATCTCCAGCTTCCCGTGGAGCGGCACCCAGGTCATGGACATGGCCTTCGGCCCCGACGGCGCCCTGTACGTGCTCGACTACGGCACCGGCTCGAACAACCAGGCGCTGTTCCGGATCGAGTACATCGGCGGCGGTAACCGCAGCCCCATCGCTGTCGCCTCGGCGAACCCCATGTCGGGCGCCAACCCGCTGACCGTCAACTTCTCGTCGGCCGGCAGCTCCGACCCCGAGGGTGGGGCGCTGAGCTACCTGTGGACCTTCGGCGACGGCACCACGTCGACAGCCGCGAACCCCACGAAGACGTACACCACGAACGGCACCTACTCCCCCACGTTGAAGGTCACCGACCCGACCGGCCTGTCCGGCACGGCGAGCCTGGTCATCACCGTGGGCAACACGGCCCCGACGGTGACGCTCACCGCGCCCGCCGACGGGCAGCTGTTCAGCTTCGGTGACACCGTGCCGTACCAGATCAGCGTCAGCGACCCGCAGGACGGCACGATCGACTGTTCCAAGGTCAGCCTGACGTACGCGCTGGGCCACGACAGTCACGCCCACCAGATCACCTCGAAGAACGGGTGCAGCGGCTCGATTACCGTCCCGACCGACGGGGAACACGACTCGGCGGCCAACATCTACGGGGTCTTCGACGCCGCGTACACCGACAACGGTGGGCTCACCACGCACAGCATCCGGACGTTGCAGCCGAAGCACCGCCAGGGTGAGCACTTCGGCGCCCAGTCGGGTGTCCAGGCCACCGACCACACGAGCGCCGAGGGTGGCCGCACCGCCGGTTTCATCGAGAACAACGACTGGATCTCGTACCAGCCGTACAACCTGGCCAACGCCAACCGCGTCACCGTGCGGGCGTCGTCGGCAGGTGCCGGCGGCACCGTCGAGGTGCGGGCCGGTTCGCCGACCGGCACGCTGCTGGGCACCGTCACGGTGCCGGTGACCGGGAACTGGGAGACCTTCACCGAGGTGTCCGGCGCCATCAGCAACCCGCCCGCCGCGGCCACCACGCTGTACCTGGTGTTCAAGGGCGGGTCCGGGTACCTGTTCGACGTCGACGCGTTCACCTTCACCACGGGCACCAGCACCCCGCCGACCGGTGGGATCACCCTGCGGGCGCAGGTGAACAGCCAGTACGTCTCGGCCGTCGGCACGAACCCGCTGATCGCCAACAAGGCCACAGTCACCTCCACCGAGCAGTTCGACCGGGTGGACGCCGGCAACGGCACCATCGCCCTGCGGTCGCGTGCCAACGGGCTGTACGTCTGCGCCGAGAACGCCGGCGCGGAACCGCTCGTCGCGAACCGCACGACCGTCGGAGCGTGGGAGACCTTCCAGCTCATCACGAACTCCGACGGGACGGTCAGCCTGCGCGCCACTGTCAACAGCCAGATCGTGGCCGCCGAGAACGCCGGTGCGGGATCCCTGATCGCCAACCGCACCACTGTCGGAGCCTGGGAGAGGTTCACGCTCACCGGTTGACGCGGGTGGTGGGTCCGGCCCGCCCTGGTCGGCGGCCGGACCGGACCCACCGAACCGTCGGCTGTCGCTGTGCCGGGCGGCTAGATTGGGAAGCGGCCGTGCCGCCACTGCCAGTGGCGGCCGGCCTTCAGGTGGTCGACGACCGCGCGTTCCAGCACGGTACGGCGGGGCAGCTCGTCGAGCGGAGTGCTCAGGGTACGGAACACGAAACGCAGCACCTCGACGTCGGCGTCCGGCCCCTCCTTCTCGTCGTAGGGCGTCAGCTCGAACCGCCGCTGGAACCGGGCGATGTTGGAGTCCGCCGGCAGATATTCCAGCAACTGCGGGTCGAGCAGCCACGAGCCGCAGGAGAACTCCTCGTAGCGCTCGTCGGGAAAGTGGCGGGGGAAGAACGCGCGGGCCTCGTCGAGCGACGCGTCGATCGCGGCGGGGGTCAACGGCCCCGCATCAGGGACGTGCAGGGCGAGGGTGGCGCCGCCACGGTGGTGCTGCAACCGGCCCAGCTCGTAGACGCTGCCGCGGACGTGCAGCGTCAGCCAGCTCTGCATGACCGGCCAGCCCTCGCCGCGCATCCGCCTGTCGACGGCGAGGTTGCGGCCCAGATCCGCGAGGCTGAGCCACGACACCGCGTCGGGGACGTCGTGGTCGCGGTGGTACGCCCGGGCGACGTCGACCAGGGCCAGGTACGCGTACACGTAGAGGTGCCGCCAGGCGGGGCCCCGGTCACGGGGCAGCTCCGGACCGGGCGGCAGCCAGTCCGCACCCCCGAGATCGGCGCGGACCAGGGCGATCGAGCGGTCGAGCAGCCAGCGCAGCTCAGGCGTCCACAGTGGAGAGTCGGCGTCGGGCCAGCCCGCCATGATCTCGGCGGCGTCGTCAGGTGGCACGGCGAGCCGGTCGAGAATCGCGGGCGCGTCGGCCCGGGCGGGAAGCGGCGCCGACGGCCGGTCGCCGGCGATCTGGTGCACCCGCTCGACGTCCTCGACGGGTACGCCGAGCCGGGCGGCGGTGTCATGCAGATCCACGTCGCCGACCCTACCGGCGCCGGCATGGCCGGTGGGTGCCCGGGATTTCAGGAGTCGGCAGGCACCCCGGCGTCGAGCTGGCCGATCATCGGCGCGAGAAGGTCGTTGAGTTCCCGGGCCAGCACCACGACCGCCCGTCGTGCCGCGGAGGTGACGTCGTCGTCCGGACCGGCGGGTGCCGGCGGCAGGTCGTGGAGCGGGACCGGCGCCTCCACCTGGAGCAGGGCGCGCAGATGGGGGCGGCGCGTGTGGTCCTGCTCGGTGGGTGTGGTGAACTGCCCGAACAGCTGGGGCCAGTCGTGCCAGCCCCGGTCGCGCTGCCACTGCCTGGTCCAAGTCAACTCGGCAGGCCAGCGGGACGCCACGGTCACCGCGCAGACCATGCTGCCGTCCCACGGGCTGCGCGCGCAGGACGCCGAGATGATCCGCCGGTGCCAGCGGACGAACCCGGGCGACAGCTCGCTGGCCACCCGCCAGGCCGTCGCCGCGAACGCGACGGGCGCGATGTCGTCCCACGTGTCGGCGAACTCGTCGATCCGCCGAAGCACCTCGGCCTCGTACCGGCCCCGCCCGCCGTCGCCGTGCTCGCGGTCGAACTGCTCGTCCAGCCAGAAGGCGCGCGGCTCAGGCATCCTCGACCCCGTTTCACGGCGATGGTGTGCACCACAGTCGAACCTATGCCATCTGCGGAGGCGCCGACGACTACCCCACGAAAATGCAGAACGGGTGACCGGCCGGGTCGGCGTACACGCGCAGCGGCTCGTCGGGGTCCTCGATGCGGTCGTACCGCAGCCGGCCGCCGAGGCGTAGCACGCGCTCGTGCTGGACCAGCAGCTCCTCGACGGATCCCACTGTCATGTCCAGGTGCAGCTGCTGCGGCACGTCGTTCTTCGGCCACGTCGCCTCCGGCAGGTGGTCGACCTGCTGGAACGCCATCTGCGGGCCGCCGCCGGGAGACCTCAGCACCAGCCAGTCCCGACCGCGCTCGTCGGGTTGCCCGTCCGCCGGCGGCTCGTCGCCGGGCCGGTAGACGAAGCCCATCAGCTGTCGGTAGAACTCGGCCGACTCCCTCGCGTCGGTGCAGTCGAGCACCACCGAACAGAGCTTGGGCACGCTCTCCTGGTCGACCATCCTCGATCACCTCCGGACGCCATTCTGGCCGCGTCGGGCCGCCGCCGCATCCGCAGCGGCTCCGTCAGGCGGCGACGATGTGACTTGCAAGCAACCGGCTCAGCAGTGGACGATTCAGCGTGCGAGTTCTCGTGGTGGGCGGCAGCGGTCTGATCGGCGTGCACGTCGTGAACGTACTGCGCGAGCACGGCCACGCCGCGACCACAGTGGCGCGCACCGCCCGGCCGGGTGTCGATCACCTGATGGATGTCGACTCCGCGGCGGTCGAGGACCTGCGACAGTTGCTCGCCGGCCACGACGGCGTCGTGTACGCCACCCGCACCGACGAGCAGCGCCCGCTGCCCAAGCCGATCTATCCGCGGTTCCGCCGCGACAACGTCGACCCGGTGGTGCGCCTTCTCACCGCCGCCCGCGAGGAGGGTCTCACCCGGGGCGTGCTGATGGGCTCGTACTACACCTACTTCGACAGGCTGCGTCCGCAGTGGCGGCTCACCGAACGTCACACGTACATCAGGTGCCGGGTCGAGCAGGCGCGCGAGGGTCGGGCGGCGGCCGGCGACGACCTGCCTGTCGCCGTCCTCGAACTGCCCTTCGTCTTCGGTCGGGCCGGTGACCGGCTCCCGAACTGGGCGGGCCCGCTGGACCGGTGGGCGCGCTCGCGTACCCCCTTGGTCGCCCCCAGCGGCGGGACCGCCGCCGCCTCGGCGCGCAGCGTGGCCGAGATCGCGGTGGACGCCCTGGAACAGGGCCGTGGCGACGATATTCCGGTGGCCGACGAGAACCTCGCCTGGGCCGACATGATCGGCCGTATCGCCGAGGCGGTCGGTCGACGCCGCCGGGTGTCTCGCCTGCCGTCCGGCGCGGCGAAGGCCGCCCTGCGGTTCGGCGGCACGCTCCAGGGCCTCGGGGGCAAGGAGTCCGGCATCAACCCCAGCCACCTCGCCGACCTCCTGCTGGCCGACCTGTTCGTCGAGCCGACGACCGGTCGGTCCCTGGACGCGGCGCTGCGCGAGACCTTTCCCGCCGCCTAGCCGCGCGGTGCCGTCACGACGGACGCGCCAGGTACGCGGTCTTCGCGTCGGGCGAGAACCCGCAGGCCCGGTAGAAGGCGTGCGTCGACGGCGTGCGCGAACCCGTCATCAGCATCGCCTTGTAGCAGCCGGCATCCCACGCGGCCTGGAGCGTGCCGGCCATGATCTGCCTGCCCAGGCCGGTGCCCCGGCGCGACTGCTCCACGACGACGTTCTCGATGACCGCGTACGGCGAGGCCGACCGGCTGAGGTTCGGGATCACGTTGAGATACGTCGTGGCGACCACGACCCCGTCCAGTTCGAGGACGAAGAGACGCAGCCCCGGCGTGCTCAGGATCTGCTGGAAGGCCGCCGCGTCGGATCCGTCGTCGAGCACCGGGTCGTCCGGGTTGAGTTGGCGGTAGAGGCGGATGATCTGCTCGAAGTCGTCCGACCCGGCCTCGCGGAACATGCCCGGAGCCTAACCCCCGGACTCGCCCGGCGAGAGCCCCGCGGCCCGGGCCTGCCGGACGGCGATGGCCACGAACTCGTCCACCAGGGGCGACTGGTTGTCCTCTGACCACGCCAGGCAGACCTGGTTGTGCCCGAGGTCGGCGACGGGCACGTGCACGACGTCGGGCCTGGTGTAGAACGCCGCAGTCGACAGGGGCAGGATCGCCATCCCGGCGTACGCCGCGACGTGCTCCAACTTCTCCTCGACGGAGTTCAGCTCCGGCCGGGGACGGGGATCCGGGTCCGTCGGACGGTTCGGCAGGTCCCGCCATTCCGGCACCGCGTCCGGGTCCTGAAGGAGCCGTTCCTCGCCCAGGTCGGCGAGGTCGACCGACTCCTTGCCGGCCAGGCGGTGATCCCTGGGCAGGACCACGACGCGGGGTTCGGTGAACAGGGGACGGAGCCGAAGGCCGCGGTGGTCGACGGGGAGCCGTACGTAGCTGACGTCGGCCCGCCCTTCGCGGACCACCTCGACCTGGTCGTTCCAGGACGTGCGGACCACTGCGACGGACAGGTCGGGGTGCAGCCGGGCGATGGCCCGGGCCTCGGCGGTGACGATGAGGCCGGGCATGAACGCGATGGTGAACGTCGGCCGGCCGTGCGCGGCCCGGTGCACCCGCCGACGCAGCGCCTCGGCCGAGGCGAGCAAGGGTCGGGCGTCGACAAGCAGCTGGCGGCCCGCCTCGGTCAGCACGGTGGAGCGGCGGTCCCGCAGGAAGAGTTCGGCGCGCAGTTCGTGCTCCAGGGCCCGGATCTGGCGCGACAGAACCGGCTGGGCGATGCCCAGCCTCGTGGCCGCCCGCCCGAAGTGCAACTCCTCGGCCACCGCCACGAAGTAGCGGAGCTTGCGCAGATCCACGTCCATCCGGCCCCCGTCCGGTCGGTCCCACGATACTCGCGGGAGGCGGCCTCGGTGATGCTCAACGGGCATCACAGGAGGTGAAAGAGGTCTTGGACGCGGGGGTTGCGGACGGAGCACGGTGGTAGCCGTCTCCACCACACCTCGGAAGGACACGATCATGACCCTCACCGACAAGCGCGTCGTCCTGCTCGGCGGGACCTCGGGAATCGGGCTCGCCACCGCCTCGCTGGCGGCTCGCGAGGGCGCCCAGGTCGTCGTCGCCTCCCGCAACCAGCGCAGCGTCGACCGCGCCCTGGCGACCCTGCCGACAGGCACCCAGGGGTACGCCGCCGACCTCACCGACCCGGCCGACGTGGCCCGGCTGTTCGAGGGCCTCGGCCCGTTCGACCACCTCGTCTACACCGCGGGCGAACCCCTCGCGCTGATGTCCGTCGACGCCCTCGACCTCGCCGCGGCCCGTGCCGCCTTCGAACTGCGCTACTTCGGCTCCCTGGCGGCGGTCAACGCGGCACTGCCGTACCTGCGGCCCGGCGGCTCGATCACCCTCACCACCGGCACCGCCAACCACCGGCCGAGCACCGGCTGGTCGGTGGCGGCAAGCATCACCGGAGCGATCGACGCGCTGGTCCGTGCCCTCGCCGTCGAACTCGCCCCGATCCGGGTCAACGCCGTCTCCGCCGGCGTGATCCGCTCACCGCTGTGGGACTCGCTGCCCGGGGAGACCCGGGAGCAGATGTACGCCCAGCTCAGCGAGTCGCTGCCACTCGGCCGGGTCGGCGAGCCTGACGAGGTCGCCGAGGCGTTCGGCTACCTGCTGCGGGCGACCTACGCCACCGGCACCGTGGTGACAGTCGACGGCGGCACACTGATTTCCTGACTCCGCGACGGCGGCTACAACCGCATCCTCTGCCAGTTACGGAACACGAATCGGTGCACCGATTTCAGCCCGACCCACAGGGCCGGATAGAGAGCCGCCCGGCCGAACCCGCTGACTGTCACCGTCGTGGTCCTGGTGACCTGTGTGCCGCTCCCCGCCGGGACCAGCTCGAACAGATCCCCGAGCCGGTCCACGAAGCGGTGGAAGCCAAGGTCCGTCGACTCCATGTGGAACGCCAACCGGGTCGGTGGCTCCCACGTCGTGATCCGCTGCCGCACCACGCCCTGTTCCGAGACGCACTGCCGGGCGGCGCCCACCTCGCCGGGGCCGTCCGGCAGGCGGCACGTCGTCGGCCGAGGGGTGCCCAGGTAGAACACCGGACACCGGGGTCGAAGTTCGAGGCGCGAGTCGCACAACGCCGGCCACAGCACCTCGGGCGGGTGGGGCATCGTCCAGCGCGTCCGCACCATCATGCCTGTCACGGTAGTCCGGTTGCCGACTGTGCGCGGCCCCGTGAACGGTCGACGTGGGCAGCCCTCAGCGAATCTGTTCGGCCAGTCCGACGATGATGCCCTCGGGGCCCCGGACGTAGCAGAGCCGGAAGATGTCCTCGTACCGCTCCAGGGCGCCGACGAGTTCGGCGCCGTGCGCCCGCAGCCGCGCGATGACGTCCTCGATGTCGTCGACGGCGAACATGACGCGGCGGATGCCCAGCGTGTTCGCCGGCGCGTCCCTCGGCTCGGGGCTGATCGCCCTCGGCGTCTGGAACATGGCCAGCTCGACCTTGCCGTGGCCGTCCGGGGTCCGCAGCATCGCGACCTCTTGGCGGACGTCGTCGATCCCGATGACCCGCTCCACCCACCGCCCCTCGACCGGCCCTCGGCCCTCCACCTCCATGCCGAGCGCGACGAAGAACGCGATGACAGCGTCGAGGTCCTCGACGACGATGAGGACGTTGTCCATCCGCTGGATCGCCATGCTGGATCTCCTTGTCCGGTACGACCACCGTGGCCGAATCCACCCCTGGGACGGAGTCCGCACCCCGTTCTCGACATCCGTTCACCCACAACGCGGCCCGGCCACATGGTAGGTGGCCGGGCTTTGTCGTTTCGGGAGATCACGCCGCTCGCCACCGTTTTCTGGAGTCCGTAGCGGTGGTCGTGCACACCATCGGCTTACCGGTCTTCGTCACGCCACGCGCGCCCTGCCTGGAGCAGAACGCCCCTGGACGCACTGTCGGAACAGACGGCGGTTTCGGTTTCGCGGTGGTCGGCTTCGGCTTCGGCTTACTGATCGTCGGCTTGGCGGCCGGCCGGGACGGCGGCTTGCTGCTGGTGCGCTGCGGAGCAGGTGTCGGGCTCAGCACGGACGCTGGAGTTGGGGACGCCAGCGCACTCGGTGTGGCGCTGACGCCGGCGGCGGCGGTCGCGCTCTCGACGAGACGATCGCCGGCCGCCGGGGCGGTCGCTGTGGCCGCCGCGACGGGCTTCTTGTCGCCGTTGTCATCGGTGAGCGCCCCAATAGTGCCGACACCGCAGCACAGTAAGACGCAGATAGCCGCGGCGATACCGACGGCACCGGCATTCCCGATCTTCTTCTTACCGGAATAGGTGGTCACCCACCGGAGTCTGCGGGACGACGATTGCGCGGAGACACCACTGATCGGGGGCAGTTGGACCCCGACGAAACGGGGGTGGGCCACCGCAGGATCGCCGTCGACGCCCGATTGTCGACGGTCACCGGCCGGCCGTCCGCAAACTCCGGCGACATCGACTGCCATCCCAGCCACGATGGCCGGTATGGACGAGGTGGAAGTCGTCGTCGCCCACAGCCAGCGCGTGACGCTGCGCGTCGGTGACGTGTTCCTGAAGGTCGACGGCGACCCGGCGCACGCCGACGTCGAGGCGCGGGCGATGGCCATGGCGCCGGTCCCGACCCCGGCGGTCCTGTGGCGCGAGCCGCCCGTACTCGCGATCGCCGCCGTACCCGGCACGGCACTCGGCGTCCTCGGCGAACCGTCGGCCGCGTCGCCGGCGGCCTGGGCCGCGGCGGGTGCCGCCATACGGAGACTGCACGATGCGCCGTTGCCGCCGTGGCCGGGGCGCAGGCTCGACGACGTGGCGACGGAACTCGACAGCGAGTGCGGGTGGCTGCTCGCCAACGCCGTCCTGCCCGCCGAGGTGGTCCGGCGCAACCGCGAGATCGCCGAGGCCGCGCTCCGGCCATGGAAACCCGTGTTCATCCACGGCGACCTGCAGATCACCCACGTCTTCGTCGACGGCGACGAGGTCACCGGCGTCATCGACTGGTCCGAGGCCGCCCCCGGTGACGCGATGTTCGACCTCGCCACCCTGACGCTCGGGCACGAGGAACGCCTGGACGACCTGCTCGCCGGCTACGGCGCCGACGCGGACCGGGACGTGATCCGCGCCTGGTGGTCACTGCGCAGCCTGGTGGCGTCGCGGTGGCTGATCGAGCACGGCTTCGATCCGGACGCGCCGGGGTGCGAGTTCGACGTGCTCAGATCCCGGATGCGGGAGCCGTGAGGTCGACCCCGCCACCGACAGCCCCTGGTCGCGCCACGGTGATCACCGCACCCCGACAGGATGCTGCGAGCTGAAGACCCGCTTGGGGCCACGCCGCCCGAGGGCGTGAGGACATCGCTCAGGCCCGCCAACAGCGAGGGCAGTCGCGTGAGGGCCCGGGGCCGTCGGGGACGGACCGGAAGCCATTGACGGCCTGAGGCGGCATGACCATGATCCAGCGGCCTTCCGGACGACCGGAGGTACGGGTGATCGCCCATCCGCCCGTCATGTGGGCGTTGATCAGCGTGGCCCCAGCCCGGTGCGCCCGTCGATGAGCTCGCGCACGACGTCCAGGTGACCGGCGTGCCGGGCCGTCTCCTCGATGACGTGCAGGACGATCCGCCGCAGGTCGGTGGTCTGCGACGCCAGCGGCTCCTCCGGGTGCCGGGCCGCCCGGGCCGCCGCCAACGAAGCCCCGGCGATGATCGCGTCCGAGATCCGGCACTGGTCACTGTAGAAACCGAAGACCTGCGCCGGCGATCGAGACGTGATCAGCGGGGTGTTGTCGTCCGGCCAGGGCAACGGCTCGGCCACGCCACGAAAGACCTCCTGGAACCAGTGGCGCTCGGCGTACCCGAGGTGCTCCACCAGCCCGAGCGGCGACCACCCGGACGGCAGGACCGACTTTCGCAGCGAGTTCTCATCCAGGTCGGCCAGGATGGCGCGGACGCTGGCGCGCTGACACGCGAGGAACTCACACAGCGCGGCCTTCTCCGTATCGGTCGTCAGCACGCCGGCAGCGTAACGGCCGACACCGACAGTCCGCGCGGCAGCGGGCCTCGGCTCCCGTCACTTGGCGTTGAAGTAGCTGGCCTCCGGGTGGTGGACCACGATGGCGTCGGTGGCCTGCTCCGGCATGAGCTGGAACTCCTCGGACAGCTCGACCCCGATCCGCTCCGACCCGAGCAGCTCCACGATCTTCGCCCGGTCCTCCAGGTCCGGGCAGGCCGGGTAGCCGAACGCGTACCGGCATCCCCGGTAGTCGTTGCGCAGCAGGCCGGCCAGGTCCGTCGGGTCGTCGTGGCCCAGCGGACGACCGTCGGGCAGGGTCAGCTCCGAGCGGATGCGCCGGTGCCAGTACTCGGCGAGCGCCTCGGTGAGCTGCACGGAGAGGCCGTGCACCTCCAGGTAGTCGCGGTACTCGTTGCGGGCGAACAGCTTCGCCGCGTACTCGCTGACCGGCTGGCCGACGGTGACCAGTTGCAATGCGACCACGTCGAGCTGGTCGCTGCCCTTGGGCTTGAAGAAGTCCGCCAGGCAGAGCCGCCGCTCCTGGCGCTGGCGGGGGAACGAGAACCGGGCGCGCTCCGCGTGCCCGTTCTCGTCGAGCACCACCAGGTCGTTGCCTTCGGAGTACGCGGGGAAGTAGCCGTACACCACGGCTGCCTCAAGGACCTGGTCGGCGATCAGCCGGTCCAGCCAGTACCGCAGGCGCGGGCGACCCTCGGTCTCGACCAGTTCGTCGTAGGAGGGTCCGTTGCCGCCCCGCGCGCCGTTGAGCCCCCACTGTCCACGGAAGGTGGCCCGCTCGTCGAGCAGCGCCGCGTAGTCGGCCATCGGCACACCCTTGACCACCCGGGTGCCGAAGAACGGCGGGGTGGGCACCTCCACGTCGGCGGCCACATTGGAGCGGACGGAGGAGTCGTGCAGCTCCGGCAGCGACTCGGTGACCATCGTCCGCTGCCGCTCCCGGCGGGCCCGGCGAGCCGCGAGGGCCGCCTCCCGTTCGGGGTCGATCACCGGCGCGCCACCGCGCTTGGCGATCATCACCTTGTCCATCAGGGACAGACCCTCGAACGCGTCCCGCGCGTAGTGCACCTGCCCGGGGAACATCGACCGCAGGTCGTCCTCGACGTACGCCCGGGTCAGGGCCGCCCCGCCCAGCAGGACCGGCCACCGGTCGGCGACCCCGCGGGTGGCCATCTCGGCGAGGTTCTCCTTCATGATGACAGTGCTCTTGACCAGCAGCCCGGACATGCCGATCGCGTCGGCGCGGTGCTGCTCGGCGGCGTCCAGGATGGCGCTGATCGGCTGCTTGATGCCGATGTTCACGACCTCGTAGCCGTTGTTGGACAGGATGATGTCGACCAGGTTCTTGCCGATGTCGTGCACGTCGCCGCGCACGGTGGCCAGCACGATGCGGCCCTTACCGCCGTCCTCCGTGGCTTCCATGTGCGGCTCCAGGTACGCCACGGCGGTCTTCATCACCTCGGCGGACTGGAGCACGAACGGCAGTTGCATCTGGCCGGAGCCGAACAGCTCCCCGACGACCTTCATGCCGTCCAGCAGGATGTCGTTGATGATCGACAGCGGGGTCCGGCCGCCGGCCATCGCCTCGTCCAAGTCGGCCTCCAGGCCGTTACGCTCACCGTCGATGATCCGCCGCTTGAGCCGCTCGTCCAGCGGCAGCGCCGCCAACTCCTGCGCCCGGCTGGCCCGGGCACTTGTCACGTCGACGCCCTCGAACAGCTCCAGGAACCGCTGCACCGGGTCGTACCCCTCCCGGCGCCTGTCGTAGACGAGGTCCAGGGCGACCTCGCGCTGCTCGTCGGGGATCTTCGACATCGGCAGGATCTTGCTGGCGTGCACGATCGCGGACGTCAGACCGGCCTGCACGCACTCGTGCAGGAACACCGAGTTGAGCACCTGCCGGGCCGCCGGGTTGAGCCCGAACGAGATGTTCGAGATGCCGAGCGTGAAGTTGACGCCCGGGTAGCGGCTGGCGATCTCCCGGATCGCCTCGATCGTCTCGATGCCGTCGCGGCGGGTCTCCTCCTGCCCGGTGGCGATCGGGAACGTCAACGCGTCGATGAGGATGTCCGAGCGGTCCATACCCCACCGGCCGGTCAGGTCGTCGATCAGCCGCGCCGCGACCCGGACCTTCCACTCCCGCGTCCGGGCCTGCCCCTCCTCGTCGATGAGCAGCGCCACCACCGCCGCGCCGTGCTCCCGGACGATCGGCATCACCCGGGCGTAGCGGGATTCGGGGCCGTCGCCGTCCTCGAAGTTCACCGAGTTGACCACGCACCGGCCGCCGAGCATCTCCAGGCCGGCCTCGACGACGGCCGGCTCGGTGGAGTCCAGCATGATCGGCAACGTGGACGCGGTGGCGAACCGACCGGCCAGCTCCCGCATGTCCTGCGTGCCGTCGCGGCCCACGTAGTCCACGCACAGGTCGAGCAGGTGGGAGCCGTCGCGGGCCTGGCTGCGGGCGATCTCCACGCAGGCCCGCCAGTCGGCGGCGAGCATCGCCTCCCGGAACGCCTTGGAACCGTTGGCGTTGGTGCGCTCGCCCACCATCAGCACCGACGCGTCCTGCGCGAAGGGCACCGGGTGGTACACCGACGAGACACCCGCCTCGTGCCGGGGCTCCCGCGCCGGGGCGACGGCGCCGTGCAGCCGCTCGGCCAGCACCCTGATGTGCTCCGGGGTGGTGCCGCAGCAGCCGCCGACCAGCCCCACCCCGTACTCGGTGACGAAGCGCTCCAGGGCCTCGGCCAGCTCCACGGGAGTCAACGGGAAGTACGCCCCGTCGGCCGTCAGCACCGGCAGGCCGGCGTTCGGCATCACCGACAACGGGACGCGGGAGTGCTGCGAGAGGTAGCGCAGGTGCTCGCTCATCTCCGCCGGGCCGGTGGAGCAGTTCAGCCCGATGAGGTCCACGCCGAGCGGCTCGATGGCCGCGAGGGCCGCGCCGATCTCGCTGCCCACCAGCATGGTGCCGGTGGTCTCCATCGCCACATGGCAGATGATCGACACCTGCTGGCCCAGCTCGGTCATCGCCCGCTTCGACCCGACCATGGCCGCCTTGACCTGGAGCAGATCCTGGGAGGTCTCGATGATCAGGGCGTCCGCGCCGCCGACGATCAGACCGGCGGCGTTCTCCTGGTACGCGTCGCGCAGGGTCGCGTAGTCGGCGTGCCCGAGGGTGGGCAGCTTCGTGCCCGGCCCGATCGAGCCCAGCACGAACCGGGGCCGCTGCGCGGTGCTCGCCGCGTCGGCGGCCTCTCGGGCGATGCGGGCGCCCGCCTCGGACAATTCCCGGATGCGGTGCGGGATGTCGTACTCGCCGAGATTGGCCAGGTTGGCGCCGAAGGTGTTGGTCTCCACGCAGTCCGCGCCCGCGGCCAGGTAGGCGTCGTGCACCCCGCGCACCACGTCCGGACGGGTGACGTTGAGGACCTCGACGCACCCCTCGAGGCCGTCGAAGTCGTCGAGGGTGAGGTCCGCAGCGTGCAACATCGTGCCCATCGCCCCGTCGGCGATGAGGATCCGGTCGGCCAGCGCATCCATCAACGAGTTCCGCACCCGTTCAGGTTAGTGCGGCACCCGTCGTACCCAGCGACCCTCGGCACCCGATCCCATATTGTGTCAGCGGGATCACGCTGTCCGGTTCGTCGGTGTATGACCGGTTGCCGGCGGGCCCGACCGGCGCGGCCGACGGGCCGGGCACCCGCTCGGCACGTAGGCTGGCGGACGTGAAGGACAACAGGGACGCCACTGTGCACCACGGCCCGACGACCGGGCGTGGTCCCGGGGACGGCCGCGACGAGCAGGGTGAGGTGACGGCGTGACCGAGTTCGACGGACTGCCGGTGCTGCGGTCCCCGGTGGCCATCGCCGCGTTCGAGGGGTGGAACGACGCCGCCGACGCGTCCACGGCGGCCGTCGAGCACCTGGAGCAGGTGTGGCAGGCCCGGCAGATCACCGAACTGGACCCGGAGGAGTTCTACGACTTCCAGGTCAGCCGACCCACAATCACCATGGCCGACGGGGAGACCCGCCGGGTGGAGTGGCCGACGACCCGGTTCATGGTGGCCAGCCCGGAGGGCACCGAACGGGACGTGGTGCTGATCCGGGGCATCGAGCCGAGCATGCGCTGGCGCACGTTCTGCGAGCAGGTGCTGGAGATCTGCCACAGCCTCGAGGTCGAACGGGTGGTGCTGCTCGGCGCGTTGCTGGCCGACGTGCCGTACACCCGGCCGTTGCCGATCAGCGGCAGCGCCTCCGACGCGCAGGCCGCCGAGCGCTACCAGCTCACCCCCACCCGCTACGACGGGCCGACAGGCATCGTCGGGGTGCTGCACGACGCGTGCACCCGCGCCGAGGTGGACGCCGTCTCGTTCTGGGTGCACGTGCCGCACTACGCCAACAACCCGCCCTGCCCGAAGGCCACTCTCGCCCTGCTGCACCGCGTCGAGGAGGTCGTCGACCTGCCGGTGCCGATGGCCGACCTGGCCGAGGAGTCCGCCGAGTGGGAGCAGCGCGTGCGCAGCGCCGCCGAGCAGGACGCCGAGCTGGGCGAGTACGTGCGCGAGCTGGAGGAACGGGTCGGAGACGAGGGCATCACCCCGTTGACAGGTGACGAGATCGCCCAGGAGTTCGAGAAGTACCTGCGCCGCCGGGGCGGTTCGGCGGGCCCCACCGCCGGCTCCTGGTAACACTGATTCGCCTGCGGGCCCCTGGACCTTTCTGGTCCGGGGGCCCGTTTTTCGCGTGTCGCGGGTGGCGCCGTCACACCCTCTACGGCATCCTAGGAACCTAGATGTGATCAAGGAGGCGGGTGTGCAGATCAACCCCGGCGCTGCCGAGTTTCCCCACCGGCAGATCGCCGCGCAGCTCAAGGCCCAGGTCCGCCGCGGCGACTGGGGGCCCGGCGAACGGCTCCCCTCCATCCCGGCCATCGCCGAGATGTTCGGCGTCGCCAAGCAGACCGTGCAACGCGCCGTCGACCAACTGCGGGTCGAGGGCATCCTGATCACCAAACCCGGCTCCGGTACGTACGTCCGCGGCACCCGGCGCCGACTCAACCGCCTCTCCCGAGGCCGGTACGGCGGCTTCCGCGGCTACCACACCGACCTGGCCGCCCGGTACCGCCAACAACTCGTCTCGGTCGGCCGCTCCCCCGCACCCGCCGAGGTCGCCGACGCGTTCGGCGTGCCCGACGGCACCGACCTGCTCTGCCGCCGGCACCTCGTGCGCACCGACGACTCCCCCGTCGAGGTGGGCGCGTCCTGGTTCCTGCCCCGCGACACCGCCGGCACCCCGCTGGAGCGCGCCGAGGCGTTCGGCCGGCCCCTCTACCAGGAGGCCGAGGAGGCCACCGGCCGGCGGTACGTCTCGGCCACCGACACGATAAGCGCCCGCCAACCCAGCCGGGAGGAGGCCGAAACCCTCCAGATCCGGCCCGACACCCCGGTGCTGCACCTGCTGCACGTCGCGTACGACGAGCACCGCAAGCCGATCGAGGTCGCCCAGGCCACCTGGCCCGGCCCCATGACCACCCTCACCGAGGAGTACAAGATCCCCGGACCGACCCCGGACCCGGAACCCGACCCCGGCCTGGTCCTGGGCTGACCCACCCCTCGGTCAACGGGCTGCGCAGCAGACCGGCGGCGGAGGGCGGGGTTGGTGGCTGCGCCCTGTCGAGCTGCCCCACGTTCGGGGCAGAGCTGCTCGGACGATCGCGTCCGCGGCCACCCGAAGATGATCCGGGACGGCTCGACCGCAGACCGCATCAGCACCTGGGCGCCCGCCCCCACCGCCCCATATCCGGGGCAGCTCGACAGGGCACAGTACAGCTACGCCGACCCGGTCGGGGAAGTTCCCGCGCCACGGGCCGCAGAACTGCGGCCACGGGTCGGGCCGGCGGGCAGCGAGCACCGCCGGGGCCGGGGCGCGGGGGTCAGAGGCGGATGCCCAAGAGGGCGTCGACCGTGGCGGCGAAGAGTGCGGGTGCTTCGGGATCATCCGTGGCGCCGGACAGGGTCGCCTCGGCCCAGCGGTCGGCGACCGCCAGCGCACCGGGTGTGTCCAGGTCGTCGGCCAGTCGTTCGCGTACCTCGGCCAGTAGCGCGGTCCCGGACGGCCCGGCGGGCGCGGCGGCGGCCCGCCGCCAGCGGTCCAGCCGCTCCCGCGCGGCGGTGAGCAGCTCGTCGGTCCACGTGCGGTCGCTGCGGTAGTGCCCCGACATCAGCGCCAGGCGGATCGCCATCGGGTCGACCCGGTCCGCGCGGAGCCGGGAGACGAAGACCAGGTTGCCGCGGGACTTGGACATCTTCTCGCCGTCCAGGCCGATCATCCCGGCGTGCACGTAGTGCTCGGCGAACGGCGCCTGACCGGTCAACCGCTCGGCGTGCGCCGCGGACGCCTCGTGGTGCGGGAACAGCAGGTCGTTGCCGCCGCCCTGCACGTCGATCCGGTCGCCGAGCAGGTTCAGGGCGATCACCGCGCACTCGATGTGCCAGCCGGGGCGGCCCTCGCCCAGCTCCCCGCCCGGCCAGGACGGCTCGCCCTCGCGGGCGCCACGCCACAGCAGCGGATCGAGGGGGTCGCGCTTGCCGGCCCGGTCCGGGTCGCCGCCGCGCTCCGGGAAGATCTCCAGCATCTGCTCGCGGGTCAGGTTGGACTCGTAGCCGTACCGGCCGGTGGCGGAGATGTCGAAGTAGACGTCGCCGGTGCCGTCGTCGAGGCGGTAGGCGGCGCCGTCCTTGAGCAGCATCTCGACCTTGTCGACGATGTCCGGGATCGACTCCACCGCGCCCACGTAATGCTCCGGCGGGATGATTCGCAGCGCCTCCATGTCCTCCCGGAACAACGCCGTCTCCCGCATCGCCAGGACCACCCAGTCCTCGCCGTCGCGGGCGGCGCGCTCCAGCAGCGGGTCGTCGATGTCGGTGACGTTCTGCACGTAGCGCACCGGACGGCCGGCGTCGCGCCACATCCGCTGCACCAGATCGAACGTGATCATGGTGGCGGCGTGGCCGAGGTGGGTGGCGTCGTACGGGGTGATGCCGCAGACGTACATGCTGCCCGCGTCGGCCGGCACACTCGGCTCGACCGTCTGCCGCGCCGAGTCGTACAACGCCAACGGCTCGCCCCTGCCCGGCAGCCGTGGCACCTCATGTCCCGCCCAAGACTCCATGGCCTCAGCCTAGCCAGCCCCACGACGACCCCGGGTCGCCGCACGGGTGATCAAGATGACAGCGGTGTCACATCGGGGGCCAGGGGATCGCCGGCCAGTCCTCCGGCGGCTGCGGGAAGCGACAGGTGGCGCGCAGGTTGTCCACGCGGGCGGCCAGCTCGGCGACCTCGCTGATCGTCAGGTGATCGGCCAGCTCCGCGCCGAGCGCCCCGGACAACTGCCCGGCGAGCCCGTCGAGCATCTCCACGGCGTCCGGCGGCAACTGCCTGCCGGCCCAGCCCCAGAGCACCGTGCGTAGCTTGTCCTCCACGTGGAAGCACACCCCGTGGTCCACGCCGTAGATCCGGTCGTCGTCGCCGACGAGCACGTGGCCGCCCTTGCGGTCCGCGTTGTTGATCACCGCGTCGAGGACGGCGAGTCGGGCCAGCCGCGGGTCGTCGGCGTGGGCGAGGGCGTACTCGGCGCCGTCGTCGTCCCGTGCCGCGGCGATCGGGAACCAGCGCGGCGGCAGTTCGCCGGCGGGCAGGAACCCCACGAGCGGCTCGGCGTCCTGCGGCTCGTCGATCCACAGCTGGCAGGAGCCGGGGCCGAACGGGCCGTCGCGCAACACGGTCGGCGGCACCAGATCCCAGCCGGTGGCCCGGGAGACCAGGTACGCCGACACCTCCCGGCCGGCGAGGGTGCCGTCGGGAAAGTCCCACAGCGGGCGCTCCCCGCGCACCGGCTTGTAGACGCAGCGGGCCGTGGCGCCGTCGAGCGTCAGGATGCCGCGCAGCGTCGTGTTCGACGCGTCGACCAGCCGACCCTCCAGGTCGAGCACGCCGTCCCGCAGCAGCCGCAGCGCGGCGTCGCCGTCCTGGCGAGGCTGGAGGCCGGACGAGGTCACCGGTGGTAACCGTTGTGCCGCGGGCAGAGGTGCCCGGCGGGATCCAACGGCTGGCCGCACAGCGGGCACGGCGGCCGGCCCGCGTTCACCACGCGTCGCGCCCGCTCGATGAACTGGCGGGTCGCCTGCGGGGTGAGTCGGACCCGGAGCCGGTCCAGGTCCTCGTCCGGCTCGTCGTCGTCCTCGTCGTCCTCGTCGTCGTCCTCGTCGCCCAGCTCGACCTCGGGCTCGACCTCGCCCGCCGCGATCGCCTCGATCACCACTGTCGCGGTGTCGACGTCGAAGGCCAGCCCGAGCGTCCCGACCCGGAACTCCTCGTCGACCGGAGTGTCCAGCGGCTCGTTGTCGCCGATCACCGGCGCCAGCTCGGGCAGGTCCACCCCGAAGCGACGCTGCGCCTCGGTGAGCAGCTCCTCCAGCTTCTCGGCGAGCAGGGAAACCTGGACCTTCTCCAGCGCGACGCTGACCAGCCTGCCGCCGCCGCGGGCCTGGAGGAAGAACGTGCGCTCCCCCGGCGGCCCGACGGTCCCGGCGACGAACCGCTCCGGCGGTTCGAAGGCGTGCACCTGGTGGGTCATACCCACGACCCTATCCGGCCCGCCAGGGCGCCGCGCACCCCACCGACCCGAATCGCCGCGGCGGCGGCGCGCCCGGCGTACCAGGGGTCGCGGCCGGGCGTGGCGGCGACCGGGGAGCTGCGGCGGGGCGTCGTGACGCGGCTCACCGGGAGGCACCTGCCCCGCCGCCGACGGCCGCGTCCGAGTCGGCGCCGCGGGCCGCCCGCCGGCGCCGCTTGCGCGGCGGCGGCACCAGCGCGGCCAGGTCGCCGCCCGTGTCGTTGAGCCGGACGAGGAACGGCCGCAGCGGCGTGAACCGGATCGCGGTCACCGACGCCGGGTCGGCCACGATCCGCTGGAAAAGATCCAGGTGTACGCCGAGGGCGTCCGCCACGATCGCCTTGATCACGTCGCCGTGGCTGCACGCCAGCCAGACCGCCTCGGGCCCGTGCTCGGCGCTGACCCGGGCGTCCCACGAGCGCACCGCCGCCACGGCCCGTGCCGCCATCGCCGCCATCGCCTCGCCGTCGGGGAACACCGCCGCGCTCGGGTGCTGCTGGACCACCGGCCAGAGCGGCTCCTTGGCCAGCTTCTTGAGCGGCTGCCCCTCCCAGGTGCCGTAGCCGCACTCGATCAGCCCCTCCTCCACCACCGGAGTGGCCTGCGGGAGGGCCAGCTCCAACGTCTGCCGGCAGCGGATCAGCGGGCTGGTCACCACCGCCGCGAGCGGCACCGCCCGCAGGCGCTCGCCCACGGCGGTCGCCTGGGCCCGGCCCGTGTCGTCCAGCTCGACGGGCTGACGGCCGGCCAGCCCGCCGTCGGCGTTCGCGGTGGTCCGGCCGTGTCGCAGAAGCAGAAGGGTCGCCACGGGATCACCCTATGACCTGCCCCCGACCACGGGTGCCGCCGGCAGGCGCGAACCTCGCGCGGCAGGTCACCTGACGTCCGTGGCCGGCTGGACGTCCTGCACAAAACTGTCCGAGCGGTCGGCGCCGTACCCGTCCAGCACGTCGAGCACCGCGGGCACCGCCCCCTGGCGTACGACCACCTCGATCCGGGCGCGGTCCAGCAGGTCCTGGTCCTGCCAGTAGCCCCGGGGCAGCGCCCGGGCCGCCGGCTCGGCGGTGGAGACGGTGGCGTCGAAGACGACGATGGAGGTGGCGCCCGCGCCGAGCAGGGCCTCGCGCAGCTCCCGGGTGGTCGGCAGCCGCGCCGGGTCCACCGTGGCGGTGACCAGCCGGGCCGGCGAGGCGGGCTGGCCGGGAGGGTTGGTCCCAGCGGGTCGGGGGGCGGGGCGGTCGCCGCCGGTCCGGCGGCGGCGCTCGGGCGCGCCGGTGCCGTTGAGGGCCGCGACGCCGCCCAGGTGGTAGGCGTCGGCGCCCTGCTGGGCGTGGTCGAGGTCGTCCTGCGTGTCGGCGGGGGCGCGGAGCCCGAGGACCGCCTGCACGGCGGCGGCGATCAGCCAGCTGAGCACGAACGAGAAGGCCACCACGACCACCACACCGACGATCTGGTGCCACAGCAGCGATCCGCCGCCACCGAAGAAGAGCCCGTCCTTGCCCAGCGGGTTGGTGCCGCTGTTGCCGAAGAACCCGACCAGCAGCGAGCCCAGCATGCCGCCGACGAAGTGCACGGCGAGGACGTCGAGCGCGTCGTCGAGCCGCAGCAGATACTTCAGGCGCAGGGCGGTGTGGCAGACGAGGCCGGCGATCGCGCCGATGGCGATGGCGGAGAGCGTGTTGACGTACCCGGCGGCCGGGGTGACCGTCGCGAGGCCCGCGACGGCGCCGGAGACGCCGCCCACGACGGTGCTGTGGCCGTCCTTCGCCCGCTCGGCGACCAGCCAGACGAGCATGCCGGCGGCCGCCGCGAGGTGAGTGTTGATCACCGCCTGGGCGGCGATGCCGTTGGCCTGGAGGCCGTCGCCGCCGTTGAAGCCGAACCACCCGAACCAGAGGATGCCCGCCCCGAGGATGGTCAGCGGGATGGAGTTGGGCGGAGCGGCGGTGTGCGGCCAGCCCCGGCGACGGCCGACGACGAGCAGGACGGCCAGGACGGCGGCGCCCGCCGAGGCGTGCACCACCATGCCGCCGGCCCAGTCCTGGGTGCCGAAGCGGGCCAGCCAACCGTCCGGGTGCCAGAGCCAGTGGGCGATCGGCGCGTAGACCACGATCGACCACACGGCCAGGAACACCACCCAGCCGAGGAACTTCAGCCGGCCGGCCGTGGCGCCGGTGACCAGCGCGGGCGTGATCACCGCGAACATCATCTGGTACGCCACGAACGCCAGGGTGGGAACCGTCACCTGGCCGGCGACGACGTGCAGGTGCGGAGCGGGCGGCACCCCGAGATTGCTGAGTCCGAAGAGTTCGAAGTTGCCCAGCAGGCCACTGCCGGCGTCGTCGCCGAAGGCGATGGTGTAGCCCACCAGCACCCAGGTCAGGCTCACGACGCCCAACGCGATCATGTTCTGCTGCAGCATGGCGAGCACGTTTCGGGTGCGGACCATCCCGCCGTAGAAGGCGGCCAGGCCCGGCGTCATGAACAGCACCAGGCCTGTGCAGACGAGCACCCAGGCGGTGTCGCCGGAGTTGACCGCTTGCTGAGCGAGCATGGGAACTCACCTCTTTCTCGGTACGGTCAGACGGAGTGCTTCACCGTCGAGACGACGGTCTCCCTGGCGCGTTCGTGGTTGGGTATCGGCGCGAAGTGCCGCTTGGGCAGCAGCAGCAGCCAGGTGGCGAGGTTGAACGGTCCGGTCAGGACGGGGATGGCCAGCGGGGTGAGCACGGTGGCGAGGGCCATCTGCACGAACAGCGTCAGGGCGATGCCGAAGAGGGTGTAGAGGGTCACCAGCGCGCCGGGGCGGTGCAGCACCGCGCCCACCGCGATCGCCGTCAACACCGCGTTGAAACCGAACAGGCCCTTGTCCAGCGAGGCCGCGTCGGCGCCGAACCAGAGCGCCAGCAGGGTCGCCACGACGCTGCCGAGCACCGCGAAGAGCGCCGACCAGCGGGAGTTGACAAGTAGCGCGACCAGGAGGATCAACCCGGTGACCCAGCTGTCGATGAGGAAGACCTGGGACACGCCGCGCAGGAAGGTGGGGATCAGGTCCCAGTCGAAGCGGCCACCGGTCAGCTGCCCCTCGCCGGGAAACATCGGCTTGAGGTTGGTAAGCACCGTCAAGCGGTCGAACTGGTACGCGGCCAGCAGCAGCACCCAGGTGGTCAGCACGAACGGCATGGTGAACGCGGTCAGGCCCCAGGTCTTGAAGACGGCGTTCAGGGCCAGGGTGACCACGGTCGTGCCGATCGCGCCGAGCACCAGGTAGAGCCACATCAGCGGCCGGTGGTCGAGGAACGTCGGCACGGCGAGGCCGGTCAGGATCGGGCTGAAGCCGAACAGTCCCTTGCGCAGGGACGGCTCGTCCACCCGCAGGGCGAGCGCCGTGGCGGTGCCGACGAGCAGGCCGACGACGCCTCCCCCGAAGACCCGTGGCTGCCCGTTCTCGATGGCCCCCCAGGCGACCGCGACAAGGACCAGCAGGCCGGTGAGCGGGTTGTTCTGAAGGACGACCTGCGCCGGCCCGCGCAGGCAGGCGTCGATGAACCCGATAAACGGGTTGCCGTCAGCCAGCCTGTCCCACCTGTTCGCCACTGCGGTCACGGACGTCTCCTCGCCGAATCAGCGCCAGCTGAACGCCGGCGGGAAGGTCCGGCCGGTCGCCTCTTCGCGGGCGGCCACGCAGAAGGCGCGTACCGCGGCGCGGACCGGTTCGGTCTCCTGCCCCAGGATCTTGAAGATGAGCCCGGCATCGTTCGGCAGTCGACTGACGGCGCTGGCCAGGGGGGTCTGCTCGTCCCAGAGGGGCGTCGACGTCCGATCGAAGACCCTCGCCGCGCACTCGGGGCTGGTGAGCAGCACGACGTTGCCGAAGATGTGGAAGCGGTCCATGACACCGACCCGCGCCACGCCGAACTCCTTCGGGGACACCACGAACTTCTCCACGAACAGCGCCTGGCCGTCGGGACGCTCCGCCCGCAGGGCGCTGGAGAAGAGGTCGTACGCGAAGAGTTCGCCGTCGCGGTAGTACTTGCGGCCGGGTTGCAGGACCTCGGCGTAGAGCATGGTGGCGCTCTCGGCGAGCCGGACCCGGGTGTCGGTGACGAACCGGCTGGCCCGGTACGGGATCACCGGCTCCGGGAGGTACTCGAGGTAGGTCTCCTCGGCAAGGGTGAACGTCTGGACCTGCGAGCCGTAGTTCGCGTCCATCTCCTGGATCTTGGTGGCGGACTGGGTGACCAGGTGCGCCCGGCTGCCGGGGGCCAGACTGACGTCCATCCGCAGGCGGTCGCCCTGGAGCACACCGCCGGAGGTGGTGAGGATCATGACGCAGGGCAGCTCGGGCATCTCCTCGTCCCAGTAGAGCGCCCGTTGCACCAGCAGCGGTGACTGCCGGTAGAGGTCGCGCAGGATCGTCCGGTCCCCCCGCCGCTCGAACCCGAGGCGAAGGATGCCGACCTTGCCGTTGGACGCCGCGGGTAGCTGGGCCGGTTGGTCCTGGTACGGCGCCAGCTCCCGGGCAGTGTCCAGTGAGATCATGCGACCACTTCGGCGTCGAAGAGCGCGTTGCGGCGGACCAGCGAGACCAGCTCGTCGACGCCCTCGCCGGTCTTGCAGTTGGTGAAGACGACGGGCTTGCCGTTGCGCATCAGCTCCGCGTCGCGGGCCATGACGTCGAGGTCGGCGTCCACGTAGGGCGCCAGATCCGTCTTGTTGATCACGAGGATGTCGGACTTGGAGATGCCCGGCCCGTTCTTACGCGGGATCTTGTCGCCGGCGGCCACGTCGATGACGTAGATGAAGAAGTCGACAAGGGCCGGGCTGAAGGTCAGGGTGAGGTTGTCGCCGCCGCTCTCGATGAGCACCACGTCGCTGTCCGGGAACCGGGACTCCATGTCCTCCACGGCGGCGAGGTTCATGCTCGGGTCCTCCCGCACGGCCGTGTGCGGGCAGGCCCCGGTCTCCACCCCGATGATGCGCTCCTCGACCAGGACGCCGGTGAGCGCCCGCCGGACGTGCTTCGCGTCCTCCGTGGTGACCACGTCGTTCGTGATCACCAGAATTCGCAGCCCGTTCTCCACGAGTCGTGGCACGACCGCCTCGATGATCGCGGTCTTGCCACTGCCCACCGGGCCGCCCACTCCGATACGACTTGCCGACTTCATGATGTGACCTGTCCTTCTGGGAGACGGTTGAGGTTCAGGGAGATGGGGGCGCGCTCAACTCATGAACATCCGCACGTGGATGTGCTGGTGCGCGGCGGCCAGGACGTCGAGGTGCGGTCCGAAGGTCTGCATGTCGTCCAGGTCCGCCGTGCGGATGTCGCGGTAGTCGTCGGCGACCCTCTCGTTGACCGCGAAGAGGATCGACTGCGCGTCGAGATGGTCGATCCGCATCAGCCGGACCGCGGCGCTGAGCACCGTCGACGCCGCGCCGTACTGGTGGGCCGCGAAGGCGTCCTCCTCGGGCACCCCGAGGTCGGCGAAGACCACCCCGAGCGCCACCGGATAGGTGACAGGCGTGCCGCTCGTCGATTCGCCGAGTCGCTTCTTGAGCAGCGTCTCACCGACGATGCGGGTGGCCGCCTCGGCGAGCTTGCGCCCCATCCGCGCGGACATTGTCCGCAACTCTTCGTTGATCTTGCGCTGGTGGACCGCCTCGTCGGCGCGGCGGATCCGGTCGAGGTCCCCGAGCCGTGCGGCCCGGTGCCCGGCGAGCAGGGCGACACCGTCCCCGGTGGCGGCCAGCCGGGTGACCGTCCGGACGTAGTCCTGAAGGGTCGCCCGGTCGTCGACGACGCCGTGCTCGACGGCCATCTCCAGGCCGTTGGAGAAGGAGAAGGCGCCGACCGGGAAGACCGAGTCACCGAACTGCAGGAGCCGTAGGGTCTCGGCCATCGTGCGCACCTCCGGCCCCGCTTCAGTTGAGGTCGGCGGGGAGGTGGGAGTGCGGGGTCGAGTCGGCGCCACCGAACAGCCGCCGCGACTCGTGCGGCGCGAGGTACGCGATGACCTCGGTGCCCGGGACGAACTCGTGGGTGATGCCGGTGAACGCGTGGGTGCGCATCACCGAGTCCATGACCTTGCGGTCCACGGTCAGCGGCACGTACATCTTGGTGCCCTTCACCACGGCCGGCCAGTGTTGGTTGCCGATGGCGTGACCGAGTTCGACGGCCGAGCGGATCAGCAGCTCGGCCGACTCGCCGCGCAACTGGTCGAGGTGGACCACCATCACCTCGCCCAGCTGCACCCGCGCCACCACCGCCGTGGCCGTCAGGTCGTCCCACGCCAGAACGTCGCCGTCGCGCAGGCGTACGCCCCGCGCGAGCGCGACGGACAGCTCCGCCCCGGAGCTGGTCATCTTGCGGATGCGGCTCTTCTGGGCGTCCCACTGGTCCAGGACCAGGTCGTCGATGCGCGCTTGCTTGAGTCGGAGCGTCCAGTCCGGCTCGTTCATGTTGCCCAGCACCGTCTCGACGAGCACGGGCCTCTCCTCTCGGGTTCGTGTGTGCCGGGACCGGGCCACGTACGCCACCGTCCCGGCCGTGTCAGCTGAAGAAGTAGAGCTGGGTCATCGGCAGGTTGCGGGCCGCCGGAACTGTCGCGTGGACGCCGTCCATCTTCACGGCGAAGGTCTCCGGATCGACTTCGAGCTGGGGAGTCCGGTCGTTGCGCACCATGTCCCGCTTGGTCAGGTTGCGGCACCGGTAGACCGGCATGACCCGCCGTTGCAGGCCCAACTGCTCGGCGATGCCGCACTCGTGAGCTGCCCTCGACACGAACGTCACGCAGTTCCTGGCGAGCTGGGATCCGGATGCGCCGAACGCCTCCCGGTAGTAGACCGGCTGCGGTGTGGGCAGCGAGGCGTTCGGGTCGCCCATGATGGACCAGGCGATCATGCCGCCCTTGAGGACCATCTTGGGCTTCACGCCGAAGAAGGCGGGCTCCCAGAGCACCAGGTCGGCGAGTTTGCCCGGGGCGATCGAACCGATGACGTGCGAGACGCCCTGGGTGATGGCCGGGTTGATGGTCATCTTCGCCACGTACCGCAGCACCCGGAAGTTGTCGTTGCTGTCGGAGTCCTCGGCGAGCTTGCCCCGGACGGTCTTCATCTGACCGGCGAGTTGGATCGTGCGAAGCCAGGTCTCGCCGATGCGGCCCATGGCCTGGGAGTCGCTCTGCATCATCGAGATCACGCCCTCGTCGAGCAGGACGTCCTCGGCCGCGATCGTCTCGGTACGGATCCGGCTCTCCACGAAGGCCACGTCCGAGGGGACCTTCGGGTTGAAGTTGTGGCAGACCATGATCATGTCGTACAGCTCGGACTGGCTGTTGATGCCGTAGGGCACGGTCGGCGTGGTCGAGGCGGGCAGCACGTTCATCAGGCCGGCGAGCTTGATGATGTCCGGCGCGTGGCCGCCGCCGGCGCCCTCGGTGTGGAAGCTGTGCACGGTCCGCCCCTCGAAGGCGGCGATCGAGTCCTCGATGTAGCCGCTCTCGTTGAGCGTGTCGGTGTGCACGCTGACCTGCACGTCGAACTCGTCGGCGATGGCCAGACAGGTCCGGAGCACCGCGGGCGGTGCCCCCCAGTCCTCGTGGATCTTGAAACTCGGGACCCCGGCCATGATCTGCTCCACCAGAGGGGCCCGTCCGCTGCTGTTGCCCTTGCCCAGGATGCCCACGTTGATCGGCACGCTCTCGAACGCGCGCATCATGTTCTGGATGTTCCACGGCCCGGGCGTGATGGTGACGCCGTTGCTGCTGTCGGTGGGGCCGGTGCCGCCACCCCAGAGGGTGGTCACCCCGTTGCTCAGCGCCGCATACGCCTGCGAGGGGGTGAGCAGGTGGACGTGGGCGTCGATGCCTCCGGCGGTCAGGATCAGATGCTCGCCGGAGATCGCGTCGGTGCCCGGCCCAGTCACCAGTCCCGGGGTCACCCCGTCCATGATGTTCGGGTTACCGGCCTTTCCGACACCGACGATCATTCCGTCCTTGATGCCGACGTCCGCCTTGACCACACCCAGCAGCGCATCGAGAACTGTGACGTTGGTGATGACCAGGTCCACCACCCCCTCCGCGCTGGTGGCCTGGCTGGCGCTGCCCATGCCGTCCCGCAGGGTCTTGCCCCCGCCGTACATCACCTCGTCGCCGAGGACACGCAGGTCCTTCTCGATCTCGATGTAGAGGTCGGTGTCACCCAAGCGGATCTGGTCGCCCGTCGTGGGGCCGTACATTCCGGCGTACTCTTGCCGCGAAATCTGGCTCATCGAATCATCTCTCCTGCCCGAGGCTGGCAGCCCTTCGGGGATAGTCGATCTACTGCTTCTTGCCCTTGGGGTTGTCCTGCTGCTCCGGGTCGAACTTGAAGCCGCGGGTCTTGGCGTTGTGGATCGCCTCGGTCCGGTCCGGCCGGTAGCTCGGCGCCGACTGGCTGCCGGTCCATCCCTGCACCAGTCCGTTGAACCCGTACACCCGCTGCTGTCCACCGAAGGGGACGAGCTGCACCGTCTTCTTGTCGCCCGGCTCGAAGCGGATGGATGTCGTCGCCGGAATGTTCAACCGCTTGCCGAAGGCCGCATCGCGGTCGAACGCGAGCATCCGGTTGGTCTCGAAGAAATGGAAGTGCGAGCCGACCTGGATGGGCCGGTCACCGGTGTTCTGGACGACGATCTCCGTCACCGGCCGGCCCTCGTTCAACTCCAGCGGCTGGTCGCTGAGGATGTAGCCGCCGATGGGTCGAAGGTGCTTGGAGTTGGGGCCGGGATGCTGCTTGGTCATTTCTGCTCCGCCTTCCTGGAGAGCCGCGGGCTACTGGATCGGTGAGTGCACGGTGACCAGTCGCGAGCCGTCGGTGAACACCGCCTCGACCTGGAGCATGGGCAGCATGTCCGGCACGCCCGGCATCACGTCGTCGACGCCCAGGACGTTGCGGGAGTCGTTCATGACCTCTTCGACGGTCTTGCCCTCCCGGGCGCCCTCAAGGGCGGCGGCACAGATCACCGCGACAGCCTCGGGGTGGTTCAGCTTGATCCCCCGTGCCTTGCGGGCGTTGGCGACCATGGCCATCGAGAGGATCGTCAGCTTGTCGAATTCCTTCGGTGTCAGATGCACTGTGCTGGTCCTTCGCGACTGTGGAGCGGGAGCCACCCGCCAGGGGCTTCCGTGAGACCACGGCCAGAAGCCGGCAAAAGCGGATGATATGGCTATAAGCCGTTGTCGGGGCCTTACCTCGCAAACCGTACGCTCGCCACCTGCGCGGGGAGTCAGAAACCGCAAAGTGACGGCAGCAACCGACAGCCGACCCTCACCGGGGTTCGCCGTCCGCGCGGTGCGGATGCCGGGCGCGGCTGTCGGACTGCCACATCTGCTGGATCTGCTCGAGGGTCTTGCCCTTGGTCTCCGGCAGGTAGCGCCAGACGAACAGGAACCCGAGCACACAGGTGCCGGCGAACAACGCGAACACGCCCGAGCGCCCCAGGGCACTGAGCATGGTCAGGAAGAACTGCGTGACGAGGTACTCGGTGCCCCAGTGGGTCGCGGAGGCCACCGCCACGCAGCGGCCCCGGATGCGGCCCGGAAATATCTCGTTGATCACGGTCCACGCGGTCGGGCCGATCGACATCGCGTAGAACGCCACGAACATGACCACACCGATCAGCAGGAAGATGCCCGCGTCGCTGGGGTGGTGCCCCGCCGCCCCTGCCGACCCGACTCCCAGCGGCATCTTCGCGAAGCTGACGCTCACCACCACGAGCGAGATCGCCATGCCGAGCAGCCCGACCAGCAGCAGCGGACGGCGGCCGAGCCGATCCAGGAAGGCGACCGCGACAAGCGTGAACAGCGAGTCGACCCCGCCGATCGCCCAGGTGGTCGCGGCCAACTGCTCGCCCGGGGTGTGAAAGCCGGCGGCCGAGAAGATCGGGTCGGCGTAGTAGATGATCCCGTTGATGCCTGTCAACTGCTGGAACAGGGCCAGACCCACCCCGAGCACCAACGGACGTCGCCACTCGTGGGAGAGCACCTCCCGCCAGCCCGCCTTCCCTGCCGAGAGGCTCTTGTCGATGGCGTCCATCCGGTGGCAGACCTTCTGCTCCGGCACGGTCGCCCGCAGCGACGCCTCGGCCCGGCGCTTGTCCCCCCGCCCGAAATACCAGACGGCCGAGTCGGGGATCACGGTGGTGACCAGGGCGAGGGCCACCCCCAGCAGCGCGGCTGCCGCCAGCAGGTAACGCCACGAGTCGCCCGCCTCGAACAGTTCGTCGGCGAGATAGCCGATGAAGATCGCGAACGTGGTGGAGAACTGGTAGATCGCCAGGAGGCTGCCCCGGATCCGTTCCGGCGCGGCCTCCGCCGCGTACATCGGGCCGGCGACCGAGGCCACTCCGATACCGAGGCCCAAGATCAACCGGGCACCGAACATGACTCCCATCACCGGCGCGAACGCCTGGACGATCGTGCCCGCCGCGAACGTCATGGCGGCGACCCGCAGCGCCCCCCGGCGACCGATCCGGTCCGCGAGGTGACCGCCGAGCAGCGCGCCCACCAGCGCCCCCGGGGTCACCCAACTAGCCGCGATCTCGACGGCGAAGGTGTCCGCGTGGAAGGTCTGGCGGATGTCGCGCAGCGCCCCGCTGATGACGCCCTGGTCGTAGCCGAAGAAGGCGCCGGAGAGCACGACGATCGAGACGACCGCGACGAGGTTGCGTCTCGGCGGCCTCCCCCGCCCGCGCCTCGCGCCGCTGGCGGTCACGGCCGGCCCCCTTCCCGCGAGTTGGAGGCGGATCGCCACCCCGACAGGGACAGACTAGGCGCGCAATGTCGGAAATACACGAAATGCCCTCAATGCAACCGGCCCCCGACACCCGCCGCGCGGGGATCGAGGGCCGGTACGGCGGAGGCTGATCAGGTGGCGCTGATCGTCCCCGTCAGCAGCAGGGCGAAGACCAGGGTGCCCAGCGCGACCCGGTACAGCACGAAGACGTACAGGGTGTGGTGGGCGACGTAGCGCAGCAGCCACGCGATGGCCGCGTAGCCGATGCCGAAGGCGATCGCCGTCGCCACGATCATCTGCGCCACCGACGGCGCCGACGTGCCCGGAGCGGACGGCTCGAAGACGTCCCCGAGGCTGAACACGCCGGACATCACCACCGCCGGGATGGCCAGCAGGAACGAGTACCGTGCCGCCGCCTCCCGGGTCAGGTTGAGCAGCAGGCCCGCGGTGAGCGTGCCACCGGAGCGGGACACCCCGGGGATCAGCGCCATGGCCTGGGCGAAACCCATCACCACGCCGTCCTTCATCCGGAAGTTCTCCAACGTACGGGTCTGCCGCCCCCAGTACTCGGCGAACGCCAGCACGAACGCGAACACGATAAGCGTGGTCGCCACCACCCACAGGTTGCGCCCGGCCGTCTTGATCTGGTCCTTGAACACGAAACCGAACAGCCCGATCGGGATCGAGCCGACGATCACGTACCAGCCCATCCGGTAGTCGAGGCTGGAACGGACCGACGCGTCCCGGATGCCGACCAGCCAGGTCCGGGTGATCCGCCAGATGTCCTTGGCGAAGTAGATCAGCACGGCGGCCTCGGTGCCGAGCTGGGTGACCGCGGTGAACGACGCCCCGGCGTCCCGGTCGAAGAAGATCGCCGAGGTGATCCGCAGATGCCCCGACGAGCTGACCGGAAGGAACTCGGTAAGTCCCTGGACGATGCCCAGGACGATGGCCTCGACCCAGGTCACTCGCCGACTCCCGAGAGGTCGAGAGCTTCGGCCACGGTCCGCAGGGTCTGCACACCGCTGTCCCGGTCGGCCACGAACAGGGACACCGACAGCGTGGTGACACCGGCCGCCGCGTACTCGCGCATCCGCTCGGCGACGCGCTCCTTCGGGCCCAGCAGCGAGGTGCGGTCGATGAACTCCATGGGTACGGCCGCCGCGGCGTCGCGCTGCCGCTTGGCCAGGTACAGGTCCTGCACCTCGCGGGCGGCGTCGCCGTAGCCCATCCGGGTGGCGAGCTGGTTGTAGAAGTTCTGCTGCCGGCTGCCCATCCCACCCACGTAGAGGGCGGCGTACCAGCGGACCAGCTCGGCGCAGGACGCCACGTCGTCGCCGATCACCACGGGCACCGACGGCACCACGTCGAAACCGGCAAGCTCCTTGCCGACCTTCGCGCGCCCGGCGGCGACGGAGGCGAGCTGCTCGTCGGCGAACTCCGGGGAGTAGAACACGGCGAGCCAGCCGTCGGCGATCTCGCCGGCCAGCTCCAGGTTCTTCGGGCCCACCGCCGCCAGGTAGATCGGGATGTGCTCGCGGGGCGGGTGGAATCCCAGGCGCAGCGCCTTGCCGGGGCCGTCCGGCAGCGGCAACGTGTAGTGCTCGCCGTCGTACGCCACCTCCTTGCGGGCGATGGCGAGCTTGACGATGTCGACGAACTCGCGGGTGCGGCCCAGCGGCTTGGCGAAGCGCACGCCGTGCCAGCCCTCGGAGACCTGCGGACCGGACACCCCCAGCCCGAGCCGGAACCGGCCGCCGGAGAGCGCGTCGATGGTGGCCGCTGTCATCGCCGTGGCCGCCGGCGTACGGGCGGGGATCTGCATCACCGCCGCGCCGACGTCGATCCGTTCGGTCTGGCCGGCCATCCAGGCGAGCATGCTCGGCGAGTCGGAGCCGTAGGCCTCCGCCGCCCACACCACCGAGTAGCCGAGCCGGTCCGCCTCCTGGGCCAGCGCCAGGTGGTCGGCCGGCGTGCTCCACGCCGTCTGGTATCCGAGGCTGAGCCCTAGTCGCACTGGTCCTCCCCCATCCGTGGCACAGGTCGCACCAGGTTACGCAATGCCGGTAACGGACCCGATCACCGGCTCGACACCTTTGGTCCCCCCTCCATCAGGGCAGCCCAGGACGGCGGAACCGGCAGAACCGGCAGAGATACGGGAGCGAGGATATCGGTGGCGGCAGGTTCGAAATAAGGTTCACCCATGCAACAGCGACCGCTCGGCCGAAGCGGGCTGGCGGTTTCCCGGCTCGCGCTCGGCACCATGACCTGGGGTCGGGACACCGACGCCGACGACGCGGCCGCCCAGCTGAAGAGTTACCTGGACGCGGGCGGCAACCTGATCGACACCGCCGACGTGTACGGCGACGGTGACGCCGAGTCGGTGATCGGCTCCCTGCTGGGCTCCCTCGTGCCCCGCGACGAGCTGTTGATCGCCACCAAGGCCGGGTTGCGCCCGGGCAGCGGCCGGCGCCGGGACGGCTCCCGCGGGCACCTGCTGCGGACCCTGGACGCGTCGCTGCGCCGGCTCGGCACCGACCACGTCGACCTGTTCCAGGTGCACGGGTACGACCCGGACACCCCCCTGGAGGAGACCCTGGCCGCCCTGGACCACGCGGTGGCCAGCGGCAAGGTCCGCTACGTCGGCGTGTCGAACTTCTCCGGCTGGCAGACCGCGCGGGCCGCCGCCTGGCAGACCGCCTGGCCCGGCCGGGCGCCCGTGGTGGCCGCCCAGGTGGAGTACTCGCTGCTGGAGCGGGGCGTCGAGCGGGAGGTGCTGCCCGCGTGCGACGCGCTCGGCCTCGGCGTGCTGCCCTGGTCGCCGCTGGGACGGGGGGTGCTCACCGGCAAGTACCGGCACGGCCGGCCCGCGGACTCGCGGGCCGCCTCGCCGCACTTCGAGCGGTTCGTGGCGACGTACCTGGAGCCGCGCTGCTCCAGCATCGTCGAGGCGGTGGCGACAGCGGCCGGCGGGCTCGGCGTGTCGCCGCTGGAGGTGGCGCTGGCGTGGATCCGGGACCGGCCCGGCGTGACCGCGCCGATCCTCGGCGCCCGGACGGTGGGGCAGCTGCTCGGCGCGCTCCAGGTGGAACGGATCACCCTGCCCGAGGAGATCATCACCGCGTTGGACGACGTCTCCGCCGTCCCGGTGGGCTACCCGGAGCGCGACAGCTGACCCGCCGGTAGCGGCATCGGTCACCCCGCAAGGGGTGGCGAACGGCCGCTGGGCTGGGCAGCATGGTGGCATGGACTACGAGTACGCGCCGCTGCGGCTGCCGCCGAACGTCGACCGGTTGACCGCCGCGGCGCAGTTGGCGATCCAGGCGGAGTTCTCCGGATGGGAGTTGGCCCGGGTACGGCTGTTCCGCGACGGCACGCGCCAGGTGGTGCTGCGCCGTCGACGGGTCAACCAGCCGCAGCCGGGCCTGTCGTACTGAGGGGGCCGGCCGCCCGGGGCTCGCGTGAGCCCCGGGCGACACACGGCCTAGTGCTGGTGCCCGGCGTGGTCGTGGTCGTCGTCGAGCTCCAGGAACGGGTGCTCGTCGAGCCGCCCGACCAGCCGGTCGTCGGCCGCGGGCTGGAACGGGCCGACCGCGTCGTCGTCGTCGAACGACTCCAGGTCGACGGGGGTGCCCACCTCGCTGACCATGACCACCCCGTCGAGGGGCTCCAACTCGGGGACGTCAAGCGCGCCGAGTGAGCCGTCGCCGCTCTGCAGCAACTCCAGCACCGCCTCGCCGACACCCTCCACCGGCGCCGGCTCGTCGTCCTCCGGGGTGCCCTCACGGCGGGCCGCCTCGGCCACCCGCAGCAGCGCCGAGACGCTCGGCACCCGGTAGTCGCGGCGCTGGCGTACCGAGATGACACGCGGGTGCGGGTCGCTGGCCTCGGACCCCTCGGGGCCGCCGAAACGCTCGTCGGCCTCGTCCGGGTCGATCGAGTCGACGTCCCACGGCGTCACCTCGCCGAACGCGTCGAGCAGACGCTCGTCGTACGCGAAGGAGGCGTTGTTCAACGCGACGTACGCCTGCCAGACGTCGTCGTCGTCGACGCGGCCCTGCGCGGCACGTACGGCGGCCAGGTGGTGACGGGCCGCTTCGATCACCCGCTCGAGAGCGGCGTCCAGCTCACCGTGCTGGTCGGTCATGTGGGGCAGTCCCTTCACGATGGGGAGGTAACGCGCCGGGTGCAGCTACCGGACACGGCTAGCAGGTGCGGAGGAACCGGTCGAGAACCCGCACGCCGAACTGTAGTCCGTCGACCGGAACGCGCTCGTCGATGCCATGGAACAACGCGGAGAAGTTCAGATCGGCGGGCAGCCGCAGCGGGGCGAAACCGAAGCAGCGGATGCCGAGCTGCGAGAACGCCTTGGCGTCGGTGCCGCCGGAGAGCATGTACGGAACCGGACGCGCGCCCGGGTCCTCGGCCCGCAGCGCCGCCGACATGGCCTCGACCAGGTCGCCGTCGAAGGTGGTCTCCAGGGCCGGCTGCCGCTGGACGTACTCGATGGCGATGTCCGGGCCGACCAGCTCGCGCAGCTGCCGTTCCAGCAGCTCGGACTGGCCGGGCAGGCTGCGGCAGTCGATGGTGGCGGTGGCCCGGCCGGGGATGACGTTGTCCTTGTAGCCGGCGCTGAGCCGGGTCGGGTTGGCCGTGTTGCGGATGGTCGCGCCGATGATGTTGGCGATCGGGCCGAGCTTGGCGATCGCCGTCTCCGGGTCGTTCGGGTCCAGCTCGATGCCGAGCAGGTCGGACACCTCCTCCAGGAACGCCCGCACGGTGTCGGTGACCACGACCGGGAAGCGGTGCCTGCCGATCCGGGCGACCGCCTCGGCCAGGGCGGTCACGGCGTTGTCGTCGTGCACCATCGAGCCGTGCCCGGGGCGGCCCTTGGCGTGCAGCCGCAGCCAGTCGATGCCCTTCTCGGCGGTCTCGATGAGGTAGAGCCGCTGGCTGTCGTTGACCGAGTAGGAGAAGCCGCCGACCTCCCCGATCGCCTCGGTGCAGCCGTCGAAGAGGTCACGGTGGTTCTCCACCAGGAACCGCGCCCCGTAGTCGCTGCCCGCCTCCTCGTCGGCGGTGTACGCGAGCACGATGTCGCGCGGGGGCCGCACGCCGGTGCGCTGCCAGTGCCGCACCACGGCGAGCACCATGGCGTCGAAGTCCTTCATGTCGATGGCGCCCCGACCCCACAGGTAGCCGTCGCGCACCTCGCCGGAGAAGGGGTGCACGGACCACTCGTCGGCGTCGGCGGGCACCACGTCCAGGTGGCCGTGCACCAGCAGCGCGCCCCGGCTCGGATCGGTGCCGGGGATGCGGGCCACGACGTTCGCCCGGCCCGGGGCGGACTCGTGCAGGACGGATTCGACTCCCACCTCGGCGAGCTTCTCCGCCACGTACTCGGCGGCGCGGCGCTCACCGACGCTGGTGTCGTTGTCCCCCGTGTTGGTGGTATCGATACGCAGCAGGTCGCGGCAGAGGTCCACGACCTCCGCTGTGGGTTCGCTCGTCATCGCCTCTTCATACCAGCCCGAGCCGCCTGACGGGCCGGCGCACCGGCGGCGCGGGTGGGACGCATCGACGGGTCCGGTTTCGCCGCGAACGTGTCCGGGTATCGCCGCGGTCGACCGTACGTCCCCTGCCGGAGCTTCCGCCCGCCAGTCGAGGAGGGCACCATGTCCGCCGTTCCCCTGCCGCCGCTGCCGCCCGCGCCCGACGAGGGCTACCGTCCCGGTGGCCGCAGCATCGCCGACATCGTGGACCGGGAGCACCAGCAGCTGCTGACGCTGCTGGACCATCTGACCGGCCCGGACAGCACGCCGCAGGAGGGCCTGGCCGTGCTCACCGCCGCGCTGTCGCGGCACCTGTCGGCGGAGGAGCAGTACCTGCTGCCCGCGGCGCGGGCCGCGCTGCCGAACGCGGACGAGCGGGTGGACGCCGAGATCAACGCCGACGCGGCGCTGCTGGGAGTCCTCAAGGGGCTGTCGGACGAGACGGTGACCGAGGTCGCCGCGCGGGTGCGCCGGCACGTCCAGGGGGTGGGCGCGCTGGTCGCCGAGCTGCGCGAGGTGGCCACCGCGGAGGAGCTGATCCGGCTGGGCAACCGGCTGGAGATCGCCGAGGAGGCGGCGCCGACCCGGCCGCACCCGGGCACTCCGGCGACCCCGCCGTGGAACCGCATCGTCGAGCCGGCGGTGGGTGTGGTGGACAAGGTCCGCGACGCGGTGACCCGGCGGCCGACGTACCTGGCGGACCTGCCGGAGCCACCGCGCGGGTGACCGGCGGCGACGCCCGTCTGTGCATTCAATCTCACCGATACCTTCGGGCTCTTCCGCCGGCTGCGGCGTAGTCCTACCGTCACCGTATGAACCTGGAGTTGCGTCACCTGCGGGTGGTCTGCGCCATCGCGGAGACGGGGAGCGTGACCAAGGCGGCGTCGGCGCTCGGCCTGGCTCAGCCGGCGCTCACCGCCCAGCTTCAGCGGATCGAACGGACGCTTGGCGGTCCGCTGTTCGACAGAGACCGGCGCGGCGCGCGTCCCACCGCGCTCGGTGAGCTGGTGCTGGCCCGCGCCCGGGTGCTGCTGCCGGCCATGAAGGGGTTGCAGGACGAGGCGGCCCGGCTGGCCGGCTCCGGCGACGCCCCGCCGTGCTACCGGTTCGGCGGGGTGAACAGCCCGATCCTGGGCCGGCTGGTGCACCGGCTGGCCGCCGAGCATCCACCCGCCCAGATCACCACGTACGCCTCGTGGTCGGTGGACGAGCTGGCGCAGCTGGTGGCGGGCGGTCGGCTGGACTTCGCGCTGGCGGGGGTGTGCGGGGATGCCAGCCCGTCGGCCGGGTTCGGGTTGAGCTGGCGGGAGGTGTCAGTCGACCCGGTGCTGGTGCTGCTGCCCGAGACCCACCCCCTGGCGGGCCACGACGAGGTGAGCCTGGGCGACCTGCGTCATGAGCAGTGGGTGGCAGCGCCCGGTGACGGCTGTTTCAGCGACTGCTTCGCCGCCGCCTGCGCCCGCGCCGGCTTCACCCCCCGCAAGGTGTACGAGACCGACATCCGCGGCTGCGTCGACCTGGTGGAGGCGGGCGTGGCGGTGGCGTTGTGCCAGGCCACGTTCCGGCCGGTGGCGGGGCTGGTCACCCGCCGGCTGGCCGGGGTCCCGCTGCGGTGGCGGCTGCTGCTGGGCTGGCACCCGGACTCCCCCGCCGCCCGCAGCGCCCCGCTCGTGTTGCAGATGGCCAAGGCGGCGTACACCGACTCGCTGGCGCCGCATCCGACCTACCTGGACTGGCTGCTGCGCAATCCGGGGTTCGGTGTGCGCCAGCCCAGTGGGGTGTGAGTCCACCCGGGCGGGTGATGATCCGCCGCCGGCGGTGCGAACGGCCGTTGGCGGGGTAACCGGCGGGCATGACCGACCTCTACCCGCCCGCCGACGACCGGGAACTGCTGCGCCAGGCGGCCGCCGCGCACACCGCCGCCACCCGCGAGGTGGAGGCGTTCCTGCGCCGTCTGCCGGAGGTGCCCGACCCGGCCGACGTCACCGAGTACGCCAATCTGCTCAGCCGCGAGGACCAGACCCGCGGGGACCGGGACGCCGCGGCCGACGCGGCGGGGCTGACCATCGGCAGCCTGGAGCCCAACCAGGGCCAGTAACATGACGCCTGCGGTGCCGTTCCGAACCGGGACGGCACCGCAGGCGTGTGGCGCCGTTCAGCGTTCGACGAGCGGGTCGTGACCCAGGTCGAGCAGGGAGTGCCGCCACGTGTCGTCGGCGTTGCCGCGTGGCGGCTTGGCGTCCATCAGCTCCCGGATCCGCTCGACCGCCTCCCGCATCACCTCGATGTCCTCCGGGGTGAGGTCGACCTTGCGCTTGTTGAGCACCTTGAGGATCTCCCGGCCCGGCTGGGGCAGGTCGAGGGTCGGGTTGGACCCGAACGACTCCTCACCGGACCCCCGGGTCAGCAGCCACGTGCGCAACTGCTCCGACGGAACGTTGACCTCGGCGTGGAAGTCCTCCCAGAGCACTTCCACCTCGGGGTCGAGCCGAGCTTCGCGTACCATCAGGTCTCCTCTCGCGGGCGGCGGTCGGACGTCTCCGGGTCGTCCTGGTCGGTCTTCGGGTGCAGGCCCTCCGGTGGCACCCGCGTACGGCGGGGGTTCGCGGTGGGCGAGGCCAGGATCGGGTCGGGATGGTCGTCCTCGTCCCGGGCCTGCTCGGAGTCCGCGTCCTCGTGCGGCTCCCCGGGCTCGCCTCGTCGCTCCCCGCTCATCGCGGGTGTGTCGTCGTGGCGGCGGTGTACCCCCGCTCGCCAGCGGCGACGTCGAAGGCGAGCGACCCGTCGCGAGCGTCCACTGTGACCTTCTGTCCGGGCGAGATAGCCGACTCCAGCAGCATCCGGGACAGGTGGTTGTCCACCTCCCGCTGGATCACCCGGCGCAGCGGGCGGGCCCCGAACTCCGGCTGGTAGCCGTGCTCGGCGAGCCAGTCGATGCCGGCGGTGGTGAACTCGACCTGGATGTCCTGGGCGTGCAGCCGGCGGCGGGTCTCCTCCAGCAGCAGAGCGGTGATGTCGCGCAGCTGCTCGGCCTCCAACCGACGGAAGATGATCACCTCGTCGATGCGGTTGAGGAACTCCGGCCGGAAGTTCTCCTGGAGGCGGCGCATGAGCCGTTCGCGCAGCTCGTCGTTCTCCTGCTCGCTGCCCGGCGCGCCGGTCCCGAACCCGACGGCCCGCTGGGTGCCGGTGATCAGCTCCGAGCCGAGGTTGCTCGTCATGATCAGTACGGTGTTCTTGAAGTTCACCGTACGGCCCTGACTGTCGGTCAACCGCCCGTCGTCGAGCACCTGGAGCAGGATGTTGAACACGTCCGGGTGGGCCTTCTCGATCTCGTCGAGCAGCACCACCGCGTACGGGCGGCGACGCACCGCCTCGGTGAGCTGGCCGGCCTCCTCGTAGCCGACGTACCCGGGCGGGGCGCCGACGAGCCGACTGACCGTGTGCCGTTCCTGGAACTCGCTCATGTCGACGCGCACCATCCGGTCCGCCTCGCCGAACAGCGCCTCGGCCAGCGCGCGGGCCAGCTCGGTCTTGCCCACGCCGGTCGGGCCGAGGAACAGGAAACTGCCCATCGGGCGCTCCGGGTCGGCCAGCCCGGCGCGGGAGCGGCGGACCGCCTCGGCGACAGCGGTGACCGCGTCGTCCTGGCCGACGACCTTCTCGTGCAGGTGGCCCTCCAGGCGCAGCAGCCTGTCGCGTTCCTCCTCGGTGAGCTGGCTGACCGGGATGCCGGTGGCCCGGGAGACCACCTCGGCGATCTCCTGCGGGCCCACCTCGGGCACCTGGGAGGTCGCGCCGTCGTCGCCGTTGGCGCGGCGCATCTCCTCCTCCAGCTCGGAGATCCGGTCGCGCAGCGCCGAGGCGCGCTCGTACTGCTCGTCGGTGACGGCCTGCTCCTTGTCCCGGCGTACCTCGTCGAGTTCCTGTTCCAGCTCCCGCACGTCGGAGGCCGGGGTGCGGGTGCGCAGCCGCACCCGCGCGCCGGCCTGGTCGATGAGGTCGATGGCCTTGTCCGGCAGGAACCGGTCGGTGACGTACCTGTCGGACAGCTCGGCGGCCGCGACGAGCGCCTCGTCGGTGAAGCGCACCTGGTGGTGTGCCTCGTACCTGTCGCGCAGGCCCCGCAGGATGGCGATCGTGTCGTCGACGCCGGGCTCGGGCACGAGCACGGGCTGGAAGCGCCGGGCCAGCGCGGCGTCCTTCTCGATGCTCTTGCGGTACTCGTCGAGGGTCGTGGCGCCGATGACGCGCAGCTCACCGCGGGCCAGTGCCGGTTTGAGCATGTTCGACGCGTCCATCCCGCCCTCGCTGCCGGCGCCACCGGCGCCGACCAGAGTGTGGATCTCGTCCATGAAGATGATCAGCTCGTCCCGGTGCGCCCGGATCTCGTCGATCACCTTCTTCAGCCGCTCCTCGAAGTCGCCCCGGTAGCGGGTGCCGGCGACCAGGCCGGCCAGGTCCAGTTGGACGACACGCTTGCCGAGCAGGGTCTGCGGCACGTCCCCGTCGCAGATCCGCTCGGCCAGCCCTTCGACGATTGCGGTCTTGCCGACACCTGCCTCGCCGATCAGCACCGGGTTGTTCTTGGTACGCCGGGACAGGATCTCGACGGCCTGCTCGATCTCGTCGGCCCGCCCGATCACGGGGTCGATCTGGTCGTTGCGGGCCAGGTCGGTGAGGTCCTGCCCGTACTGGTCGAGGGTGGGGGTGCCGCGGTCCGGCTTCGGGCCGTTCATCGGGCCGCGCTCGGCGTTGGCGGCCTGCAACGACTCGGGTTGGATCCGGCCGGCGGCCAGCATCCGGCCGGCCGGCGACTCCGGGTTGAGCGGCAGCGCCATGAGGATGTGCTCGGGGCCTATGTAGTTGGCGCCCATCGCCCGGGACAGCTGGTGGGCGTCGAGAAGCGCCCGCTTGGCCGCCGGGGTCAACGACAGGTTGGGTGGCACCTCGCCGCGCGGCGCGCCGTCGCCCTTGCCGCCGAGCGCGTTGAGCAGCGTGTCCGGGTCGGCGCCGGCACGCCGGACCAGGTCCCGCAGGGGTTCGCGTTGCAGCGCCGCCCAGAGCAGGTGGTCGGTGTCCAGGTCGCTGCTGTGCCGTTGCGCCGCCCGGCGGGCCGCGTCGGCCAGCATCTCCCGGGCGTCGGCAGTCATCAGGCGGGTGATGTCGACCCGGTGCGGCGGTCGGCGTCCTCCCTCACCCCGGCCGAAGTACCGGGCCAGGAATTCGTCCCACGGGTCGGAGCCGAGGTCACCGGGTCCCATCATGTCTGTCCTCCGCAGTCGGGCGCGGCACGGTCGGCAGGGGCTACCCGGCGCGGGGCCCGACAAACGCCGCACCGGGCACGCGGGCGGTTCGGGTGTGGCGTCCGGCCCGCACCCCACCGGTGGTGGCAGGCTGGCGACATGGATGACACCCCGCTGCTGATCGTGGACGGCGCCAACGTGGTGGGCTCACGCCCGAACGGGTGGTGGCGGGACCGCGCCGGGGCCGCCGCGCGGCTGCGCGACTCCCTCGCCCCGGTGGCGACCGTCGGGCTGCCGGCCCGGCTGCCCGCGCCCGTCGAGGTGGTCCTGGTGGTCGAGGGCGCCGCGCGGGACGTGCCCGGCACGGACGTCGTACGGGTGGTCTCCGCTCCCGGCTCGGGCGACGACAGCGTGGTCGATCTGGTCGCGGGCGCTCCGCGGCGCCGGCGGCTGGTGGTGACCGCCGACCGGGAGTTGCGCGAGCGGGTCACGGCCCTGGGCGCCGAGGTGTACGGGCCGCGCTGGCTCCGCGAGAGTTGAGAAGTTCTCGCACTGGGACTCCCACAGAACGGACTCCCGGCGCTTCCGGGGGCCTTCCGGACAGGCGGGCAGGAACACCGACAGGGCGGATGTTCTTTCCGCGACGCCGATAGGCTCTAATGGAGATCTCCCCGCCCCCAGGAGGTTCCGCAGTGGCGAGCGTCGCCGAGCTGAAGGCTGCCATCGATGTCGCCCTCCAACAGATCGGGGACGGGCAGACAGCCGTGCAGGCGGCCGGCGAGAAACTGGCCGAGGCGCAGCAGACCCTGGCCGGCGCCCTGGAGGGCAGCGGGCACGAGACAGTCGAGGCGGCCCAGGCCTCGCTGACCCAGGCCAGCCAGGAGTTGGAGGACTGTCTCGCCGCGACACTCGTCGCGGTGGAGCAGGCGCAGCTCTACGTCGCCACCCTGTAGGCCGCCATGTCCATCATCGAGGAAGTCGGTGGGCAGGTCCGCGCCGCCAGCGAGGAGTTCCCGGTGGCCCTGCTCGGGCAGGCACTGGAGAAGTTCGGCCTGGCCGCGGAGCGGCTGCGCTGGGTACGCCAGGAATCGGCGAACCCGATGGGGGTGCCGGAGCTGTCCGCCGCCACCGAGCACGCCGAGAGCGCCGGGTACGCGCTGCGGGTGGCCCAGGAGCAGCTCTCGGCGTACCTGGCCGCGATCGGCCTGGCCGGGGACGGCGCTCCCCCGCCCCGGCAGGAGCAGCGCGCTCCCCGACACGACACGCCGCCGGACGCCGGGCCGACCGCCGTGCCGCCGGAGTCCGCCCAGCAGGTCCGGATGCGCCGCTGGTGGTCGGTGCGGGTGGCGGAGCTGACCGGAGGGCGCGATGGCGAGGGCGCCGACGACGAACCCGACGAGCGGTTGAACGACCCGCGGGAGCTGCTGCGCCGGGTCGTCGGCGGCGTCCGCGCGGGTGACCGGGACCGGCTGCGTACCGAGCTGCGCCGCGCCCCCGCCGACGTGGGGCTGGGGTTGGCCGCGCTGGCACCGCCGCTGCTACGGGAACTGGCCGGCGAACTGCTGGGGCATCCGCCCCGCGCCGCCGACCTCGGCCGGCTGCGCGGCGAGCTGGACGGCCGCGTCCGCGATCTGCTGCCCGGGTTGCCGCCGCCGGTGCTGGAGACGCTGCTGACCCGGGTGTGCCGGATGCCGCCGCCACGCGCCTCGGGAGAGCCACCACACGCCGCCGACTCGGCGGTGACCGCGGGCGTGGCGACCGGGCTGCTGCTCACCCGACTCGGCCGTGACCTGCCCGCGCACGCCGAGCCACGGCCGGGCGGCGCGGGACAGCCAGGCGCCGGGCCGCAGCCGACGGGCACGGGACAGCCGACACGCGTGGGCCAGCGCACCGGCGGCGCGGGTCAACGACCGGCGGGCAACGGCACCCAGCGTTCCGGTGGGCTGCCGCCGCGAACGGGCAGCCCGTGGCGGGACGCGCCCACCCGCCGGGGTTCCGATGGCTGACCGGCGCGGCCAACTGGCCACCCGGATCCGGGAGACCCTCGGTGAGGCGCTGGGCGCGACGCGTACCCGGTTGTCGGCCGCCCAGGCCGACCTGACCGCCGGTCGCGAGCGGCTGACCCGGGTCCGGCGGGCGGCCGCCGCCGTACCGCAGCGGGTGGGCGCCCAACGCGACCGCCGGCTCGCCGAGATCGACGCCCGGCACTCCGCCCGCATCGCGCAGCTCGCCCGGCACGCCGCCGACGCCGCCCTGCGGGAGGCGCCCGGCTGCGCCGGCGCCGACTGGCCGGGGTGGACACCCACCCCCACCCGCCGCGCCGAGCCGCCGGGAGCGCTGCGGATCGGCACTGTCCACCTCGACGACGTCGACCCGGTGCCGGCGCTGGTGCCGCTGCTCGACGCCGGGCACGTCCACCTCTCCGGTGACGACCGCGCCGGCTGCGACGCCGTGGTGTCCGCGCTGCTGCTGCGCGCCGCCGGCCGCGCCGACCCCGGGGCGGTCCGGCTGATCGGGTACGACCCGGAGCACCTCGGCGGCGGCCTGGCCGGGTTCGCCCCGCTGGGCACGGCCGGGCTGCTCACCTTCGTCGGCCCGGGTGGCCTCGGCGGGCTGCTCGACGACCTGGTGGAGCAGATCCGCCGGATCAACGAGACGGTGCTGGCCGGCGAACACGGCTCGCTGCGGGAACTGGCCTCGGCGACCGGCCGCCGCCCCGAACCGTGGCGGGTGGCGGTGCTGCTCGGCGGCGACGAGCTGAGCAGGCACGAACGCGGCCAGCTCGAACGCGTGGTACGGGCCGGCGCGGCCTGCGGGGTGCACCTGGTGGTGCGGGGCATCCCGCTGCCCGACGACCCGACGGTGACCCGGGTGGTGGCCGGGGCGTCAGGCGCCCTGATCGGCGGGCCGTCCGGGCTGCCGGTCCGACTGGACCCACCGCCGCCCGCGACGCTTGTCACCGAGACCTGCCGGGAGATCGCGGCCCGGGTGAACGCCGGCCCACCGCCGACGCCGTTCACCGACCTGCTCCCGCCGCCGGAGCAGATGTGGCGGGAGGACTCGGCCAGCGGGTTGACCGCCCCGATCGGCGAGGGGCCGCAGGGCCGCCCGGTCCGCCTGACGCTTGGCGACTACCCGCCGCACGCGCTGATCGGCGGCCCTTCCGGCACCGGCAAGACCAACCTGATCTTCGCCTGGATCGGCGCGCTGGCCGCCCGCTACTCCCCCTCCGAGCTGGAGTTCTACCTGCTCGACTTCAAGGAGGGGGTGTCGTTCGCCCGGTTCGCGCAGGGCCGGCGCGACCCGAGCTGGCTGCCGCACATGCGCCTGGTCGGTATCAACGTCAACACCGACCGGGAGTTCGGGTTGGCGCTGCTGCGGTTCCTCACCGAGGAGCTGCGTCGCCGCGCCGACGCGGCGAAGAAGCACGAGGTGACCAAGCTGGCCGAGCTGCGCGCGGTCGACCCCACCGGGCACTGGCCCCGGATCGTCGCCGTGGTCGACGAGTTCCAGATGCTGCTGGCCGGGCGCGACGTCGTCGCCCGGGAGGCGGCCGACCTGCTGGAGGACCTGGCGCGGCGGGGCCGCTCGCAGGGCATCCACCTGGTGCTCGCCTCGCAGGACGTGCGGGGCATCGAGGCGCTGTGGGGCCGTCCCGCGCTGGTCGCCCAGTTCACGTTACGCATCGCGCTGCCCAAGGCACTGCGGATCCTCGCCGAACGCAACGACGCCGCGCAGTCGCTGCCCCGCTGGCACGCGGTGGTCAATGCCGAGTCGGGCATGGTGGAGGGCAACGAGGTCGCCCGGATCCCGTCGGCAAGCGACTGGGAGACGTGGAGCCAACTCCAGCACCGGCTGTGGCGGATGCGTCCGGCCGACGCGGCACCGGCGCGGCTCTTCGACGGCGACGCGATCCCCCGGCTTGCCGAGGCCCCGGACTACCGCGCGCTGCAAGCCCCGGCGGACGGCAGCGCCCCGCGCAGCCCGGCGGCCCTGCTCGGCGAGATCATCGACGTGCAGTCCCGCTCGGCGGCGCTGCGGCTCCCCCGCGCCCCCGGACGCAACCTCGCGGTGCTGGGCACAAGGGTCGACGAGGCGTGCGCCGTGCTGGACGCGGCGGCCCGCTCCCTGGCCCGCCAACACCCGAGCGGCACCGCGCGCTTCTCCATCGCCTGCCTCGACGCGGACGCCGACCCGATCGCCCGCGCCCTCTACGAGGACCTGGCCGACGACGCCAACTGGTACGACGAGGAGACAGTCGGCGAGCTGATGGCCGAGACGGCCGACGGTCTCGGCGGCGCGGGCAGCCCGCACTACCTGCTGCTGTTCGCCGTCGACGCGGCGGCCGGCACCCTCGCCGCGCCGGCCGGTCGGCGTACCGGCCTGGAACAGCTGCGCCGGATCCTGCACGACGGGCCGGAACGCCGCACCCACGTGCTGGCCTGGTGGCGGGGTGTGGCCCGGATGCGCGCCGACCTGGGCGGCCCGGCCGCCCGCACCGACCAGATCGGCGCCTGGGTGGCGCTCGACGCGCACGGCGGTGAGCTGGGCGCCTCGCTCTACCCGGGCACCGGCGGCCCGGACTGGTATCCCCGCCCGTGGCGGGGGCTCTTCTTCGACCGGGCGGTGCACCGCACCGGACAGGTGATCATCCCCTATGGACCGTCGCGATGAACCAACCGGTGACCAGTGAGACGTACGCCGCCCAGCTACGGCGACTGGCCGAACTGACCGCCCGGGTCCGCGAGCAGCGCGCCGAGGCGCACACCTGGTACGAGCGGCAGTGCGCGGCGGCCGACCAGGCCGTCGCCGACGCCACCGACCAGGTACGCGCCGCCGAGCAGGAACTGGTCGCGGCACGCGAGCAGCAGGAACACGTCGACGCGGAGGCCGCGCACCTGTGGCAGCAGGTACGCGCCCGACTGGGCGACCGTCGCCTCGGCGGCCCGCCCGCGCCCACCAACGGCACCGGGGCGACCGACCCGGTGCTGCTGCTCAGCCGTGCCCGGGACCTGCTCGACCGGGCCGGCCAGCCCGGCGAGCTGCCCGGTTCGGTGAACCCGCTGCTCGCGCTCTGCGGAGTGGCGGGCGCGGTGCTGGCGTACGCCCTGGGCACCGGCGCGCGGGCGCTCGGCGTCGGGTACGGGGGCGACCTGGCCGTCGGGATGCCGGTGCTGGCGCTTGTGGTGACCCTACTCGGGCCACTGATCGGCCTGGTGCCGGCACGGGTGCTCGCCGACCGCCGGCACGCGGTGCTCGGGCCGCGCCCGATCACCGTGGTGCTCGGCGCGGGGGTGGTGGCCACCGCGCTGCTGCTGATCCTCGGAAGCTGACCCGGTGTCGGATGTCGAATAGCCGACGGTCGGTGCGACCAATCCGCTCCCGATCTCCGCTACGGTACGCGAAATGGTCAGCTTCTATCTGAGCTACCGCGCCGACGACGGGAGCATCGTCGGGCGGTTGGTCGACGACGCGCTGACCGCCCGGTTCGGCGTCGACAACGTCATCCGTGACTTCCCCGGTGACTTCGGGCGTCGCCTGCCCGACGCGGCGGCGCTGATCGTCGTCATCGGACCGGGACCGCGCGCCACCGAGGGTCTGCGCGACCCGTCCGACCAACTCCCTCGCCAGATCGAGATCGCCCTCAGAAGGTCGTTCCCGGTCGTTCCCGTCCTGGTCGGCGAGGCCGTCCTGCCACCCGGGAGTGACCTTCCCGCATCTCTGCGGCCGCTCGCCCACCGTCAGGTCCGGCGCATAGATCCACGCCTTATGGCGGCGGACATCTGGGAACTCGTCGACGGGCTCGCCTCGTCGTACGGGACGAACATCGAGGGCACCCGGCCGGCGGTCCCGCTGATCCTCAGCGAAGAGCCGGTGCGGCTGCGCCTTCGCCATTCGGCAACGTGGCCCCACGCGGTGTTCGTCTACGCGGACAGCGGCGGACGCCTGACGGTCGCCGACAGCGGCCAGCCGATGGCCGACGGCGTGTTCACCACACGCTACGAGGTCGACATCAGCGAACGGATGGTGCTCCTTGAGGGCCTGCTGCCCAGTAGGGACGAGCGATACCACTTCACTGCGTCGTTCACCGTCCGCTTCCGGGTCACCGACCCGGCGGAGGTCGTCCGTGCCGCGCTCACGACCGACAGGGTTCCGCTCCTGGACCTCGTGCTGGCCCGGAGCCGACCGATCACGAGGCAGTTCGGCATCGACGAGGTGGCGTACGCCAAGGCGGCCGTCGACCGGCTGTTCGCCCGCGAGACTGCCCTGCCCGGCGGCGTCACCCTGCTCTCCGTGAGTGCGGATCTGGACCTGGACGACGAGGGCCGCCACCACCTGTGGGACCAGCGGCAGCGAGACTGGCTGCTCGACGACCTGGACGTGCCGCTGCTGTCGCGCTCCGTGCCCGTGCAGGGCAGGTGGCGGCCACCGACCCAATCGGGACCGCCCACCTCGTCGGAACCCCCGGTCTCGTCGACTCCTGACACCGCCCGGCAACCGGAGCGGCTGCTGGTGGCGCGGGCACCCGCCCAGGTCCCGGTTGGCCACGAACTGAGCGTCGAGGTCCGCATCGTCACCGAGGGGCGGTCGACTCCGCCGGACGCCGCGAGGGCACCGATGCCGCGTCTCCTCGTCGCCGACGACGGCACTCCGGTCACCGTGACCGTCCACGCGCCCCCCGGCCTGCACGTCGACGGACCGCTCCAGCAGACCGTGCTTGTCGAGCCGCACGACGACCCGGCGCCGATCCGGTTCGGGTTCGGGGGGCGTACGGCGGGGCGGCATCGCATCGACGTGACCGCCTGGGCCGGCGGCACCTTCCTCGCCGAGGTGCCCGTCGAGGTGTCAGTGGTGGACGGCGGGTCGTTCCGCGACGGGCCGTCGAGGACCGCGTCGATGGCTGCACCACAGGCGCGGCCGGGCGAGGTGACGATGGAGGTGCGGTTCGACGGCACCCGCTGCACCTTCCAGTTGCGGTCCGACGCGGCGCTGTTCGCCCCGGTCGTCGAATCGGTCACGAACAGCCCGAACGCCGCCGTGGAGAACGCGATCCGGGAGCTTCAGCAGGTGGCCGGCGACGGTTCGCGCGACAGCGCGGCGATGACCCGCGCGATCATCCGCTCCGCCGGCATCCAGCTGTGGTCGGAGCTGGTGCCAGCCGACGTCCGGGACCAGTTCTGGGAGGTCGGCGCGGACATGCGCGCGTTCACGATCGCCACCGACTACGACGTGGTGCCGTGGGAACTGCTGTATCCGCTGAGCGCCCAGCGTGATGCCGGCTTCCTCGTCGAGCGGGTTCCGGTCGTGCGTCGCACGTACGGGCAGCACCGGACGTCGACGATCGGCCTGCGCAACCCTCGCTTCGTGGTGCCGACGAGGGCGCCCACCGGGGCGCGTGAGGAGGTCGCCGCGATCCGGGCGATCCTCGGGGCGGGTGACGGCGAACCGATAACCAGGGCGGACGAACTCCTCGCTCTGATCAACTCCGGGTCGCTGGGAGCCACCCACTTCGCCTGCCACAACACGTTCTCGTCGGACGGCTCGTTCATCGACATGGACGGCGGACGCTTCAAGCCGGCCCTGCTCGCCGAGGCCAGCATCCGCAAGGTCCTGGCGGACGCCGGCCCGCTGGTGTTCATCAACGCCTGCCGGAGCGCGGGCGTGGCACCGACGTACACCAGGATGCTCGGTTGGGCGCAGCAGTTCATGTCGTCCGGCGCGGGCGCGTTCGTCGGCACGCTGTGGGCGGTGCGCTCGGAGAGCTCGGTACGCTTCGCGACCGCGTTCTACAGGTCCCTCGCCGAGGGCGCCACGCTCGGCGCGGCGGCCCTCGCCGCGCGGACCGACCAGCAGGACGACAGACTCGACCCGACCTGGCTGGCCTACACCGTCTACGGCGACCCGTTCGCCACCGCCGCCGTCTGACGGCCGGCACCCAATCGCGCAGAAGGGCAGGGGCGGGGCATGGACGTGAGCGACGGCAGCGTGCCGGTCGACGAGCTGGTGTCGGCAGTGAAGAACGCGGTACAGCAGGCCGGCATCTCGACGAGCGACGCCGGAAGGGACCTGCGGGTCAGCTCGGTCCAGCTGATCCTGAGCGCGGTCGTCACCACGAAACATGGCGGCGGCCTGGATCTCCGGGTGCCTGTCATCGGCTGGAAGGTCACGGTGGGCGGCAGTCAGTCCCACCAGAGGACCCACACCATCGACATCACACTCGTCGCCGAGGATCTGCAGGAACGGCACGAGTTGCGTCACAGCGCAATCGAGGCGACCCTCGTGGACGCCATCACCACGATCCGCGCGGTGGTCGCCGCCGGCGCCGGGGGTGACGACCCGCTGGTCCTCAAGGCCGGCGCGGTGGAACTCGTCTTCGGCGTCACCGACCAGGGCACGATCTCGTTCGGGGCACAGGGCGAGCTGATCGACGAGGTCACCAACACCCTCCGGATCGAGCTGATCGCGGCCCCGGTCGGCTAGCTCACGCCGGGACCAGGACGGCCTCGCGGAGCAGGCGGCGGGCCAGGGTGACCCGGTCGGCGTCGTCGGGCAGGCCGGGCAGGTCGCCCACGCGGGTGACAGTACCGGTGAGCACGGCACGGACCGCCGGCTCGCAGGAGGCGGGCAGGGTGATGGTGCGGTCGAACAGCCGCAACGCCACCGTCTCCGTTCCGTGCGGCACGAGCTGCCAGCGCAGGCCCGGGCGCGGGGTGAGCCGGAAGTCCGCGTCCAGCGCGGCAAGCGCGTCGGCCTGGGCGAGCGGTCGGATCGGCGCCGGTCGGGCGGCCGGCCAGGCACGCTGACGCAGTCGGGTGGCGACGGCGGCCGGGTCGGCGCGCAGCAGCCAGTCCCGCAGGGCCTCCACCGTCTCGGTCAACTCCGGCTCGATGGCGTCGGGGTCGGCGACGTCGGTGCCGAACGGCAGGCTCGCGCGCAGCCGCTGGTCCTCCGCGGCCAGGGCGAGCAACTCCTCGACCAGCGCGTACCTGGTGAGGGCCCGGATGCCCACGGTCAGGTGCAGCGAGCTGGCGTCCTGCGCCTGCGCGCTGTGCAGCCAGCCACGCGGCAGGTAGAGGGCGTCGCCGGGGGCGAGCACCACGTCCAGCGCGGCGGGTCCCTGCGCGGTGGCCGACACCTCGTCGGCGCGGCCGCCCCACGGCTGCTTCTCCAGCGGGTCGGGCAGCACCGGAGGGTGGATCCGCCAGTGCTTGCGGCCGTCGACCTGGAGCACGAACACGTCGTGGGTGTCGTAGTGGGTGGCGAAGCCCTGGCTGCCCGCCGGCGTCAGGTAGGCGTTGATCTGCAGGGGCTGGTTGAGGGCGAGCCCCAGGTCGCGGGCGAAGTCGACGAGCGGCGGCCAGATCCGGTGCAGCCCCTGCAACACGAGTGTGGCCCCGGCGGCGTACTGCTCCAGGACCCGTTCGTCGAGCACCTGGTCGCCGATCTCCGCGCCGGCGCCGCCGCCGCCGGTCCAGCGGGCCGCCGGCACGAGCTGGCCGTCCTTCGCGACCCGCAGGAACGGGGTACGCAGACCGCGCCGGCTGAGCAACTCGTCGGCGTCGGCGGGGCTGAACAGGTCGGTGAAGCCGGCCGGGTCGGGCAGCTCGGCGGCGCGGGACAGCAGTGGAGTGTGTCCCCAGTGCGCCGCGGCGAACTTGGCCGGCTCGACCGAGACGCAGCGGGCCAGCGCCTCGGCGGCGGACGAAACCGCCGGGCGGCCGTGGCCGCCCGGCGGGTCGAGATGCGTCATGACGGGCCGTTACCGGGCGCTGCCGTCGGCGCCGCCGTCCTGCTGGCCGGGGGTCGCGCCACCATCGGCCGGACCCTCCGCGCCACCGTCAGCGCCACCATCCTGCTGGCCCGGGGTCGCGCCACCATCGGCCGGACCCTCCGCGCCACCGTCAGCGCCACCATCCTGGTGACCCGGGGTCGCACCGCCGTCGGCCGGACCCTCCAGGCCGCCGCCGCCCGTGGTCTGCATGTCATCGTCGTTGAGTGCCATCGGTACTCCCTCGGGTGTGCCGCCCCGCCATACGTCGGGGTCCGTCGTGCTGCGGGTGGTACCCCACGCGCGATCTTCTCTAACCCTCACCGTAGACGCCGAACCGGGGCGACACGGGCAGTTCACCTGCGGCGGGGACGATGCCAGGATGGTGGGGTGATTCTGGTGGGCACGTCCGGCTGGCAGTACCGGGACTGGCGGGGCCGCTTCTACCCGCAGGCGCTGCCGCAGCGGCTGTGGTTGGAGCACTTCGCGGACCGGTTCGCCACCGTCGAGGTCAACAACGCGTTCTACCGGCTGCCGGAGCGGGACACCTTCGCCGCCTGGCGGGCGCGGACCCCTGCGGACTTCTGCGTGGCCGTGAAGATGAGCCGCTACCTGACACACATCAAGCGGCTGCGGGAGCCGGCCGAACCGGTGGCCCGGTTCCTCGGCCGGGCAACGGCGCTCGGTGACCGGCTCGGCCCGGTGCTGCTGCAACTGCCACCCAACCTGCGGGCGGACGTCGACGCGCTCGACGCGACGCTGAAGCTGTTCCCGGCCGACGTACGCGTCGCGGTGGAGCCCCGGCACCCGTCGTGGTGGACCGCCGCCACCCGGTCGGTGCTGGAACGCCGCAGGGCGGCGCTGGTCTGGGCGGACCGGCTGGGTCGGCCGGTCGCCCCGCGCTGGCGGACCACCGACTTCGGCTACCTGCGCCTGCACGAGGGGCGGGCCCGTCCGTGGCCGCACTACGGGCGTACCGCCCTGGGCTCCTGGGCGGGCCGGCTGAACGACGCCTTCGGTGCGGACGAGCCGGCGTACGTCTACTTCAACAACGACCCGGGCGGCGCCGCCGTCACCGACGCGGTCACCTTCGCCGGCCTGGCCCGGCGGGCCGGGCACCCGGTGTCCCGGGTGCCGTCGCCCGCCGAGGCGGACACCTCGGACGGCTGAGTGCGCCCGAGGCGTCCCACGACCTCACGACTCACGGGAAGAAGGTGGCGAGATCCTTGGGCATGGTCTCCTTCACGTCCTGCCACTCACCCTGGGTGATGTGCCGGCGCAGGGTGTCCAGCACCACCTGCGTCACACGCTCCGGGCCGCCGTCGACGTCGTACGGGAAGCCCTGGCGGACCTCGTAGAGGAAGTCGTCGCGGTTGAGCTTGATCGGGACGTCCGACGGGTTCCACCCGTCGAAGTAGATCCCCCGGACCAGCACCGGCAACTGCTGGGCGAACTCGACGCTCTCGTTCACCGGCAACCGGTCGCGCAGCAGGTGCAGCACAGTGCGCAGGGCCGCGTACGACTGGTTGCGCCGATCCTTCGGCCAGCCGTAGGCGGTCTCGATGTCCTTGAGGATCAGGTTCGTCTTGTCCAGCGAGGACTCGAACGCCGAGATCATGGTGTCAGCCATCGGTCGACCTCCGTTCCGTGGTCTCCCACCGCCGGTCGTCGTCGCGGCGGGGCGGCCCCACCGGGCCACGACGGGCCCGCACCGGACTGCGCTGCGGCGCGCGCCGGGCGTCGTCGGCCGCGCCGACCACGTGCAGGACGGCACCGCGCCGTCGATCCGTCACCAATCGAACCGTCATCCCCCGTCACCTCCGTGTCGTCTCCGGCGTGGGCCCACCCCGAGGGGCGTCCGCACGCACCGAGTCCACACTGCCGCGGGGGTGGGTGAGCCGACCTCACCCCGTTCGGGTGAGACGGGAGGTCAGTCGGCGTCGAGGAGCCCGATGAGCGTCTTGGCGTTCGTCTGCGCGTAGTCCCGGTAGCAGTTGTTCATCAGCACGTGGGTCCGTCCGGCGTCGTCGGCCAGCTCGCGCAGCTTCGGTGCCCAGTCGGCAAGCTCCCGCTTGGAGTAGTGGTAGCCGAACTTCTCGTGGATGTCCTTGCTTGTCCACTTGTCGCTGTGGCCGTGAAAGCGCACCACCGCGAGGTCCGCGGTGGCGGCCAGCACCGGCGGCACCGACGAGCGGTGACCCTGCGGCATGTCCACGCAGACGTACGGGAGGTGGTGCTCGCGCAGGAACGCCACTGTCTCGTCGGCGTTGTCGCCGTCGAACCAGGAGGCGTGCCGGAACTCGTAGACCGGCCGCAATGGCGCGCAGCGCTTCGCCACCTCCAGCAGGTACTGCTTGTTGGCCCGCTTGATGGTGAACCAGGGCGGGAACTGGAACAGCACCCCGCCCAGCTTGCCCGCCTCGACGAGCGGGTCCAGCGCGGACAGGAAGCGCGTCCACACCTCCTCGTACGACTGCGCCGGCAGGTCGTCGGGGTAGACGTTCTTCTTCTCGGTCTCGGGCCGCAGGTCCTTGTAGAGCGCGCTGACCCGGGTGGGATGCCCGGTCAGCAGGCTGAACGCCTTGATGTTGAAGGTGAAGCCGTCCGGGGTGCGTTCGGCCCACAGCCGGGCGGTCGCCTCGGCGGGCGGCGAATAGTAGGTGGCGTCCACCTCGACCAGCGGGAACTGCCTGGCGTAGTAGGCCAGCCGCTTCTCCGGGTTGTCCGCGGTCTGCGGATACCAGCCCGAGTCCAGCAGTGTGCGGTCGGTCCAGGATGCGGTGCCCACGAGGATGTCACCCATCTGTGGAGTCCATCGTGTCGCGGACCGACCGGCAACCGCTGGCCTCGCTCAGGCGGCCCGCCGCTCGCGGGTCTGCTTGCACGTCACGCAGGTGGTGGCGGCCGGGAAGATCTCCAGCCGCTCCACCGGGATCGCCGCCGAGCAGCCCTCGCACCAGCCGTACGTGCCCTCGGCGAGCCGGCCCAGGGCGTGCTCGTACTGGGCGCGCCGGTCGAGGATGGTGCGCAGGAGGGACTGCGCGGTGTCCCGTTCGGCGGTCTTGGTGCCGCTGTCGGCCTGGTCGTCGCCTGCGGTGTCCCCGACCTCCACCAGCCGCAGCACCTGGCTCTGCAGGACGGCCTGCTCGTACTCGGCGGTCAGCTCGTCGTAGCGAGCCTGCAGGGACTGCCGGATCTGGTCGATCTCCGTCTGGGATCGGCCCGTACCGACCGTGTCGTGGACGAGCATCGCTGCCTGCCTTTCCTGGGCCAGTGGCTCAAGGTGAACCGGGTGCCGGCGGCGCGGGGCCCCGGTCACGGTCGCATCCGGTACGCGGGCTGTCACCCGCGCTCTGTGAGCCGGGCGAGTACCCGCCGGACGAGTCGATCAAACCGGCCAGTTTTCGGTGGTTGTCAGGCGTCCCCGCCGGGCTCCACGAGGGCCGGGTGGCGGGGGTCGTCGGCCCGTACGACCACGTCGGCGAAACTGGCCGGGACGACCTCCTCGGCGTACCTGTCGAAGGCCGGCAGGGTCCAGTGCCCGGCCGCCTCGGTGCGGCGCCGCAGCGCGGCGGGCGACAGCGCCAGGTGAACGGTGACGTCGAAGGGCAGGCCGCCGCCGAACAGCAGCGCGCCGCTGACCAGGACCACGCCGCCGGGTGGCAGGTCGACGTAGCGGGCCCGGCTGGCCCGGTCGGCGTCGGCGTCCCACAGGGACGGGAGCAGTCGGCCGGTGCCACCGGGGCCGGCCGGGTCGAGGACCTCGCGGCGCAGTCCGGTCTCGTCGACCCAGCTCTCGTAGTAGGCGTCCGGGTTGGTCCGACCGAGTTCGAAGCGCAGCGAGGCGGGTCGTAGGAAGTCGGTGGCGCGTACGTGCAGCACCGGGCGGCCGCGGGCGCGCAGCGGGTCGACAAGCGCGGCGGCCAACTCGTCCGGGCCGGCGGCGGGGGCGCCGTCGACGGCCACCCGCAGCCGGGCGGGCTCGGCGGTGGCCGCGGCGTCGACGAGACGGCCGGTCAGCTCGTCGACGAGCAGCTCGGGCGAGATGGGACGGATGCGCACCGGACCATCCTGCCCCGACCGTGGCGCGGCGGCGGCGGTCAGCCGGTGCGGTCGATGGTGACCCGGGCGTCGTCGGCCAGCCGGTAGCCGACGCCGTACACGGTGGTGACCAGGGGGACGTCCACGCCGACCTTGCCCCGCAGCCGGCGGACGTGCACGTCGACGGTACGGACACCGGCGTGCTCGTAGCCCCAGACCGCGTTGAGCAGTTGCAGTCGGGTGAACACCCGCCGGGGGTGGGCGACCAGGTGCAGCAGCAGGTCGAACTCGAGGCGGGTCAGTGGCAGCGGTTCGTCGTCGCGCAGCACCGAGCGGGACGAGGCGAGGATGTGCAGGGCGGGGATGGTCGGGCTGACCGCCCGGGCCGGTGCCCGGTTGGCCGGCACGCTGTCGGGGCGGCGGTCGACAGGCACCGAACTGGTGATGACGGCCTCGCCCCGCTCCAGCATCTCGCGGGCCGCCTCCAGCAGGCGGCGCGCCGGCGGGGTCAGCGACTCCTCACAGGCCAGGGGGATGGACAGCGTCACGGTGAGCATCGGCGCGGCGGTGTTCGCCGGGCGGCGCTGACCGCCGGGAGGTCGACCGGGCACCGTGGGTTGGGACGTATGCCATCCGGCGCGCGACGAGGCGGGGCTGACCGACATGGTCCTCCTTGGGCTTGTCCGGGTATCTCCCCACGGCCCGGGACGCCGCTTCATCGATGCTTCCCGGCGTCCGGGCGAGGGTCAAGAGGCGGCTGCGTTGCATGAATGTGACAATTGGCGAACACATCGGAGCCGGGTGCTCGCTCTGCGTACGAAGCCAGATGATTACAGCAGAGCCTGCGAGATGCCCCGTTACGGGGGTCCCCGCCCGGTTCACCGGGGCCTGTCACGTCACGTCCGGGCCGCCACCCGGCCGGTGCTCAGCGCGCGTGGTCCACGCTGATCCGCGCCTCGTCGGCCAACCGGTAACCGACCCCGTAGACGGTGGTGACCAGCTCGGTGCCGTCCAACTTGGCGCGCAGTCGCCGGACGTGCACGTCCACCGTCCGGGCCACCGCGTGCTCGTAGCCCCAGACGCTCGACAGCAGTTGCAGGCGGGTGAACACCCGTCGGGGCCGCTCGGCCAGGAACAGCAGCAGCTCGTACTCGATGCGGGTGAGCGCGACGACCTGCTCGCCCCGCAGGACCATCCGCGAGCCGGCCAGGATGTGCACGTGGTCCGCGTCGGCGGCCTGCTCGACGGTGCGCGGCCGGGGCACGTCCGCGACGGCGCGCAGCTGGCCCTCACCGGATTCGGCGAGCTCCCCGATGAGCTGCACCAGCCGGGCCAGTCGCGGCGTCAGCGGCCCGGCTGCGAGGTCGAGGGTGATGGTCAGGGTCGGGCCGGTGCGCGGACGGGCGGCGCGGGCCGCCGGGTGGTGGGGGCGGGTGGGGATGGCGACGACGGACATGGTGCCTCCTGAGATGGCGGTACGACCGCCACGCCCGGTGCGGCGTGGCGGTCAGTGGCGCGCCGACCCGGCGGTGACCGGGGACGCGAGAGGGAACGCGCGGTGCAGCGGGGTCGGACCGAGAGCCGGCAGGCCGGCGATCCGCCAGGCCGCGAACCCGCCGACCACGTCGGTGGCGCGGCGCAGGCCGATGTCCTGCAACGCGGCGGCGGCCAGTGACGAGGTGTAGCCCTCCTGGCAGAGGATCACCACAGGCACGTCGTAGTCGACCGCCTCGGGCAGGCGGGCCGGGCAGCGCGGGTCGAAGCGCCACTCCAGCACGTTGCGTTCGACGGCGAGCGAACCCGGCACCATCCCGTGCGCGGCCCGCTGGGCGGCCGGCCGGATGTCGACCAGGAGCGCGCCGCTCCGGTACGCCAGGTGCGCCCGTTCCGGGTCGAGCCGGTCGAGCCGGGCGCGGGCGGCGGCCAGGATCTCGTCGATGCCCTGGGAGCCCGGCGGCGGTACGGGGGCCGGACAGTGCTCGGCGGTCGTCAGCATCATCGGTTCCTTTCGGTGCGTGGGGGTTGGTTCGGGGCTGGGCGGCGCTCACCAGGAGCGTCCGGCCTCGGCGACCTCGGCGACCCGCAGCCGTCCGTCGAGCAGGTGGTAGCGGGTCATCCGGCGCAGTGCCGGCCGGTAGACGTGCACGCTCACCGCAGGCGTCGTACCCCTGTTGGTCACCTGGTGGACGTGGCGGGCGCCGAAGCGCCGGCCGGCGCCGGCGGGCAGCAGCCGTGGACGCAGCCGGCCGGCGGCGACGGTCTCCTCGGTGAGGGTGCCGGCGACGACCCGGAACGCCCCGGCGGAGCCACCGTGGTCGTGCAGGTCGGTGCCCTGGCCGGGCAGCCAGCTCAGTGCCCACACCTCGTGGTCGTCGTCGGCGGCGAGGCGCGCGTACCAGCGCTCGGCGGCGTCGAACCGCAGCGGCACCGGCCAGCCGGTCGGGTCGGCCCACCGGGCGGCGACGGCGAGCAGGTCACGCTCCGGGCTGTGGTGGATCATGGCGGTCCTCGCGGGGTCGTTCGGTGGGGTGCCCCCCGTACTCTAGCCGGCAAAGCCTATAGGTTTAGTAGGTAATTCCGTCTGGTGGGACGGCGTCCGTCGGCCTCAGCGCAGCACCGGAGGGTCCACCCGGTAGCCGGGCACCGACGGCCACCGGACGGTCAGCACCACCGACGCGCGTTCGGCGTACCACGAGTGGTCCACCCCGCGACCCCACACCACGTAGTCGCCAGGCTCGGCCAACCGCACCGTCCGGTCCGGCAACTCCACCCGGAAACACCCCTCGACGAGCACGAGCAGAGTGGTACGCCGCTCCCCCGTCGCCCACCGCGACCGGGCCTGCCCCGGCGGATGCACGCCCCACTTCACCTCGACGGCGGTGCTGTGCCGCACCTCCCCGGGCGGCGCGAAGTGCCCCAACAGCCAGCCGGCGTTTGTGGCGCCGTCGACACCCGCGTTGCCCACGTACACCGTCTCACCCATCGGATCCCTCTCCCCGCGCGCCGGCCGAGCAACGTATCAGGGCGCCAGGGCCTAACCTGGAGCGGTGACCGACGACCTCGACGCCGCGACGCTGGCGTTCGCCCACCGGATGTTCGACCTGGCCCGCTCGGGCTCCACCGAGGAGCTGGCCGCGCAGCTCGACGCCGGCCTGCCGGTCAACCTCACCAACGACAAGGGCGACACGCTGCTGATCCTGGCCGCGTACCACTCCCACCCGGACACGGTGGCCGCCCTGCTCAGCCGCGGCGCCGACCACAGCCGGGTCAACGACCGGGGCCAGACGGCCCTGGCCGCCGCCGTCTTCCGCAGCAGCACCGACGCCGTCCGCGCGCTGCTCGCGGCCGGAGCCGACCCGGCGCACGGCAGCCCGTCCGCGGCGGAGACCGCCCAGTTCTTCGACCTGCCGGAGATGACCGAACTGCTGCGCGCCGGCTGACGCCGACCCCGACCGACAGGTATACAGGGTCGGTGGAAGATCCTCTGCCCGAGCAGATGCGCACCGCCGGCACGGCTCTGCTGGCCGCGCTCGATCCGGTGGCCCGCGACCAGGCCGTCCACCAGTTCGACGACGAGCCCGCCCGACGCTGGCTGGAGTACCGGCCCCGACCCCGGCCGGGGGTCAGCCTCGCCGAGATGGACGTCGTCGGGCGCAAGGCCGCACACCGGCTGCTCGCCACGGCGCTCAGCCCGTCCGCGTACGCGCAGGCGATGGCGATCATCGCGCTGGAGGAGGTCCTGGATCGCGCCGAGGGATGGCGTCGCGGGCGGCACAGCGGCGACTACTGGGTCGCCGTGTTCGGTGATCCGGCGCGCGACGACCGCTGGTCGTGGCGGCTGGAGGGGCACCACCTGTCGGTGACCATGACCGTCGTGGACGACCAGGTCTCCCCCGCGCCGATCTTCTTCGGCGCCAACCCGGCGGCCGTGCGGTACGCCGGCCGCCCGGTCTCCCGCCCACTCGGTGTCGAGGAGGACCTCGCCCGCGCCCTGCTCGACGCGCTCGACCCGGCCGGACGATCCGCCGCGATCATCGCCGACGAGGCGCCGACGGACATCATCAGCGCCACCCGCGCCCACGTCGACACCCCGCTGGAGCCGCTGGGCGTGCCGGCCGGCCGGCTGGGACCGACCGGCCGGGCACTGCTGGACCAGGTGGTGGCGCTCTACCTGGACCGGCTGCCACCGGAGCTGGCCGTCCGCGAGGCGAGGCGTCTCGACGGGGGCGAGCTGCACTTCGCCTGGGCCGGCCCGACCCGTCCGGGGCAGCGCCACTACTACCGGGTCCAGGGCGACGACCTGTTGATCGAGTACGACAACACCACCGAGGACGGCAACCACGCGCACACCGTCCTGCGCCGCCCCGCCAGCGACTTCGGCGCCGACGTCCTGGCGGACCACCACGAGTCCCACCCCCACTGACGGCCCTCGGCGAGCACCTCGCCGGCAGCCCGCGCCGGGGGCAACACATCTGCCGCCGTACGGGCGGCCCGGTCAGGGACGCGGGCGGGCGACCTCGACTGTGGAGCCGGCGAGCGCGTCGAGGCTGGCGGTCTCGGCGCGTCCGGTGTCGAACTGGCGCATGAGCCGGGCGCCCAGGCGCACGCCGACGCCGCCGGCGACAAGCGCGACAAGCTCGGTGAGCAGGATCGCGACCGTCGCGCCGCGCTGCGGCGACTGCGCGCGCACCAGGCAGGTGACCAGGAACAGGCCGGCCATCGCCGCGTTCACCAGGTTGAAGGCGACGGCGGTGCGGCGGGTACGGTCGACAGGCACGTCCCACAGGTCGACCATGCCGGCGACCGCGGTCATCGCGGCGGCGAACAGGGCGGCGACGCCGGTCCAGTAGCCGACCTCGCCCAGGAACGCCGGCCCGCCGATGACATCGCTCAGGTCGAAGACGGTGGCGCTGACGAACAGCCCGAGCGGAAACGTCACGAGCATTGGTTGGATGGGGTGCCCCTGCACCCGCAGCCGGCTCTGCATTCGTCCTCCCCAGGGTCGGCGCAGCTCACCAGTACCAGAGTGCTACCCGTGCCCCGTCTTCACGAAACGACGCCGCCCGAATCGCCGCCGCGCGCCAGAGCGGGCGGGGTGCCCTGTCGGGTACGGCGAGGAGCGGCCCGTCCGGTCAGCTCTCGCGCTGGCGGGAGACCGTCCGCACCAGACGCTCGGCCACCTCGCGCAGCGGGATGCCCAGCGAGGACGCGGCGGTGCGCAGCACGTCCAGGGCCTCGGCCGGCGGGCAGCCCCGCTGCGTCATGATCACGCCGACGGCCTGGCCGACCACGCCGTCGAGCAGCAGCTCGGCGTCGCGCTGGCCGGCCATCTCGGCCTGCCGGCCCCGGTCCCGTACGGCGGCCAGCAGCAGGCCGGCGTGCTCGGCGAGCAGCATCGCGGTCAGTTGGTGTTGCGGGGTGAGCAGGTTCGGTCCGGCGGCGTACAGGTTGATGGCACCGATCACCTGGTCGTCGATGTCCACCGGGGCGGAGATCACCCCGCGCACGCCGAGGTCGCGGGCGCGCGCCGTCCAGGCGGGCCAGCGTGACTCACCGGCCAGGTCCACGGCGAGGACCATCTCGCGGCGCCGGATCGCGTTCATCGCCGGCGAGTCCGGGCCGTGGCGCAGATCGTCAAGGCCTGCCAGCCGGTCGTCGGAGGCGGCAACACCGGCCGGCTCGCCGGCGCGCAGCGCCGTGAATCCGCACCAGCGCACGCCGGCCACCGCGTCGCGGGTGACCCGGACCAACGCCAGCAGCGCCTCATCGAAATCGGTCAGCGCGATCAGGCCGGCGGTCAACTCCCGCAGCAGCGCAGCGGTCTCCAGTACGCCCAGGTTGTGCACCACGGGTTCCCGCGTGTCCAGGTTCACTGGTCCGCAGCTCCCGTACGCCTCGGTGCCTGCCCAGCCGGCATCGTCACCTGTGTCATAGTCTGCTCTCTTCCGACTTGACCGACCCGCCCTACTACCCTGCGGAACCCCGGTCGAAACGGCGTAAAACGGGGCTCCTGCCGCACCGGGTGGCGCGCCGGCAGGAGCCCCGCGAAAGCCTCAGCGCGAGGCGCCGCTGAGCCGCCGGCCGATCGACGCGATCAGGCGGTCGAGCTCGGAGCCGAAGGGGTTGTCGTGCACCAGGTACGTCCAGGTGGCGGTCGGGCGTACCAGGGTGCTGTCGTCGGGCTCCCAGTCCTCGTCGAACTCGGTCTCGGTGAACGTGGCGATGGTGCGGGCCTCGATCTCCGGGATCAGGTTGTTGAAGGCCGGCACGGCCGCCCGGTGGAACTCGTCGAGCGGGTCGAGCCGGCCCAGCGCCCGCAGGTGCACGCCCTCGCGGACCTCCGACAGCTCGGACAGGTGCTCGGCCCAGAGCCGGTCCAGGTGGTAGAGGGCGATCGACCGGGCCGCCCGGGCGAGCAGGTCCTCGTCCATCTCGCCGGCCTTCTCGGGCACCTTGTCCAGCAGCATGAGCGCTGCCACGTCGCTGGTCAGCAGCCGCTCCCGGCGCTGCGCCAGGGCCTTGCGCTGCTGCTCGATCACCACGCTGTAGCGCCAGGTGTTGCGGTGGATCTCGTGGTTGACGCCCTCGGCGACCCGCTGGGCGTGCTCCACCGCGTAGTCGACCTGCTCGTCGGTGACCAGGCCGTCGGCGTTCATCCGCGGCGACGCGGGCACCGAGTCGGCGGCGTGGCGGACGACCAGGTCGTCCTCCAGGCTCACGAAGAAGACCGAGCCACCGGGGTCGCCCTGCCGGCCGGCCCGGCCGCGCAACTGGTCGTCGACCCGCCGGCTGTCGTGCCGGCCGCTGCCGATCACGTAGAGCCCACCCAGCTCGGCCACCCGCTCCTGGTCGGCCTGGTCGCTGCCGCCCAGCCGGATGTCCACGCCCCGGCCGGCCATCTGGGTGGAGACGGTCACCGCGCCGTACGCGCCAGCCTCGGCGATGATCGCCGCTTCCTCGTCGTCGTTCTTGGCGTTGAGGACCACGCAGGGCACCCCGGCCGCGTTGAGGCCGGCGGCCAGCGCCTCGGACTCCTTGACGTCGAGCGTGCCGACAAGCACCGGCCGCCCCTTGGCGTGCCAGCGCTGGATCTCGTCGATCAGCGCCTCGTCCTTCTCCGCCCGGGTGGCGTAGATGCGGTCCGGCTCGTCCTCGCGCACGCACGGCGTGTTCGGTGGGATCACCGCCACCTCGAGGCCGAAGAACTCCCGCAGCTGGTCCCCGACCAGCACCGCGGTGGCGGTCATGCCGCACACCTTCGGGTAGAGGGCGATGAACGCCTGCACGGCGATGGTGCCCAGCACCTCGCCCTCGGCGGTGGCGTCCAGGCCCTCCTTGGCCTCGACCGCCGCCTGGAGCCCGTCGGGCCAACGGCGGCGCTGGGCCACCCGACCGCGCATCTCGTCGATCAGCTCGACCGAGCCGTCGCGCACGATGTAGTCCACGTCGCGGTGCAGCAGCGCGTGCGCGTGCAGCGCCACGTTGACGGCGGAGAGCTGCGCGACGTGTTCCTCGTCGTACAGGTCGATGCCCAGCTTGGCTTCGACGGCGGCCAGGCCGGCGGAGGTGAACGCCACACTGCGCCCGTCCTCGGCGACGGTGAAGTGCCGGTCCTTGCGCAGCCCGCGCACCAGCGCGGCGGCGGCGTGCACCGGGTCCTGCTCGCCCGGCACCGCGCCGGCGAGGACCATCGGCACCCGGGCCTCGTCGATCATGATCGAGTCGGCCTCGTCGACGATGGCGGTGGTCAGCGGCGGCTGCACCCGGTCGGCGATGTCGGTGACCAGCTGGTCGCGCAGGTAGTCGAAACCCGCCTCGCTGACCGACACGTAGGTGACGTCGCAGGCGTACGCGTCACGCCGCTCCTGCGGGCTGGAGGCCTCGTTGACCCAGCCCACGGTCAGGCCGAGCAGGGTGTAGACCGGCTCCATCCACTGGGCGTCGCGGCGGGCCAGGTAGTCGTTGACGGTGAGCACGTGCACCGGCCCGTTTCCGAGCCGAACGTGCCCGTACGCGGCGATCGCGGCGGTCAGGGTCTTGCCCTCACCGGTGGCCATCTCGGCGACCTTGCCGGGCAGCAGCGCCATCGCGCCGAGCAGCTGCACGTCGTACGGCCGCTGGTCGAGGCCCCGACGGGCGGCCTCGCGGCCGACGGCGCAGATCTCCTCGTAACCGGTGGCGGCACCGGCGGCCTCGGTCAGCTCGGCGTCGTCGAGCGCGACGAGGTCGGCCTCGCGCGCCTCGATCGCCGGCAGCATCTTCTCCAGAGGAGCGAGTTCGACGGTCGAGCCCGGGCGCTGGAGGAACCGCCGGAACTTGCTCTTGAACCGTTGCGAGACACCCATGAGCGGCAACGGTACGCGATCCGCGGCCGCTTGCGCGGCCCGGCCGCCGGCATGTCCGCCCCGGGCTGGCGGCTCAGGCGACCAGTAGCTGGTGGGCGGCCAACTCCCGGTAGAGCGGGTCGGTGGCACTCAGCTCGGCGTGGGTGCCCACGGCCACCACCCGGCCGCCGTCGAGGACGACGATCTGGTCGGCGTCGACGACTGTGGCGAGCCGGTGCGCCACGATCAACAACGTCCGGCGGACGGCCACCGCGTCGATGGCGCGGCGCAGGGCGGCCTCGTTGCGCGAGTCGAGGTTGCTCGTCGGTTCGTCGAGCAGCAGCACCGGCGGACCGGCCAGGAGCGCCCGGGCGATGGCCAGGCGCTGCCGTTCGCCACCGGAGAGCAGCACGCCTCCCTCGCCGACCTGGACGTCCAGGCCCTGCGGGGTGCGGTCGGCGAGGTGCGCGAGGTTGACCTCGTCGAGCACTGTGCGCAACCGGTCATCGGAGGCGTCCGGGGTGGTGATCAGGAGATTCTCGCGCAGCGTGCCGGCGAGCACGGGGGCCTCCTGCTCGACGTAGCCCAGCCGGGCGCGCAGCGCGTCGCGGGGCAGGTCCCGCACGTCGGTGCCGTCCAGACGGACCGCGCCGTCGCTCACCTCGTAGAAGCGTTCGACAAGGGCCAGCAGTGTCGACTTGCCGGCGCCGGACGGGCCGACCAGGGCGGTCCGGGTGCCGGCCGGCACCGCGAAGCTCACCTCGTGCAGCACCGGCGCCCCGCCGGGGTAGCCGAACCCCACCCGGTCGAACTCGATCATCGGAGCGGGTCGGCGCGGCGTCGCCGTGGCGCCCCCGGCCGCCGGCCGGTCCGCCGCGCCCTCCGCCGGCACGGTCAGGATCTCCTCGATCCGCTGCAACGCGCCCAGGCCGGACTGCAACTGGGTGTACGCGCGCAGCACCTGACCCAGCGGCAGGGCCAGGAAGAACAGGTACATGACGAAGGCGACCAGATCACCGACGGTGATCGCGCCGGCGGCCACCCGGGCGCCGCCGACGCCCAGCACCAGCAGGAAGGCACCCTGCACGGTGACCGAGCCCACCGGCCCGACCACCGCCTGCACCCGGGCCACCCGCAGTCCCGCCGTGTACGCCTCGCGGGCGCTGCCGGTGACCGTCTCGGCCTCCCGGGCCTCGGCGCGGCTGGCCCGGATGGTCCGGGCCGCGGAGATGGCCCGCTCGACCGCGGAGGTCATCTCGCCGATCCGTTCCTGGGCGGCGCGGGCGAGGGCACGGACCCGGCGTGCGAACGTGAGCGCGAAGCCCAGACCGAGGCCCACCCCGAGCAGGGTGACACCGAACAGCAGCGGGTCGAGCAGCACCATCGCGGTGCCGGCCCCGAGCACCATGACCGCCCCGGTGACCGTCTCGAACAGGCCGGAGGTGACGACCGCGCGCAGCAGGGTCGTGTCGGAGCCGAGCCGGGAGAGCAGGTCGCCGGTGCGCCGGCTGTCGTACTCGGCGATGGGCAGCCGCAGCAGGTGCCCGGCCAGCCGCCGCCGGGTGCCCAGCACGAGCCCCTCGGCGGTGCGTTGCAGCAGGTAGTCGCGCAGACCGCCGATCGCCGCGCCGAGCAGCACGAGGGCCACCAGCGCGGCGACGAGGTCGGACACCCCGAGACCACCGCTGACCCGGTCGAGCACCGACCGGGTCAGCAGCGGCTGGGCGAGGGACGCCGCCGCGCCGACGAGCGACAGCGCGCCCACCACGGCGAGGGTGCCGCGGTGGTCCCGCAGGTACGGCAGCAGCGCGGCCAGGCTGGGAGGCCGGCGCTCGGAAGCGGTCATGCCGGGAACGGTAGTCCGCCCCGTCACGCCCGGACGCCGGGTCAGGCGGCCAGTACCACCTGTAGTTCCTGCCGTCGACGTTCGGCCAGGTCGGTGAGCAGGGTGGCCGCCTCGTCGAACGGCACCACCGCCGAGACCAGGTGCTTGCGGATCCCGTCGCCGTACGTCCGCAGCAGCTCGATCGTCTCGGCGGACAGCCGTTCCCGGTCCCAGGTGGGGGCGAGCCCGCGCGGCACCCGGCCGATCTGGGCACAGCGCAGCGCCAGCCCGTTGTGGTGGAACTCCTCGCCGAGGCGGACGGCGTCCGCGCCGCCCTGGTAGAAGGCGAGGTCGATGACCGTGCCCTGCGGTCGGAGCAGCCGCAGGGCGAGCTGCAACGCCCACGCCTGCCCCCGGCACTGGAACACCACGTCGGCGCCCCGGTCGCCGGCGGTGTGCGCCCAGCGGGTCTTGAGCACGGCCGCCGGGTCGTCCGCCTCGGGGTCGAGGGTCTCCAGGCCGAGCGCCTCGGCGACCTCCCGGCGTTGTGCGGTGGGGTCGAGCACCACCACGGAGGCGGCGCCGTGCCGCCTGGCGAACAGGGCGGTCAGCAGGGCCACCACACCGGCGCCGACCACCGCGACGCGCCTGCCGCGGACGCCGTCGCCGAGCGAGCGCACATCCGTGCCGTGCAGGTCGGCGGCGGCGTGCAGCAGACCGTTGGCGCAGATCGGCCCCATGTGCGCGACGTAGACGCCGAGCAGCGGGTCCAGGTCGTCGGGCAGCGGCACGAACCGTTCGGCGACCGGGTCGGCCAGCCAGCCGGTGCGGTGCCCGTACGTCATAGCGCCGACCGTGCCCACCGCGACGGCCGGGGTCTCGCTCTCCACCACCCGGCCCACCTGCATGTAGCCCAGCCGGTTCACCGGGTACGGGGTGCTCGCCTCGCCCGGCTGGAACAGCCCCAGGTCGGCGTTCCAGGTGACGTTCAGGTACGGGTTCGTGCCCTTGACGTAGCTCAACTCGGTGCCTGCGGAGACGCCGCTGAACAGCGTCTCGACCCGGAAGGTGCCGGGGCGCAGCGGCGCGGCGTCCTGCTCCACCACCTCGACGCGGCCCGGCCCGGTGACCACCACTACCTTGTCACGCATCGACTGTCACCCCGGAGGTGAGCACCGCGGGGCTGCCGGCGGTGGTGAGCGGCACGGTCGCGCCGGTGCGGGCCGAGTCGGAGACCGCGAGCGCCAGTCGCTGGGTGGCAAGCGCCTCGGCGTACGGGACGCGTACGTCGTCGCCGACACCGCGCACCGCGTCGACGAAGGCGCGGTCGACGGCCACCCGCGCGGCCTCGGGGTCGGCCGGGACGTGCCGTTCGCCGTCGGCGTCGCGGATGGTCAGGCCCTCCTCGGTCAGCGACAGCGCCAACCCGTCGGCGAGGATCTCCAGCCCCGCGCGGTGCTTCCAACCGAGCACACAGGCGGCGCTGAGGGTGCCGACCGCGCCGTTGGTGAAGCGCAGCACGGCGGTGGTCACCGAGTCGATGTCCGCGCCGTCGACAGGCGGGGGCGTTCCGTTGCCGTACGCGGTTACCTCGCTCACCTCGCCGACCAGTGCTCTGACCAGGTCCAGCACGTGGGCGGCCTGTTCGACCACCGGGCCGCCGGAGCGGTCGCGCCGCGCCCACCACGCCACCGGTGGGACCTTGTCCAGCCAGGCGCCGCTGACCATCCGCACCGGACGGTCGGCGAGCAGCTCGCGGGCCTCGTCCAGGACGCTCAGGTAACGCCAGTGGTGGCCGACGGCGGTCAGCAGTCCCCGGCGGTTCACCTCGGTGGCGACGCGTTCGGCGGTGGCCAGGTCGACCGCCACCGGCTTCTCCACGAACATCGGCAGCCCTGCGTCGAGCACCGCCTGCTCAGCCGGGCCGTGCGCGAACGGCGGCACACACACGTACACCGCGTCCGGGCCGGCGGCCAGCAGCTCGGCCACGTCGGCGTAGGCGCGCGTCCCGTGCTCCGCGGCCAGCGCGGCCGCGGCGTCGGGCACCACGTCGGTCACCCCGATCAGCTCGACGTCATCGAACCCGCCCAGCACCCGGGCGTGGCGTTGTGCCACTCCCCCGGCGCCGATCAGACCCACCCGGCATGCACGCATTCGACAACCCCTTCGAGAATTTTTCATGAGAGCTGTGAGCAGTCCCCTGGGTTGTGCGCAATCAAACGTTCATCCCCCGGGAACGCGACGTCGTCACCCTCGTGATCAAGCTGTTGCCCTGGAAGCGGTTAGCGCGTGGTGGGGAGTGGGAACTACCAAACCCGGTTCTTTCCGCCCACGATTCTTAAGGGGTGCCAGTGCGGGATACGACATCGAGCGTGTCACCGGTGGTGGAGGCGTGGGCCACGTACCGGACCACTTCGGCGGCAGACTGGCCGGCACGCCGGCTGCTGCGCGCCAAGGGCGACAGCCGGGTCAGCGTGGTGCTGCCGGCACGCAACGAAGAGGCCACCGTCGGTGCCATCGTGTCGACCATCCGGGAACACCTGATGGACCGGGTGGCCCTGGTCGACGAGCTGATCGTGGTGGATTCCCGGTCTACCGACCGCACCGCGCAGGTGGCCCGGGCTGCCGGCGCGGAGGTGGTCAGCCAGGACGACATGACCCGGGGTCTGCCCCGGCTCACCGGCAAGGGCGACGCGCTCTGGGCTGGCCTGGCCGCGGCCGAGGGCGACGTGGTCGCGTTCATCGACGCCGACCTGCGCGAGTTCCGGCCGCACTTCGTCAGCGGGCTGCTCGGCCCGCTGCTGACCGACCCGTCCGTCGACTTCGTGAAGGGCTTCTACCACCGGCCCCTGGTCGGTACGGCGACCGTCGAGCAGGACGGCGGCGGCCGGGTGACCGAACTCATGGCCCGACCGCTGCTGAACCTGTTCTGGCCGGAGCTGGCCGGCTTCGTGCAGCCGCTCGCCGGCGAGTACGCCGCCCGGCGGGACGTGCTCTCCCGGGTGCCGTTCGTCTCCGGGTACGGCGTGGAGACGGCGATGCTCATCGACCTGCTGGAGCTGGTCGGTCTGGACGCGTTGGCGCAGGTCGACCTCGGTGAGCGCAAGCACCGCCACCAGGACACGGCGGCGCTCGGGCGGATGTCCGCGCAGATCATGTTGACGGCGTGGTCCAGGTTGCAGCGGCGCGGCTGGGCGAGCCCCGGAATGTCGCCGGAGGCGCTGCTGACCCAGTTCCGTCGGGGCGGCTCGGACGCGCTGCCGAACCTCGACCGGGAGATCGTGGTCAGCGACGTGTCCGTCGAGGAGCGTCCGCCGCTGGCCGAGCTGCGTCACCGGGTTCCCCGCCGACGGGTGGCCGCGGCATGAGTGGCCGGGAGGTCCTCCGATGAGTCTCACCGTCCTGATGAACGCCGGTCCGTGGCTGTCCGTGCCACCCCCCGGCTACGGCGGCATCGAGAACGTGATCGCCACGTTGGTGCCGGAGCTGCGGCGACTCGGCGTACGGGTGGTGCTCGCCTCGGTGGGCAGCAGCACCCTGCCGGTGGACGACCGGATGTCGGTCTTCGACGACGGGCAGTTCGCCGCGTTGCAGCGCCCGTACAACCAGGTCTGCGGGATCGCCCAGGCGCACCTCGCCGGGGTGGTCCGCGAGTTGCACTCCCGCGACGACATCGACCTGGTGCACGACCACGTGGAGGCCGTCGGGCTGGCCACCCTGGCGGCGATGGGCCCGTCCGGGCCGCCGACCCTGCACACCCTGCACTGGGACCTGGCCAAGCATCCGGCGCTGTACGGCAGCCTGGACGGCGGCGACCGGGTCCGGGTCAACGGCGTCTCCGCGTCCCAGCTGGCCCGGGCGCCGCTGGCGCTGCGGGAGCACGCGGTGGGGCACGTTCACCTGTCCACCCCGCTGGCCGTGGACGCCGACCGCCGGCCCCGCCCGGACAAGGGTGAGCATCTGTTGATCCTCGGCCGGATCAACCCGGGCAAGGGGCAGGACGTCGGGGCGCGGCTGGCGCACCGGGTCGGGATCCCGCTGGTGCTGGCCGGTCCGGTCGGCCCGTACCACCGTCCGGCCGACCTGGCGGCGGCGGGCGACGAGGCCCGGCAGAACCCGGACGTGCGGTTCTTCCTCGACGAGGTGGCGCCGCACGTCGACGGTGACCTGGTCCGCTGGATCGGGACGGTGGCCGGTCAGGAGCGCGACGACCTGCTGGCCAGCGCCCGTGCCTCGCTGTTCCCGCTGCGGTGGGAGGAGCCCGGGGGTACGGCGGTGGTCGAGTCGCTGGCCCTGGGCACGCCTGTGGTGGCGACCGCCCGTGGCTGCCTGCCGGAGCTGATCGAGCACGGCCGCACCGGACTGTTGACGGCAGACGAGGACGAGCTGGCCGACCTCGTGCTGGCCGCCGACCTTCTCGACCCCGACGAGTGCCGGCGGGTGGCCGCGCGTCGGTTCACCCCGGAGGTGATGGCGCAGCGTTACGTCGAGCTGTACCAGCGGGTCCGCGAGATGGCCGGTACGACCCGGCTGCAACCGGTCTGACCTGCCCCGGTGCCGTCGTCGGTTTGCCGGCGGCGGCACCGGGTATGCGCGGCGCCCACGCCCGCCGCGCAGCGAGGAGCCGGTGATGGTCGGACCCATGGCGCACTCCCGGGCCCGGGCCAACCCGGCCGAGGGCAAGCCGCCGGTACGCCGCGCTGCGGCCACTGTGGCGGTGGTGTTCCTGCTGGTCGGGGTGCTCGGCTTCGTGCCGGGGATCACCAGCGGTACGGCTGACCTGCGCTTCGCCGGGCACGGCTCGGGCGCGTTCCTGTTCGGCGTCTTCCAGGTGTCGGTGCTGCACAACCTCGTCCACCTGCTGTTCGGGGTGGCCGGCCTGGCGCTGGCGCGGACGGTCGGCGGCGCGCGCACCTTCCTGATCGGCGGCGGCGCCGTCTACCTGGTGCTCTGGTTGTACGGGCTGGCGGTGGATCACGACACCGGCGCGAACGTGCTGCCGGTCAACGACGCCGACGGCTGGCTGCACCTCGGCCTGGGCGTCGGCATGATCGCGCTGGGCCTGCTCACCGGAAGAGCCCGACGGTGACGTGCGCGCGCGATCCGTTTGTTCCGGTTTGACGCCTGGCGGCCTCGGGTAGTTGGCAGATCCCGACCCACAAAGCGAATCGAGGGAGCCCGGATGCCCAGCCGGATCACCTGCGAGGTGCGCGAAACGGCACCGGTGGCGGTCGTCCAGCTCACCGGGGCCCTCGACCTGAGCACCATGCGCTCGGTGCACCAGGCCCTCGACGGGGCGTTGGCCGCCCAGCCGGACGCGCTGGTGATCGATCTCACCGACGTCACCGTGAAAGACCGGCTGGCGCTGTCGGTCTTCGCGGCCACGGCCCGGCGGGCCGAGGAGTGGCCGGCCGTTCCTGTGGTGCTCTGCGCTCCCCCACCGGCCGCCGCGCGCTGGCTGGCGGAGTCGACGACGTGCCGGGTGGTCCCGGTGTCGCCGGACTGCGCGGAGGCGACCCGAATGGCCGGCGAAGCCAGTTCGCCCCGGCTGCGGGCCCGCCTGGAGCCGGTGGCCGGGGCCTGCCGGCGGGCCCGGGAGCTGGTCGGGGACGCGTGCACCCGGTGGAACCTGCCCGACGCGGCCGGTCCGGCCGCGCTGGTGCTCAGCGAGCTGGTCGGCAACGTGGTCCGCCACGCGGGCACGCCGATGCAGGTGACGCTGACCCTGCGCCGGCCGTACCTGCACGTGGCGGTGGTGGACGGCAGCCGGGCGGCGGCTGAGCCGGCCGGGCTGGACCTGCGCGCCGAGGGTGGCCGAGGCCTGCTTCTGGTGCGGGAGTTGGCGCAGCGGTGGGGCAGCGTGCCGACCGGTCCGGGCAAGGCCGTCTGGGCGCTGGTGCCGGTCGGCTGAACGTTCACGGTGGTTCCGCCGGTACTGGCGATCTGACCGAAATTACCCCTCTCGCCTGGTTTCATGATGACATGGTCGGGTAGGCACGCCCGTCCTTTTGCCGTCACGACGGGGTGAGCAGCCATGCCCAAGCGGGTAACCACCGAACCCGGTCGCGACCGGGGCCCGGCGATCCTGGCACCGGCACGCTTCGGGGGCTTTCCCGGACCGGTACGGTCGCCGGTCCCCGGCAACTCGTTGGTCAAGTTCCTGGCCACGACCGACCACAAGCAGATCGGCATCCTGTACCTGCTGACCTCCTTCGGGTTCTTCCTGGTGGCGGGGCTGGAGGCGATGCTGATCCGAGCCGAGCTGGCCCGCCCCGGCATGCAGTTCCTCTCCTCCGAGCAGTACAACCAGCTCTTCACCTCGCACGGCGCGGTGATGCTGCTGCTGTTCGCCACCCCCGCCGCCTTCGGGTTCGGCAACTTCATCGTGCCGATCCAGATCGGCGCGCCGGACGTGTCGTTCCCCCGGCTCAACGCGCTGGCCTACTGGCTGTACCTGTTCGGCGGCCTCATGGTGATCGGCGGCTTCCTCACCCCGCAGGGCTCGGCGGACTTCGGCTGGACCGCCTACACCCCGCTGAGCAGCGTCGAGCACTCCCCCGGTGTGGGCGCGAACATGTGGGTGCTCGGCCTGGTCGTCTCCGGGCTGGGCACCATCCTCGGCGCGGTCAACCTGATCACCACGATCCTGACCCTGCGCGCACCCGGGATGACGATGTTCCGGATGCCGATCTTCACCTGGAACATGCTGTTCACCAGCGTGCTGGTGATCCTGGTGTTCCCGCTGCTGGCCGCCGCGCTCCTGGCGCTCTCGGCAGACCGGCTGCTCAACGCGCACGTGTTCGACCCGGCGACCGGTGGGCCGATGCTCTGGCAGCACCTGTTCTGGTTCTTCGGCCACCCCGAGGTGTACATCATCGCGTTGCCGTTCTTCGGCATCATCACCGAGATCATCCCGGTCTTCTCCCGCAAGCCGCTGTTCGGCTACACAGGCATGGTGCTGGCCACCGTGGCGATCACCGTGCTGTCGATGACTGTCTGGGCGCACCACATGTTCGCCACCGGTCAGGTGCTGCTGCCGTTCTTCAGCATCCTGAGCTACCTGATAGCGGTGCCCACCGGCGTGAAGTTCTTCAACTGGATCGGCACCATGTGGAAGGGACAGTTGACCTTTGAGACACCGATGCTCTTCTCCATCGGGTTCCTGGTCACCTTCCTGCTCGGTGGGCTCACCGGGGTGCTGCTGGCCAGCCCGCCGGCGGACTGGCACACCCACGACAGCTACTTCGTCGTGGCGCACTTCCACTACGTGGTCTTCGGAACCGTGGTCTTCGCCCTCTTCGCCGGCTACTACTTCTGGTGGCCGAAGATGACCGGACGTCTGCTCGACGAGCGGCTCGGCAAGGCCCACTTCTGGACCATGTTCATCGGCTTTCACGGCACGTTCCTGGTGCACCACTGGCTGGGCAACGAGGGCATGCCCCGGCGATACGCCGACTACCTGCCCAGCGACGGCTTCACCACGCTGAACATGATCTCCAGCATCTTCGCCTTCGTCCTCGGCCTGTCCACGCTGTTCTTCATCTACAACGCCTGGAAGTCCTGGCGGTACGGGGCGATGGTGACTGTGGACGACCCATGGGGCTTCGGCAACTCGCTGGAGTGGGCCACGAGCTGCCCACCGCCGCTGCGCAACTTCGACCAGATGCCCCGGATCCGCTCCGAACGGCCCGCGTTCGACCTCAAGTACGGCCCGCTCGTCTCCGACCTGGGCCGGGACCTGCCGCAGCGCACCACGAAGCCACCGCAGCAGTTCGCCGAGGAGCTGCACATGGAGCACCACGTTCCGGAGTCGCCGGCCACCGAGGGCGCGCACGGCGCCCGCGACGCCGCCGAGTACCAGCCGGCGCCCCGCTCCGGCGCGCGCCCGGTGGACGTGCCGGAACCCGAGGGGATAAGGCGTCCGAGCTTCGAGCAGAGCGACCCGCCCCAGGACGCCGAGGACGCGCCCAAGCCGCACGAGCGGTGGCGGCACCCGCACAGCGACGGCAACCCCGAGGAGCGCTGACCGGCGTACGACGCACGAGGGCCGACACCCACGGGGTGTCGGCCCTCTCGTCGCTTGTCGGCGCTGGGTCAGTCCCGGGCCGGCGCCAGGCCGGCGGCGGTGAGCGAACGGCGTACCGCTGGCTGGACCCGGGTGAGCCGCAGCGGCACCCCGGTACGCTCCGCGGCGTCCCGTCCGGCCATCAGCGCGGCGATCCCGCCGGCGTCGAAGCCGCCCGCGCCGACCAGGTCGACGACCACCTCGCTGGGCTGGCCGGTGACCGCCTCCAGCATGGCCCGGCGCAGCTGGTCCGCGCCGTCGCGGTCGATCTCGCCGCCGACCTCCACCACCACCCGGTCGCCGTTCTGCTTCACCGAGATCCGGGTCTTGCCCGGGTCCGGTTCGGCGGCGCCGTTCTGCCACGGCGGCGGCGCGTCGGCGAGCATCGCCTGACGCAGCCAGGTCAGCGCCCGCGACAGCAGCCGGGACACGTGCATCTGCGAGATGCCGAACCGGGCGGCGATCTCCGCCTGGGTCTGGTTGCCGTAGAAGCGCATGGCCAGGATGCGCCGTTCCCGCCAGGGCAGCCGGTGCAGCAGGCCACTGACCGTCACCCGGTCGTCGACTGATTCCAGCGCGTTGTCGGACTCCCCGACCAGGTCGCCGAACTCGGCGGAACTCTCCCCGCCGACCGGCGCGTTGAGCGACGCCGGGCTGTAGCCGGCCGCCGACTCCAGCGCGGCGAGGATCTCCTCCTCCGGCGTCTCCAGCCGGGCCGACAGCTCGGCCACCGTGGGCGCCCGGGACAGCTCACTCGTCAGCGCGGCGGTCGCCTGACCGACCTCGAGGATCAGGTCGCGCAGCCGCCGGGGCACGTGCACACCCCAGGTGCGGTCCCGAAAGTGCCGCTTGATCTCGCCGACGATGGTGATCGCGGCGTACGCGGTGAAGGAGCCCCGTTCCGGGTCGTACCTGTCGACCGCGTTGACCAGCCCCAGGCGGGCCACCTGCTCCAGATCCTCCAGCGGCTCTCCGCGCCCCCGGTAGCGGCGGGCCAGCCGGCCGGCGAACGGCAGCGCGAAGCGGACCAGGTCGTCCCGTGCCTCCTGCCGGCGCTCCGGCGGCAGCCCCTCGATCCGGGCCGCGTACGCCAGCGCCGCCGCGTCGAGGTCTTCCAGACCCCGCTCGGTGGGTGGTGGTGTGGTCGTGGTCGTGCTGGTCTGTCCGAACATCCGCGCCTCCCTCAGGAAGGTCCCCCGCCCGAATCGGGAAACCGGTCGTGCGCGTGGACGAGCCACGCACCGGGCCGGAAAGTGGGTCAGTGACTGGGATGCCAGCGGGCGACAACGCCGTGCACGCAACGCGATGAAGGCGTCGCAGCCAGCGATGTTCCCGCTCCGTAGGTACTCAATCACGGGACCCCGGGTTCGCGAGGATGTTTCGGCGTCCTCCGTCTCAGGAGACCAGCAACCCCTGGTGGCGGCCGCTGTCGCGGAGCGTGGACAGGGCCTCGGCGGCCCCCAGAGGGGGCGGCGCGGGCAGGTCGTACGGCTGGGAGCGGAGCACCTCGGTGGCCCGGCGGGTGGGCACCGACGTGACCGGGTAGCCCCGGGCGGAGGTGCGGTCCAACGCCCGACGGCGGCGACCGAACCCGGCGACCGCCAGCCACTGCGGCAGGCCGGCCAGGGCGGGCGAGCGCACGCCTGGCGGCTCGGGCAGCACGTCCACCGAGGTGAACGCCTCGCTGCCGGCCAGCCACCACTCGGCCTCGTCGACGCTGCGCCGGGTGGCGTTCTCGCACCAGTACGGCACCAGCCCCGCCCGCACCACCTGCCACGGATCGAGCAGCCTGCCGCATTCCACCACCAACCGGTCACCGGTCTTGCCGGCGCCCCGCAGCCACCGCCGGTACAGGTCGGCGACCCCCGCGCTGAGCGCCGCCGGACGGGGTACGAGCACCCGGTGCAGCGGGTGCTCGCGGCGGGCCGCCCAGTCCCGCGCGGACAGCTCGAACCCCGATTCGACGTCGTGCTCGGCGTAACCGGACGGCGCGGACACCTGCGGCGGTTCCCACCGGGTGGCGTCGCCGCCGACGGAGCGCAGCACCTGGCGCAGGGCGTGGCTGTCCGGGTGGAAGTCGACCGGGTCCAGCCCGCTGGCCGGGCAGCCGACCTGGAAGCTGTGCCGGGGGCCGTGCTCCAGCACCGGCCAGGTCCGCACGTCACGGACCAGCACGACCGGGGCGCCGGGGGCGAGCCGGTCGGTCAGGAACTGCCCGTACGCGGCCGGTAGGGCCTGCCAGGCGGCGGTCAGCGACACGGTCGCCCCGGTCAGGGATCCCCGGCTGGCCGGGCAGTGCACCTGGCGCAGGTGCAGGTCGGGGTTCGCGGCGAGCAGCCGGGTGGCCAGTGCCGCGCCGTGCTCCAGCGCGTCCGCCGGGCGGTCCACCGCGCCGTCGGACCAGTGCGCGGTCATCTCGAAACCGGCCGGGAGCCACGGAACGCCGAGGGCAACCGCGAGGTGTGCCACCGCGCCGTGCGGCGAGCCGATCAGCAGGCCAGGGTAGCGCCGACGGGGGTACTGGTCGACGAACCAGCGGGCCACCCGGGCGGCGTCCACCTCGTCGACCTGGGTGGCGGTGAGGGCGACCCGCCCCGCGGCCCGGCTGACGGCGGCCCGGCGGACCGGCTCGGGTGTGCCGGGGAACCGCGACATCGGCCCGGGGTGGCCCAGGTCGGCGCAGTCCGTGCCGTTCAGCGCGCGGGCGGTGGCGGCGACCAGCACCCGGGCGGCGCTGCCCACGGCCACGACCCGGTCGCCGGCCAGACCGGCGCCGTCGGCCGTGAGCCCCTTGCGCACCTTGTGCACCGGCCCCACCTTGCCTCGTTCGCTCACCACGCGGCCCGGCTTCCCGTCCCGATGGGGTTCAAACGGGGCATCACCCTCCCGGCGGCACAATCCGCTGGTCGGTGGGGTGCGCCGGTCATCACCGGCGTTCGGTCCCTCGGGTTTCGGGCCGGCCAGGGCGGGCACTTCCGGGGCCATGCGCACCGACGACACCAGCGAGCCCGCCGCCGCCACGATCACCCCGTACGAGGACGGACCGCTTCTGGTCCGCGGCGACTTCGCCCTCGTCACGCCCGACGGCGAGCGGATCGACGCGCGCCGGGGCACGGTTGCGCTGTGCCGCTGCGGCAAGTCGGCGCTCAAGCCGTTCTGCGACGGCACCCACAAGGCGATCAACTTCCGGGCGGGCACCACCCGCGAGGGGTGACAGTGGGTCGTCGCCGCCGGGTCACACCGCGCAGGGTGGGGACAACCCGCACCTGACACGGCGAATCCAGCGTGCTGAGCCCTCTGGGCTCAGACGAGCGCGGTAGGGGCCGGCGGAGCCATCGGGGTCGCCGCCACCAGCGGGACGGTCGGCGGCAGGGTGGGCGGGGTGGATGGCACGGTCGGACGCAGGGAGCTGCGTCCGGCGGCCCAGCTGTCCAGCAGGTGCGCGGCGAACAGCCGGTCCACCGCGAGGCCGGCCGCCGCGCCGAACAGCACGTCCGGTCCCAGGGCCGGTTCGGCGCGGACCAGGCCACCGCACATGTCGTGCGCGGCGATCTGCTCGTGCACCGCGTCGGCCTCGACGTGCTCGTCGTAGAAGCCGGTGGCCACCTCGTCGAAGCCGAGCCGGCGCAACCCGTTGCCGTAGCGGCGGTTGGGCAGCGAAGAGGTCATCTCGAAGGCCGCCAGGTGCCCGAGCACCGCGCCGCGCAGGCGCCGGTGCAGGCCGAACAGCGACATGAGGTTGTTCGTCGTCAACGTCACAGCGGGCACCGCGTCCACGTGTGCGCCGTACCCGGTGTCCAGGCCCAGCCGGTCCAGGGTGCGCCGGAACAGCTCGGAGTGCATCCGGTCCAGCCGGCCGTTGCCGTACTCGTCGGTTTGGATCTCCACGAGGGCGGCCTTGGCCTCGCCACCGAGGCGGGGCAGGGCCCAGCTGTGCGGGTCCGCCTCGCGCAGGTGGTAGACGGAACGGTGCACGACGAACTCGCGGAACTGGGCGAGGTCGGCGCGCCGTTGGAGCGTCGCGGCCAGCGACGGCCCGTCGTCGGAGGCGACCAGCTCGGCCAGCCCGGCGGCCACTCCGGCGGCGGGCACCCGCGGGGAACCGACCAGCCGGCGCAGCGCCGCCTCGAAGGGCCGTTCGGCGCGGGCACGCAGGCCCAGCAGCGTCGGCTGCCACTCCCAGTCGTCGTCCACGCCCCGCCAGCCCCGGTAGTGCAGCTCGTAGCAGAGGAACAGGGTCAGTTGCAGGTCCTCGTCCGTGAGCGGGTCCTCGGGGTCGAGGTCGGCGCCGAGGCTGGCCGGCAGGTCGTGCGGGGCACGCCGCAGGGCATCGGTCACCGCCGCGGACAGCGGACCGCGCGGCTGCGGTAGTGGTGCGGGACCGTAGCGGCGGTCGGCGGGCTCCGGCATGGGACCTCCAGCGTCGTTGGGCCGCTTCTGATGCCCCTGAGCAGGACCGCTAAACGACATCCTGCGCGGCGACAGTGCGTTCGGTCTGTTCCCGTACCTTCCGGGCCGCCGCCCCGTCGGCGTACAGGCCGCGCAGGTCGGCGAACGCCGGGTCCGGCGGCGCCAGCGACACCGCCGGGTCCACGACCGCCTCCAGTACGCAGGGACGGTCCGCGGCGAGGGCCTCGTCCCAGGCCGCGCCGACCAGTTCGGGCCGGTCCACCCGGACGCCGTGCATCCCGAGCAGCCGGGCCCAGCCGGCGTACGGCACGTCGGGTCGACGTCGGGTCGGATCGTTCGACGGCTGCCGCCCGCCGGCCATACCGTTCTGGTCCCGGTTGTTGAGCACCAGCACCACCAGTCGAGGGTCGCGCCACCGCTGCCAGTGGTGCGACACGGTGATCAGCTCGGCGAGCCCGTTGAGCTGCATGGCGCCGTCGCCGACAAGCGCGACCACCGGCTGGTCGGGTGCGGCCAGTTTGGCGGCCACCGCGTACGGCAGGGCGCAGCCCACCGAGCCGAGGGTGCCGCACAGTTGCGCGTTGACACCTGGCGGCAGGACGAGGTGCCGGGCGTACCAGTGGAGGACCGAGCCGACGTCGACGGCGACCGCGCCGACGCCCGGCAGCCGGCTGGACAGCTCCTGGAGCACCAGCTGCGGGTTGATCGGTTCGGCTGGCGCGGCGGCCCGTTCGGCGGCGTCGGCCCGCCAGCGGTCCACCGAGTTCTCCACTGTGGCGCGCCACTGCGGGTTGGGCCGGTCGGGCACCCGGGCCAGCAACGCCCGCAGGGTTTCGGCGGCGTCGCCGACGAGCGGCACGTCGGCCGGGTAGCGGGTGCCGATGCGCCGCCCGTCGATGTCGATCTGCACCGTGCGGGCCTGTCCCGGCATCGGGAAGTAGTCGGTCCACGGGTCGTTGGTGCCGACCAGCAGCAGCGTGTCGCAGCCGCCCATCAGTTCGGCAGCGGCCGGGGTGCCCACCTCCCCCAGCACCCCGGCGTGGAAGGGCAGCCGTTCGTCGAGGACGGGCTTGCCCAGCAGCGAGGTTGCCACCCCGGCGCCGAGGCGGTCGGCCAGCTCGACGATCTCGGCGGCCGCGCCCCGCCCGCCCTGGCCCACGAGGATCGCGGTGCGCCGGCCACCGCCGAGCAACTGCGCGGCGGCCTCCAGGTCCACCTCGTGCGGCAGGACCCGGGCCAGCGGCTCACCTGGCGTCGCCGAGATCACCCCGACGGCGTTGGTGTGCAGGTCGGGCACCAGGGCCTCCTGCAACTGCCGGGGCAGCACCACGCAGGTCGGGCTGCGGGTCGCCGCCGCCGTACGGAATGCCTGGTCCAGCAGTCCCGGCACCTCCTGCGGGCTGCGGCCGTAGCGGACGAACTGGTTGCACACGTCCCCGAAGAGACGGCTCAGGCCGATCTCCTGGTGGGCACCGCCGAGCGGTCCGGAGATGTCCTCGCCGACGATCGCCACGACCGGTTTGCTGTCCAGCTTGGCGTCGTACAGGCCGTTGAGCAGTTGGACCGCGCTGGGCCCCTGGGTGGCCAGGCAGACACCGATGCCGCCGGTGAACTTGGCGTGCCCGGTGGCCATGAACGAGGCCGTCTCCTCGTGGCGGGCCGGGATGAACGCCGGATCACCGCCGGTACGCTCCAACGCCTCCACGAGGGGGGCGATCGCCTCGCCCGGATAGCCGAACACGCGGGGCACCCGCCAGGCCAGCAGCCGCTGCACCACGAGGTCGGCCACGAACCGCTCAACCATTGCCGCGCCCGGGAGTGCCGGGGTCGACATAGCGCAGGACCGCCCCGACACCGTCGACGAGGTCGGGTGCCTCGTCCGGACCGAGCACCGTCAACGCCGCGTCGGTGCCGACGAGGGCCCGGACCAGCGCCGCGTCGGCGCGTACCCGCTGGGGGTCGGTCACCGACATGGCGGCCAGCTGCCCCGGGTCGACGGCGATCTCGGTGGGTTCCGGACCGATCCACAGCTCACCGTTCGCCGACGGGTCGTCCACGATGAGCATCGTGTCCACCTGGTTGCGTTGCAGCGCCGAGACGACCGCGTCGAGGCCGCCGCCGACGTCCTCCTGCACACCGAACTTGTCGAGCGTGGCGGCGATGCGCTGGTCGGCGACCTCCGCGATGGTCTGCACGGTGAGGTCGTCCAGCAGCGTCTGGTCGGCGCCGGCTGCCCGCGAGCCCGCGTCGGTCCGCACCATCAGGTCCTGCCAGCGCTCGGGCATCTGGGCGGCGATCATGCCGGTGGCCCGGACGTCGCCGGCGACCACCACCACCTCCGCGCCGACCTTCTCGGCCAGCTCCACGGTCGCCGCGGTGACGTCTCCGGCGTTGTGGTGCCACGCCTCCATGGCGGCCTTCTGGTAGATGTCCTGGGACCAGCCCCCGGGCTGCGGCTTTCGGAGCGGGAACGTCTCGCGGCCGACGACGTGCGCCCGTCGGGGCACTCCGCCGGCGCTGATGGCGACCGCGTCCGCGCCGGTACGGTCGGCGAGCACCCGGACCCAGGCCACCTGCTCGCCGCGCTGGGCGAGCAGCGGCATCACGTGCGGCAGCGGCCCGTAGTGGGCCAGATCGCGCAGTGGCGGCGCGGACAGGTACTCGGAGAGCACCACCCGGCCGTGACTGGCGAAGACGGCGATTCCGTAGTCCCCGACCATCGGGTCGTGGCCACGGACCACCCGGTCCAACGCGGCGATGCTCGCCTCGTCGGCGCCCTGGTCGGCCAGGCTGCGTTCGAGGGCACGCCAGCGCAGGGCCAGCGCCTCGTGGGCGTCCTCCGTGTCGGCGGAGGCGTCCACGTACACCGAGCACCACGGCCCGGGGTGGTCGTAGAGCGGGCGCAGGAAGGACAGCTGCATGCTCGACCCCTTTCCAGCTCGGCCCCCCGCTTACCCTGCTCGCCCGGGATGTCACCTCGCCGCCGTGAGCCCGTGACCAGGTTTCATTCACGTCGTTCAACCGAGGACATCGATACGATCAGTGAACGGACGCGGACTCTCGGTGGTGGAAATGGACAGCGGACTCGATACCCGACGCATCGTGCACCCGACGGAGCGGATCGTCACCGGACGGTTGATCCGCCTGCTGGACGGCTACACCCGGGAGATACGCGTCGGGCAACCGGTGCTGGTGGCCGTACTCGCCGCGGCGGCGATCGCCAGGCTGCCCGCCCTTCTGCTGCGCACGCTGTTCTCCTTCGGCGGAGGCGGCACCCGGCGGCGGTGGAAGGAGCTGAAGCAGGGCCCGGAATACCTGGTGACCCCCGTGCGGCTGCGCAACACCGCAGGTCAGCTGTGCGAGGTCGAGCTGCACGGCCACCTGCCGCAGAGCGCGCTGCACCCGGCGGACCACGTGCAGCTCACCCTGCGCCCGCAACGCGACCCGGATCTGCCGCCGCGCATCGAGCGGATCGTCAACCTCACCACCGGTCAGCTGCTGACCCCGCGTACCGCGACGCTCTGGTCGCACCTCGGCCCACCGCTGCTGTTGCAGGCGGTGCTGGGCGCGCTGCTGCTCACCGGCATCGTGGCCTGCTCCGCGCTGACCTGACCTGACCGGGCCCGGTCGGCTGGCCTGGCCCGCAGCGGCGACGGGTCAGCCGACCGGGGCGGGCTCGCGCTCCGGCACACGCTCGGTGCCGAGCATCCCCCGGCGGCGGGCCCAGCGTTCGAAGATCACTGTGGCGAACGGCGGCACCGCGCTGACCAGCGCCACGAACGTGACCGGCAGGCTCCACCGGCGCAGCCGGGCCACGGCCAGTACCAGCAGGCCGTACGCGACGAACAGGCCGCCGTGGATCGGCCCGAAGATCTTGACGCCCAGCTCGTTGTCCGGCGGGCCGTACTTGACCGCCATCCCGACCAGCAGGGCCAGCCAGGAGCACGCCTCGGCGATCGCCGCCGCGACGAACAGTCGGGTCACCTTCTCGCGCATCCCCACGCCACCACCTTTCGGCCCGCAATGCTATCGGGGCGCTCCGGCTGGGCTATCGGGGCGGGCAGCTGGGTAGGAAGAGACCATCGGGTCTTCCCCCGCCCGCCGGGCCGTGCGAGGTTGGGAGGAACCAGCGGTGACAGGGTGGTGACCATGGGCGAGGACGTCGGCGTACGAACCTTCAGTCGGGAGGACCGGGCCCGCTACCGCGAGAAGGTCCGCCTCTGCCTCGACGTCTTCGCCGAGATGCTGCGCGAGTCGCGCTTCGACATCGACCGGCCGATGACCGGGCTGGAGATCGAGCTGAACCTGGTCGACGACGCCTCGATGCCGGCGATGCGCAACACGGACGTCCTGGCCGCCGTGTCCGACCCGCTGTTCCAGACCGAGCTGGGCCAGTTCAACGTCGAGATCAACGTGCCGCCGAGGCGGTTGACCGGCACCGGCACCGCGGCCTTCGAGCAGGACGTGCGGGCGAGCCTCAACGCCGCCGAGGAGAAGGCCCGGTCGATCGGTGCGCACATGGTGATGATCGGCATCCTGCCGACCCTGCGCCCGGAGCACCTGACCGCCGAGACGCTCTCCGCGAACCCCAGGTACGCGCTGCTCAACGAACAGATCTTCGCGGCCCGTGGCGAGGATCTGCCGATCGCGATCAGCGGGGTGGAGCGGCTGGCGGTGACCGCCGACACGATCACCCCGGAGGCGGCCTGCACCAGCACCCAGTTCCACCTCCAGGTCAGCCCGGCGCAGTTCGCCGACTACTGGAACGCCGCCCAGACGATCGCCGGTATCCAGGTCGCGGTCGGCGCGAACTCGCCGCTGCTCTTCGGCCGCGAGCTGTGGCGCGAGACCCGCATCCCGCTGTTCCAGCAGGCCACCGACACCCGGTCGGAAGAGATCAAGGCCCAGGGGGTACGCCCCAGAGTCTGGTTCGGCGAACGGTGGATCACCAACGTGTTCGACCTGTTCGAGGAGAACGTCCGCTACTTCCCGGCGCTGCTCCCGGTCTGCGACCCGGAGGACCCGGCGCAGGCCCTCGCCGCCGGTGAGGTGCCGAACCTCGCGGAACTGCGGCTGCACAACGGCACCGTGTACCGGTGGAACCGCCCGGTGTACGACGTGTCGCGGGGCCGGCCGCACCTGCGGGTGGAGAACCGGGTGCTTCCGGCCGGCCCTACAGTGCTGGACACCATCGCCAACGGCGCCTTCTACTTCGGGTTGGTGCGCGCCCTGGCCGAGTCGGACCGGCCACTGTGGTCGCAGATGTCGTTCAGCGCCGCGGAGGAGAACTTCACCAGCTGCGCCCGGTACGGCATCGACGCGCAGGTGTTCTGGCCCGGCCTGGGCTACCTGCCGGTGACCGAGCTGGTGCTGCGCCGGCTGCTGCCGATGGCGCATCACGGCCTGGACCGGTGGGGGCTCGACCCGGCTGAACGGGACCGGCTGCTCGGCATCGTCGAGCAGCGCTGCCTGACAGGCCGCAACGGCGCGACCTGGCAGGTGGAGACCCTGCACAGGCTGGAGTCCGCCGACCACCTGGACCGTCCGGCGGCGCTGCGCGAGGTGGTCCGGCACTACGTGGACCTGATGCACAGCAACCGGCCGGTGCACGAGTGGCCGATCCCCTAGGCGCCCAGCGTCCTTTGTGGACCCCCTGACGAATCGAACATCGTCGTAGGCTGTGGCAACTCGGACATCGCTCTGCTGACGATGAAAGGGACGCCTGTGGCCACTTCCGGAACAGACCCCACCCCGACAGAGACTCCCGCGCGAGCACCCCTGTCCCGTCGACACATGCTGGGGATGGGAGCTGCGGCCGGCGGCGCCGCCGTACTCGTCGGCAGCGTCCAGGCCGCGCCCGCCCAGGCCGCTCCCCGTGGCGCGAGGCGCGTCCTGCGGGCACCGGCGCTGGCCCCCGGCGACCGGGTGCGGGTCGTGTCGCCCGGCAGCACCCCCGACCCCACGAACATGGCCCGAGGCATCGAATTCCTGCGCAGTTGGGGCCTGGAGGTCGAGCTGGGCAGGCACGTCTTCACCAGGTACGGCTACCTGGCCGGCACCGACGCGGAGCGGCTCGCCGACCTGAACGCCGCGCTCAACGACCCCGGGATCCGTGCCGTCTTCGCCGCCCGGGGCGGTTACGGCACCCAGCGGATCGTGGATCGGATCGACGTCTCCGGTCTCCGCCGGGATCCCCGGGTGGTCGTCGGCTTCAGCGACATCACAAGCATCCACGGCAAGCTGTGGCGTGAGACCGGGCTGGCCACCTTCTACGGCCCGATGGTCAACTGGAACGACAGTCGCACCGGCCCCGAGTCGGCCGAGGCGCTGCGCAGGGCGGTGATGACCACCGCACCCGTCACGATCACCAGAGATCCGGCCGAGACCGCCGCCTCCGTCGTGGTGCCGGGACGGGCGTCGGGGCCGCTGCTCGGCGGCTGCCTGACGTTGATCTCCACGTCGCTCGGTGCGGGAGACGCGCCGGACTTCGACGACGCGATCCTGTTCTTCGAGGACGTGGACGAGGCTCCGTACAGCATCGACATGATGCTCACCGAGTTGCGCCGGGTGGGCGTGCTGCGCAGGGTCGCCGGGGTGGTCATCGGGCAGATCACCAACAGCGTCGGTGAACCAGGCGAGTGGGACGCGGCGTCGGTACTGAAGGACCGCCTGTACGACCTTGGTGTGCCGGTCCTGGGCGGGTTACGACTGGGGCACGGCGACGGGCAGCTCACGGTTCCCCTCGGCGCGAGGGCCACGATCGACGCCGAAGCCGGGACCCTGACGGTGGAGGCCGGCGTCCGCCCCCGCTGACCGTGCGGCTCGACCGGCGCGCCAGCGGGGACCCGACCCGTCATGCGCGCCGGTCGTCGCGTGGCGGTGCTCAGCCGCGTGGGGTGGGCACGCCGAAGAGGTCGATGATGCCGGCGGGCAACTGGGCGAGCAGGTCGTGCCGCTCGTCGTCGTCGAGCGCCTCGGCGACGGTCCGCAGCACCGCCTGGGCGTGTTGACGCACCTGGTCCGCGTTCGCGACCTGCTCGCGGTCGCCGACGTGTTTGAGGAACTCACCGACGTCCCACCGGCGGCCCTGCGGGTTGCGGGTGACGGATCCGTCCAGCGGATCCGGCAGCTGTGCCGCCAGGTGGTCGGCCTCCTGTCCGGCGAGTCGTTCGCCGAGCACCGACAGGACGGCCTGTACGGACCGTACGGCCTCGTTCTCCCCCAGGCCGGCGCGCTGCCGGACCGTGGCGATCATCTGCTCGTACTCCATGATCCGCTCCCTTCCGTCTCCGCGACCGGCGGTCGGGCTGCCGGCGGACGAACAGGGCGGGTTCCCCGGCTCCCTGAGCACAAACGGGGTCACGCGCCGACCCGGACGGTCCGGCCGGGAGCCGGCGGGGCGTCAGATCTCGTCGCGTACCAGTCGGATCAGCCGGTCGAGGACGCGGCCTCCGCTGACCCGCAGACCGTCATGTTCGTACTCGTTGGTGATCCAGGGGCGCAGGCCGCGCACCGCCCGCGCGGTGGTCTCCGAGTCGGCGGTATCGACGTACATGTCGTCGTGGTAGATCGCGGCGGCGACCGGGACCTCGTTGCGGGCCAACTGGTCCGGGTCGTACAGGTCCGGCCAGTCGGTACGGCGGGCCAGCAGCTCCGCCGTCTCGCCCAGCGGGGCCAGCGCCGGGTCGGTGGCGACGGTCCACGGGTAGATCATTTCGCCGGTCAGCAGCACCGGTCGGTCCGCCGCCAACGCCCGGTCGGCGTCGAACTGCGGGAACTCGGCCCGCACCGTCTCGGCCGCCCAGCCGGTGGCGCGCGGCGTCACCGAACGCTGGCCGTAGGTCGACTCGTGCAGCAGGGCGTAGAGCGGGCGGCTCGCGTACGACAGGTGGCCCTGGATCTCGGCGAGGAAACTGTCGGAGAGCTGCCGGCCGGGCATCCCGGGCAGGAAGGCGTCCTCGAGGAGGTAGTGCAGGGTGTGCGAGCCGTTGCCGGTGCCCAGCAGGATGCCGATGGCCTGGAACGCCTCGACGGTCAGCAGTCCACCGCCGGGCAGGCGCACCTCCCGCTCCCGCAGGTGCCGCGCGACGTCCCGGACGATCTCGACGTCCTGCGGGTAGCGGGCGTAGTGCGCCTCGACCTTGCGCCGCACCCGCGGGTAGGCGGCCCGGTAGACGTCTTCGGCGGTGCTGCGCAGACCGGGCAGGCCGCCGGTCACGAAGGCCTCGCGGACGCCGTGCGGCGCGTACGACAGGTAGGTGAGGGTGCAGAAGCCGCCGTAGCTCTGGCCGAGCAGACTCCACCGACCGTCGTCGCCGAGAAGGTCCCGCCGGATCAGTTCGCAGTCCCGCACTATCGAGTCGGCCCGAAAGTGCGCCAGGTACCGGGCCTGGGCGGCCGCGTCGCCGCGCGGCGGCAGGGTGTGCCGGTCGGCGGGGGTCGAGCGGCCGGTGCCCCGCTGGTCCAGCAACAGCACCCGGTAGTCGTCCAACGCCCGGTCCAGCCAGCCGTCCCGGCCCACCGGACGCGGTGAGCGGCCACCGGGGCCGCCCTGGAGGAAGAGCAGCCACGGCAGCGACTCGTGTTGCTTCGCGGTGGCCACGACCTCGCGGGCGTACACCTCGATCCGCTCTCCGGCCGGGTCGCCGTGGTCGAGCGGCACCGGGAAACGGTGGTCGGTGATGACGGTGCCTGGGTGGCGGTAGACCGGCACTGGTGCCCCTTCCCGGGGATCACGTCCCGGCGAGCGCTTCGGGCGGCGGATCGTCGCGCAGCCGGCTGTAAAGATACCCGTCGCGCCACCGCCCGGCCCGGAACTCGCAGGCCCGCACGAAGCCGGCGGCCTGATCCTGCTCCACCTCGACGACGAGCCGCCCGTCGTCGACGCCCAGCCAGCCGTCGACGGCGAAACGCCGCGCCGGCGCGCCGGGGTGGCGGAACCCGGCCCAGTCGAGGCCGACCAGCCCAGGCTCGACGCAGAACCGCCGGAACATCGCCAGGTCCGCCTCGCCCACCGGCCGAAGCCGCACGATGTCCCCGATGGACGGCGCCGGGTCCGCACTCTCCGTCGACGGCATGTCGGTCACCTCACTCGGGCTGCCAGCTGAGCCAGGTCCGCCCGCTCTGAAAGCCCATCCGCTGATACAGCGGCACCGCGCGTTCACTGGAGTGGACGGTCACGTGTTCCAGGGCACGCTCACGCGCCTCGGCCAGCACCAGGGCCAGCAGGGCCGCGCCGACGCCGCTGTCGCGTAGTTCCGGTACGACGTACACCGCTTGCACGTCCCCGGTCCGGCGGTGCCGGAGCGTGGGGGCCGGCACCCGGTCGGACACCATCAACCAGGCCATCCCGACCACGTGGCCGTCGACCTCGGCGACGAACGGCAGGTGGGTCGACAGGTGCTCGACGACCCAGGTGGCGAACAGCCCCACGAAGTCGTCGTGGTCGTCGCCCGTGTAGCCGCCCTCCTCGGTCAGCCGCCGCCATCGAAGCCCCGCCAACGCCGCGGCATCGGCTGCCGTCCCCGCACGGACGTCGACCCGGACCTGAGGTCGGTGAATGTCGTTCGACATGACGCGAGGCTACCCACGCCGGGCGACGGTCGGAGTCCCTCCCGCGCCGGCAGGCAGTGGCAGGGCTCGGCAATGGGTGAGTGCCCGGTGGAGCTGACGCGCCGCACCGCACACCGCTCACACCGAGAGCAGCACCTTCGTACAGTCGTCCTGCTTCTTCTGGAAGATCTTGTAGCCCTTCGGGGCGTCGCGCAGCGGCATCCGGTGGCTGACGATGAAACTCGGGTCGATCTCGCCGCGCCGGATCCGGTCCAGCAGCGGCCGGGTGTAGCGCTGCACGTGGCACTGACCGGTTCGCATGATCAGGGACCTGTTCATGAAGGCGCCCATCGGGAACTTGTCGACGAAGCCGCCGTACGCGCCGACGACCGAGACCACCCCTCCGGATCGGCAGGCCAGGATCGCCTGACGCAGCGCGAACGGCCGCTCGGTCTCGGTCCGGGTGGCCTGCTTGGCCCGGTCGTACGCGTACATCGCGGCGTTGCCGTGGTGGCCCTCCAGGCCGACGGCGTCGATGCAGGCGTCCGGCCCGCGACCGGCGGTGATCTCGTTGAGCGTGTCGAGCACGTCGTCCTGCTCGTAGTTGATCGTCTCGGCGCCGGCGTGCTGTTCGGCCAGTCGCAGCCGGTACGGGTACCGGTCGATGACGATCACCCGCTCGGCGCCGAGCAGCCGGGCGCTGGCTGCGGCGAGCAGCCCGACCGGCCCGGCGCCCCACACGGCGATCACCTGACCGGGTTTGATGTCGCACATCTCGGCGCCCATGTAGCCGGTCGGGAACACGTCGGCGAGCATGACCGCCTGCTCGTCGGGGACGTCGTCGGGCACCTTGAGCGGGCCGACGTCGGCGAACGGCACCCGCGCGTACTCGGCCTGGCCGCCGGCGTACCCGCCGAGCAGGTGGGAGTAGCCGAAGATGCCGGCCGGCGAATGGCCCATGATCTTTTCGGCGATGCCGGCGTTGGGGTTCGAGTTCTCGCAGACCGAGTAGAGGCCACGCTGGCACGAGGAGCAGTGCCCGCAGGCGATCGGGAAGGGTACGACCACCCGGTCGCCGGGTTTGAGGTTGCGCACCTGCGGGCCGACCTCCACCACCTCGCCCATGAACTCGTGGCCGAGGATGTCGCCCTTGCGCATGGCGGGGATGTACCCGTGGTACAGGTGCAGGTCGGAGCCGCAGATCGCGGTGGTGCTGATCCGGACGATGGCGTCCCGCGCGTTCATGATCGTCGGGTCGGGCACGTCGATCACCTTGACGCTGTCGGTGCCCATCCAGGCGGTGGCCTTCATTGTCGGTCCCTTTCGGAGCTCGGGTACGTCAGCGACGGGACGCCGGCAACGGCTGCGCGGGACGCTGCATGGCCTGCTGGCGTACGGAGATGCCGTTGGGGCTGCCCTCGGAGCGGACCACCTCGCCGGCCTCCAGGACCTGCTTGAACCGGCGCAGGTCGTCGCGGACCTGCTGCTCGGGCTCCTCGCCGAACAGCTTCGCCACGGCGCGGCCGAGCGATCCGGCCGGCGGCGCGTAGGCGAGCTGCACGCGTACCTCGGTGCCCCGGTCGCCCGGCGCGGGCAGGAAGTGGACGCGACCGGCGTTGGGCACCTGGGCACCAGGCATCGACCGCCAGGCGACGGACTTGTTCGGCTGGTCGTCGATGATCTCGGCGTCCCACTCGACGCGGCGGCCGGCGGGGCCGCGGGCGATCCAGTGTGAGCGGCGCAGGTCGTCGGCGCGCACCGACTCCAGGTGTGCCATGAACCGGGGCAGGTTCTCCATGTCCCGCCAGAACCGGTACGCCTCGGCCGGCGAACGGTTGACGGTGACGCCGAGACTGATCCGGATCATGCGGTCGCGGGCGCGACGGGTACGCCTCGCGGCGACGGCGACGGCGAGGTCGACAGCGGTGATGCCGGTGACCACGGCGGCGGTCAGCGCCAGCCGCCGGCGTCGCTCGCCGCGCCGCTGCGCCATCGCCCGGCCGAGCAGCGTGAGGTCCATGGCGTCACCGAGGACCCGGGTCCACACCCGGCCTCCAGGGTGGCGGCCGGTGACGAGGGCGGCGCCGTGCGAGAGCTCCCGCGCCCCGACGGCCCGGATGACCGCCACCGCCGCCGGGGAGTCGTCGACCCCGGTGAGGCGGGCGAGCGGCGCCGGCTCGGCCAGCGCGCCGACGCCGAGGACCAGGCTCAGCCAGCCGAGGGTACGCGGCAGGGCGTTCTTCGGCTGGGACCCGTCCAACTCCGGCAGGCGTACCCCGTCGACATGGTCCACGTCTGGTCCTCTCCGCTCGGCGTGCCGCCACCGGCGCGGTGGCGCGGCGGTGGCTCCGCCACCGTGACGCTATGCCCTAGCACCCCTTCCGGTGTCCGTTTCTGCCCAGAACGTCGCCGAGGCGTCGGCGTCGTGCCGTCGCCTTGGCGAGACGACCCGGTGACCACGGCTCCAGAGACACGCCTCAACCCGCCGGGCACGATCGTCGGGGTGGTGACCGACGCGGCGAGCAGCCAGCCGATCGCCGGCGCCAGCGTGCTCGTGGTGCCATTTCTCGCGCATCCCAAGTACGGCGACAACGGTGCGCTCACCGACGAGCAGGGCCGCTACACGGTGAACGGTCTCGGGCCGTACCACTGTTACGCCCAGGTGGTGGCCTTCAACGCGGTCACCGGCGACCTGGTCGGGTTGGCGGACGCAGGTCAGGAGTACACGCTGCGCCTGCTTCCGGGGCAGCGGGTGAAGCTGCCATCCCACCCGGGTCAGCATGGCGCTGTTCCGGCTGCCCGGTTAGCGGGCACGCACAGCGGGTAGCCGGCGGGTGCTCCTACCAGCACCCGCGGAGGTGTCGGATGTCGGCGATCACCGCCTTCTTCGAACGGCTGGCAGCCACCGACCACGATCCACGGTTCGACAAGGTGCAGGGCAGCATCCGGTTCGACATCCGCGACGGTGACCAGGTGCAGCGGTGGCGGCTGGACATCGACCACGGCCGCCTGCGGGTGCGGCAGGACGACGGGCCGGCCGGGACTGTCATCAAGGTGTCCGCGCAGGTCGCGGAGTCGATGGCGCTGGGCGAGATGAACGGCCTGGCGGGGATCACCCGTGGCGCGATCCTGGTCGACGGTGATCTGTCTCTGGCGTTGCGGGTCGGCAAGCTGTTCCCGTCGCAGGTCGAGGCACGGCAGGGTGCCCAGGCCGCGCCGACGAAGGTGACCGGATGAGGGACATCCCGGGCACGGTGTCGTGTATCGACGGGAACACGTTCATCGTGTCCGACGCCAGCGGCGACGTCGAGGCGTCGGCCTCCACGCCTGTCGGCCTGTTCTCCGCCGACACGCGCTTTCTGTCCCGCTGGGTGCTGACCGTCAACGGGGAGCGGTTGACCGCGCTGTCGGTGGACGACAGCCAGTACTACGAGGTGACGTTCTTCGTCGTGCCGGGCGGGGCTGTCGACTACGTGCAGGCCGACGTGTCGGCGATCCGCCGCCGGCGCATCGGTCCGGACCTGACCGAGTCCCTGACCTTCTTCAACTACGGCGACCATGACCTGGACCTCGACGTACGGCTCGAGGTGGTGGCCGACTTCGCCGACATCTTCGAGATCAAGTTCGACATCGAGGACAAGGTCGGCAGCTACTACAGCGAGGTCGAGCCGGACGAGTTGCGGCTCGGCTACCGGCGCGGCACGTACCACCGCCAGGTTTCTCTGACGGCGAGCGAGCCGGCCACCTTCGACCCCCGCGGCCTGCGGTTCACGACCCGACTCGGCTCCGGTCAGCAGTGGTCGACCCGCTTGCACGTGGTCATGCGGGCGCTGCGCCCGGACGGCGTCGACCTGCGCTCACCCCTGCGGCTGCTACGCCCGGACGAGTCCACACTGCCCGACAGCGTCCGCGAATGGGTCGCCCAGGCCCCGACGCTGGACACCGACAGCAGCAGCCTCCAGCAGGTGTACCAGCGCAGCCTGGTGGACCTGGCAGCGCTGCGCTTCTCCCCGCTCTCGCTCAGCGGCGCCGCGGTGCCCGCCGCCGGCCTGCCCTGGTTCATGACCCTGTTCGGCCGCGACAGCCTGCTGACCTGCCTCCAGACCCTCGCCGTCACCCCGTCGCTGACCCCGCCGACCCTGCGGATCCTCGCCTCGCTCCAGGGCGCCCGCCGGGACGACGTGCTGGAGGAGGACCCGGGCCGGATCCTGCACGAGCTGCGCTACGGGGAGTCGGCCGCGTTCGAGGAGCAGCCTCACTCCCCCTACTACGGCACCGTCGACGCCTCCCCGCTGTTCGTGGTGCTGCTCGACGAGTACGAACGCTGGAGCGGCGACCGGGCGCTCGTCGTCGAGTTGGAGCAGGAGGCCCGCGCCGCCCTGGAGTGGATCGACAGGTACGCGGACCTCAACGCGACAGGCTACGTCTGGTACGAGCGGCGCAACCGCGCCACCGGACTGGACAACCAGTGCTGGAAGGACTCCTGGGACAGCATCTCGTACGCCGACGGGCGGCTGCCGGGCTTCCCCCGGGCCACCTGCGAAACCCAGGGGTACGCGTACGACGCCAAGATCCGAGGCGCGCGGCTGGCACGTACCGTCTGGGGCGATCCCGACTACGCCAACCGGCTGGAACGTCAGGCGGCGGCCCTGTACGAACGCTTCAACAAGGACTTCTGGCTCGACGACCGGGGCTACTACGCGCTGGCCCTGGACCACGACGGCACTCCCGTCGACAGCCTCTCGTCGAACATCGGGCACCTGCTGTGGAGCGGCATCGTGCCGCGCGAGCGGGCCGCGCAGATCGCCGAACACCTGATGGGCCCGGCGCTGTTCTCCGGCTGGGGTGTGCGGACCTTCGCCGAGGGGCAGGGCCGCTACAACCCGCTCGGCTACCACACCGGCACGGTCTGGCCGTTCGACAACTCGTTCATCGCGTGGGGTCTGCGCCGGTACGGGTTCAGCGCCGAGGCGGCCCGGATCGCCGAGGGCGTCCTGTCGGCCGCCACCTACTTCCAGGGCCGACTGCCGGAGGCGTTCGGCGGATTCGACAGGCACACCACCCGTTACCCGGTGCGGTACCCGACCGCCGGCAGCCCACAGGCCTGGTCCAGCGGCGCGTGCATGCTGCTCATCCGCACGATGCTCGGCATCAACCCGCACGAGGACCACCTCGCCGTGAACCCGGCACTGCCGTCCGCCTTCGGTCGGATCGCCCTGCTGGACGTCCCGGGCCGCTGGGGGCTCACGGACGCCTTCGCCCGCCAACGCCCCGACCAACCCAGCGGTCAGGCGACGTAGGCAGGCCCAGAAAGTTTTCCGGTCGGACGGCAACGTTTCCGGTCCGGGAGGCCTGTCACCAGGTATGAACCTCTCCTTCGGGCACCGCGTTCTCGTACCCGCCGCCCTCGTCGCGGTCACCGCCGCCGGCTGCACCACCGGTCAACCCGCCGCCGGATCCTCCCCGGCGTCGCCCGGCACGGTCGCCGCGCCCGACTGCCGTCAGCCCACCGCCGGCCACCGTGACCTCCCGGCCATCGGCACCGGCGGCGACGACCCCTCGGCGACAGGCTGCCCGGTCACGGCCGCGACGCTGAACCGGGTGCCCGGCCTGCCCGAGGGCTACCGCATCAACCCCGGACGGGTGCAGTGCTGGAAAGGCTGGGCCACCCGGATGGGACCCCAACCAGCAGAGCGACGGCGCCTACCTCTTCCGCCACACCCCCACCCACGGCTGGCGCATCCACAGCCAGGGCAGCTCCTTCCCCTGCACCGACCTCGGCATCACCATCGACCCCGACGACCCACCCGGCATCTGTTCCTAGACGCGCGCAGACAGGCGGAGCGTCCACGACGGGCAGCGATCTGGGTGAGTTTCTGGACCGGATGCGGCCGGCGGCCTCAAGCGCTGCCCGCAGGCGGCAGTCGACAAACTGAACAACCAGTTCGAGGCGCCCCGCGCGGAGGCGGGTCCGCCAACCCCGGCTGAGGTACCCACCTGACGCCGCTCTGCGGACAGCTCAGCTGACTGTGAAACCGCCGTGGGCGCGCGCCTCCCGCAGCCAGCCGAGCCAGGCGACCCACAGCTCGTCGGCCTCGCATTCGGCGCGCAGGTCCGCCGGCGACGCCTCGTAGAAGAGCAGTGCCTGTTCGATCTCGGTCGTGCCGACCAGCCAGGGGCCGTTGCTCGTGAACTTGAACGCGGGGATTCCGACCATGCCGGGCTCGGTCTGCGCGGCAGCGACCCGTTCGGCCTCCTTGTACGCGTCCCGTCGGCTCTGGTCGGCGTTGCGCCAGTCGTCGATGCCGTCGAACGGCCAGTCCGGGAAGGGACGCGGTGTCGCCTGGTAGGTCATGCCGGCGCACCGCATCAGTTCGCGGCAGAACCCCATGCCGGCCATGTTGAGGGCGAACTGATGGGCGGCGGCCAGCGATTCGTACTCGTCGCTGCACCGGGGCCAGGTGCCGCACGACCCGCCGGAGTCGAGGCACGCCTCGTATTGGGCGCGCGCGGTGGCCGCGGGTTCGGGCAGGTCGACGTGCTCGAAGCGGTAACCCATCGGGCTCCTCCCCGCGGCCGGCATTGGCACGAGCGTGTCATTGTGCCGGACTAGGGTGCAGGCATGGTCGATCGTCACCAGGTGATGAACTTCCGCGTCCGGGCCCAGCAGCTCGATCGGAGCGAGGGCACGCTCGCCGACACCGCGATCCTGGACATCGGTGTGCAGAACACCGGACCGGACGGCGCACGGTGGGCACTCGCCGTGCGCGGTGTCGACGTGACCGCGTTGTCCGACAGGGACGTGGTCCTGCTGTGGACGGTGCGGGGTGCTCCCCACCTCTACCGTCGGGCCGACGTGGGCGCGGTGGCGGCGGCGGTCGGGCCCTTCTCCGACGCCGACGCGGGCAAGCGCATCTACGACGCTTCCAGGCCGTTGAAGGCCGCCGGCATCGGCAACCTCGCCGCCCTCGACGAGGTGGCCGACCGTATGCGGGCCATTGTCACCGCACCGACGGTCAAGGGTACGGCGTCGGGCCGGCTGGCCACGATGCTTCCCGAACCGTACCTGCGGTTCTGCCGGCCGTGCGACGCCACGCACGTCTACGAGATGCCGTTCCGGCTCGCCGCCGTGCGGGCCGGACTGGAGCTGGATCTCGACACCTCACCTCCGGTCCTGCGGCGTATCACCGGCTTCAGGAAGGCGACGGCGGTGGACGACCGCTTGGACCTCATCCGCGCGTACCTTCGCCTGCTCGGTCCGGCCACCCCGAAACAGGTGGCCGACTACCTGGACGCGCCGTTGAAGGACGTCAAGGCGCTCTGGCCCGAGGACGTGATCGAGGTGCGGGTCGACGGCGAGGTGCGCTCCCTGTTGGCCGCCGACGAGGAGGCACTGGAGTCGGCCGAGCGCACGGGGACGCGCCTGCTCGGCCCGTACGACCTGTTTTTGCAGGCCAAGGACCGGGCGACCCTGGTGTCGGACGCCGCCCGCGCCAAGGAGTTGTGGCCGGTGCTGGGTCGACCCGGCGCCGTCCTGGTCGACGGCGAACTGGTCGGCACCTGGCGTCCCCGCAAGTCGGGCAGGGCGTTCACGGTCGCCGTCCAGCCCTGGCAGAGGCTGCCGGGCGCCACCCGCAAGGCCGTCACGGCGCAGGCCGAGCTTCTCGCCGCGCACCGCTCGGTCACCCTCACCGGCATCGACTTCGCCAGCTAGTCACGCAGGCAGGGGCATGGGGCCGTGACGTCTGGTCAGAAGTTCACCCGGACGCCGGCGGCCTTGCACGCGGCGGTGATGGTCGCCCCGGCCTTCTCGAAGGTCGGGTTGTCGGCGGCGCTCGCCGGGTCGGGCGCGGCCGCCGCCTTGGCCGCCTCGTCACCGAAGCGGCGCAGGGCGGCGGCCACCTTGCTGTTGCCCGCGCCGGTTGAGGCCACCCGGGTCAGCTCCTGGTCGAGCCCGGTCAGGATCTTCCGGTAGTCCGCAGCCGAGGGCTCACCCGTCCTCACCATGTCGATGAGGGCCGCCTTCATCTCGTCGCCGGCCTTCTGCGCCGACTCGCACAGCTTCTTGTCGCTGGTCCCGCCCGTCGTCGCGCCCGACGTGGCCGGAGCAACCGACGCCGGGATGGCCGGCGTGGAGGGCGCCGCCGAGGACGGGGCGGCGGAGGTGGGCGCCGGCGGGGTCGAGCCGGCCGTCGGCGCCGCGTCCTCTCCCCCACAGGCGGCAAGGACCGTCGTAGCGGTAAGGATGAACAGGGCGGAGGCGACGCGAGTGGGCTTCACAGACGCGCACGGTAATCGAAGCCCTCGTGATGATCAATCCGCCCGGAGGACCTGGTTCGCTGGTCAGTCGGTGGTCAAGCCCCGGGTCGTCAGTTCGCTGAGCGAGGCGTCGCCGCCTCTCAGGGGTGGCCGTGGGGGTGGCCGTGTGGCAGCGTCCTGAGGGTCAGCGAGTTCCGACAGTCCACTCCGGCCGCTGCCGGGTGACCGACGGACCCGACGTGACCGGGGCCGATGATCGGCCAGCTGAAAGGAGTCCCCATCGTGAACGTGGGCGACCGAACCCTTGCGCGCATCCTCTCCGTGGTGTTGACCGCCGTACTCGCCACCGGCCTGTCCGCTGCCGGCGCCGGGCCGGCGGCGGCCGGGCAGACAGGTCTGCGGGCCGCCGACCCGAGCGTGATCCGCGTGGGCAGCACCTACATCTCCGTGCAGTCACTCAACGGCGGGATCGCCGTGCGGCAGGCCTCGTCGACCGACGGGCTGGCCGCGGCACCGGCGCGGCAGGTGTGGACGGACAGCTGCAACCTCGGTGAGGTCTGGGCCCCGGAGATCGTCACCGACGGCGGCCGGTACTACATCTACTTCTCGGCCGGGCGCGCAGCCGCACACCGGATGTACGTGATCCACTCGGCGTCGCCGGCGAGCGGCTACACGGCCGAGAGGCAACTCGCGCTGCCCGGCGGCAAGTGGGCCATCGACGGCAGCCTGTTCACCTTCAACGGTCAGCGGTGGTTCGTCTGGTCGGGTTGGGCCGGCGACACCAACGTCGAACAGAACATCTACCTCAGCCGGATGAGCGACCCGCTCACCCCGACCGGCAACCGGTTCATCATTTCCCAGCCGAGGGAGAGTTGGGAACGCGTCGTCGGCAACCCGTTCATCAACGAGTCCCCCGAGGCGATCAGGGACCCGAACGGGCAACTGCACATCGTCTACTCCGCGAACGGCAGTTGGAGTGACCAGTACTGCCTCGCCGACCTGCGGCTGCGCGTCGGCGGTGACCCGACGTACGTATGGGACTGGTACAAGTCCAACGGCTGCCTGTTCGGCTCGAACCGGGCCACCATGATGGCCGGCTGGGATCCCACCCTGTACGTCAACGGACCCGGCCACCACAGCTTCGTGCTGCTCAACGGCGACATCGCCACGAGTCCGCCGGCCGGGCCGAGGTTCCCGCTGATGTTCCACGCCGTACCGAAGGGCACCGCGTACTCGTGGGCGAACCGGTACTGGTACACAGGCACCTTCTGCTGGTGGGGCAACACCACCTACCGCCGCGCCAACGTGCCCGGCCCGACATCCGACACCGGGTTCAGCATCAAGTTCTTCGAGTGATCAGCGCGCCGCACAGCACACCCACCGGGGAACGGTCACCCGCCAAGGCGGCTCGACGCCGCTGGCTCACCTGGCCCCACAACTGACGGTCGCGGCGGGACCCGTGCGGGTCTCGCCGCGACCGATCACCTGCGACGTGGCGCGGTCACGCCGCGAAGGCCGCCTGGCCGACCGGGAACCGGACGCCGGTGAGGTCTTCCGAGACGGCCCAGAGTCGCTGTTGCACGGTCAGGTCGTGGGACTCGGGGCTGGACGTGACGAGCTTCGGGTAGCCGCGCGTCTCGCCCAGGCCGTCGGGGCCGTAGTACTGCCCGCCGAGGGCTGACGGGTCGGTGGCGGCCCGCAGGGTGGGCAGCGCGCCCGCCGCCGCCGGCTGGGTGATCACCGGGGCGAGCCAGGTGATCGGTGCGCGGACGGCCGCCGGGGCGTTGCGGACGAGTTCGGTGTTGGAGATGCCGGGGTGTGCGGCCACCGCGACTGTGGTGCCGTGCGGGGCGAGCCGGCGCTGCAACTCGTAGGTGAACATCAGGTTGGCGAGCTTCGACTGGCCGTAGGCACCGACCCGGCTGTACGAACGCTCCCACTGCAGGTCGTCGAAGTGGATGGCGGCGCGGATGCGGTGCCCGACGCTGCTGACCGTGACCACTCGCGAGCCGGGCACGGGCAGCAGCAGGTCGAGCAGCAGGCCGGTGAGCGCGAAGTGGCCCAGGTGGTTGGTGCCGAACTGCATCTCGAAGCCGTCGCGGGTGGTCTGCTTCGGGGTGTACATCACGCCTGCGTTGTTGATCAGCAGGTCGATCCGGGGGTGGGCGGCACGCAGGTCGGCCGCGGCGGCGCGCACGGACTCCAGCGAGGTCAGATCCAGTTCCTGTACGGAGACGTCGCCGCTCATCCGGGCGGCGGCCTGCTTGCCCTTCTCGGTGTCGCGGACGGCCAGCACGACCGACGCCCCGCGCTCGGCGAGTCGGCGGGCAGTCTCGAAGCCCAGCCCGGTGTTGGCGCCGGTGACCACGGCGACGCGGCCGTCCTGACGCGGAATCTGCTGCTCGGTCCAGTTCATCTCAAGCTCCCAATGTACCGCCGGTAAGTTATGCCTGAACGGTAAAGTACCGCCGGTACACTGTCAAGAGACCAGCGGTACCTAAGTTAGGGTTGGCGTCATGACGTTCCAGCGGGCACGCAGCGAGGAGCAGCGTGCGGTCCGGCGCCAGGCGATCCTGGACACGACTTCGGCGATGCTCGACGAGATGTCGGTGGCCGAGGTGACCCTGAACGAGCTGAGCCGGCGGGTGGGCCTGGCCAAGACGGCGGTGCTGCGGTATTTCGAGTCCCGCGAAGCGGTGCTGCTCGACCTGTTGGACGACCGGACGACGACCTGGCTGGCCGAGCTGGAGCAGGAGCTGGCCCGAGGCGTCGACCCGAGCCGGTCCGCGCTGGAACGGGCCCAGCAGGTGGCGGACGTGCTCAGCCGGTCGCTCGCCGCCCAGACGGTGCTGTGTGATCTCTTCGGCGCGCAGGGCGGGGTGCTCGAGCACAACGTCTCGGTCGAGGTGGTCCGCCGGCACAAGCGGGCCTCACTGGCCAACCTCGCGGTGATGGCCGACCTCATCCGGCGGCACCTGCCCGAGGTCGGCGAGCGCGCCGAGCTGTTCTGCCTGCAAGCCCTGCTCGTCGCGGGCGCGCTGTCCGCCTACACCGCACCGCCGCCGAGCCTGCTCGCCGTGTACGAGTCCGAGCCGGCGCTCGCGGTCTACCAGATCGACCTGCAATCAGCCCTGCGGCTCGCGATCATCACGTCGCTGGTGGGCTTCCTGCCGCGCTCCTGACCCCGGCGCGCCCGGATCGTCGACACCCGGGCCTGTGCAAATTCGATGGTCATGACGCGGCCCGCGGTCTACCGTGGCCCGCCGTGCTCTCAAACGAACAGATCATCCGACAGGCCCTGGACCGGATCAAGGCAGGGTACGTCTTTCCCGCGAAGGTCGCCGACATCGACACCGCGATCCGACGTCGTCTCGCGGCGGGCGAGTACGACGACCTGGACGGGCCGGTGCTCTGCGCGACGATGACCGCCCACCTTCAGCAGGCGTGCCCGGACAAGCATCTGCGGCTGCTCTGGACGGACCAGCCGCAGTCGCTCGATCCGGCGGACGAGGACGGGGGGCAGGCCGCGTTCCGCGCGCTGCTCAGGGCGGAGAACCAGGGAATCCGCCGGGTCGAGCACCTGGACGGGAACGTCGGACTCATCGACGTTCGGCGCATCGCGTACGCCGACGAAGGCGCCGCCGCGATCGGCGCGGCCATGCACCTGGTCGCCCTCAGCTCCGCGCTCATCCTCGACCTGCGCGCGTGCAGCGGCGGAACACCGGAGGGAGCCGCGATGTGGTGCAGCTACTTCTTCCGCGACGACCAGGTGCACCTCAACGACTTCTACGAGCGGTCCACCGGCGCCACGCGTCAGTTCTGGACCACCGCGCACCTTCCCGCGCCGCGCTATGTGGACCGTCCGGTCCATGTGCTCACCAGCGCTACGACGTTCTCCGGGGGCGAGGACGTGGCGTACACCCTCCAGGCGCACGGCCGGGCCGTCGTCGTCGGTGAGACGACCCGTGGCGGCGCGCACCCCACGGCCCGCCATCCGGTCACCGAACACATCCTCGTGACCGTGCCGACTGCCCGGACCATCAACAGCGTCACCGGCACCAACTGGGAGGGCGTCGGTGTGGTCCCCGACGTACCAGTCCCGGCGGTCCAGGCACTCGACACGGCGCTCAAGGTCGTCTGGGGCGGATAGGCGCGGCGGCGTCGGCGGCCGCCGCGGGCCGCCGACGGCAGCAGCCGCCACGGCAGCGCCGACGGGCAGGTAGCGGGTGCCGGCGCCAGCTGTCGTGGTGCACCTCCACCGCGAACGCACCCCGTCACGCCTGCGCACCCATCTCCGACTCGACACCACCACGAGCGTGACATTAAAAAAGTTAAGGCGTGCCTCTAGAAACTTGAAGATTCTTAAGCTATAAATTTAGGTATGACAGATCAGGCGATGGACTGGCAGGAACTCACAAGCCTGACGCGGGGGCAGCCGTTCGTCGTCGAGCGGGTGCGGCTGGCGGGCAACGGCGTCGCGATCGAGGGCGCGTTCGAGCTACCGCAACTGGCTCAGCTCAACGTCGAGGATCAGGTCTTCGTCACGGCGTTCGTGCGCTGCCACGGTTCGATCAAGGAGATGGAACGCGTCTTCGGGGTGAGCTACCCGACGATCAAGTCACGGCTCAACCGGATCACGCAGATGCTCGACTTCGTCGAGACCGATCCGGCGCCGTCGCGGGCCGACGTCATCGACCGGTTGCGCCGCGGTGAGATCACCGCCCAGCAGGCGTTGGCCGAGCTGGAAGGCCGGCCATGATGCCGCAGTTGGTGACCGTCAAGGTCAACCGCCCGGACCGCCGGCCCATCCGCTTCTGGGTTCCGGTGCTCCCGGTGGTGCTCCTGCTCTTCCCGGTCGTGGTCCTGGTCGTGCTCGCGGCGATCGTGGCCTGCCTGGTGTTCCGCATCGGTGCGGTGCGGGCACTCGGCGCCGGTTGGCGCGTCATCTCCGCGCTGCCCGGCGCCCGCTTCGACATCGAGCAGGGCCGCACGGCCGTGCTCGTGGCCATCAGATAGGAGAGGTTCGAATGACCGAACAACGCAAGGACATCCTCGACATGCTGGCCGCCGGCAAGATCACCGCAGAGGAGGCGGAGCAACTCATCGCCGCCCTCGAACGGGGTCAGGCACCGGCGGCGGCAGGTCCCGACGCCGCCCGACCGAAGGGCAAGGTGAAGTACCTGCGGGTGGTGGTGGACGCCACCGACAACGGCGAGCCGTCGCGGGTCAACGTGCGGGTGCCACTGCAACTGCTGCGGGCCGGCGTACGACTGGCGGCGCTGGTCCCCCCGCAGGCGCTGGCCAAGGCCAACGCCTCTCTCAGCGACTCGGGCGTGCCGATCGACCTGGCGCAGCTCAAGCCCGAGCAGTTGGAGGCGCTCGTGGAGCACCTCGACGACGTGACAGTGGAGGTGGACTCCCCCGATGCGACCGTGCGGGTTTTCTGCGAGTAGGCGCCGTCCCATGGGACGGCCCCTCGAGAGGGTGCGGGAACACCCTCTCGAGGTCTGCGCCCGCCGCAGCAGAGCACAGGTGAACTGCCAACCTGAAGTCTAGCCGCCGATCAGCGACCAGCGGAGGGACCACTCGTCGGGTGGTCCCTCCGCCGCGTCCGCCCACCGCGTCTGACGGCCGAAGGCGGCGGTGGCCCGTGACATCATCGGCGGATGGACGTTCGTCGACTGGCGGCCATCGACATGTACGGCACCCGGGGCACCGTCCGTCGACGGCGCATCATTCTGGCCGAATTCCTCGGCGGCGTGGTGGTCATGGTGGCGTTGGGCAGCTGGCTGCTGGCGTCGACGAACAGTCCCGGCACCCGGGCGATCGGCCTGTGGTTGGTCGGCGCAGGTCTCAACTACGCCCCGCTCGCCTGGTACGCGATCAGGCTGATGCGCCCGGGTGCCCTCGATGCCGAACTCGCCGACGTCGACACCGATCGGGAACTGCGTCGGTACACGGTCCTTCAGCTGTGGGTCTTCGTGCCGTTGTCGCTCGTCGTCTTCGACACGCTCATCCGGCGGAGGGGTCGGACGACCGCCAGCTGAAGAATCCCGCTAGCAGGAGCCGTGCCAATTCACCTTCGTCACGATCACCTGAAGGTAGAAGATGTTGCCGCGCGGGGTGGCGCAATGGGTGATGACAGTCGACGGGTCCCACGTGTTGTGGTATTCCAGTTCGACGTTCGCGTTCGTGTAGTTGTAGAACTGCTTCGTCGGGGCGCTGCCGACCCACGGGCCGGTGGTGACCAGGGACGGGGTCTCGGTGGGACCGGTGTTCGGGGGAGCCCAGTTGGGCCAGGCGCAGAACGTGCCCGGCTGGCAGTTGCCGGGCGGCCACGGCTCGTCGGCCGGCGCGGCGGCGGAGGCCGACGCGGCCGGGACGGCAGCCAGCAGACCCGCAGTGGACAGGGCAAGCGCGAGGGATTTCAGTCGCATGAAAACTCTTTCCTCCCCAGTGGACTCGGTCGATGAAAGTTACCACCGGGAAAGTTGAAGGGTCAAGTATCTTATTTACTACCGTCTAAGCTTTGAATATTCTGTGAATCCGCTGAATGGCCGGTCGTCGTGCGACCCGGCCAATGGGGCGCATCGAGGGCAGCGACCGGGTGGCGTTCACGATGCGCGCGCCGTCGGCGCGACGTGGCGCAGGCCGTCGAAGAGGATCGCCGTGATCTGCCGGGCCTCCTCCTGCCAGCCGCCGATGGGGCGCATCTCGCAGATGCCTCCCATCGCGCGCAGCAGGGTGCGCCCGGTGACGTCGTCGCGGATGGCTGCCGCCGCCACTCCGGCGGCGAGCAACTGGTCGAGCGACTGCGCCATCTTCGTGCGGGCGTCTTCGAAGACCGGGGAATCCGTGATCATGATGCTCTCCAACGCCTCGGCCATGCCCTTGCCGATGGCGGCGTGGTCGACGAGCAGCAGCAGGAAACGGCGCAGGGCTTCGTCCGGAGGGTGCTGGCCGAGGAGGTTTGCGGGGGCGGCACACAGGTCGTCGACTTCCTGGCGGTAGACCGCCTCGACGAGGGCTTCGCGCGTGGCGAAGTGGCGGTAGAGCGTTCCCACCGAAACTCCCGCCCTCCGCGCGATCTCCTCCACGCCGGTGTCGGCCTCGCCGCCGAGGAACATCTCCCGGGCCGTGGTCAGCAGCGCCTCGCGGTTGCGGCGGGCGTCGGCGCGCATCGGCCGTGACGTTGACAACAGATCCTCCACAAGCTGAGTCCGACTCCGCTTATGCTAGCTTTCCGGAGTCCGGTTCACTTTACCGCAGAGGACGACACATGAGCCACTCAGAAGACGGCCTGAACGAGCTTCGCGTGCTGGTCACCGGTGGCAGCCGCGGCTTGGGCGAGGCGACCGTCCGCCGCTTTGCCGCCGCCGGAGCTACCGTTCTGACCGCATCGCGGGGTGCACCCCCGGAGGACCTGCCGGCCACCCACTTCCCCGCCGACCTCGCGACCGAGGACGGGGTGGCCGAACTCGGCCGGCTGATCAACGACCGCGTCGGCGGGGTGGACGTGCTGGTCAACAACGCCGCGGGCGCGAGTGCACCCACGCCGACCCTGCAACGCTCCGACACGTCGTGGTACTCGGACCTGGAGATGAACCTGCTCAGCGCCGTCCGGCTCGACCGGGCGCTGGTCCCGGGCATGGTCGAACGAGGTTCCGGGGTCGTCGTACACGTCTCCTCGATCGCCAGCCGGCTGCCGCAGCGCACCGAGGCGTCCTACGCGGCGGCGAAGGCGGCACTGAATGTCTACAGCCGCGAGCTGGCCACCGAGGTGAGCCCGCACGGGGTCCGAGTGGTGTGCGTCCTGCCGGGCTTCGTGGCCACCGCCGGCGCCGTCGAGCACCTGACCCACATCGCCGAGCAGCAGGGCATCGGCCTCGACGAACTCAAGCAGCAGATCGTGGAGCACCTGAACGTGCCGATGGGCCGGCCCGGCGATCCGGAGGACGTGGCCGAGATGATCGCCTTCCTCGCGTCCAGACGCGCGAAGTGGCTCACCGGCGCGGAGTTCCGCGTCGACGGCGGAATCATCCCGGTGGTGTGACATGACCTTCAGCCTTGCCGCCATCGTCATCGACGCAGCCGACGTGGACACCGAGAGCGCCTTCTGGCACCGGTTACTCGGCGGCTCGATCACAAAAACCGGGAACCATCACTTCCTGGCCGTCGACGGGTTCCCCGCAGTCGTGATCCAGCGGGCTCCGGGGCACGTTCCGCCGGACTGGCCGCAGGACGGCGCCCAGCAGTTGCACGTGGACCTGGCCACCGATGACATCGTCTCAGCGGACAGATCGGCGCTCGAAGCCGGCGGGCGTCGGCTGCGCCCCACCGACGACGCCGACCTCGCCACCCACCGGGGCGGTCGTGTCTACGCCAGTCCCGCCGGACACCCCTTCTGCCTGCGGCCAGCCTGACACCTCAGGTGGTCCGCTGGTTCGGTGCGTGTCGTCGTACCGAACCGTCTTATCGGGACCGGCGGCGTCGGTAGCTGATGACCGCCAGGGTCGCGGCGGTGCCGGTGACGGCCAGGACCGGTAGGGGTTTCGCGCGCACCGAGCTGCCGATCCTGGTGGTCATGGCGCGAGCGGAGGTGACCAGGGACGACTCCGCCTTGCTGGCGGTCTGCGCGCCGGCTTCTGCCGAACCTCGTACCGTGCCGATGGTGTGCTGTGATTTCTGCCTGACCGACGTGGCGCGCTGGGAGGCCTTCTGGCTCATCGTGCGGGCGAGCTGCGTCGCTCTGGCCTTTGCCGACTGCCCGGCCCCGGTGACCCGCCCTCGGAGTCCGCCGACGGCGGTGGTGGCTTTCGTGCGTGCACGGGTCTTGACGTCGGCCTTGGCGGTCAGTGCGGCTACGGTCTCGCCGAGTTCCGCGCGGGTCTGCTGAATGTCCCGCCGGGTCTGGTCGCTGTTACCGGATGGCGTGCTCATGGCTGCCTCCGACCCGCTGCGCCACGTATCGTCTCGGCGTCGGCTCGCACACTGTCCAGGGTGGCCGCGGGCGTGGCGGGCATCGCCTGGCTGACCTGCCTCTTACCGCGTTGGGCGGCGATGGCGGCGGCGATGGCCAGGATCACGGTGACGATCAGGGTGGCCAGAGCGTCGGGCATGATCGCGGCCAGGAGCACCACGACCGTGGCGACGGCGGTCCCGCCGGCGAAGATGCCGAGGATCGCGCCGCCGCCGAGCAGTCCCGCGCCGGCGCCCGCGCGTTTGCCCTTGGCGGTCATCTCCGCCCGTGCCATCGTCAGCTCATCGCGCACCAGGCGCGTGATCTGCTCCGTGGCCCGCTGCACCAACTCTGCGGCCGGCGTGTCAGCAGACGCGGCGCCGGGATTTCCGCTAGGCCGTTCCGACATCGGTACTCTCATCTCTCTCGCACACCGCAGTGGTCCCAGGGCTACCCGAGTCAGCCGTGCTGCGCCGCGGGCATGCTCGCAGGCCCGTGAGGGGAGGCGTCGAAACGCCCGCCAAGCGGCGGAGCGACGCTCTCGTCGAGCTGCCCAGCGTCAGCACCTCCCGGGAGGTAGCCATCCTGCCGGGAACGTCGCAGAGTGAGCATGCCCGCCGCTCCGGTCAGCGTCCCGGCCGCGAAGGCAAGGATGAGCACTCGCCTCCCGGTGGCCTTTCTCTTGCGTGCCATGACTACCCCCTGAACCCAACGTGGCTGCATAGTGCTGATTGTCGGACTCGACCGATGAAGCCCGCAGCGGATCGTCAGAGTTCCACGAGAGTGGGTAGTGCTCGCGCATCAGTTGCCATGAGCTGCCGGTTTCGTCGTACAGAGGCACGGCGGTGCGGGGAGACTGGGCGCATCAGCGCCGGTTTGCTCGTTCGATCCCTGTCGAACCACGGATGAACGTCGCGAGGGCCTGGTCACGGCCGACGGTGGAGCCGACGAGCTGATCGGCGTGGCTGACAAGGAGTGGCGACGTGAGTGACACGGATCTGGGCGCCCGCAGCGACCGGGGTAGTGAGTACGCCGACCTCTCCCGCCTGGTCCGAAACGCGGGTCTCCTCGACCGACGACCCCGCCGCTACGCGGTGCGGGTGACGGTGGTGCTGGGTGGTCTCGTACTGCTGGGCGTGCTGTTCGTGCGGCTCGGGTCGTCGTGGTGGCAGACGGCCACCGCGGCCGGCGTTGCGGTGCTCCTCGCGCAGCTGGCGTTTCTCGGTCACGACGCCGGGCATCAGCAGATCTTCCGCTCCCGCCGGGCAAACGACGTGGTCGGCCTGGTGTGCGCCAACCTGGTGACCGGAATCAGTTACGGATGGTGGGTCGACAAGCACAACCGCCACCATGCGCATCCGAACACCGAAGGCCGCGACCCCGACCTCGCGGTGAGGCCGCTGTCCTTCACCCCCGGTCAGGCCGCGGCACAGCGCGGCCTGCGGGCGCTGTTCGTCCGGCACCAGGCGGCGCTGTTCTTTCCTCTGCTGCTGGCGGAGGGTCTGCACCTGCACGGCGCCAGCGTCCGGGCGATCGTCACCCGCAGTGGGCTCAAGCGCCGACGCACGGAGGCTGGTTTGCTCGTCCTGCATTTCGCCGGCTACCTCGGGGCCGTGTTCCTGGTCCTGAGCGTTCCGCAGGCGATCGTGTTCATCCTGGTCAACCAGGCCCTCTTCGGGCTCTACCTGGGCAGCTCCTTCGCCCCCAACCACAAGGGCATGCCCATCCTGACCGAGGCCGACAACCTCGACTACCTCCGCCGACAGGTCCTCACCTCCCGCAACGTGCGCGGCGGCCCGCTCCTCGACGCACTACTGGGTGGGCTCAACTACCAGATCGAACATCACCTCTTCCCCAGCATGCCCCGACCCAACCTCCATCACGCCCAACCGCTGATCCGCCAGTTCTGCGCCGAACACGGCGTCGCCTACCACGAAACGACCCTCATTCAGTCCTGGGCGCAAGGGCTGGCACACCTACGGGCAATGGGCGCCGCATCGACCCGATCGGGCAACCGCTGAAACGGGGATGGCTGAACCGGATGCTGTTCGCCGCGTCCGCTCGGGGGAGCGAGCGGAGGCGGCGAACAGTGGATTCCTGCTGTCAGGCGGTCAGTTGCCGAAGCATCTCGGCCGAATCGTGCAGGGCCGTCATCTGGACGAATCGACCGTCGCTGACCTTGTAGATGGCGTACTCGACGATCTCGAACGACGCGCCGGTCGGAGGCACACCGAGCCACTCCTTCACGGGAGTGCCGGTGTTGATCGCGCGTACGGCGATGCGGTCGCGGTCGAACAGCAGTTCCTTGACCTCCCAGTGCAGGTCCGGAACGGCGTCGACGTCGTGCTTCTGGACGGCGAGGACGTCGTCTCGGGTGCCGGGCTCGCCGTTGAGCATCACCGTGTCGTTGATGAACTCGTCCATGCCGTCGAACTTGTGGGCGTTGAGGTCTGCGACGTAGCGCAGGTACCAGTCACGCAGGTTGTTGTCAGTCATCAGATTTTCTCCTGTTTTTCCGTGTCACCAGTTCAAGGGGCCGAACTCGTCGGTGAAGGTGCCGGTCGGGCCGTCGGGGCCGAGCGTGGCCAGGCGTACGACGGTTTTGGCGCTCTCCGCCACCGGCCGTCCGATTCCGAGGGCGGCGGTCATGTCGGTGGCGGTGGGGCCCGGCTCCAGCGCGTTGAACTTGATGCCCGGGTTGGCCTTGGCGTACTGGATCGTCAGCATGGTGGCCGCCGACTTGGAAGCCGCGTAGAGCGCCGCCGGAAGGTTGTATTCGGGCCGTTCCGGGTTGGTGACCGCCCAGAAGGACCCCATGCTGCTGGACACGGTGACCACCGTCGGGTTCGACGACCGTCGGAGCAGGGGTAGTGCCGCCTCGGTGACGCGGACGATCCCCACCGCGTTGGTGTCGAACACCCGCAGAGCGGTGGGGCCGTCGACGGGGCCGTCGCCGAGGATGCCTGCGTTGTTCACGAGGACGTCGAGTCGACCCTCCGCCGAGTCGACGGTCGCCAGCGCGCCGCTCACCGACGCGTCGTCGGTGACGTCCAGCTGCACGAACCGTGCGCCCAACTCGGCTGCGGCCTTCTCGCCCCGCTCGACGTCGCGGGCACCGATGTAGACGGTGTGGCCCAGTTCGAGAAGCTGCCTGGCGGTCTCGAACCCGATGCCCTTGTTGCCACCGGTGATGAGCGTGACGGTCATTCGTATCTCCTACGTGTGCAGCGACGGGGCGCCCTGCGCCCCTGTTTTTGTACCGCTCGGTTGCCCATCACCGTAACAGGGTTTTGTACTGGTCGGTTGGTGACCCGGGTCACGATCTGTACCAAGCGGTACACTGACACCATGAGCACTGAGACGCCCGCCGTCGGACGCCCCCGGGCCTTCGACGAGGAGACCGTCCTCGACCGGGCAACCGAGGCCTTCTGGCGACACGGCTACGAGGGCGCGTCCCTGAGCGTCCTCACCAGCGCGATGGGCATCAACCGGCCGAGCCTGTACGCCGCCTTCGGCAGCAAGGAACAGCTGTTCCAGCGCGCCTTCGCCCGCTACCACGACACCCAGGTGGCCAACGCCCGCGCCGCACTCGACCAACCCACCGCGTACGCCTCGATCGAAGCCTTCCTGCGCGCCAGCGCCGACGGCCTCACCGACCGTGACCACCCGGCGGGCTGCCTCTCCATCCAGGGAGGCCTGGCCTGCTCCCCGGATAACGCCCGCATCTCCGAGATCCTGGCCGCCGGCCGCGCCGCCACGGAGGCGGCCGTGGAAGAGCGACTGTCCCGCGCCGCGAAGGAGGGGGACCTCCCGGACGGCGTGGACCCCGGCGCGCTGGCGCGGTTCGTGATGGCCCTCAGCGAAGGGCACGCTGTCCACGCCGCGTCCGGCGCGAGCCGCGAAGACCTCCACGCCTCGGTCGACATCGCCCTGCGAGCCCTCGCGCTGCGTCAGTGAGCCGCGCCGCGTCGGCGGCGCTCGCCGCACCCGGCGGCGGCGGGGCGGCCTGGAGCAGCAGCTCCCACCCACCGCCCGCATTCTGCTGACCGCGAAGTGGCTTCCATGAGGTCTGGTCCACCAACCATGCTGGCTCGATGGACTCGGCGGAAATCGCAACGTCGGAGAGGCTGCTCACGAACCTCTACGCGGCATTCAACGAGCGTGACATCCCCGCACTGCTAGCCGCCATGACACCTGATGTGTCGTGGCCAAATGGCTGGGAGGGAGGCCTCGTTCACGGCCGCGACGAGGTGAGTGCCTACTGGCGCAGGCAATGGGACCAGATCGAACCGACAGTCACGCCGACCGCGATCGCCGCGGAGGCCGACGGGCGAATCGTCGTCACCGTCCACCAGGTCGTCCGCGACAAAACCGGAGCGACAATCGCGGATCACACAGTCACGCATGTCTACCGATTCGACGACGGGTTGGTGGCAGAAATGGAAATCCGAGCTCAGTGATCTTTTGGCGTCCGCAGTCGGCGGGCGCTGCGCCACTGAGCCCGTCGCAGTGCCAGCGGTGGTCAGCGGGTGAGGCCGACCAGCGTCGCCAGTCGCGCCACGCCGGCCGGCGCCGGGTGACCCCGGGCGACCTCGGCGATGAGGGTACGCGCCAACGGCCGGCACCGGACCTCGGCCGGCGCGACGCTGTCCGCGTCGACCAGGGCGCGGGCAGCCCCGCGAAGATCACCCACCTGGAGGTACGCCCGAGCGACGTCGACGAGGTACGCGCCCCGATACTCGGCCGGCAGCCGCCGCCACGCCTCCCGCCGCACGATCGCCGGATGCCGCAGCACCGCCTCGGCGGCGTCACCCCGGGCCACCGCCACCAGCACCCGGGCCAGCTCCACGGTGATCGGGGCGAAGCTGGTGCGGTGCGTATCGTCGTACCCCCGAAGGGTTGTGGCGACGCCCGCGGCCCGGCCAATCAGCTCGCCGGCGCGACGGTGCTCGCCGCAGCCAGCGGCGGCGAGGGCGGCCTGGAGCAGCAGCGTCCCACCCACGGCCCGCTCCCCCGCCGGCCGCAGCCCCACTCCCCGTTGATCATGAGGTTGCCGGGCGCTTTGATCTCCACCAAACCCGCCAACCTCATGATCACCGGGACGGGATGACGGTGGGAGGAGGCGGTTGGCTGCACTTTGGGTTGCGGTCAGGGCCAGGGGGTCGCGGTTGGCGGCACGTAGTGCCTGGGCTACCGCGATCGTCGCCGTTGCCGCTAACGTCGGGTCGTCGCTGGCGGCGGCCATCGCGCGGTCGGCGGCCAGCCAGGCGAGGTCAGCCTCACCGAGTTTCACCAGCAGCGACGAGGTGATCCGGTACGCCTGAACGAGCGGCTCCGCTTTTCGCGCGCCCTGGGCGGCGTCGAGCAGCCCCGGCACCAGGCGCACCAACTGCCCGTAGTGTGCGTGCTGGTAGGCCAACCACGCGTGCCCGACCTGCCGTCGCAGCTCGTCCGTCTGCGGTGGAGCGTGCGGGATGTCGTAACGGGCTAGCGCGGCACGGATGTCATCCACCCCGTCCGGCGCGCCCGCCGGAGTGCTCCGCGGCTGGCCGAGCAGCACCTCCGGGTCGACCCGCAGGACGTGGGCCACCTCCTGGATCATCGAGTACCGGTCCAGGGAGCGGGCGCCCCGCTCGATCTTGTCCACCCAGCTCTTCGACCTGCGCAGCCGGTCGGCAAGCATCTGCTGCGTCATCTGCCGCCGAACCCGCCAGTTCACCACCCGGCGGCCGATTGGGAGGTCATCCCCTGTCACGCCGCCACCGCCGGTCCGGGACCGCGCGGGTCGTGTCCTCCACGGGTACGCGCTCCGCCTCGGCTTGGGCGAGGAGGCGCTGCTTGGCCGCCTCCTGCTCGGCAGCCTCAGACTGCTCGCCCTTGTTTGCTGACTCATCGCCCTGCATGGCCACCTCCGTTAAGCCAGGGCGCAACGACCAGACCTCGCCGGCACCCAGGACACCTGTGATCAGCGAAGCGGGTTGCCGATCGACGGACCAGAAGGCAAGTAATGCGCTGGGTTGCGCTGCTCAGGACGTGGGTTGCGCGGGGTTGCGCGGGTCCCCATAGGACTTCGGCAGCCCATAGGCTCATCACTGTTGGTAGTTGACCGATGCCTGGAGGCGAAACGATGGCGCGACCGGTGACGAACGCGGCGTTCGAAGGGCTTCTGCTGGCCGCCGGTTACGCCAACTCTCACGCTGCCTTTGCCCGACAGCTCAATCACACCGGCCGCGACCAGGGCACCTGGCGGTACGACGCGGCCAGCGTCTACTGGTGGCTACGCGGTCGCCGGCCTGGAGAGCACGTCCAAGCCGCAATGGCTGAGACCCTAGCCCGCAAGCTCGGTCGCCCGGTCGACGTGACCGAGCTGGGCTTTGGCGCGGCCGAGAGCATCGGCATGTGTGTCTACCCCGCGACCGTCGATGGGGCGATCGATACCGCCGAGCTGATCTGGACGAGGTTGGCCAAGCGCCTCAGTCAACAGGACAGCGGGGTGTTCGACAGCGGCAAAGCGCTAGAGGCGGCGCTTAGCTGGCGGTATGACCTGCCCGACAAGGCGGTCAGCCGGAACGGCCGGCAACAGGTCACCTCTACCGACGTTCAATCGCTGTACGCGCTGGCCGACCACTTCACCGATCTCGACCGACGTCACGGCAGCGGCTCTCCACGTACGCGTGCTGTCATGGTCGACTTCCTGGTGCGTCAGGTCGCGCCGATGCTGCACGGCACCTACACCGATGCCGTGGGGCGCGACCTCATGCGCGCAGCGGCGACGCTCTCCGGCCAACTCGCTTTTATGTCGTACGACGCAGGCGAACATGCCATGGCCCAACGTCACGTGACGCTCGGCCTACGGCTCGCCAAGGCCGCCGACGACCGCCTCTACGGCGCTCACCTACTGGCGAACCTCGCCACACAGGCTGTCTTCTTGAGGCACGCTCGGAAGGCGGCCCGGCTCGTCGAAGCAGCCATTGACGGGGCGGGCCGCGCACCGGCAGCCGTGCTCGCTCGGCTGCATGCCACCGCTGCCACTGCCTACGGACAGTCAGGCGAACGACGTGCCTGCCAGCTCGCGCTCGCTAAGGCTGAGCGTGCTCTCGATCGGGCGGGCACAGATTCCGGCCCACACTGGGTTGGCTACTTCAGCCCTGCCCACCTGGCCGGGGCCGCGCTGAGGTGCCTGGGGGAGCTGCATCTGTACACGCAGGCCCTTCGACACGCCCCCGAAGCGCTCATCCTCGACAGCCAAAACACTCGGACGCGTGCCCTGCACACCGGCCTCGTTGCCATGACTTATGCCCGCGCTGGGGACACCGACGCCGCCTGCGATTGGGCCTCCAAGCTCGGGCAGCATGCTGCGGGCATCCACTCGGCGCGCGTCCGACAGCGCGTCCGCGAACTCGCTACCACATTCAGCCCGCAGCAGGCATCGCCCCAGGTCAACGAGATCCTGCATACCCTCGCGGCCATGCCGGCAGCCATCTAGAGCAAGAGCGCACGTAAACACATCCGCTAGCGTCACCGAGGTGACCTGGACGGAGCCCGCCACGTGGTACGCCAACCTGGCTTCCTTCTACGCCGCCGCAGCAGCCTTCATTACCGACCCGGACGGCAACGTGCTGCTCGTCAAGCCCACCTACCGCGACCACTGGGCTTTCCCCGGCGGCTACGTGGACGAGGGCGAATACCCGCACGATGCCTGCGCCCGAGAGATCCGAGAGGAGTTGGGGGTCGCCCTGGCGGTGGGCGATCTTCTCCTAGTCGACTGGGCACCGCCCGCCGGGCAGCGACCCCGCGCGATCATCAGCTTTACGTTCGACTGCGGGTCCGCTGCTAGCCTCGACGGCTTCGCTATGCCCAAGCATGAGTTGGAGGACATTGCCTTCTTCGCGCCTCAGGAGGCAGAGCAGCGTCTTCCCGCCAGCGTCGCCACGCGAGTTCAGGCGGCGATACATGCTCGTGACCAACAGACCCCGGCGTTCCTTGCCGGGGGGCGACCGTCTCTCTGACTATCGGTGCATGCAGGATATTCGGAAGGGCCGCCCCCGCCGACCGACCGCGCTAATTGTCAATCCTAAAGCCTACCTCGCTGTGCCTTTACAGCTCGACAAGACTAGCTGTCCGCTGGCAAGCTAGTTGCCTGCCAGCGCTGATGCCGCTGTCCTGTCTTTCGCATCGCCCGCCTCAGCTCTAATCTGCCGGCGGCCGACTTGGGGTCGGAAGCCTGACACTTATTGAGCTGCGGCGGCATGGCAATGCATACTCGCTCGGTGAACAGTTGCGACAGAGCCTGAACGTGGGGGTTGAAGTGATACTTCGCGAGTTTCTCTATGTTGATACCGAAAAAGTTCGGGGAATGCTAGCTCAATTAGATGGGGGTATCGCCGAGGAAGCGCGAAACACGACGAAGAGCGACAGGCGTTCGGAGGCCGGCGTTAAGGGATTCGCTGGGCATTATCAGGGCTGGGGTGAGGAAAACTACACCACTAAGTCTCTTGGTGACGCCCTATTCCCTACACTGGAGGATGCGCTAGATTCCAGCAGCCTTATAAAGGACCTGTCGGACAACCTTCAAGGTGCACACTTCTGGACATCTGATGAGTTGCGAGAATCGACACCCCCAGGCACCCTTGTCCGCGTAGCTTCACCAGGATCACTCTTCGACGCTCGATACGTCGCAGCAAGCTTGGCGGGATTCGGTGCGACTCATTCGGGACTAGAAGGAATAGGATCGGTCCCCACCGCATCGCCTGCTGCACCACCGCGACCCAACAAAGGGAGACCAGCAAAAGCAAAAGCAAAAGCAGATAAGTCAAATGAGAAAGTCAATCAAATCGAGGACGCCATCCCCGAATTTGGCCCTATCAAGAACGAAGACGGAAGCCAGGAAATCGGACCGGACTTCTTTCGCGGACTCGTTAAAATTGCACGTGGGCTTTTCATGCCCGGGCTGCATCTGAATCTATACCCCACAGATAGCGACACCCTCAGCATCGGCGTCCGACTTCAAGAGGGCAGGCACTTCCTCGACGGCGACCCGGAAATTCTGTTTGCTCGGTATGGGACAGGTAAGCAGTTCTGGACGGTCGTCGGGACGATCGGACACTATGCGAACGTCGATGACCGGATAGCTCCCGCCTACGGAAATATCACCGACGGCGCCGGCAATGTAGTTCGGGGAAGGACGGCGGCCTTCATCAACTCATACATGCGCTTCTTGGGGGCGCTGGGCTTCGCGGATGTGCCCCAATGGCCCGGCTTCAACATAGTCCCGCTGGCTGTCTATCGCGTCATTGCGACCTCTCGCTCTGAAGTCGAGGCCCCCTAACAGTCGCTCCACGCGACGGCCCTACAGGCGGCACCTAGACGGTCTTCGGTGACCCACCGACCTAAATGTGTTAAGAGCCTTCTAGATTCAGAGTGAGCACATCAACCTGAACCCGGGCCGCACGCACGCCGAGGCGGACGCAATACTAGCCAACTGGGTGACGCTATTAGAGGCCCGCAATGTCCGCCCCGGCGGAAACCACGGCACACGCCGCCGACAAGGTGGCCAGCATGACCGCAGCCCTGCTCCCCCTGCCCTCTTGGATCTTCACTAGGACGGGCTGAGCCTGCAGCACTCCTTGAGGAAATCCGTCAGTGCTCACACCCGCATCTGCCTGGAGCGTCCGACCGGCGGGCGTGGCAGCCCTATGCCAGCCGAACCACGCGAAAGCTTTGCCCCAGCAATGCCCCGGTGCGCTGCCGCAGCCAAAGAGTAGTCCGGTTGTGAAGTTTCGACACGGCGTGCCTCGCTGTGTCGGGAATCCGCACATGGTAGGTGCTTCAAGCGCCAAGAGCCAACACGGAATGGCGACGACTATAGACACGGACCATCCGAGCATTGGCCAGTCTCGTTGGATCAACGAGACTGGAACAAAGACAATTGCCGCTGGGAATGCGAGCAGGGTAGCACCGGCTTTGTACCGCTTAGGAATAACTCTTCGCGATTTATTCGCCACAGATCGCACCGCCCATCGACGACCGAGAGTGGGTCGGTCGTAACGCTATGCGATTACCTCGGGCGACGGTGTCCGAAAGTTGACAGCAATGATGCGTGAGTCGCTAGTGCCGTGACCACGAACGTTCACGGTGTTGGATGACACGCCGTCCGGCCTGTCGGCCGGGCGGCGTCGCGGCGGTCAGGCTGTGGCGGTGGC
>NZ_JBIAYR010000010.1:0-157841 GCF_042898105.1 Micromonospora sp. NPDC000663
GGGCCGCGGGCGCCCCGGGGGGGGGCCCCCGGGGGGGCGGGGGGCCCCCCCGGGCCCCCCCCCCCCCCACCCCCCCCCCCCCGGGGGGGGGGGGGGCCCCCCCCCCCCCCCCCGCCACACGCGTGTCGGGACTCGTCGAAAGTTTCGACAGCATTCCGGATCATCTGACGAATAGCCGCGGCTGTCCATGATCATCAAGTCCGGGCTCCGCGATCCGGTCACTGCCGAACACCCGGTCGAACCATCCAAGGCCCGATGCAGGCGCTTCCGGAGCACTTCCGGAAGTTGTTGACGTGCCGGAAATCACGCTGCAATACTCCGATTCATTCAGGTCGATGCGATGAGCCTCGTCGGTGTCGATCGACCGTCCCACCCATACCCACCTGTCCGCCGCGCGCCGCCGCATGTCCAGGCGCGTGCGGGCTTGGCCGAAGGGGCACCAGATGAGCACAGACTCCGCTGGCACGGTCGGAGGGCCCAAGCGACTTCGCGCGGCGCTCGCCGTCCTCGCCACCGCCGTCGCGACCTGCGGCGTCGTCATCGCCGCCACCGCCACCCCGTCGAGCGCCGCCACCTGCAACGGCTACGTCGGGCTGACCTTCGACGACGGACCGACAGGCAGCACCAGCGCGCTGCTGAACGTGCTGCGCGCCAACGGCGTCCGGGCAACGATGTTCAACGTCGGGCAGAACGTGCAGAACAACAGGTCGGCGGCCCAGGCGCAGGTGGCCGCCGGCATGTGGGTCGGCAACCACAGCTGGAACCACTCGCACATGACCTCGATGAGCCAGTCGCAGATGCAGTCCGACCTGTCCCAGACGAGCTCGGCGATCCAGTCGGCCACCGGGAGCCGACCGCAGTTGTTCCGCCCGCCGTACGGGGAGACCAACGGCACCCTGCAGTCCGTCGCCTCGTCACTCGGTATGCGGCAGGTGATCTGGGACGTGGACTCCCAGGACTGGAACGGCGCCAGCGTCAGCCAGATCGTCTCCAACGCCAGCCGGCTGCAGAGCGGGCAGGTCATCCTCATGCACGACGGGATCCAGAACACCCGCGACGCCATCCCGCAGATCATGGCCAACCTCACCAGCCGCAACCTGTGCCCCGGCATGATCTCGCCGTCCACCGGACGCGCCGTCGCGCCGGACGGCACCACCCCACCGACCGACGGCGGCACCACCCCGCCGCCCAGCGGCAGTTGCACAGCGACGGCGACGACCACGAACGTCTGGGGTGACCGGTACAACACCTCGGTGACGGTCAGCGGCGCCAGCACCTGGACCGTGGTCGTGGCGATCCCCTCACCCCAGCAGGTCTCCACCACCTGGAACGGCACCGCCTCCTGGGACGGCAGCGGCAACATGACCATGCGGTCCAACGGCAGCGGCAACACCTTCGGCTTCACCACGATGTTCAACGGCAACAGCGGTGCCCGACCGCAGATCCGTTCCTGTACCGCCGGCTGAACGCCGACGGCTCCACCGGCCGTGCGTGGCGACTCGGCGGTCGCCACGCACGGCCACCCCGTGCCACCACCTCTCACCCCGCCGACGTGCCGACGCGTGGGGTGCAGCACGGCCACCCAGGTGCGTACAGTTTCGGGTCGGACGTGGGCGGGCCGGAATGATCCGGCGTGGGGAACGGGACGAGACGAAGACGCATGACGGCGGACAGCATTACCGAAAACGGTCAGGATGGGATCGACCAGGACCGGCTGGAGACCTGTCTCAGCGTCTTCGAGGCGCTGGAGTCCCTGCCGCCCGACCACCCTGACGTGGTGCGGGTGCAGCGGGCCACCGCGAAGCTGTACAAGGTGATCAAGCAGCGGCGGCGCGAGGAACGGCGGGACGCCATCCTGGCCGCCGACCGCGCCGTGACGGAGGCCACCGCCACCGGCGCCCCAGGCCGGATCGACGACGAGACCCAGGGCATCCCCCTCGCCTCGCCCACCACCGGCACCACCGCCGGCTTCCTGCACAACCCGCGCGGCTGCTACATCTGCAAGCAGCGCTACCGCGAGGTCGACGCCTTCTACCACCAGCTCTGCCCGTCCTGCGCCGCGCTCAACCGGGAACGCCGCGACGCCCGTACCGACCTGACCGGCCGGCGCGCCCTGCTGACCGGCGGCCGGGCAAAGATCGGCATGTACATCGCGTTGCGGCTGCTGCGCGACGGCGCGCACACGACAGTCACCACGCGCTTCCCCCACGACGCGGTCCGCCGGTTCGCCGCGATGCCGGACAGCGCCGACTGGCTGCACCGCCTGCGGATCGTCGGGATCGACCTGCGCGACCCGGCCCAGGTGATCGCCCTCGCCGACTCGGTCAGCAGCCAGGGACCGCTGGACATCCTGATCAACAACGCGGCGCAGACCGTTCGCCGCTCCCCCGGGGCGTACGCCCAGCTCGCGGCCGCGGAGTCCGCGGCCCTGCCGGACGGTCCGCTGCCCGAGCTGATCACGTTCGCCAAGCCCGAGGGCCAGGGCGGCCCGGCGGGCAGCCTGACCGCCGGCCCGCAGTCGACCGCGCTCACCCCGCACGCGCTCACCGCCCTGGCGCTGACCAGCGGCTCGGCCTCACCGGAGCGGATCGCCGCGTCCACCGCCATCGACGCCGGCGGCCTGGTGCCGGACCTCGACCCGGTGAACAGCTGGGTCCAGCGGGTGCACGAGGTCGACCCGGTCGAACTGCTCGAAGTGCAACTGTGCAACGTGACCGCGCCGTTCGTGCTGGTCAGCCGCCTGCGCCCGGCGATGGCCGCGGCGCCGGCCCGCCGCAAGTACGTGGTGAACGTCTCGGCGATGGAGGGCCAGTTCGGCCGCGGCTACAAGGGGCCGGGGCACCCGCACACCAACATGGCCAAGGCCGCGTTGAACATGCTGACCCGCACCAGCGCCCAGGAGATGCTTACCGACGGCATCCTGATGACGAGCGTGGACACCGGCTGGATCACCGACGAGCGGCCGCACCCGACGAAGATGCGCCTGGCCGACGAGGGTTTCCACGCCCCACTCGACCTGGTCGACGGCGCCGCGCGGGTGTACGACCCGATCGTGCGCGGCGAGCAGGGCGAGGACCTGCACGGGGTCTTCCTGAAGGACTACGCGCCCTGCGCCTGGTGATCGACGTTCCGCCCGCTCGACGAGGAGAAGACACATGTCATCCGACCATGACCAGTGGCCGACGCTTGACGACCTGCTGCGCGAGGAGAGCGAGCTGGAGCTCGCAGGCCTGACCGAGACCGACGCGTACGAGTTGGGCGTGCTGGCTGTCACGGCCGCCGCGCAGCAGCGGCTCCCGGTCTCGGTGGGTGTGTGGCGGGCCGGGCGTCAGCTGTTCCACTGCGGTCTGCCGGGCTCGACCGCCGACAACGACGGGTGGCTGCGCCGCAAGGGTCGGGTGGTCATGCGATTCGAGCACTCGTCGCTGTACATGGCCCGGCTCTGCCAGGACAAGCAGACGACGCTCACCGAGAAGTTCGGCCTGCCCGCCTCGCGGTACGCCGCCGCCGGCGGCGCGGTGCCGCTGCGTGTTCGTGGCACGGGCGTCGTGGGCTGGTTCGGGGTGTCCGGGCTCCCGCAGCTCGACGACCACCGCTTCGTCGTCGACATCCTCGGCAGACTCCCGCGCTGACCCCGCCGCCCGTGGGCCGGTGGGCCCGGCCCACGGGCGAGCGTCAGCGGCGGGCGCGCAGGTTGGCGCCCAGGGACCGCAGGAGAATCCCCGGGGTGCCAAGCGTGCGCGGATGCTCCCGCATCGAGACGACGTCGTTGAACCGCCTGGCAACCGCGACGTCGGTGACCGTCGCCGCCACGATCTGCCGGCCGACCCAGCTGGAGAGCCGGTAGCCGCGCGGGTAGGGCCCCTCGACGTGGGGCAGCGCCAGGTCCGCCGATGTCGAGATCGACCAGGCCGCGTCCACCACGACCTTCTGCATGTCGAGGTACGCGCGGGCGGGCACGCTCAGGTCCGGGTCGGAGCGCAGGTACGTCGACAGGCACGCCGCGTGCAGCGCGGCCGCGGTCATCCCCTGCCCGTACACCGGGTTGAACGAGGCGACGGCGTCCCCGACGCTGATGAGCCCGGCGGGGAACCGTGCCAACGCGTGGAAGTCCCGTCGCCGGCTGTCCGCGTGCGCGTACGTCCGGACGTCGCCGATCATCTCGCTGCGGGCGATCTCGCCGAACTCCGGCGGGAACTGCTCGCGCAGCCGGCGTACGAAGTCCTCGGCGGTACGACCCGGGCGGTGGTCGCCGTACCCGGCCATCATGGCCATCCACCTGCCGTCCTCGATGGCGAAGAACGCGGCGCCCGCCACGTCCGAGGACATCTTCGGACTGAGCAGTGCCATGACGACCGCCAGGTCGGGGCTCACCTCGGTGCGCCGGAACAGCGCCGTCGCGTAGTTCAGGTGCACAGTCATCCGCCGTGTGACGGGCCGCTCCCAGCCGCCCTGCTCCAGCCAGTCCGACAGTCTGCTCGACCGCCCCATGGCGTCCACCACGAGGTCGGCGCTCTCCGCGCCCGGCAGTCCGTCCACATCGCAGCGGACCCCGGCGACGGCGGCCCCGTCGAACACGAGGCCTGTGGCGCGGGCGACCACCGTCTTGACGTTGGGAAGCCGGAGCACCTGCTGGCGGATCAGCCCCTCCAGCAGCGGCCGACTCCCCGCCAGGCTGTCGGCGTCGTCGGGCACGACAACCTTCAACCGACCGTCGAGGTACGTCCGTCTGGCCGCGGGCCGAGCCTCGACCGCCCCCGCCGCCAGGGCCTGCTCGCGAAAGCCGGGGAACAGCCGTTCGAGTTGGAGGAGCCCACCGGGCAGCAACGCGTGCAGCTGCGTGCCCTGCGGGACACCGGGCCGCTCGCCGGCCACCTGGAGGTCGTCACGCTCGATGATGACAACACTCTGCGCGTAGTCGGACAGCACCCGCGCGGCGAGCAGCCCGGCGACGCTGCCGCCGACCACGACGGCCTTGCCCACGACCGGCGACGCCTGGCCGGGAGGCGGTGCGGCGTTGAGCGCGGCGAAGACCTGTGCCGGAGAGAGGGGCATCGTGCTCTCCAAGAGTTACGAGGCGTGGCGCGTCCCCGAGCCCGTCGGCGGACGCTACGCGGGACGGGGGCGGTGGGCGGCCGTTCAGACAATGCCCATCGATCGTTGCACACACGTCGGACGTCGCCCGGACGGCTCCACCCGGGTGTCGGATACCGGCCAGCACGCTGGACGACGTCGACGTTCGGGTGAACCGGTCTGGCGTCACCTTCCGTCGGCTGTCACGATCACCCGATGCCCATCGCCCGTCGTACCCTGCTCGGAGCTGGCCTGGCCGCCGCGACCTCCGCCGTGACCGGCTGCGGCGACCACGGCGCGGCCGTCGGCGACGGCCCGACAGGCGCGGTCACCACCGACGCGGGCAACAGGGTCGGATTCGGCGCGGCCGGGCAGAGCCCGGCGGCCTCCGGTGCCCCGTCCCCGAGTGGTGTCGCACCGCCCGCCGGTCAGGCCCGCTACGCCGCGGACGTGACCGCCCTGCTCCGCCGGCACCTGCCCGGCACCCCGCAGACCGTCCAGCACAAGGGCTTCCCCGGCGCGGTCGCGGTCGTCCTGGTCGGCGGGAAGACGACTGTGCACACGGCCGTCGGTGAGGCGCTGCGGTACGGGGCCGGCCCCAGGCTGCTCCCCGCGAACCAACGCGTCGCGATGCGACCCGACTCCGTCTTCGATCTCGCCTCGGTCACCAAGGTCTACACCGCCATCCTGCTGCTCCAGCAGGTCGACAGGGGACGTGTCGAGCTGGGCGCGCCGGTCCGCGACTACCTGCCCGGCTTCACCGGTGCCGGCAAGGACCGGATCACCGTCGAGATGCTGCTCACCCACACCAGCGGCCTCCCCGTCGGCGCGAAGGTCACCGGCCTGCCGGACAACGCGGCCCGCTGGAACGCCGTGCTCGCCACGCCGCTGGTCTCCGGCGCCGTGCCCGGTGACACGTTCCGCTACTCCAGCGTCGGGCTCATGGTCGCCGGCAGGATCGTCGAGAAGGTCACCGGTCAACGCCTCGACCGGGCCCTCACGACAAACCTCACCGGCCCGATGGGCCTGCGCGACACCGGCTTCAACCCCACCACCCGGCTGTCCGCCGGCGCCCGGGCCACCCGCCTGGTCGCCACCGACGCCCGCTCGTCGCGCGGCCTGCTGCGCGGCACCGTCCACGACGACGTCGCCAACCACCTCGGCGGAATCGCCGGTCACGCGGGTATCTTCGCCACCGCCACCGATCTCGCCGCCGTCGGTCAGCTCCTTCTCGACGGCGGCACCTACCGGGGCAGGCGGATCCTCGCGGCGGCGACGGTGCGACGGATGCTCACCAACCTCAACGCCGGGAAACCTGCCGTCGACCCCGAGCGCCCCCGCCGCACCTCGGCACACGGCCTCGGGGTCGTGCTCGACCAGCCCTGGTTCATGGGCGCGCTGGCCTCGGCGCGGACCTTCGGCCACACCGGGTTCGCCGGGCCCTCGCTCCTGGTGGATCCCGGCCGCGAACTCGTCCTCGCGCTGCTCACCAACCGGGCACACCCCAACTGGAGCTGGGCGAACCCGGACCCGGTCCGTGCGGCCGTCGGCGACCTGCTGGCCGCGAAGGTGCGCTGAGCCCGGTCGACCCCTCGCGACCTCACCGTCGCGTACGCTCCTGCGTCGACCGCCGGCCGAGGGTGAGGGCGATCATCACCAGGGCCAACGCCCAGACGATCGCGAAGCTCCGGATCGGACGGTCCTGCGTTGACGCACCCACGGCTCCTCCGACGGCATAGCTGACCAGGCAGAGCAGCCCGATCAGGGCGAGCCGACGGACACGTGGGGTGTCGCCGCGACCGAAGACCCACTCGGCGAGCCCCTGGGTGGTGCGCAGCAGGGTCCCGGTCTGGTACGACGTCGCCGTCTGGACACCTGAGGTACGGACCACGAGGCCACCGAGGATGCCGATGGGCAAGGCGCACAGGGCGGTCAGCAGGGTGCGTTCGGCCGACGAGTCGTGACCCGAGTCGAGCCCCGTGTCGACAAGTCCCCAGACGACGAGCAGCACGAGCATGACCACCAGTTCCACAGTGGGTGGCGTGATCGGACCGGCTGCCCGGATCCGTCGGAGGCCGGCACCGAGCAGACCACCGAGACCGAAGGCGACAAGAGAGGCCAGGGCGGACTGCCAGGCCGGAAGGTGCCCGGCGAGTCCCACACCTACGAAAACCACGTTTCCGGTCTGATTTCCCACGAAGACCCCGTACCGCAGGATCGCGAAACCGTCGACCACGCCGGCCAGGACGATGCTCGTCGTCAGCGCGAACAAAGGCGCCCGGAAGGCCACGTCGGTCGTCCGCCACCGGTCCGGTGAGACCTGGGTCGATCGTCCGGATCCGTCAGGGCCCTTAGACATTTGACACCCTTCCCCAAACGCATGCCGTAAAACTCCCCCTCGGGGCGGCCGAATGGCACGATCACGCGATTCCCCAGGCGAATCCAGCGCGGAATGGTAGGCAGAAGAGACACGAGGCGCGAGGACCAGCCGCCTTGCGACGACACCGCACGGAGAAGGAGGATGCGATGGACCCGGCCCGCACGGCCAGAATGCGCCTGAAGCTCTATTCGTTCGCCCTCGTGGCCGTTGCCGGAATCGTCGTCGGCGCTCCCCTCTGGAGCATCCTGGCGCCGATCTTCATCTCTGTCGCCATTCCGTTCGCGGCCGCGGCCCAGGGCATCGGGCCGGTCCGCGCGCTGTTTCTTCCGTCCCGGGTCGACCCGCCGGCGCCCACCGCGCGAGAGGCCGTCCACCCAGGGCGGGTCCGCTGACGGGATGCGGGCCCAGCCGCCGCTTCCCCGGGCGTCCCAGGCTCGGGGAAGCGCCACCCGGCTCCGGACACCGAGCTTGCCGTAGATGGCCCGCAGGTGGGTGTCCACGGTGTGGAACGACCACCTGGTGTCGAGGATCGATTCCTACGGCGACACCATGATCAACCTGATCCAGCTGCCGCAGCTGACCGTCGAGCTGGACGAGATCGCGAGCCGCAGACCGGAGCTCCGGGTCGACGTGCGGGCGCTGGGGGCGCTCATCGAGGAGGCGACCCGGGCGCGCGGATATCTCTGGATCTCGGGCGACTGAGGCCGGCCCGGGCCGGGACGGACAGGTTGGTCGCAGATCGACCGGGTCGCCGATCAGAAGCCCTGCTACTCCGGAAAGCACCGACGTCACGGCATGAACGTGCAGGTCAGCGCCGGCCCCCTCGGTGTCCGGGCCACGACGTACGGCGGCGGCCGGTCTCCCTCACGGGTCACCGGCCGCCGTCGCGTCATCGGCTACAGCCGGGCGGCGCCCGCCTCGGTGGCCTCGCGCACCGCCGAGGTACGGCGCACCTCGGCGCGTTCGTCGCCGGCGTCCTCCCGGTCCGGCGCGGCCATCCGGGCCGCCCGGTTGGCGCTCGCGGGCGCCTGGTCACCGGTCACGCCGCCGCGGATCCGGTTGTTGTCGGCCACCTGGGCGGCCGGCTCGTTGCCCGTCACGGTCAACGCGCCGTTGATGATGTTGTCGTCGACGGTGACGCCACCTGTGGTGCTGGTGACGCTGACGTCCGCGCCCCAGTACCCGCCGGAGGCGCAGCTGTCGAGCCCGCCGTTCGGGCCGAGCTGCACCCCGCCCAGGTTGCCGGCGAACGTGGCCTTGCCGCGTACGGCGCTGCCGCACACGACGCTGCCGGTGGCGCTGTTGAGCACCGACAGGGTGCCGTCGACGAACGAGTCGTGCACGTCGGTGTAGTAGGTGCCGGTGCTGCTGAGGTTGCGTTCGACCTGGGTGCCCCTGTCGAGTCGGATCTCGCCGGCGCCGACTGTGACGTTCCCGGCGACGGTCGACGCCTCGGCGAACAGGAAGCTGTCGATTGTCGCCGAGCCCTTCGGGCGTACGGTCACCGTGCCGGTCCGGGCGTCCTTCAGGAAGATCCCGTACCCGCCGGCGGCCAGCACCACCTGGCCGTCGACTGTCGTGTCGGTGGCGTCGAGGTAGCCGTCGGCGGCGACGCGTACCTCGCCGCTGACCCGTCCACCTGTCACCACCAGGTTGCCGCCGGCCGCGACCGTGACGTTGCCGGTGATCGTGGTGCCGGTCAGCGCGCAGGACTCGCCGGCCGGCACGTACAGGTCGTTGGGCACGGTCACCGCACCGCCGGTGCCGATGCAGTGGGTGACCAGGTCGGCGTGGGCGGTGGGCGCCACGGTCAGCACCGAGGCGGCGACGACGGCGCTCACGGTGGCCAGCTTGGCGACGGTACGTCCGGGCATCGTGGTTCTCCCTGTCGATGAGATTCGAGGACTCATGCGCCGACCTCCGATCGGGCCGCGGCCCGGACGATGGCGCCCTGCTGCCGCTTGGTGAGCGTTCCGCCGGTCACCAGCGCGGCGGTGACCGTCTCGACGTGCCGGACGAAGGCGGCGTGGTCCGGGTAGTCGGCCTGTTCGTCGATCAGATCGTTGATGGTGCAGCCGTCACCGGTGTCGACGTTGGCGACTCCGGTGTCGTCACCGTCGACGACCACTGTGGCCCGGGTGTCGGACGCGGGGCAGGCGTCGGTGCCGTCGGCCACCACTGTGAACGACGTCGACTGCTCGGTGGAGGCGTTCCCGGCGGCGTCGGTGGCCCGGTAGCGCAGGGTGTGCGCGCCTGTAGCGCCCACGGTGACCGGGGCCGTGTACGCGGTCCACGCCCCGGTGTCGAGCGCGTACTCGACCGACGCCACACCCGAGCCGTCGTCGGCGGCGGTGAGGGTCACGGTCGCGGCGCCGACGTACCCGCCGTCGTCGTTCCGGGTGCCGGTGACCGTGACGGACACCGTGGGCGGGGTCTCGTCCTCCTGCGCCGGTGCGACGACAGTGAAGTGGGCCATCTGCTCGGCCGAGGTGTTGCCGGCGACGTCCGTCGCCCGGTAGTGCAGCATGTGCGCCCCGACCCCGGTCACCACTACCGGGTTCGTGTACGGGGTGAAGGCGGCCCCGTCGAGGGCGTACTCGATGGTGGCCACACCGGAACCGGCGTCGGTGGCGGTCAGCGTGGCGGTGGCCGTACCTATGTAGTTGCCGTCGCCGTCGCGGTCGCCGGCCAGCGCGGCAGTGACCACAGGCGCGGTGGTGTCCTCCTGTGTCGGCTCGACGATCCGGAACGCCACCGAGCCGACGGCGCTGGTGTTGCCGGCCTTGTCGGTGGCGCGGAACTGCACCGAGTGGTCGCCGACGGCGGTCAGCCGGACCGGCTGGGTGTACGGCTGGAAGCTGGTGTCGTCGACCTGGTATTCGACGGTGTCCACACCGGATCCGGCGTCGCTGGCCGAGACGGTCACCGTGGCGGCGCCGATGTAGTTGCCGTCCGCGTCGCGGTCACCCGCCACGGCGGCGGAGACCGTCGGCGCGGTGGTGTCCTCACCACCTCCGCCGTCGGTGACCACCAGTTCGCCGACCATCTGGCTGTGCCCCGGGATCGCGCAGAAGTAGCGGTACCGGCCCGGGGTCAGCGTCACGGTCGCCTGGTGGCGGCCGTCGTTGGCGTCGAACGGGTTGGCCAGGATGTTCAGTGTGACGTCGTGGTTGTAGCCCTCGGTGGAGGTGTCGAAGGTGAGCGTGTGCGGCATCCCGGTGGTGTTGCCGGTGGCCGCGCTGTTCTCCCAGATGATCGTGGTCGGGCCGGCCACCGCCTGGGTGGGCACGGACTTGTAGCGGGTGGTGTCGTCGTCGGCGGTCCAGGTCAGGACCTGGTCGGCGACGATCGGGGCGGCGGAGGCGGGCGTCGCGGCAAACGGGGTCACCGTGAGCAGCAGCGCCGACAGCGCAGCCGTGAGGCGTCTGATCATCGTGTCTCCTAGAGTTCCCGCACGCGGATGTTGCGGAACTCGGTCAGGTCGTTGTCGCCGTGGTTCTGCAGGCCGATGAAGCCGCGCAGGAACTGCCGCAGGTCGGTCGGCGGATCGCCGGCCCGGGACGACTGCTTGCCGGGCGTGTTGTCGAACTCGTTGATCACCACACCGTTGCGGATCATCGTGTAGTGCTGCCCGACCGCGCGGATCTCGTAGTCGTTCCACTGCTCCTTCGGGGTGACGCCGGCCTGGGCAAGCGGCACGGGGTCGAAGTTGTAGACCGAGCCGGTCTTCTGCGGCTCGCCGCTCTCACCGTCGTAGATCTGGATCTCGTGTCCGCAGTAGATGGCCATCCAGGCCTGGGAGGTACGGGCCGAGCCGACGGTGCCGCAACTGCCCGGCGGCCGCTGGTCGAGGGGGGTTCGCAGGTCAGGGAACCGGATGAAGACGCCGGTGTTGGCCCGGCCGGTGCCCGGTGCGATGTCGCGGAACTGCACCTTCAGCGAGAAGTCGCCGAGTTCCTTCGTGTGCCAGAGCATGCCCAGGCCGCCGCTGGAGCGCAGCGACCCGTCCGGCTGGATGGCGAACGAGCCCGACGGCGCCTGCTGCCAACCGCGCAGCGACTCCTCGGTGCCGTCGAAGAGCGGCTCGTAGCCGGTGTGCCCGTCCCGGCCGATCGGGGACGCGGCGGCCAGCCGGGTGAGCGTGCCCGCTTCCCTGCTGGTGAGCAGGTCGTCGTCCTGCGCCGCGCGGGCCACCGCGCTCACGTGCCTGACGAAGGCGTCGTGGTCGGTCCAGGTGCTCTCGTCGTCGATCAGGTCGTTGACCGTGCAGCCCTGCCCGACCGTGCGGCTGGGCACCCCGGTGTCCGTGTCGCCGAGCCACACGTTCTGCCGGGCGTCGGGCACCGCGCAGCCCACCGTGACAGTGGTCCGCACAGTTGCCGTCTCACCGTCGGCGTACGTGACTGTCAGCTTCGCGGTGTAGCTCCCGACCCGGGCGTACGTGTGCCGGGGGTTCGCCTCGGTGGAGGTGGCGCCGTCGCCGAACTCCCACCGGTAGCCGACGCCGCCGGAGCGGGAGCCGGTGAAGGCGATGGTCAGGGGCTTGTTCTGCACGGCCACCGAGGTCGCGGCCGGCGCCGGGGTGGGAGCGCCACCTGTGTAGGTGATCCGGATCAGCTTCTGGTTCGGGTGCAGGCTGAAGAACCCGCCTCCGTAGTCCAGCAGGTACAGCGCCCCGTCCGGGCCGAACTTGGCGTCCATCCAGCTCTGCAACCTGTTGTCGCCGTTGCCGCTCGGGATGATGGCCCGCAGCGACTCGGCGTACACAGGTGGGGCCGCGGTCGGCACGCCGGCCGGGTCGACGGTGACCGCGACCCGGTTGGCCGCGTTCGACTGGTCGCCGATGAGCCACTTGCCGTCCCAGTGCTCCGGCCAGGCCACGCCGCTTGTCGTGTCGACGAGTTCCCGGTGGTAGGTCGGACCGGACATGATGGCCTGCCCGCCGCCGCGCAGGTACGGCTGGGTGTAGGTGGCGTCCGCCGCGACGTACGTCGGCAGGCCGCTGCCGTCGGTCCGCTTCGGGAACACCGGGCCGCCACCGCTCGGCGAGTACCAGATCATGTTGTCCCGGGCGGCCGGGATGTCCACCAGGCCGGTGTTGCGCGGCGAGGTGTTCTTCAGGTTGTCGCAGTCGTACCAGCCGGTCAGCACCGTGGCGTCGGTGTCGCTGCGGTCGCGGTACGGCTGCCTGTTGCCCATGCAGTAGGGCCAGCCCTGGTTACCGGCCGAGGTGATGATGGTGGCGGTCTCGTACTTGGCCGGGCCCAGGGTGGGGCTGGGCGTCGACGCGTCCGGGCCGACCCAGCCGGCGGTCAGCCACTTGCGCACCGGGTCGAACTGGAGGCGGGCGATGTTGCGCACGCCCATCACGTAGATCTCCGGTCGGGTCTTCTCGGTCCCCGGTGGGAACAGGTTGCCCTGCGGGATGGTGTAGGTGCCGTCCGGCTCCGGGTGGATTCGGATGATCTTGCCGGCGAGGTCGTTGGTGTTGCCCGAGGTGCGCCGGGCGTCCTGGAACGAGATCCCCTGGTACTCCTCGGTCCAGTTGTTGCCGGAGTAGCCCTGCGACCCCTCGGAGGAGTTGTTGTCGCCGGAGCCGACGTAGAGGTTGCCCCTGTCGTCGAACGCCATGCCGCCACCGGCGTGGCAGCAGCTGTGGATCTGCACCGGGAACTGGAGCAGGTCCTTGCGGGTCGCCTGGTCGATGCTCTGCGCCTGGCGGTCGTAGGTGAACCGGGAGATCGTGCGCTGGCCGATCCGCTTCACCCGGTCGATCGACTCGTGCGGCATCCAGTAGACGTAGAGCCAGCCGTTGTCGGCGAACGCCGGGTCGGGCACGATGCCCAGCAGGCCCTCCTCGTTCTTCACCAACTCCGAGCCGCTGCCCCGGTTGCCCATCACCTTCAGCGTCGTGAGGAGTTTGACCTGCTCGCTCCGCGGGTCCCAGGAGTGGATGGTGCCGCAGCCCAGGCCGACGTTCGGGTTGGTCCAGTCCGCGACCGGGCCGCTCGGGCAGGCCGCCTTGCCGACGTAGAACACCGTGCCGTCCGGGGCGATGGTCAGCCCGTGCGGCTCACCGATCTGGTCGAGCTGACCGGTCTGGTTGGCCGCGGTGAGCCGCTCCACCTTGTAGTTCGCGGCGATCGTCGCCTGACAGTCGCCGCGTACCCGCCCGGTGGTCCAGTTGAGGGCACCGGTCAGGTGCGCGCGGAACGCCTCCTCGCCGTAACTGCCCTCGGTGTGACCCATTCCCGTGTAGAACGACCTGCCCCCGTCGTAGTCCCGGCACCAGGACACCGGGTGGAAGGGACCGTTGGCGGCCGGACCCGGGTCGTAATGCCGCTCCTGCACCTGCGCGAGGGTGTGCACGGTGCCGATCGGGTTGGGATCCCAGTTCTCCCAGCGGTCCGACCGGGTGACGGTCAGCGGCAGCGACGCCGTGGCCGGGTGCTTGCGGTCCAGGATGTCGACCACCGAGCGGTTCACGGCGGGCGGCGGCGGTGCCGTGGTGCTGCCGGTGAACAGGCGTAGGTCGGCGAGCTGGGTCAGCGGCTCGCCGCTGTTCGCCGTGATGGTGAGCCGGTAACGGGTGAACTCCTGTGGCGTGGCGATGTCGAACCGGCGGGTCTGGAACCGGTCCGGGAAGCTCTGGCCGGTGCGTCGGTCCAGATCGGACCAGGTCTGCCCATCGGTGGAGCCCTGCAGGGTCCAGTCCTTCGGGTCGCGGCCGGCGGAGTCGTTGGCCGACGTCAGCGCGTACCCGGTGATCCGCTTGGGCGCGGCCAGCTCGTACGCCACCCAGGCGGTCGGGGTGCGGACCAGCCACTTGGTGTTGGCGTCGCCGTCGGTCAGCTTCTCCTTCGTCTCGTTCGGCGCGTTCTCGCCGCTGGCGGTCACCCGGGCCACCGGCTCGGCCACTGGGATGGCGCCGGCGGGGCGGGTGCCGATCAGGCCGGTGAACCAGGTGGAGTCGACCTGCGCGCGGGCGGCGTCGGCGATACCGACGAAGCCGCCGCCTGCCTTCATGTAGCTCTGTAGCGCCGACTCCTGGTCGCGGTTGAGCGCGGCGCCCGTCGCGGAGAGAAAGACCACGCTGCGGTACGCGGACAGCCCCGCCGTGGTGAACACGCCCGGGTCCGTGGTGGCCGTGACATCGATGTCATTACTGACAGCAAGCTGTCGGATGGTGTCCACGGCGCGCGAAACCGGGTCCTGCTGCTCGGCCACCGGGCCGTGGAACACGAGGACCGCTGTCTTCGTCTCCGGTGTCGCCGCCGCCGGCGCCGCGGTTCGCGGCGCGGCCGCGGCCGACGCCGTCGCCGTTGCTGGGATCAGTGTCGCGATTGCCGCTACCGCGGCGAGGGCTCGTCGTAGATCTCTGGTCATCCCCGTCCCCACTTTCGGTCAGCTTCCGTGCGTGTGGGTGTGGCCCTGGAACCGGTGGATCGCCTCCTCGGCTCCGGGCGGCATGCTGCCGTCGGCGTTGCGCACCAGGAAGATCCCGGCCATGCCGCCGTCGGAGTGGAACTGCACGTGGCAGTGGTACATCCAGGCGCCGGGACCGACGTTCTCGCCGGCCAGCACCTGGAACCCGAACGAGCTGCCCGGGTTGAGGTCCTTGTTGTCGATCACGAGGCTCGGGTCGGCCGGACCTTCCAGCATGCCGGTGCGGTTGTCCGCCCAGCGGTGCGCATGCAGGTGGAAGGTGTGGAAGGTGCCGCCGTGCCCGATGGCGATCCACTCCACCCGTTCGCCGAGGTTCGCCTCGAACATCGGGGTGTCCGGTGCCATCAAGTTGTTGATCATCATGTCGTTGAACACGACAGTGAACTGCTTCGACGGCAGGATGTCGCCGCGCCGCCGGACGACGAGCGCCCCGTACAGTCCCTTTGCGACACCGCCGGTGCCATGGTCGGTGCCCATGGCGTGGTCGTGGTAGTGCCAGTAGCCGGCGCTGCCCGGCATGTACCGCCGGCCCGCCGAGGCCACCATCTCGTGCGAGCGCCAGACGTACGTCCGCGTCTCACCGGGATTGTTGAACGAGGCGTTGAACGGGCTGCCGTCCGAGTCGGTGCTGTAGTCCACCCCGTGCGGGTGGATGGACAGCCGCTGGTTCGTGGTGTTCACCAGCGTGATCTCCAATGTGTCGCCCTCGTACATCTCCAGGACCGGCCCCGGCACGGTGGCCCGGCCGGGTGCGAGGCCGTACCCGAACAGCCCTCCTGGCAGCTGCTCGGCGTAGAGGGTGACCTTCCTGGTTACGCCGGCGGCGGCCCGGGCAGGGCTGCCTCCGAACGCGGTGCCGAGCGTGGGAGCTGACGCGCCCAACGCTCCGGCGGCGAGCGCCCCGGTGGCGATCAGGGATCGACGGGACAGGTGGCGGTGGGAGCCAACGGCGTGATCGTCCATGGGTCTCCGTTCCCGACCGGGCGAAGACGCGACGAAGGACAGGGTGCATCGACCGCCGAGCACGGGGTCAGGCACGACTGAGGGTGAGGCTCGTCGCGGGCTTTGCTCGGAAGACTCAGAACTTTCGGTGGATGACAGCAACTTATGTAATCCATCGACGAAAGTACAGGTCTGATTGCAAAAAGATTACCTTGACATCACGACATGCTTCGATCGAGCATGAACCTGCCGGTGCGGCGCCACCGCACGCACCAACGGCCCGCCGGCAACCTGCCGGCGGGCTGTGGAGAGCGTGGGTCAGATGCGGTGGCGGTCGTCGGCCGGCAGGCCGGAGGCCGACGGCGGCTCGGGAGCCTGGTCGGGCTGGCCGAGCTGCGCGACACGGGTCGGGTCGAGGACCCGGGAGAGGAACGCACGGGTCCGTTCGTGCTTCGGCGCGCCGAGCACCTCCTGCGGCGGCCCCTGCTCGACGACCACGCCACCGTCCATGAAGACGACCCGGTCGGCCACGTCGCGGGCGAACGCCATCTCGTGGGTGACCACCATCATCGTCATGCCGTCCTCGGCCAGCTTGCGCATGACGGTGAGCACGTCGCCCACGAGTTCCGGGTCGAGCGCGGAGGTCGGCTCGTCGAAGAGCATCAGCTTCGGCTCCATCGACAGCGACCGGGCGATCGCCGCCCGCTGCTGCTGCCCGCCGGAGAGCTGCGCCGGGAACGCGTCGGCCTTGTCGCTCAGCCCGACGCGCTCCAGGTTGGCCCGCGCGATCCGCTCGGCCTCCGCCCGGCCGCGCCGCAGCACCTTGCGCTGCGCGACGGTGAGGTTGTTCAGCACGGTCAGATGCGGAAACAGGTTGAACGACTGGAAGACCATGCCGATGCCGCGACGCACGGCGTCGACCTCGACGTCCGGGTCGGTCATCTCGACGCCGTTCACCCAGATCCGGCCGGCGGTCGGCTCCTCGAGCAGGTCCACGCAGCGCAGCAACGTCGACTTCCCGGAGCCGGACGGCCCGACGACGCAGACCACCTCACCCTCGGCGACCTCGAAGTCGATGCCCCGGAGCACCTCGAGCGGCCCGAAGGACTTGTGCAGGTCGCGGATCTCGACGGCGGGACGGGATGGCGTGGTCGTCATGCGGGTCACCGGGCCTTGGCGTAGCGGAGTTCGAGGCGTCGTACCACCTGGGACAGCGGCAGGGTGATCACCAGGTAGGCGAGGCCGGCCACCAGCAGCGGGGTCGCGTTCACCCGGTCGTTGAGCATGTCCCGGCCGAACTTGGTGATCTCGATGGTCTGCGCCGTCACACCCAGCACGTAGGCCAGCGACGAGTCCTTGGTGAGCAGGATCAACTCGTTCGTCAGCGGCGGGATCACGATCCGGAACGCCTGCGGGATGACGATCGTGCGCATGGCCGTGAAGTGCGACATGCCGAGGGTGCGCGCCGCCTCCATCTGCCCCTTGGGGACGGCCTGGATGCCGGCTCGGATGGTCTCGGCCATGTACGCCGCCGCGGTCAACCCGAGGCCGATCGCGATGGAACCGAACACGCCGCCGGGGATCTGGCGCTCCGGGAAGGCGATCGGGATGCCGTACCCGACGAGGAAGAGCACCAGCAGCGCGGGCAGACCCCGGAACAGCTCGATGTACGCCGTCGCCACCCAGCGGTACGGCGCCACCCGGGACAGCCGCATGAGCGCCAGGATGGTGCCGAACACCAGGCCGAAGGCGAACGCGCCAAGCGTGTAGAGGATGGTGTTGCGCAGCGCGACCGTGATGATCGTCGGGAACATCGACTTGATGATGTCGACGCGGAAGAAGGCGTCGGCCAGCCTGTCCCAGTCCGCGGCGAAGAGCACCGCGGCGATGACGGCGATGAACACCAGGTACTGGATACCGAGGGACAGTCGTTCCCGCTGACGGCGTCGCAGCTTCACGTTCGGTCGTTGCCTTCCCAGAGGGGGTGCCGACGGGCAGGGCGCCGGGGCGCGCCCTGCCCGGTGGAGCGTCGATCAGGCGCTCGGCCGCTTGCCGATCCACTTCTCGTAGATCGTGTCGTACGAGCCGTCCTGCTTGGCCTTGGTCAGCGTCTCGTTGATCTTCTTGAGCAGCTCCGGGTTGCCGTCCTTCTTCACCGAGAAGCCGTACTGCTCACCGGTGTCGAACTCGGCGGCCACCTCGAACCCACCCGGGTTGTTCTTGAGGTACTCGGTCCAGACCGGCAGGTCGTTGATGGCCGCCTCGACCTGGCCGTTGGCGACGGCCTGCTGAAGGGCGGCGAGGTCCTCGAACTCGACCAGCTGCAGGCCCTTCTCCTTCTCGTACTTCTTGGCGTAGTCGCGGCCGGTGGTCGCCGCCTGGACGCCGAGCTTCTTGCCCCGCAGGTCGTCGAGCGACTTGTACGCCTTGCCGGTCTTGACGAGCATCGCCTGGGTCGCGTCGAAGTACGGGTCGGAGAAGTTCATCACCTTCTGCCGTTCCTCGGTGATCGTCATGCCGGCGGCGGCGGCGTCGCACTTGCCGGTGTTGAGGTCCTGGCCGGACTTGATCCCCTCGAACGGGGTGTCGATGATCGTCTGCTCGACGCCCAGCTCCTTGGCCACCAGGTCCATCAGGTCGACGTCGAAGCCCGTCACCTTGCCGCTGGCGTCCTTGGACTGGAACGGCGGGTACGGCAGGTGGGTGCAGACCGTCAGCTTGCCCGCCTGGACGAGCTTGACGCCGTTCGCCTGGACCTCGCTGTCATCCTTCTTGGCGCATCCCGCGGTCACCGCCAGCGCGGCGATCGTCACGAGGAGCCCGGCCTGGCGGGCTGCGCTTGAGAACCTCACGGCTGTGTCCCTCCGGTGCGGCTCCCCCTGTGACGGGGCAGCCAGGTTGGTGCGAAGACTGTGTGACAGGCGACGGTACCCGATCACACGGGCAGCACCCAGATCGCGGCAGGTGGCCGACCTCCGCGGAGGCGCGGAACCCGACACTCCGCCCGCAATCGGGCGGCTCCCGCGACGGGCTGCCCCTGGTCCTGCTGCGGCTCGAGCGGGTGGACGTGGAGCGCCTGACCGAGCTGGTCACCGACGCGTGGCGGATGCGCAGCGCCGCTCGCTCGGAGTAGCAGCCCCGCCACACGACGTGCCACAGTCGCCCTATGTCGGACGGGGACCAAAAGATTTGTGGAGTTCCTACAACTGAGGGCCGGTTGGTTCGGTGATTGCGTCATGGCGCCGCCCGCCCCCAGCCGGAAAAGTGATCACTGCCGGGAGTCGTCCACTCGCGGCGCGCAGGCCATGGTCTACCAAAGGGGTCAGTCGGGTGTTCAACCGTATCGCCATCGTCAACCGAGGTGAGGCCGCCATGCGGCTCATCCACGCGGTCCGCGAGCTGGCTGCGGAGACCGGCGTCCCGCTGGAAACCGTCGCCCTCTACACCGACGTCGACCGCACCGCCACCTTCGTCCGTGAGGCGGACATCGCCTACGACCTCGGTCCGGCGTCCGCCCGCCCGTACCTGAATCTCGCCACGCTGGAGCGCGCCCTGGTCGAGACCGGGGCCGACGCCGCGTGGGTCGGCTGGGGCTTCGTCGCCGAGGACCCGGCGTTCGCCGAGCTGTGCGAGAAGATCGGCGTCACCTTCGTCGGGCCGAGCCCGGAGGCGATGCGCCAACTCGGCGACAAGATCGGCTCGAAGCTCATCGCCGAGAAGGTGGGCGTGCCTGTCGCGCCGTGGAGTCGCGGCGCGGTCGAGACGCTCGACGCGGCGCGGGCCGCGGCGGCCGAGATCGGCTACCCGCTGATGCTCAAGGCCACCGCGGGCGGCGGCGGGCGCGGCATCCGCGTGATCACCAGCGAGGCCGACCTCGCCGAGGCATACGAGCGCACCAGCCAGGAGGCGGCACGGGCCTTCGGCAGTGGCATCGTCTTCCTGGAGCGGCTGGTCACCGGCGCGCGGCACGTCGAGGTCCAGGTGATCGCCGACGGGCAGGGCACCGCGTGGGCGCTCGGCGTCCGGGACTGCTCGGTGCAGCGCCGCAACCAGAAGGTCATCGAGGAGTCGTCGTCCCCGGTGCTGGACCGGTCGCAGGCGGCCGAGCTGAAGGCGTCGGCCGAGCGGCTCGCCGTGGCGGTCGGCTACCGGGGAGCGGCCACCGTCGAGTTCCTGTACCACCCGGGCGACCGGCTGTTCGCGTTCCTGGAGGTCAACACCCGCCTGCAGGTCGAGCACCCGATCACCGAGCTGACCACCGGCTTCGACCTGGTCAAGGCGCAACTGCACGTGGCCTCCGGCGGGCGCCTGGACGGTGCGCCCCCGGCCGAACGCGGCCACGCCATCGAGGCTCGGCTCAACGCCGAGGACCCCGACCGCGACTTCGCGCCGTCCCCCGGCCGCATCGCCCGGCTCGACCTGCCCAGCGGCCCCGGCATCCGGGTGGACACCGGCGTCAGCGAGGGCGACACCATCCCCGCCGACTTCGACTCCATGATCGCGAAGATCATCGCGTACGGACGCGACCGCGACGAGGCGCTGGGCAGGCTGCGGCGGGCCATGGCGAACACCACCGTGATCATCGACGGTGGGGCCACGAACAAGAGCTTCGTGCTCGACCTGCTCGACCAGCCCGAGGTGATCGACGCCAGCGCGGACACCGGCTGGATCGACCGGGTCCGAGGCGAGGGTCGACTCGTCGCGCACCGGCACAGCGCGGTCGCCCTGGCCGCCGCCGCCATCGAGTCGTACGAGGAGGAGGAGCGCGTCGAGCGCCAGCGGCTGCTGTCGACGGCGTCCGGTGGGCGCCCGCAGGTGCAGCACGCCAGCGGTCGACCGCTTGACCTCAAGCTGCGCGGCGTCAACTACCGCACCCGGGTGGCGCGGGTCGGCGCGCACCGCTTCCGGGTGGGCATCGAATCCGGTGGCGTGGTGCGCACCGCGGACGTCGAACTCGACCGCTTCGACAGGCACACCGGCCAGATCGTCGTCAACGGCATCCGGTACCGCCTGCTCACCGGCACGCACGGGCCGACGCACCTGGTCGAGGTGGACGGCGTCACCCACCGGGTCAGCCGCGACGAGGGAGGCGTCCTGCGCTCCCCCATGCCCGCGCTCGTCGTCGCCACGCCCCTGGAGATCGGCGACGAGGTCGAGGCGGGCGCGCCGGTGCTGGTGCTGGAGGCCATGAAGATGGAGACGGTGCTGCGGGCGCCGTTCAGGGCGCGACTCAAGGAGTGCGCCGTCTCCGTGGGCAGCCAGGTGGAGGCGGGCGCTCCGCTACTGCGACTGGAGCCCCTCGCCGACGACGGCGACGCCACCGCGGACACCACAGCCACCCCGTCGGTCGAACTGGACCTGCCCACCTCCGCCGAGCGGTTCTCGGCGTCCGAGCGCAGCCGGCGCGGCCAGGAGGACCTGCGCGGCCTGCTGCTCGGCTTCGACGTCGACCCGCACGACGACCGCCGGGTGCTCGACGACTACCTCACCGACCGCCGTGCGGCCATCGAGGACGGCCACCGACCGCTGACCGCCGAACTCGACCTGCTCACCGTGTTCGCCGACCTGGCCGAACTGAGCCGCAACCGGCCCACCGGCGAAGACGGCGGCGCGCACGTGCACAGCGCCCGCGAGTACTTCCACACCTACCTGCAGAGCCTCGACGTCGAACGCGCCGGCCTGCCGGACGCCTTCCAGGCCCGGCTCGGCAAGGCGCTCGGCCACTACGGTGTCACCGACCTCGACCGCAGCCCCGACCTCGAAGCCGCCGTGTTCCGGATCTTCCTGGCCCAGCAGCGCGCGTCCGCCGACGCCGCTGTCGTCGCGGCGCTGCTGCGCGCCTGGCTGCGGGAGACCCCGCCGGACGAGACGCTGCGCGAGCCGGCCGGCCTCGCCCTGGAACGGCTGATCGCCGCCACGCAGGTGCGCTTCCCTGTCGTCGCCGACCTCGCCCGCGGTGTGGTGTTCGCCTGGTTCGCCCAGCCGCTGCTGCGCCGCAACCGCGCCCGCGTCTACGCCGAGGTCCGTGGACACCTGCGGCACCTGGACGCCCAGCCGGACTCGCCCGACCGCGCCGAGCGCGTCGCCGCGATGGTCCGCAGCACCGAACCGTTGGTCCGGCTGCTCGGCCAGCGCCTCGTCCGCGACCACCTCGACAACACGGTCATGCTCGAGGTGCTCACCCGCCGGTACTACGGCAACAAGGCGCTCACCAGCGTCCGCACCCGCACGGTCGCGGACTGCTCGTTCGTGGTCGCCGAGCGCGCCGACTCCAGTGTGGTCTCCGCCGCGGTGAGCTTCGACGCGTTGGACCGGGCCCTGCGCGGGCTCGCCGACCTGGCCACCGGCGAGGAGTCCGTCGACGCCGACATCTACCTCGGCTGGGAGAACCAGCCGGAGGACTTCGACACGATGGCCGCCGCGCTGCTCGCCGTCATCACCGCGCACCCGCTGCCCCCGCAGGTCCGCCGGCTCACCGCCACCGTCGCGGGTCGCGGCGGTGCCGTCATGCACCACCACTTCACGTTCCGTCCGTCCGGCGCCACCCTGGCCGAGGACCGGCTGATCCGTGGCCTGCACCCGTACATCGCCGAGCGGATGCAGCTGGAGCGGCTGCACAAGTTCGACCTGACCCGGCTGCCGTCGTCGGACGAGGAGGTCTACCTCTTCCAGTGCGTGGCGCGGGAGAACCCGGCCGACGAGCGCCTCGTCGCGTTCGCCCAGGTACGGGACCTGACCGAGCTGCGCGAGCAGGACGGCCGCCTGGTGGCGCTGCCGACGACCGAGGACGCCATCGCGGCCTGCCTCGACTCGATCCGCCGCGCCCAGTCCCGCCGGCCGTCGAAGACCCGGTTCAACACCAACCGGATCGTGGTCTACGTCTGGCCGCCCAGCGAGCTGACCCGCGAGGAGATGGAGATGATCGCCGGGCGGGTGCGCCCGACGACAGTGGGCGCCGGGCTGGAGGAGATCCTGTTCATCGCCCGCCAGCGTGACCGCCGGACCGGCGAACTGGCCAAGATCGCCGTACGGATCTCCTTCGACGCCGCCGGCGGCGCGGAGCTGGCCGTCGGTGAACCGCCTGTGGAGCCGGTCGAGCCACTGGACGAGTACCGGCTGAAGGTGCTGCGCGCGAGCAGCCGCAACACGGTGTACCCGTACGAGCTGACCGGCCGGCTCGGCGACTTCGTCGAGCACGACCTCGACGACGCGCACGTGCTGGTGCCGGTGGACCGGCCCAGGGGGCGCAACCGCGCCGCGATCGTCGCCGGCGTCGTGACCACCCCGACCGAGCGGTACCCGCAGGGCGTCACCCGGGTGGTGCTGCTCGGCGACCCGACGAAGTCACTGGGCGCCCTGTCGGAGCCGGAGTGCCGGCGGGTCATCGCCGCCCTGGACCTCGCCGAGCGGATGCAGGTGCCGCTGGAGTGGTGGGCACTGTCCGCAGGCGCCCGGATCTCGATGACCTCCGGCACGGAGAACATGGACTGGGTGGCCGCCGCCCTCAAGCGGATCGTCGAGTTCACCCAGGCCGGCGGTGAGATCAACATCGTGGTCGCGGGCATCAACGTCGGCGCGCAGCCGTACTGGAACGCCGAGGCGACGATGCTGATGCACACCAAGGGCGTGCTGGTGATGACACCGGACTCGGCGATGGTCCTCACCGGCAAGCAGTCGCTCGACTTCTCCGGTGGCGTCTCCGCCGAGGACAACTTCGGCATCGGCGGCTACGACCGGGTGATGGGACCGAACGGGCAGGCGCAGTACTGGGCGCCGAACCTCACCGCCGCGCGGGACGTGCTGATGGCGCACTACGACCACACGTACGTCGCGCCCGGCGAGGACGCCCCACGGCGCGCGACCACCACCGACCCGACCGACCGCGACGTCTCCGCCTTCCCGCACGACGTCGCGGGCAGCGCCTTCACCACCGTCGGCGAGATCTTCTCCGCCGAGGCCAACCCGGACCGCAAGAAGCCGTTCGACATCCGTACGGTGATGCGCGCCCTCGCCGACCAGGACCACCCGGTGCTGGAACGCTGGGCGGGCATGGCCGACGCGGACACCGCCGTCGTGCAGGACGTCCACCTCGGTGGCATCCCGGTCTGCCTGCTCGGCATCGAGTCCCGCTCGGTGCCCCGGCACGGCTTCCCGCCCACCGACGGCCCGGACACCTACACGGCCGGCACGCTGTTCCCCCGGTCGTCGAAGAAGGCCGCGCGGGCCATCAACGCGGCGAGCGGCAACCGGCCCCTGGTCGTGCTGGCGAACCTGTCCGGCTTCGACGGCTCACCGGAGTCGATGCGCAAGCTCCAACTGGAGTACGGCGCCGAGATCGGCCGGGCGATCGTGAACTTCCGCGGGCCCATCGTCTTCTGCGTGATCTCGCGCTACCACGGCGGAGCCTTCGTGGTGTTCTCCAAGGCGCTGAACCCGAACATGACGGTGCTGGCGCTGGAGGGCTCGTTCGCCTCAGTGCTCGGCGGCGCCCCCGCCGCCGCCGTGGTGTTCTCCGCCGACGTCAACGCCCGTACCGCTGCCGACCCCCGGGTACGTGGCCTGGAGGCGCGCGTCGCCGCCACGTCCGGCACCGAACGCGCCGCGTTGACGGCCGAACTCGACGAGCTGCGCTCGTCGGTGCGCGCGGAGAAACTCGGCGAGGTGGCCACGGAGTTCGACCGGGTGCACAACATCCAGCGGGCCGTCGAGGTCGGCTCGGTGGACGCCGTCATCCGCGCCGCCGAACTGCGTCCGCGCATCATCGAGGCCATCGAGACGCGTCTGCGGTAACGGGCTCGGCGCTTCCGCGTCCGGTCGGGGCCACGAGGTCGGGCATGCTCCAGGAACGCCACAGCCGGCTGTACCCGCCGCCGGCCTCCAGCAGCTCGGTGTGCGTACCCTGCTCGGCGATGCGCCCGTGGTCCAGGACGACGATGCGGTCCGCGGTGGCCGCCTGGCTGAGGCGGTGGGCGACGACAAGTGTGGTCCGGCCCTCGGTGGCCGCCACGGCGGCGCGGTCGAGGTCGCGCGCGCCCGCGCTGCCCGCCTCCGCGGTGGCCTCGTCGAGGACCGCGACGGCGGGGTCGGCGAGGACGAGGCGGGCCAGCGCGAGCTGCTGGGCCTGTGCCGAGGTGAGCTGTCGGCCCCCCTCCCCCACGGCCGTGGCCAGGCCGTCCGGGAGGGTACGCAGCCAGTCGGTGGCGCCGACGAGGTCGAGGGCGGCGGTCAGCTCGGCGTCGGTGGCGTCCGGGTTGGCCAGGCGCAGGTCGTCGGCGAGCGGGCCGGCGAAGACGTGCACCTCCTGGCTGATCAGGGCGATCTCGCGACGGAGGCGGTGCTCGCCGAGGTGCGCCAGCGGCACGCCGCGCAGGCGCACCGAACCGTGGCTGGGCGTGATGATGCCGGAGATGATGCCGGCGAGCGTGCTCTTGCCCGCTCCGCTCGCGCCGACGAGCGCCACCCGCTCCCCTGGTGCGAGACGCAGGGTGATGTCCCGCAGGACGACGGGCCCGTCGTCGTAGCGGTGCCGCGCGACAGTCACCTCCAGCGCCGCTGGTTCGGGCCGGTGCTGTCGGGCGGGTTCGGGGCTGGCCGGGGACGCGGTGGTGTCGGGCAGTGTGGTGACGCCGACGAGCCGGGCCAGGCTCGCTCCGGCCTGCAGCACGGAGTCCGATTCGAACAGCAGCAGGCCGATGGGGTTGAAGAGGCGGTGGAAGTAGAGCGCGGCGGTGGTGGCCGCTCCCACTGTGACGAGGTCGTCGCGTACCAGTAGGAAGCCGGCGAGCAGCACGGCGGCGAGCCCCACGAACTCGGACCTGTTGATGCGCAACCCGAACCGCGTGAACATGCCGAAGATCTCCAGCGACAGGTCGCGGGCGACAGCCGAGCGATCCGCGATGCGGGTGACGTGGGCGTCCTCCATCCGGTACGCGCGAACGGTCGCCGAGCCGCGCAGCGCCTCGGCGGTCGCCTGCGTACGCTCGCCCGTCGCCACGCGCTCGCGCGCGTAGTAGGAGACCGACCGCTTGAGGTACCAGCGCAGCGCCAGCGCGTACGCCGGCACGGCGACCAGCCCGGCGATGCCGAGTCGCCAGTCGAGGGCGAAGAGCCCCGCCCCGGTCAACACGATCGTCAGCAGCGCGCCGAGGAAGGCGGGACCACTGGTGGCGATCACATTCGTCACCACTGCCACGTCGTCGCCGGCCCGTGCCACCAGGTCCCCGGTCCCGGCTCGCTCCAGGGTGGCCGACGGCAGGTGCAGGGCACGGTCGAGGACCCGCTCCCGGAGCCGGGCCAGCACTGTCTCGCCCAGTCGTGCGGCGACCGCCGCTCCGGCCGCCGTGAGGAGTCCGGCGAGCACCGCGGCACCCGCGATCACGCCCGCCCAGGCGACGACCTGTCGCGTGTCGGACCCGGCGATGACGTCGTCGACGAGGCGGCCGAGCACCCACGGTGCCACGAGCCCGGTCGCGGCCGCGGCGACAAGCAACATGCCGGCGAGGAGGCTGAGCCCCGGAAGGCGCGCCAGCTCGGTACGCAGGGCCCCCCACGTCTGCCGGCCGGTGGCCGTCGGCAGCAGTTGCCGGGACTCGACACCGTTCACTGTGGACTGATCGGTCATCGCAGGATCTCCTCCCGGTAGCGGGCGTCGCTGGCGAGCAGCCGCTCGTGTGTGCCCTCGGCGACGACCCGCCCACCGTCGAGCACGGCCACCCGGTGGGTGACCCGCAGCAGGGCCGGGCTCGTGGTGATGAGCACCGTGCCACGGTCGCCCGCGCCGCGAGCGGAGGCCAGACCCTCGGCGAGCAGCCCCTCGGTCACCGCGTCGACAGCAGTGGTGGGGTTGTGCAGCACCAGCACCGGCGGGTCGGCGACGAGTGCCCTGGCCAGCCCGATGCGCTGCCGCTGCCCACCGGACAGGTTCGCCCCCCGCTCGGTGAGGACGCGGTCGAATCCGTGCGGGTGCGCGGCGAGCACGTCCTGGGCCGCGGCCGCGCGGACGGCGGCGCGCAGGACCGAGTCGTCGAGGTTGGCGCCGGCGCTGAGATTGTCCCGCAGGGTCCCTTCGAACAGTGCCACGTCGTGCTGCTCGACCAGGACGGTGGCGCGTACGGCGTCGATGTGCAGCTCGTCGGCGGGTACGCCGTCGACGTGCAGCGTTCCCCGGTAGTCCTGGCGTGGGACCCGTCCCGCCAGCAGCCTGACAAGCGCCTCGGCGTCGCTCGGGTCGTAGGCGAGCACGCCCAGGATCTCACCGGCGCCGACGCGCAGGCTGACGTCGTCGAGACCTGCGTAACGGACCGAGTCGAGGGCGACGCGGGACGTCGCCGGTGCGGGAGGGTCCGCGCTGCCGGGACGGTCGACGGGTGCGGCGCCGACGACCCGGGCGACCCGACCCGCGGAGGCGCGGGCCATGGCGAACAGCTGGACGCAGTACCCGAGCGTCTGCACGGGCTCGGCGATGAACTGGGCCAGCCCGACGACGGCGACGAGTTCACCGACGGTGAGTCGGCCCTGTAGCGCGAGCCAGCCCGCCACGCCGGCGACAGTCGCGAGGAAGAGGCCGTTGACCATCGTGGTGAGCCCGAGGTGCAGGCCCTTGGTGGTGGCGGCGCGCAGGGTGACGTCGAGGGCATGTCGGCTGGCGCCGGCGTACCGGCGGGCGGCGTGGTCCTGGGCGCCGATGCCGCGCAGCACACGCAGGCCGGTGACGAGGTCGACGGCGAGCGCGGTCGTGGCCGCGAGGGCCTCCTGTTGGGACGTGCTGCGCCGGGTGAGCAACGGTGCCATCCGTTGCAGGGCGACGACCAGCAGCGGTACGCCGATGAGCACCCCGAGGCCGAGCGGGATGTCGACGACGACAAGCGCGACGGCCGCGACCACGATGGCGGTGAGCGCCGCCGCGGTGAGTCCCGCGACCCGCACGACGAGTGCGGACAGCTCGGCGTCGGAGGCGGTGACGGACAGCAGCTCTCCGTCGCGCATGCCCGAGCGGTGCCCGTGCGGGTCGAGCGCGCTTCTGGCGATCTCGACCCGGATGGCGTGTGCCTCGTGTTCCACGGCGGCGTACGCCATCCGGGCGCCGGTCCGGTAGGCGAAGGCGAGGACTGTGAACAGGACGGCGAGACCACCGAGCGAGAGCGCCAGCGCGCGTACGTCCCCGGTGGCGACCGCACGGTCGATGACCACGCCGATGGCGACCGGAATGAGGGCCTCGGCGGCCTGGTGGGTGCAAAGCAGTGCGATGCCGAGAACCACACGTCCACGCTGTCGGCGCAGCGCCCGACGCAGCACCGCCGCGCCGCTGACCCCCGGGACAGCCGTCACCGGCGTCACGACCGGGCGACCTGGACGAGCGCGTCGTCCGGCCGGTCGGTGGCCGGGACGACGTGGTGGCGGCCGATCGGCAGCATCAACGGCTTGCCCGACGTGGGATCGATGACGACCCTGCTGTCCAGCCCGAAGACGGCGCGTACGCATTCCTGGGTCAGGACCTGCGCCGGCTCACCTGCGGCGTGCAGCCGCCCGCCCGTCAGGGCGATGAGGTGGTCCGCGTACCGGGCGGCGAGGTTGAGGTCGTGCAGCACCATGACGATCGTCGTTCCGCGCGTCAGGTTGAGGTCGGTGAGCAGGTCCAGGACCTCGACCTGGTGACTGACGTCGAGGAAGGTCGTCGGCTCGTCGAGCAGCAGCAGGTCCGTCTGCTGGGCCAGAGCCATGGCGATCCACACCCGCTGCCGCTGGCCGCCGGAGAGTTCGTCGACCGAGCGGTCGGCGAGGTCCGCCGTCCGTGTCGCGTCCAGGGCGGCCGCCACCGCGGCGTCGTCCTCCCTGCTCCAGCGCGAGAGCATCCGCTGGTGCGGGTTGCGCCCGCGCCCGACGAGGTCGGCCACGGTGATCCCCTCGGGCGCGGTCGGCGACTGGGGAAGCAGACCGAGGGTACGGGCCAGTTGCTTGGCCGGCAGCCGGTGCACCTGTTTGCCGTCGAGCAGGACGTGACCGGTACGGGGTGCGAGGAGGCGCGACATCGACCGCAGCAGTGTGGACTTGCCGCACGCGTTCGCCCCGACGATCGCCGTGATCTTCCCGGGTGGCACGCCCAGGTCGAGCGAGGAGATGACGACCCGGTCCCGGTAGCCGAGGGTCAGACCCTCGACCGCGAGCGTATGGGTGGTGGTCACAGCGAGCCTCCCGCGCGGTTCGTCCGGATGAGCAGGTAGATGAGGTAGGGGGCACCGAGCACGCCTGTGACGACACCCACTGGGTAGCGCGTGTCGAAGGCGAACTGGCCGACGAAGTCCGCGGTCAGCACCAGGAGCGCGCCGACAAGCGCGGACGGCAGCAGCAGTGAGCCGGACGGGCCGACGAGCCGGGCGGCGATGGGCCCGGACAGGAAGGCCACGAAGGCGATCGGCCCGGTCGCCGCGGTGGCGAAGGCGATCAGACCCACGGCCGCGATGATGACGAGGATCCGGGTGCGTTCGAGGCGCACCCCGAGCGCCGCCGCGGTGTCGTCGCCGAGCCGCATCATTGACAGGTTGCGGCCCTGGCTCAGCAGCACCGGCACCAGGACGGCCACGGCGACCGCCACCGGACCGACCTGCTTCCAGGTGGAGCCGTTGAGGCTGCCGGTCAGCCAACGCAACGCCTCCTGCAGGTCCCACTCGGCGGCCTGGGTGAGCACGTACGCGGTGAGGCTGTCGAGCATGGCCGCCATGCCGATGCCGATCAGCACGAGGCGCGTACCGGCGACGCCGTCGGAGAACGACAGCAGGTAGATGACGACCGCCACCGCCAGCCCGGCGACGATCGCGAAGGCGGACACCCCCGCCCCTCCGAGCTGCAGCGTCACGATCGCGAAGGCCGCCGCGGCGCTCGCGCCGGAGCTGATGCCGATCATGTCGGGGCTGGCGAGCGGATTGCGGAGCATCGTCTGGAAGGTGACGCCGCCGAACCCGAAGCAGGCTCCGACCAGAACCGCAAGGACCGCCCGGGGCAGGCGCAGCGTGCCGACGGTGAACGACGCTCCGGGGACGTCCTGGCCGGCGATCACCGCCAGGACGTCGGCCGGCGGGTAGAACGTGCGTCCCGCCATCAACGAGACGGCGAACGCCCCGACGACGAGGACTGCGAGAACGGTGAGAACGGCACCGCGGCGGCGTGTCCGGCGGACCCGGCCGTTGGTGACGGCCTCAAGGGTCGTGGTGCTCACAGCTCGCGAACCTTCTGCCGTCGGACGATGTAGATGAAGAAGGGGGCGCCGATCAGTGCCGTCACGATGCCGACGTCGATCTCCGCGGGGCGTGCCACCACCCGGCCGACGACGTCCGCGGCGGTCAGCAGCGCCGCGCCGATGAGCGCCGAGAACGGTAGCAGCCACCGGTGGTCGAGCCCGACGAGGAGGCGGCACACGTGCGGGACCACCAGGCCGACGAACCCGATGGGTCCGGCGACCGCCGTCGCGGCACCGCACAGCAGCACGGAACCGGCACCCGCGACGCCGCGCACCACGGCGACCCGCTCGCCCAGCCCTGCCGCGAGGTCGTCACCGAGGGCGAGCGAGTTCAGGGCCGGGCCGGACAGGAGGCAGATCACGAGACCCACGGCGAGGAACGGCAGGGCCTGCCGGATGCTGTCGTAGGTGGCGCCACCGACCCCGCCGATCTGCCAGGAGCGGAAGTTGCCGGCGATGTCGTTGCGGGGCAGCACGAAGGCGCTGATCAACGACGCGAGCGCGGCGGACGTGGCAGCGCCCGCGAGCGCGAGCTTGAGCGGCGTCGCGCCGCCGCGTCCCAGTGAGCCGACGGAGTACACGAAGACGGCCGCGAGGGCGGCGCCGAGGATTGCCACCCACAGGTAGCTGGTCGGCGAGGAGAGGCCGAACAGGACCATTCCGGTGACCACCGCGAGCGACGCCCCCATGTTCACGCCCAGAATGCCGGGGTCGGCCAGCGGGTTGCGGGTCACGCCCTGCATCACCGCCCCGGCCAGACCGAGTGCGGCGCCGACGAGCACGGCGAGCAGGGTCCGCGGGATCCGTTTGGTGACGGCGGCCTGTTCCATCGTGTCGTCGGCACCCTGGAACGCGGCGACGATGTCGGACCACCCGACGTCGCGGGATCCGAGGGCGACCGACGCCACCATGAGCGCCAGGAGCACCGCGGTCGCCACGAGGAACCACACCAGGCGTACCCGTGCCGGACGCCGCACCACTGCGACGTCCGGCACGGTACGCGAGTCGAGCGCGGTCATGAGACCCGGTCAGCTGCCTTGGCGAGCATCGCGACGTAGTCGTCCAGCACGAACGGGAGGGCCAGCGGGGTCGGGTTCGCCGCGGTGCCCAGCGGGGTGGCACCGGAGAGCATGACCACCGAGCCGCGCTTGATCGCGGGGATCTTCGACAGCAGGGGGTCGGCCTGCGCGGCGGCGAGGAGCTTGTCGTCGCCGTACGCGACGATGACGTCCACGTCGTCGAAGACCTGGATCTGCTCGGCGCTCTGCTCCAGGCTGAACTTGTCGGTGCCGGCGGAGAGCGTGGCGATGCTGGCCGGCACCTTCAGGCCGAGGTCGGTGAAGAACTGGGCCCGGGTGTCGTGCGTCGTGTAGAAGCCGATCTTGCTCAGGTCGGTCGGGTCGACGTGCGTCATGAACATCGCCGACCTGCCTGCCAGCTGGGGGTGCTTCGCGGCGGTGTCGGTCATCCGCTTCTCGAAGTCGGCGATCAGCGCGTCGCCTTCCTTCGCGAGGCCGAGGGCCTGGCTCTCCAGCTTGATCGTGTCGCGCCACGCCGTGGCCCAGGGCGCCTGCGGGTAGGCGACCACCGGTGCGATCTTGCTGAGGGTGTCGTACTCCTGCTGCGTCAGCCCGGAGTACGCGGCGAGGATGACGTCGGGTCGGGTGTCCGCGACCGCCTCGAAGTTGATGCCGTCGTTCTCGTCGAACAGCACAGGCCTGGTGCCGCCGAGCGATGTGAGCTTCTCGGCGACCCAGGGCAGGATGCCGTCGTTGTCGTCGTCACCGAAGTTGGCCTTGGCCATGCCCACGGGAACGATGCCGAGGGCCAGCGGAACCTCGTGGTTCGCCCATGCCACTGTCGCGACCCGCTTCGGCTTCTCCTTGATCGTGGTTGTGCCGAGCGCGTGCGTGATCGTGATCGGGAAGGCGGCGGCGGGGCTGCCGTCGGCGGCGTCCTCGGCCGTCGAGGACCCGCCGCAGGCGGCGAGCGCCAACGTCGCGGCCAGGGCGACGACCCCGGTCAGGAAACGGTTTGCACGCATAGAACTGAGCTCCATCGCTTAGGTAAGGGCAGGCTAACCTAACACAGCGATATGAGTCGTTCTCGCGACCGGGTCAGGGGTGTGTTCGGTGGTGGGCTTCCCTTCCTGGGTTGACGGGCCGGCAGAGGCTGGGACTGCTCCTCAGCGCGCGGCGCCGCCCGGTCGACGCCTGCCGCTGCCGGACGGCCGGTGACCGATGCGCGGCGCCCGTACCGCTGACGGCCTGGCCGACTCCCGACGGACGTCGCGGGCCGCGCTGGCCACCATCTCGTCGGGATCGCGCCGCAGTGCCTGCCGGACGTGCGCCGGGACGACCTCGGACTTGGCAAGCGCCAGTCGGACCTGCACGGAACGGTCGTCCACCAGGCGGGCCAGATCCGCGTCGTCCAGCTCGAGCGCGCCGACGAGGGCGACACGGACGTCGACCACCGGGTCCTGGGCGAGCGCGCTGCGCTGCTCGGCGGTGGTCCGCGGATTACGGGCGAGCCCCTTACGGACACGGGCGGTGCGATCGGCGAGCAGCGCGGTGATCACGTCAGGGTCCCGGGTGTGGGTGGCGAGCCGTTCCCGCACCTCCGGTGAGACGTCCTCGACCAACCTGGCCGCCAGCTCCGGCTCCAACTCGCGCGACTCGGCGAGGAGGCCGCGAAGCTCCTTGTCCGCCGCCTCCGACATCACCCGACGAACCGACTCGTCACACGCCGGGTTGCCGGCGACCGCCCAGCGGACCCACCGGTCGGCGTCCTTGACGAGACGCACCAGGTTCGCGATCGACGCCGAGGGGTTCCTCGCCACGGCCTCCCGTACCCCACGGTCAGGGTCCCGGGTCAGCGGACGCAGAGCCTGGGCGGGAGCGTCGGCCCGCGACGCGACGGCCTTACGCACCGCCGCCGACCTGTCGGACGCCAGGTCGAAAAGGGTCATCTGGGGCGTTGCGGGATCCTGGGCGAGGGCGAGCCGCGCGTCGACGTCGCCATCGATCGCACGCTCGTCGGTGGTGCCTGACCCGCTGTGACCGTCGGACCCGCCGACGTCCTGCTGCTTTGCCATGGACGCAATCATGTCACCGACCTGCTGAGGCATCGCGCGCCCGGACCAGGGCACTGACGACTGTCGAAGCGGTGCGACCCGGGCGGGAGCACTCGTTCGTCCCCGGCGGGCTCCCCGCGGCGGTCGTACAGTGGGGAAGGTCCTGGCCCCAGTGATCGTGGCGGGCACGTTCCCGGCCCGCCCGGAAGGAGCACAGTGAACCGTCCCCTCCGGACCGCCCTCGGCGTCGTCCTGAGCGCCGCACTACTGACCACCGCCGCGCCCGCGCCCGCGCAGGCGCACGGCGCGGGTCGCCCGCCCGCCGTCATCGCGCTGCCCGACGGGTTCCAGCCCGAGGGCATCGCCACCGCCGGCCGGTACGCGTACCTCGGCTCCCGCGCCACCGGCGCCATCTACCGGGTCGACCTGCGCACCGGTCGGGGCGCGACGATCGGCGCACCCACCGGCACGCCGTCGCTCGGCCTGAAGGTCGACAGGCGCAGTCGGCTGTTCGTCGCCGGCGGCACCGCCGGCGACGCCCGCGTCCTGGACAGCCGCACCGGCGAGGTGCTGGCGAGCTACCAGTTCGCCACCGCCCCGACGTTCGTCAACGACGTCGTGCTGACCCGCGACGCCGCGTACTTCACCGACTCCAACCGCCCGGTGCTCTACCGGCTGCCGCTCGGCCGTGGTGGCGCCCTGCCGCCCGCCGACGGGTTCACCACCATCGCGCTGACCGGCGCGTACGAGCAGGTGGGCACGGGCGTCAACCTCAACGGCATCGTCAGCACGCCGGACGGCAAAGCGTTGATCGTCGTGCAGTCGAACACCGGCACGCTGTTCCGGGTCGACCCGGCGACGGGCGCCACCACTGTCGTGGACGTGCCCGGCTACACCTTCACCAACGGCGACGGGCTGCTGCTGATCGGCCGCACCCTGTACGTCGTACAGAACAGCCTCGACCAGATCGCGGTGGTCACGCTGAACCGGGCCGGCACCGCCGGAACGGTCACCGGCACCATCACCGACCCGAACTTCGACGTGCCCACCACTGTCGCCCCGGCACTGGGTCGGCTCTACCTGCCCAATGGCCGCTTCTCGACCACCCCGACGCCGACCACGCCGTACTCGGTCGTCGCCGTCCGCGCCCGCTGAGGCGACAGCCGCGCCCACTGACGAGCCCCGGTCGATCCTTCGCGGATCGGCCGGGGCTCATCGGTGTGGCTGTCAGGCGATGTCGAACCTGTCGTTCTCCATGACCTTGGTCCAGGCCTTGACGAAGTCGGCCACGAACTTCTCGCGCGCGTCCTGGCTGGCGTAGACCTCCGCCAGGGCCCGCAGCTGGGAGTTGGAGCCGAAGATGAGGTCGACAGCGGTGGCCGTCCACTTCACCTCGTCGGTGGACAGGTCCCGGATCTCGTACACGTGCTCCTCGGACTTCGACGCCGTCCACCGGGTGCCCGGGGAGAGCAGGTTGGCGAAGAAGTCGTTGGTGAGCACACCGGGCCGGTCGGTGAGAACGCCGTGCGTCGCGCCGCCGACGTTGTTCCCGAGGGCACGCAGGCCGCCGACGAGGACGGTCATCTCCGGCGCGGTCAGGTTGAGCATGAAGGCCCGGTCGACGAGCAGCACCTCCGGCTGGGTCTTCTCGCCCGGCCGCAGGTAGTTGCGGAAGCCGTCCGCGCGGGGCTCCAGGACGCGGAACGAATCGACGTCGGTCTGCTCCTGGGTGGCGTCGGTGCGGCCCGGCCGGAACGGCACCGTCACCTCGACGCCTGCGTCACGCGCCGCCTTCTCGACGGCGGCCGAGCCGGCGAGCACGATCAGGTCCGCAAGCGAGATCCGGGTGCCGCCGGCCGCGTTGAAGTCCCGCTGGATGCCCTCCAGGGTCTCCAGGACCGTGGCGAGCTGCTCGGGCTGGTTGACCTCCCAGTTGCGCTGCGGCTCCAGCCGGATCCGCGCCCCGTTGGCACCGCCGCGCTTGTCGGTGTGCCGGAAGCTCGCGGCGGACGCCCACGCGGTGGAGACCAGCTGGGCGGTCGTGAGACCGGAGTCCAGGACCTTCGCCTTGAGAGCGGCGATGTCGGCGTCACCCACGAGCTCGTGGTCGACGGCCGGCACCGGGTCCTGCCACAGCTGCGGCTCGGCCACCCACGGCCCGAGGAAACGGTCGATCGGGCCCATGTCGCGGTGCAGCAGCTTGTACCACGCCTTGGCGAAGGCCAGCGCGAACTGGTCCGGGTTCTCCAGGAACCGGCGCGAGATCTTCTCGTACGCCGGGTCGAACCGCAGCGCCAGGTCGGTCGTGAGCATCGTCGGCTTGTGCTTCTTCGACGCGTCGAACGGGTCCGGGATGATCTCCGGGGCGTCCTTGGCGACCCACTGCTTCGCGCCGGCGGGGCTCGTCGTGAGCTCCCACTCGAAGCCGAAGAGGATCTCGAAGAAGCGGTTGCTCCACTGCGTCGGCACGTCGGTCCACGTCACCTCGAGACCGCTGGTGATGGTGTCCCGGCCCTTGCCGCTGCCGTGGGTGCTCAGCCAGCCGAGGCCCTGCGCCTCCAGCGGGGCGCCCTCGGGCTCCGGACCGACGTGGTCGTCGGCGGGAGCCGCGCCGTGGGTCTTGCCGAAGGTGTGGCCGCCGGCGATCAGCGCGACGGTCTCCTCGTCGTTCATCGCCATCCGGCCGAAGGTCTCCCGGATGAAGTACGCCGCCGCCCGCGGGTCCGCGTTGCCGTTCGGTCCCTCCGGGTTGACGTAGATGAGGCCCATCTCGGTCGCGCCGACCTCGGGCGCCATCTCGGACTCGCCGACGTAGCGCTCGTCACCCAGCCAGGTGTCCTCCGGACCCCAGAAGATCTCCTCGGGCTCCCAGATGTCCTCCCGGCCGAAGCCGAAGCCGAAGGTCTTGAAGCCCATCGACTCCAGGGACACGTTGCCGGCGAGCACGAGAAGGTCGGCCCAGGAGATCTTCTGGCCGTACTTCTGCTTCACCGGCCACAGCAGGCGGCGGGCCTTGTCGAGGTTGGCGTTGTCCGGCCAGCTGTTGAGCGGCGCGAACCGCTGACCGCCGTCGCCGGCGCCGCCGCGGCCGTCGTGGATGCGGTACGTGCCGGCGGAGTGCCAGCTCATCCGGATCATGAGGCCGCCGTAGTGGCCGAAGTCCGCCGGCCACCAGTCCTGCGAGGTGGTGAGGACCTCGACGATGTCCCGCTTCAGGGCCTCGACGTCGAGCTTCGCGAACTCCTTGGCGTAGTTGAAGTCCGGCCCCAGCGGGTTGCCCTTGGGCGAGTTGCTGTGCAGCACCGACAGGTCGAGCTGGTTGGGCCACCAGTCCCGGTTGGTGCGCGGGCGACCGCCGGTCTTCGGCGTCGGCGAGTCGATCGCCGGGTTCTCGCTCTCGCTGCCGTGCGAAGTCACCGAGTCGTGCGCGACCGGGCAGCCGGCCGCCTCCTTCTTGTCCACGCCCTGTGCGCTGCTGGGGGCCTGGTCCTGGGTGTCGCTCATGTACTTCCTTCCGAACTGGCGGATCGCTGGGCGGTGCGTTCGGTCGCGCAGTCGGGGCAGACGCCCCAGAAGACGACCTCCGCTTCGTCGACCACGAAGCCGTGGCCGTCGGAAGCGGTGAGACAGGGGGCGTCGCCGACGGCGCAGTCGATGTCGGCGATCGCGCCGCAGGAGCGGCACACGATGTGGTGGTGGTTGTCCGCCACCCGCGCCTCGTAGCGGGCGGTGGCGCCGGCGGGCTGGATGCGCCGCACCAGACCCGCGTCGGTGAGCGCCCGCAGGACGTCGTACACCGCCTGGTGCGAGACAGTGGGGTGCTCGGCGCGAACGAGCCGGAGCACGGCGTCGGTGTCGACGTGCGGATGGTCCCGCAGCGCGGCGAGCACCGCCAGCCGGGGTCGGGTCACGCGCAACGAGACGGCTCGTAGCTGCGCCTCGAAGCCGGACCTCATGTGCCGAACATTAGTCCACTCTTTTGGAATGAATCAAATTTCGCCGAAACTCGCCGCGTCCGTTTCCTGCCGATCGTGCCCGATCAGCCCCTCCTGCGTCGAACGATTCGCCGGGCGGCCAGGTACGCGACGCCTCCGGCCAGCACCCACGGCGCCGCGACGACGACCGGGTCCAGCGGGTGGTGCACCCGGTCCACCCGCTTGCCGCGCAGGCGCGAGGAGAGGCCGTGGTGGGTGAACTCGCTCAGGACGCCGGTCTCGGTGACCGGGTTGTCGGGGTGCCGGGTCAGCATCGAGCGCAGGGTGCTCTCCACCGCGTCCACCCGGTCCGCCGCGAGCAGGAGCAGCCAGTGCGCGGCCCGAGCCTCGCTGTACGTCCGGTAGGAGTACCGGCGGATCACTCCGGAGAGCCCCCGCGGCGGGCACGAGGTGCCGAAGACCGGGGTGAGGAACTTGTGCTCGATCGACATCTCCCGCGGCCACTTCTCCGGCTGCCGCTCCGGGAACTCCCAGTGGGCGCCGTTGAGGCCCGGGTCGAACCGCTCCTTCGGCACCGAGGGGCGGTCCCGGGGGTCGAGGTCGACACCCCACCCGGGAATGCGAGCACGCAGCTCGTCGGTGGATTCGGCAAGCTTCGGCTTGTCCGGCGTGTAGGGCATGGCGGCGCTCCCGGTCGGTCAGGCGGCGTTCGGGACGATGATCGGCTTGATGCAGCCGTCGAGCTTGGCGGAGAAGATGTGGTACGCCTCCGCGACGTGCTCCAGCGGGATCCGGTGGGTCACGATGTCGCTGGGCTTGAGGTAGCCGTTGCGGATGTGCTCGAACAGGCGCGGCCACTGCCTCTTCACCGGGCACTGGTTCATCCGCAGGGTCAGACCCTTGTTCAGTGCGTCGCCGAACTTCACGGCGCTGAACATCGGCCCGTACGCGCCCATGACCGAGATCGTGCCGCCCTTGCGGACCGAGTCGATCGCCCAGTTGAGGGCCACCGGGGAGCCGCCCTGGAGCTTGAGCTTCGTGGCGGTGACGTGCTGGAGGAAGTTGCCGTCCGCCTCGGCGCCCACCGCGTCGATGACCACGTCCGCGCCGAGGTGGTCGGTGATCTTCTTGAGGTGCACGACGATGTCGTCGTACTCGGCGAAGTTGCAGGTCTCGGCCTGGGCGAAGGACGCAGCCTTCTCCAGCCGGTAGTCGAGGTGGTCGACGACGATGACCCGGCCGGCGCCCATCAGCCAGGCGGACTTGGCGGCGAACAGACCCACCGGGCCGGCGCCGAAGACCACGACCACGTCACCCTCGGCGATGTCGCCGAGCTGCGCGCCGAAGTAGCCGGTGGCGAGCGCGTCGGTGAGCAGGACGGCGTCGTCGTCGTCCATCCACTCGGGAATCGGGCTGGGGCCGACGTCGGCGAACGGCACGCGGACGAACTCGGCCTGGCCACCGTCGTAGCCGCCGCAGGTGTGCGAGTAGCCGTAGATGCCGCCCACGGCCGTCGCGTTGGGGTTGACGTTGTGGCAGTTGCTGAACAGGCCCCGGGCGCAGAAGTAGCAGGAGCCGCAGTACACGTTGAAGGGGACCATCACCCGGTCGCCGGGCTTGACGTTGCGCACCGACGATCCCACCTCGTCGACCACGCCGATGAACTCGTGACCGAAGGTCATTCCGACCCGGGTGTCGGGCATCATCCCGTGGTAGAGGTGCAGGTCGGACCCGCAGATCGCGGCCCGCGTCACCCGCACGATGGCGTCGTTGGGGTGCTCGATGGTGGGGCGGTCCTTCTCCTGCACCCGCACCCGGTAGGGACCGCGATAGACCATTGCGCGCATTACTGCCTCCTGGACCAGCGTGCTGCCGGACATTCCGCCCCGGCACCACCCGAAGCACAGGTGTCCCTACCCCCGCGTATCCGGGGCAAACAGGTGGCCGGGTCCAGCGCGCCAGCCCGGTCCAGGTCCGCGAACCGCGCGGGTGCGGCCCTGGCCGCCGGGTCAGGGCCGCACCGTCCGTTCCGGTCAGCTGGCGTACGTCTCGAACTCGCCGACCCGGGGCGCGCCACCCGAGCTGGTGATCGTGAAATTAATCTTGGTCAGTGACGTCGCGGCGAAGGTGATGGCGCCCGCCCCGCTGCCGGAGGCGAGGACCGCCGCGGTGTCGTTGTTGACGAGCTGCCAGGACCCGATCGAGCCCTGGGTGCCGGACGGCTCCCGGATGATCACCCGGGAGACGCGGGTGGCGGAACCCCACTTGATCGAGATGGTGCCCGTGGGCCCGGCGGGCGACCAGTACGTGCCGAGACTGCCGTCGCGCACGTTGCCGTAGCTCGTGCCGCTCGCCTTGCTGGAGCCGTCGGCGCCGGCGCCGAGGCTCAGGTTGGTGCCGCTACCCGGCGGCGGCGTGGTGGGCGGGGGCGTGGTCGGCGGGGGCGTGGTCGGCGGGGGTGTGGTGGGCGGCGGGGTCTGCGGCGAGCAACTGCCGTCGGACACCCGCAGACCCGTGTTGGCGCCCACCGTCTGACGGACGACGTCCGGCACGCAGCTCGCCCCGTCCAGCCGGTACGAATACGGGATGCTGACAGTCGTGTTGGACGTCGGGTTCGGGCCGGCCGGGTACGTCTCGCTGCCGGCGCCGGACCACGTCACGTTGTCGAAGATGTTGCCGCTGACCTGCCAGTAGCCGCGCTCGTCGGTGTAGAAGGTGCCCAGGACGTCCTTGGAGTCGCGGAAGTAGTTGTTCTCCACCTTCGCCCTGGCGCCGGCCCGGGAGTTGATGCCGGACTCGTGCAGGCTCACGTAGTGGTTGTTGTAGATGTGGGCGACGCCGCCGCGCAGCAGGGGCGTACGGGAGTCGATGTTCTCGTACAGGTTGTGGTGGTACGTGATAAAGCCGTTGGAGAGGTCGCTCTCGCTGGATCCGACCAGGCCGCCGCGACCGGAGTTGCGCAGGATGCTGTAGGACAGCGTCACGTACTGGGTGTTGTCCTTCATGTCGAACAGGCCGTCGTACCCCTCGGACTCCCCGCCCGACGCCTCCAGGGTGACGTGGTCAACCCAGACGTTGCGCACCGTGCTCTCCATGCCGATGGCGTCGCCGCCGTTGGAGGTGGGCGAGCCCGACTTCTTGACGTTCCGGACCGTCACGTTCTGGATGATGATGTTGCTGGAGTCGCGGATGTGGATGCCGAGCTGGTCGAAGACCGCGCCGCCGCCGACCCCGATGATGGTGACGTTGCTGATCTGTTTGAGCTCGATCACGCCGGCGGCGGTGTTGCAGCTCGACCCCGACACCTTTGTGGTGTTGCCGTGGTTGATGGTTCCGGAGACCTCGATGGTGATCGGGGTGCTGCTGCTGGCCCGGCCGCACAGGGCCGCGTGGATCGCGGTGCCGGTGGTGGCGCGTACCGTCTGCCCGCCCGCGCCGCCTGTGGTCCCGCCGTTCTGGGTGGCGTAGCCGGTGGCGCTGCCCACCGCGGCCGAGGCCTGCGGCGTGGCCAGGGCCACCGCTACCGCCACACCGACTGTCACCGTTGCGAGCACTGCCTGGAGTCGCAGCGCGACTGGTCGTCCCATCTCGCCTCACCTTCGCCTTCGAATTGCTTTCCTGATGACCCGAAAATTGCCCACAGTGAATGCGCTCGGCCTCGTTGCGAGCGCGGAATGGGCACGTCACTGATGGCGTCACTCGAAATTCGTTCGCCCGGACGAAGAATGAGACATCGACGTGACGCAATCGTAGGAAAGCGGTTTCCCTCGATGCAAGGGTTAGCGTTTGCAGGTTGTTTGCAGTCGTGCGGCCTGGCGGGTGCCGCAGCACCCGCCAGGCCCGCTGACGACTACTCCCTCGTGCCGATGTTGTCGACAGGCGGAACCCGCAGCAGTCGCCGCACCGGCAACACGGTCGTCGCCAGCGCCAGCAGCGTCGCGCCACCGAGCACGGCCACCCCGCCGAGCGGCGGCACGTACGGGATCGGGCTACCCGTCACCGCGTTGACGATCGCGCTTAACGTCAGCGCCGCGATCGTCGCGCCGACGAGCACCGCGACACCCAGCAGCCCGGCCTGCTCGGCGTGGACCATCCGGCGGATCTGCCGGCGGGTCAGACCGACAAGTTGCAAAAGGGCCAGTTCCCGGCGGCGGGCCAGCGCGGCGAGCACCATCGTGGTGGCCGCGGCAAGTGCCGCGTACCCCACGAGCACGCCGATCAGCAGCCGGTTCAGCCAGGCGCCGAGCGCCAGATCCCCGCCGATCAGCCGGGTACGGGTCGCCGCGTCGAGCACCGCACTGCCCGGATGCCGGGCCGACCAGTCGGCAAGCGCCGCGTCGGCGTCCCCGTCGGCACGGACCAGGATCTCGTCGTCGGCGACCCCGTCGGTGTGCCCGGCGACCGTCTGGGCGGCAAGCGTGACGTCGCCGAAGCCGAGGCCCCGACCGTAGACGGCGATCACCCTCAGCTCGGTCGGGGTGCCGTCACCCAGCCAGAGTCGCGCCGTGTCACCGACCCGCCAACCGGACGCGGACGCCTGTGTGGCGGACAGCGCGACAGTGTCTTCACGCAGCTCGGTCAGGCTGCCCTCGCGCACGTCGAGGTCCACGGTGGAGGTGATCTGGTCCGGGTCGACCGCCTGCGCGGCGACCGGCTCGATCCCGTCGAACGAGCGCACCACCACCTGCGTACGGCGTACCCCGGTGGCCGCCCGCACCCCGGCCAGCTCGCGGACCTCCCGGGCCGCCTCCGGCGCCAGCCCACCCGGGGCGGCCAGCACCCGATCGGCGACCGTTCCCGCCCGGCTCTGCTCCACCGTCTGCCGCTCCAGGTTGGTCTGCAGGAACCAGACCGAGCCGCCGAACCCGATCGACAGCACGAGGGCGGTCAGCACGGTGGCCATGCCCTGCGCGTTGGCCCGCAGGTTGGCCGCCGCCAGATAGCCGCTGACCGGCGAGAAGCGGGACAGCGCGGGGGTGAGCAGGCGTGCCGAGTACGCGTTGAGCCTCGGCGCGAGCAGCGCCACCGCGATGACGAACAGGTACAGCATGCCGACCGCGGCGGCCAGCGCCCCGGTCGCCCCGGCGCCGCTGAGGGTGAACGCGCCGGACGTGACGGCCCCCGCCAGCGTCAGCACACCGGCGACCAGCCGCACGCGACCGCTACCTCGCGGTTCCACGGCGATCTCGCCGAGCGCCTCCACCGGCTTGATCCCGGCGACCCTGCGACCGGCGATCAGCGCCGCGAGCACCGCCACGAGCACCGTCGTACCTACCGCGGCGGGCACCGCGAGCAGGCCACCGGTCATCGGGAAGTCGGCCGGGACGAACCCGCGCCCGACCAGTTCGCCCCGCACCCACCGAGCGGCCAGCAGACCGGCGGGCGCTCCGATCGCGGAGCCGACCACGGCCAGCAGGGCCGCCTCGGCGATCAGCATGCGGCGGATCTGGCCCGGTGTGGCCGCGACCGCCCGCAGCAACGCCAGGTCACGGCGACGGTGCCGGACGGACAGCCCGATCGTGCCGGCCACCACGAACACGATGAGCAGGATGACGTACCCGCCGAACGCCGAACCGGCCGTGACAAGCATCGACTGGGCCGCCAGGTTCGCCGACTGCTCGGCCTGCCCCCGGTCCCCACCGGCGTACGTGCTCGCGCCGGCCGCCGAGGCCATCCGACGGACCTCGTCGGCGACCGCGCCACGGTCGGCGTCGGCGGCCACCCGCACACCTATCGCGTCCACCCGGCCCGGCCGCGCGGACAGCCGTGCCGCCTGCGCGTCGGTGAAGAACACGTCGGCCGCTCCGGTGTCGGCGACCGCGCTCACCAGGTACGACCGGCTGACCCCGCCGACTGTCAGGTCGAGCCGGTCCCCCGGTGCGGCGCCCAGCCGCGAGTCGGCCAGCACCTCGTCGTCGGCGCGCGGGGCGACGCCTGAGGCGATCGGGCGACCGGTGAAGGCGTACGTGCCCCAGCTGTGCCCCACCGCGGCGGGCGCCCCGATCACCACCCGGTCGTCGCCGGTCACCGCCGCCACGCCGGACAGCCGCCGGATCTGGTCCACCAGCGCGGCGTCCACGGTGCCGCCCTCGGGCAGCGCGACGGTGCTCGTGGTCATCTCGCCGTCGAACTCCCTGCTGGTGTGGCTGACCGTCCGGTCGGCGACGACCAGGTCGGCGCCGACCCAGACCCGGGGCTCCGGCCGGAAGCGCAGTCCGGATTCGACGAGGGTGCCCATGGCAACCAGGATCATCACTCCGGCGAGCAGGGCGAGCAGCGTGGCGGCCGCCGGGCCGGCGCGGTGGCGCAGCAGCCGGGCCGCGAGCGCGGTCATCGGGCGACCCGCCGATCCAGCGACGCCAGGTGCTCGGCGATACGGGCGGCCCCGAGCTGCGGCAGGTCGGCGACGATCCGGCCGTCGGCCAGTACGAGCACCCGATCGGCGTACGACGCGGCGACCGGATCGTGGGTCACCATCACCACTGTCATCCCGTGCTCGTCGACGACCGCGCGCAGCAGCGTCAGCACCTCCGCGGCGGTACCCGTGTCGAGCGCGCCGGTGGGCTCGTCGCAGAAGATCACCTCGGGACGGGTGGCCAACGCCCGCGCGATCGCCACCCGCTGCTGCTGGCCGCCGGACAGGGCCGCCGGCCGGTGGTGCAGCCGGTCGGTGAGCCCGACCCGCTCGATCACCCGGGTCAGCCAGGCGCGATCCGGACGGACGCCTGCCAACCGCAGCGGCAGGACGATGTTCTCCTCGACGGTGAGCGCGCCGATCAGGTTGAACGCCTGGAAGACGAAACCGATCCGGGTACGCCGCAGCTCGGTGAGGCGGGTCTCGGACAGCGGCGACAGGTCGACGCCCCCGATGACCACGCGGCCGGAGGTCGGCCGGTCCAGGCCCGCGGCGTTCTGCAACAGCGTGCTCTTGCCCGAACCGGACGGCCCCATCACGGCGGTGAAGGTGCCGCGGGTGAAGTCGGCGTCGACCCCGGCCAGCGCGTTCACCCGATTCTGGCCGGTCTCGTACACCCGGGTGAGGTGTTCGACGCGTACGGCGGCGTCGACTGTGGGTACCGGACAGGTGGACATCCTGGTGGCCTCTCTGCAGGTCGTCGTTGTGGTCTGCGCGCACCACAAACGCTATTGACCTGTGCAGACGGTCACCATCCCGCGTGCTGCCGGGACGGGGTACAGCAGGCGCTACCGCTGGCCTCCGTCGAGGTAGCGCAGCACCGCGGTGACCCGACGGTCGGCGCGGTCGTCAGGCGGCAGCTGCAGCTTCGCGAAGATGCTGCGGATGTGCTTGTGCACCGCGCCGTCAGTGACGAACAGCCGCTCGGCGATCGCCGTGTTGCCGAGCCCCTCGGCCATCAGCCCCAGCACCTCGCGCTCGCGCGGCGACAGCTCGCTCAGCGCCCTGTCGGGGCGGCGGTTGCGGGCAAGCAACTGCGCCACCACCTCCGGGTCGATCACGCTGCCGCCGTCCGCCACCCGGCGTAGCGCGGCGAGGAACTCCTCCACCCGACCCACCCGTTCCTTCAACAGGTAGCCGAGCCCGACGGCACCGACCGCGAACAGATCGGTGGCGAACGCCTGCTCCACGTACGCCGACAGGACCAGCACCGCGAGGCCGGGCTGGCGCCGCCGGGCCTCCACGGCGGCCACGATGCCCTCGTCGGTGTGGGTCGGCGGCATCCGCACGTCCACGATCGCCACGTCCGGCGCGTGCTCGTCGACAGCCCTCAGGAACTCCCCAGGGGTGCCCGCCGTGGCCACCACGTCCAGCTCCTCCGCCCGCAGCAGCAGCGCCAGGCCCTCGCGCAGCAGCGGGTCGTCCTCGGCGATCACGATCCGCATGGCAGCTCCACGTGCATCCTCGTCGGCCCACCGGGTGGGCTGGTCAGTGTCATCAGGCCGTCGTACGCCTCGACCCGCCGGCGGATGCCGGTGATCCCGGAGCCGCGTGCCTCGTCGGCGTCGCCGCGCCCGTCGTCCTCGACGGTCACCAGCAACCGGCCCCGCTCGCGGCGGACGACGACGTCCACCTGGCTCGCCCCGCTGTGCCGGACCGCGTTGGTCAACGCCTCGGCCACCACGAAGTACGCGGTGGCCTCGACGGAGGCCGCGCAGCGCACCGCCACGTCCACCTCCAACCGGCACGGTATCGCGCAACTGCCGGCCAGGCCCGCCAGCGCCCCGGCGAGGCCCCGGTCGTCAAGTACCGGCGGCAGGATCCCGCGCACCACCGTACGCAGCTCGGCAAGCGCCTGTTCGGCGGCGTCCTGCGCCTGCCCGAGGATCTCGTCGGCCCGGTCCGGGTTGCGCCGCACGGCCCGCCGCGCGGCGCCCAGCAGCACGTTCACCGCGACCAGCCGGTTCTGGGTGCCGTCGTGCAGCGACCGCTCGATCCGGCGCAGCTCCACCGCGTGCGCGTCCAGTGCCGCGGCCCGGGTGGCGGTCAGCGCGGCGACCCGCAGCGACAGGTCCACCCCGGGCGGTGGAGGCAGCAGCCACCGGCCCGGCCACGCCTGGAAGCGGGCCAAGGCCGGAGTGAACGCGACGGTGGCGGCGAGCCAGCCCACCCCGACCACAGCGACCAGGAGCGCGTCGGACAGCCCGTCGATGCGCCACCAGAAGATGCCGGGCGCACCGTCCTCGGGTGAGAGCAACCGGTACCACAGCGGGAACGTGATGTCCTGCGCGGCGTAGAGCGGGAGCGCGACTCCTACCAGCCCGGACGTCAGGCCGGTGACCGAGTGGAGCGTCACCCAGCCGACCTCCCGACGGACGAACGGGTCGCGTACCGCCGCCCACAGCCCGGCCGGCACCGGCCCGGGCGTGGGGATCGGCGCACCCAGGCGGGACAGTCGGGCACGCTCGCGGTCGGCCACCGCGCGCACCGTCCGCAGCGCGCCGGGCATCGCCCACAGCCCCACCCCGATCAGGCAGGCCACCCCGACGGCCAGCGTCCAGAGCAACGCGCCCAACGCCAGCGCGGCGGTGCCCAGGCCGCCGACGAGGTGCCGCACGGCGCTGACCCGCCCCCACACGTACGCCATCGTCCACCTCCCGCGCCAACATAGGCCGCCGAGCCCCGCGACGACGACGCCCGCCGCGGAAAGTACAGCCTGCTGTACCGCCGGCGTTCCCCTGCTGTGACGCAGGAGCGGCGGCGGGAGCGCGCAGCCATCCCGGGACAGTCAGCGGCGGTCCGGAAAGGGTCCGGAAATTTCGGCGACGGACGACTCCGATCTGGATCCGGTCTGCGGCGGCGCCGAGGCGATCCACCTGGTTCCTGATCGACTACTGACCTGGAGCGACGCCCCTCATCCAGGCGGCCGGCATGCCGAACGAGGTTTCCGCGAGGCTTCCGGAAAGTGTTGACATCTTGACGGTCGGGTTAATACGGTCGCCATCGACGGGGCTCTATCGCCGTCACTGGCATAACCGCGACCCACTCCTCCGGTCGTCGTGCGGGACGACCGGCCACCACCACCAGGCGGCACGACGCCCGGTGATCGTCCCCCGGTCACCGGGCGCGGGCCGCCACGAGGAGGAACAGGTTCATGACCGACACCAGCCACACCCCCGCCAGACCACGCAGGCGCGGCCGCCTACGGCTGCTGCTCGGCGCCGCGTGCGCCGCCGTCCTGGCCGTCACCGGCACGATGACGGCCACCAACGCGTACGCCGAGGCCGACCGGACCCTCACGTCGAACCTCACAGGCACCCACAACGGCTACTACTTCTCGTTCTGGAAGGACAGCGGCAACGCCAGCATGACGCTGCGTGCCGACGGTCGCTACTCCAGCAGCTGGGACCGGAGCACCAACAACTGGGTCGGCGGCAAGGGTTGGGCCACCGGCTCCCGACGGACGATCAGCTACTCGGGCAGCTACAACCCGGGCAACAACAACACCTACCTCGCCCTGTACGGATGGACGCGCAACCCGCTCATCGAGTACTACGTGGTGGAGAACTTCGGTAGCTACAACCCGAGCAGCGGCGCGCAGCGACTGGGTACCGTCACCACCGACGGCGGCACCTACGACATTCTCCGCAGCCAGCGGGTCAACGCGCCCTGCATCGACGGCGACCGCTGCACTTTCTACCAGTACTGGAGCGTGCGGCAGCAGAAGCGTTCGAGTGGCACCATCACCACCGCCAACCACTTCGACGCCTGGGCCCGCGCCGGCCTGAACCTGGGCAGCCACTTCTACCAGATCATGGCCACCGAGGGCTACCAGAGCCAGGGCAGCTCGGACATCACCGTCTGGGAGGGTGGCGGCGGCACCCCGACCACCCCGCCCACCACCGGCAACCCGGGCACCGGCAACTGCACCGCGACGATCTCCGCCGGTCAGCAGTGGGGTGACCGGTTCAACCTGAACGTGGCGGTCAGCGGCACCAACAACTGGGTGGTCAGCCTCGGTCTCGGCGGCGGCCAGAGCATCCAGAACAGCTGGAACGCCTCCGTCAGCGGCACCAGCGGCACCGTCACCGCGACACCGAACGGCAACGGCAACAACTTCGGGATAACGGTGATGGCCAACGGCAACTGGAACTGGCCGACCGTCACCTGCCGTACCGGCTGACCCCGACCAGCTCCTGACACCACCCTCTGGCGTGGCGGCACCTGCCGCCACGCCAGAGCCGTCGTCGCCGCCCGCGCCATCAGGCGCCTCCGCGCGTGGCAAAAAATCCGCGATACGGCAGAGCGCCATGTCGAGAACGCGTGGCCGGCTCCGTCCCCGCTGTGAGAGCGACCATGATGGGTCGCAGTCGCACCGAGGAGATCTGACGATGGCGAAGTACCTGCTGCTCAAGCACTACCGGGGCGGTCCGGCGGCCGTCAACGACGTACCGATGGACAAGTGGACGCCCGAGGAGATCTCGGCGCACATCCAGTACATGCACGATTTCGCGGCCCGGCTGGAGCAGACCGGCGAGTACGTCGACGGCCAGGCGCTCGCCCCCGAGGGGACGTTCGTCAGGTACGACGGCGAGGGGAACCCGCCTGTCACCGACGGGCCGTTCGCCGAGACCAAGGACCTGATCGCCGGCTGGATGGTGATCGACGTGGACAGCTACGAGCGGGCCGTCGAGCTGGCCGGTGAGCTGTCGGCCGCCCCCGGTGCCGGCGGGAAGCCGATCCACGAGTGGCTGGAGCTGCGGCCCTTCCTCACCGAGCCGCCCACCATCACGGAATGACCGCTCAGTTGGACGAGGCTCTGCTGCGGAGCCTCACGCCGGGCGTCCTCGGGGTCCTCGTCCGCCGCGGAGTCGACTTCGCGGCGGCCGAGGACGCCGTGCAGGACGCCCTGGTCGAGGCGGTCCGCGTCTGGCCGGCCGACCCGCCACGGGATCCGAAGGGCTGGCTGGTCACCGTGGCGTGGCGGCGGTTCCTCGACACGACCCGCGCGGACGTCGCCCGGCGACGACGCGAGGACCTCGTCGACGAGGAACCGCCGCCCGGGCCCACGCCCTCGGTGGACGACACGCTCCAGCTCTACTTCCTGTGCGCGCATCCGTCGCTGACGCCGTCGTCCGCGGTCGCGCTCACCCTGCGTGCCGTCGGCGGGCTCACCACCCGCCAGATCGCGCACGCCTACCTGGTGCCCGAGGCGACGATGGCGCAGCGCATCAGCCGGGCCAAGCGCACCGTCTCCGGCGTACGGTTGGACAAGCCCGGCGACGTGGCCACCGTGCTGCGCGTGCTCTACCTGGTCTTCAACGAGGGCTACTCGGGGGACGTCGACCTGGCCGCCGAGGCCATCCGGCTCACCAGGCAACTCGCCGCCGTGATCGACCATCCGGAGGTGGCGGGGCTGCTCGCCCTCATGCTGCTGCACCACGCCCGACGAGCCAGCCGCACCTCACCCGACGGCAGCCTCGTGCCCCTCGCCGACCAGGACCGCAGCCGGTGGGACACCACGGCCATCGCCGAGGGCATCGGGATCCTCCAGGCGGCCCTGGCCCGCGACCGACTGGGCGAGTTCCAGGCCCAGGCCGCCATCGCGGCGCTGCACGCCGACGCGCCCACCGCCGAGGAGACCGACTGGGTGCAGATCGTCGAGTGGTACGACGAACTCACGCGCCTGACCGACAGCCCTGTCGTCCGGCTCAACCGGGCGGTGGCGGTCGGCGAGGCCGACGGGCCGCGCGCCGGGCTGGCGGCGCTCGCCGCGCTCGACGACTCGCTGCCCCGCCACACGGCGGTCGCCGCGTACCTGCACGAGCGCGACGGCGACCTGGCGACGGCGGCACGGTTGTACGTCCAGGCGGCCCGCCGGGCATCCAACCTCGCCGAGCGCGACCACCTGACCCGGCAGGCCGCCCGGCTCAACGCCCGCCGCTGACGGGCCGCGCCGCGGCGCGATCGCGTCATCCCGTGTGTCGAGGCACGTGTGCAGGGCGGGCGGTGCCGCGACCGGGCGGGCTCAGCGGTCGCCGGGGCGGACCAGTCCGCTCTCGTACGCGATGACCACGAGCTGGGCGCGGTCGCGGGCGTTCAGCTTGTGCAGCAGGCGACTCACGTACGTGCGGGCGGTGTCCGGGCTGAGGTGCAGAGCGGCGCCGATCTCCACATTCGACCGCCCGGCGCCCACCTGGGCGAGGACGTCGCGTTCGCGGCCGGTGAGCCCGGCCAGCCGCGCCGGGTCGGCAACCGGCGAGCGTGCCGCCGCGGCGAGCACCCGCCGGGTGACGGCCGGCGACAGCAACGCGTCCCCACCGGCCACCACGCGCACGGCGTCCCGCAGGGCGTCGGGCGGGGTGTCCTTGAGCAGGAAACCGGAGGCACCGGCGCGGATCGCCTCGAAGAGGTACTCGTCGTCGTCGAACGTGGTCAGCATGACCACCCGCACGTCCGCCAGCACCGGGTCGGCGAGGATCCGCCGGGTCGCCTCGATGCCGTCGCCGCCGGGCATCCGGACGTCCATCAGGACCAGGTCGGGCCGCTGCTCGCGAACCACCGACACGCCGGTCCCGCCGTCGCCTGCCTCGCCGACCACACTGATGTCCCCGGCGCGCTCCAGCAGCGCGCGGAGTCCCGTGCGCACCAGGTGCTGGTCGTCCACGAGGACGACACGTACCGCGCTCACGTGACGACCCCGGCCAGCGGCAGGCGGACGGCGACCCGGAAACCGCCACCCTCGGCGTCGCCGACGTCGACGGTCCCGCCGAGCAGGGCGACCCGCTCCGACATGCCCCGCAGCCCCTGACCGCGCTCGACGCCGTCGGCGCCCGCGCCACGGCCGTCGTCGACCACGTCCAGCGCCAGTGCCGACGCGGTGGCCCGGACCGTCACCACGACGCGTGTGGCCCGCGCGTGACGTACCACGTTCGTCAGCGCCTCCTGCACGATCCGGTAGACGGTGCTGCCCACCACCGTGGGCAACGCGTCGACGGGCCCGTCGACGCGCAGGTCGACAGTCAGTCCACCGCGGCGGACACCGTCGACGAGCGTCTCCAGCTGGGCGAAGCCCGGGACCGGCGCGCGCGGCCCGGCGCGGCGCAGCGTGCCCAGCGTCGCGCGCAGCTCGGCCATCGCACTGCCGCTCACCGAGTGGATCGCCGCCAGGGCGGTCTCGACCTGACCGGGCTCGGCGTCGGCGAGCGCCTCCCGCGCCACCGCCGACTGCAGGGTGATCACCGACATCGTGTGCCCCAGCGTGTCGTGCAGCTCCCGGGCGATCCGCAGCCGCTCCGCCTCGACCTGAAGGGCGGCCTCGCGACGGCGCTCCTCCTGCGCCGCTGCCGCCTGGCGCAGCAGGGCGGCCCGCAACGAACGCCTGTTGCGCACCGCGTCACCAAGCGTGATCACGGCGAGCATCAACGCCGCCTCGGTGCCGAGTTCGGCCCCGATCACGACGGAGATGTCGTCCCCCTCGATGAGCCGGGCGGCCACCGACACGACAAGCAGACTCCCGCCGACGGCGGCGGCGGCGACCACCCGGCCCCGCTGGGCGGCCACGTAGAGAACCGCGGCGGCCGGGCCGGCCAGACCGATCGGCGGCAGGTCCAGCGCGTAATAGCAGAGGATGCCGGCGGCCGTGGCCAGCAGCGCGGCGACAGGCGATCGCCGGGCCACCAGCAGGAGCGCCGCCCACCCGACGCCGAACACGTAGGCGAGCGCCGCGCGGGCGGGCGACGCGTCGTCGGTCACCACCGCCGCCGTGATCAGCCCCAGGACGGCCACGGCGAGCAGCGCCTCGGTCCGGGTGGGTGAGGTGGCCTGCACGTGCGTGAGCCTAAGTCGGCGCGGGGCCGTGCCGCTGCCGTCCGCAGGCATCACCTCGGCGCCGGCACGTACGTCGAGAAGCGACAACAGCTCGCGCCGCTGCGCGGCAGACGGTCCCCCTCCGCCGACCTAGCGTCGACGGCGACAACACAGAACGTGTCCCCGAGGGGACCGACCGAGGAGAAGTGCCCACGTGTCCCGTACCAAACTGACGTGGATCGTCCTGATCGTGCTCGTCTGGACGGCGATGATGTCCTTTGGTGGGGTCGCCGCCGAGACCGTCATGCTCTACCCGAACATCTTCGGCGACGCGCCCGCGTCACTGGACCGGGCCCGTGAGTTCCTCGTCGCGGGCGGCCCGAGCGACTACTTCCCGCCGCTTGGCGCCACAGTCGTGCTGAGCAGCCTCGCCGCGATCGCGCTCACCTGGCGCAACCGGCGGCTGCGCTGGTTCGTCGCCGCCGCCGCGGCGGCCTTCATCATCTGCGAGTTCCTGTTCTCCGCGGTCTTTTTCTGGCCGCGCAACGAGATCATGTTCGTCGACCCGGTCGGCACGCACTCCCCCGAGTACCTGCGTCAGGTCGCCCGGGAGTTCGTCGCCGGCCACTGGGTACGCCTTGTCGGGGGCGCGGTGACCTCCGCGCTGGCGTTCTGCGCCCTGCTGCGCTTCGCCCGGGAGACCGCGCCGGAGCGGCCCGGGCGGTGAGCGGGACGTCGGCCGTCGGCGCGCACGGGCCGGACACGTGACCGGGCCGGTCCGTCGCGTACGGACCGCCCGGGCGGCGGCGCGACTAGACGCGTACCGGGCGGTGGGGGTGAACCCGAACCGGTTCCCGTGCGCCGACGAGCCCGGCGACCCGCCGTCGGACCGGCCGGCCCGGGCGCCGAGCAGTGTGGTCGTCACGCCACCCCCGCCGGCTGCCCGGCGCGGTACCGGGCGGCGTCCCCGTCGGTGACCACCAGGTCGGCCAGCCGTCCCGGCTGCACGGTGCCCGCGTCGTCGCCCCGCCCGGCTCAGTCGCAGCCGAGTGTCTGCGTCGTGCGCGGCCAGGCCTCCACCCGCTGCGAACCCGGGTAGACCACGTACGCGAGGTTGTCGGCGTCGCTCGGCGCCAACCACAGCTGCTGCCCGTCCGGGCCTGTGTAGTCGGTGGTACGGGCGTCGGCGGGCAACTCGGCACGCGGGGCGTAGCTGGCGCGTACCTCAGCACCGAGCTGACCCGCCGGATCCCTGACGTACTGCCGGTTCGCCGGCTCGCCGGTCTGCCCGGCCAGGGGCCACCGGACGTGCAGGAAGGTCAGGTCCTGCCACCCGCAGTGCGCCGAACCGGCGTACGACTCGACGGCCTTGTCCTGGTCGCTGCCGTTGCTCCAGTACGCGACCTCGGCGTCGCCCGACCCGCACGCCGTGACGAGGAGCGTGGCGCCCACCAGCGCGCAGAGGGGGAACCACCGGGCTCTGACGTCGAACACGTGGCCCCCCTCCGCAGGGTGAGCTGTCAGGTCACGGACTCGCGTACCCGCTACTTCCGGGCCAACGTAGCAAGCTCGGCGACCGACGTGGTGATCCCGTTTCCGGGCAGCGAGCGCAGCCCGTCACCGGACTCCACCGGGTACTGCGCCTGCACCGGGTTCAGGAGCGAGGCCGGCTGGTCGGGGTACGTCTCCAGAAAGAGCGTGTACTGGCCGTTCTCGCGCAGCGGCACGCCGTGCTCCTCGGTGTAGGTCACCCCGTCCAGCTTGCCGCCCAACTGCTTGACCTGCACGACGTCACCCGGCTTGACGGCCCCCTTGAAAACCCGGGAGACCTTCACCGTACGGACGGTCACGACCATCCCCTCCCGGCGCTCCGCCTCCACCGGCGCCGGCAGCGCCTGCCCCGGCGGTGCCGCCTGCACCAGGCGGACGACCCGCTGGGCGGACTCGACATGTCCCTGCACCACCACGCTCGCCCCGGCGTACAGCTCACCGGCTGTGGCGTACGACGGATAGTCGGCGCGGTACAGGACGTTCTGCGGGTGGGGGGCGTCGCCGTGGTCGGCGTTCGCGGAGCACGCGGTGGCCGCCGCCGCCAGCAACAGCGCGCCGACGGCGCGGACGATCAGTGGTGTCCTCATTCGAAACTCCTGTCCAGGTCGATGACTGTGAACTACTGGTCCCGTTCTGTACGTCGTGGTCGGCCGTCGGCCTAGTAGTAGGCGTTGACGTCCGCCACGTCGTGGGACTGCGGAGTGGTCATCGAGTTTCGATTGCGGCTGTGATTCATGATCGATGCGGACAGGTCGTTGTGCGCGAGGTTCAACGCGTGACCCAGCTCGTGCACGACCACACTTGTCACGAAATTGCTGAAGTTGCTGGCGTCCCGGTTGATCGTCCGGGAGTTCACGCGTACGTACATGCAGCTCGATCCGCACGCCTGGTAGTAGCCGTACCAGGTGTCGCTGTACGACGTCACCGTCAGCGTGGAGCTGGACAGCGTGTCCTTGTAGAAGTACGCGGGACTGGCGGTGCCGTTCCAGTTCGAGAGGGAACGGTCAAGGGGCGCCATCCAGGTGTTGTTGTAGTTGTACGGGTAGATGCTGATGTACGCGTTCAGCTGGCCCGTGCCGTTCCAGTGGGCGAGGGCTGGGGCCGGCACTGCCTGGGCAGCGACGAGCGCCGCGGCCAGCGCGGCGGCGGCAAGTGACGAGCGTCGGGCGGAAGGTCGGCGGAAGGGCACAGGCGTCTCCTCATCGTGGGCTTCGAACGCGATGGAGGCGCGTGAGCGTGCAACACACGGCATGCATCCAGCTCCCCCGTTGAGCCGTTCTGCGAATGGTGCGGTGCTGATGGAGGTTCGTCGCCGGATGGTCGGACGGCCGTCGTTGTGCCGTGCTCGGATGATGTGCTTCCGGCGTGCCGCCAGCCTATCGCCAAATAGGCGTCGGTCAATAGGCTGTTGGACGCCACCGGCGGCGTGACGCGAGCGCGGCCAGTCCGGCGCCGGCGGCGTTGAGCAGCACATCGTCCACAGAGGACGCGCGGTCCAGGCGCAGGGCGTACTGCGCGTCTCGACGAGGATCGAGCAGGCCGCCGCGAGCGCTGACGAGGACGACGCCGGTGAACGTACCGACCCAGTCCTGCCACCCCATGCTCACACCGCCCCGCCGGCTGCTCAGGCGACGGCGGCGGCCATCCGGCGTACCGCCTCGGTGATCAGCTCCGGTGCGGTCGCCAGATTCAGCCGGACGTGACCGGCGCCGCCGGTGCCGAAGGCCGAACCGGAGTTGAGCGCCACCCGCCCACGGTCGAGGAACACGGCGGCGGGATCGTCGCCGAGGCCCAGGGCGCGGCAGTCGAGCCAGGCGAGATAGGTGGCCTGGCCGGGTCGGTACCCGATGGCTGGCAGGTGCTCGGCGAGCAGCGCGGCCAGGAGCCGGCGGTTGTCGTCCAGGCCGGTCAACAGGGCGTCGAGCCATTCCCCGCCGTCGCGGAAGGCCGCCGTGTGGGCGATGACGCCCAGGTGGCTGGTGCTCGCACTCGCCTCGAACGGCACGCGGGCGAGGTCCCCGGCCGCGGCCGGACCGGCGATGAGGAGCCCGCCGCGCAGGCCGGCGAGGTTCCATCCCTTGGAGGCGGACATCAGCGACAGGCCGTTCTCCGCTCCGGGCACCGAGAGGTACGGCGTGAAGCGCGCTCCCCCGGCCACCACCGGGGCGTGGATCTCGTCGGCGACCACCCGCACCCCGTGCCGCCCGGCCAGATCGGCGACGGCTGCCAGCTCGCCGGGGGTGTGGATGACACCTGTCGGGTTGTGCGGGCTGCACAGCAGGTACGCCGCCGGCCGTCCATCGGCCCGCGCGCTGCGGAAGGCGACCTGCAGGGCGTCCAGGTCGATCCGCAGGTCCTCGCCGAGCGGGGCCTCCACGATCCGGCGGCCGGCGTGCGCCACGAACTCGTAGAACGGCGGGTAGACCGGGCAGTTGACGACCACCGCGTCCCCCGGACCGGTGACCAGCCGCAGCGCCTCGACGACGCCGTGCATCACGTCGGGCACCAGCGCGGTGCGCTCCACGGCCAGCCCGTCTCACCCCCACCGCCGCCTGGCGAACTCCGCCAGCGCCCGCGGGTACGCCGTACCTGCGGCGTAGCCGGTGTCACCGCGCGCGACGGCGTCGGTGATCGCCCGGGCGACCGGCTCGGCCAGCGGCACGTCCATCTCCGCCACCCAGAGCGGCAGCACGTCGTCGGGGTACTCCCGCCACTTGAGGCTGGTCCGTTGACGGAGCTGGTCGAGCGTGAGCTGGCGAAGGGGATTGACCGTGTCTCGGGCACCGCTGAGCACACCACTCATGTCCGAAGCCTATTGCGCGCAGCACCGACCGCGCGGCGCCGGGTGCGGTGCCCGACGCTCGATGCTCCTGATCAACAGAGTGAGAAGCTGTTGGCCATCCCGTCGAGGCACGCAAGAGGGTGGCGGAACGTGAATCTCACCTAACGCGACAATTCTCCCCCTATGTTCGATGCGCAGGACGCAGCCGAACCGGGGAGAGACGTGGACAGCTATCCGGCGATCGAGGATCACGGACTCATCGGCGACCTGCAGACCGCCGCGCTGGTGACGTGTGACGGGACCGTCGACTGGTTCTGCGCGCCGCGCTTCGACTCGCCGAGCATCTTCGCCGCGCTGCTGGACAAGGAGAAGGGCGGCTTCTTCCGTATCTCGCCGCACGACGTCCAGTACGTCACCAAGCAGCTCTACCTCCCCGGTACACCCATCCTGATCACCCGGTTCATCAGTGCCGACGGCGTGGCCGAGGTGATGGACTTCATGCCGGTCACCGGCGAACGGGCCACCGACTCGCACCGCCTCGTCCGCATGGTCACCATGGTCCGGGGCACCATGCGTTTCCGGGTGGAGTGCCGACCGCGGTTCGACTACGCCCGCGAAGAGCATCAGCTGGAGCGCCACCCCAACGGCTACGTCTTTCGCAGCCGGTCGGCGACGATGACGTTCAACCCCGTCGACCCCGTGCGGCGGCTGCTCGCCGAACGCGGCGACGTCCGCCTCGAGGGCGGCGACCTCGTCGCATACGGCATCCTGAACGAGGGCGACACCGGCGGCGTGGTCCTGGAGACGGCCGGCACCGAGCCCCGGATCTTCCCGCCGGAGGAGATCCAGGGCATGTTCGAGTGGACCAGGGACTACTGGCGGCGCTGGCTCGAACGCTCCCGCTACACGGGTCGCTGGCGGGAGATGGTCGAGCGCTCCGCCATCACGCTGAAGCTCATGACGTACGCGCCGACCGGCGCGATGATCGCCGCGCCCACCGCCGCGCTGCCCGAACTGGTGGGCGGGACCCGCAACTGGGACTACCGCTACACCTGGATACGGGACACGTCGTTCTCGGTGCACGCGCTGCTCGGCCTCGGGTTCACCGAGGAGGTCAGCCGGTACATGGACTGGCTGGACGAGCGGATCCGCGAGGCCAGCGACCACCAGGACCCACTGAAGATCATGTACCGGGTGGACGGCTCCTCCGACCTGCACGAGGAGGTTCTCGATCACCTGGAGGGCTACCGGGGCTCGCGGCCGGTGCGGATCGGCAACGGCGCCGCCGACCAACTCCAGCTCGACATCCACGGCGAGGCGCTCTACGCCATGCATCTCGCAGACGAGCAGGGCATCCGCGTCTCACACCAGGTGTGGAAGAGCACCGTCCGCCTTGTCGACTGGCTCTGCCAGAACTGGGATCAGCGCGACGCCGGCATCTGGGAGAGCCGGCACCACCCCCGCAACTACACGTTCGGGCGGGTGATGTCCTGGGTGGCGCTGGACCGGGCCATCCGCCTGGCCACCCGCACCGGCCGCCCCGGGGACCTGACCTGCTGGTCCGAACAACGCAACCGGATCTACAACCAGGTCATGGAGCGCGGGTACGACAGGGGTCGCGGCACCTTCGTGCAGGCGTACGACGAGGCGGTGCTGGACGCGGCGTTGCTCGCCATGCCGGCGTTCGGTTTCGTCACGCCGAGCGACCCCCTGTGGCAGTCCACCCTCACGGCGATCGAACGCGAACTGGTCTCCGACAGCCTGGTCCACAGGTACGACCCGGTCCACTCCCCCGACGGCCTGCCCGGCCACGAGGGCACCTTCAACATGTGCACGTTCTGGTACGTCGAGGCGTTGGCCCGGGCCGGCCGGCTCGACGACGCCCGACTCACGTTCGAGAAGATGTTCACCTTCAGCAACCACCTCGGCCTGTACGCCGAGGAGATCGCCTCGACCGGGGAGCAGATCGGCAACTACCCCCAGGCGTTCAGCCACCTGTCGTTGATCAATTCGGCGCTGACGCTCAACGACCTGCTCGACGCCGAGGCCGACTCCCACCGCCGCCGTTAGCGCAGGCGGTGGCCCTCGCCGTCGGGCCGGCGTTGGGAAGTTCTTGACGCGCCCACGCCCATCACGCATCGTCGAGCTGCATCGACACTCTCGAATGTGTTGACACGGGGAGGACGCATGAAAGCCTTCGTCACCGCCGCCTCGGTCGCGGCCCTGCTGCTCCTGAGCACCGGCGGCGCGTCGTACGGCCGGCCCGCGGCCGACGCGCCCTGCGCCGGGCAGATCCACCCGAACCCCGGGTTCGAGCGCGGCACCACCGGCTGGACCGCCGGCCCCCGCATCGTCGTGCTGGGCGACGCGAGCCGGCCCGCGCACACCGGCCGCGCGTACGCCAGCTTCGCGGGCCTGGACGTGACGCACAGCGACCTGCTGCGCACCACCGTCACGGTCCCTGCCGACTGCGACCTGACGGTCCGCTTCTGGGTCCGGACCATCACCACGGAGACCAGCCGCAGCGACTACCTGAACGTCGGCCTGGCGGTCACCGGGATACCCCCGAAGACCAGGTTCTCGCTGGCCTTCGACGGCGGGGCGCAGTGGCGGCAGTACGGCATGTCGACGGGGACGGCGACGACCGAACGCACCGCGACGGCCAGCTTCTTCGCCAGCGAGACGGCCGGCAACGGCGCCACCGCCTTCGACGTCGACGATGTGACCTTCACACTGAGCTGACCTGCTCGCATTCCTGGGCTGGCTGGCGCGGCCCGGAACCGCCTCGGTTGCTGCGCCTCCTGTCCGCCTCCGGCCGAACGCCCCGCGCCGACCTGGTGGAGTGGATGACCCTTGTGGCCCGGCACACCCGTCCGGTGAGTTCGGACGATCTCGTACCGGAGTCGCGTCGCACGGTGCCCACGTGATCGCGCCCGGGATACCGGGTCGAAAGTCCCTCGGCGGACGGCTTCCGGACCTTGGCCGCCGTCTTCGGCTGGACCTAGCGTGACCGTGACAAGCCGAGATCTGTGAAAGGAGCCACCGTGACCGCGGTCGTATCCGAACCCCGCATGCTCGCCGAGCTCGACGACACCGACATCGCCGGTCTGGACGCGTGGTGGCGGGCGAACAACTACCTGACCATCGGACAGATCTACCTACAGGGCAATCCGCTTCTCCGCGAACCCCTGTCGGCCGAGCACATCAAGCCGCGCCTGCTCGGTCACTGGGGAACCAGCCCCGGCCTGTCGCTGATCTACGCGCACGTCTCCCGGCTGATCCGGCACACCGGTCAGCAGGCGATCTACCTGGCCGGCCCGGGCCACGGCGGCCCGGCACTGGTGGCCGCCGGCTACCTGGAGGGCACCTACAGTGAGATCTACCCGCAGGTCAGCCAGGACGAGGCCGGGATGCTGCGGCTGTTCCGGCAGTTCTCCAGCCCGGGCGGCATCCCGTCGCACGTGTCGGTGACCACCCCCGGCTCCATCCACGAGGGCGGCGAGCTGGGCTACGTCCTGGTCCACGCGTTCGGCGCGGTCATGGACAACCCGGACCTGCTGGCCATCGCGGTGGTGGGCGACGGTGAGGCCGAGACCGGGCCCCTGGAGGGCTCCTGGAAGGGCGTGTCCTTCCTCAACCCCGAGCGCGACGGCGCGGTCCTGCCGATCCTGCACCTCAACGACGCCAAGATCTCCGGTCCCACCGTGCTGGGGCGCAAGGATCCCGAGGAGGTACGCAACCTGCTGCGTGGCCACGGCTACGACGTCATCGAGGTCGAGGGCTCCGACCTGCCCGGCATGCACCACCGCTTCGCCGCCGCCCTCGCCACCGCCTGGACGATGATCCGCGACATCCAGACCGCCGCCCGCGACGGTTCCTGGGACGGCACCCGCCCGACGTGGCCGCTGATCGTCCTGCGGTCACCCAAGGGCTGGACCGGGCCGGACTCAGTCGACGGGATCACCGTCACCGGAACCTGGCGGTCACACCAGGTCCCGCTGTCCGGCGTCAAGGACAACCCGGAGCATCTCGCGCTTCTGGAAAGCTGGCTCAGGTCGTACCGTCCGGAGGAGCTGTTCGATTCCGCCGGCGCGCCCGTGGCGTTGGTCCGGGACCAGGCCCCCGACGGTGACCTGCGGATGAGCGCCAGCCCGCATGCCAACGGCGGGAGACTGACCCAGGATCTGGACCTGCCGGACTTCCGTGCCTACGCGGTCGACGTGCCCCGGCCCGCGCAGCAGCGGGCCGAGTCGACGCGCAAGCTTGGCGAGATGATGCGGGACATCTACACCCGCAACCCCGACCGGTTCCGATTGTTCTGTCCCGACGAGACAAACAGCAACCGGCTCGGTTCCGTCTTCGAGGTCTCTGACCGTGCCTTCATGGAACGGGTGACGCCGGAGGATGTGGCGATCAGCCGAGCCGGCCGGGTCATGGAGGTGCTCAGCGAGCACAACTGCCACGGATGGCTGGAGGGCTACAACCTGACCGGCCGGCACGGCATGTTCGCCACGTACGAGGCGTTCGCCATGGTCAGCGCCTCGCAGACCGTGCAGCACGGCAAGTGGTTGCAGGAGGCCAAGCACCTGCCCTGGCGCGAGAAGGTGCCGAGCCTCAACGTGCTGCTCACCTCGACTGCGTGGCGCAACGACCACAACGGTTTCTCCCACCAGGGGCCGGGCCTGATCCAGGTGGTGCTCACCCAGCGCGGCGACGTCGCCCGGGTCTACCTGCCGCCGGACGCCAACACCCTGCTGTCGGTGGCCGACCACTGCTTCCGGTCGCGGTCGTACATCAACCTGATCGTCATCGACAAACAGCCGCAGCTGCAGTACCTCTCGATGGACGAGGCGGTCGAGCACTGCGCCCGCGGCGCGGGTGTCTGGGACTGGGCGGGCACCGACGACGGCACCAGCGACCCCGACATCGTCCTCGCCTGCGCCGGCGACGTCGTCACCATGGAGACGCTCGCGGCGGCGCAGATCCTGCGCGACCGACTGCCCGGCTTCAAGGTCCGCGTGGTCAACGTGGTCGACCTGATGACCCTGGTCCGGCCCAAGGACCACCCGCACGGCATGAGCGAGACCCTGTTCACCGAGCTGTTCACCGACACCGTCGACGTGGTGTTCTCCTTCCACGGCTACCCCGGCGCGATCCACCAACTCGTGCATGGCCGACCGGACGCGGACCGGTTCCGTGTCCGCGGCTTCATCGAGCAGGGCACGACAACCACCCCGTTCGACATGACGGTGCGCAACAGGGCGTCGCGGTACCACCTCGTGATGGACGCCATCAACAACGCCAAGCGCCTCCCGCGCGGCGCGGCGGACCTGAAGGCGTGGTGCCAGAGTCAGCTCGACCGCCACGAGACCTACGTGGTGGAGCACCTGGAGGACATGCCCGAGGTCCGCGACTGGGCACTCGGCGACTGGGCCGAACGCGGCTGAGACCGCGCCGGACCTGGTACGCGCACCTGGCTCGCTCAGCAGGAGATCGCACACGCACCCGCAGGTCCCGGACGGTCGCGATCCGTCCGGGACCTCTGGCCCTGAACCGCGGGTGCCCGCTCGGCAAGGCTGGGAGGAGACGAAGGAGGGGTGCAACAGCCAGTCTTCACCCGTGAGGTGCTGCGCCGCTGCAAGGATCTGCGGCTGCACACCGCCCTGGACACCAGCGGCCTGCTCGGCGAGCGCGCCGACGACGCCCTGCTGGACGCCACCGACCTGGTTCTGCTCGACATCAAATCCGGCGACCCGGGCACCTACCGGACTGTGACCCGCACCGGGCGGCTGGCTCCGACCGTGCGGTTCGCGCACCGCCTGGCCGACCGGGGCACGCCGATATGTGTGCGTTTCGTCCTCGTGCCCGGCCTCACCGACGACCCGTTGAACGTCGACGCCGTCGCGTCCATCGCGGCAGGCGTGCCCACCGTCGAACGCGTCGAGGTACTGCCCTTCCACCGGCTCGGTGCCCAGAAGTACGCCGCCCTCGGCATGCCGTTCCCGCTGGCGCACACGCCGCCGCCGGATGAGGCGCTGCTGCGTCGGGTCCGTGGCCAGTTCCGCGATCACGGGTTGACCGTGTACTGACCGCCCACCGGCGCGTCGAACGAGACGGCCCACAGCCGCTGCTGGACGGCCACCTCGTACGACTCGGGGCGGCCAGACCGGAACGACGGAGGGCGGCCGAACCCGGATCCACGCTGATGCTCATCGATGTTGCCAGAGCGGATCCAACCGTGTTGGAATAGCTCACATCGCCGCAGCGCGGGGGCAACCGTGCTGAGAACGGCAAGCACGGGAGCATCGCAGCGCCGGCAGCGCGCCGCTTTTGACCGGCACCCCCTGCCGCATCGCCGGGCCACCTTCGTGACGACGGGCACGCATCCCCGCCCGCGTCCGCATCCCCGGTACGCGCCCTCGACGGCCGACGCGCTCGACGTCCGACCTCTCCCGGGGTGCCCGATCCGGCCTGCCAGCGCACCAGAACCGGCGACGAGGTGAGAAGCAGCAATGATTTCCCGAGAGAGTCTCGCGGGTTGGTACCGGAATCGCTTCGTGTGGGTGGCGGTGATCCTGCTGGCGGTGTCGGCAGGCACTGTCGTGCTCCTCAACCGGGCCGACCCGAAGACGGAGCCGGCGGATCTGCAGGGGCAGATCATGAGCCGGATGCGCAGCACACTCGAACAGGCGGACCCGGGGCAGCACAACCACGCAGGGCACGGCGCCCAGCAGGTGGCCACCGAGGAGAAGAAGCCGCCGGTGATCTGCGGGGTCCGCGTCTACGGCTACGAGCCGGCCGAGGTCACCGCGCTCGCCGACGTACGGACGGTCTACGGCTTCCACCTCTGCGGGATCGCCGAGCCGAAACGCCCCTGGGACGTGGCGGTCAAGCTGGCCGGCCCGGTGATCATGGACATGACCACCGAGCCTCCGGGCATCCAGGTCGTCGAGGCGACCGCCGACGTCAGGTTCGTCGACCGGCTGCGGGAAATGTTCCCGGACAGGTACGAGGAGTTGGCGCTCAAGGAGGCGCTGACCGAGTCGGAGATGGCCGACCAGCGCCGCCGGTACGATGCCGCAGCCGGGCTGTGACCAGGCTGGACGGCCGGGCGTACCCGAGGGTGATACCGGTCAACCCGATCCACATCCGACTTTAGATAGATCAACGTTGATATTTAGTGTCATGGATGTAACAGTTGTGTGTGGGAGCGTTCCCAATCTGATCTCCAGTCCCAACGAACGGAGGATGAACAGTGCGTCCACACACGTCCGAACTATCCGGCGGGCGATCCCGGTCGACAGTCCGCAGGTCCCTCCGAGTGCTCGTCCTGCTGTTCGCCATGGTGGCCGGTACGCTGCCCTGGACCAGCCCGGCCCAGGCCCACGGCACCGTCATCAACCCGGCGAGTCGCGCGTACCAGTGCTGGAAGACCTGGGGCAACCAGCACACGAACCCGGCCATGCAGCAGCAGGACCCGATGTGCTGGCAGGCGTTCCAGGCAAACCCCGACACCATGTGGAACTGGATGAGCCAGCTGCGGGACGGCCTCGCCGGCCAGTTCCAGGCCCGCACCCCTGACGGGCAGCTGTGCAGCAACGCTCTCTCCAGGAACGACGCGGTGAACCAGCCCGGAGCCTGGAAGGCGACCACCGTCGGCAGCAACTTCACCGTCCAGATGTACGACCAGGCAAGCCACGGCGCTGACTACTTCCGGGTCTACGTCACCAAGCAGGGGTTCAACCCGGCCACCCAGCGGCTCGGGTGGGGCAACCTCGACCTGATCACGACGACCGGGCGGTACGCGCCGGCGCAGAACATCTCGTTCAACGTCTCGGTCTCCGGACGCACCGGAAACCACATCCTGTTCGTGGTCTGGAAGGCGTCACACATGGACCAGACCTACATGTGGTGCAGCGACATCAAGATCGCCTGATCGGCCGGTCCGGTCCGCTCCGGCCCAGGGCGTCGACGTCCTGGGCCGGAGTCCTGCCGCCCGGCCGGTCACCCCGGTAGCGGCGCGCCGAGACCCTCGTCGCGGGCCAGGGCGATCGCCTCGGCCCGCGTGCCCACGCGCAGCTTCACCAGCAGGGTCGAGACGTTGTTGCGTACCGTCTTGGGGCTCACCCCCAGGCGTTGGGCGATGCCGTCGTTGGGCAGCCCCCGGGCCAACAGGTCGAGCACCTCGCGTTCCCGTTCGGTGAGCTGGGGAAAGGGCGCCGGGCCGCCCGGGCCGGCGCGGAAGAGCAGATTGGCCCGGCCGGCGACCGCCGCGCCCAGCACCAGGTCGCCGCTGGCCACGCCGCGGATGCTGCGTTCCACGTCCGCGGCGGTCGCCCCCTTTAGCAGGTATCCCCGAGCACCGGCACGCATCGCCGCGACAAGCGACGCGTCGTCGTTGAGCATTGTCACCACCAGCACCCCCACCTGCGGGTGATCGCTGGTGAGGGTCCGGGTCGCCGCGATACCCGAGTCCTGCCCGAAGTGCAGGTCCATCAGCACCACAGTCGGACGTACGCGGGCCACGAGGGTCAACGCGTCGGCCACGGTGGCGGCCTCCCCCACGCACTCGATCCCGTCGAGGGTGGACAGCAGGGCACTCATGCCCAACCGGAAAACGGGATGGTCGTCCACCACGACGACCCGGATCGGTGCGGTCACAACGGCTCCAACGGAATTCTCAGACACACGGTGGTGCCCCGGGGCAGCGCCGGGGCGACGTTCAGAGTCCCGCCGACACCGTCGGCGCGTTCCCGCATGGCCTGCATACCCACCCCCGGGCCCATCGCGCCGGCGGCCAGGCCCCGACCGTTGTCGGTGACGGTGACCCGCAACCTGTCCCTGCCACGATCCAGGGTCACCACGCACCGCTGCACCCCTGCGTGCCGCTGGACGTTGCGGAGCGCCTCGGCGGTCACGCCGTACGCCGCGGTGGCGACGGCGTCGGAGAGAGGTTCGAGCGGCACCGGAACGCGAACGACAACTGTCAGGCCGGCCAACGCATAGCGCTCGCGCAGCAACTCCACCGCCGGGCCGAGCCCGCCGTCGGCGAGCACAGGCGGCAGCAGCCCGTGCGCCAGGTCCCGGACGTCCTCGGCCCGGCTGGTCAGCTCGACGATGAGTCGCTCCAGCAACTCGTCCGCGCGGCGCGGGTCACGGGTGAGCAGGTTACGGCTGGCCGACAGGCCGAGCGCGATGCCGCTCAACGCCGGCCCGAGCCCGTCGTGCAGATCCCGCCGCAGCGCTCGCCGCTCCTCGTCGCGTACCTCTGCCAACCGCCGCTGGGAGCGGCTCAGGTCGCGGTTCGTCCGGGCCAGATCCACGACGGCTGCCACCACCGGGGCCAGTCCGGTGAGCGCCTCGGTCACCCGGGCGCCGAGCAGCTCACCGGGACGTGGCCAGGCGTGCAGGTGCCCGACCAGGCGTTCGCCGCTGACCAGCGGCACGGTCACCGGCGGTCCGCCGTCGTACGCCGGCGGCTCCGGGCCGTCCGTGCTGACCCGGACCTCGGCCAACCGCAGCGCGGCGCCGACGGCCGTACCGACGTCGCTCGGATTGCCGAGGCTGTGCGCGACCCGGTGCAGCAGCGGTTCCGGGCCCTCGCCGTGCACGAGCCGGTCCACCCGGCGCTGCACCGCCTCCCGCACTGGCTGGAACGCCGCCGCGATGACTCCGGTGACGAGGAGCTGCGGCACCGGCGAGGTGATCGGCAACAGCCGGTCGAGCACCGTCACGGAGACGCTGTACGCGCCTACCACTCCCCCGGTCATCAGGTACCAGACCAGGGTCCGGCGCACCGCCAGCCGGAGGCCCCACAGTTGCTGGCGCAGCACCACCACGGCGACGGCGGCGGGAAAGAACGCCTGGGAGGCGAGAATCAGCAGCGCCGGCACGGTCGCCGGCACCACCGGGGGCAGCACGGTGACCAGGAAGGCGACGGTCAGCAACACGCTTCCGGTGGTCACCCAGCCCATGCCGTGGCGCTGGTCGGCCGGGCCCCGTCGCCACCGCCACGCCGCCCCTGCCGCGGCGAGCAGGCCGAGCGCCACCAGCACGTACGGCAACACCGGCGCCAGCGGGCGGGCAAGCGTGTCCCGCACGTCGCGTACGCCGGACGGCAGCGGGAACAGCCCGGCGGGCGAAGGCCCCGTGGCCAGGAGCACCACCAGAAGCGCCAGGTAGCCGAGGCCCACCCCGACGGCGACCCGGTCGACAGATGTCCAGCGCCTGTCCGGTAGGAGCCACGGCATCACCACGGCCAGGGCGTACAGGCCCGGCACCCACGCCCAGTGGTGAGCCGAGAGCAGCCAGGCCGGTCCCGGGTGCAGCAGTGTCCACTGGGCGGCGAACGCGGACAGCGAGCCGCCGAGCGCGGCGCTGGCGACGATCCAGCCGGCCATGGTGCTGCCGGTCCGCTGCCGGGTCAGCACGAGCCAGGCCACACCGCCGTAGACGACACCGTCCATCAGGTCGACGAGCGAATACAGCTGCGTGGCGGTGAACGCCGGCAGCGCGACACACCAGGCGACGACAGCGCCGACGGTGAGCGCCGCGGTGGCCGTGAGGACGGCCCAGGCGGCGACCCGGTGTGACCTGGGAACGTTCGACATGTCCAGTCCACTGTGCCGGTCCGGTCGGGCGGGTGAGATCCCCCGCCCGGCCGGAGCTGGCGGGGAGCCGGTCCGAACCGGCCCCCCGGCCACTGTCAACTCTGAGCGACAGCGGTGCCGGTGACCCGGATCTGGTCGAGCACCGAGGTCACCTGGGGCAGCCGTTCGACGTACACGTTCGCGGCGAGCCGCTGCGAGTACGTCTCGTACAGGTCGGCGAGGTGCCCGGCCCGCTCGATGGCCACCGCGTGAATGCAGTTGCCGAGATACTCGTTCGGCGAGCCGGGGCTGTCCGCGCCCGAGCAGGTCGGCGAGTAGATCGGTTTCTGCCCCACCCGCGGGTCGATCTCGGTCGTCGCGTCCGGGCAGGGATCGCCGGCGGCGGCCTGGGTGCACGGGGCGTAGTTGGCCTCTGCTGTCCCGTACGCCTGGATGATGTTCGTCCGCGGTGTCTCCCGGCCGACCGGTGCGCCCGGGTGCCGGTAGTCGCTGGGCAGCAGCAGATCACCGAAGAGATGCCCGTCGAGCGATCCGTCCGCCTCCAGCGCCACCGGGAAACCCAGTTTGGTGTACGCCTGAAGCAGCCGCAGCGCCTCGGTGATCTTCTTGTTCCTGGCCCGCAGCGGTGACGTCGGATCGGCGAACGCGTCGTTGACCACCTGGTAGTACTGCTTCTGCTTGCCCCAGAGCATGCGGTCGGCCCTGGTGCGGGCGATGGTCAGCCGTTCCGGGTTGTCGGCGAACCCGGCCCCTGCCTCGAACGCGGCACGGTGCCCGCCGTCCTCGTACCGCATCACGTACGCCTCGTCGTGGCAGTAGCCGTCGGGCAGATCACCCCGCACGCTCCACGAGCAGATGATGCCCGCCGGGCTGGTGTTGCGCCAGGTTCGCACGTCCATCCAGAAGCGGCCCTGGTCCAGGCTCATCTGCGCGTGCACGGTGAGCTGGAGGTCGGCCTTGGTGATCTCCAGGCGGGGTCCGGTGGTGGTGACGTGGTTGACGAACTCCGCGTCGTAACAGAGCTGGAAGTGCGGCTCGAACCGCTCCTTGGTGCCGTGCGCGAGCAACTGGAACGCGTTGGGCAGGTCGGACAGGCGCGCGTTGGCCGGCATCAGCACCCTGGGCAGACCGTTGGACGGGGCGCAGCCGGACATCCGGCCGTCCACGTTGTAGCTCTTGACCTGTCGGCCCTGCTGGTCCAGGGTCGGCGACCAGTACTCCCGCGTGTTGGACAGCCGCACCGGGGGCGCCTGGTCCGGGCCGTACCAGGGGTTGTATCCGCCGCCGGTGACCGTGTCGCGCAGCCGGCGCATCTCCGCCGACTGGGCGTTGACCGCGCCCCGGTAGTTGTCCACCAACCCGGTGAACAGCGGGTTGCGGTGCCCGTCGGAGGTGGGCTTACTGAACCGGCTGCCGGCGTCGACGATGCCCTGCCCGGCACGCCGGATCCGACCGGCGAACGAGTCGTCGCCGGCCATGTCCCCGGCCAGGCTCGGGTTCTCCAGGGCCAGCGCGTTGAACGCCCGCGCCGACATTGTCCACACTCCGGCGTGCGGCACCTTGCTGGTGGCCGGGTAGTTCGGGTCCCAGGTGCGCGCCAGGTAGGACAGGTAGTCGATCGCCCCGTACGGGCTCTTCTCGTCGAGCACCCGGACCGGGTCCACGTTCGGCTGGGACCACTCCGCGGGAGTGAACACGAACGGCGCCCCGGTGCTGATCGACGTGGCGGCGGTGAAGAGACGGCCCTCGGTCTCGTCGTACTGCGGAACGGAGAGGGTCCGGCCGGTCCGGATCTTGTAGCCGACGAACGTGTTGGTGACGTACTCGGCATCGTTGAGCGCGCTCTTCTTCAGCGCCTCCTGGATGGAGAGGCTGAGCTGGTCCACCCGGGTCTCCAGGCCGTAGATCTGCCGCTTGATCGCGTCGAGGTCGCGGATCACCCCGCCGAGGTCGTTGCTCATCCGCTGCATGATCGACATGACGTCGTCGTAGATGGCGGTGAGCATCGCCTCGACCCGGTCGAACCGGTCGTGCATCTCGGTGCGCAGCTGACCGACCTGCTCGCGCAGCTTGCCGATCTCCTGCATGACCAATTCGTGCTCGGTGGGACCGGACCCGAAGAAGATCGGGGCGAGCGTCATCACCGCGCCGAGCACGTTGCCGGTGAGCATCACGGTGCTCAGCGAGCCGATGGCGTCACTGAGGCCGAGGCCGGCGACCGTCGGGAGGTACTGGTTGATCGCGGTGGCGATGCTGATCGCGGCCTTGCCGATCGCGAGGACGTCCTTGCCGGCCTTCTCGTCGGCGAAGCCGGCGAGGGTGGCCAGGATGCCGACGGCCGAGCCGGCCGCGTCGATGGCGACCTGGCGGCTGGCGGCCTCGGCGAGCGCGTTCGTGTAGTCCTGCGGGGTGGGCTTCGGCCCCGGGCCGACCGGGTACTTGAGGTCCGCTGCGGCCATCCGGTCGAGGATGTCGCTGTTCTGACCGGAGACCCGGTCCAGGGCCGCGCGCAGTTCGGTACGCAGCGCCGCCAGGTACGCCTGCTCGTTGCCGAGATGCTCCAGGATCGCCTCGGTGTTGACGTACGTGGCGAGCAGCGGGTCGGCGAGCAGTTGCTCGGTGGTGGCGGTCGCCCGCACGTTGAGGTGCGCGCCGATCGCCCCGTCCCACGCGGCAGCCAGGTCGGCGTCGAGTGCCGCGGCCCGGGTGAGCTGCCCCCACGCGCGTTCCTGGACCGCGTACAGCGCGTCCATCCAGCGGTAGTTCTGGTAGGCGCTGGTCACCGCGTCCTCGACCTCGGCGGACGCGCTGATCGTGCCGCCGATGGTGGCGTCCAGCAGCGCCTTGACCATCGGCGTCCCGATCGACACGCCGGGCACCCCGGAGACCGCGTCGATCACCTTGATGACCGTGGCGTACGTGGTCCGGGCCGAGGTGTCGGAGATGCCCGCCGCGTTCACGGCCTGCCGGGTCGCCACCATGTGCCGCACCACGTCGTCCCGGCTGGCGGAGGGGTTGCGCTCGCGCCAGTCCAGCAGCTCGGCGGTGAGGACCAGGTTCTTCAGCCCGGCCACCCCACTGTTGTGCGCCCGCATGTAGGCGGAGAACACTCCGTCGTGAAACCGGGCCGCCTGGTAGTCCACCGGATCGGCGGCGACCGCCGGACTCTGCGTCAGCACCACGACCGCGGCCACGACGGCGGCGAACAACACCCGCAGGCGCCCGCCCCGCCGGCCCGGTCTCAAAAGCACACGCACTTCGGGATCCTCCTGGTCTGCTCCGCGTCCGCCGACCGGCGGACGCAGGCGCAGTGTCCGAAGTGAGCGGTCCCGCGAACCAGGGGCAGGTGTCCCGGACGGGCGGGATTCGGTACGGGTGGGACGACCAGCGCGGTCATTGCGTAGGTCAGAGCAGCAGCGCGCCGGGCCGGGACGCACGGAGGCGTTCACGTAGCCGAGACGCGGGCTACCCCAACGACTGTCGGGCGCCCTCGCCCATCGGGTCGTCGCGCGTCGGCAACTCCCGGATGGTCGGCAGCACCTCGTCCCGGAAGACCCCGTGCAGGCGGCGCAGCTCCAGCGCGGGCTGCTCGGCGTCGTCGACACGCACGTCCCAGAGAGGGTACGGCTGATCGCCGATCACGGTCACGGTCGCCGACCGTGCGCCGTGCCGGTCACCGCCGGCCTCCTCACCCGCCTCGACCGCGAGCACGAGCCGTTCCGCCAGGTCGAGTTCCCGGCTGTCCTCGAACGCCCGAACGATCGCCGCGAGGGTCTGCCCGTCCACCAGGCGGTTGCCCTGCACGGCGTAGCCCGGCGCGGTGTGGTGGCCCGCCCAGTCCCGCGTACGGGAACCGGTGAACGCGTACGAGCGACCCTGCCGGTCCACCAACCCGACCTGCCGTACCTCCCGACCCGGGTCCCGCGCCAACAGCTCGGTCAGGACGTCCTCCGGCGAGCGACCCTCGGCGAGCAGCGGAAGGCCGTCGTACGCCAGGAAGGGGTTGGGGGTGGCCTGGGTCGCCACCGCGCCTGCGCCGCTCTGGACGTGTGCGACAAGCTTGCCGACCGCGGGTCTGGCCGTCAGGGCTCCCACCCCGAGGTGGCCGGTACGCGGACACCGCGCGGCGATCGAGAAGGTCACGGTCGGCGCGTACCCGCCCTGACGCCCGGTATGCCGGAGCCCACCGAACACGAGCCCGTCGTCGTCGGGTGAGATCGGCCAGCCCACCGTCGTCGAGTCGGCCTCGTGCCGATCAGCCGCTTCGGCGGTTGCCCCACTGGCGCGGGCTCTGGACCGAGCCCCGGCCGCCGAAGTGCTGACCCTTCCCGTGCGGTTGGGGCGAGGTGCCCTTGCCCTTCGCGCGTCGGGCAGCCCGATTGGTGTGAACGGCAGGCGGCTCGGTCTCGGCAGGAGCCGGGGTGTCGGCATCCGCCGCGTGATCGTCTCGGACGGGCTCAGGCTCCGGCATCGGCATCTCCCTGGATTCGTGGGGCGCCCTGCGGGCCATCGACAGCCGCCGGACGCGGACTGTTCGGTGCCGGTGCAGGCGTCCTGACGGTAGCGCAGTCCGAACGACGGTCTCCGGCCGGTAGAGGGGTGGCACGGCCCGTGGCAGCCGGTACGCGAGGGCCCCACCCCGCCCCGGTTGGCGGCAGGGTGGGCGCACCGTCGGCGGAGATCCGCAGGCCGTGCCTGGTCAGGTCACGCGTGAAACGTGACGAACGACGTCAGCAGCCGAGCCGCCGGGCCGAGAGAGCGATGTCGTCGATCCACATGTCGAATTCGCCGGGTGTGGTGCCGCCCTGATAGAGCTGCCAGCCGACCTTGACCGTGTTCACGGTCGGCAGGACGAAGGGCACGTCGTTGCCGCCGTGTTCGGTGGTCGACGCGGTCAGTTCCGGTCGGGCCACGTTGTCGATCCACACCGTGACGCGATTGTCAGTCGGGTCGAGTTTCCACTCGAAGCACTGCCAGGTGTCCTCGACGACCGGCGCGGACTCCCGCCAGTTGGTCCAGTCGCCGGTCGGGCCACCGTCGGCGCCCACACCCCAGAAGGTTCCGGGGACGGTGGGGGCGTACTGGCCGCCGACCGGCCGGACGACCTCCGTACTTCCGGTGCCGGTCGCCTCCACGAGCGTGAAGTGTGCCCAGTCGGGGGCGGTGGGGAACGCGTCGACGCGCAGTCGCATCCGGCCGTAGAAGCGGTTGCCCGGCGCGGCGAAGTCGTCGACGCGCAGGAACGCGCGTCCGTTGTCGACAGTGTGGATGTGCAACACCTGGTTGCCGTGGCGGGCGCGTTCGACGGTGAGGGTGCCGTTACGGGTGTCGACGCCCCAGTCCAACGTGCTGGCACCCCCACGCGGCAACCGTTCGAAGTCTTCGCAGAAGAGCAGGCCACTGGTGCACGAGCGGGGGGAGGCACCCGACGCGCCGGCCGGGATGCTGCCGGCTGTGGTGCCGAAGATCAGTGCTGCGGTGAACACCGCGAGGAAACGGCGCATGGTCATCCTTCAAGGCGTTGAGCCCTCTGCCGCGGCAAGGGGCCGGAACAGTGCTTACGAACATGGCGATCGCTGCCACCTCGTCGCGGGTTCAGGTACGACACCTGCCCGTCGTCGTGGAGGTGATTCGGCGGTGCGGCGCGCGTCCGCCAGAACGGCGCCCTGCCGGCACTGCCATGCTCCCGCGCTGACCGTTCCCAGCGCGGTTGCCCCCACGCTGCAGCGATGGTCGCCATTGCAGCACACCTGCGACGGATCGGGCAACATCGATGACAGTCGCTGGTTGGCGAACCGTCGACAAGTCGATCGCGATTCGACGAGGCCACAGACGTCCCGCGATCGCAAGGATTGAGATTCCTGTCTCTGCCGACGGAGTTCCTGGTCGACGAGTGGACATCGACTCTATGCTTGCCGCCGGAATAGCCCACGGCTGATCCGGGCCGAGGAGAAACACCAATACGGGGATTGGCGAATGCGCCGCGATTCTGCTCTGAACAACGGCGCTGCCGGCGTCAGTGACGTGGCACCACACGACGAACCACCGACCTCCAGCGCACCGGGCGGCACCCTCCGGTCCGCGGTCGCCGAGGAGCAGGAGTTTCTCGACCTGGCCACGGCCCGCCGCGACAGGCTCGCCGAGCACCTGCGGGCCGAGCTCTCCGCAGGGGCCGTGGACGCACTGGAGCGGGCCCGGCACCGCATGCTCCGCCAGCAGTACGAAGAGCTCCGGCAAGCACGGGAAGGCCTGGTCTTCGGCCGCCTCGACGGCCTCGACGGCGTTGTACGGCACGTGGGCCGTGTCGGTCTCCGCGACGATGGCGAGGCCGGCGAGCCACTGCTGGTGGACTGGCGCGCGCCGGCGGCTCGGCCGTTCTACACCGCGACGGCTGTCGACCCGCAGGGCCAGGCGCGGCGCCGCCACATCCGCACCGAGGGATCGACTGTCGTCGGCGTGGACGACGAGCCACTGGACGGATCCACAACGACGGAACTCGTCGGCGAGGGCGCCCTGCTTGCCGCTCTCGACAAGCGGCGTACCGGCCGCATGTCGACGGCGATCTCCACGCTGCAACGCGAACAGGACGACATCATCCGGGCCGAGGCGACCGGCCCGCTCATCGTTCAGGGCGGCCCCGGCACCGGAAAGACCGTTGTCGCTCTCCACCGCGTCGCCTACCTGCTGTTCACCCACCGCGGGATGGCCGACCAGGCGGTCCTGGTTCTCGGCCCCTCGCCACGATTCCTCACGTACATCGCCCAGGTGCTGCCCGCGCTCGGTGAGACGGCAGTCGTCTCGGCGACCTGCGACACTCTGCTGGCCGGGATCAGCGTGCAGCGCGACGAGAGCCGGCTCCTCGCCGAGATCAAGGGCCGTGCCCTTTGGCAGAGCGCCCTCGAAAACCACGTCACGTCGCTGCTCCCCCGACCTCGTGAGTTGAAGGTGCGCTGGGAGGGCGAGTTCTACGTCATCACCGCCGCGACGGTGGCGCAGGCACTCGCCTCGGCGGTGCAGGGACGCCCGTACCATCGCGCCCGCGCGGCGTTCGCCGAGCAGCTGCACCATCTCCTCGCCGAAGTCGTCGTCGAGCAACGCGAGACGCTGCTGGACGAGATGGAGGAGGGCTTCGAGGACATCCTCGCCGGCGTCGACAAGAGCATGCAGAACGACCACCGGCCCGTCAGGACGTCCACCGGCAGTGACGTCGACGGGCTGTTCTCCGAAGACGAGATTGACGACCTGCGTCATCGGATCGCCGAGAACGCCACAATCGCCCGGTTCATCGAGGCGTGGTGGCCCACCCTCGACACCGGAACCCTGCTGCGTGACTTCCTGGCCGACCGCACCCTGCTGGCCCGGTTCGCCCCGCAACTCTCCGCGGAGGAGATCGCCGCTGTCGCGGCCGAGCCCGCCACGTGGGCATCGAGCGACATCCCCCTGCTCGACGCCCTCGCCGATCTGCTGGGCCGGGTCGAAGCCCCGCAACCACAGGGCGAGTTCGTCGCCGAGCGGGCTCGCCGGCAACGCGACTGGGTGTACGGCCACGTCGTCGTCGACGAGGCCCAGGAACTGTCCGAGATGCAGTGGCAGATGGTCCTGCGGCGCTGCCCCAGTCGCTCCATCACGGCGGTCGGCGACATCGACCAGGCCGAGGCGGCACACCGGCACACCAGCTGGGCACAGGCGGTCCGGGCCGTTTTCGGAGACCGTTGGACGGCCGCCGAACTGACCATCTGCTACCGGACCCCGCGTGAAGTCATGGACCTCACCGGCCCGGTCTTGACGAAGGCCGGCAGCCAGAACCCGCCGCCGCGCGCGGTGCGCTCCTCCGGCATCGCCCCCTGGGAACTCGCGGTCACGTCCGCGGAGCTTCCCGGCGCCGCTTCGGAAGCTGTCCGACGACTGCGGCAACGGTGGCGTGACGGCACTGTCGGCGTCATTGCCCCCGCCCACCGTGTCGCAGGGCTGGCAGCGGTTCTGCGTGACGTGCCGGTCCTCACCGCGTCCGAGTCCAAGGGACTGGAATGGGACGCGACACTCCTCGTCGACCCGCAGGGCATCGCCGCTGAACCGCGCGGCTGGAACGGCCTCTACGTCGCGCTCACCCGATGCACCCAGGAACTCGGACAGCTGATCCTCGCGCCTCGCTGACGCCCGCTGCCCGAGGAGTCGGCATAGCGGTTCCGTCGGACCGTCGTGCCATGATGCCGGTCACCTCAAGGCAAGAAGCACGGCGCGATGGCCAGGGTGACGGTTCGGGACGAGACAGCGACGGGCAGGGCTATCGATCAGTGGCCGTTGACCGGGCTGCCGGAGCGCATCCCCGCGCGGGAGCTGGTCCGGTTGCGCGTACGCGAGGAGGTGGCGCGGTTCAACGCCGACCAGGCCGACGTCTTCCGGGGTCTGGTGCGGCCCACCGACGCGGAGGCGACGTTGAACGGCTATCGGGTCGGTCGGGGCCGGCGGCTGGACTGGGAGCGTCAGGCGGACGCGGCGTGTGACGCCTTCGCCCGTAACGGCTTCGTGCTGCTCGTGGGTGACCGCCAGGTCGAGGATCTGGACGAGGAGATCGACCTGCTCGCGGATCCCGAGGTGGCCTTCGTGCGGCTCGTCCCGCTTGTGGGTGGCTGACATGGGTGACTGGCCGTCGTTGCTTCCCCCGCTTACCGAGTCGGAGCGTCGGGAGGTGGAGGCCGGGCTGACGGAGGCAGATGCTCAGGTCCGGGCGCTGCTCCGGAGAATGGCAGACCTCTACTGGGCGGGCGTCACCTCTATCGCCACCGACCCGCAGTGGGCCGACGGCGGCGAGGACCGGTTCCGGGAGTACTGGCACAGCACAGTGGTCGGGGCGTTGACCCCGTCGGCACAGGTACGCCGGGACGCCCTGGCCCGGCTGCTCCCCCGCATGGCCATCGCCGACCGGGTCACCCTCGCGGACCGGTACCCGCACGTACGCGGGAACCTGCGCGGCTACCGGATCCACCTCGGCTCGGGCACCATCATGATGGAGCCCAACGACGCCTACCTGTGCATCGTCCCGGCGCGTGGGGGCACCGGGCGCCTGCACCTGCCGTTCGACGACGACCCGATGCTGTCGACGATCCTGTCGAAGGTGATCATGCTCGCTGCCGACGACATGATCACCGACCCGACGGTGCTGCGGCAGTTCGCCTCGTCACCGACCGCACGTCAGCCTGATGCCGGTCCGCCCCGCACCGCAGGCACTCGCGCACCCTGAATCGGGTACGCGACGAACGCAGGTCTTGCCTGGCCCGACGTCGCCGGTGAACCCTTGTCCACAGACGAAGGCACGCCAGTCGTCCGGAATTCACACGGCACGGCCGGGAGGACGCGGTGAATCCGTTGCGGGCAGGCCACCAGCGGGGAATCCACTGCGTCGTGGCCGCCGCCGGTTATGGCAAGACCACCGCGCTGCACCGTTGGTTTCCCCGCGCGGAAGCCCACTGGTGCCGGGGGGACGACGCACCCGTACGCCAGCTCGTCGCCGACGCCGTCGCGGCCGGCGACCGCCTGGTCGTGGTCGACGACCTGCCGCAGACCTCGGCGGAGCAGTTGCACCTCCTGCTCAAGGAGGTCATGCGGCGGGAGGACGACGTCTCCGTCGTCCTCGCCTCGCGGTGGCCCCTGCCGGCACCGGCCACCCGCCTGCTCGGCAGCGGCCTCTGGACCGAGCTGGGCCCGGCCGACCTGGCGCTCTCCCCGGAACGGGTCGCCGACCTGATCGCCGAGGAGTACGGCCTCTCCACACCGGACCTCGCCGACCGGGTGTACGCGGCGACCGGCGGCTGGCCGGCGCTCGTCCACCTGTCGGCCGAGACTCTGCGGCTGGGTGGGGTGCCGTCCGGGCCGCTCGCCCCGATCCTCAGTGAGCCAGGCGGGCCGATCGCGCGCTACGTCGCCGACGAGGTCCTGGCCGCGCTACCGGCGGAAGCGCACCGGCTGCTGCGTCAGGTAGGCGCGCTGACGCCGGTGAGCGTGGGGCTGTGCCGAGCCCTCGGGCATCGCGGCGCCCCGCGCATCATCGACCGGCTACGCCGCACCGGCCTGCTGACCCGGCCGGCCCGAGCCGCGGCCGGGCCTGGCTCACCGCCGCCCGAGGAGCTTCTCGTGCCGATCGTCGTCGAGACCGCCCGGCACGGGCGCCGAACACCGAGCACCGAGCAGATCCGCGACACGGCCGCCGCCGCCGCAGACTGGTACGACGCGCACGGGCCGCCGGTCGCCGCGGCCCGGGAGTACCTGCGGGCCGGCGACCATGCCGCGGGCGCCCGGGTGCTCGAAGCGTACGGCGATCGGATGATCGCGGCGGGTCGTTCCGTCGCGGTGACCGAGCTGGTCCGCATGCTGCCGGAACGGCATCGCAGCCGGCGGCTGCGCCTGCTGCTCGGCGACGCGTTGCGCACCCTCGGCGACCTCGGCGCGGCCACCCACGAGTACGACACCGCCGCCGAGGAGACCTGGGACGCCGGCGTGGCCTGGCGGCTGGGTCGGATCCACTACCAGCGGGGTGACGCCCGGGCGGCCCTGGCGATCCTCGACCGGCCGCTCGCCCGGTCCGCCCCGCACGCCGATCAGGCGCTGCTGCTCGCGTGGACGGCACACACGCACCTGCTGACCGGCGACACCGGGACCGCCACCGCATACGCGCGGAGGGCGCTGGCCGCCGCGACCAGCGCCGGGCAGGACGACGTGCTGGCCTCGACCCACCTCAGCGTCGCCCTGTGCCTCAGTGTGGCCGGCGACATCGCGGGCAGCCAGGAGCACTTCGCCCTGGCGTTGCCGATCGCGGAACGCATCGGCGACGTCCTGCTGCTCACCCGGATCCACACCAACCGCACCCACCAGTTCCTGCGTACCGGCCGGTTCACCGAGGCGCTGACGACGGCCGAGCGGTCGGCCCGCTACGCCGCGCTTGCCGACGCCCCGAGCCTGCGCGCCATCGCGACCAGCAACGAGGCGGAAGCGCTGGCGATGCTCGGCCGTTACGACGAGGCGGTGCGGCGGTATGAGGCGGCGCTGGGCTTCTACCAGCAGAAGGGCTCCCGCCGGTTCATCCACGCGCTGCTCGGGCTGGGTGAGCTGTATCGGCGGCGAGGCTGGCGTGAGCAGGCGCGCGCCGCCTACGAGGAGACGATCCGGGTCACCGAGGAGACCGGCAACGTGCACGTCCTCGTGTCCGCGCTCGCGGGGCTGGCGCTTGTGCGACTGGACGACGATGTGCCGGCCGCCGCTCGGCACGCCGACCGGGCCGCTCGGGACGTCGGGGAGGAGATCGTCGTACCGGCACTGCTGGCCCAGGGCTGGGTCGCGCTCCGGATGGCCGAGCCCGACCGGGCCACCGTGCTCGCCGGCGAGGCGGCCCGCATCGCACGCGTTCAGGGCGACCTGGCCGGGTTGGCCGACGCGCTCGAGCTGAGGGCTGCGGCCGAGCCGGACCTCGGGCGCGCCCGCGAGGCGCTGCGCGAGGGGCACGCCATCTGGACCCGGGCCGGTGCGGCGGTCGAGGCGGCCCGGCTGCTCGTCCTGCTCGGGCGGTTGCCCGGGGCCGACATCGACGATCGGCTGGCCGGCCTGCTCGCGGGCGAGCAGATCGCCCTCGCCGGCGCCCTGGTGGACCGGACGGCGAGCGGCTTCGGCGGGTGGGCGCCGGGTGCGGTGCCGGTCTACCAGCGGGTCGTGGTCCGGGCCCTCGGCCGGTTCGAGGTGCATCTCGACGGCCAACCGGTGCCGGCCTCGCGGTGGCAGTCCCGCAAGGCGCGTGACCTGGTGCGTATCCTCGTCGCTCGGCGTGGCCGGCCGGTGCCACGAGGCGAGCTGTGCGAACTCCTCTGGCCGGACGACGACCCGGATCGCACCGGCCACCGGCTGTCGGTCCTGCTCTCGATCGTCCGCGGGGTGTTCGACCCGACGAAGACGTTCGCGCCCGACCACTTCCTCATCGCCGATCAGGCGTGCATCGCGCTCGACGTCAGCCGGTTGCGGGTGGACGTCGAGGAGTTCCTCGCGCACGTCGCGCACGCGCGACGCCTGCTGGAACGAGGGGCGCTGGTGGAGGCGCGCACGGTGCTGCTGTCCGCCGACCGGCAGTACCGCGCCGACGCGTTCGAGGATGAGCCGTACGCCGACTGGTCCGGCCCGCTGCGCGAGGAGGCGCGGGCCGCGTACCTCGGCCTCCTGCGCATGCTGGCCCAGGTCAGCCACGCCACGGCGGACCCGGCGGCGGCGGTGCCGTACCTGCTGCGGCTCCTCGAACGGGATCCGTACGACCAGCCGGCGCACCGGGCGCTGGTGCGCGCGCTGGTCGCCGGCGGCCAGCACGGCGAAGCACGCCGGGCACTCGCCCGGTACCGCGAGGCGATGCGGGCCATCGGAGTGCATCCGCCGGACGAGATCATCCTCGCGTCGGCCCGGCCGGGCCGACGACCACAGGCCACCGCTCGCCAGGTCCCGCCGGCCGCTCGCAACGGCCGGCGGGACCCGGCGTCCGATCGCGGGCGTTGACCGGCTACGGGATGCCGGCGCCCGGCCGGGGTCGCCGGCCCGCTCACGGCGACCGGTCAGTGGAAGACGGCCGACTCCAGAGCGGCTACCGCGAGCGAGCCTTCACCGTCGCCTTCGCCATCGGTCCGGGCGGCCGGCGACCCCGGCAACTGGCTGGCCCGAACGGCCTCGGCGCCCGCCTGACGGAGGTTCGGGCTGGGGACGAGCGCGCTGAGGAAGAACGGTCCCGCACCCGTCACGCGGGCGCCGACGCCGTACACGTGGACGTCCGGACCGGCCTCCGCGGTGACGACAGTCTTGGGCCACGTGCCGTCGTACCCGCTGGCGGCCTCGACGCGTTCGCCGGGCGGCCCGGTCGGTTGTGTGGGCTCCTTGCAGATTCCGACGGCGGTGAGACTTTCCGGCTCGGTGCCGCCCGCATGCACCCGCACCGTCCGCAGTCCGGGGCCGAAGCCAACCTCGTCGACGTACGTCTGGTCCACAGGTCCTTCGAAGCGGAAGCCGGTGCCGAACAACCGTGTGCTACCCGGGCAGCTCACCTCCGCCGTTGACTCCGATTCCACAGTGGTCCTCGCCCGCACCGGTGGGCTCGTCGACCAGTCGCACGTGGCGTAGGCCACCACCGACCACGCGCTCGCGTACCCCGTGCGGGCTTTCGCGGTGACGGTCACCGTGGTCAGTTCCGCATCGGGCTCCATCGCGGTCAGCACGACCCCGCCGTTCCCGTTCACGATCCGGGCGCCCGCCGCGAAGACGGATCGCGCTCCCGGGCAGGTCGCGGTGACGACCTTGGTCCCGCTCCCGTCGCTCTCGCTGGCCTCCTCGACCCGTACCGGTGCGAGGCCTCCCGCGTGGGCGGGCCGGTCCGGCGCGGCTGCCCCAGCCGCCGTGCCCAGCACGACAGCGACCGCTCCTGCCACAGTCCGTCGTGCGATGTCCATCGTGCGCATGTCGCTCCTTCGCTCGCCGACCCCGTCCGGGTCGGGCTCTGGTCGATCTCGCCCGCCCGGCGGGTCGGGCGAGGTCGGTCTCGCCGGCCCACTCGGGCCGGGCATCACCGATGGTCCGGTCGGACCTCACGGTGGCGTCATGGTGAGCCCGCCCCGAGCGGCCACCCGGAGCGGATCGTGACGTGACCCTGACGCCCCTGCCGAGACTCGATGACGAACGCCGCGCAGAGGCCGCGGCGCGATCGAGGAGGAACGACATGCGATTCAGCAGAACCGCCACCCGGCTCCTGGTGTTGCCCGTGGTGTGCGCACTCGGGCTGATCGGGGCGAGCCCGGCGCAGGCTGCGGTGCAACGGACCGACAGGTTCTCCATCACCCAGCCACACTTCGACTTCGGCGACGGCGACCTGGGCAACATCTCCGGAGATCCCAAGGCTGACGGGCGGCTGGAGTGGGATCTGGTCGACGGCACCTGGGAGCCTCGGCTGCTCGGCCGCATCTACATCAACAACGCGTCCGGCGAGTGTGTCCGAGTCCAGATGGTCGTCACCTACCAGAACAACGTGGTGGTGACCTACACCGACAACGCGTCGGACTTCTGCGCCCCGAACGGGAGGACCTGGTACAGCGACGTCGATTTCCGGCCGGTCAGCTCGGCGTACGTGGCGAACGTCGTCGTGAGGCTGCAGAGCGCTCCGGCGGGCGGATGGTCCTTCTCGAACGAGGGAGCGTCGGCGCCGTACTTCGCACCGTGGTGGTTGCCCTAGTCACCACGGGGCAGAAACGGCCAACTGAAGAACGCCTTTGATCGCCCCGCCGTACGGCGTCGTCCGGCGACGCCGAGGTCGAGGTCGAGGATGCAGGTGGGCCGCCGAGGCGCACAGCGCGCATCGGCGGCCCACTACCCTCTCAGCCGTTGTCGATCAGGCTGGCGATCTCGTTGTAGATCAGGTGCGCTTTCGCGCCCTGGTTCGACGGACAACCGCCCAGGTGGTGCAGGGCGATCACGCGGTGGCTGGCGTTCAGCACCGGTGAACCGGAGTTGCCACCGGAGGTGTCACAGCTGTAGCTGATGTTCCAGGTGTTGTAGTTCGCGCTTCGGACGGCGCAGGTCGCGCCGTTCTGGGAGTCCTCGTAGATCGACAGCCGCTTCGGGCTGCCGTCGCCGTGCCCGGGGATGTAGATCCGGGTGCCGTTGCTGGTGGCGGTCGTTGCCAGGTAGAGCGTGCCGAACCCCTGGATGGCGGCGAAGTTGTTGACCGAGAACAGGGCGTAGTCCAGCTCGCCGGAACCGCCGCTGCTCACCTTGTAGAGGGTGGCACCGCTGACCTTGGTGCCGGCGCCGGGATTCGCGCCGCCGCAGGTGGAGCACTGGTAGTTGAACTGCATCTCGCTGCCGCTCACCGCGGACTGCGTCGAGAAGCAGTGCTTGTTCGTCAGCATCCGGTTGGTGTTGCCGACCCGCCAGGTGGTGCACATTCCGCCGCCGCTGATCAGCAGCCGCGCCACGGCCCTGCCACGGGCGTACTCGATGGGGTGGCTGCTCTGGTAGCAGACCACGTCCCTGCGGGCGTCGGTGCTGCACACGGACTGGGTGGAGAAGTTGTGCGCGGCGATCTCGGTGCGGTCGTATCCGCGCCAGAACCTGTCGATGGTCGCGGCGCTGCCACGTGAGGGGCGGCTGCTGTGCAGTGTCACCACCGCCGTGTCACCCTCCACCGACATCGCCCAGAACCCCGGCTGTCCGTCGGTGGTGTAGTCCGATCCGGTCCCCCGGTTCAGGTGGCGGTCGTACCTGTAGCTCTCCTTGCCGTCGCGGCTCGACACGGTGACGTAGTCGCCCTCGGCCAGTCGCAGGGAGCTGAAGTGCACCTTGACGTACGTGGCACCGGGGTGCTGAATGATCTGCGTCCCGCCGTCGGGGGCGTAGGAAAGAGAGCTGACGACGGTACGGAGTTCACCGACGGTGGTCACGCCCTCTGCCGAAAACTGGTTCGATTCCGGTGCCCGCTCGGACTGTGGCGCCACAGGGGCAACCGGGTACGCCTCGGCGGCGGGTACCGACAGCAGGCTCAGCCCAAGTGTGCAGGCAGCGAGGGCGACCGCTCCGGTTCGTAGGCGGCGCAGGGCATGATGCATCTGTCGCTCCTTCTCAGGAATCAGCACCGAGACGTGCCTTCGGCATTCATACCCGAGACGGCGCGATGCATCCAATCTCATCTATGTCATAACGCCCGCCGTTCCGTCTCCGACGCGGCTGGGAGACGACGGGCAGCCGACGAACCTCAATGGATGTCGTCGGTGTGGGCCCCGACCCGGCTGGCGGCTCTGGGCCATGCGACGGTGGGGCAGGCGTGTCCTTCGGTGGCGCCGCATCCGTCCTGATCGCGGAGGCGACGCCACTGCTCGTGCGCAGCGAAGATGCGGTTCAGGCCGTCATCCTCGTCGCGCAACTCCAGGAACTCGTCGAGCAGGTCGAACAGGGTCTCGACGGTACGGGCGTCCAGGTCCGGGTCCGTGTCGCGGACATTCGTGAGGCCGACGGGTTCGGTCAGGTGGGCGACGATGCTCCACCAGACGTGGTTGTTGAGGCAGCCTGCTCGCGTCACCAGCCACGGTTGGAAGCCGATCAGCAGAGTCCGGGCGTTCGCCTGGTTGCACCCTTCGACGAAGGCTACGACGCTTGCGAAATCCCCGCGGATGAGCCACATCTTCGGCCGCTTGCGGACGGTGGCGAACAAATCCCGGTAATCGGTGATCGTCACCAGCCGAATTCTGCCTGGCCGTCGGCTGTCCACGCACCCCACGCTCGAGGTCTTCCCGGTCGGGAAGGCTCTCCCTGGGCACCTCGACTGCCCGGCTGTCGAGCACGTCGGCGGTCGAGCAGCCGGTGCTGTCGGCACCGGCGGCGTCCTCGTCGACCCCACGGCGTCCATGTAGGTTCTCCGATTACCGGGAACGTCACACCCGGCGCGGGGCGGCTCCGTCCTGCCAGCGGTAGAGGTCACGCAGCAGGGAAATCTCGGCACCCCGCCGCACCGCCGGATCGTGCGACGGGAGGGCACCGCGACGGTGACGGCGCGGAGCGTCAGCGGCCCGTACGTCGCAGGGCCTGTGCGTTCGCGGAGAGGAAATCCCGCAACGACTTCGGCGCCGTGCCGGTCACCTGGGCGACGGTATCGGTCACCTCCGCGAAACCGCCGGCGCGCACACGCTCGAACGTCAACCTGTTGAGGTCTCGTTCGAAACCCTCGGTCCCGGCCACGGCCTCGTCTATGGTCAGGTCCCGGTGGATCACCGGATGTCCCACAGCGGCAGAGAGCAACTCCGCGGTACGTGGCAACGACAGGCTCTCCGGACCGGAGAGCTGGTACGTCCGACCGGCGTGCCCGTCCTCGACCAGCGCCCGCTCGGCGACTGCGGCGATGTCACAGGCGTCGATCCAGGCCAGGGCGGCGTCGCCGCTGGGGAACGGCAACTCCCCCGCGTCGGCGATCTGGTGGGCGTAGAAGCGCGGATCGGTGAAGACCTGCATGAACCAACCCGGCCGCAGGATCGTCCAGGGCCGTCCACTCCCGCGTACCACGCGCTCGACGCTCGGCGCCCAGCCTGCCGGGTAGTCGGAGCCCGGGTGGCCGCCGTCCTTGTCGGACAGCAGGACCACCCGGGTCGAGGGCGGGGTCCCTGCCACGAGCGCCCCGACGAGTTCCGGTGCGTCCGCGCGATCCGGCCGGACCACGTACACGGCGTCGATGCCATCGGTCGCCGCCGCCCACCCGGCGGGCTCGTCCCAGGAGAAGGCGACCGGGTGTACGCCAGCGATGTCCACGGTGGACGGGTCACTACTGCCGCCGCGCACCTCGACGCCCTGCCGTGCCACGAGTGACGTCGCCAGCGGTAGTCCCGTCTTGCCCCGGACTCCGGTCACCAGGACCCGGGTCACGTCGGTACCGGTCGAGTTCGCATGCCGCATCGTGCGCTCCTCCTGTTGGCTCCATGAATGACGTGGCGTACGGCAGTGACCGGCGCGCGCCGCACCGGAGTTCCCTGGTGATCCGTCACGGCCGCCCGAACAGAGCGGCCAGCTCGGCATCCGACACGGCCAGGGCGGCCCGGTCGAAGGTGCTGCCGCAGGCGACGAGTTCGGCGGCCCCGGTGCGGTCGAGCAGCTCGGCGAGCTGACGTTCCACCTGGGCCCGCGGGCCGCTGATCGCCCTCGCCGCGGTCTGCTCAAGATACTCCTGCTGGCGCGGGGTGCGGGGAGCGGATCGGGCCGCCTGCACCGGTTCCAGCAGGCCGTTGTCCATCACCACAGGTCCAGCATGCCTGAACCCGGGCTTGTTCCCGGTGCATACCCGGTTCCTCAGGCATGGAGCGAGCGCGGCATCAGCGCGGGATGGCGCTGGGGGTCCGCGACGGCGCTGCCGGCCGCCGCCCCGTGCCAGTTCGGCGAGCATCCGCCGCACCGTGGCCGCCCCGCCCGCGTGCATCGCCTCGATGACCACCAGCACCTCGTCGGTCCCGGCGCGCACCGCCGACGCGCCGCTCTGCCGGTGGGTCCAGCGCCGGGAATGCGCTTCGCCGGCCGCGTCGGCGAAGACCACCTCGCCCGGCTCGGGCTGCTCCGTCTCCCCGCCGAGGGTCAGGTACGTCTCCGCGCCGGTGGCCCGGCACACCGTCAGGTCGCCGCCGATCCGCGCCAGGTCGAGCACGGCCACCGGGACCGCGTAGGCGAGGGAGAGCGCGTTGCCCAGATCGACCAGAGGGTGCAGCCGAGGCAGCTCACCGTCGCGGCGGAGGCGGCGCAGCAGCGACTCGGCGGCGCACCGGTAGCGGGTCGGCGCCAACCCCATCCGGCCGAAGGCACGCCGCCACGCCTGGATCTCCGGGAAGCCGCTCTCCGGGCCGCCGGCGAGGCGGGCCCGGGCCGTGTCGGCGTACCGGTCGAGGCGGTGTCCCACCTCGACGGTGCCGTCGAGTCCGGTGGCGTGCAGCACTCCGCAGCTCAGCTCCGGGAAGGTCGACCAGACGTGGGGGGAATGGTGGAAACGCACGAGGACTCCGATCAGGCGGTGAGGGCCAGGCCGAGGCCGAGGGCGAGGAAGCTGGCGGCGAAGCCGTGCCGCAGCAGGGCGGTGACCCGGGGCCGGGCCAGCACCCGGCGGCGCAGCGCGCTGGCGAGCAGGGCGAAGCCGGCGAAGACCACGAGCGTGACCAGCACGAAGACGGTGCCGTGCAGCAGCATCCCGAGCGTCGCGTCCGGCGTGTCCGGCAGGACGAACTGCGGCAGAAAGGCCACGAAGAACACGGTCACCTTCGGGTTGAGCAGGTTCAGCAGCACCCCGTCACGGATCACCCGGGCGGCCGGCGCGGGTGGACGCCCGTCGTCGACCGGCAGCGGCCCCCGGTCGCGCAGCGCCGACCAGGCCATCCAGAGCAGGTACGCCACACCGAGCCAGGTCACCACCCGGAATGCTGGAGTGCCGGCCCGCAGCACGGCGGCCAGCCCGGTGACGGCGGCAGCGAGGTGCGGAAGCAGGCTGACCGTGCAGCCGACGGCGGCGAGCAGCCCGGCCCGGCGGCCGGCGGCCAGTGCGGTGGAGAGGGTGTAGATCACTCCGGTCCCCGGGGTGATCGTCACGACCAGGGCGGTCAGCAGGAAGGCGATGCTCATGCGGTCCAGCCTGCGGCCATAATGGTCCCGTGGACAGGGCCAAACAAGGCGACGAACGCGGGTCCATAACGGCCGGTGCCGACTTCCTCCAGTTGGACGTCGGCGAGGCCCCGCCCGGTGGCCGCGCCGCCTGGCTGGCCGGGCGGCTACGCGCCGCGATCGCCGACGGGCGGGTGCCGGTGGGTGCCCGGTTGCCCGCCAGCCGGGTGCTCGCGGTCGAGCTGGGCGTCTCCCGGGGCGTGGTGACGGAGGCGTACCAACGGCTGACCGAGGATGGGCACGTGGTCGGCCGGGGCCGGGCCGGCACCGTCGTGGTGGCCACGCCGGCCGCCGTGGTCCACCGTGCGCCCGCACCCCGCCGTCCGCCGGAGGTGTTCGCCGACCGGCCGGACACCACGGTCTTCGACGCGCTGCGCACCGCCCCGGCCGAGCTGGACCTGACGCCCGGCGTACCCGATCTGGCGGCCTTTCCCCGCGGGGCCTGGCTGCGCGCCGAACGCGCGGTGCTGCACCGCCTGGCGCCCGCCGACTTCGGGTACGGCGACCCGTCCGGCACACCCGCGCTGCGGTTCGCTGTCGCCACCTGGCTGGCCCGCAACCGGGGCATCCGGGTGGACCCGGCCGACGTGGTGGTGGTGGCCGGGGTGTCCCAGGCGCTCGGCCTGCTCGCCCAGCTGCTGCACGCCGACGGCGTGTCCACTGTGGCAGTGGAGGACCCCGGCTCGCTCGGCGTACGCCAGCACCTGAACAACTGGCGGCTGGACACCCCGCCGGTGGCGGTCGACGCCCAGGGCCTGCGGGTCGACCAGCTGGCGGCCGGCGGCGCCCCGGCGGTGATGCTGACCCCCGCGCACCAGTTCCCGACCGGCGTGGTGCTCGACGGCGACCGGCGGCGGGCGCTGCTGCGCTGGGCCGAGCGGGGCGGCCTGGTCATCGAGGACGACTACGACGCGGAACACCGCTACGACCGCCCGCCGGTGCCGGCGCTGCGCGGCATGCTGCCCGACCGGGTCTGCTACACCGGCAGCGTCTCCAAACTGCTGGCCCCGGCGCTACGGATCGGCTGGGTGCTGGTCCCGCCGCGGCTGCATGCCGACCTGGTCGCGGCCAAGCGGATGGCGGATCTCGGCAACGCCGCCCTTCCGCAGCTCGTCCTGGCCGAGCTGATGGCCTCCGGTGCGCTGGAACGCCACCTGCGACTGCTGCGCCACCGGCACGTACGCCGCCGGGACGCGATGATCCGGGCGGTCCGCGCCCACCTGCCCGGGGCGGTGGTACACGGCGCCGCCGCCGGCCTGCACCTGCTGGTCACCCTCCCCGGCGACCTGGACGACACGGCACTGGCCGCGGCGGCCCTGCGCCGGGGCGTCAAGGTGCAGCCGCTGTCCTGGCACGCCCAGCGCCCGCAGCCACCCGGCCTGGTCCTCGGCTACGCCGCCAATCCGCCCCACCAGATCGAGCGTGCCCTCGCCACCCTCGGCGCCGCCCGCCAGACCCTCCCCTGACCCCGGTTACCGCACCGCCTCCAGCCCGTTCGCCCAGGAGGTCGACACCGACGCGAGCCCTTTGATCGACGCGGGGCGTGCGCGGGGAGGCGGGTGGGTAGGGGGGTGGGATGGTGACGGGTGGAGACGGGGCGCGGGCGCGGGGGGTGCTCGGGCGGTACGCCGCCGGAGCGGTGCTGGTGCGGCTGGCGGACGAGGGAGCCCGCGTGGCCCTGGTGCTGCTGGCCATGGAGCGGACCGGCAGTGCCGCCTACGGCGGGGTGCTCGTGGCGGCGCTGATGATCCCCCACGTCGTCGCCGGGCCGGTGGTGGGCGCGATCGCCGACGGGGTCCGCCGCCGCCGACTCTTCTACCTCCTGGCCCTGCTCGGGTACGGCGGCGCGCTGCTCGCCGCGGTGGCCCTGGCGACCGTCTCCCGGCCGCTGTCGGTGGCCCTCGTGGTGCTGGCCGGCAGTCTCGCACCGGTCATGCTGGGCGGGCTGACCAGCCTCCTGCGCGACCTGGTACCCGACCGGCTGGACAAGGCGTTCGGCCTCGACGCCATGTCCTACAACCTGGCCGGCATCGCCGGGCCGGGGATCGCGGCGGTCACCGCCGGGTTCGCCGGGGCGACCGCCGCGACGGCGGTGCTGGTCGCGCTGGTGGCCGCCGGCGTCCTGGTGCTCTCGACGCTGCCCATCCGGGACCGGCCGGCGCGTGCCCACCGCCCCGACGGCGCCGGACGGGCCACGCCGCTGGCCGCCGTGCCGCTGCTGTGGCGGCGGCGCCGGCTCGGCGCCGTGACCCTGGCCAGCAGCATCGGTTACCTGGGCATCGGGGCCCTGCCGGTGGCCGCGGCGCTGCTCGCCGGCCAGTTCCGGCACCCGTCGTACACCGGGCTGTTCCTGGCGGTGGCGTCGGCCGGCGGGCTGGTCGGCTCACTCTGGTGGGCCCGCTACCCGATCCGCTCGCAGCCGCCCGAACGGGTGGTCCTGGCCAGCCTGCTCGCCACCGCGGTGCCGTTCGCTCTCGTACCGGCCATGCCGACGGTCTGGGCCACGCTGCCGCTCTTCGCCCTGGTCGGCGTCCTGAGCGGGCCGCTGTTCTGCAGCGTGCTGGCAGTACGTGACCAGGAGGCGCCACCGGCGGTGCACACCCAGGTCTTCACCCTCGGCGCCGGCCTGAAAACCACCGCTGCGGCAGGCGGCGCGGCGCTCGCCGGCGCCACCACCGGTGCTGGCGCGGCCGTCCTGCTGCTCGGCGTCGCCGCCTGCCAGGCCCTCGGCGCGGTCGCCGGTGCCGCCATGCTGCGCCGCGCGTCAGCCCGACGGCCGGGCGGTAGAGCAGCCCGGCGGCGGCGTGCGCGAGCCGGTCCCGCGGCGCGGCCACGGCGAGGACCTCCACGTCGGCGCCGAGCGGTAGCAGGTCGCCGTGGGCGTGGATGGAGCGACTCGACGAGCCCTTGACCCGATGTCACCCGGTCAGTCACTCAACTGGATCGAGCCATCCTCCACCTTGCTGAGGATCACGTCGACGTCACCGGACCGGATCATCTCTCCCAGGGCCGCCACCATCGCCTCGACCACGCGGTCCCATCCCACCGTCTGACTCACGGCAAGCATCATCACAGCCTCGGACGCTCAGCTTGGAGGTCGGGTTGAGCACGGACTTTGGGCGTGGTGCCGGGCTGGTGATGGACGTGGCCTGTGTAACCCATCAAGCGGAGTACGACAATGCCTGCGGCCGGCGGAACCAGTAGCGGCGGTGGCGCTGGATCCCGTCGGGATGGTGCTCGAAGACAGGCGGGTCTGGCAGGTGCGGCGAGGACGAGTGGACCGTCGCCACGCCGCAGCCGCAGCCTGGCGATCCCGGCGTCGCCGTCGGCGAGCCCATTGACCTTCGCCGGTTAGCTGGCCATGATCATTCGTATCATCACCCCGTACGCTGGCGGACCACATCCGAATCGTCACCGAGTCGCCTACCCGTGAGCCCGGCGTGCGAGGCTCAAGCTCCGCGACCAACGGGCCACGCCCGCGTGGCCCCGGCCACTACCGCCGACCCCCGCACAATTCCTGGCATGACAGCAGCCCTCGACCCACACCCCTTGTGCCCGGAGGAACGCAGACCATGGACCACGCATCTCAGCTCATCCAGGAGCGGAGTGCCCCGCCGGCCACGCTGGTGATCTTCGGTGCCTCGGGTGACCTCACCCGGCGTAAGTTGCTGCCCGCAGTCGAGAGCCTGGCTCGGCACGAACGGCTCCCGGACCAGTTCGCGCTGGTCGGCGTCGCGCGCACGTCGATGACCGACGAGCAGTTCGCCGAGAGCGTCCTCGGCGAACGCACCCTCGCCAGCAAGCGCCAGCTCCAGGGCGGCGTGCGGTACGTGGCCGGCGGCTACGACGACCCGGAGACCTACAAGCGGCTCGTGGAGACCCTCGACGAGCTGGACGCACAGCGGGGCACGTCGGGCAACCGGCTCTTCTACCTGTCCACCCCGGCCGGGGCCTTCGAACCGGTGATCAACGGGCTGGCCGGTGTCGGGCTCAACCAGCCACGCGAAGGCTCCTTCTCCCGCCTGGTCATCGAGAAGCCGTACGGTCGCGACCTGGTCACGGCCCGCGAGCTGGACGGCGTCGTGCACAGCGCGTTCGACGAGCACCAGGTCTTCCGCATCGATCACTATCTGGGCAAGGACACCGTCCAGAACGTGTTGGCGCTGCGCTTCGCGAACTCGATCTTCCAGCCCATCTGGGATCGCTCGTGGGTCGACCACGTGCAGATCACCGTCGCCGAGACCCTCGGCGTCGGCAGCCGCGGCGGCTTCTACGAGGACGCTGGCGCGATGCGGGACATCGTGCAGAACCACGTGCTCCAGGTCCTCGCGCTGGCGCTGATGGAGCCACCGGCCTCATTCGAGGCTGAGGGTCTGCGCAACGAGAAGGTGAAGCTGCTGCAGGCGATCCGGCTCCCCACCGACCGGGACATCGCCGAGGCGGCGGTCCGGGGACAGTACACCCGGGGCGGCACCCGCGAGGACCTGATGGCCGGCTACCGCGAGGAAGCCGGCGTCGACCCCCTGTCGCGGACCGAGACCTACGCCGCCATGCGGCTCAACGTGGACAACTGGCGCTGGGCCGGGGTGCCGTTCTACGTACGCACCGGCAAGCGCCTGCCGGCCCGGCTCACCGAGGTGGCGCTGCAGTTCCAGCGGCCGCCGCACCTGCCGATCCCGACCGACCAGCTCACCGGCCTCGACGCCGACGCGCTGATCCTGCGGATCCAGCCGAACGAAGGCATCTCGCTGCGCTTCGGTGCCAAAGTGCCGGGCCACTCCTTCCGGGTCCGCACCGCCACTATGGAATTCTCCTACGACCAGACGTTCGCCGAGGAATCCCCGGAGGCGTACGAGCGTCTGCTGCTGGACGCACTGGTCGGTGACGCATCGCTGTTCATCCGCAGCGACGAGGTGCAGCAGTGCTGGCGGATCGTCGACCCGATCATCGACAACTGGGAGAAGGACAACTCCCCGATCCCCACCTACGAGGCCGCCTCCTGGGGCCCGACCGACGCCGACCGGCTCATCGGCCGGCACGGCCGCAAGTGGCGCAACGCCGCATGACCCTGCCACCACGAGCGAGACAGCTCGTCAGCACGCACGACGCGGCCATGCCGTGTTGCCCAGGTCGCGTGATCGGCTTCAACTCGCCGAACTGATCGAGGTGGTCGAGGACCGCTCGCACCACGTCACGTCGACATTCCTGAACCACCGCACGCACGACTACGCCACCCGGCGTCAGTTGCTGGACTTCCTGGCCGCCCTTGAAGCGGGACTAGCGGCCGGCGATGCGTCATGAGCGGTCAAGGCGCCGGAAATCCGTGTTGGCGCGGCGCAGGTCGCTCCGGACCGGACCTGCCCCTGGACCGTAGGGGCGGTGGCGCATCTTCCCGTACCAAGAATGTTTGCTCGGCTGTCGATAGACGACCAGGCTGACTCGTCGGAAAGGCAGGTGGGTCCGACCGGGCTCCAGACGACGGGACACGGGACATGGCGAAGTATCTGATCCTCATCCACGGCGACGAGCGGCAGTGGGCCGCGATGCCACGGTCGGAGTTGCAGAAGCGCGACGAGGCCCACCGCGCCTTCGCCACCGAGGCCGGGCCGGCCATCCTCGACGGCCGGCAACTCGAGCCGGCGACCATCGCGACCACCCTGCGCACGGACCCGGCCGGTCGACTGGCCATCACCGACGGCCCGTTCCTGGAGACCAAGGAGGCGGTGGGCGGCTACTACCTGATCGAAGCAGCGGACCTCGACGAGGTGATCGAGCTGGCTTCGCAGCTCTACGAGGTCTCCGCCGGGCACAGCGGGGTGGAGATCCGTCCGGTTGTCGAGCACGGATGAGCGCCGAGGTCGTCGCGGCGGTCGCGCGGGCGCACCGCCGCGACTGGGCACACGTGTTGGCGGCGACGGCACGCCTGACCCGCGATCTCGACCTCGCGGAGGAGTGCACCCAGGACGCCTACGCCCAGGCGCTGCGGACCTGGCCGCAGATCGGCGTCCCCGATCGCCCCGGCGCGTGGCTCACGACAGCCGCTCGCAACCGGGCACGGGATGTGCTGCGGCGGGAGTCGGCGATGCGCCGAGCCCTACCGCTGCTCGTACCCGATCAGGTGGTAGCCGGGCCCGAGGACGGTCTCGACGACGACCGCCTGCGGCTCGTGTTCACGTGCTGTCACCCGGCACTGTCCCGTGACGCCCAGGTCGCGCTGACGCTGCGGCTCGTGTGCGGCCTGTCCACGGCCGAGGTGGCCCGCGCGTTCCTGGTGCCGGAGCCCACCATGGCCGCGCGGATCACCCGGGCCAAGAAGAAGATCACCAACGCCCGTATTCCGTACCGCGTGCCGTCACCCGACCACCTTGCCGCACGCGTCAACGCCGTCCTGGAGGTCATTCATCTGATCTTCAAGACCGGCCACACGGCGCCGACCGGCGCGGAGCTCATTCGGCGGGACCTCGTGGACAGCGCCATCGGCCTCGCCCGGATGCTGCACCTGCTCATGCCGAACGACGCCGAGATCAGTGCCCTGCTGGCGCTGCTGCTGCTCGTCCACGCGCGCGCCGACAGCCGCCTGTCCGCCACCGGGCGGCTCCAACTGCTCTCCGAGCAGGACCGCGGGCGCTGGGACACCCACCTGATCAGCGAGGGCATCGCGCTGCTGACCGGTGCGCTGCACCGCCAGCCGCCGACGCGGTACGCCGTCGAGGCCGCGATCGCCGCCGTGCACACCGAGGCGCCGACCTGGCAGGACACCGACTGGGTGGAGATCGTCGGACTGTACGACGTCCTGCTCAACCTCTGGCCCTCCCCCGTGGTCGAACTCAACCGAGCCGTGGCGGTGGGGATGCGCGACGGTCCGCAGGCCGGCCTGGACGCGCTGACACCGCTGCTCGCCGCGCCGGTACTGGCCACCTACGGCTACCTCAGCGCCGCCCGCGCCGACTTCCTGCGGCAACTCCACAGGTGGGCAGAGGCGGCCGACGCGTACCACGAGGCGATGACCCTCACCGACAACGGCGTCGAACGCACCTTCCTTGCCGAACGGCTCGCCGAGGTGCAGCGCGCAGTGTCCGATCGCGGGCTCGTGTCGGTGTCCCGGCGGATCGCCGCGCCGGCGGCGGACATCTTCCGGATCCTCGCGGATCCACGGCGACACAACGACATCGACGGCTCCGGAATGCTGCGGGGCGCCGTCTCGGGCCAGGTGGTCTCGGCCGTCGGTGACGTGTTCGTGATGAAAATGCACTACCCGCCGTACGGCGACTACGAGATGGACAACCACGTCATCGAGTACGAGGTGGACCGCCGCATCGGCTGGAGGCCCGAACCTGGCCGGGGCCACCCGGACACCACACCTGGCAGCACGACGCCCAAGCGTTGGGGTCACCGGTGGACCTACGAGTTGACCCCCGATGGGCCGGACGCGACAGTCGTGACCGAGATCTATGACTGTTCCCACGTGCCCGACGACCGACGGGAGTCGATGGACGGCGGCCGCATCTGGCTCACCAGCATGACCGAGACGCTGCAACGACTGGATGCGCTCTGCGCCGAGGAACGCCACACCCCCGGCATCCACTGAGAGGCCCGGGACGCACCGGGGGCGCGACGGTTACCGCTTGCAGCCGCCAGGGCAGGCCGCTGGCGAAGCCGCGGAGTTCTCGGTATCCGACGTTGTGGGCACTGTCGATCCAGGCGCGACGGATCTATGCCGGCTCGCGCACGCCGCCGGCGTTGCCACCGTCGTCCAGCCTCGGTTCGGCCGGGGCTTCGGGCAGTTCGTCCGGCGCGCCAGGCAGAAGGACGCTCGGGTCGTCGGGCACCGGTTCACGCGGGTCGATGGGGGGATACTGATCGGGGTCGAGATCCGGTCCAGTCATCAGGCGAGTATCCGTCGTCTTCCTGACTGCCGCTCGGCGGGCCCGCGAGCCGGCGGTCCCCTGAGCGGGAACCGTCGGTGCTGTTACGCGGCTCTCCGGTACCTGCCGGGTGAGTGCCGTATTGGCGTTTGAACGCGTTGGCGGCCCCTTCTCAGGCACCAGGCCAAGGGGACGCCGTCGCTGCCCGTAACCCGCGGCCGCAGACGGGTTCGACTTCGGCCTCGGCGGACTCAGCCGTCGCGCAGCACACTCCGCCGCTCGTCTTCGCCGTCTCGGAGGATCGCGCGGCGCGGCGGCTCCCTCCCATCTGCGCAATTAGTCCATCACGGACAAGTCGCACGCCACCTCCACGGAGTCAACCCGTGACCCAATGCATCGCAGTTATTCATATCGATATAGATCGTCGCTTAACTGTTCCTGCCGGGCCGATGTTGACCCCTTGACGAGGGGCATCTGCCGCAGTCTAATTTGGTGTCCATATAGGGGAGGCCGACGTGCGGGAGAGTTCCGGTTCGCCGTCCCGACGTCCACGCGTCGGCTCGCGGCAGTTTGGATCCCGAACAAGGCCAACGACATTCGCTGCCCGATAAAGGCGGCAAAACTGCGCCCCCGCCCACTGGAGATCGACCCTTCGGAAGGAATCGGAGATGAGTATGAGTTTCTTGAGTCGGCGGGATTTACTGCGTCGAGTGGGAGGCACCTTTATTGCCGGCGCAGGCATCGCCTTGTTTCCGACCGGGTTCGCCTCGGCATCGCCCAAGACCGGCCTGACAGCAACCCCCGGCAGTACATCCGGCGGACCGGCGTATCCGGGAGACCCCGGTTTCGTCGCCAGGACGCCGGGGGAACTGGGTGCCGCTAAAGCCAGTTGGGAAACGCCGGAGTACGGCTACTACACCGGCCACAATCCTGCCAACCCTGGCACAGCGATCGACTCCCCGTGGCAGCTCGTCGCGGTAAACGCGTCCACCGCCTACGCCCTTGGGTACCGTGGGCAGGGCGTCGCGCTGGGCATGATGGATTCGGGCTACCGGCCTACCCACGAAGGATTCCAGACCGGGCTGATCGTTCCGGTGAGAGCGGAGGGGTTCTACGGAACGTCCGGCTTCGGGTACCGGAACTCAGTAACCCCGTCGAACCCGTTTACTGCGGGCCAGCGGTTCACTGTGGCCGGCGACCAGGCGCGCACGACTGACTACAGTCACGGGACCGGCATGCTTGGCGTCACCTCTGGCATTCGCGATGGAAAAGAGCAGCACGGCATCGCCTTTGGCTCGACGATGTATGTCGCCATGACCGGCGGTTCCGATACCCAGTCCCACGGCCCCTTCCACGATTACGTGTACTGGCGTACGGCCAATAAGGCCCTGGTTGACGCAGGCGCCCAGGTCATCAACAGCAGTTGGGGCTCTTATGTCCAGACTCTTGACAGGAGCCGCTTCGACGGCCTGGGTAACGACCTTGGGGCCAATGGCAACCTCGCCAACGCTTACCAACTGCGCGGCAAGGACAGCGCCAGCGCCACGGCCATGGCGATCATCATCCCCAACGAGCATCTGAAGGACCTGGAGTACCAGTACTTCCTCTTCAAGAAGAGCTATTCGGAAGACGGTATTCAATACAACCCGGACTACCCCGGACGCTCCTTCATGGATGCCATCTGGGACGCTATCAAGGATAGCGGCACCGTCAACGTGAGGTCGGCCGGCAACAACGACTGGAGCAACCCGTACTTCCGCCCGGCGTACCCCTTCTTCAATCCCGCGGCGGAGGCGCAGTGGGTATGCGTCGGCGGGGTGCAGCCTCCCACCGCGGCCGACCCCGAATACACGAAGCAATTCGGGTACAACGAGGCGGGGCTCGCCAAGTGGTGGACCGTGTCCACTCCGTCGAACAGTGTTCGGACCACGAACAGCGGTGGCGACACCAACTATTCGAACTCGAGCGGAACGTCTCCGGCGACGCCCGTTGCGACAGCGGTGATGGGGGTTCTGCTCTCCCGCTATCCGAACATGGACGCCAAGCAGGTCCGTGATCTGATGTTCACCACGGCGAACAACAAGATGTCCGACGGTGTGCGGTTCCTCGGCACGGGTCAGACCTCCCCCTCCGGGGCATCCATCGCCTGGACCGCTCCCGACGGGGTTCCGGACGCGCGCTGGGGCTGGGGCATCCCCGATCTGGACAAGGGCATGTATGGCCCCGGCCAGTTGCTGGGCCCCATGACCTACAACATGGACAAGGCGCCCCTGGACGTCTGGTCGAACGACATCAGCCAGGTCGCGATCAAGGAAAGGGAGCGGGAGGATCGGGAGTGGCTGGCGGCCTACAAGAAAAAGGGCATCGCCTTCGCCGGTGAATTCAGCCCCAACGTACTGAGCCCGGACGGCAAGCTCAGCGAAAACGCCTTCATGCTTCAGGGCATTCTGGCTGATCCTTACGTCCAGGCCATCACCAACGGCCACCCGGAACTGTACGACAAGATCAGCTATGAGGACGCCGCCAAGTGGCGTAAGGAATGGATGGACGCGCGCGCGGCCTTCATTCAGAACAACATCGACAACAACCTCTACACGGCGTCTTTGACCAAGCAGGGCTCCGGGATGCTGATCATGTCGGGCCACGCCACCTACGAGGGCGGCACGACTGTGGAAGGCGGCAAGCTTTCGATCGCCGGCTCGCACGCAAGCTCGGTCGCCGTCAAGGGCGGCACGCTCGGCGGCAGCGGTTTCGTGGGAGGCAGCATCCGCGTCAACAGCGGCGTGTTGCAGCCCGGCCTGTCGGCCGCGGAAGCGGCGTCCGCATTGTCCGTCAGTCTCACCGACGTTCCGCAGGGCAACGTCCTGAAGGTCGGCGGCGACGTGACCATCAGCCGAGCGGGTCGCCTCGCCATCACCATTTCCGGCGACCGCGACTACACGAGCGTGCGGGCCACGGGTGCCCTGGTGCTGGACGGCGAACTCACCCTGGACGTCCGCGCGCCCATCACCCCGGGCACGGTACTGAGGATCATGAGCGGGGCCTCGATCAAGGGCAACTTCCACTCCATGCCGGAACGGCGGGTCCTGAACGTGGGCGGCCACATGTTCCGGGTGTCCTACAAGGGCGGCGCCATGACGCTGACCGCCGAGCGGACGCTGCCGGGGGGACGGTCCGGCAACGCCTAGCCGCACGTGGCCTGGCCAGCCAGGCTCAGGTTCGCCTGAGCCTGGCTAACCAGGCCCTTGCCCGAGCAGAAATCACGACCCCGGTGGACGCGCTCGCGCAGCACGTCCAGGGCAGGGGCGCCGATCAGAGCACTGCCACCCGCCACAGGAATTCGCACGCTGAATCGTCCACGGTGGAGACCACTGATTGTCGAAGGGCGATCGACGCCCGCCGGAATCAGGCTGAGCCCGGAGACCTGGTTGGGCTGTCCTCGATCTGAGCGGGAGCGGCCTTGGATGCGCCGGTCGTTGGGACATACCGCTGCTGTGTCGCCCAGAGCGCGAGCAGGCGCAGGTTGTCGTGTGAGCTGCTGCCAGGATCCGTGGTGTAGATGAACAGCGTCTGGTCGTCGTCGCCGGGTAGTGCCAGCGCCTCGTATCGGATGGTCATCGGTCCCACGGCGGGGTGGACCATGTGCTTGGTGCCGTGGGTCCGCTCGTGCACCCGGTGGTTGTGCCACCACGTACGGAACTGCGGGCTCTTGATGGTCAGCTCGCCGACCAGTTCGTTGAGCTGCGGGTCGTCGGGGTTCCGACCGGCGTAGAGGCGCAGCGTGCCCACGACGTCAGCCGCCACGGTGGCCCAATCGGGGTAGACCTCGCGGGCGCCGGGGCCGAGGAGGACCCAGCGCGTGTAGTTGCGCTCGCGGGGTGGCAGTTGGGTCCAGTCGGTGAGGAGGGCACGGGCCAGCAGGTTCGACGCGAGGATGTCGGTACGGCGCCCGACGATGAAGGCCGGGTGGTCGACCATCGAGGCGATCATCTGGTGCATCGCCGGCCGGACCCGCTGCCCCGGCACCTGCCCGGCGCGGTGCCGGGCCGGCCGGGCCAGGTCGACAAGGTGAGCCCGGGCGGCCGCGTCGAGTTGAAAGACACGGCCCAACGCGTCGATGACCGCCTCCGACGGACTGCTGTGGCGACCCTGTTCGAGTCGGGTGTAGTAGTCGACGCTCACCCCGGCGAGCTGAGCCACCTCCTCCCGGCGCAGGCCGCGGACGCGTCGCCCCGGCAGGGGGAGGACTCCCACTGCCTCCGGCGTCGTGTCAGCCCGGCATTTCCGCAGGAAGCCGGCCAGTTCTGTGCGTCGCACCATGTCGCCAATGATGCCGCTCGCGGCGGGCCGCGCCCAGGGGCTGGGTGGGCATGTCGTTCCCAGGTACGGCTGGGCCTGGCCAGAGGTGTTCGGCTCGCCCGGCCGGCAGCAGCATGAAATGCGTTCCCGGCAGGGCGCAGCGCTGCCACTCCAGTCACAAGGAGAACACCGATGTCGTACCCCACCAACCGACCCGCCACCTGGTTCGTCACGGGCACCTCCCGGGGCCTCGGCCTGGAGTTGGTCAAGCAGCTCCTCGAGCGCGGTGACAACGTCGCGGCGACGACCAGGTCGGCCGAGCGTCTCGACGCGGCCCTGGGATCCGTGGACCGGGCCCGGCTGCTGCCACTTGAGTTGAACCTCGCGGACGAGCCGGCGGTCGCGGCGGCGATCCGCTCCACCACCGACCGTTTCGGCGCAATCGACGTGGTCGTGAACAACGCCGGCTACGGCTTCCTCGCCGCCATCGAGGAGGTCACCGACGCCGACGTCCGGCAGATGTTCGACGTGCAGATCTTTGGGCTCTGGAACGTTCTTCGTGCGGTGCTGCCGTCCCTGCGCACCCAGCGCAGCGGTCACATCATCAACATCTCCTCGATCCTCGGTCTGACCTCCTTCCCGGGCTGGGGTCTCTACTGCGCCGGGAAGTACGCCCTCGAAGGGCTGACCGAGTCACTGGCCGCGGAAGTCGGCGATTTCGGCGTGCAGGTCAACCTCGTGGAGCCCGGCTACATGCAGACCGATTTTCTGCGTACGCACTCCCTTGGCCTGCCGCCGACCACCGTGTCCGGCTACGAGTCGATCCGGGAGATGACCGAGGCGCACCTGGCGATGCCAGGCACCCAGCTCGGTGACCCCGTCCGAGCCGCAACCGCCATCATCAAGGTGGCGCTCTCGGGTAAGGCTCCTCTGCACCAACTGCTCGGCTCGGACTCCTACTCGCTGGCCAAGGCCCGGATCGATGCGCTTACCTCCGACGTGGAGGCGGGCCGCGAGCTGGCGTACACGACGGACATCCCGCAGCACAGCTGAGGGCTCTCCTGGGGGAACCGTCGGTCCCCGGACCATCCAGTCGATCGACCGGGTGCCAGTGGCTCCCAGCGGCAAGCCCGACAAGCGCGCCCTGTCGCAGCCCTGGGCGGGAACAGCTACGTGACGCGGTAGGCGGTGTAGCGCACCCGGTCGGCCTCGCGGATCGCCGACGCCACGAAGACGGACTGCTCCAGGACGGCCAGCGCGGGCACCGACGTCTCCAGTCGTACGCCCAGGCGGAAGTAGTACTCGGACGGGTCGACGGCGTCGCCGCGCAGCAACGCCTTGAGGACCTCCGCGCGGCCGCTGCGGACACCGAACGTACGCAGGTAGACGTGGCCGCCGTCGGCGGTACGCGCCGAGTAGCGCGTGTCGATCTCGATCGCGCCGTCGGGGCGGACCACCTGCCAGTCGGCGCCGCCGGGCAGGATGTCGGCCTCGAAGAGACCGGTGACCCGGCCGCCGACGACAGGCACCACGCGACGGTGACCGGCACGGGTCATCCCGTGGTCCTCCAGCGCGCCCAGCCGCACCTCCACCTCGAACGCGGCCTCCAGCCCGGGAATCGGCGGGGCAGTCACGGCGTCCCGACCGGCGGCTCGGCGCGTACTCATGGAGTGTCCTTGGCGTGCGCGAGGGCGTCGCGGAGGCGTTCCAGCGCGGGCACCGCGGCGGCGAGGGCCGCGCGGTCCGCCGCCGGCAGGGTCGCCGCGGCGCGGGCGACCAGGTCTCCGCTCGCGAGGTCGAAGCGGTCGAACAGGTCAAGGGCCTTCGCTGTGGCGAGGACGTCGACGTGGCGGTGGTTGCCGGGACGGGGGCGACGCTCGACGAGACCGTTGCCCTCCATCGCGGTGAGCAGGTTGCTGACCGTGGATCGGCTCAGGCGCAGCCGCTCGGCCAGCTCACCGGGGCCGGCCACGGTGCCCCGGGGCAGAGCCCGCACGATCTCGATCTGCGCGTCCGGGATCTCCGGCAGGTGCTCGGCGGCCCGGGCTGCGGCGAGCAGCGTGCGGCGCAGCGGTGAGATCACCGACGCCAGTCGCGCCGCGTCCAGGTCGGTCGGCTCGGGGCCGGTCACGGTAGGACGCCCGGGAAGGCCGTCGGCGTCAGGGAGGCCCGTTGGTTGAGGTCGGCGGGTAGGAAACCGGCCGCCTTCTTGTAGCCGGTGGCGATAGCGGTGAGCTCCTCCGGCGGGATGACGTCGTGGATGTGCGTGAACCCGTTCGGCGCGCGCTCGTGGGCGAGCACCATCACCTGTTCCGGGCCCTGCCGCCGGTTGCTCAGCACGAGCGCGGTGGTCGCGGGCCGCCGGTCCGCCTCGTAGGCGTCGAGCGCCGCCCGGACCGTCGGCGCGGTGGCGAGGTGGAAGGCGAGGGTACGTGCGTCCAGGATCGCCTGCGACGCCCCGTTGGAACCGTTCGGATACATCGGGTGGGCCGCGTCGCCGAGCAGCGTGGTGTTGCCGTGGGTCCACGTCTCGATCGGATCGCGGTCCACCATGGGGTACTCGAGGATCTCGTCGGCGGCGGCCAGCAGTTCCGGCACGTTGAGCCACGCGAAACGCCAGTCCGCGAAGAGCGAGACGACCGGCGCGGGGTCGACCGTCCGGTTCCAGTCCGCGTTGGGCCCGGCGAAACCGGGCCCGCGCCGCTCGGCGACGACGTTGATCAGGCCGGCGCCGATCGGGTACGCCACGAACTTCTGTTCCGCGTCCCCGGCCATGATCATGGTGCGCCCGTCCAGGAATCCGGGTGCCCGTGCCGTCCCCCGCCACAGTGTCAGCCCGTTCCACAGTGGCGCCCCCTCGCCGGGCCGATGGTGGCGGCGCAGCGCGGAGTGGATGCCGTCCGCTCCGACGATCAGGTCGCCAGCGACGCTTACCTCCCCCACCGCCGTCTCGAAGTGCGCGACGCCGTCGCGGACGCCGACGAGCCGGTGCCCGGTGCGCACCGCGTCCGCGCCCAGCCGTTCCCGCACCACGGCGAGCAGTTCCATCTGGAACCGGCCGCGGTGCACGGAAAGCTGCGGCCAGCGATATCCGGCGTCCAGTCCGCGTGGCTCGCTCCAGATCTGCTGACCGTAGCGGTTGTAGTAGGCAAGCGTGCCGGGTGCGGCGCCCAGCCTTTCCATGCGTTCCCCGAGACCCAATTCGGTCAGCTCACGGACGGCGTGCGGGAGTAGATTGATTCCGACGCCGAGTGGGCGCAGCGCGGCGGCGCGCTCGTAGACGGTGATCTCACGGAAGCCGGCCCGATGCAGGCTGAGCGCGGTGGTGAGGCCACCGATACCAGCGCCCACGATCACGATTGCCACGTCGTCGCCCTCTCCGCCCCGCGCCACCAACCGCACAGTTTGGTCACAAAATCGTCGGCCGTCAAGACGTGTTCTCATCGCCATCAGGCCACTCGGCCCGCTATGCGATTCACCCTTTCGGAATTCTTGACAATCAATCGCTGCTGCATGACGCTGATCGACGCGATCGGATGCTTACGGCACTCCGTCGACCCCACTCCTCAGGCTGCACAAGCGCTGCGCACGGAAGGGCCCGTCCATGAAGAAGGTCACTGCCCTCGCTGTTCTCGCCGGCGTCGTGATCGCCCTGACCGGCTGCACGGATTCCGACGCCACCGATCCGTCCCCCGGGGCGAGCGGCGACCTGCGGAAGGTCCGCGTGGCGGCGCTGCCGATCAGCGAGACCGCCGCGCTGTGGGGCGGCATCAAGGCGGGCATCTTCCGGGAGCAGGGGCTCGACGTGGAGGTGGTGCCCGCACAGGGCGGCGCCCAGGCCATCCCGGCCATGATCAACGGCGACATCGACTTCGCCATCGGTCAGCCGTTCGGCCCGTTCCGCGCCGATCTGCAGAACCTGGGCGTGGTGATCATCGGGAACTACGCGTCGTCCTACGCCGACGGCGACGACATCAACGCCGTGGTGGCGTCCGCGAAGTCGGGTATCACCCGGCCGGCCCAGCTCGCCGGACGCAAGGTGTCGGTGAACAGCCTGGGCGCCGCCGGCGATGTCACGATCATGGCAGCGGTCGAGAAGGATGGCGGCGATCCCACCAAGGTCCAGTTCGTCGAGGTGGCCTTCCCGGACGCGCCGGCCCAGCTCGCCGCCGGCAACATCGACGCCGCCTGGGTGACCGAGCCGTTCATCACCCAGATGCGCAAGCGCGGTGACGTTCTCGTGGTCGCTCCATACCAGGCCACCGTTCCCGGACTCACCACCCTGACCACGATCACGTCGAGCAAGCTGAAGGACTCCGACGCCACCCTGGTGGCGGACTTCTCGTCGGCGATGAAGAAGACGCTCACCTGGGCCAACGACCCGGCCAACCAGGCCGGCCTACGGCAGGCCATCAAGGACAACCTCGAACTGCCGGATGCGGTAGCGGACTCCGTCCGGCTCCCGGCGTTCGGGTGGGAAATCGACCGGGCCGGCCTGGAGCAACTGGCGACGCTCGCTCAGAAGTACCGCGTACTCGACCGGCAGCCCGACTTCGACCGTCTCGTCCAGCAGCAGTAGCTGACCGATGCGCAAGATCCTGCTGGGCGCCGTCGGCCTGCTGGGGTTCCTCGCCGTCTGGCAACTGCTCCCGGCTCTGGGGCTGGTCGACCGGCACGACCTGCCGTACGCCACCGACGTGTTCGCACGGCTGTTCCACGAGGTCCGCGACCTGGCGTTCTGGCGGCGGCTCCGGCTCACCATGACGTCGTGGGCGATCGGCCTGACGGTGGCGACGCTCGCCGCGGTCGGGTTGGGGACTGTGGTCGGGCTGGTGCCGTTCCTGCGTCGCGCCACGCACACGACAGTCGAGTTCCTGCGGCCGGTGCCGTCGGTCGCGCTGATCCCCCTCGCCGTGCTGATGTTCGGCCTGCAGATGCGCGCCGCACTCGTCATCATCGTCTACGCGGCGTTCTGGCAGGTGTTCGTGCAGGTGATCTACGGCGTCGCCGACGTCGACACGGTCGCCCGGGACACCGCGCGGAGCTTCGGCCTCACCCGCTACGAGCGGCTGCGGTATCTCGTCCTTCCGACCGCTCTGCCGTACATGATGACCGGCCTGCGCCTCGCCGCGGGGGTCGCGCTCATCCTGGCCGTCACCGCGGAGATGGTGATCGGTAACCCCGGCCTCGGACGCATGATCGAGCTGTCGCGCTCCGCCGGGGACGCCGTCGGCCTGTACGCCCTCGTCGTGGTCACCGGGCTCCTCGGCGTGGTGGTGAACGTCGTGTTCCGCTTCGCCGAACGCCGCTCGTTGGCCTGGCACCAGTCGGTGCTCGCGGACGAGGCAACCCGATGACCGCCCTCGGTGCGGGCAGGACCGCCCCTCGCGGCCTCGGCGTCCGGGTCGCCGAGGACGTCCTGTACGCGGTCGGGCTTCCCGTCCTGGCCGTGGGGCTCTGGGCCGTCTGGTCCACCCGGTCGGCCAACCGGTTCCTCGTCGGCCCCCGCCCGCTCCTCGACGCGTTCCGGCAGACCTGGATCGGCCCGGCGTTCGTCGACGACGTGCTGCCGAGCGTGTACCGGCTGCTGGCCGGCCTGTTCGCGTCGATCGTGCTCGGCGTCGCCGCCGGCGTCCTCATCGGCCGGTTCCGCCCGCTACGCGAGATCCTCGAACCGCTGCTGGAGTTCTTCCGCGCGATTCCGCCACCGGTGCTGATTCCGGTCGCGATGCTACTGCTCGGCATCACCGACACCATGAAGGTCGTCGTCATCGTGTCCGGCGCGATCTGGCCGATCCTGCTGAACACGATCGAGGGCGTCCGGGCGACCGACAGCGTGATGCTGGAGACCGCCGACTCGTACCGGATCTCCTGGTGGGAACGGGTGTGGCTGCTGATCCTCCCGGCGGCGAGTCCGCGCATCATGACCGGCGTACGGCAGGCACTCTCGGTGGCCCTGATCCTCATGGTCATCTCGGAGATGTTCGCGTCCTCGGCCGGCCTCGGCTACCGGATCGCCTACTTCCAACGCAACTACCTCATCGCTGAGATGTGGAGCGGCATCCTCCTGCTCGGCCTCATCGGCGTCCTCCTCGCCGTGGCCTTCGGCGTCGTCGAACGCCGCGTCCTGCGCTGGTACCACGGAATGAAGGAGGTCACCCGTGCCTGACGCAAGCCCGCTGCTGCGGGTCGAGCACCTGCGGAAGGTCTACGCCTCCGGCCGGGGCGAGGTCGAGGCGATCGGGGATCTCAGTTTCACCATGATGCCCGGCGAACTGCTGTGCGTCGTCGGCCCGTCGGGCTGCGGAAAGACCACCCTCCTGAAATGCCTCGCCGGACTGCTCCGGCCCACCAGCGGCCTCGTCGAGATGGACGGATCTGCGGTGACCGGCCCGAGCCCGGCGATGGCAGTGGTGTTCCAGGAGTACGGCCGCAGCCTCTATCCCTGGCTGACAGTCCGGGGCAATGTGGAGCTTCCCCTCCGACACAAGAAGCTCTCCCGCGCCGAACGCGACCGGAGGGTCACCGACGCCCTCGACGCGGTCGGACTGCCGCAGTCGGCACGCAGCCATCCGTGGCAGCTCTCCGGCGGGATGCAGCAACGGGTGGCCATCGCGCGCGCCATCGCGTACCGGCCCGAAGTGCTGATCATGGACGAGCCGTTCGCCGCGGTGGACGCGCAGACCCGCGCGGACCTGGAGGACCTCGTACGTGACCTGCACCTGAACCGCGGTATCTCCACTGTCTTCGTGACGCACGACATCGACGAGTCCGTGTATCTGGGTCAGCGCGTGCTCGTCCTGTCCCACTCGCCGACCCGAGTGCAGGAGGACCTCGTGATCGACCTTCCGCGGGAACGCGATCAGCTCACCACCCGGGCGCTGCCCCGGTTCACCGAGCTGCGGACCCACGTCTACGCGCAGATCCAGCGGGCCAAGGGTGCGCCGGCCTCGGCGCCCCACCCGGCACCGTGACGCGCCTCGCCGACCCCGGCAACGCCCCTAGCCGCCAGCACGCGACCGGGCCAGTGTGGTGGATGTTCGCCCAACCACCTGGCTGGTCACAGTCTCGCCAGCATCGTGCGCCCTCAACGACGCCGGCACACCGTGCCCGTCAGGCATCGATCCCAACCGTAGCGGCGACCCATGGACCCTGCGAACGGTCGCGCCATACTCACCAACCCGCACACACCGACGCCGACGCCAGCCGGCCGGCCGCCACCGCAGCCCCGCAGCGGCGAGGAGCGGAAGCGGCGCGGTAGCAGGTGTAATCCTGCGACTCCACGCTGGCGCAGATCGTCAAGCTACGCCTGGACGTGGGCCGGAGATTGGTGCCGGCAGGTCCCGACCACATCGCCGCACGGACCGCCGGTCCTCACCCGAGCCGACTCCGCGCTCATCGAGCCGCTCGTGAGGTAGTCACCCGAGCCCGCCCCGCCAGGCCGGCGTCGACCTCTCCGCCGACGCGATGGCAGGTTGCTTCACCTTCTGCGATCGACTTGTGCAGGCCAGGGTAGGCGGTGTCTTGAGAGGATCTTGGTGTCGGATGATGTAGCGCGTGGGTGCCGGTACGGGTCCTGGCAGTCGATCTACGCCCGTTTCCGCAGGTGGGCCCTCGACGGGACGTTCGAGAGGATGCTCGCCGGGGTCGAGGCCGAGGCGGACGCCGCTGGGGACATCGACTGGTTGGTGTCGGTCGACTCGACCATCGTGCGGGCCCACCAGCACGCGGCTGGCGCAAACAAGACTCACCTCGCCTTGCGACGGCCTGGGGCGGACCCTGGCGTTTGTGCTGTCTGGCGGCAACGTCAATGACTGCACCCGCTTCACCCAGGTCATGGCCGCCATCCGAGTCCAGCGGTCTGGATCCGGCCGTCCTCGGGTCCGGCCCGGATCACGTCATCGCCGACAAGGGTTACAGCTCCAAGGCCATTCGGGCCGGCCTGCGCCGACGCGGCATCGGACACACCATCCCCGAACGCGCCGACCAGCGGGCCAACCGGTACCGACGAGGCAGCCGAGGCGGCCGGCCACCAGTGTTCGACAAGCAGCTCTACAAACGGCGCAACGTCGTCGAACGCTGCTTCAACCGCCTCACGCAGTGCCGCAGCGTCGCCACCCGCTACGACAAGACCGCGACCTCGTACCAGGCCACCGTCGCCATCGCCGCGCTACTCCAATGGCTGTGAACCTCTGAAGACACGGCCTAGCGCCATGCCGAGTCGGAAGACCGCCGCCGTGTTCGGCCTACGGGCCTGTCGGGTGGTGACCATCGCCCCGGCGAGGTAGCCGTGACCGTTTGCGGTGGTCCATCATGCCGGCGGGGGTCAGGCTCCACTGCAACTGCTCGGTCATGGCGGGCAGCACCAACCCGTAAGAGAAGCGGCCGAGCCCGAGCGCCGTCGCGGTGCCCAGCGCCATCCGAGCGGACCCCCCACCGGTACTCGCTCACCGCGGTTCCCGCAGTCGCCGGTCGAGGAAGTCCACCACGGTACGCGCCAGCGCGACCCGGTGGTCCGACAACGCGTGGTCGGTAGGGAAGATGCACTGCTCCAGCATCGGTACCGGATAAGCCTGATATGCCTCGACCACCGGCTGGTGGTGCAGCGCGGCCGGTGTGATGCTGTCTCGGCTGGTGCCGACCAGCAGCACCGGGCGATCCGCCAGGCGTGGCGCGAGCCGGGCCAGACTCCACTCCGCCCCGGCGGCTTCCATCTCGGCGACGAGCGCCTCGCCGCTGGTTCCTTGCAGCGGCAGTAGTTCGCCGTCGAACGCCTCGACGTATGCCGAACGCACCGCCGGATCGGCGTGGCTGGCCGCCGCCGCCGTCGCGAAGTCGAAGCCAGCGACCGAGACGACCGCGCTGATCGTGAGGTCCGCTGCGGTGGTCATCAGTGCGGCGAACCCGCCGAGGCTGTGGCCGACCACAGCCAAACGTCGCGGGTCAAGCCGGTGGGCCCCCGACATGGTCTCCTCGCGCATCGTGGCGACCACATGTGCCGCGTCGTCGAGCACGTGTCGCCACGACCAGCGACCAGCCACTCCCCACGAGCCTCTATAGTGGAACACCAGCGCGGCGTAGCCGGCTCGACGTAGCGCCTGGGCAAGGTCGAAGTTGCGTTCGGAGCCGGGGAAGCCGTGCAGCAACACCACGACCGGATGCGGGCCGGGGCCAGCCGGGACATGCAGAACACCCAGCAGCGTCTTCCCGCCGCTGGTAAACGTCACCGATGGTGTGCTCGCCGCCGGCGTGAGGCTCGCCGGAGGATCGGTGGTCAAGAAATCAAGCTCCATGATCCCTCCGAATCGAACCGATCGGTTCGATCCAGCACGATAGCAGGAGCACCGAACCAAGCGGTACGATCTCTGCCATGCCGGTTGCCAAGGGTGCGACGCTCGATCCCGCGCAGACCCGCGCGCGGCCATCCTGGACGCGGCCACTCCCCTGCTCTACCGACGCGGCCTCGACGGCGTCGGGGGCGCCGAACTGCGTACGACCATCGGCGTGTCCAAGGAGACGCTCTACCTGCACCTCGGCTCCATCGGCCGCCGCAACAGCCCAGTGTCGGCCATGCTCGCCTCGTGCTGGGCAGGCGCCGCAGCGATGTGTCCATCAGCGACCGCTCGCCTATAGAGGCACCGCCAACGAGACCGCCACCGTGTTGACCACCACCCTCATCAGCGGATGAGCGGACATGAGCGCGATCACCTTGAGAGCTCGTCGAGCGTTGCTTCCGCGTCTCTCGCGGTGCCAGCCAAAGTGCTGACCATCACCGCATAGTCGGCATCGGGCTCACCCTTGCCGAGCTGCGCGGCTTCGCCTCTCGGGTCGCCCACTAGCTGTTGCGGGACACGAGGTTGTTGACGCCGGGGAGCAGCTGTTCACTTCGTCGTGGCGAAGGCTGGAAGATCGTGGCGCTTCTCGTCGTTGGCTGCAGGTATGAAGATCAGCGAAGCGTCCAGAGCTCGCGGTGTGAGTGCGCGATCGTTGCGGCACTACGAGGATGAGGGCTTGATCGTTCCCCGGCCGTTTCAGCAATGGGTTCCGCGACTATTGCCAGTCCACGATTGATCAGGTGCTCGTCATCCGCTCGCTGCTGGAGTCCGGGCTGCCCGTCCGGTTGATCAGGGAAGTCCTGCCCGGCCACACTGACGGCTCCGATGCTGGCACCGACGCCGTGTGCGTGGATTTCCTGCACGAGGTTCAGAGCTATCAGGATCGGCTCAGTGCTCGCATCGCCGTTCTGAGCGGCCAGCAGGCGGCACTCGACGCCTACCTGCGAGAGGCCCGCCGTGCTGATCCCTGACCGGCGCTTGACCTTGACGTAAGTGTCAGATACCTACGCTGGGTGCATGGAGATCAACGAGCAGCGGCACACGGCGGAGCAGACAGTAGGAGCGCTGGTCCAGCAGTCGCACCGGGGGCCGAAGGATCTGACCCTCACGACCGATCATCCCCGCCCCACCCCGGGGCCTGGCGAGTACCTGATCCGCGTGGGCGCCGCCGGGGTCAACTTCGCTGACGTCATGCAGTCGCACGGACGCTATGGCGGAGGCCCGCAGGCGCCCTACGTGGCGGGCTTCGAGGCCGCGGGCGAGATTGTGGGTGTCGGCCCGGACGTCGAGAGTCCGCTCCAGCTGGGCACCCACGTCGTCGGAGCCGGTCCGGGCGCCTTCGCGCAGTACATGACGATGCCGGCGGCGGGTGTACTTCCGGTGCCGTCCGGCTGGAGCGACGCCGAAGCCCTCGGTCTGGTGCTGAACTGGGCCACCGCCTTGGCGGCACTGAAGCCGTTGGGGGAGATCAAGGCGGGCGAAGTGGTGCTCGTTCATGCCGCGGCCGGAGGCGTGGGCCAGGCCGCCGTTCGCCTCGCCCGCCACTACGGTGCGCGCGTGCTCGCCACGGCGTCACCTGCGAAGCACGACACCGTCAATAGCCTCGGCGCCGACGATGTCCTGGACAGCCGACGCCCCGATCTAGCTGAAAAGATCACCCGCCGAACCGGCGGTGTCGATCTGGTCCTGGAGTCGGTGGGACAGGCCACATTCAAGGTCAGCCTGTCGGTCACCAAACCCTTCACCGGGCGCGTTGTCGTATTCGGTGCCGCTTCCGGCGACGCCACCCTGACCACCCACGATCTGGTCTTCACCCACCAGGTCCAAGTCAAAGGTCTGCACATCGGTGCGATGGTGACCGCAGCCCCATCCCTCTACCAGTCGGTGCTTGTCGAGATCAAGGCGCTCATCGCTCATGGCGTGTACCCGCCCGGTACCCCTCACGTGCATCCCCTGGCCGAGGGAGCGACAGTGCTGCAGCAACTCGAAGCGGGCCAAACCCGGGGCGAGCTGGCCCTCGATCCCTGGCGCTAGGAACGCCTGTGCTCCACCGCAACGCTCCGCTTTCTTCCGAGGGGCGGCTGCGACTCGTGCAGCGTTGCCAGCAACGCCGGATCGCCCACGTAACGGCCGAGGTGGCGTTCCCCGTGCCTGTGCCTCGAAATGGGTCGACCACTACCGCCAGCACGGTGAACTCGGCACCGCCGGCTACCAAATCGTCGAGGGCGGACCCAAGACGCCGGCCGGTTGCGGACGGTCGCCCTCGACAAGCAGCGTGGAGATCCTCCGTGTCCACCGCCGCTACGAGCAGTACCGGCGAGCCAAGGCGGCAGAGAACGGCACGTCATGGCGACACGGGGTACGTGTTCAACCACTCAGACAGCAAGCCGATCAATCCGAACTACGCCACCACTTCAGCATCGTCGTCACCGCTAACACCTACACAGCGTCCTGCCGCAGATCCAACGCCGCTGCGTCGACGCCACCGGCCAACTGGTCCTCAACGCCACACCCGCACCCGCACCCGCACCCGCAAGAAGATCAAGACCAAGGCCCGTAAGAACCGGCCGAACCGCGGCCCCAAAGCCGGCACTCCGGCGCGACAAGCCGAAAACAGATGCTCCGGCTCCGGTACAGCGCAAGGAAGCCCTAAGCCGCAGGTCACGACCCAGCAGACCGCGAGAACGGCACGTCGTGGCAGACAAGAAGAGCGCTGTCCGTGGGCTCGTAGTTACAACATTGAGATCGGCAAGATCTCACCGGTCGTTCGGCAGGTTGGGTGGTCACGACGAGGCGGGACTGGCCGGGAGGTTGCCTCTGACCAGAGCACGGCGCTACGTCAGCGGGCGGCCCGGCTCGGCCGGTCGGCGGGCAGCAGTGCGAGGGCCGCCTGCTTCGCGTGGTGGCCAGCACCGGTCCGGTCGTGGTGCGCAGCGATCAGGGTTGCGCCCTCGACCAACAGGAGCAATTGTCGCCCGAGAGCGTCGGGATCGGTTGCGCCGGCGCGCTCAGCGATCGCGGTCAGTAGGCCGAGGCGGCGGTCCAGATGGCGGGCGGTGACGGTCTGTACCGCCTCGACCTGGTGTTGAGCGGCGGCGTTCTGCATTGCGCAGCCACGGAAGGCGGGTTCCTCGTACCACCGTTGAAGTTCGTCGAAGACGGCGGCGAGCTGCTCGCGGGGATCGTCTCCGGCCGCGGCTGCGGCCCCGGCGACCCAGGCCGTCACCCGCTCGCTGCGGGCCTCCAACACCGCCTGGATGAGACCGTCCTTGGTGCCGAAGTATCGGTAGAGGGTCTCCTTCGACACGCCGATCCGGGCGCACAGTTCGGCGACACCGATGCCGTCGAGGCCCCGCTCGTACAGCAGTGGGGCGGCGGCGTCCATGATGCCGGCGCGGGTGCGCTCCGGGTCGATCGTCGAACCCTTGGGAACTGGCATAGCAGAGATGGTACCGGCCGGTTCTTTCTGCTGCTAGCATCGCCGAGTTCGTACCGATCGGTTCGATGATGTGGAGTGCTCATGACGTCGACCGCGCCCGCGGGCGTGTGGCGCGCCGCGCGGCTGGCCTTGGGCACCGCCGCCGCGCTCGGCTTGGCACGCTTCGCCTACGGGATGCTGCTGCCGGCTATGCGCGACGACCTGAACTGGACGCTGGCCGCTGCCGGCGGAATGGGGACAGCGAACGGTCTCGGCTACCTGCTGGGTGCGCTTTTGGCAAACGGGCTGGTACCCCGATTCGGTGCTGCCACCGCGTTCCGCGCTGCCATGGTGCTGACCGCCGCGTCGCTGGTGGCGACTGCGGTCAGCGGCGATTACCTTGTGCTGTTGGCTCTCCGAACGCTGTCCGGCGCGGCCGGAGCGGTGGTATTCGTCGCAGGCAGCGTGATCGCGTCCCGCCTCGCCGCAGACGCCGCCTCGGCTACTCCCCTCACCGTCTACTTCGCCGGAGCTGGGCTGGGGATCGTGGTCAGTGGCCTGGCCGTACCCCTGCTCGGCGCGCACTGGCGGCTCGCCTGGGTGGCTCTGGGTACTGCCGCCGCCGTAGCGGCCGGAGTGAGCTGGACCGCGGTCAACTCCGACGGGGCCAGGCATCCCGAGGTCGGCCGCGCCCGGCTCCGGCCACTCCTGCCCGCGGCCCTTGCTTACCTGCTGTTCGCCGCCGGCTACATCACCTACATCACCTTCCTCTCCGCCTATTTGGTCGAACAGCACAGCTCCGCGTTGCACGTGATCCTCATCTGGACGGTGCTCGGAACGGCAGTGGCGGCGGCGCCCGCCGTCTGGACTCGCCCGATTGCCAGGTGGCCCGGCACCCGCGCCCTGGCCGTACTGCTCGCCGTCCTGAGCGGCGGAGCGGCACTGGCGCTGACGTCATCCGCGACACCGGTCGTCCTGGCCTCCGCGCTCATCTACGGGGGGACCTTCATGGGCGTGCCGGCCGCGATCACCGCCCTCATCAAGGCTCACACTCCGACCGCCGACTGGACCGCCACGCTCGCCGTCTTCACCGCCGTGTTCGCCGCCGGTCAGACCGCCGGTCCGTGGCTCGCCGGTTTGGTCGCCGACCACACCTCCACCGCAGCCACACTCGGGTGGACCGCTGTCCTGTGCGCCGCCGCAGCGCTGAGCGCCCTCCTCGGACGACTCACCATTTGGGACACCATCCTCAGAACCAACCGAAGTAGCAAGCCCGATGTCAAACTTCCTACTCGCCCCAGGGATGTGCCACGGTGGCTGGTGCTTCGAGCACGTCAGCCAGCGGCTGCGCGACCTGGGACACACCGTCCACCCGCTGACGTTAACCGGCGTGAGTGAATGCAGCCACCTGCTGCACGGCACGGTCAACCTCGACACGCACATCCAGGACGTGGTCGCCCTCCTCGAAGGCGAAAACCTACGCGACACCGTACTGGTGGGGCACAGCTACGGCGGGATGGTCATCACCGGCGCCGCCGACCGGGCACCTGACCGGATCGACTCGGCTGGTCTACCTGGACGCCGTAGTTCCCGCCGACGGCGACTCCTGCTGGTCACTGGTGTCCGACCAGGAGCGGAAATGGTATCTGGAGGTGGACGAGACGGGCTGCGCGTCCCGATGACTGCCGTTCTTCGATGCCCGGGCGACGCCGCACCCGATCGCCTCGGTGCTCCAGCCACTCCGACTCGCCGGCGACCCGGGACAAGTCCGCCGCCGGGACTACGTCTACGCCGCCGGGTGGGCCGACCAGTCCCCGTTCACCACGATCTACCAGAAGCTCAGCGCGGAGCCAGGCTGGACCACCCATGCTCTCGCCAGCGGACACAACCTCATGCGTGACACGCCGGAGGAGCTGACGAAGATCTTGGTCGACGTTGCCGCGTCCCGCTGAGCACGCATCCGACGGCCCACTCCGGGGAAGGTCGGCACCGATCCTCCCGCCCGGAGTGGGCCCCGGGTCCCACCCTGGCGTAGGACACGGAGGCCCTCACGGAGGGTCACCGCGTAGGGCTCTCCCGGGGCCTTTTACAACTGTGCGGTCCGGGAGGAGCTGATCCCCGAGGGGCGGGCGATGCCGTCGTCGGTCGGCGGTAGGTAGATGTCGATCACGACTGACGCTGTTGTCCAGAGCGGTGACGGCGTGCCGAACGGGCTCATCCTGCTCGTGGACCCCCGCCGTCCGGCAAGTCCTCCTTCGCCCGTGGGTGGGTTGAGCGCGATGGGATCGTCTCCTGTGGCGTCATGCCCCGGTTCGCCGTCGGCATGCTGCTGGCTCGCAAGCTCGTCGCCGCCGACAACCCCCACGACGCGATCTTCGCCTCCCGACGGGCACCTGACTGTCGGCCAACAACGTCCGCCGCCAGTGGCGTGAGGCTCGCGCCGACACCGACCTCGCCTCGGTCACCCCCCACACCTTCCGCAAGACCGTCGCCACCCTCATCAAGGAAGAGACCGACACGAAAAGCGCCGCAGCACAGCTGGGACACTCCAGCGAGGAAGTCACCGCCACGTACTACATCGCCAAGCCCGCCCAAGCCCCGGACGTCTCGGACATCCTCGAACGCCTCGGCACCGAAAGGCGACGCCTCACGGCCGTGTTGCCCAACGATGCGCAGGGATGACGAACCTGGTTCCCGACCCGGTAAATGGGGGGTTTTCGGGGGGTGGTTCAAACCCCATAGATAAACTTAAAGCCCTGACGAGCGTTTCCGCTGGTCCGGGCTTTAGTCTATCGGGACGGCCGGATTCGAACCGACGACCCCTTGTTACCGTGCGTAGCCATCTTGCCTTGTCGTTGACTATCAGAAGTAGGCGTTGAACTGGACAGACGCGGTCAGGCGATGGCCGCCAATTGTCACTGGTTGTCAACCATACGCGGGGGTTTTCGGGGGGTAAACGGGGGCTACAGGAGCGTCGCCAGTCCACCGCGTCCCGCTCCCCCATCAGCAGAACGTCGACGGCGAGGTAGGCGGCGGCGCCGTAGAGGCGTGTGGAGCAGCCCTTTGCTGTTCGTGGGAGTGGGGCGCTGCGCGGCCTCCCAGAATGCCTGGTTGCCGCGGGCCAACTCGTTGGGCGACTCGGCGGGCGAACCCGCCGGCGCGGTGAACCCGTCCTGCCGGCTGTAGAGGGTGGCCGCGCGCCGGTCAGGCAGATGACCGCACCGATGAGGTGTGCTCCAGTGGTGCTCCCCAGCGGAGCGCTAGATAGTCTTGGACGTAGCGGCAACGTTCAGGGCTCTCGTCCGTCGCGTTCAGCATGGGTCCCACGGGTGGCTCGTGCTCGGATGGGACGCTCTTGAGGGACGTGACCGGCGCGTAGGAAGGACTCGAGGATGCCGACGGCGACGTGGGAACGGCTGCCCGAGTCTCGTCGCGCTGCAGTGCTCGCGGCGGCCGAGGCGGAGTTCGCCGAGCACGGGTTCTCCGCGGGCAGCCTGAACGTCGTCGCCCGCAACGCGGGCGTGTCGAAGGGCAGCCTTTTTCAGTACTTCCACGACAAAGTCGACCTCTACGCCTACCTCTCGGAGCTGGCGAGCCAGCGAATCCGGGCTGCGATGGAGGAGCAGATCCCGCACCTGCCGTGGGACAAGGGTTTCTTCGCGGCCGTCCGTGAACTGACCCGGGTCTGGGTTGCCTACTTCGATGACCACCCTCTCGATCTCGCCTTCACCGCCGCGGTCAACCTCGAACCGGAGGGCACCGCCCGGGCCGCAGTCCGGGCAGTCGCAAACCGGCACTATGTCGAGGTCCTCACGCCGTTGTTGGAGTTGGGCCGTGAGCGGGGCGAGCTGCGGGCCGACGCCGACCTGGACGCGATCCAGGCGTGGCTGCTCCTGCTGCTGCCACATCTTGCCCTCGCCCCTCATCACCCGGGGCTGGATCCCGTCCTTGGTCTCGCCTCGTCAGACCTCGCCGAACGGCAGGCCTCCATCGAGCGGTTGCTCGCCCCCTTGGAGGCGGCCTACGGGGCCTCCGGCCAGACGCGTCCGATCAGTACGGGGCCGGCGCTCGCTGAAGCCAGGTGAGCATCGCCTCCGCGGGCCGCTCCCAGCCCGCGTCGAGCATCAGGTCGTGGCCCATGCCGGGGAACTCCTTCACTTCGGCCTGGTAGCGGCGGGCCGTTGCCCGGATGCCGCCAAGGGGGACGAGGTGGTCGTTCGGGGTGGCGAGGACCAGCACGGGCGGCTTGCCGCGCGGGGGCGGCGATGGTCGATGGAACAGCATCTGGTACTGGGCCAGCGACGATTCCCGGCCGCACCGCGCTGCGAGGCGCGTCGCGTCGGCCGCGGGAAGGCCGGTGAAGAGGTAGTCGGGGCGAAGGGGCAGGCTTGCCCCCAGCATCAGGCGAAGCGCGTCGACGGGATGGCGCCGCGCGATGCAGATGAGGGACCCGACGGCTGGCTGAGCCGGGACCGGCGCGACCAGCACGGCTGCCCGGGCCGCGTAACGGGCGAGCGCCCGCTGGACCACCAGCCCTCCCATCGAATGACCGATCAGGACCACCTGGCGCGGGAACGTCGCCGCGACCCGGACCACGTCGTCGACGTAGGAGCCAAGCGTCGCCCGTCGCAGCGATCCGCCGCTTCCGGCGTGGCCCCGCAGTGACACGGCGGCGGCGGGGTAACCGGCATCCGCGGCGGCGTCGAGCCAGTGCTCCCAGCACCAGGCGCCGTGGCCGAGGCCGTGCACGAACAGCAACGGCGGGCGATTCCCGGCGTCGACCGGGGCCCGTCGGATCACCTCCAGGGTAGGCCGCCGGCCAGGGGACGGTGTTGGGGGAGCGTTGCGCGCCACAGGGCCAGACTTTACAGTGACCACCGGTCATATGACCACCGGTCACAATCGTGTGGAGGCTCGACGATGTCGTCCGTTCCGGTCCGTACGTGCATCATCGGCGCCGGTTCCTCAGGGATTGCCACCGCGAAGGTACTGCACGAGCGCGGCATCGCCTTCGACTGCTACGAGCTCTCCGACCGCGTCGGCGGGAACTGGGTGTGGGGCAACAAGAACGGTGTCTCTGCCGCGTACCGGTCGTTGCACATCAACACCTCCAGGGAACGCATGCAGTTCAGCGACTTCCCGATGCCCGACCATCTGCCCGACTTCGCACGCCACGACCAGGTCGCGGCCTACTTCGACGCCTACGTCGACCACTTCGGCTTCCGTGACCGAATCGTCTTCGGCACGGGGGTGAGCCACGTCGAGCCGTTGGCCGGCGGCGGCTTCGACGTCACCCTGACCACAGGTGAGCGTCGCCGCTACGACGCCGTCTGCGTAGCGAACGGACACCACTGGAACCCGCGCTGGCCCGAACCGGCCCTTCCCGGCTCCGACACGACGAGCATCGAACAGATTCACTCGCACAGCTACTCCAGCGAGACCCAACTCGCGGGCAAACGGGTCGTCGTCCTCGGGATGGGCAACAGCGCCATGGACATCGCCGTCGACGCCAGCTACCACGCACGAGCGACCTACCTGGCGGCCCGCAGTGGAGTGCACATCATCCCCAAGTACGTCTTCGGCCGGCCTTACGACCAGATCGCCGGCAAGGAGTGGATCCCCGGCGCGGTCCGCTGGCCGCTGGCGCGGCTGCTCTTCAAGGTGACGACCGGCCCCATGAACCGGTACGGGCTGCCGGCGCCCGACCACAAGTTCGCCCAGGCCCACCCCACGATGTCGAGCCGGATCCTGGACCGCCTGGCCCACGGCGCGATCACCCCGAAGCCCAACATCGAGCGGTTCGACCGCGACACTGTCGTGTTCACCGACGGCAGCCGGGTCGAAGCGGACCTGGTCGTTTACTGCACCGGGTACAAGCTGAGCTTCCCGTTCTTCGATCCGGCGTTCCTGGACCCCGGTGACAGCAACGACATCCGCCTCTACAAGAGGATGTTCTCCACTACCACGCCACACCTGTACTTCGTCGGACTGATCCAGCCCCTCGGCGCCATCATGCCGATCGCCGAACGCCAGTCTGAGATCATCGCCGACCACCTGCAAGGCCTCTACGCCCTCCCGGGCGGCGCCGCAATGGAGACCGAGATCAACCGCTACCGCGCCTCACTCGCGAAACGCTACGTCCGCAGCAAGCGACACACCATTCAGGTCGACTTCGACGACTACATGCGCAGCCTGCGAGTTGAGCGAGCCCGGGGCGCAGGACGAGCCCGCGGAGGCGCCGGGGACGGGCTCCCGCTGGTCGGTGAGATCCGATGAACCCGGAGCCCGGCGCGCCTGCCGACGCTCGACGATCGGATGTCACTTTCCCTGTAGGCCGAGACTCTTGCGCCGCCTGGCTCTACCGGCCCGAGACCGTCGAACGGCCACCCGTCATCGTGATGGCGCACGGCTTCGGCGCGATCCGGACACTGCGGCTCGACGCCTACGCCCAGCGCTTCGCCGACGCCGGGTACGCCGTCCTCGTCTTCGACTACCGGCACTTCGGCGACAGCACCGGCCAGCCCCGCGAGCTGCTGAGCCTGTCCCGCCAGAGGCAAGACTGGCAGGCGGCCATCGCCTACGCGCGCACGCTGCCCGGAGTCGACACGGGACGGGTCGTCGCATGGGGCTCCTCGCTGAGCGGCGGTCACGTCCTGCACACCGCGGCCCACGACCAGGACCTCGCCGCCGTCATCGCCCAGGTCCCCCACGTCTCCGGACCGCACGCCACGATCGCGATGGGAGCCCGCCACGTCACCCGCCTCGGCGTCGCAGCCGTCAAGGACCTGACACGGCAGCTCACCGGCCGCTCGCCGTACTACGTACCGTCAATCGGAGACACCGGCACCCTCGCCGTCATGCTCGACGACGACGGCATCGGGATCCTGCGACGCCTGGCCGAGGGCATGGACGTCGACAGCTTCCTACCGCATAACCGCGTCGCCGCCCGCATCCTGCTGCACATGCCGTTCAACTCGCCGGGTCTGCGCGCACACCGCATCACCGCCCCGACCCTGGTTCAGGCCGGGGAGCGAGACGAACTGACCCCCACGAAGGCGTCACGCTGGGTCGCCCGGCGCATCCCGGATTCCGTGTTCAAGACCTATCCGTGCGGCCACTTCGATCCTTACGTCGACCCTCACTTCGAGGGCGTGGTCGCCGACCAGATCGCGTTCCTCAACAGCCGCGTACCCGTGCGGCAATGAGTGCCTTCGACGGCACGGTCGCCGTCTTGGGCCCGGAGCCGGGTCATGGATCGGCCGTGCGGTGGCCATCGGGCTTAGCCGAACGGGCGCGCACGTGACGGCTACGTCCTCAGCACTACTGGGCTCGCCGCCACTACCAGCTCGTCGAACGCCGCTTCCACAAGTGGTCGCCGAGCATGGAGCGATCGAGGAGGCAGCGCAGGGCAGCCCCGCCAGCTACTGAGCATCGCCCGAAAGCACGAGGCCTGGCGCGCCGCGATCGCCCACGCGGGCGCGACCTCCACTTCACCGGCGTCGGGGCGGGCCAGCTCGCGTTCCCAAGCACTGCCTCCCGTGGCCGAGCACCACTGACGGCGTCCCTCGTCCGGGCGCCGGGCGTCCCGCGCGGATGGCGCCCGTCATCTTGGTATCCATGACGGAACCCTCGGCAGCGGGGTCGACGCGTGGCGGCGGGAGAACCCGGACCACGAGTCTGCACCGTCGCCTGTGGAGCGTGCCCCCGCGCAAGGGCCGGAAGACGAGGTCCGCCGGCTAAAGCCGCGGCCTTTCACCCGGACGCACCCGCAGCCGTGTGCTGGCGGCGATTGAGGCGCAGAAGGCGACCTACCCGATCGTGTCATTGGCGGTAACGGCCACGGTTGGTCGTGGCCGAGTACATCGAAGTGCTCTACAAACGGCAACCCTGCACTCCCGGCTGGGCTACCGCGGCCCGGCCAAAGTCCTTACCGACACTCTCAACGGGCGGCCAGCAACCAGACCAGCAACCCGAATCACAGTCCGAAGTCCTTGACACGCATCGAACAAAGGTGATCGAAGCTCTTGTCGCCCCTGCCGCGGAGGGCTAATGTGACCACTGGTCATATGACCAATGGTCACATGCCGGAAACGTTGGCGTGCAGTTGCAATGAGCCATGCCGAGGAAGCGCGTGTCTGCCCGCCGTCTCACGACTCACCCGCAGGGTTCGACGCCTCGGACGTCGAACCACCCTGCGGTCATGTCCACCACCCTCATCAACGGAGGTCACCGCATGTCCGCACGCGCTCTCACCCGCGCCGCGGCACTCGCCGTCGTCGTCGGACTCGGTCTGGCGGCACTCCCCGGAGCCACAGCCAGTGCCAGCACCGTGTCCCGGGGCATCACGATTCCCGCGTTCTACTCCCCGCCCGCCCAGTTGCCCGCCGAGAACGGGGCTCTGGTGCGCAGCGAACCGCTGTCGCTGTCGCTGTCGCTGCCGGGCCTGGACGGCAGACCCCTTCCGGGACGGGCGACCCGGATCATGTACAAGACCACCGACTCGAACAGCCAGCCCGCCGCCGTGACCGGTGCGTACATCGAGCCATCGGCGAGGTGGTCGGGTAGCGGACCGCGTCCGTTGGTCGTCGTCGCGCCGGGAACGATGGGTCAGGGCAATCAGTGTTCCGCCTCCCTGGGACTGGAGAACGTGGTCGCCTTTGGTGACAGCACCCTCTCGATCGGGGTCGAGAATCTCTCGATGTACCAACTGCTGAGTAAGGGCATCGCGGTCGCCGTCACCGACTACATCGGCCTGGGAACCACGGATCGAGTACACACCTACGTCAACCGGATCGACGAGGGCCACGCGGTGCTCGACGCCGCGCGGGCCGTACGATCCCTGCCCGGTACGTCCGTCACCGTCGATTCACCGACTGGCCTGTACGGGTTCAGCCAGGGCGGCGGGGCGGTCGGCGCGGCACTCGAGCTCCAGCCGACCTACGCGCCGGACGTCCCCGTCCGAGCGAGCTATGTGGGCGCGGCACCGGCCGACCTCGCCGCGGTCACGGCGGATATCGACGGCACCGAACTGGTCGGTGCCATCGGCTGGGCGCTGAACGGCTTCGTGCAGTCCGACCCGTCCTTGCAGCCCCTGCTGGGCAACCATCTCAACTTCATCGGCAAGGCGGTCCTCAAGGACCTCTCCACCAGGTGTATCTGGGACGCGATGTTCACCTACTCCTACCAGCGCACCAAGACCTGGACGAAGAACGGGCAGTCCGTCGCGGCGTTCCTCGCGGCCGAACCCAAGTTCCGGGCCTTCATCGAGCAGCAGCGGATCGGAACGCAGAAGCCGACCGGGATCGTGCGTGTCGCCACCGGCGTGCACGACAACCTCGTCCAGCACGCGCAGGCCCGCCAACTGGCCCTCGACTGGTGCCAGCGCGGCGGCAACGTCGTCTACGCCCCGATCTCCGGCATCAATGGCCCCAGCCCGATGCTGAACCACGTCCACTCCCTGCTCGCCGACCAAGGCACCGCGGTCACCTGGCTTAGCGACCGCCTGAACGGCACGCCCGAGGTCTCCAACTGCGCGACCGCCTCGCAGCAGCCCTGACCCCAAGGGCGCAGCGATTCCTCAGCGGTATCAAACGGTCCGAGGGTCCCGGGTCTCGACCGACGCCCGGGACCCTCGGCCGACCGAACGAACGACCCAGAGCTCGTGACGCCTCCGCAGGCGAGATCCTGGGCCAAAAGGGAGCCGGTTCGGCGTCCGAAGCATGAGCATTGTCCAATCTGGACCACTGGGAACATGCACGCCCGAATGGATTCGAACCCTAACCGTCTGTTCCGCAGACAAGTCTTGGGTTGGTACGGGTTGATACTTGTCGAGACCTGCCGCCCAGGTCAGGTCGGTTCCGGCCCATCCAATACGCCCCGTCCGTGCCCGGAAGCTCGCATGCAATCAGGTGAACTGGCGGACTTCTCGATCACGATGGAGATCTACAGCCAGGTCTCGTCCAAGACGACCCGGGAAGCCCTGCGGAGACTCGGCGAAAGCCTCGATCAATGAGCCGTTGCTGTACTTCGCTGCTGTACAAGATCAGAAATGGCCACCCGGAAGATTCCGAATGGCCTCTGACCTGCGTCGGGACGGCCGGATTCGAACCGACGACCCCTCGACCCCCAGGACGCGTCGCCACACGTCCACGCACGTCACACACGCTATCCCCAAGATCAGGCCGTGCAGTCGAGGTCGTGCCGCGCACAATCGCGCAGGCCGCGTGGTCCCCACTTGGTCCCTGAGTCGCCGACACGCCCGATGACCGCAGCACACGGTTTAGGAAGTGTGGACACTAGCGGAAGCTGCTCGGCGATGGTCTGGCTTGGCCTGCGTCGCCATGCTGGCTCGCCCGTCCAGAAGCTGACCCCCGGCGCCCTCCCAACGGGCACGCAACGGGCAAGCTGGCTAAGGCCAGCCGGACCCTCACTTCGGAAAAAAGCTGGCCATGCCCTGAGCAGAATCGCTCGCGCTTCCTTTGATGGTACGGGCAGGCTGCCGGCATGGGAGCAGGTTTCAGCGGCGAGGTGACGACGTACGAGAACTGCTCCACGTTCATCGTTGTCCTGTTTCCGATGGAGGACTGATGCTGGCTCCGCTGCGGTATGGCGCGTTCCGATACCTGGCTGCTGGCCGGCTGGTCAACATGCTGGGCAACGGTGTCGCTCCCATCGCCCTGGCGTTCGCCGTGCTCGATCTGACCGGCTCGGTACGCGACCTGGGCCTGGTGGTCGGCGCGAGATCGCTGATGACCGTGCTGTTCGTGCTCTTCGGCGGGGTGGTGGCCGACCGGATTCCGCGCCGGCTGGTGCTGGTCGGCTCCAATGTGCTGGGTGCGCTGACCCAGGCGGCGGTGGCCGCCCTGGTGCTCACCGGCACGGCGACGATCCCGCTGCTGCTGGCGCTCGGTGCGGCCAACGGCATCGTGAGCGCCCTGTCTCAGCCAGCCTCGGCCGCCGCGACGCCGCAGACCGTGCCCCCGGAGCTGATCCAGCAGGCCAACGCGCTCATCCGACTCGGCGTCAACACGGGCATGATCGGCGGTGCCGCGCTCGGCGGCCTCCTAGTGGCCGCTGTCGGGCCCGGGTGGGGCCTCGTGGTCGACGCGCTCACCTTCGCCATCGCGGCTGTCGCGTTCACGGGAGTCCGGGTCACTGCCCCGACAGCGAAGAGCACCCGCACCAGCGTCGTCGCCGACCTCCGAGAGGGCTGGACCGAGTTCACCACGCGGACCTGGGTCTGGGTGGTGGTGCTCGGCTTCATGATCCTCAACGCGGCCCTAGCCGGCGGCGTGAACGTGCTCGGTCCGGCTGTCGCGGACGAAACGATCGGCCGTGGCGGTTGGGGCGTGGTGTTGGGGGCGGAGACAGCCGGAATGGTCGTCGGCGGGTTGATCGCCCTGCGAATCCGGGTGCGCCGGCTGCTGCTGCTCGGGGTCGTCTGCATGTTCGCCGAGTCGTTCCTGCTGTTGGGGCTGGCCCTGGCGCCCACCATCGTCGTGCTGTTGTCGGCCGGAGTGGCGGTCGGCATCGCCGTCGAACAGTTCGCGGTGGCCTGGGACACGTCGATCGCGCAGCACATCCCGGTCGACCGACTTGCCCGCGTCTACTCCTACGACATGTTGGGGTCATGGGTCGCCATCCCACTCGGTCAGATCGCGGTCGGACCAGTCGCCGCAGCGATCGGCACCCGCGACACGCTGCTGATCCTGGCGACATTGGTGGTGCTCGCCGTACTCGGCATGCTGACCAGCCGGGACGTCCGCCGGCTCCAGGTGCTGGCTCCCGCCCGCGCTGCCAACGCAGCGCAGGACCCGTCACCCGACGGTGGGCTGGATGACGGCCCTGCCGCCACCGCCGCCGAACCGGTCGCCCGACCGTGCGGTTGACGCACGTCGGTCACCAGCGCGCACACCGTGTGGTCCACCTGGTCCCCAGGCGCTGACACGCTCGGCGAGCGCAGCACGCGGTAGTACTCCAGTCACTCACCTCTCTACGCAACACGCCCCATCACGGCGAGTCGTACACCACTTCCGCGGACGCAGCCTTCCGCCCGGCCAGTTGTCCATCTGCGAAAGCCAACCCAGTCGCGTACGTTCAACGCGACGCATACCACCGGCGGGGCACGTGTAGCTTGTGCCGCCGTCCCCGCGTCACCGGTCCACTACGCTGCCCTGGAGGTTCATGATGTATCCGACGGTCCACTCGTTCCGCACGTCCGGCGGCGTCATCGCGATGACGGAGGCGTGATGACGACGGTCGAGGCGGACGGCGTCACGCTCGGGGTCGAACACTTCGGCGACACGGCGGCGCCGCTCGTTCTGCTCGCGGGCGGCACGACCATGCTCTCCTGGCCCGACGCACTCTGCGAGGCGCTCGCGCGCGGCGGGCGCCACGTTGTGCGGTACGACCTGCGCGATTCCGGCACGTCGACCACCGTCGATCCCGATGCTCCGGCGTATACACTGCGCGATCTTGCAGCCGATGCCGCGGCACTCGCCCGCGAACTCGACGACCAGCCTGCGCACCTGGCGGGCATCGGCGTTGGCGGGATGGTCGCCCAGGTCGCCGCGCTCGACCACCCGGACGCGTTCTCGGCGCTCACACTCGCCGGAACGAGGCCCGTCGCTCCAGGCCCGGTCGACGACGACCTGCCTGACCACGACGCGGCGACGATGACCCGGCTGTTCTCGCGTTCGATGCCCGATTGGTCCGACCGCGCCGCGGTGGCCGAGTATGCCGCCGCAGGCGCGGAGATCCTCGGTGACGACCCCGTCGCCGCGCGCGCGACCGCCGAGCGCAGATGGGACCGCACGCCGGGCACGGAGCCCGCAGTGCAAATGGCCAACCACCTGGGCATGGTGTTCGCCAAGCTCGACTGCAAGCCGCGCTGGCGCGAGCGCCTGTCCGAGCTCGCGATCCCGTCGCTGGTGGTGCATGGTCACCGCGACCCGTTCTTCCCTGTCGGCAACGGCGAAGCGCTCGCGCGCGAGATCCCCGGTGCGCGGCTGCTCGTGCTCGAACGGGCCTCGACGGCGATCCCCGATGCGGCCGCCGAGAAGGTCGCGGCGGCGATGCTCGCGCTCTAGCAGCGGAAACGCCTCTCGGTATCTCTCACCACTCCCTCGCCGTCCGGGTCATCTTGCGGACCTGGCCTCGCTTGCGGATCTATGAGGAGGGTCGGGGTTCGGGGCGGAGCTCCGAGGTCTTCGAGTCCTGGTCGTCTCCAAGCCTGGCCGGCCGGCCCGGCCAATGCCGGCCGGAGGTCGCCAGCAGGCCGGGGCCGGGCCGGCGCGGTCGCTTTGCGGGCCGCTTGATATCGAGAGCGAACATTCCGGCAGGTGACCCGAGTAGCCATCTGAAACTGACCAGCGGTCAAGCAGCGCTAGCCAGCTTCAACTTGACTGATCTTGGTCACCAGAACGGCGAAAGGGCCGACCCGATGTCCGGATCAGCCCTCTGACCTGCGTCGGGACGGCCGGATTCGAACCGACGACCCCTTGACCCCCAGTCAAGTGCGCTACCAAGCTGCGCCACGTCCCGCCCTCGCAGGGTTTCCCCTGCGACAGCCGGTACAGCTTAGCGCAGCTGTTCTCCCCAGTCCGCACAGGCCCCACCCGGGTTGTGTGCGGCGGGAACCACCGCACACCCCCTAGAGCTCCTAGGAGGGTGGGGTAAAGAGAAGCCGGGTGGGCCGATCGCGGCCCACCCGGCTTATCAGGCGTGACAGGTCAGCCGTGCGCCTTGCCTCGGCCGCCGGGGCCGAGCTTCTTGCGCGGGCGGACGGAGATCTCGATGGGGCTGCCCTCGTACCCGAACTCCTCGCGGAGCTTGCGCTCGACGAACCGCTGGTATCCGGCGTCGAGTGGGCCGGTGGTGAAGAGCACGAACCGCGGCGGCGCAACGCCCGCCTGGGTGGCGAACAGGATGCGCGGTGCGCGCCCACCGCGCACCGGGTGCGGTGTGGCCTGCACCAGGGCGGTCAGCCACTGGTTGAGCTGCGCGGTGGGCACCCGGGTTTCCCAGCTGGCCAGGGCCTTGTTGAGGGCCGGGGCGAGCTTGTCCACCGCGCGGCCGGTCATCGCCGACAGGTTGAGCCGGATCGCCCAGGGGATGCGGCGCAGCTCCCGGTCGATCTCCTTGTCGAGGTAGTAGCGGCGGTCCGCGTCGACCAGGTCCCACTTGTTGAACGCGATGACCAGAGCCCGGCCTGCCTCGGTCACCATCGTCAGGATCCGCTGGTCCTGCTCGCTGATCGGCTCGCTGGCGTCGAGAAGCACCACTGCCACCTCGGCGGCCTCGATGGCGCCTGCGGTGCGCAGGCTGGCGTAGTACTCGGTGCCGCTGGCCTTGCCGACCCGCTTGCGCAGGCCTGCCGTGTCGACCAGCTGCCAGGTCTGGCCGCCGATCTCGACCAGGCTGTCGACCGGGTCCACTGTGGTGCCGGCTACCGAGTCGACGACCGCCCGCTCCTCGCCGGAGAACCGGTTGAGCAGGCTGGACTTGCCGACGTTGGGCCGGCCGACGAGCGCGACCCGGCGGGGCCCGCGCGGCCGGTTTTCGACGATCGCCGGGGCCTCCGGCAGCGCCGCGAGGATGGCGTCCAACAGGTCGCCGGAGCCACGCCCGTGCAGGGCGGACACCGGGAACGGCTCGCCGAGGCCGAGCGACCACAGCGACGTGGCCTCCATCTCGATGGAGGTGTTGTCGGCCTTGTTCGCCACCAGGATCACCGGCTTGGCGCTGCGCCGCAGCATCTTCACCGCGGCCTCGTCCACGTCGGTGGAGCCGACCATGGCGTCGACCACGAAGAGCACCACGTCGGCGGTGACGACGGCCGTCTCGGCCTGCGCCGCAATGGCCGCCGCGCGATCCTTCGCGTCCGGCTCCCAGCCGCCGGTGTCCACCACCGTGAACGACCTGCCGTTCCACTGCGCGTCGTACGGGACCCGGTCCCGGGTCACCCCGGGCACGTCCTCGACGACCGCCTGCCGGCGGCCGATGATCCGGTTGACCAGAGTGGACTTACCCACGTTGGGGCGGCCGACCACGGCCACCACCGGCTGCGGGCCGGTCGGTTCCTCGACGGCGACGTCGGGCTCCCGCAACTCGACCCAACCGCCACCATCACTACTCATGCCACACCCCGCTCGGCGAGCAGGTCACGCAGTCGCGCGACGACCTCGTCGATGCCCAGCTCGGTGGTGTCCAGCACGACGGCGTCCGGCGCCTGGGCGAGCGGGTTCACCTTGCGGGTCGAGTCGAGCAGGTCCCGGCGGGCCAGGTCGGCGGCCGTGGCCGCCACGTCGGCGGCGTCCTCGGCGCTGCGCCGGGCCGCGCGGGCGGCCTCGGACGCGGTCAGGAAGACCTTCAGGTCGGCGTCCGGCGCCACGACCGAGCCGATGTCGCGACCCTCGACCACCATCCGACCAGCGTCGACGATCATTTCGCGTTGGCGGGCGACCAGCAGCTCGCGGACCGCCGGCACGGCGGCGACGGCGGAGACCGCCCCGGTCACCTCCGGGCCCCTGATGTCGGCGTCCACGCCCACCCCGTCGATGGTCACGGCGTACCCCTGCGGGTGGGTGCCGATGCGCAGGTTGACCTCGCCGGCGACCTTCGCCACCGACGCGGCGTCGGCGAGATCCACGCCGGAGCGCAGCACAGCCCACGTGATCGCCCGGTACATCGCCCCGGTGTCCAGGTAGCGCGCACCGATGCTCGCGGCGAGCCGCCGCGACACGGTGGACTTACCCGAACCGGACGGCCCGTCCACAGCGACCACACATCGCCCGGCCCGTACGTTTTCCTCCACCGTGTCCTCCTCAGCCCGTACCTCACGGATCGCCCGGTGATCTGGCGCCGCAAGCGGTTGTCAATCGTCATCAATCATGCCCGGGTGCGCTAACGAACCCGCGCGCGACGCCGCCGGAGGCGACCCACGCCACCCGGGCGGCCGCGTTCCGGCCATCGGTGGAGCCTACCGGCTGCCGTACCCCGAACTCCGGGGTCAGTCACCCACCGCGTTGAACAGGGCCGCGACCTCCGCGTTGGTCAAGCGTCGGATCCGCCCCGTGCGCAGGTCACCGAGCCGGATGGGACCGATCGAGGTACGCACCAGCCGGGTGACCGGGTGACCGACCTCCTCCATCAACCGCCGGACGATGTGCTTGCGCCCCTCGTGCAGGCTCAGCTCCACCTGGGCGCTTTTACCCAGGGTGTCCACCACCCTGAACGAGTCGACAGTGACCGGCCCGTCCTCCAGCTCGACACCGGCCAGCAGCCGCTTGCTCAGGTTGCGCGGGATCGGCCCGACCACCTCGGCCAGGTAGGTCTTCAGCACCTGGTACGAGGGGTGCATGAGCTTGTGCGCGAGAGTGCCGTCGTTGGTGAGCAGCAGCAGGCCCTCGCTGTCCGCGTCGAGCCGCCCGACGTGGTAGACCCGCTGCTCCAGCCGGGCACCGATGAAGTCGGACAGCTCGTTGCGTCCCTTTTCGTCCGCCATGGTGGTGACCACCCCGCGCGGCTTGTTCATCGCCACGTAGACCAGGCGGACGTCGACCTGGAGGCGCTCGCCGTCCACGTGGATCACCGCGGTGGCCGGGTCGACCTTGTCGCCGAGCTTGGCGACCCGCCCGTCCACGGTGACCCGGCGCCGGAAGATCAGGTCCTCGCAGGCACGCCGGGAGCCCACGCCGGCGGCGGCGAGCACCTTCTGCAGGCGCTCGGCACCCTCGTAGACGGGGGCGTCGGGTTTCGGGGAACGGTTATCGGGTCGCATCGGCAAGCTCTTCTACGTCGTCGGGCAGGAAAGGGGCGAGCGGTGGTAGTTCGTCGACGGTGTTCAGCCCGAGCTTCTCCAGGAACAGCGTGGTCGTCCGGTACAGGAACGCCCCGCTGTCCGTTTCGGTGCCGCACTCCTCGACCAGGCCGCGGGTCACAAGCGTACGGATGACCCCGTCGCAGTTGACACCACGGATGGCCGAGATGCGCGACCGCGTCACCGGCTGCTTGTACGCGACGACGGCGAGGGTTTCCAACGCCGCCTGGGTCAGCCGGACGGACTGCCCGTCCAACACGAACCGCTCGACGTACGTAGCGTATTCCGGCCGGGTGTACAGCCGCCAACCGCCGGCCGCCCGGCGCAGCTCGAACCCGTGCCCGGCGGCCGTGTAGCCGGCGGCGATCTCGTCGAGCACCGGCCCGATCCGCTCGGCCGGCTGCTCCAGCACCTGGGCCAGGACCAGCTCGCTGACCGGCTCGTCGACCACCAGCAGGATTGCCTCCAGCGCGCCGCGCAGCTCACCGTCGGACAGCTCCGGCGCGGGCTCCGGCGCGGCCGTCACCCGCCGCCGTCCTCCAACCGCCCGAGGAGGTACGCCGGCGCGCCCCGCCTCCCCCGCCTCGCCGGTCGCGTCTGCCCCTCGGGTCTCGGCGGCCTCTTCGTCGGCCGAGACGGTCTCGGCGGCCTCGGCCGGGGCGGCGGCGGACGGGACGGGAGTGGCGGGGTCGGGCTGGCGGGGGCGTTCCCACGGGGGGACCCAGGCGGCAGCCTGGTCGGCAAGCGAGTCCCGGCGTTCCTCGTCACTCATCCCGCTCATCCTCCGTCGTTCCCGTCCCGTCCGGCCCCCCGGCCACGTCGGCCGACTCCGACCCGGCCGACTCCGACGTCGTCGACTCCGGTTGTGGCGCTCCGGCGGGCTCCGGGTCGGCAGGGGTACCGGCGTACTCGTCGACGTGCAGTTCGGTGTCGCCGTCGGCGGGGCCGGTCCAGCGCACCGTCAGCTCCTCCAGTGCCTGCTCCTGCACGAAGGCCACCAGACCCTCCCGGTACAGCTCCAGCAGCGCGAGGAACCGGGCCACCACCTCCAGGGTGGCCTCGCAGTCGGCGCAGAGCAGCGAGAACGTGGCCGTGCCGGCGCGGCGCAGGCGGTTGGCGAGGATCGCCGCGTGCTCCCGGACACTGACCCGGACCATGTGCACGTGGGCGATGGAGACCTCCGGCACCGGCTTCGGGGTCATCGCCTTCACGGCCAGCTTCAACAGCCGCTGTGGGCCGATGCCGAGCACCAGGTCGGGCAGGGCTTCGGCGTACCGGGGTTCCAGGCTGACCGCCCGTGGATAGCGGCGACCGCCGACCGCCTCCAGCTCGGCGATGTGCGCGGCCGCCTCCTTGTACGCCTTGTACTGCAACAGGCGGGCGAAGAGCAGGTCCCGTGCCTCCAGCAGGGCGAGGTCCTCCTCGTCCTCCACGTCGGCGGCGGGCAGCAGCCGGGCGGCCTTCAGGTCGAGCAGGGTCGCGGCGATCAGCAGGAACTCGCTGGCCTCGTCGAGGTCCCAGTCGTCGCCCATGGCCCGGATGTACGCGATGAACTCGTCGGTGACCGTGTGCAGGGCCACCTCGGTCACGTCGAGCTTGTGCTTGCCGATCAGTTGCAGCAGCAGGTCGAACGGGCCGGTGAAGTTGGCCAGCCGCACCGTGAACCCGGCGGGCGACACACCGTCGACCACGGCCGGAGCAGCGGTCTCGGGCGGGTCGAGGGGTGGCGCGGTCACCGCACGACCGTAGTGCACGCGACGGACACCGGGCGTTCCGGCTACCGCTCCGACTGGGCGGCGATCACCTCGCGGGCCAGCTGACGGTAGTTGCGTGCCCCGGAGGACGCCGGGTCCATCGTCGTGATGGGGGCGCCGGCCACGGTGGACTCGGGGAACTTCACAGTCTTGGTGATGACCGTCTGGTAGACCTTGTCGCCGAACGCCTCCACCACCCGCTGCAACACCTGGCGGCAGTGGGTGGTGCGGCTGTCGTACATGGTGGCGAGGATGCCTTCGAGTTCCAGGTCGAAGTTGAGCCGCTCACGCACCTTGTCGATGGTGTCCAGCAGAAGCGCCACACCACGCAGGCTGAAGAACTCGCACTCGAGCGGGATGAGCACGCCGTGCGCGACGGTCAGCGCGTTGATCGCCAGCAGACCGAGGGACGGCTGGCAGTCGATCAGGATGTAGTCGTACTCCTTGCGAACCGAGCGCAGGACCCGGGCCAGGGCCATCTCGCGGGCGACCTCGTTGACGAGCTGGATCTCGGCGGCGGAGAGGTCGATGTTGGCAGGCAGCAGGTGCAGGCCCGCCACGTCGGTCTTGATGAGGACGTCCTCGGCGGTCACGTCGTCCTGCATGAGCAGGTTGTAGACGGACAGGTCGAGGTTGTGCGGGTTGACCCCCAGGCCCACCGACAGCGCGCCCTGCGGGTCGAAGTCGACGAGCAGCACCTTGCGGCCGTACTCGGCCAGGGCGGCGCCCAGGTTGATGGTGGTGGTCGTCTTGCCGACGCCACCCTTCTGGTTGGCCATCGCGATGATGCGCGCCGGGCCGTGCCGATCGGTAGGCATCGGCTCGGGGATGGGCTTGCGCATCGTGTAGGCAGCCGGATCCGCCGGACCGAGGTCCGCACCGAGCGTGGCCTGCTGCTCGCGGAGCTCCGACGTCCAGGTCTCGGCACGGTCACCGTTGCCAGCCATGTCCTCGTTGCCCCCTCCCGACGACCCACCCGGCGTCGGAGCCGTCCGACGTCCTTCGCGGCGCCGCTGCGCACCCCGGTCGTGTCGCCCCAGGAGGTCCGCGCCGATGCCGACTGTACGCCACCGACCAGCAGGGGGTTCGGCACCGGCCCGGCGTGTCGGGACCGACCGCGACCGGTGGCCTCAGCCCCGGGCGCGCGGGTGGGCCGTGGCGTACACCTCGCGCAGCCGTTCGACGGTGACGAGCGTGTAGACCTGGGTGGTGGTGACCGAGGCGTGGCCGAGCAGTTCCTGGACCACCCGTACGTCGGCGCCGCCGTCGAGCAGGTGGGTGGCGTACGAGTGGCGCAGGGTGTGCGGGGACACCGCAGCGGGTCCGTCGACCGGCAGTCCGGCGTGGGCGGCGGCCCGGCGCAGGATCATCCAGGCGCCCTGGCGCGACAGCGCGCCGCCCCGGGCGTTGAGGAACACCGCGGGGGTGCCCCGGCCCGCCGCGGCCAGCCCGGGGCGGGCCCGCACCAGGTAGGCGCGCACCGCCTCGACGGCGTACCCGCCGATCGGCACCAGCCGCACCCGGCCGCCCTTGCCGCGCAGCAGCGCGGTGCCCTCGTCGACGTCCAGGTCGTCGACCGCGGCGCCCACCGCCTCGGAGATGCGCGCGCCGGTGCCGTACAGGAACTCCAGCAGCGCCCTGTCGCGCAGCGTGAGCGGCGCGTCGTCGCCTGTCGCGGTGACCGCGCCGGCGGCCTCCAGCAGCCGGACCACGTCGTCGACAGGCAGGGCGCGGGGCAGCCGACGCGGTGGGGTGGGTGGACGCACGTCGCGGCTCGGGTCGACGCCGGTCAGGCCCTCGCGCAGCGCGAAGCGGTGCAGGCCGCGTACCGCGCTGGCGGCGCGGGCGGCGGAGGAGACCGCCAGGGGCGGGTGCTCGTCGTCGCCGGCGCGCAGCCGGGCCAGGTGCGATTCGACGACGCCGGCGCCGACCGACGCGAGGTCGGCGACGCCGGCGTCGGCGAGGGTCGCGAGGTAGCGGTCCAGGTCCCGGCGGTACGACGCCAGGGTGTTCGCGGACAGGCCGCGTTCGACGGTGAGGTGGTCGAGGTACGCGCGCACGGCGCGACGCAGCGCCGGCGCGGACCGCTCGTCCGCGCCGGCGCTGGCCGTGATGCCGGTCAGCCCGCCACCGCTCAGTTCAGCGCGTCGGCCAGCGGGAGCACGTCCATGCCGTGCGCCTCGGCGACCGGGCCGTAGGTGACCCGGCCGGCGTGGGTGTTCAGGCCCAGCGCGAGGGCCGGGTCGCTGCGCAGCGCCTCGCGCCAGCCCTGGTTGGCCAGTTCCAGGGCGTACGGCAGGGTGACGTTCGTCAGCGCATACGTGCTGGTGTTGGGCACCGCGCCGGGCATGTTCGCGACGCAGTAGAAGATCGACTCGTGCACCTTGTAGACCGGGTCGGCGTGCGTGGTGGGACGCGAGTCCTCGAAGCAGCCGCCCTGGTCGATGGCAATGTCGACGAGCACGCTGCCCGGCTTCATCCGGGAGACCAGCTCGTTGGAGATCAGCGTCGGGGCCTTCGCGCCGGGCACCAGCACCGCGCCGATGACCAGGTCGGCGTCGAGCACCGCCCGCTCGACCTCGTACGCGTTGGACGCGACGGTTTGCAGGTGGCCCCGGTAGATGGCGTCGGCCTGGCGCAGCCGGGCGACGTTCTTGTCCAGCAGCAGCACCTCGGACTGCAGACCGAGCGCGATGGCGGCGGCGTTCATGCCGGAGACGCCCGCGCCGATGACGACGGTCTTGGCCGCGTACACGCCGGAGACGCCGCCGGGCAGCACACCGCGCCCACCGCCGGTACGCATCATGTAGAAGGCGCCCACCTGCGGGGCGAGCCGGCCGGCGACCTCGGACATCGGGGCGAGCAGCGGCAGCGACCGGTCGGGCAGCTCGACGGTCTCGTACGCGATGCCGGTGACCTTGCGGTCGATGAGCGCGTCGGTGCACTCCTTCGAAGCGGCCAGGTGCAGGTAGGTGAAGAGCACCTGCCCCTCGCGCATCCGGTGGTACTCCTCGGCGATCGGCTCCTTGACCTTGAGCACCAGCTCGGCGGTCTCCCACACCTCGTCGGCGGTGGCGAGGATCTTCGCGCCGGCGGCGGCGAACTCCTCGTCGGTGATGCTGGAGCCGACCCCGGCGCCGGACTCGACGAAGACCTGGTGGCCGCTGCGGGTGAACTCGTTGACACCCGCTGGCGTGATCGCCACGCGGTACTCGTGGTTCTTGACCTCGCGTGGGATTCCGACCTTCACGATGCAGACACCTCTCTTCGGGGCTGCTCTCCCCCGACTGCTCGGTGCCGCGATGGCCCCATTGCCACCACGGTCCACCGGTCCCGCCGGCGGCAGTCTAGGCGCGTCCGACGCCGCCGCGGGCCAGCACAGTGGCATCCGGTGACCGGGTGTCCTGACGATGTGTCAGGGCAGCCGGCGCGGTACGGCGGTGGAACGTCGCCTCATCCGTCAGGACAATCTTCGGCCATTATCGTCCCATCTGCTGGGTGGCGGTGCGGACAGCAGGCGAGTGGATCACTAATGTGACCGCCCATGACCACTCCTCCTTACCAGCCCGGGTACGCCCCGGGTTACTCCGACAAGAGCAAGGTCGTCGCGGGCATCCTCGGCATCCTGCTCGGCACCTTCGGGGCCGGTCGGTTCTACACCGGACACACCAAGATCGCCGTTCTTCAGCTCGTCGTGAGCCTGGTGACCTGCGGCGTCGGCGGTTTCTGGGGCCTCATCGACGGCATCCTGATCCTGGTCAACGGCGGCACCGACGCGCAGGGCCGCCCGCTGCGGGACTGACCTGCCACGTCGACACGACAGGGGCCCCGCGGCTGACCGCGGGGCCCCTTCTCGCGTACCTCCCCGGCTGGACCGGCGGCGGCGCTCAGCGCGGCAGCGGCGCGTCCGCCCGGCGCAGCGTCGTGAAGCCGGTGTCCCGGGCGCGGGCCGCGGCCAGCAGCCCGGCCACCGCTGACGCGTTGGTGACCTCGCCGGCCAGGACCATGGCCACCGCCTCGTCCAGATCGATCCGCACGACCTGGAGGTCGGCCTCCTCGTCGTGGCGCTCGTGCCGCTCGTCCAGGGGCACGTCGGCGAGGTCCCGGGCCAGGAACACCCGGACGACCTCGTCGGTGAAACCGGGCGAGCTGTGCAGGTCGACGAGCACGTCGACCCGCCCGGCGGTGAGGTCCGCCTCCTCGGCCAGCTCCCGCAGCGCCGCGGCCGGCAGTTCCTCGCCGGAGACGTCCATCAGCCCGGCCGGCAGCTCCCACAGGTGCCGCCCCACGGGATGCCGGTACTGCCGGATCAGCACCACCTGGCCGGCGTCGTCGAGCGCCACCACGGCCACCGCCCCGACGTGCCGGACGAGGTCACGCACGCCGGTGCCGCCGCCCGGCATGGTCACCTCCTCGGTGACCACGTCGAAGATCCGCCCCCGGTACCGCTCCTCGCGGGAACGGACCTCGTAGCGGTGCTCGAGGTTGCTCACGAGGCGGACGCGGCAGTCGACGCGGCGCCGTTGCGGGCAGCCCTGCGCGCCGTCGGGGCCTCGGCCGCGTCCAGGTCGACAGGGAGCTGGTCGGCCTGCGAGTACGCCACGGCGGCCTTCACGAACGAGGCGAACAGCGGGTGCGGGCGGGTCGGGCGGCTCTTGAGCTCCGGGTGCGCCTGGGTGGCCACGAAGAACGGGTGCAGGCTCCGGTCCAACTCGATGAACTCGACGAGCCGGCCGTCCGGCGAGGTGCCGGAGATGTGCAGACCCGCCTTGGTCAGCGCGTCCCGGTAGGCGTTGTTCACCTCGTACCGGTGCCGGTGCCGCTCGCTGATCTCGGTGCTGCCGTACGCCTCGGCAACGATCGAGCCCTCGGTCAACGTCGCCGGGTACGCCCCGAGCCGCATCGTGCCGCCCAGGTCGCCCCTGCCGGCGACGATGTCCTCCTGGTCGGCCATCGTGGCGATGACCGGGTGGGCGGCCTGCTCGTCGAACTCGAGGGAGTTCGCGCCGTCCAGGTCGGCCAGGTGCCGGGCCACGTCGATGGTCATGCACTGCAGGCCGAGGCAGAGGCCGAGCAGCGGGATGCCGTTCTCGCGGGCGTACCGGGCGGTGCCGATCTTGCCCTCGATGCCGCGTACGCCGAAGCCGCCGGGGATCAGGATGCCGTCCACGCCGGCCAGGGCCGCCGCCGCGCCGGCCGGGGTGACGCACTCGTCGCTGGGCACCCAGCGCAGCTGCACCCGCGCCCGGTGACCGAAGCCCGCCGCGCGGATCGCCTCGCTCACCGACAGGTACGCGTCAGGCAGGTCGACGTACTTGCCGACCACCGCCACGGTGACCGTGTGCCGGGGCCGGTGCACCCGCTCCAGCAGGTCGTCCCAGCTGGTCCAGTCCACGTCCCGGAAGGAGAGCCCGAGCCGGCGCACCACGTACGCGTCCAGACCCTCGCGGTGCAGGACCTTCGGGATGTCGTAGATGCTCGGCGCGTCCGGAGCCGCGACGACCGCCTCTGCGTCGACGTCGCAGTAGAGCGACAGCTTCTCCTTGAGCTTCACCGGGATCTCCCGGTCGCAGCGCAGCACGATGGCGTCCGGCTGGATACCGATGTTGCGCAGCTGCGCCACCGAGTGCTGCGTCGGCTTGGTCTTCAGCTCACCCGACGGCGCCAGGTACGGCACCAGCGACACGTGCAGGTAGAAGCAGTTGTCGCGGCCCAGGTCGTGCCGGACCTGGCGGATCGCCTCCAGGAACGGCAACGACTCGATGTCGCCCACCGTGCCGCCGACCTCGGTGATCACCACGTCGGGCTGCTGGCCGTCGTCGTCCGGGTCGGCCATCGACAGGATCCGCGACTTGATCTCGTTGGTGATGTGCGGGATGACCTGGACGGTGTCGCCCAGGTACTCGCCGCGCCGCTCCTTGGCGATCACGTCGGAGTAGATCTGGCCGGTGGTGACGTTCGCCTTGCCGGACAACGCCCGGTCCAGGAAACGCTCGTAGTGCCCGACGTCGAGGTCGGTCTCGGCGCCGTCCTCGGTGACGAACACCTCGCCGTGCTGGAACGGGTTCATCGTCCCCGGGTCGACGTTCAGGTAGGGGTCGAGCTTCTGCATCACCACGCGCAGCCCGCGCGCGGTCAGCAGGTTGCCGAGGCTGGAGGCGGTGAGGCCCTTACCCAGCGAGGAGGCGACGCCCCCGGTGACGAAAATGTGCCTGGTCGTCCGTGCTGATGGGGCCAAGGCCTGCTCCCGTGTCGTCTGTCGCGGTCATGCAGACCGCCGTGCTTGATCAGCTCACTGATCACGCGATCCACGGGATTCGACGGTAACACCTCCCGGGCCGGTACCCGCAGGCCGCACCCCGGCTGCGCCACCACAGGGGTCACCGCGACGACACCCGACGCTCAGGGAGCGGCAACCTCGGTCGATGATCGGGTGACCTGCCGGGGCGGCACCACGGCGGCGGTCGGCTCCGGCCCGTCCTCGACGTCCGGGGACCGTTCGGCCGGCGGCGACACCTGGGGTCGGGGCGGGCTCGCGGGCGGGCCGCTGATCGGCCGGGGATGCACGGCGCCCAGCGGCCCACCACCGCCGGTCGGGCCGCCACCGGCCGGACCGACACCGCCGGAGCCCGCGTCGCCGCCGGGGCCCGGGTCAGCGTCGTCGGCGGCGCCCGGCCCGTCACCGGAGCCCGCGTCGTCACGCAGGCGGCCCACGCCCGGGCGGGTCCGGTCCGCGGCGTGGCCGAGCACCCGCAGCGACGCCAGCGCGGCCATCGGCACCACAAGCGCCGCGGCGGCGCCGGCGACGTCGAGCGCCGCCCCGTCGAGCACCCCACCGAGCACCGCGGCGACCGCCGTGCCGGCCAGCGCGGCCCGGACCGCCGGATAGATGCCGAACAGCCGCATCAGACCGCCCCACGGCTGGAGCAACGCGAACCACACCAGCAGCCCGCCGGCCAACGCCAGCACGGTCAGCGGACTGTTGACGAGCGTCTCGAAGTTCTCCGTACTCGACCGGTGCACGGTGAACCCGCCGGTACCGTCGCCGACGGCCGACAGGAACCGGCCCAGGCTGCCCCGCTCCGCCGGCGGGCGGCGCAGATCCACCACGGCGAAGCCGACGGCCACCGCCAGCGCGGCCATCGACGCCCACGCCAACCGGCTGATGGTCAGCCAGCCGCCACCGCTGATCACCGCGGCCACGCTCAGACCGGCGGTGAGCGCGATCGCCCCCACCGGATCGGCGCCCAGGTACGGGCTGCCGACGACCACCACTGCGACGCCACCCACGGCCACCACCACCGCGGGCCGCCAGCCCCGGGGCACCCGCTGGGCGAGCCAGCCACCGCTGAGCAGCGCCCCGGCGAGCAGCACGCCCAGCCCGACTGTGCTCAGACCCGAGTACCGGCCACCCTGCAACGCCGAATAGCCCACCACACCGTTGAGCTGCAGCCGCGCCCCGGTGAGCACGTCCAGCCCCACGACGAGCGTGGTGAGGCCGGCCACCGCGCCGAGCGAACCGAGGGTGCCCGCCCAGCCGGGCGCGAACCGGACCGCCGCCGTACCGGCCGCCACCAGCAGCGCTGTCACCCCCGCGAAGATCCAGCCGGGATGCTCGCCCCGCCACCAGGGCACCGCGTCGGCGAGCAGCGCCGCCGGCACCGTCAACGCCGCCGCCACCAGCAGCACCTCGACCACCGCCACGAGCCGCGCCGGCGCCGGCGTCGGACCGGTCGGCCCGGCGTGCGGCCGCGCCCGGCGCAGCAGCGGCAGCACCGCCAGGGCCAGCAGCACCTGCACCACGGCCAGCACTGTGAAGAACCCGCCGGAGACGGTCCGTTGGGCTGCCGCCTCCCGGTCGGCGTCCGCCGGGGCGTTGACGGCGTCCGCCAGGTCGTCCGGGCGGTCACCCGTGCTGATCGCCGGCCGGCCGAGGAAGAGCCGCTCCGGCATCGGCCGGCCCAGCGCGGCAAGCGCGGTCGGCGCGAGGTCGACAAGTTGCAGGTACCCGTCCCGGCCGGTGCTGGCCGATGTGAGCCACCCCCGCTCCCAGCCCGGCCCGTCGGCGACCACCACGTGCAGCCGGGACGGCGCGGCGGTGTCGGAGATCCCGGCGACAAGCACCAGCGAGCGTGGCGGGCGGGCGGCCATCACCCGGGCGAGTTGGGCGTCCGCCTCGCGGGCCTCCCGGGCGCGCGTCGCCGGGTCGGCCCCGGTGACCGTGCCGAGGTCGACGATGCTCAGCACACACGAGCCGAGCAGCAGGCGGGGATCGTCGGGCAGCGCCGAGGCGTACCTGTCGACCCGGCCGAACGGTCGCGCGGCAGCCACGGCCGCGCCCGGCCCCACAGCGACCGAGCAGCGCACCGACTCCGACAGCGAGCCGGGCATGGTGTTCCACGGCAGCCGCTGCTGGTTGTACTGGACCACGCTCTCCTGGTCGGGCAGGTTGGCGCCGATGCCGTCCGGCTGCTCCACGGCCACCCCTCCCGCCGGGCAGCCACCGTCGGGCCGGCTGCCGTTCCACGCGGCGAAGCTGCCCGCGCCGAGGGTGAGCCACCCGTCCACCGGGCAGGTGGGCCGGTGCGCCGACCGCACCGACAGCGAACCGATCGCACCCTGCTGGGCCATCCGCCACAGCGTCGGGGTGTGCTGCGGATCCACGTCCTCCCAGCGCAGACCCGCTACACCCGCGAGGACCACGAAGTCGGCGGTGCGCTGCGGGGTGCCCTGCGGCGGCCGCACGGCCAGCCCGGCGACACCCAGCGCCACCACGAGCACCGTCAACACGGCGGGCGCGAGTCGACGCAGCATCAGCGCTGCCCCGTTCCGGGCGTCCGGGTTGCCGTCGGACCGGTGGGTGCGGTCAACTCGGTGTAGAGCGCGGTCAGCGCGGCCACCGTGTCCGCCTCGGTGGGCCAGGTCAGCGACCGCTCGGCGCCGCGGCGGCCCAGTTCGGCCCGGGCCGCCGGGTCGTCCAGCAGGGCGCGCACCGCCGCGTCGAGGGCGTCCACGTCACCGGGCGGAACCAGCGCCGCGGCGTCCCCGACCAGCTCCGGCAGCCCACCGACAGCGGTGGCCACCAGGGGTACGCCCGCGCGCAGCGCCTCCTGCGCGAACAGCTGCCGAGCCTCCCAGTCGCTGCTCACGACCGCCAGGTCGGCGCCGGCGAGCAGGTCCGCCACGTCGGTACGGTGCCCCAGCAGGGTCACCGGCGCGCGGGCCGCGGACGTCCGGGCTGCCAACGGCAGGTACGCCGGTCCGCTGCCCGCGATCACCACGACCGGCGGCGGTGTACGGGTACGCCAGCGGGCCGCCGCGTCGATCAGCACGTCGTAGCGCTTCTGCGGGTGCAACCGGCCCACCGACACGATGAGCGGCTGGTCCGGGCGTACGCCGAACTCGGCCCGCACCGCCGCCGGACGTCGGCGCGGCTCGGGCAGGGTCGGCGCGGCGACCGGGGCGAGCCGGGCGTCGGCGGCGCCCAGCGCGGCGGCCCGGTCCACCAGGTCCGCGGACGCGCCGAGGGCCACCCGTGCGCCCCGGGCCACCACCCGCTCGACGAGACGGGACACACCGCCGCGCAACCCACCGGCGAGGACAGCGTTGTGCCAGGTCACCACCAGCGGGGCGGCCGGACGGGCCAGTACGGCCACCAGCCCGGCGCGCAGGCCGTGGGCGTGCACCACGTCGACCCGGGCCTCGGCGAGCACCCGGCGCACGGCGAGCACCGCACGCGCGTCGGCGGGGGTCGGGCTGGCCGGGACCTCCACCGGCTCGAACCGGGCCCCGACGCTCACGAAGTCGAACTGCTCCTGCGTCGCCGCCGGCCCGCACACCAGCACCCGCGCACCTGCCGCGACGAGCCCCCGTGCCACCGACCGGACGTGCTGGCCGACACCACCGGTGCTGGAGGCGAGCACCAACGCGACACTGCCCGACCAGCCGGCCTGCTGAGCTGGCTCACGTCCCCCGCTCACTGGCCCACCGTCTCCTTCCCGTCGCCCCGCTCCGGCGCGGTCGGCGTCGACCCCCCGCCAGGCTGTCGCGGCCCCCGCCGGTTCAGGCGGCGCAGCGCCCCGGCGAGCAGCGGCCGTACGTCCCGCCGGTCGACGAACCAGACCACGGCGAGGAACACCACCCCGACCAGAACCCCGGACAGCATGCCCTGACCGAGTGCCGCCGCCATCGTCGGGGTGCCGCCGTCCGGCGTGTCGAGCAGCCGGACGACGCCCAGCCCGGCGAGCGCGGCAAGCGACCCGGCGAGGGCGCCTGCCGTCCCGGCCCGCGCCGCGCCGCCCAGTGCCGCGCGGCCGGCGCTGCGCCGCACCGCCGTGAGCAGCAGCGCCCCGAGCACCAGCATCCCCACCGAGTTGGCGGACGTGACCGCGAGGACCCGGTCCCGTACCGGTAGCAGCGCGCCGAACAGCAGGACGACTGCCGCCACCACCAGGAAGCCGACGGCTGTGGCGCCGGTGGCCGCCCGGGTCTCGCCCCGCGCGTACAGCGCCCGGGTGAGCACCGCGAAGAGACCGTAGCCGAGCAGGCCCGGCGCGTACCCGATGATCGCGGCGGCGGCGGTCGAGGCGGCCGTCGCGGACCCGGGGAAGAAGAAGTGCCCCACCGGGCCGGCGGTCCCGATCAGCGCGGCGGCGCCGAGGCAGCTGAACAGGAGCACCCCGCGTACGGCGGGGGCGAGGGTCGAGCGGTAGGTGTCCTCGTCCCCTGTCGTGTGTGCCGCGGCCAGGGTCGGGTAGGCGGCGATGGCCAGCGGCACCGCCAGCACCGCCCACGGCAGCAGGTAGACGGTCTGCGCCAGGTTGTAGACGCCCGGGTTGCTGACCGCGCCCACTGTCACCTGGTTCAGGCTGACGATCAGCGCGATCTGCTGCGTGGTGACGGTGACGGCGCCGGCGATCGCCAGGGCGCCGACCCGGGCCCGCGCGTCGGCGGGGAACCCGAAACCGGCCCGCAGCCCCAGCCGCAGCCGCCGGACCGGAATGAGCAGCGACAACGACAGCACCACCACGCCGAGCGTGGTGCCGGCCGACAGCAGGAGCTCGCCGTCGCGGCTCACCCCGCCCACTGTGGCGTACCGGCCCTGGGTCGCGGTGAACCCCAGGTACACGACGATGACGGTGAGACTGGACAGCAGCGGGGCGAGCACCGGCCAGGCGAAACGGCGGTGCGCCTGGAGCACACCGGCGAGCACGATGCCGACGCCGTACAGCGGCAGCTGCGGCGCGAAGACCCGCAGCATCCGTACGCCGCTCTGCTGCTGGGCGGCGCTCAACCCGTCGCCGAGCAGCCCGATCACCGGCCCGGCGGCGACCACCACGAGCAGCGCGAGCGGCACCAGCAGAGCCAGCGTCCAGGTCAGCAGCGCTCCGGTGGTCCGGGCAACCGCCGTGCGGTCCCCGGCCGCGACCGCGCCGGCCAGCAGCGGTACGACGAGACTGGCCAGCGCTCCCCCGGCGACGATCTCGAAGATGAAGTTGGGTACCGCGTTGGCCACCACGTAGGCGCCGCCGAGGTCGGTGGGCGCGAGGCTCCAGGTGAACACGGCGGTACGGCCGAAGCCGGCGAGTCGGCTGGCCACGGTGAGGACGGCGATGAGCGCGGCTGCCCCGGCCAGCCGGCCGGCGCCGGCGAGGGGTGCCGGTCTGGTCACGTCAGTCGGCGCGCCGGCCCAGTGCGTCAAGCTCCCGCAGCCCCGGGGTCTGCTGGATCACCGACGTGAAGCTGACCTTCTCGCTGGCGGCGGTGAGCCCGGCGAGCACGGCCAGCAGACCGGCCCGGCCGAGCGGGCCGGTGCGGGCGGCGAGCGCGACACCGAGCAGCGCGCCGAGGGCGTTCGCGCCGCTGTCGCCGAGCATGACGTCCTCGGCCAGGTCGTCGCGGAGCAGGCCCGCTGCGGCACCGGCGGCACCGGCGGCGATCCCGCCGTGCGGGCCACCGGCCAGCGGCGCGGCGAGCAGCAGCCCGGACTTGATGGCCCGGCCGGGTCGCAGGTCGAGCAGGTTGAGCAGGTTGGCGGTGCCGGCGATCACGCCGGCGCCGAGCAGCACGTCGACGCCCCTGCCGAACGCGCCGTGCCGCTGCCGGCGCGGATGCGCCGCGACCCGGGCGTCGGCGGCGAGCAGCGCGGCGGCGCCCAGCCCGGCGGCGCCCACCCCGACGACCTTGACCAGGCCCGCGGTGACCCGCCCCTCGCGCAGGGCGGCGAGGTGACCGGCGAAGCCCTTCGCCGCCTTCTGTTCCGGCCGGCCGCCCACCACGTCGTCGTACAGCCCGACACCACCCGCACCGAGGCCGGCGACAAGGGCCGCCGCACCGGAGGCGCCGCTTGCCGCGCCGAACGCGCCGACGGTGGCCGCTCCGGCGGCGAGCGCCGGACCGGCGGCCAGGGTCACCGTCCGCCCACGGAAGTTGGTGCGCTCCAGCGCGGGCCCGACCGGGGCGCTGCGCACCTCGCGCAGCGCGTACCGGGCCGCCGCGGCGCCGGCGCCGGCGATCAGCAGCCGGCCCAGCGCCCTCACGCCGCCACCTTCTCGATTACGGACACGCGGGTACGTCGTTCGCTCACTGGGGCAGTCTAGGCAGCAGGGAGGCCGCGTTGTCGCCGACGCCGTACTGACCCGCCTTCTTTTCGGTGAGCTGCTGCACCAGGGCGAGGCTGGTGACGAGTTGGCCCTGCACGGTGTTGGCGTTGTCGACCGTGGAGATCGTCTGCGCGAGCACCGGGTCACCGCGGACCACGGAGACCAGGTTGCCGCCGACCGACCCGTTGCCGCCCACCACGATCGACCCGGTCCGGTCGAACTGCTCGGCGATCTTGACGACCGACTCGTCCCGTTTGTCGGAGTCCTTGTCGACGTACGGCTGGCCGCTGACCACGACGACCGCCTCGGCGGAGCCGGTGACCTTGTTGTTGTCGGTGGTCAGGTAGCCGGCGTTGTTGTACGCGGCGAGCACCGCCCGCCGGTCGGCGTCGCTGACCGGCGCGACGCCCTGCGCCCGGTCCAGCAGGACGCTGGCCAGCAGCGCGCTGGAGGTCTCCACGCCGTGCCCGTTGCCCGGCAGGCCGGTGGTCTGCGCGGTCGGCCGGGCCGCGGTGACGGCGAGTTCCAGCAGGTTGGAGTTGTTGTCCGGGTTGATGAACTTGTCCTGCAGGTCGACCCGGCCGGTGATGGTGGCGCCGGCGAGCTGGAGCTTCTTGAGCACACCCTCGGTGTGGTCGCGCCCGTTCGGCAGGCTCAGCACCACGACCCGGCGGCCGGTGAGGGTGCCCGGCAGGACGACCTGGGACATCTCCTCGGCGAACTCCTCCTCCAGCCCGAGCTGCTTCTCCATGTTGCTGACCTGCTGACGCCACTGCTGGTTGTCCTTGCGCAGCCCGGTGACCTGCTCCTTGAGCGAGTCGGCGACCGGGCCGTTGAGGGCGGCCGTGCCGACCACCAGGCCGATCGCCAGAGCCAGGAAGACCGCGGTGAGGGACACCACGTGGTAGCGGAAATTGATCACGCTTGCAGCCTCTTGATCGGTCGGGAACTAGAACAGCCGGTACAGCTGGAACACGAAATTGTCCCACCACTCGGCGACGACGCCCAGGTACGCCTTCCCGACTGTCGACACGGCTACCGCGGACGCCATCGCGGCGATCGCCGACAACACCAGCAGCAGCAGTGACGAGCCGGAGATGCTCTGCCGGTAGAGCCGGCTCACGCCCTTGGCGTCGACAAGCTTGCCGCCGACCTTCAGCCGGGTCAGGAACGTCGAGGCCATCCCACCGCGACCCTTGTCCAGGAATTCGACGAGGGTGGCGTGCGTGCCGACGGCGACCAGCAGCGAGGCACCCTTCTCGTCGGCGAGCAGCATGGCCAGATCCTCGCTCGTCGCCGCGGCCGGGAAGGTGATCGCCGGCACGCCGAGACCGTTGACCCGGGGCAGCCCCGGCGCCCGCCCGTCCGGATAGGCGTGCACGATCACCTCGGCGCCGCAGCGCAGCACGTCGTCGGTGACCGAATCCATGTCCCCGATGATCATGTCGGGGGTGTAGCCGGCCTCGACAAGCGCGTCCGCGCCGCCGTCGACGCCGATCAGCACCGGCTTGAACTCCCGGATGTACGGGCGCAGCACGTCCAGGTCGGCCTTGTAGTCGTAGCCGCGCACCACGATCAGGCAGTGCCGACCCTGGATCTGCGTCTCGATGTCCGGTACGCCCACACCGTCGAGCAGCAGGTCCCGTTCCTGGCGCAGGTAGTCCATCGTGTTGGCGGCGAACGCCTCCAACTGCACCGACAGACCCTCCCGCGCGTCGGCCATCGCCTTGGCGACCGACTCGGCGTCCTGCAGGGTGCCGTGCGCCACCGGCTCGTCGCCGGCGAACACCGTGTTGCCCTCGATGCGCACCTGGTCGCCCTCGCGGATCCGCTCGAACACGCCCTCCCCGAGGTCGTCGAGCAGCGGAATGCCCGCGGCGACCAACACCTCCGGGCCGAGGTTCGGGTAGCGGCCGGACACCGACGGCTTGGCGTTGAGCACCGCCGCGACACCTACCGCGACCAACGAGTCGGCCGCCACCCGGTCCAGATCGACGTGATCGATGACCGCGATGTCACCCGGGCGCAGCCGGCCGACCAGGCGCTTCGTCCGGCGATCGAGGCGCGCGGTGCCGAGGACTCTGCCCGGCTCCGCGTTTCGGTTCCGGCGCAACGTGGGTAGACGCATCGTGACCATCCTGGCATGTGAGGCAGGCTTTTCTGTCGCGACATGCCTGAGCAGGGCCGCCTACCCAGGGAAGCACACACCGGCACAAGCCGGTGTGCTTGCGCTCACAATACGCGGTGTCACGGCCGCCTTTCCTTCGCGGCTACCGCCAAGAGCTCCTCGGCGTGAGCGATACCCAGATCCGAGTCGGGCAAACCAGCGAGCATCCGGGCCAGCTCCCGGGCCCGCTCGGTGTCCTCCACCACCCGTACGCCACTTGTCGTCACGGCACCTCCGGTGTCCTTCGCCACCACCAGATGCCGATCGGCGAACGCGGCCACCTGCGGCAGGTGGGTGACCACCAACACCTGGTGACTGCGGGCCAACCGGGCCAGGCGCCGACCGATCTCCACCGCCGCCTGACCGCCGACGCCCGCGTCGACCTCGTCGAAGACCAACGTGGGCGGCCCTCCGGAGCCGGCGAAGACCACCTCGATGGCGAGCATCACACGGGACAGCTCGCCGCCGGACGCGCCGCGCTGCAACGGCAACGACGGGGCGCCCGGATGCGCCAGCAACCGCAGCTCCACCTCGTCACCGCCGTCCGGGCCGACACCCACCTCCACCCCGTTGACCGGCAACGCCGGCTCGGCGCGACCGGCCGGGCGGGGCAGCACCGCCACCTCGATCCGGGCGTGCGGCATGGCCAGACCGGCAAGCTCGACAGTGACCTGGCCGGCGAAACGCACAGCCGCCTCCTGCCGCGACGCCGACACCCGACCGGCCAGATCGGCCACCTCACCGGCCAGCCGCTGGCCCTCGCGCTCCAGCTCGTCGAGCAGATCGTCCGATGTGTCCAGATCGGACAGACGGGTGCGGGCCCGATCGGCCCAAGCGATCACCCCGTCGACGTCGTCGGCGTACTTGCGGGTCAACGCGCGCAGCGCCGCCCGCCGCTCGTAGACGTGCTGCAACCGGGCCGGGTCCGCGTCGAGCGTCGCCAGGTACGCCGACAGCTCCGCGGACACGTCGGTGACCAGGGTCGCGGCCTCCTCCAGCCGGGCCGCCAACTCGCCGAGCGCCGGATCGGTGCCGGCCTGCGCCTCCAGGGTGCGCCGGGCCGTGCCGAGCAGCGCCGTCGCGTCAGGTGTCTCGTCGGCCGCCTCCGCGCCGCCTGCCACGCACAGCTGCGCCAGCTGCGCCGCCGTCCGCAGCCCCTCGGCGTGCTCCAGCCGCTGCGCCTCGGTCTTCAGCTCGTCGTCCTCACCCGGCTGCGGATCGACCCGGGTGATCTCGTCGAGGCCGAGCCGCAGCAGGTCGGCCTCCTGGTTGCGCTCGCGGGCGTTGCGCCGCCTGTCGGCCAGGTCGTCGACGATCCGCCGCCACCCCGTGTACGCCTCGCGCAACGCGTCGAGCAGCTTCTCGTGCGCCGGGCCGGCGAACCGGTCCAGGGCGGCACGCTGCTCGGTCGGGCGTAGCAGCCGCAGCTGGTCGGACTGGCCGTGTACGGCCACCGCCTGCTCGCCGACCTCGCCGAGCATCGACACCGGCATGCTCCGGCCACCGACGTGGGCGCGGGAGCGGCCCTCGACAGTCACCGTGCGGCTCAGCAGCAGCGAGCCGTCCTCGTCGGGCTCGCCGCCGGCGTCGGAGATGCGTGCGTACACCACGTCGGCGACCCGGCCGTCCAGCCGCAGCCGACCCTCCACCACGGCCCGGCCCGGTTGGGCACGGACCCGCCCGGCGTCGGCCCGGCCGCCGAAGAGCAGGCCGAGGCCGGTGACCACCATCGTCTTGCCCGCACCGGTCTCGCCGGTGATGACGTTCATGCCGCCGGTCAGCGGCAGCGTCGTGTCGTCGATGACGCCCAGCCCGGTGATGCGCAGCTCTTCCAGCACAGCAACCGACAGTAGACGCGTGCCCCGACAGTTGACCAGCCGACGGGCCCCGCCGGTGGGCCGCGACGTGCCCCCGACCTGGGCGACGTACAGTTCTGCCCCGTGTTGGACGTGATCGGCCTGACCCCCGCCGAGGAGGAGCTGTACCGCTGCCTGTTGCAGCTCACCACGGCCCGGATCGACGAGTTGGTCCGCCGGCTGAACCGGCCCCGTGAGCAGGTCGTCGCCGAGGTCGAGGCGCTGCGCGCCAAGGGCCTGGTGCAGCCCACCGACGCCGACCCGGACGCCCCCCTGCGCCCGAACGCCCCGGACGTCGCCCTCGGCGCGACACTGCTGCGCCGGCAGGAGGACCTGGAGGCGGCCCGTCACCGGGTCACCCAGCTGGCCGAGGAGTACCGCTCCGGGCTGCGCCGGCACCACGTCGACCACCTGGTCGAGGTGATCACCGGCACCGGGGTGCTCCGCGACCGGCTGCGCGACCTGCAGAACTCGGCGCGTACGGAGGTGCTCTGGTTCTGCCGGGCCAATCCCCTGGCGATGGCCGGGCCGGAGAACCTGGAGGAGTTCGACGCGCTGGCCCGCGGGGTGAGCTACCGGGCCATCTACGAACGGGAGATGCTGCTGGAGCCGGGCGCGCTCGCCGACCTGGCCAAGGGCGTCGGCGCCGGCGAACAGGCCCGCGTCCTGGACCGCCTGCCGGTCCGACTGGCCATCGTGGACGCCCGAACCGCCATCTGCCCGCTGGTGCCCGACCGGGACGGCGGCGAGCCGAGTGCCGCCGTGATCGGCCGTAGTCAACTGCTCGACGCGTTGCTCGCCCTGTTCGAGAGCCACTGGCGGGTGGCCACCCGGCTGCGGCTGGAGGATCCCCTCACCGGCGCCGGCCATGACGGCTCGCACACCGAACGCCCGGCCGACGGCTACCGGCCGGACGCCGACGAGGCGCGACTGCTGTCCCTGTTCGTGGCAGGCGTACCGGACAAGTCCATCGCCTCCCAGCTCGGGGTGAGCCGGCGGACCGTGCAGCGACGACTCGCCGACCTGATGGACGCCGCGGGCGTGGACACCAGACCCGGGTTGGCGTTCCAGGTGGCCCGCCGCGGCTGGATCTGACGCCGGCAGGGCCGCGGGGGGTGGGACGGCCCGAGCCGCCCCACCCCCCGCGCCCGTCAGCGCAGGCCGTACGCGTCGACCACGGTCTGCTCGACGCTGTTCCCGGCCCGGTCGCGGGCGTGCACCCGCAGCGAGACGGTTCCGCGCCCGGCCGGCACCGTCGCGGTGTACCGGGTGCCGGAGCCCCGGGTCGGCGCGGACCGCCAGGTGACGCCCCCGTCGAAGGAGACCTCCACCCGGACGTTCGCGCCCTTGGGCGTGGGCACCCCTGCCGGCTGGCGCAGGGTGAGCCCCACCTGGTGCGGCCGGTTGCCGCGTACCGTGTTCAGCAGGTCGGCCGGCACCCGGTAGTCCACCTGCAACAGCGACAGCGGGGTGGCCGCGTCGCCCGGCCGTCGAGCCGAGGTGAACTCCCAGGCCGTCTCGGTACGCGTGGCGTAGCGCCACTCGGCCGACGACCGCCGCGTACTCACGTCGAGGCGGTAGCGGGCCGCCGCCGGGCTGGTCGGCACCGGCGCCCATCCGTCGGACAGATCGGCGATCTGCTCACCGTCGCGGCTGACCCGGACCCCGACGGTGTCCGGCTCCTCGCTCTCGCCGGCCACGCTGTAGTGGCCGTCGGCGTCGACGAACTCGGGCACCCGCAGGTCGAGGGTGTCACCGGTGCGGGTGGGCACCGGCACGCCGCTGGCCGGTACCGCCGGGCGGACCACTGGGGCGTGCCAGGTCTCGGTCTCCCGGTCGTCGGCGTCGTACCGGCGGGGCTCCTGGGTCAGGCCGCCCTCCAACTGCCCCCACTGCATGAACATGGACTTGTGCAACACCCGGTGCTGCCACCAGTTGTCCCCGGCGCTGACGAACTCCTGCCGGGTGGTGCCGTTGCGGACGATCCGCTGGTCGTCGTTCCAGGCGTACTCCTGCCAGGGACGCCAGCCGAACCGCTCCTCGGTGGCCCAGCCCGCGCCCATGTCGCCGTAGCTGGCGGTCACCTCGGCGGTGTTCTTCGCCGTCACTGTGTGCACGATCCGTTCCGGCACCCGGCCCTTGGACACCTGCCACACGTCGTACAGGTAGGGGCTGTCCACGGTCAGTGTGAGGTCGAGCGTCGCCCGGCCCCGGCGGGCCGCCGCGATCAGCCGCTGCCCGTCGTCGTACGCGACGACCATCGCGGGGATCGGCAGCCGCTCCCCGCCCGGCCGCCACACCGTCCACGCGGTCTGGTCCTGCGGCCGGACGATCAGCACCACCGCCGCTCCGGCCTTCGCGGCCGCCTCGACCTGCTCGTCCTCCGAACGGGCCGGGTCGGCGGCGAGCAGCGCGGCGGCACCCCGTGCCCGGGCCAGCTCGGCGGGTGTTCCGGCGCCGGCCCAGACCAGCGGCAGCTTGCGCCGACCGGTCGGCGCCGGCGAGGTGCCCAGCAGGTTGATGTCCGACGGGCCGGACACCCCGCTGACCGTCGCCTGCACCATGGGCGCGACGAGCTGCCAGCGCGAGGCGAACTCGAACTCGCCCTGGCGCACCTGCCGGGTGGGCGTGACGTTCACCTGCTGGACGGTGCTGTAGGCCATCACGCCGTGGTCGATCTGCCGGCCGTTGCCCAGCACCCGGTGCACGTAGAAGCTGAGCGTGGCACGCTGCTCGCTGGGCTTCGGCGTCTCGATCCGTACCGGGGTGCCCTTGCGGGCGTCGAGCACCACCGTCAGGTCCCGGTCGACTGTCAACTCCGGCTCGACGGTCTGGGTCAACTGCTCGTCCAGCGGGGCGCCGTGCTCCACGAGCGCGGTCAGCAGGTAGGTGCCCTCCTCGACCCGCAGGGTGCCCTCCCCCGGCCACCAACCCCAGTAGTCCGACTCGGGCTGCTCCCCGAACAGGGTCAGCCCGGGCGACAGGGTCAGCTGACCCTGCCGGTCCAACACCTTCACCGTGACGTCGTGCAGGGGGCCGCTGACGGTGAGCCCGACCGGCGTCCGCACGGCGACGCCATCCGTACCTGTCGCCACCAACCAACCGCCATGCGGGCCACGGGCGAACTTCGCCGGGTCGGCGCGCAGCGGCACCTCCACGCTGCCGCCTGCCGGCACGCTCACCTCGCCGGATCCGAGCGCGACCCCGTCGGTCTCGGCCGCACCGCTGTCCAGGTTGCGCAGCTCCAGGGCCAGCCGCAGGGTCTGCGCGGTCTTCGTGCCGTTGGTGTACGTCACGCTCCGCTCGGCCGTCGCGCCGCCGGTCGTGATCCGGCCGAAGTCGACTGTGGACGACGCGTACACCCGCTGCGTGAGCGCCCGCGCCACATCGACCCGGCCGCCGCCCTGCTCGAAGACGGTGAGCGCTGGGTTGGCCTTCGTGGTGCTCACGAGGGCGTCCTTGAGCTTACCGGCGGCCCAGTCGGGGTGTTCCTGGGCGAGGATCGCCGCCGCGCCCGCCACGTGCGGGGTGGCCATCGACGTCCCGGACGCGGTCGTGTAGGCGTCGCCCACAGGCGTACCCATTGTGGTGCCGGCGGCCCGCGCCGCGACGATGCCGACGCCCGGGGCGGTGATCTCCGGCTTGAGGCCGTTGTCGCCGAGACGCGGGCCGCGGCTGGAGAACTCCGCGAGGTTGTCGTCGCGGTCCACCGCGCCGACGGTGAGCGCCGCGGTGGCCGCGCCCGGAGAGCCGACGGTACGCGCGGCGCCCGCGTTGCCGGCGGCGACGACGAAGAGCGCGCCGGTCTCGGCGGTCAGGTCGTTGACGGCCTGGCTCATCGGGTCGGTGCCGTCGGTGGGGTCACCGCCGAGGCTCATGCTGACGACCTTCGCGCCGGAGTGGGCGGCCCACTCCATGCCGGCGATGATCGCCGAGGAGCTGCCGGAACCGCCGTCGTCGAGCACCTTGCCGACCAGCAGGCGCGCGCCGGGCGCCACGCCCTTGCGCAGCCCCGCCGACGCGGCGCCGCTGCCGGCGATGGTGGCCGCGACGTGGGTGCCGTGGCCGTGGCCGTCACGGGCGCTGCCACTGTCGGAGAAGTCCCGCGCCTCGGCGATCCGCCCGGCCAGGTCGGGGTGGGTGGCGTCGACGCCCGTGTCGAGGACCGCCACCGTCACGCCGTTGCCGTCCCGGCCGGCCGCCCAGGCCTGCGGTGCGCCGATCTGCGGCACGCTGTGCTCCAGCGCGGGGCGTACCCGGGCGTCCAGCCAGACGCGGGCGATGCCGCCGCCCAGCGTGGGGGCGGCGGCCGTGGCCCGGGTGGCCGGTGTGGCGGCGAGGGTGGTCCACAGGCCGCCGAGGTCGCCCTTGCCGACGCGCAACGCGGCACCGTTGATGCTCGCCAGGGGGCGGGCGTCGGCGGCGACGGTGAGCGGCCGGACCCGACCGGCGGCCGGCTCCTGGTAGCGCACGATCAGCGGCAGGTCGCCCTGCGCGGCGTCGCCGTAGCCGTCGGCGGCCAACTCCTGCACGTCGAACAGGTTGGCGTCGAGAACCCCGCTGGACACGTAGGGCACCGCGTCGCTGGGCAGCACCCGCAGCCCGCCGTCGACCTCCAGGGTCTGGAAGATGACCCGCTCACGCCCGGGGCCGGGGCGGACGGTGGCGGCGACCCGACCCGGCGCCGCCGGCGCGAGCTCGACCTGGTCTCCGGTGATCAGGGTGACACGAACGGGCGTGGCGCCGGGGGCGCTCGGGCCCGGATTGGGGCCGACGGGCCGGGCGGGCGGGTCGGCGGACGCCGGTGCGGCGAGCCCGACCACCAACGCGCCGACCGCGCCAGCGGTGAGCCAGCGTGGGGACCAGTGCATGCGATGTGCTCCTCTACTCCTGTGGGCCCCCATCCGTAGACGAGGGCCGATCGGAGTCTGCGACGGAGCCCGTCACCAGGTCACTAGTCGCCGGCCGCCGCAGCGGCGACATGTCGTCAGGTGGACAACAACCGTGCACACACGGTGTGCCCGACGGTCACCTGCGGCTGCCCCGCCACCCGTGCACGGGAAGGCCGAACTTGGCGACCAGCCGGTCGGTGAAGGGGCGTGCCCGCAGCCGCACGATGCGCACCGGCAGCGCGCCCCGACGAACGGTGACGCGGGCGCCGGGCGGCAGGTCGTACACCCGTCGACCGTCGCAGGAGAGCACGGCGAGGGTGGTGAACGGATCCACGGTGATGACGAATGTGGACGTCGGAGCGGTGACCAGCGGGCGGCTGAACAACGCGTGCGCGCTGATCGGCACCAGCAGCAGCGCCTCCACCTCCGGCCAGACCACCGGGCCGCCGCCGGAGAACGCGTACGCGGTGGAGCCGGTGGGGGTGGCGCAGACGACGCCGTCGCAGCCGTAGCGGGACAGTGGCCGGCCGTCCACGTCGACGAGCAGCTCGAGCATCTGCGCTCGCTCGCCCTTCTCGACGCTTATCTCGTTGAGCGCCCACGACTCGATGGTGGGGCCGCCGTCGAACTCGGCGGTGACGTCAAGGGTGAGCCGTTCGTCCACCGTGTAGTTGCGGCTGACGACGTCCCGGACCGCCGTGTCCAGGTCGTCGATCTCCGCCTCGGCCAGGAAGCCCACCTTGCCGAGGTTGATGCCGAGCAGCGGGGCCTTCGCCGGCCGGGCCAGCTCCGCCGCGCGCAGGAAGGTGCCGTCGCCACCGAGCGCGAACACGATCTCGGCGCCCTCGGCGGCCTCCGGGCCGGCGACCGGCACCACGCCGGGCAGGTCGAGGTCGTCGGCCTCGTCGGCGACCACCCGTACCTCGAAACCCGCAGCGATCAGGTCGGCCGCGACCGACCGGGCGTGCTCGGTGCTGCGCCGACGGCCGGTGTGGGTCACCAGCAGCGCCGTACGACCGCTCATCGGAGCGGCCGCCTGTCCACCGTCGCCCCGGCACGGCCGCGTGCCGGTGCGCACCGCTCGCTGTACGCGTTCACCCTGCGACCTCCTTAGCCGCCGCGGCCGGCACGTCGCCGGCCGTCGTCGGGCCGTCCGGCCCGGCCGCCACCACGGCCCGCACCCGCGTCGGGTCGGCCGGTGGTGCGCCACGGCGCAACCATACGAAGAACTCCACGTTGCCGCTCGGCCCGGGCAGCGGGCTGGCCGCGACGCCGGCCAGGCCGAGACCGAGCTGCCCCGCCGCCGCCGCCACGTCGAGCACGGCCTCGGCGCGCAGTTCCGGGTCGCGGACCACGCCGCCGGCGCCCACCCGCTCCTTGCCGACCTCGAACTGCGGCTTCACCATCAACGCCAGGTCACCGTCGTCGCGGGTGCAGCCGGCCAACGCCGGCAGCACCAGCCGCAGTGAGATGAAGGACAGGTCGGCCACCGTGAGGTCGACCGGCCCGCCGATCGTCTCCGGTTCGAGGGTACGGACATTGGTGCGCTCCAGGACGCGGACCCGGTCGTCGGTGCGCAACGACCAGGCGAGCTGCCCGTAGCCGACGTCCACGGCCACCACCTCGGCGGCGTCGGCGCGCAGCAGCACGTCGGTGAAGCCTCCGGTCGAGGCACCGGCGTCCAGGCAGCGCCGGCCCGCGACGCGCAGCCCGCCGGGGCCGAACGCGGCAAGAGCCCCGGCCAGCTTGTGCCCGCCGCGCGAGACGTACTCCTCGGTGGGGTCGTCGCCGGTGACCAGGAGCGGGTCGGCGGGATCGACCATCGCGGCGGCCTTGCGCGCGGGCACCCCGCGCAGCTGGACCCGGCCGGCCTCCACAAGCGCGGCGGCCTGCTCGCGGGAGCGGGCCAGACCGCGGCGGACCAGTTCGGCGTCCAGCCGGTTGCGACGTGCCATGGGTGGTTCTCCGGTCTCGCTCAGGTCTGGTCGATGGTGGCGAGAGTTTCCCGCAGCGTCTCGTAGGCCGCCTCGTACTGGGCGATCTGGTCGGCCGGGGCGAGCGTCGCCGCGTTCGCCATCGCCCGCACGGCGGCGTCGACCGCCGGGTGCCGCGCGGCGTCGGTGTCGTCACCGGTCGCGTCGAGGTCGGGTCGGACGCTCGGCGGCGGACCGGGGCGCCCGCCGAACCCGCCGGCCAGCGGGCCGGGGCGGACGCCAGGGGGCGGACCGGGGCGCGCGCCGGGCGGCCCCGGACGGACGTCGCCGTTCACCTGACGCTCCACCGGGACGCGGGCGTCACGACTCACCGTCCGGGCGACGCTTGCGCACGGCCTTCTTCGCCGGCATCGCCGCCGGGGTCGGGGCCTCGTCGCTGGTACGGCTGATCGTCGCCGGCGGCTTGCGCGCGACGGCCTTCTTGGCCACTGCCTTCTTCGCGACCGCCTTCTTCGCCACCGGCGCGGAGACCGGGGCGCCGGCCGGGCCGTCCGACGGCACCAGGGCGGCGTCGGGCTGCGCGGCTCGGGTCGGGTCGGGCTGCTGCGTGGCGGCCGGTGGCGTGGCGGCAGGCTCGACGGCCCGTGCCTCGCGGAGCTGCCGTTCCAGGTCGCGCACCCGTCGCGTCAGCTCGGCCACCTCGTCGGCGGTGGCCAGGCCGACCGCGCCGAGCGCCCGGTCGACCTCGAACCGGACCAGCTTGGTCAACGCCTCCCGGTTGGCGGCGCCGGTGCTGACCAGCTCCTCGCCGAGGGCCTGGAGCTGGGCGGCGGTCGCTCCGCCGGAGCCCACGAGCCGACGCGCCACGTCCTGGGCCTTCTTCCGAGGCGCCTCCGTGAGGCCCATGGCCAGTTCGAGGTAGGCGCGCCACGCGTCCTGCATGCCTGTGTCCTTCCCTGGGGCGAGCTGTCCAGGTGTCACGCTACCGGGCGCCCCGGACTGTCCTGTGCGGTACGGTGCCGGGGACGGCGTGGCGATCACCGAGGGGGGAATGTGGCCAGCGTGGACGAGTGCCGGCAGGCGTTGCAGGAGCTGGCCGCCCGGTTGGATCGCAACGCCGAAACGGTACGCGACAAGATCGACCTGGACCGGACGCTCGCCTGCCGGATCACCGACCTGGACACGGCGTTCCACGGGCGGATCACCGGCGGCCGGCTTGTCGAGCTGACCGACGGCGACGACCCCAAGGCCAAGATCGCGCTGAGCACGTCAAGCGACGACCTGCTGGCCCTGGTGCGCGGCGATCTGGACGTCACAAGCGCGGTGACCTCCCGCAGGGTGTCGATCAAGGCGAACCCATTCGACCTGCTGAAGCTGCGCAAACTGCTCTGACGACCCCCGGGGGCCCGTCTCACCCGCCGCTGGGCAGTCCGAAGCTCTCTAGGGCGTGGGCCGCGTCGGCGCACACGGCACGGATCTTCGGCACTTCCGGCGCCGACCAGGCGGCCGCGCAGAGCGCGGCCAGCGCGTCCAGCGGCCGACCCGAGCCGGCCAGCTCCACCAGGCCGTCCCGGTCCGTCACGGACCATCCTGCGGCGTCCCCCGGCACGGCCACGGCACCCTGCGGGTCGAAGAGCCCCGCCAGGTCCCGCGCCACGTACGTGGGCCGCCGCTGCGGCTCGGCGGCCAGCAGATCGGGGACGCCGTGAACGCCGGTGAGCACGAGCAGGCTGTCCAGCCCGGCCCGACGGGCGCCCTCGATGTCGGTGTCCAGACGGTCGCCCACGACGAGCGCCCGGCCACCGTCGCTGCGCCGGGCGGCGGTCTCGAACAGCGCCGGCTCCGGCTTGCCCACCACCACGTCCGGATCCCGCTCCAACGCGGTCCGCAACACGGCGACGAGCGAGCCGTTGCCGGGCAACGGTCCACGATTGCTGGGCAGCGTCCGGTCGGTGTTGGTGGCGATCCAGATCGCACCCGACCGGACGGCCACCGACGCCTCCGCCAGCTCGGCCCAGCCCACCTGCGGGCCGTACCCCTGCACCACAGCGGCCGGCTCCTCGTCGGCGCGGGACACGGGCGTCAGGCCCACCGCGCGCAGCTCGGCGCGCAGCGCCTCCGCGCCGACCACGAGCACCGGGGCACCGGCGGGCAGCCGGTCCCGCAGCAGCTCAGCCGAGGCCGCGGCAGAGGTGAGCACCTCCCCCGGCCGGGCCGGCACCCCCATCCCGGTCAGCAGGTCCGCGACCTCGCTGGACCGTCGGGAGGCGTTGTTCGTGGCGTACGCCACCGCCCGCCCCTCCGCGTGCAGCCGGGCCACCGCGTCGACCGCGCCGGGAATCGGCCGGTCGATCAGGTAGATCACCCCGTCCAGGTCGAAAACGACAAGGGTGTACCCGTCGACCAGCCGCTTCCCGGCGTCCGCACTCACCGCTGCGTCTGCCCCGACTCGTCGCCCCGGGCGGGAGCGGTCTCGTCGGCGTTCATCGCGTCCGCGACCGGCGCGGTCCGGTCCGTCGACTCGGCGCTCCCGGTCTGGTCGGGATGCCGGTCCTCGTCCTCGTCGTCGAAGCCCTCGTCGTCCGCCGAGCGACCGACAGCGTCGCCCTGCTCGTCGTCGTCGAAGTCCTCGTCGCGGTCGTCGTCGTCTTCGTCTTCGTCTTCGTCTTCGTCTTCGTCGTCTTCGTCGTCGTCTTCGTCGAAGTCGTCGTCGTCCGCGTCCCGGTCCGCCGTGTCGTCGTCACCGGCCGCCAGGTCGGTGTCCGGCTGGGTCGGGACCGCGCCGGGAGCGCCCGGACCCGCGGCGATCTCCTCGGCTTCGTCCTCGTCGTCGCCCTCGATGACCACGCCGTCGAGTTCGAGCAGCCGCTCGGCCGCGTCGGTCTCCCCCTCGGTGTCCGCGTCGGCGGCGCGGGAGAACCACTCGCGGGCCTCCTCGCGCCGACCCACCGCGAGCAGGGCGTCGGCGTACGCGTACCGCAGCCGCGCGGTCCACGGCACCGTGGCCTCGCTGGTGAGGTCCGGCACCTGGAGCATCGCCACGGCGGCGTCCTTCTGCCCGAGGTCACCCCGGGCGCCGGCGGCGACGATCAGCAGCTCGATCGCGACGGCCTGGTCCAGCTTGTCCTGGTCGGCCCCACGGAACAGGTCGATGGCCCGCTCCGGCCGACCCAGGGCCCGCTCACAGTCCGCCAGCACGGCGATGTGACTCTGCAGGCCGCTCATCCGGTGGTACGTGCGCAGCTCGGCGATCGCCGTCTGCCACTCCCCCGCGTGGTACGCGGCCAGACCCACGGCCTCCCGGACAGCGGAGATACGCGAGGCGAGTCGACGGGCGGCCAGCGCGTGCGCCAAGGCCTCCGCCGGGTCCTCGTCGATCAACTGACCGGTGGCGACCAGATGCCGGGCCACCGTCTCGGCGACAGGCTTGTTCAGCGACAGCAGCTCGGCGCGGACGTCCTTGTCGAGGTCCGTCGCGACGATGTCGTCAGGCAATGCCGGGGCGGACGTACGCCCACCCTCGTACGACTCGGAGCCCGCACGGTCATCGCGGCGGGTCTCCTCCTCGCGACGCGGCCTGTCTTCGGACCGGAAACCGCCCTCACGACGGTCGCCGCCCCGGAAGCCACCCTCACGCGGCGGGCCGGAACGGGCACGGTCGCCGCCCTGGTAACCACCCTCGCGACGATCGCCGCCCCGGAAACCGCCCTCACGACGGTCGCCACGGAAGCCACCTTCGCGGTCGCCGCCACGGAAGCCACCTTCACGCGGAGCGCCCGGGCGAGAACCGTCACGGTCGCCACCACGGAAACCGCCCTCGCGGTCACCGCCCCGAAAACCGCCCTCGCGGGGCGGGCCGGAACGGCCACGGTCGCCGCCCTCACGCCGATCGCCACCACGGAAACCACCCTCGCGACGGTCGCCGCCACGGAAGCCGCCCTCACGCGGCGGGCCGGAACGGTCACGGTCGCCGCCCTGGTAACCACCTTCGCGGCGGTCGCCACCCCGGAAACCGCCCTCACGGTCGCCGCCACGGAAGCCACCTTCGCGCGGAGCGCCCGGGCGAGAACCGCCACGATCGCCACCACGGAAACCACCTTCGCGGTCACCGCCACGGAAGCCACCCTCACGCGGCGGGCCGGAACGGCCACGGTCGCCACCCTGGTAACCACCCTCACGACGGTCGCCACCCCGGAAACCGCCCTCACGGTCGCCGCCACGGAAGCCGCCTTCACGGCGGTCGCCGCCACGGAAACCGCCCTCGCGGTCACCGCCACGGAAGCCGCCCTCACGCGGCGGGCCGGAACGGTCACGGTCGCCGCCCTGGTAACCACCTTCGCGGCGGTCGCCACCCCGGAAACCGCCCTCACGGTCGCCGCCACGGAAACCACCTTCGCGGTCACCGCCACGGAAGCCACCCTCACGCGGCGGGCCGGAACGGCCACGGTCGCCACCCTGGTAACCGCCCTCACGACGATCGCCGCCACGGAAGCCGCCCTCGCGGTCGCCGCCACGGAAGCCGCCTTCACGGCGGTCGCCGCCACGGAAACCGCCCTCGCGGTCACCGCCACGGAAGCCACCCTCACGCGGCGGGCCGGAACGGCCACGGTCCCCGCCCTGGTAACCGCCTTCACGGCGGTCGCCGCCACGGAAACCACCTTCGCGACGGTCGCCGCCACGGAAGCCACCCTCACGCGGCGGGCCGGAACGGTCACGGTCGCCGCCCTGGTAACCACCCTCACGACGGTCACCGCCACGGAAACCACCCTCACGACGGTCACCGCCACGGAAGCCACCCTCACGCGGCGGGCCGGAACGGTCACGATCCCCGCCCTGGTAACCGCCCTCACGACGATCGCCACCACGGAACCCACCTTCGCGGCGGTCGCCACCACGGAAACCGCCCTCGCGCGGGCCACTGGGGCGGTCGCCACCACGGAAACCGCCCTCACGACGGTCACCGCCCCGGAAGCCACCCTCGCGCGGGGCACCGGACCGGGAGTTGTCCCGGTCGCCACCACGGAAGCCACCTTCACGGCGGTCACCGCCGCGGAAACCGCCCTCGCGGTCGCCACCACGGAAGCCACCCTCACGCGGAGCACCGGACCGCGAACCGTCCCGGTCGCCCCCACGAGAACCGCCATCGCGGCCGCCGGCGTATCCGCCACGGGTGCCGCCAGCGTTGTCGCGGTCGCCCCGGTACGGGGGCCGGTCGCGGTCGTCGCGGCGCGGGCCGCGGTCGCGTCCAGCCGAGCCGTCGGTACGGTCTTCGTAGCGACGGGGACGATCTCCGCCCTGCGGTCCTGAACTCACAGGTACATCCTTCCTGATTGCGCCACCAATGGCGCTACGCAGTCGAGGGGGGGCCCCGCGGGGGGGGGCCCCCCCCGGGAGGGTGTGGGGGGGGGGGGGGAGAAACACCAACCACCACACAGCAGGAAAAAACGCGCGGGGGGGGGTTGG
>NZ_JBIAYR010000011.1:0-112512 GCF_042898105.1 Micromonospora sp. NPDC000663
CCCGCATCCGCAGCGAACGACAACGACGCTGGGGCCAACCCGCCACCCGAGCAGCCTGACCCCAACACCGTCAACGTTCGTGGTCACGGCACTAGGAGTTTGGCATGTGGACGACCCGGAGGTAACCGGGCAGCAGCCACGGCCGGGGCCCACCGATGACCACGTCGCGGCGCAGCACCGCCGAGAGCATGCTGATGCGCCCGAACAGCATGAGGTTGAACCGCGCCGGACGGTAGGTGATGCGCGCGTCGAGCGGGGCGTCGGGCGGAGCGATGGTCAACCGGCCGTCCTTCAGGACTGTGGTGGTCTGCGCCGTGTACGCCGACCGGTACGCCACCGCGACCGGGCGCGCGGGCTGGCGCGCGCCGGTGTCGATGAGGACACCGTGGTCGTGCCGCACCATGTCGAGAAAGAACAGGTCGAAGAAGAGCGCCGCCTCGGCCTCCGGCATCGGCCACGGTCGGCCCGTCGCTCGGGCGATGTCCCAGCCGTGGACGAGGAGTTCGTTCGTCAGGTGGGCGAACAGGCCCGCGACGGTGACCGACGCCCCGCCGAGCCAACGCACGACGCTGCCCGGATCGGTGTGCGCGCTGGCCCGGAGCAGGCGCTCGACGGTGTCCGACAGGTCCCGGCAGAGCACGTCGGCGTCCCGCTCGGTCAGGTGCCGCATGACGAGCACGTTGAGCGAGGACACGGTGTCCACTGTCGTCTGTTCCAGCGCGTCGGCGAGCCCGGGCACCGGCGGCGGCTCGACGTCGGCGTCGACAAGCGAGACGTAGAGCATCGCGATGGACAGCACGTGCACTGCCGTGTCCGACACGGTCCAATCCTTGGTGACCATGGTGCTCGCCGGTGTCGGGCACGATTTGACAAGCGCGATGAAGCGCGTGGTGGCCTGGTGCACGGCGGTCCGGGCATCGGGCCAGCGATCGAGGGCGTTCGTCGTCACCGCACCACTCTCACATCGGACCGGACGGCGGCGGATCCTCCAGCGTGCGCGGTTCGGCATGTGTGTATCGAGACGACACGGACCCCTTGGGCGTGTCCGTCTCCCGTCCGGCAACGCGCGAGGTGGACGCCCCGGCACCCGATGCGAGGGTGTCGGCATGACCGAATTCGAGGCCGGAGCCGCACGGCGGGGGTGGGCACCGGCACTCGCGGTCCGCACCACCGCCGCCGGGGACGTCGCGGCGGTGGCCTGAGCGAGCGCCGCCGCTACGCCGGACGAGCCGGTGTGGCGGCGGCGCTTTCCACAGGCACCGACCCTCAACCACCGCCTGACGCAGAGACGGGATCGGGATGACCACACTGTTCGCGCGCGCGACACGCCGCGCCGGCCGTTCGCACTTCCGGTACGTGCGGCCGGTGCCGTTCGCCTCGGCCACCGGTCTCGTGGGCACCGTGTACCGGCGGATCGAGGCGGAGTTCGGGATGCTCGCCCCTCCCCTCGCCCTGCACTCCCCCGCACCGTCGGTGCTGGCGGCCAGCTGGTCGATCCTGCGTGAGGTGCTCGTAGTGCCCGGGTTGGTCGCCCGCGCGGACAAGGAAGCCGTCGCGGCTGCCGTGTCACTTGCCAACAACTGCCCGTACTGCGCTGAGGTGCACAGCACGACGCTGCGAGGGCTGGTACGCGGGAGAGACCCCGAGGCCATCGCGGCGGGCCGTCTCGAGCAGGTGGCCGACCCCCGGTTGCGGACGCTCGCCGGCTGGGCGGTCACATCCGCCGAAGCTCCCGGCCCGGCTCCCTTCCCCCGCGCCCAGGCGCCGGAGCTGGTCGGCACGGTCCTGACGTTCCAGTACATCAACCGCATGGTCAACGTCTTCCTCCAGGAGTCGCCGCTGCCGCCGGTGCAGGGCATCGCGCGCGATGTGGTGCGGCGAGGAGCCGCCCGGGTGATGCGGCGGTTGGCCTCCTCCGCTCCCCTGCCCGGGCTCGACACCGACGACCTTCTGCCCGCCGCGCAGCTGCCCGACGACCTGCGGTGGGCCGAGAGCAGTCCCACCATCGCCAGTGCCCTGGCCCGCGCGGCCAGCGCGATCGACGAGGCTGGCGAGCGGCGGCTCACGACAGCGGCACGCGACATGGTCCGTGCCGCCCTGCGGGAACCGGGTCGCGACGCGGGAACGGCGCCGTGGCTCCAGGAACGGCTCGACGCCCTGCCGGCCCGGGACCGCCCGGCGACCCGCCTCGCACTGCTCACCGCCGTCTCGTCGTTCCGCATCACCGATCCCGTCGTGGCTGGCGTACGGGCGACAGGCGCGGACGACGCGGCGCTCATCGAGATCACGTCGTGGGCGAGCCTGACCGCCGCCCGCCACATCGCGGCCCGTCAGGACATCGGGAACGACGACCATGGCGGGTGATGTCGTCAGGCCTACGACCGCCGCGTCTCGGCGGGTGGACACGGCACGCTCACACCTCAGGGGCAGGGTGTACGCGCGCAGACGTCGATGACCTTTCCGGTGAGCAGGAAGACCGCCTTCTGTTTCTGGGCTCCGGGCTGGGCGCGCGGGAACTCGTGTGGGTCGTCGCCGTACTCCGGCCCCGCCGGGGCGAGGTTGGTCGGCGGTGGGGCGTACGCCGCGCCGCTGTTCCAGACCACCATCGCCGAGCCGGTGTACGGGTACCTGCGGATCGGCGCGATGCCCCAGTACGGCCGCACGTCCGCTGACCAGCCGTCGGCGAGCGCCGGGGTGTGCAGGCGGGCGCCGATGGTGCGCGCCTGCACCTCGGCCGCCGCTGGCGAGACCTGGTGGTCGCCGAAGGCCACGTGCATCAGCACCTGGTGAGCCGGGGTGTTCGGCAACGGCTTGTCGGTCATGTGCTGGGCGTACCCGTTGGCCTCGGAGCGGTCCCACAGCATCTGGAGCAGCGCGAGGATCAGCTGCTGGTCCACCCTGTCCGGGTAGTAGCCGTCCAGGACCGACTGGAACGGCGCGAAGTCCACGCTGCGTTGCAGCAACGTGGAGTAGTTCATCGCCGGTACGCCGAGCACCGACCGGGTCCAGTCCTGGGCGATGGCGGTGAGCGCGCCGCCGTTGATGCCGCCCTGGCTGTTGCCGTCGTAGTGCAGCCCGCCGGCCACGTCGATGAGCGGTCGTGCGCTGTCGTCCCGGAACGCCGGGTGGGCGGCGAACCCGCCGGGGTGGATCATCGCGCGGCCCAGGAAGAGGAAGTTCAGGAAGCTCTGCTGCAACCGGTCGGCCACGGCGGGGAAGGCGCTGAGGTCGGTGAAGGCGCCCGCCACGTAGGGGACGTCGGCGGCGGCCATGCCGATCCAGCTGGTCGCGCAGAAGGTGAAGTCGTGGGTGTTCGACATCGTCTTGACGTTGCCGGCGTTGATCTCGGTGGGCCTGCCGAGCAGACCGTGGCCGTAGAGCGAGAGGTGGGCGGGCTTCGCGGCGGAGGCGCTGCGCGGGATGTTGCAGACGAAGTTTGCGGCCGTCGTCGCGCCGGACGGCGTGGGCAGGGCGTTCGGCGTCGGTGGCGTCCCGTCGCCGCCGGCCGGGCCGTAGTGCAGGCGGGAGCCGGGGCCGCCGTCGCCGGTCAGGTAGGACGGCACTCCGATGGTTCCGGTCACCTGCCGGGCGATCAACGGTTCCTGCTCGGGCGCGTAGTCGGTGACCTGGGTGACGGTGAACGAGGGTGCCGCTCGGCGGAGGTCGGCGAAGGCGTTGTCCCGCATCGCCAGCATCCGCCCGGTCAGGCCCTGTCGGCTGGCGACTGTGAAATCCCAGGCCAGGTAGAGGCTGTGCCGCTTGACGCCGCTCCGGTTCAGATCGGCGAGGATCCGCTTCATCTGCGGGACGCGGGGATCCCGATGGCCGAGGCCGACACCCCTGGTGTACGCCGTGAACGCCTTCGGCGCCGGGATCAACGCCCCCGTACCGTCGCGCATGCTCCGCAGGCCCACGACGTACCGGGTGCCTTCGGTAAGCGCCACCGCCGGCCGGATGATCAGCGACTGCCGGTCCGGCTGGCCGGCGGCGTGCGCGTCCAGCTCGGCCCAGTAGGGGGTGCGCTCGCCGGTCCGTGTGTTGAGCAGCACGATCGGCGCGTCCGGCGCCAGCGAGCGACCGATGTCGGTGACAGGTGCGATCAGGGTGGTCGTGGCGTCGAGGCCGGGCACCCGCACCAGGATCGGCGAGCCGGGGCTGAACCCGTCCTGCCTGTTCCATTCCGTCGGGTCGATCGGCGTCCCCTGGACGTTCGCGGGCATCGCGGACGCCGCGAACCGCACCCGCTTGCCAGTGGGGCTGGTCCGGTCCGGCACGGTGAAGTAGTCGTTCGGGAACGGCAGCAGGCAGGCCGTCGGGTCGATCGGGTCGCAGCCCGGTTGCCCGGTCGCGCCGGGAGTCGCGGGCGGTGCCGCGGCAGCAGCCGGAGCAAGCAGGACGGCGACCGCCGTCACCAGCACGGACACGGCGGAACGGAGCCGTACGGGGGTGGTCACACGCATCTCCTTCGACGGTGGACGATGGCTCGGTGCGGGGCGAGGGTGGTGGGTGGTGTTCTTCCTACGCTCGTGAACGGATCTCAGCAAGGTGTGGTGACACTCCCCCGGGCGGCGGTGGCAGCACCCGGGCGACGCCCCGGCTGAGGACCAGCCGGCCGGTACCGTCCACGGCCTGGAGGCGGCGCCGTGGCGGCGGCGCCAGATGCGGATCGTCAGGGTGTCGCCGGGATACATGGGTGCCGTGAAGCGCGCGTCGACGCGGCGCAGCCGGGCCGGATCCGATCCGGCGACCGTGTGCAGCAGGGCACGCCCGGCGTAGCCGTACGTGCAGAGCCCGGGGCCCGGACCGTCACCGGCAAGGCCGTCCCGCGCGGCCGGTTCCCGCATGTCAAGGTCGCGGGCGGTTTGGTCTTCGTCTCCGGTACGAGCAGCCGCCGCCCCGACAACACGATCGCCGCTGCGACTGTGGACGCGCTGGGCACCGCGTCGCTGGACATCGCCGTGCAGACCCGCGCCGTGATCGAGAACATGCGCCACATCCTGCGCGACGTCGGCGCGGACCTGTCCGATCTCGTGCCGGTCACCACGTACCTGGTCAGCATGAACGACTTCGGTGGCTACAACGCCGTGTACGGCGAGTTCTTCGACGAGACGGGGCCGACGCGCACCACCGTGGCCGTGCACCAACTGCCCCACCCGTACCTGCTGATCGAGATGCAGGGGGTCGCGGTGCTGCCGCTCGGGTGACGTCCCCGGCCGGCCGCCCCGCACCGATGGACCGGGGACGGGCGGCGATGGTGTCCCGTTTCACCGCGGTCTGCCCGGCAGGACCACGGTTGGTGGCCGTACTCTTGATCGGGTCCAGACTGCACCCAAATGTCCGCCATCCGGAGGGGTGACAATGCCCGATCACGCGTCTGACCGTATCGATCTCGCAGGCCTTCAGGACGTACTCGACGGACCGTGGGCCAAGGTGCGCAACGCACACCGTGAGCACCTCGACGAGCGCTTCCTCCCGGTGTACGGCGAGACCGGTGACCAGGCACGTGAGCGGATCACCCGACTGCTCGGCGAACTCCCCACCGAGCTGGGAATGGCGTCCGCCTTCCCCGCCGAGTACGGCGGCAGCTCCGACATCGGTGGCTCGATCATCGCCAGCGAGATGTTGGCGCAGGTCGACCTGTCGCTGATGGTCAAGGCGGGCGTGCAGTGGGGCCTGTTCGGCGGCGCGGTCGCGGCCCTGGGCACCCGGCGGCACCACGACGCGTACCTCCGGGACATCGTCTCGGGCAAGATCTTCGGCTGTTTCGCCATGACCGAGACCGGGCACGGCTCGGATGTCCAGCAGCTGCGCACCACATGCACGTACGACCCGCGGACGCAGACCTTCGACCTGCACACCCCGCACGAGGCGGCCCGCAAGGACTACATCGGCAACGCCGCCCGCGACGGGCGGATGGCTGTCGTCTTCGCCCAGCTGGTCACGAACGGTGAGCGGCACGGCGTACACGCGTGGTTGGTGCCGATCCGCGACGCGCAGGGCAACCCGATGCCCGGCGTGAGCATCGGCGACGCCGGGCCCAAGGCCGGCCTGCTCGGCGTGGACAACGGGCGGCTCACCTTCGACCACGTGCAGGTGCCGAGGGACATGCTGCTGGACCGTTACGGTCAGGTCGCCGAGGACGGGACGTACTCCAGCCCGGTCGAGAACGACTCCCGGCGCTTCTTCACCATGCTCGGCACCCTGGTCCGCGGCCGGGTCAGCGTGGGCGGCGCCGCGTCGGCGGCCACGAAGTCGGCGCTGACCATCGCGGTGCGCTACGGCGACATCCGGCGCCAGTTCGGCACGCCCGACGCGGAGCGCGAGGTGCTGCTCAACGACTATCTTGCCCACCAGCGCAAGCTGCTGCCCGCGCTGGCCACCACGTACGCGCTGCACTTCGCCCAGACCGAGCTGGTCGCCGCACTCAGTGAGGTGCAGGGCGGCGACGGGCCGGTCGACGAACACCGGCAGCGGGAGCTGGAGTCCCGGGCCGCAGGTCTCAAGGCCGCGCAGACCTGGCACGCGACACGCACCATCCAGATGTGCCGCGAGGCGTGCGGCGGCGCCGGCTACCTGGCCGAGAACCGCCTGCCCAGCCTCAAGGCCGACACCGACGTCTTCACCACCTTCGAGGGCGACAACACTGTGCTGTTGCAGCTGGTCGCCAAGGGGCTGCTCACCGGCCACCGGGACGAGTTCGGCTCGCTGGACGGCTGGGGGCGCGCCTCCTTCGTCGCCGAGCAGGTCCGCGAGATGGTCCTCGAACGCACCGCCGCGCGGTCGCTCATCGAGCGGCTGATCAGCGCCGTGCCCGGTCGCGACGAGGAGGTCGCCGTCACCGACCGCGGCTGGCAGCTCAAGGCCTTCGAGGACCGCGAGAGGCACCTCCTGGACGGCGCGGTCCGCCGCCTGCGGGGCGGCGCGACCACGAAGAAGGACCGCCCCTTCGACATCTTCAACGACGTCCAGGACCACGTCCTGACCCTGGCCGCCGCGCACATCGACCGGATCACCCTTGAGGCGTTCGTCGCCGGCATCGAGGACACCGCCGACCCGGCGGTCCGGGCGCTGCTGTCCCGGGTCTGTGACCTGTACGCGCTGAGCGTCATCGAGGCCCACAAGGGCTGGTTCCTGGAGCACGGCCGTCTGACACCGGCCCGTTCCAAGGCCATCACGGGCGTGGTCAACGCTCTGCTCAAGGAGCTACGCCCAAACCTGCGCACCCTCGTCGACGGTTTCGCCATCCCGGATCCGTGGCTGCACGCCGCGATCCTGCGCGAGGAACCCCTGCGGCAGGAGGCCATGGCCGCCGACGACGAGCAGACACGCGCCGATGACCACCTCGAACTCGAAGGGGAGCGGCTGGAGGGGCATGACCTCACCGAGGTGTCAGGGCGACAGGCAGGGTGGTCAGTCCGCTGATGAAGTTCGACGGCAGCCGCCGGACCGGCCCGGTCACCTCGACGGTCCGCACTGTCGACCGCAGTTCGGTGAGGAGGGCACGGATCTCCTCGCGGGCCAACTGGGCGCCCAGGCAGAAGTGCGGGCCGTACCCGAAGGTCAGATGACGGTTGGGTCGCCGTCCCAGGTCGAAGGTGTCCGGGGCGGGAAAGACCTCCTCGTCGCGGTTCGCCGACACCATCCACAGTGTCACCACGTCGCCCTCGGACAGCGCCCGGCCGCACAGTTCGGTGTCGGCAGTCACGGTACGGCCCACGTGCGCGGCAGGCGTGGTCCAGCGCAGGATCTCCTCGGTGCCACTGTCGACGAGGGCCGGGTCCGTCATCAGCCGTACCCACTGATCGTCGTGTGTGGCAAGGGCCAGCAGTCCGCCCGCGAGGGCGAGCCGGGCCGTCTCGTCCCCGCCGATGACGAGGTTGTAGCAGTTCAGCAGCACCTCCTCGTCGGTCAGTGGGCGATCGTCGACGGTGCCGCCGACCAGCAGGCTGATGACGTCGTCGGCGGGTGCGTCGCGGCGCGCGGCGACCAGCCGGGTGTAGTAGAGCAGGATGTCGCTCTGCGCGATGCGGGCCTCCATCCCCGCCTGGTCGGCGGACTCGCCGAGCATCGCCGCTCCGGTCAACTCCAGGACGCGCGGCCGGTCCACCTCGGGTACGCCGAGCAGTTCGCAGATCGCCTGAAGGGGCACCTGCGCGGCCACCTCGGCGACGAAGTCCCCGCCGCCGCGCTCCACCAGGCCACGAAGGAGTTCGCGGGTGGCCCGCGCGATGGAGTGGGTCACCGGCCGCAACGCCCGCGGACCGAACCCGCCGGCGAGCAGACTGCGCAGACCCGTGTGGAACCGACCATCGGTGACCACGAGCATCCGGCCCGCGCCCGGGTCGCGACCGCGCAGCAGCGTACCGAGCATGTTGCCGCGCAGCGAGGTGAAGGTGTCGCTGTCCCGTACCACCCGCAGTACGTCGGCGTGGCGCGTGACCACCCAGAAACCCGTCGCGGCGCCCGCCTGATGCCAGTGCACCGGGTCGTGGCGGCGCAGCCACCGCCACCTGTCGGTCAGATCCCGGGTGGCGTGCACGTACGGGTCGAGCAGGTCGACAGTCTCCGGCTCTCCCGTCACTGCGACGACTCCGCCTCGTCGAGCAGGGCGGCGAGCAGGTCGTCGTCCGCGCCACCGCCCATCGCGGTCAGCCGGGCGACGAGTTCACGGAGGCTGACCGGTTCGAGGAAGAGTTCGATGGGCGCCCGGATGCCCAGGTCGTCGTCGAGCCGACCGATCAGGTGGACAGCGGTGAGCGAGTCCCCGCCCACGCTGAAGTACGACTTGTCGAGGTCGTCCAGTCCGGTCAGCCCGAGGACGGTGACGAGCAGCTCGGTCACGGCGGCCTCGGTGACCGGCCGGGCGGAACGCTCGTCGGCGGGTGGCGATGCCACCGGCTGCGGCGCCGGGAGCGTGGTGGCCGCAGTGGTGAGGCTCAACGCGCCGAGGCTCTCCCCGGCGAACGGATAGGTCGGCAGGTGCGTCCGCCGGGCCCCGTCGGCCGGCGCCGGCCACCGTACGTCCGCGCCCCGGACCCACGACTCGCCGATCATCCGCAGCTCCTCGGCCTGCCCGGCGTCCGTCACCCGCCCGCCCTCGGCCAGGGCGTCCAGCGCGTCGGCCGCTTCGGCCGTGCTGCCGGCCACCACGTACGCCCGCGCGGCGTGCGCGCTGCGCCCGCTGCGCAGGGTGTACGCGACGTCCGCGAGGATCGGCGGCGCAGGCGCGCGCAGCGCGGCGGCCAGCTCGGCGGCCACGCGGCGCAGTTGAGTGTCCGTCCGCGCGGAGATCGGCAGCAGCTCGGCACGGTCCGGCGGAACCGGGCGGTCCGGTTCGGGCGCCTCGGCCAGCACCACGTGCACGTTGGTGCCCCCGATGCCCAGTCCCGTCACCCCGGCCAGCCGCTGGCCGCCGTCCGGCCGGTCCCACGGGCTCAGCGTGGTGACCCGCTCGAACCCCGGCATCCGCGTCAGGTCCGGATGCGGCCCGCTGGCGTTTGCCGTGGGCGCCATGCTCCGGTGGCCCAGCATCAGCACGACCTTGATCAGGCTCGCCACCCCGGCCGCCGCGTCGAGGTGCCCGATGTTCGACTTGACCGAGCCGATCCCGCAGGACCGGCCAGGTCGGGTGGCGCCGACCGCGGCGGCGGTAGCGGCCAGCTCGACACGGTCGCCCAGTTCGGTGGCGGTCCCGTGCATCTCCAGGTACTGCGCGGCGCTCGGGTCGAGGTCCGCCGCCGACCAGGCCTCGACGATCGCCCTGCTCTGCGAGTCGACGCCGGGCGCGGTGAAGCCCACCTTCGTCGCGCCGTCGTTGGTGACCGCCGAACCCAGGATGACGGCGTGGATCGGGTCCGCGTCGGCGAGCGCGTCAGCCAGCCGCCGCAGCACCAGCACCCCGACGCCGTTGCCGCTGACCGTGCCGGCCGCCTTCTCGTCGAAGGGCCGGCACCGCCCGTCCGGCGAGAAGATGCCGCCGTCGCGGTACAGGTAGCCGCGCGGATGCACCGAGTCCACCGAGACCCCGCCCGCCACGGCCGCGTCGCACTCGCCGAGCAGCAGCGCCTGCGCGGCCAGGTGCACCGCGGTCAGCGAGGTGGAGCAGGCGGTCTGCACGCTGAGGCTGGGACCGTCCAGCCCGAGACGGTACGACACCCAGGGCGCCAGGAACTCACGGTCCGTGAGGATGCGCAGTTGCAGCGGCCCCAGCTCGGCGGCGAGCCGGCGATCCACCGCGGCGGCGAGCATGTGGTCGGTGGGGCTGCCGCCGACGTACACGCCCGTCCGGTGGGGCACGTGGCGGGGGTCGTAGCCGGCGTCCTCCAACGCGCTCCAGGTGGTCTCCAGGAGCAGCCGGTGCTGCGGGTCCAGGATCGCGGCCTCGGTGCGGTTGAAGCCGAAGATCTCCGCCTCGAAGCGGTCCGCGCCGGCCAGGTGCCCCTTCGCGGGCACGTACGCCGGATGGGCCAACTCGGTCGGGTCGACACCCGCGGCCCGTAGCTCCTCGGAGTCGAAGGTGGCGATCGAGCAGACGCCGGAGCGGAGCTTCTCCCAGTACTCGCCGAGGTCCTGGGCGCCGGGGAATCGCCCGCTCATCCCCACGATCGCCACTGCTGGGGCTTCGGTCATGTCAGGCCACCTTCCACTGTGTCGTCACCGGCCGGCCGGGCTCGCGCCGTACGGGTCATGAGCCGGGCCCGCCGGTCCTGGCCCCGACGCCGGCCCGCGTCGACGCCGGCTGACGGTCCGGGGTCGCCGGGACCGTCCAGGTGCGCGGCGAGGGCGGCGACTGTGGGGTACCGGAACAGGTCGACCATGCTCAGCCCGGCGTCGCCCTGGTCGTGCAGCGCGGACAGCACCCCCAGCAGCCGCAGGGAGTTGCCGCCCAGTTCGAAGAAGTTGTCGTGGACGCCGACCCGGTCCAGCTCCAGCACCTGACGCCAGACCGTCGCCAGCCGGAGTTCGGTCCCCGTCCTCGGCGCCACATACCGGTGCGCCAGGTCGGGTCGGGTGGTCGGCGGTGCCGGTAGCCGGGAGCGGTCCACCTTCCCGGTCCGTCCGGTCGGCAGCTCGGCAAGCGGCACCACGCTCTCCGGCACCATGTATCCGGGCAGCCGCTCGGCGAGCCAGACGCGCAGTTCGCCGACGACCGGCGGCGTGCCGTCCACGCCCACCACGTACGCCACCAACCGGCGCAGGGCGCCGTCACCGAACACCGCCGCGACGGCCGCCGACACCGCCGGATGGCGGACCAGCACCGCCTCGATCTCCCCCAGCTCGACCCGGAAACCACGGATCTTCACCTGGTTGTCGGACCGGCCGAGGTAGCTGAGCGTCCCCTCGGCGTCGTACCTGCCGAGGTCCCCGGTGCGGTACATCCGCTCCCCCGGCCGGCCGAACGGGTTGGCGACGAAGCGCTCGGCGGTGAGCCCGGGCTGGTTGGCGTACCCCCGGGCCAGGTGCGCTCCGGCCAGGTAGATCTCGCCGACGACGCCGACCGGCACCGGCCGCAGCCGGCGGTCCAGCAGGTACGCGCGGCCGTTCGCCACCGGCCGGCCGATCACCACGGGCTCGCCGGGGCGCAGTTCGGCGGTGGTGGCGTAGATGGTGGCCTCGCTCGGCCCGTACGCGTCGAGCAGGCGGCGGCCGGAAACGGCCCATCTGTCGACGAGTTCGGCCGGGCAGGGCTCGCCGCCGACGGCGATCGTGCGCAGGTCGGGCAGGGCGTCCGGCGAGCAGGGCAGCGACATCGCGGCGGTGGGTGGCAGGAAGACGTACGTGATGCGGGAGTCCCGCAGCCGTCGGTACAGCGCCTCGCCGAGCCGTTCGTGCTCACCGGCGACGTGCAGTTCGGCTCCGGCGACCCAGGTGAAGAACAGGTCGGACACGGCGACATCGAAGCCGAACGCGACGTACTGGAGGACCCGGTCCGTCACGGTGACCGGGAACTGTGGACGCACCGCGGTGGTCAGGTTGGTCAGCGCCCGATGGGGCGCGCTCACGCCCTTGGGGGTGCCTGTCGAGCCGGACGTGTAGAGGATGTACGCCGCGTTGTCCGGGCCCGGCGCTCCCGTGCCGATCCGGGGGGCCGGCTCCGGGCGGCTGAGCACATCGGCCGCGCCTGCCGTCACCACGAGCGCCGGCAGGCCGAGTTCCCCGGAGCGCCGGGCGGTGTCGACGCCCAGCAGCACCAGTCGGGCGCCGGCCCCGGCGAGCATCTCGCGCAGCCGCGCCGACGGCTGGTCCGGGTCGAGCGGCAGGTACGCGCCGCCGGCCCGGAGCACGGCGAGCGCGCACACGGCCATCTCGGCGGACCGGGGTAGGCACAGTCCGACCGGAACCTCCGGGCCGACCCCCGCGGTCACCAGTTCGGCCGCCAACCGGTCGGCCCGGGTCAGCAGCTCGCGGTAGCTCAGCACGATGTCGCCGCAGACCAGCGCCGTCGCCTCGGGACGTTCGGCGGCGCGGTCGGCCACCAGGTCGGGAACGAGGCGGGCCGACACTTCCACCGTGGTGCTGTTCCACTCGTGCAGCATCAGGTGCCGCTGCCGCGCGTCGAGCATCTCGGCGGCGGCCGTCGGCCGGTCCGGAGCGTCGAGCAGGTCGTCCAGGAGCACCTGGAAGCCGCGTACCCAGTGCCTGACGGTGGCCGGATCGAAGAGGTCGCTGCGGTAGATGAACTGCCCGACGAGGTCGGTCCCCCAGCGCTCCACGTACAGCAGGAGGTCGAACTTCGCCACGTCCAGCACGAGCGGCACCCGCTCGACCCGGGCCGGCGGCAGGTCCAGTTCCAGCACCGTCTCGTCGTCGTAGGCGAACACCACCTGCACGACCGGGTCGTGGCTCGGCTGACGTTGCGGGGCCACCGCGTCGACCACGGCGCTGAACGGCGCGTCCTGGTGGTCGCGGGCGTCGTGCAGCAGGTCCCGAACCCGGTCCACGAGGTCGGTGAAGCTCGGCCCGTCCGCCAGGTCGACACGTAGCACCTGGGTGTTGGTCAGCAGGCCGACCATGCCCTGCACGTCGGGGTGGTCCCGGCCGGCGACCGGGATGCCGACGACCAGGTCGTCGTGGCCCGACAGCCGGTTCAGGAACGCGGTGTAGGCGGCCAGCAGGACCACGAACGGCGTGGTGTGCCGGGTACGGGCCAGCCCCGCCAGTCGTTCCCGCAGCCCGACAGGCAGGAGGAACGACTCCACCCCGCCGGCCGGGGTCTGCACTGCGGGGCGGGGCCGGTCGCCGGGCAGGGCGAGCACCGTCGGCGCTCCGCACAGCATCTGCCGTACCTGAGCCACCGGGTCGGCGTACCCGCCGGCGGCGAGGCGGTCCCGCTGCCAGGCCGCGTAGTCGGGGAACTGGATCGGCAGCGGCTGCGGGGGCGCGCCGTCGCCGTCGCGTTCGGCCCGGTAGCTGTCGGCCAGCTCGCGCAGCATGATCTCCATCGCCCAGCCGTCGCAGACCAGGTGGTGGACGGTCACCAGGATCCGGTGGCTGCCGTCGGTGACGGCGTACACGCGGCAGCGCAGCAACGGGCCGCCCGCGAGGTCGAACGGCCGGGCCGCCTCGGCGCGCATCGCCGCGTCGACCTCGGCCGGCGACACGTCCCGGTCGACCCGCACGTCGGCGGTCGCCTCGGCGGCCACCACCTGACGGTGCTCGCCGTCGACGGTACGGAAGACGGTGCGCAGCGACTCGTGCCGGGCCACCAGCGCGTCGAGGGCGCGGGTGAAGGCGTCGACGTCGAACGGGCCGTGGACGGCGAACGCGACAGGCACATGGTATTGGGCGCTGCCCGTGTGCAGCCGCTCCAGCACGAGGAGGCTGGCCTGTGCTGGTGACACCGGAAACTCGTACTCCACCGGTTCGTCGGGGCGGTCGCTCACGTCAGCGGGCAGCATTGTCGGCCCTTTCGAGAAACGGATCGATGGTGGCGGCGATCTCGGCGACGGGCCCCGGCCGGAGCACGTCGCGGTGGGCGCAGTCGAGGTCGCGTACCCGGACCTTTCCGGCCGTCCGTCGCCAGGCGGCGGCCTTCGCCTCCGAGGTCAGGCCGCCGGGTTCGGCGGTGGCCGAGAAGAGCAGCACCTCACCGTCGTACCGCGACGGCTGGTAGCTCTGAGTCAGCCGGAGATGATGGCCGCCCAGCTCGACAAGCGCGGTGAGCCGCTGCTCGGTGGCACCCCGCAGCGGGCCGTCGGCGGTCCGCACCGCCGCGAACACCTCGGCGCGGCGCAATGGGCCGGGTCGGTCGAGCAGCTCCGGTGGCCCCGCCTGGAGCAGGATGCGCAACATCTCCTGCTCCAGCCGGTCGTCGTCGGGCGGCGCGGACGCCCCGTCAAGCGCCGTGACCGGTACGGCGTCCAGTACGGCCACCAGTCCCACCTGCTGCCCGGCCCGCCGCAGCTGGCCGGCCAGCTCGTACGCCAGCAGGCCGCCGAACGACCGGCCCATCAGCAGGTACGGCCCGCTCGGCTGCGCCGCCCGGATCCGGGGCAGGTACTCCCGGGCCATCTCCTCGATGCTCACCGGCGGCGGGATGCGCCCGCCGAGCACTGTGGACTGCAGCGCGTACACCTGTCGACCGGGCAGGTGCGGCAGCAACGCCGTGTACGACCAGCCGAGCCCCATCGCCGGGTGCAGGCAGAACAGCGGCGTACGGTCGCCGTCGCCGCGCAGCGTGAGCAGGGGCGCGAGCCCGAGGTCGCCTCGGGGGGCGTCGAGCCGGCCGGCGAGAGCGCGCGGGGTCGGCGCGTCGAACAGCGCGCCGATCGGGATCCGGCTGCCGAGGGCACCCTCGACGGCCGCGACGAGGCGCATCGCGAGCAGCGAGTGACCGCCGGCCAGGAAGAAGTTGTCGTCCGGCCCCACCGCCGGCACGCCCAGCACTGTGGCGAACAGCTCGCACAGCTTCGCCTCCCGTGCCGAGGCCGGCGTCGTCGCGGTCGGCGGGCCGACCTGGTTCACCTGCTGTGGCAGGGCGGCCCGGTCCAACTTCCCGTGCCGGGTCAGGGGCACCTCGCCGATGCGCTGGTATCCGCTCGGCAGCAGGTGAGCGGGCAGCCGCTGTGCCGCGTACCCGCGAACGGCCCCGAGGTCGCCGTCGCCGTCGCCGTCCAGGACGAGGTACGCGACGAGCTGCCGGCCTCCGTCCGGTCCGGACGTGGCGGCGACCACCGCGTGGCGGACGCCCGGGCCGGAGCGCAGGACGGCCTCGACCTCGCCCGGCTCGATCCGGAAGCCCCTGACCTTCACCTGGTCGTCGGACCGACCGACGAACTCCAGTTCGCCGTCGGTGTTCCAGCGCACCAGGTCGCCGGTGCGGTACATGCGCGCACCCGGTTCGGGCGAGTACGGCGAGGCGACGAACCGCTCGGCCGTCCGGGCCGGCTGACCGAGGTAGCCGCGGGCGAGGCCGGCGCCGGCCAGGTACAGCTCCCCCACGACGCCTACCGGAACCGGGCGCAGCCGGGCGTCCAGCACGTACGCGCGGGTGTTGTCCAGCGGACGGCCGATGGGGACCGGGCCGGCGGCCGGTGGGCGGCGGATCGGGTGGCGGGTGGCGAAGGTGGTGGTCTCGGTGGGGCCGTACCCGTTCACCACCCGCAGCCGGGGCGCGGCCCGCTGGACCCGGCGCACCGCGTCGGGGTCGACGACGTCCCCGCCGGTCCACACCTCGGCGAGCCCGGCGAGGACGTCGGGGGCGAGGTGCGCCACGGTCCGGAACAACTCGGCGGTGAGCCAGAGCGCGGTGATCCGGCTGTCCGTGAGGATCCGTTTGAGGGCGTCCGGCTCCAGTGGTCCGGGTGGCGCGACCACCACAGTGCCGCCGGTCAGCAGCGGCACCAACAGTTCGTAGCTGGCCGCGTCGAAGGTGTGCGGACTGTGCAGCAGCACCCGGGCGTGCGCGCCGCCGGCGAAGCACCGGTCGGCGGCCAACGCCAGCAGGTTCCGGTGGGTCGCGACCACGCCCTTCGGGGTGCCTGTCGAGCCGGAGGTGTACATCACGTACGCGGCGCGGTCGGGGTGGGACGCCGCCGGGGCGGGCAGGGGGGCGGTCGCGTCGGTGCTGTCTGCGGTGAGGGCGCGCATGTCGTCGGGGAGCCAGTCCGGCACCCGGTCGGCAAGGACGATCCGTACTCCGGCGTCCCGCATCAGGCGGACCAGCCGGGACCGGGGTTGGGCGGGGTCGAGCGGCACGTAGTGCCCCCCGGCCACCAGCACCGCGAGCTGGCCGACCACCAGCTCCGTCGACCGGCCCAGCAGCAGCCCGACCGGCGACTCCGGGCCGACCCCCACCGCGGCGAGCCGACAGGCCAGGGCATCGGCCCGGGCGGCCAGCTGGCGATAGGTGAGGACGCCGCCGGCGGACTCGACAGCCACCGCGTCGGGAATGACTGCCACCTGGGCCGCGAAGCGCTCGGGCACGCTGCCGCCGGGCACCGGGCGCGCGGTGTCGTTCCAGGCGCTCAGCAGGTCGCGCCGCTCGGTCGCCGGCAGGACGTCGATCCCGTCCACGCGTGCGTCCGGATCACCCGCCAGCAGGTCGAGGGCGCGGACCAGCCGCCGCGCCACCAGATCCGCCTCGGCGGCGCCGAAGCAGTCGGGGCGGTAGCCGAGCCGCAGCCAGAGGCCGTCGGCGGCCACCAGCGTGACGGTGAGCGGATAGTGGGTGGCGTCCCACACCTCGACCAGCCGTGGCCCGGTTGCCTCGTCCGGGTCGGTCGCGCCGCGCGGGAAGTTCTCGAACGCCAGCATCGTGTCGAACAGCTCGCCCACGCCGGCCAGGCGCTGCGTCTCGGCCAGCCGTACGTGGTGGTGCGGGGTCAGCGCCACCTGCTCGTCCCGCACGCGGGCCAGCAGGTCGCCTACCCGCTCTCCCGGACGCAGCCGGACCCGGACCGGCACGGTGTTGATCAACAAGCCGACCATCGTCTCCACACCGGTCAGCTCCGGAGGGCGACCCGACACGACCGCGCCGAAGACCACATCGTCGGTATCTGTCATCCGGGCGAGAACCAGCGCCCAGGCGACCTGGACGATGGTGTTCACCGTCAGCCCGGCCCCGCCGGCCCGCCTGCGTACCGCGGCGACAAGCGCTGGGGACAGTTCACACTCGACGGTCGCGGGTTGGACCGGAGTGCGGGACGCCGGGCCCGGCGCGACAAGCGTCGGCTGCCCGAGGCCGGCCAGGGCGTCCCGCCATGCTCCGGTGGCGGCCTCGCCGTCGAGGCCACGAAGCCAGGCCAGGTACTCCCGGAACGGCGGCGCGGACGGCAGCTCGGCGCTCCGACCCGCGTACAGCGCTGCCAGGTCCCGGGCCAGGATCGGCATCGACCAGCCGTCGACAAGGATGTGGTGCAGCGTCACGATCAGTTCGGCCCGCCGCGCGCCGAACCGGACCAGGGCGCACCGCAGCAGCGGCGGGCGGGTCATCTCGAACCGGCGGACGCGGTCGGCCGCCAGCAGGCGCCGCAGCTCCTCCCGCGCCTCGGCCGGGTCGCGTCCGGTCAGGTCGACCTCGGTCCACGGCACCGACACCTCGCGCGGCACCACCTGCACCGGCCGGGCCAGGCCCTTGTGCCGGAAACAGGCCCGCAGGTTCGGGTGCCGCACGAGCAGCGCCGCCACCGCCTCCCGCAGGCGGTGCGGGTCCACCGGGCCGTCGATCCGGAACCGGACCTGCACCAGGTAGACGTCCAGCCCCGAATCGTCGACCAGGGCGTGGAAGAGCAGACCCTCCTGAGCCGGTGTGAGGGGCAGCAGGTCCGCCAGGGCGCCGCCGCTCACCACGAACCGCCCCCGTCCGGGGCGTCCAGGTCGTCCACCAGGGCGTCGAGCTGCTCCTGGCTGAGATCCACAAGCGGAAAGTCGGAGCGGGTCACGCCGCCGGCACCGGCGGTCGACGCGTGGTCGGCGAGCACCAGCAGGGCGGACCTCCAGTGCCCGGCCAACTCGCGTACATCCGCCTCACCGAGCGCGCCGCTCGCGTACGACCAGGTGGTGAGCAGGTACGGGCCGTCCGGGCCGACCCGTGTGACGGCGTCCACGTCCAGCGCGTGGGTCACCGGCAGCGCCTCGGCGCACACCACACCGAGCAGCTCGACGCCGCCGGCCGTCGACTCGAAACGACCCAGGTAGTTGAACCCGACGTCCGGCTCGGGCAGCTTCGCGAGCGTCGAGGCGGTCTCCGGGTTGACGTACCGCAGCAGGCCGTAGTCCAACCCGCCGGCCGGCACCGCGCGGAGCTGCTCCTTCACCTCTTTGAGTGCCGTGCCGGTGTCCGCCCCGCCCTGCCAGAACGCCTCGGTCGCCGCCGGCGGGGCGTCCAGCCGGACCGGGTACCGGGTGGTGAACCATCCGACGGTGCCGGCGAGGTCCACCCCGTCCACAGGCGCGTCCCGGCCGTGCGCCTCGCGATCGAGGAGCAGGCCGGTACCGCTGCCCCGCCACCGTACGACGGCCGCGAGCAGCGCCGTCAGCAGCACGTCCTCGGGCCCGCAGCGGAAGAGCTCCGGGATCTGGGAGAGCACCGGCCCGGTCTCGGCCGCCGACAGGTCGACCGTCAGGGTGGCCCGCCGACCGGTGGTCGCCCGGTCGGACAGCAGCCGGGAATCCGGCCCGGTCAGCACCTCGGTCCACAGTGGAAGCTGGTCGGCCACCGCGCCGGCCCGTACGTGGAGCAGTTCCGACCAGCGCCGCAGCGACGTACCCGAGGCCGGGGCCAGCACCGACTCGTCGGGCTGACCGGCGGTCAGCAGCTCGACCAGCTCCCGGTGCAGGATGTGCAGGGAGACCGCGTCGACGGCCAGGTGATGCACTGTCAGCAGAAGGCGTCCGTCCTGCCCGGGACCGTTGTCGAACCACACCGCCGCCAGCAGCCGGCCGGCCTCCGGTGCCAGCCGCACTCGGGCCGCCGCCTCGCGTATCGCCGTCGCACGCTCGGCCTCGCTCATCGCGCCGGCGTCCACCCGCACCACAGTGTCGATCCGGACCGAGCCGGGCGGCGAGATCTCCAGGCCCGGGTCGTCGGCCGCGGGCCGCAGCAGCCGCAGCCGCAGCGCGTCGTGCCTGTCGGTCAGGATCCGCAGCGCCTCGTCGATGCGCCTGGCGTCGAGCGCGGCCGGGACCGGGACGTGCACCGACAGGGCGAACGCGGCAGGCTCGGTGGCGTGCTCGCACCACCAGGACATGACAGGGGTGAGCGGGAACCGCCCCGGACCGGACCACTGCGGCGCGCCGGCGACCATACCGGCACGGGCGAGCACCGCCAGACCGGCAGGCGTCCGGGCCGTGAAGACCTCACGCAGGGTGAGTTCCCACCCGGCGGCCCGGGCTCTGCTGACCAGCAGCAGCGCCATGATGCTGTCCCCGCCGAGCTCGAAGAAGCCGTCGTCCACGCCGACCTGCGGAACCCCCAGCACCTCGGCGAAGAGCCCGCAGAGCACCTCCTGGGCGGCGTTGCCGGGCCGGGCCGACCGGGGCTTCGGCGCGATGACCGGAGCGGGCAGCGCGGCCCGGTCGAGCTTGCCGTGCGCCGTGGTGGGAAGGGCGTCGAGCGTGACGAACGCGTTCGGCACCATCTGCACGGGCAGTGCGGCCAGTGCGTGCGCCAGGACCTCGTCCGGTTCGAGTCGCGCTCCGGGGCGCGACACCAGGTAGGCGACGAGTCGGCGGTCGCCCGGGGTGTCCTCACGCAGCAGCACCACCGCACGGGCCACCGACGCGTGCCCGGCCAGCACCGCCTCGATCTCGGCCGGCTCGATCCGGAATCCGCGCAGCTTCAGCTGCTCGTCGGTGCGGCCGAGGAAGTCCAGTTCGCCGTCCGCCCGCCACCGCACCAGGTCACCGGTGCGGTACATCCGGGCACCGGGCCGCCGGGCGTACGGGTCCGCGACGAACCGTTCGGCGGTCGCCGCCGGTTGGCCCAGGTACCCCCGGGCCAGGCCCCCGCCGGCGAGGTACAACTCGCCCGGCACCCCGACCGGCACCGGGCGCAGCCGCGCGTCGAGCACGTGCACAGTCGTGTTGGTGATCGGGCGGCCGATCGGCGGGGCGCCGCCGCCGGCCGCGAGCGGATCGCTTACCGTCACGCCCACGGTGGTCTCGGTCGGCCCGTACGCGTTGTGGAACCGGCGACCCGGCGACGCCCACGCCGCGACCAGCTCCGGTGGGCAGACGTCCGCCCCGACGCACACCGTCCGCAGCTGCGAGTACTCGTCGGCGGGAACGCTTGCCAGCACGGCCGGCGGAAGCAGCACGCAGGTGACCCGGCGCTCGCGCAGGACGTCCCCGAGGGCGGCACCGACGAGCGGCCCCGACGGTGGGATCACCAGGGTCCCGCCGGAGCCGAAGGCCATGCACAGCTCACCGACGGAGATGTCGAAGCTGGGCGAGCTGAGGTGCAGGACGCGGCTCTCCGGGGTCAGCTCGAACCGGCGTACCAACGCCTCGGCCAGGCTCGCGATGCCGCTGTGGGTGACCACCACGCCCTTGGGCCGGCCGGTCGAGCCGGAGGTGTACATCAGGTAGCCGGCGGCGGCGGGCACCGTCCGGACGGCCGCGCCGGCCGGTTCGCCGGCGAGGTCCGCAGGATCCAGTACCAGCAGGGGTACGCCTGTCTCCGGCAACTCCGCCGCGCCGTCGGTGACCACCAGCACCGGCGCGGCGTCGTCGACGAGCAACCGGATCCGGTCGACCGGATAGTCGAGGTCGATGGGCAGGTACGCGCCGCCGGCCCGCTGCACCGCGAGCACGGCGACGACGGTCGCCACGGTACGGCCCAGTGCCAGCGCCACCACGCTCTCCGCGCCGACGCCGTGCTCCCGCAGGCGGCCCGCCAGCCGGTCGGCCCGGTCGAGCAGTTCGGCGTACGTCAGGGAAAGGTCGTCCGATTCGACGGCGACCGCGTCGGGTGTCTCGGCGGCCCGGCGGGCGGCCAGGTCCGCGATGGACGCCGCCGGTAGGTCGACCCGGTCGCCGTCGCCAGCCGTCCGCAGTCGCCGCCGTTCGTCCCCGCCGAGCAGGGCGACGGCGTCGACAGGCCTCTCCGGTGCGGCGAGCAGCCCGGCCAGCAGGACCGGGAAGCTCTCGGCCCAGCTCCGCACCACCTCGGCCGGGTAGACGTCGGTACGGATCTCGAACGTGCCCTCGATGCCGTCCTCGGTGTCCCTGGTGATGCCGACGAGGTCGTGTTCGCCACCGGTGTGGACACGCTCCGGCTCGGCGATCTCCCGCAGCGCGCGGACGCTCTCCTGTCGGTTCAGGTGCATGAACACCCACTGGAACAGCGGGGAGCGGCCGTGTGTGCGCTGCGCGCCGACCGCGCTCACGATCCGGCCCACCGGCACGTCGGCGTTGGCAAGCATCCGGGGAAACCCGGCGGTGAACCGGCCCAGCAGGTCGGCGAAACTGTCGGTGGGTCCGATCCGCCAGCGGGTGGGCAGAGCGTTCATCACGTAGCCGATGACCCGGTCGAGACCCGTGGCAGAGCGGTTGGCCGTCGGGGTGCCGATGACGAAGTCGGCCCGCCCGGACAGCCGGTACGCCAGCACCGCGAACGCGGTCATCAGCACGCCGTACGCGGTCGCGCCGCGCTCCCTGGCGAACGCCCGCAGGGTCGCCTCGGTGCCGGCGTCGATGTGGAACGGGATCTGCCGGATCACGCTGCCGGTCGCCGGTGCGACAGCCCCGGTGCCACCGACGGTCAGCGGCTCGGGTGGGTCGGCCAGGCGCTCGCGCCAGAACCCGACCTGCGCGTCGAACACCCCGGCGGCCTCCAGCTCACGCTGCCAGGAGGCGAAGTCGGCGTACTGGATCCGCGGACGCCCCCGGCGGGGCGCGACGCCGTCCCGCACCGCCCGGTACGCCTCGACGAACTCGCCGTGCAGCACGTCGAAGGACCACCAGTCGGTGACGATGTGGTGCAGCGCCAGCACCAGCGACGATCGGGTGTCGTCGACGGTGATGAGGCATCCCCGCATCAGTTCGTCGCCGGTCAGGTCGAACGGGCGGCGGCTGAACGCCGCGAGTTCCTCGCGCAGGGTCGTGCCGCGGTCCCGAACGTCGATCCGCTCCAGGACGAACCGGTCGGCGGGCAGGAACTCGAGGCGTAGGTCGCCGACGTCGCCGACGATGGTGGTGCGCAGGATGTCGTGCTGCTCCCGCACGATCGTCAACGCCCGCTCCAGGTCGGCAGCCGCCACCGGCCCGTCGAAGTGGTACGCGCAGCAGAGGTTCAGCGCCGCCGTACCCGGATAGAGCGCTTCGAAGACCCAGAGGTCCTCCTGGGCGAGGCTGAGCGGCACCGGGCCGCCTTCGTCACGCGGTGGCACGACTGCCGGGATCTCGGCGAGCCGGTCCGCCTCGACGAGCCGGCGCAGCAGCCGGACCCGCTGCTCGCCGCGGAGCGCGGCGAAGCGGGCGGCCGTCGAGGTGCTGGCCGGGCCCGCGCCGGGTCCACCGCTTGGCACCGTCATGCCGTCAGGTCCTTCCGCAGTTCGGCCAGCCGGTGCAGCCCGGCGAGGATGTCCGACCGGTCGAGGCCGAAGTCGACGAAGCAGGCCACCTCGTCGCAGCCGAGGTCGCGCAGGTCGAGCAGCGATCTGCGGCAGGTCTCCGGTGAACCGAGCAGGCTCCCCCAGCTCAGGTAGCGCTGCCTGGCGAATTCCACGAGCGCGTCGGTCTGCTCGGCGGTGAGCGCCGCGGCCCGGCCGTCGCCGGCCCGGTTGGCGGCCGTCTGCGCCACGTACGACCGCAGGTACGCCCGCAGCGGCCCGCTCGCCAGCCGGGTGGCCTCGGCGTCGTCGGCCCCGACGTACGTGTGCGCCATCAGCGTGACAGTGCCCCGGTCGGTGGTGCCCAGCTGCTCGGGTGCGGCCTGGTACGCCGTCCGGTAGCGCCGGATCTTCTCGGCCAGTTCCTCCCGGGTCTGCCCGATGGTCGCGCCGAGCACGTTCGTCCGGAGCCGTCCGGCGGCCTCCCACGTCTGCGGGCTACCGGAGGTGGTCAACCAGATCGGAAACCTGGGCGACACCGGTCGGGGCTGGGGTCGTACCGCCACCGGACGCCCGGTGCCGTCGGGCAGCTCGACCGCCTCGCCCGCCCAGAGCCGGCGCAGCAGCGGGATGTCGGCCAGGGCCCGCTGCCGCCGGTCGGCGTACCGGTCGGGGGCCAGGACGAAGTCGGTGGAGTGCCAGCCGGTGGCCACCGAGATGCCGGTCCGACCCCGGGACAGGTTGTCCACGACCGACCAGTCCTCGACCACCCGCAGCGGGTGGTGCAGGGGCAGCACCACACTGCCGGCCCGTACGGCGACCCGCTCGGTGACCGCGGCGAGCGCCGCGCAGAGCACCGGCGGGCTGGGGAAGACCTGCCCGACCTGCTGGAAGTGCCGCTCGGGGGTCCACACGGCGGTGAACCCGAGCGAGTCGGCGGCCCGGGTGATCTCCAGGATGTCGTCGTACTTGGCGGCGTGGCCACCTGCGCCGTCGCAGTCGTCGGCGCCGAAGAACATCACGCTGAGGTCCATGGGCGTCGGTCACTCCTCACCGTGGGAGGTCCGACCGGAGCGGACCCGAGGGATGCGGGGCAGGCGGGGAATCGGGGTCGTGGCGACCGTCGGGGCGTCGGTCAACGCCCGGGCCAGCTCGGCGACGGTCGGGGCGGAGAAGATGTGGCTCGCGGTCGCCGGCAGCCGTTCCACTGTGGCGATCCGCGCGGCGACACGCACCGCCCGCAGCGAGTTCCCACCCAGGGCGAAGAAGTTGTCGTGCGCCCCGACCCGCTCGACGCCGAGCGCGTCGGCCCAGAGCGCCGCAAGCCGTCGTTCCAGCTCGGTACGCGGCGCGACGTGGACCGGCCGGCCGGACGGCTGCCGGGGTGGCGGAACCGCCGCGTCCGCGCCCGCCGGCAGGGCCAGCCGGGCGTCGAGGTCGGTGAGCCGGGTCCACGGTGCCCCGGCCATCGTGTCGAGCACCCGCAGCAGGGCGTCCGCCAGCCACTCCATCACGGGCCGGCCGAAGACCTCCGCCTGGTACTCGACAGTCACCGCGATCCCGGCCGGCGTACGGTCCGGACCGTAGTCGTCGGTCACGTCCACCAGCAGCTCGAACCGTGCCGCGCCGGTGCGGATGACCTCCACCCCGCTCCGTACACCGGTCAGGGCGAGACTGCTGCGCGCGTTGTTCTGCAGCGCCAGCACGACATCCACCAGCGGATGCCGACCGGGCGACCGGGGCGGGTTGAGATCCGCGACCACCTGTTCGAAGGGCACGTCCTGGTGGGCGAACGCCGCGACGTCGACCTCCCGGACCCGGACCAGCAGCTCGGCGAGCGTCGGATCGCCGGACAGGTCCGTTCGCAGGGCCAGCATGTTCACGAAGAACCCGACCGCGTCGGTCGGGGCGACGGTCCGTCCGGCGATCGGCGCGCCGACCGCGATGTCGTCGCCCGCGCCGGCCCGCCTCAGCACGACGGCCAGCGCCGTGTGCAGCACCATGAACAGCGTGGCCCGATGCCGCCGGCCCAGCTCGACGAGCTGGGCGTGCACGGCCGGGTCCACCTGCCGTACCGCGGTCTCCGCCCGAGGGCCGGGGGCGGCGGGCCGGCCGGCGAGCCGGGGCAGGGCCAGCCCGCCCGGCAGGCCGGCCAGGACCGAGCGCCAGTGGGCGAGCTGCCGGGCGGCCACGCTGCCCGGGTCGGCCGGGTCCCCGATCCGCGCCCGCTGGTCGACGCCCACTGCGTGCCGTTCGGGCGCCGGCAGCGCGGGCGCCGCGCCGACCCGGCGGGCCGCGTACGCGCCGGACAGGTCGTGCAGCAGCGGCGCCAGCGACCAGCCGTCCGCGGCGATCTGGTGCATCACCAGCAGCAGCGCCGCTCCGGGCTGGTCGTCGTCGACTGTGAACACCACGGCCCGGAACGGAAGCTCGGCGCTCAACCGGAACCGGTACCGGGCGGCAGACGCGACCCGCTCGGCGAGTTCGGCGTCGTCGGCGACCCGGACCACCGCGACGTCGAGCCGCGCCCGCCCCGCCGGCAGCACCCGCTGCCCGGGTTCGCCGTCGTCGACTGTGAACACCGTCCGCAGCGCCTCGTGCCTGTCGACCAGATCCTGGAGCGCGACCCGCAGGGCGGCGGTGTCGACCTCGCCACGGAGCCGGACGAGGATCGGCATGTTGTACGCGACTCCCGCGTCGACCTGGTCGAGGAACCAGAGCCGCCGCTGGGCGAACGACAGAGGCGTACCGCGCTCGGCGTTCCCGGTCCCTGTCGACGGCGGCTGCTCCGTCGCAGAGCCGCGGATCTCGTCCAAGCGCCGTGCCACCGCGGCCACGGTTGGCGCCTCGAACATCGCCCGTACGCCGATCTCGGCGCCCAGCACGGTGTGGATGCGGCTCAGCAGTCGCGCCACCCGCAGCGAGTCACCGCCCAGGTCGAAGAAGTCGTCGTCGACCCCCACCGACGGTACGCCGAGCACCTCGGCGAAGAGTTCGCACAGCGCCTTCTCGGCGTCGGTGCCCGGCGGGCGCGACGCCCCGGACCCGTCCGCCCCGAGCGGCGGGTGCGCCGGCAGGGCCGCGCGGTCGAGCTTGCCGTTCGCGGTGAGCGGCAACGCGTCCACCGCGACGACCACCGCCGGCACCATGAACTCGGGCAGCATCCCGGCCACGTGGGTCCGCAGGTCGTCGCGCCCGGGAGGGCGTTCGCACCCCTCTGCCGGCACCACGTACGCCACGAGCTGCCGCTCGCCATGCCTGTCGTCGGTGGCCGCGACGGCGGCCCGTTCCACAGCCGGATGCCTGGTCAGCACCGCCTCGATCTCGGCCGGTTCGACCCGGAAGCCCCGGATCTTGACCTGGGCGTCGGCGCGTCCCACGAAGTCCAGCGGACCGTCCGCGCCCCGGCGGACCACGAGGTCCCCGGTGCGGTACATCCGTTCACCGGGCCCGCCGAACGGGTTGGCGACGAACCGGTCGGCGGTCAGCCCGGCACGGCCGAGGTAACCGTCGGCCAGGCCGGCCCCGGCGGCGTACAGCTCACCGACCTCGCCGTCGGGCACCACCCGCAGCCGCTCGTCCAGCACGTACGCGTCTTTCGCGGCCAGTGGCCGGCCGATCGGCACCGAGGCGCCCTCCGCCTCGGCCCGGATCACCTGGTGGGTGGTCACGAAGATCATCGCCTCGACCGGCCCGTACCCGTTGCGCAGCCGCAGCCCGGGGAAGCGGTCCAGGGCCCGGCCGACGTGCGCCGGCGACAGCGCCTCGCCGCCCACCAGCAGGTCGCGGACGCCCTCGAGCGCGGTCGGGTACTCGTCCACCACCACATTGAACAGGCTGCTGGACAGATACATCGTGGTGACGCCGTGCTCGCCGGCCAGGCGGGCCAACACCACCGGGTCCACGCGGCGCCCCGGGTACAGCACGCAGGTGCCGCCGTGCAGCAGCGCGCCCCACAGCTCCAGCACGCAGGCGTCCCAGGAGACCGGCGCGCACTGCAACCACACCGCGTCGGGCGCGGCCGGCAGGTCGTCCTGCCCGGTCAGGGTGCCGACGATCGCCAGGTGTGGCGCCGCGACGCCCTTGGGCCTGTCGGTCGAGCCGGAGGTGAACATGACGCACGCGACGTCTCCGGGCCGGGCCCGGCCGGCGCCCCGGGGCAGCTTCCGTCCCTGGTCCGCGTCGACGCCGACGAACCGCGCCCCGTTCCCGAGCCGCCGCACGGCCGCATCGGTGGAGGCGACCACCAGGGCGACGCCGGCATCCTCCGCCATGCCGCGCAGCCGGTGCGGTGGAAAGGCGGGGTCGAGCACCAGGTATCCGGCCCCGGCCTTCAACACCGCGAGGACCGCGACCACCAGGTCGACGCCGCGCTCCAGGTGCACCCCGACCACCGCGCCGGGCCGCGCGCCGGCATCGGCGAGACACCGGGCCAGGCGGTCCGCCCGGGCGTCCAGGCCGGCATAGGTCACCCGTTCCGAGCCGTACACCAACGCTGTCGCATCAGGGGTACGGGCGACCTGCTCCTCGAAGACCTCGTGTACGCAGTGGGCGTCCACCTCAGGAGCCCGTGGACGCGGTATCCGACGAAACCGGGTCGGCTCCGGAGCGGTCCCCCAGAAGGCTCGCCGGGCGGATGTCCGACCAGTGGGTCTCGACATAGGACAGGCAGTCCGCTCGGCCGGCCGCCCCGTGAACTGTCCGCCATCCGGCCGGCACGTCGATGTCGGCAGGCCACAGTGAATGCTGGTTCTCGTCGTTGACCAGCACCAGGTACTCGCCGTTCTCGTCCTCGAACGGATTGCTCGTCATGTCGGCACCTTCCTCTCTTCCTTCTGCTCGGCAATGCCGTCCCAGTCGGGAAGGATCACGTCGATGTCGCGTACCTGGCGGTTGGCCATCCCCCACACCGCGACAGCCATCCCGCACGCGCCGGCGATCAGCAGCATCGCCGCCATTCCGCTGCCGGGGCCGCTCCCGACGACCGGCTGGAGCAGGCCGACCAGCCCGGTGCCCGCGGCGGCCTGCGGCTCGAAGACCCGGTCGGCGACCAGGCCGGAGCAGACCATGGCCAGCGGCGCGGAGATCTGGGACACGAACATCACCGCACCGAAGACGCGGCCCTGCCGCTGCGGGGGCACCTTGGTCTGGATGATCGCCTGCATGGTGCCGTTCACGATCGGCATGAGCAGTGCCCCGACCAGGATGGCTGCGCACCAGGCGGGGACGTCGCGGGACGCGGCCACCAGAACCTGGGAGGTCAGGCACATGCCGACCACGCCCAGCAGCATGCCCCGGATCCGTGCCTTCGGGCCGCCCCACACACCCATCAGCAGGCCACCGAGGATTCCGCCGACGCCGATGCTCGCCATGACGCTCGCCAGCGCGGACGCGTCGTTGCCGGTACGGGCCAGGATCATCGGCTGCACGATCGCGTACCCGAAGACCATCACCAGGTTGACCACGAAGATGACGATCACGAGGCCACGCAGGCTGGGCCGTACGAACAGGTATCGCAGTCCGTCAAGCGACTCGGCGCCGAGCCTGCGGCGAGGCTCGACCGTGGCGCCGTCGCGGGGCTGTTCGTGCAGGCCGGCCGCCTGGATGGTGAGCAGGGCGAGGACGAAGCTGAGCAGGTCCACCAGGAGGATCGTCCCGAGGCCGGAGGTGGCGACAAGCACCCCGGCCAGGGCGGGTCCGCAGATCTCCGCCGTGCTGCGGGCCGTCCCCAGCAGACCGTTGGCGCGTTGCAGCTGATCCTTGGCGACCAGCAGGGGGATCGCCGAGAAGAGCGCCGGGTACTGGAAGGCGGCGGCGGCGCCGAGGAGCGCGACGGCCACGTAGATCTGCCAGAGCTGAAGGTGCCCGGAGAAGTGCAGGGCCGCCAGCGCGCCCACGACCGCCAGCCCACCGATGTCCGCTAGTTGCAGCGCCGTCCGCTTGCGCAGCCGGTCGACAAGCGCCCCCGCCGTGGGACTCAGCAGCACCTGCGGCACCACCGCGAGGACCGAGAGGAGCACGACGGCTGTGGCCCGCTGGCCGGACGTCCAGGCTTGCACCACGAAGGCGAACCGGAGGACCGAGTTTCCGATCAACGTGACGAGCTGCCCTGCCCAGATGATGCTGAATCTGCGCATGAACGGGCCAGCCCCCCGAAGTCACTGCCGGGCTGACAACGTTCGCCCGCCCGACATGATCGCTTCCCCGAGGCTAACGACGTGCATGACAACGGTCAATGTCCGTACGCGTTGATCATTCGCATGCGTGGATCAGTACCGGGTCAGCCGTCCTCGTCGTCGAACGCCGTACGCGGGTCGAGACGCTGACCCTGCGCGTACTCCTCGGCGAAGCCGGCCGGGCCGAGCGCCTCGACCGCGGCCGCCCGTACGGCGGCCAGGTCTGCCGCGTCGTCGGGATCGGGCACCTGACCCAACGCCGTGAACGCGTCGTCCGCGACGGCGACCATCCGGGCCGCCCGGGGATGGTCGACCTCGGCCGACGCGAGCGCGGCGCCCGCCACGCAGACGTACGGCACGAAATCCGCCCAGCCGTTCCGGAACACCGCCGCGCGACTCGTGGCGAACAGTTTTCTCGCCGCATCGAGGTTGCCGAGACCCAACTCGCAGAAGCCGAGGTTGTGCGTCTCCGAATTGACGATCGTGGGCTGGCCCAGGGCCTCGTTGAGCGCGATGCTCTCCCGGTACAGGTCCCGGGCGCGGGTCAGGTCACCGGACATCCGGGCGACGGCCGCCAGGACGTGCCGCGGCCTCTCCTCCAGCCTGCGGTCGCCCGAGCGCAGGGCGACCTCGAGGGCCTCCCGGGCGCGGGCCTCGCCGCCCGGCAGGTCGCCCCCACGGATGGCGACCCGGGCGAGGCTGTACCGGGCCTCCACCTCACCCGCCGGATCACCTGCCGCCCGCGCCCTGTCGATCTCCGCCTCGCTCATCCGCACCACGGCGTCGGTCTCGCCCCGTCGAAAGGCCGCGCGAACGTCGTCGCTGAAACCCATGTCTGTCACCTCCTGCGTCGCTCCTGTGCTTGCCGGCGTGCGAGTTCGGCGGTGCTCGTCACAGCGTGCTCCTTCCGTCTTCGTCGACAGCTCACCGCACGCTGACCCCGGCGACTTGACGAACTCTGGATCATGCGGTCAGAGCGACCCGCCCGTCGGCTGCCTATGCCGTCCAGTCCTCGACAGGGGTGAGCGGGACGGGCGCGGGCCGTCGTACCACAGTCGTCAGCTCGATCCGTCGACCTTCGGCTGCCGAGCGCAGCAGGGCGGTCATCGTGTCGAGGACGTGCAGCGCGACATCGCCACCGGCGCGCGGCGGACGCTGACCGTCGGCCCGGACGAGGTCGAGCAGACCGACGCCCCGGGAAGCCCCGACGTACCCGGCCAGCGGTTCGAGGACCCGCCATTCGCCGCCGCCGAGCGCGAACAGGCGGACCTCACCGTCGAAGACGTTCGGATCGGGTACGGCGAGGGTGCCGGTCTCGCCGTGCACCTCGATCGGCGCGGCGCTCGTCGCGACACCGTCGAAGCTCGTCGTGATCGTGGAGAGAGCGCCGTCGGCGTGTTCGAGCACACCTGTCACGTGGCTGTCCACCTGCACGGGGATCCGCTGGCCGGTACGAGGACCCGAGCCGATGACGCGCTCGGCGCGCAGCCGGCTGGCGGCCCCGACCACCGCCCGGACCGGCCCGAGCAGGTGCACGAGCGCCGAGATGTAGTACGGCCCCATGTCCAGCAACGGGCCGCCGCCCGGGGCGTAGTAGAAGTCGGGCTGGGGGTGCCAGCGTTCGTGCCCCGGCGTGACCATGACGGCCGACGCGGACAACGGCCGCCCGATGAGCCCGTCGTCGATCGCCGCCCGCGCGGTCTGCGTACCCGTGCCCAGAACGGTGTCCGGAGCGCACCCGACGCGGACGCCTGCCGACGCGGCCCGGCTGATGATGGTTCCGCCGTCCTGGAACGTCACGGCGAGCGGCTTCTCGACGTACACGTTCTTGCCGGCGTCGATCGCGCCGAGCGAGATCTCGGCGTGCGCCGCGGGGATCGTGAGGTTGAGGACGGTCTGCACGTCCGGTCTGTCGAGCAGGCGCGGCACGCTCAGCGCCTCGGCGCCCGGAATCGTGGCGGCGACAGCTGCCGACCGGGAGGCGTCGAGGTCGGCCACCGCGGCGATGGACACCGCGGGGTGGTTCGCGAGCGTGGCCAGGTACGCGCGGGAGATGACCCCGAGACCTACTACGCCGACGCGATGCGGGTCGCCCACACCATCCCCCTCTCGATGACGGTACGGACGCTCGGGTGCTCCAGCACGTCCAGGCTGTGCCCCGGGGTGGTCACGAGGATGCGCCCGGCACCCCACAGCCGGGTCCAGATCGCCGGGGACGTCACCGGCCGCTGCCACGGATGCCAGGCCCGCGTCGGGTGGGTCGTGGTGGCCAGGACGTCGATCAGGTCGTCGTGCAACACCCAGTACTGCTCGGTGACCAGGTCGAAGTCCTCGACGCCGGTGGTGACGGGGTGCTCGCGACCGAGGTCCGTGATGGCCACCGTGTGCGGCAGGAAGTTGTCCTCGGCCCCACCGTGCCGCTCGCACGGCTCCTTGCCCGGGTGGGTGGCGAACTGGCCGCCCACCAGGTGCAGATAGTCCGACGACGCGCGGAACGAGTCGACGATGCCGCCGTGCCAGCCGGTGAAGCCCGTTCCGGCGGCGACCGCCGCGCTGAGGCCCGCCACCTGCTCCGGGGCGATCTGCGACATCGTCACGCACTGCACGACGAGGTCGGTGTCCGCCATCTCGGCGGCGTCGGCGTAGATCTCGGTCGACCCCTCGACGCGTACCGTGTAGCCGTTGCCCTCGAGGAACGGGATGAACAGGTCTGTCGCCTCGACCGGCTGGTGCCCCTCCCACCCGCCTCGAACCACCAGTGCTCTCCGCTGCGTCATGCTCGCTCCCTCCCCCGTCCGTCGTCGGTGGGCTGGCCGCTCCCGCCCGCGACGAACCGCCGATGCCTGTGCTCGTCGAGCATCGAAAACCGTACTCGTCGTTGCCGCCGGAACGAGCGGGGGCCACGATCGACGCGTTCTCAGTGCTCCAACCAGCGTGGGTACGGCCGTTCGGGTGGCTTTCCGTGGGCACGGATCGTGTCGGAGGTCGCGATGCCGGCGAGGACGACGACGGCGGTGACGGCGGCGGCCAGTGGGGGCAGGAGGGTCATGGCGGGCGCGGCGCCGACGAGCGCCAGTGCGCCGATGATCCGGGAGCGGGACACCCTGTCGAACACGGCGTGCTCGACCAGGGACCGGCCGATCAGAAACAGCGTCGGTCCGCCGAGGACGACGAGAATCCACCCGGTGTCGGTGTCGCCGAACGGGTGATCGATCACGATCTCGTATCCGACGGCGACGGCCACGATACCGACCACCATGAGCACGTGAGCCAGAAAGGCCTCCCGGATGAGACGGGCGGGTTCACCGGATACCCGGATCGCGTCGGGCAGCAACTGGCCCGCCCGGAAAAGGTAGACCCGGAACAGCAGGATGGTCGTGACAAATGACACCGCGAACGCGGCCGCGGCCCCACCCTGGCCGAAGGAGGTGTCGCTGTACGCCGAACCCGTCGTCAGAATCAGCTCGCCGAGCGCGATGATGAAAAATTGCCGGTAGCGCTCGGAAAGGTACTCGGCCAGGACGGGCCATTGACGTGGGATGGGCCGGGTCCACGGCGCGGGATAGAACAGCAGCAGCGCCACGCAGTCGATGCCGATCGCGAGCGTCCACAGCCACCCGCGTGCCGGATCCACCACGATCGCTCCGGCGATCCAGGGCACGGCGGATATCGAGAACCAGAAAAGCACCCCTGCCGCTCGGCGCTGGGCTTCGTGGCCGCGCAGCCACGGCACGATGACCAGCCCACGGACGATGTGGACGGCAACGTACGCGCCAGCGAAGGCAAGGGCCCGGTCACCGAACGCCTGCGGCACCGCGACCGCCATCATCATCGCGCCGAGCATTGCCGCGTAGACAAGCAACTGGAGTTGCGGCCTCCGCGGATCGTAGATGTCGGTGACCCAGGCCGTGACGAACCACAGAACCATGAAGGCCAGCAGCAACAGCAGCGATTCGCCGACTTCGCTGCGCACCATCCGCCGCTCGGTCAGATCCTCGACCAGCCGGTGCGAGACCCGGTTGAGGGCGAAGACGAACACCAGATCGAAGAAGAGTTCGAGGAGACTCGGTCGCTGCGGTTGCCCCGGTTTACGAAGCAGCGCCGCTGCCCTTGTCGACATGGCCGCCCAATTCTGCCGGTCTCGTCTACTCGGGTATTGGTACCACGGTCGGCGGGGACGTCGAGTCGATACGACGGTCTCCGGAAGGGCCCGGACCGTCGGCACATCGACCGCCTTCTCTTCGGCGTGTTGCGTGACGACATGGCCTGCTCACGGGCGATCCCTTGGGAGCGGTACCAGTCGGGGCCGAAATCCATCCCTCCCTGTCGCTAGACTCGCCGCAACCCCGGCACCGCCCGCAGCTTCGGCGGGCGCTGATCCGCATCGAATGGAGACGTCTGTGACCGGCGACAAGGCGGCACCCCCCGGCATCGACCCCAGTATTCCCAGCGTGGCCCGGGTCTACGACTTCTTCCTGGGCGGCAAGGACAACTTCGAGTCCGATCGAAGGGTCGCCGAACACGCCCTGCGGATCACACCGGACGGGCCGGCGGCCGGCCAGGCGAACCGCGCCTTCCTGCGTCGGGTGATTCGCTTCCTCGTCACCGAGGCGGGCATCGACCAGTTCCTCGACATCGGGTCGGGGTTGCCCACCCAGGGCAACGTGCACGAGGTCGCCACCGAGCACAACCCGAAGGCCCAGGTCGTGTACGTGGACAACGATCCCATCGTCCTGAGCCACGGGCGCGCCCTGCTCGCCGCGGAGGGCACCGCGACGGTGATCCAGGCGGACATCCGGGCACCACAGGAGATCCTCAACCACCCGGACGTACGTCGGTTCCTCGACTTCGAGCGGCCGGTCGGGCTGCTGCTCTTCGCGATCCTGCACCACCTCGGAGACGACGAGGATCCGCGGGCGGTGGCGGCAGAGCTGATCGACGCGCTGCCCTCCGGCAGCTACGTGGCGATTTCGCACTTCCGCGACCCGGGCGAGCGGGACCCGGAGGGCTCCCGCAAGGCCCGCGAGGTCGAGCGGGTCTTCAACGAGTCGCTGGGCACCGGTCGCTGGCGTACGGACGAGGAGATCGTCTCCTTCGCCGACGGGCTGACGCTGCTGGAGCCGGGCCTGGTGCCGCTGGCCGAGTGGCGTCCGGAGCCGGGTGCGCCCGCCCCGACCCAGACCGACACCTACCACACCTTCGTCGGGCTCCTCGCCCGCAAACCGTAGGCCCCGCCCTGCGGTGAGGCCGTCGGCGGGGACCGCCCCGTCGACCCTCCCCACCGCTCGTTATTTTGCGTGGCACGCATCTTTGCGTGCCACGCAATAAGTGCTAGCGTGGTGGCATGACGGGGCTGCGGCAGCGCAAGAAGGCCGAGACGCGGGCGGCGCTCGGCTGGGCTGCGATCCACCTCACCGTCGAGCGCGGCTACGACAACGTCCGCGTGGAGGACATCGCCGATGCTGCCGGCGTCTCCCCGCGTACCTTCAACAACTACTTCTCCAGCAAGGCCGAGGCGATCGCCTCCCGTCACCTGGACCGCAGCCTGCGCACCGCTGCCGCGCTGCGCGAACGCCCCGCCGACGAGCCGCTCTGGGCGGCGCTCACCCGGGCCGCGCTGGAGCAGTTCACGCCCGGCCCCGAGGTCGAGGCGATGCCGTCTCCCGCCCATACCCAGTGGGCGGCAGGCATCCGCACCATGCTCGCCGAGCCCGCGCTCCAGGGCGAGCGACTGCGCGCCGTCGCGACAGCAGAGGCCGAACTCGCCGCCGCGGTCGCCGATCGCACCGGCACCGACCTCGCCACCGACATGTATCCGCGACTCGTGGCGGCCGCCGCCAGCGCCGCCGTCACCGTGGCCATACAGCACTACCTCGACAACGCCGACCCGCCCGCCCCGATCGAGCGCCTCATCACCGACGCCTTCGCCCAGGTCGCCGCCGGCCTTCCGCCGCCCCGCCGCTGAAGCACGCACTCGACGCCGACAGCAGCCGCATCCTCAGCCGCGTACACCCCGCGGCGGGCCGGCCGCGCGCCGCCGCCCGCCGTGGCGATGACGCACGTCCGAAAAGGATCACGATCATGATTGATGTCCTCATCGTCGGGGCCGGCCCCGACGGCCTCATGCTCGCCTGCGAGCTGGGCGCGTCCCTCACGCGCCACTTCGGCCTTCCACAGTGACCGAGGACATCGCAACCTGCCCGCGCTACCAAGCCCATCTCGCCGACTCGGTGCGGCGCTGACGCGAACGGATTCGCGGCGCTGAGGCGATGCGACCGAGCCCGTCCCGCCCCGCAGGGGCCGACGGGTGTTCCCGCCGGCCCCTGGGGTTGAGGTCACCGTCCGTACAGCTCGAACTCGTAGAGCGAGAACCCGTACGAGGTTGACCGCTTGACCCCGTACACCCGCACGTAGCGGGCGCTGACCGGCGCGAAGGCGGCGTTGTCGACGCCGCCGTTGCCGGCGGTGGTGGTGAACACCGGCGTCCAGGAGTTGCCGTCGCCGGAGATCTCGATCCGGTACGACGTGGCGTAGGCGGATTCCCAGCGCAGCACCGCCCGGCTCACCGTGCGCGCCGCGCCGAGGTCGACCCGGAGCCACTGGTTGTCGTTGTAGCTGCTGGCCCACCGGCTGCCGAGGCTGCCGTCGACCGCCTTGTCCGGCGTGTGGCTGGTCAGGAACTGGGTGCTCGACGCGCTCGCCGGGCGTCCCTGGGCCAGGTTGGTGACGGCGTCGCCCCGGCGTGCCGGGAACGAGACGACCTGCTGGTAGGTGGGGCGGTTCTGCCAGGCGATCAGGGGGTGGGTGATGCCACCGAGGCCGGACTGGGCGATCGAGTCGGCGCACCACTGGTCGCCGGCCCCGCAGGACTTGTCACCCGGGTAGACGGTGGTCGCCGGCACGGCGGCGGCCTGGCCGAGCGTGTCGGTAAGCGACTGCCGGCACGCGCCGAGCTTGCCGTTGCCGCAGTACGCGCGGCCCAGTCCACCGGCGACGGGGTCGCCGAGCACGGTCCGCAGGTCCTTGTCGACGTAGCCCCACCAGCCGTACTGGAACGACGATCCCTTGTGGGCCTGACCCTGGGGCGCCCAGCTCACCGCGCCGTCACGCCCACCGTTCTGGCCGCCCGACGGCGCCTCGTTCACCTCGATGGCGTCGACGAGCGCGCCGTAGAGGTCCGACCCGAGGCCGGGGCGGAACTCCGCCGAGGCCAGCAGCGGCCACCACGCGTCGAAGATCCGGATGGCGTCGGCGTGCTGGTAGACCTTCGAGCCGGGTGCGGTCTCCACCCGCCGGGAGCCGGCCTGCTGCCAGGCCCGCAGCTTGCCGACCGCGTCGGCCAGCGCCGGGTCGGTGACAGGCGCGCTGTCCAGCACCCGCAGCAGGTCGCCGAGGACCTGCTGGCCGCGCAGGTCGGTCACCGCCGCGTCCGCCGTGATCTTCACGACGTCGGCGCGGCCGAGCTTGCGCTGGGCGATCGCCGCGCGCACCGGGCCGTCGAGCAACTGACCCCTGTGTACTGAGCCGAAGCTGAAGTTGCCGTCCGCCGCCCCGAAGTCCCGCGCCTGCTTGTTGTTCCAGCTCACGTAGTAGTCCTGGTTCACCGACTGCGGGTGCGCCGACGGCGGGGCGTACGTGGCGTCGTTGGTGTCCGGGTTCCAGCCGACCCACTCGTACGCCGGTTCGGCCTTCGCGGGCAGGTTCGGGTCGGTGATCGACGACCGGACCGGGTTGGAGCCGGAGTTGTAGTACGCCGCCTCGGTCGAGTTGACGTAGAACCAGTTGAACGCGTAGCCGACGCTCGCCGCGGACGCCTGGAACGCCGCCGCGCTGCCCATCGCCGTCGGGTCGTTGAAGGCCTGGAAGCCGATCGCCGAGTCGGCCTCGTGCCGGTAGGTCGAGCGCAGCTTGGTGAAAGCGGTCGGCTGCCCGTTCACCAGGCCCCGGTAGGAGACCAGCCCGTACTTGGTGCGCAGCGCGCGCAGGGTGTACGAGCCGGCCGGGGTGGAGTCGGCGATCGTCGGCGACCAGGAGTTGCGCTGCTCCAGCGCCTCCATGGCGAGGCACTGCCCGTGGTAGAGGTAGCGGTTGGACCGCAGCGTCGGAGCGCTGCCGTCGGTGGTGCACAGCGGCACCGCGTACGTGTCGGTGAGGTCCTGGGAGGCGGAGGTCGCGCTCCACGCGTAGTCCTGTCCCCGACCGAGCAGCACGTAGAGGTTCAGCCCGGCGAACGCCGCGCCGCGTGCGCTGATCCCCGGCCCCTGCAACTCCTGGAGCATCAGCAGTTGCGGGGCGAAGTAGCCGGTCTGCGGGCCGAACACGGCTACCGGATTGCCTGTGGTGGTGTGCCGTCCGGAGACCACCACGGCGTTGGACATGCCGTGCGCGCGCAGGTTGGACAGCCCGCCGATCAGCCCCTCGGTGGCGGTGCTGGTGCCGGTGCGGGCGGCGCCGCCGCCGGTCTGGTCGTAGGCGAGCGGCTCGGCGACCACCGAGCCGGCGTCGGGCAGCACCGCGCTCGTCGCACCGGGCGGCGTCGCACCGTACGGGAAGCTCTGCCCGTCGTGCAGGGTGAGCACGGTCTCCGGGTCGTTCTGCGACCGGAACGCCGCCCACACCCGGTCGCCCTCGGTGGCGCCGTACTTGGCGCGGGCGGCGACCCGGACCAGCGCGGACTGGATCTCGCTGCCGCCGCCTCCGCCGAAGAGTCCGCCGACGACACCGGCCGTGGCGATCAGGTCGGTCATGGTGAAGTGCTTCGGCTTGCCGGCGCCGGCGAGCACGTACTCGCCCGGGTAGTTGTCGTCGGCGATCGACTTGTCGATGTAGGCGTTGATGCCGGCGATGTAGTCGACAACGTCGGTGTAGAGCTGCTGACCCCGCGCGCCCTTGGTGCGCAGCGCGTCCACCTGGGCCTGGAGGTCCGCCTCGGTGTAGGGCGAGTTGGCCCAGACGCTCTGCTCCAGTTCCCGGTTGCCGGGGGCGCCACCGGCGAACGACGTGACGTTGCCCCGGCCGACGTGCCGCAGCAGGTCCATCACCCAGAGCCGGTCCTGGGCACCGGCGTAGCCGGCGCCGAACATGGTGCCGGCGCGGGTGGTGCCGGTGATGTGCGGGACTCCGGTGGCCTTGTCCCGCACGATCGTGACGTCCGCGCGCGGCGAGACGGTGCTCTCCACCTGCGCGGCGGGTACGCCGAACGAGGCGTCGTTGTAGAAGTGCGCGATCTGTTCGTCGGTCAGCCCGGCGTAGTTGTAGACGAGGTTCGCGTACTCGTCGAGCTGGTCGCTGGAGTGCGCCGGGCGGGTGCCGAGCGCCTGGTGCGCCAGGATGTCGACGAGAGTGGCGTTGCCGTTCTGCCCGGGGGGCAGGATGTCGGCGCACTGGCCGAGGCAGTAGTCGTTTGCGGCGAACGTGCTGGCGGCCAGCGCCGGTGACGGCGGGATGACGGTCAGGACGCTCGCGGTCAGGGCTGCGGCGGTGAGCGCCGCGAGCCGGGCACGGAGAGCGGGACGGGGCATGGCGATCCTCCGGGGGACGCGGAGTCGGGCCGTTCGGTACGCCCGGCTTCAGGTGCCGACGTCTCGCCCTCCGCGCCCGGGCGTTCCACCCGGAGGTGAGAATGACTCATATCAATCTCCGGGCAATGATCGACGCACTGCCGCCGTCCGGGAAAGCCGTCGTTCACCAGTCGCCAATGCCGACGTTTCGCCACCTTCCGGCGCGGGGCGGGAGGCGATGTCGTGGCTGACCCCCGAACCTCGAGATCGCCAACCTTCCTGCCTGTAACACAGCCGAAACTACCGGTTGAAAGGCCCGGAATTTTCTGCGAACCTAGGGCCATCGATGAGTGTGAACGCTAACAAGATCATCTGGCTCCTGGAGGCGCCCCACCCCCGACCATCAGGTCCATTCGCCACCAGGTGACCACGTCCACCACCTGGAGAGCCACCAGCCCGCTCCCGCCCCCGGCGGGCGACCCGGCCCACTCATCGCCATCTCGATCTGCTGGTCGGGCAACCCGGGACGACTCGTCCCCGGGAGGGCAGCCGAGGTGGGTCCGTGGTCCGGTCGGGCGGACTCAGCACTGTGGTCGCTGCCATCCGCGCGGGATCCACCCCTCTCGGTCAGCGACGCGATTTCCCATCCACCACTGGAGGATCAGCATGGTTTCTCGGACCCGCTCGACGGGGCGCACCCGACTACGAACACTCAGTATTTCCGGAACAGCGGCGATAGTTGCGGCCCTTGTGGTGTCGCTGCTGCCCAATCTCGCCCAAGCCGCCGAGACGACCCTCGGCGCCGCCGCGGCCCAGTCCGGCAGGTACTTCGGTGCCGCCGTCGCCGCCAACAAGCTCGGCGACAGCGCCTACACGACGATCCTGAACCGCGAGTTCAACGCCGTGACGCCCGAGAACGAGATGAAGATCGACGCGACCGAGCCGCAGCAGAACAACTTCACCTTCGGCAACGCGGACCGGATCGTGAACCACGCCCTCTCCCGGGGGTGGAAGGTCCGCGGGCACACCCTGGCCTGGTACTCGCAGCAGCCGGGCTGGATGGAGAGCATGGAGGGCACCGCGCTGCGCAACGCGATGCTCAACCACATCAACCGGGTGGCCGGCTACTACAAGGGCAAGATCTACTCGTGGGACGTGGTGAACGAGGCCTTCGAGGACGGCAACAGCGGCGCCCGTCGCAACTCGAACCTCCAGCGCACCGGCAACGACTGGATCGAGGCGGCGTTCCGCGCGGCGCGGACTGCGGACCCGGACGCGAAGCTCTGCTACAACGACTACAACACCGACAACTGGACCTGGGCCAAGACCCAGGCCGTCTACAACATGGTGCGGGACTTCAAGTCCCGTGGCGTACCGATCGACTGCGTCGGGTTCCAGTCGCATTTCAACGCCAACTCGCCGTACAACAGCAACTACCGCACGACGCTGTCCAGCTTCGCCGCCCTCGGGGTGGACGTGCAGATCACCGAACTGGACATCGAGGGCTCCGGCACGACGCAGGCCAACACGTACCGCAGCGTGGTCAACGACTGCCTCGCCGTGGCGCGCTGCAACGGGCTCACCGTCTGGGGGGTGCGGGACTGCGACTCGTGGCGCTCCGGCGGCACTCCGCTGCTCTTCGACTGCAGCGGCAACAAGAAGGCCGCCTACACGGCGACCCTGGAGGCGCTGAACAGCGCCGGCCCCGGCACCACCCCCACGCCCACCACGCCCGGTCCGACCCCCACCGTCCCGCCGGGCTCGACAAGCGAGATCGTCGGCACCCAGTCCGGCAGGTGCGTCGACGTACCCAACGCCTCGACCACAAACGGCACCCGAGTCCAGCTCTACGACTGCAACAAGCAGACCAACCAGGCCTGGACCTACACCTCAGGCAAACAACTCCAGGTGTACGGCACCATGTGCCTCGACGCCGCCGGCACCGGCAACGGCGCGGCGGTACAGATCTACAGCTGCCACAGCCAGACCAACCAGCAGTGGAACCTCAACTCCAACGGCACCATCAGCAACGTCCAGTCCGGCCGCTGCCTGGACGTCTGGAGCACCTCCAACGGCGCCCAGATCCAGCTCTACGACTGCAACGGACAGACCAACCAGCAGTTCCGGCTGGCCTCCCTCGGCGGTGGCACCCAGACGCCCACCCCGACGCCGACCACGCCGCCGCCGACCGGGGGCGCGTGTGACCTGCCCTCGTCGTACCGGTGGTCGTCGACCGGCGCGCTGGCCCAGCCGAGGTCCGGGTGGGTGTCGCTGAAGGACTTCACAGTCGCGCCGTACAACGGCCAGCAGCTCGTCTACGCCACCACGCACGACACCGGCACCACGTGGGGCTCGATGAACTTCGGCCTCTTCAGCAACTACTCGCAGATGGGCTCGGCGAGCCAGAACGCGATGAACTCGGCGACGGTCGCGCCGTCGCTGTTCTACTTCGCCCCGCGCAACATCTGGGTCCTGGCCTACCAGTGGGGCGGCACGGCCTTCTCGTACCGGACCTCCAGCGACCCGACCAACCCGAACGGATGGTCATCGGCACAGACGCTGTTCACTGGCAGCATCTCCAACTCCTCGACCGGCCCCATCGACCAGGCGATCATCGGTGACGACCAGAACATGTACCTCTTCTTCGCCGGTGACAACGGTCGGATCTACCGGGCGAGCATGCCGATCGGGAACTTCCCGGGCAGCTTCGGCTCCAACTACACGACGATCATGACCGACTCGACGAACAACCTCTTCGAGGCCGTGCAGGTCTACAAGCTCCAGGGCCTGAACAAGTATCTCATGATCGTCGAAGCGATCGGCTCGAACGGGCGCTACTTCCGCTCGTTCACCGCCAGCAGCCTGGGCGGCACCTGGACGCCGCAGGCCACGTCCGAGAGCAACCCGTTCGCGGGCAAGGCCAACAGCGGTGCCACCTGGACCAACGACATCAGCCACGGTGAACTGCTGCGGACCAGCGCCGACCAGACCATGACCGTCGACGCGTGCAACCTGCAACTGCTCTACCAGGGTCGTTCCCCCAGCTCCGGAGGCGACTACGGCCTCCTGCCGTACCGGCCGGGCCTGTTGACGCTGCAACGCTGACGATCGGAAACCGCCGGGGCGGGTGGGCTCGCGCAGACCGAGTCCGCCCGCCTCGTATCCATCCACCACCAGGAGGTACGACAGTGCCAGGACACGCCAACCCTCCCCCGCCCCCGGCAGACGGCGACACGGCCCGGGTGTCCCCCCGGCGCCGGAGAGGACTGTTCACGCTCGCCGCGGCCGGGCTCGCCGCCGTGGTCGGGTTGTTCACCATCACCGTGGCGACCGGATCGGCGTCGGCCGCCGACAACCCGTACCAGCGCGGCCCGGACCCCACCCGGACCAGCGTCACCGCGGTCAACGGTCCCTTCGCCAACACGTCGGTAAGCGTCCCCACCGGGTACGGCTTCAACGGCGGCCGGATCTACTACCCGACCGACACCAGCCAGGGCACGTTCGGGGCCATCGCGATCTCGCCGGGCTACACCGCGTTGTTCTCCGCCGAGCTGGCCTGGATGGGACCGTGGCTCGCCTCCCACGGCTTCGTCGTGATCGGCATCGAGACCAACAGCCGCAACGACTTCGACACGGCCCGGGGCACCCAACTGCTCGCCGCGCTCGACTACCTGACCCAGCAGAGCCCCGTCCGGGACCGGGTCGACCCCAACCGGTTGGCCGTCGCCGGGCACTCCATGGGCGGCGGTGGCGCGCTGAGCGCGGCCATGCGGCGTCCGTCGTTGAAGGCGGTGGTCGGCATCGCGCCGTACTCGCCGTCGTCGAACCTGGCCAACGACCGTGTGCCCACGATGATCTTCGCCGGGCAGGCGGACACAGTGGTCACCCCGTCCTACGCCACCGGCCTGTACAACAGCATCCCGACCAGCACGGAGAGCGTCTACGTGGAGGTCGCCGGCGCGGACCACGGGTTCATGGTCGGACGGTCGAACCCGGTGATGGTCCGCACCATGCTGCCGTTCGTCAAGATGTTCCTCGACAACGACACCCGGTACAGCCAGTTCCTCTGCCCGCTGCTGGACTCCAGTGGCGTGGTCACCTACCGCAGCACGTGCCCGCTGCTGCCCGGGACGCCGACCACCCCGACACCGACGCCCACCACGCCCACACCGACCCCCACCGTCCCGCCGGGCACGGCCAGCGAGATCGTCGGCACCCAGTCCGGCAGGTGCGTCGACGTACCCAACGCCTCGACCACAAACGGCACCCGAGTGCAGCTCTACGACTGCAACAAGCAGACCAACCAGGCCTGGACCTACACCTCAGGCAAACAACTCCAGGTGTACGGCACCATGTGCCTCGACGCCGCCGGCACCGGCAACGGCGCGGCGGTACAGATCTACAGCTGCCACAGCCAGACCAACCAGCAGTGGAACCTCAACTCCAACGGCACCATCAGCAACGTCCAGTCCGGCCGCTGCCTGGACGTCTGGAGCACCTCCAACGGCGCCCAGATCCAGCTCTACGACTGCAACGGACAGACCAACCAGCAGTTCCGGCTCGCGCGCCTCACCTGAGGATCGTCGCCCGCCACCGGTGACGGGTGGGCCCGGCGTCCCGCCGGGCCCACCCCGACCGTGCGGGTCGGCCATCGCGTCACCGCTGGCGATCAGTCGTCCCGGTCCCGGCGGAGGAAGCACGACAGCAGTTCCCTGAACTCGTGCGGGTGCTCGATCGCCGGCACGTGCCCGCATCTGCCGAACACGTGCAGACGGACATCGGCCAGGTGTCCGAGCAGGGGGCGGGCCGCCGTCGCGAGCGGGGTGACCCGGTCCTCGGCACCGTGAACGAGCAGCACGGGCGCGCGGATCGCTGCCAGCGTCCGCTCCGAGAGGGTGAGATCGTCGACCCACCGTGCCCTCGGTGCGGGGAACAACGACGCGAACGCGGCGGCTCCCGCTCGCATCGCGGATGCACGGGCATCGACTGCCTCATCGGTCACGAGCGCCTGGTCGAGGACGAGGCGACTCAGCATGTCCCGTGCCCCGAGCGGGCCGGCGGGGGCAGCCCAGATCGCGTCGAGGTCGGCGGACAGCGGCGCCCCGGGGGCGCCCATCGTCGAGACCGCCACGACACGGGTGACCTGCTCCGGGCGCGCGCCCGCCAACGCCAACGCCACGGCACCGCCCATGGAGTGACCCACCACGGCGTACTGCTCGACACCGAGAGCGTCCATCAGGCCGGCGGCCTGCTCCGTCCACAGCCGGAGCCCACCCCTGGAGCCCACAGGGACAGGGGTACGGCCGAACCCGGCCTGGTCGGGAGCCACCAGGTGCCAGGACGCGCCCAGCGCCCGCGCCGTCGTCGCCCAGGCGCCGGACCCGGTCGTGCCGGGCCCGGAGCCGTGCAGCATCAGCACCGCGGGCCCGGTGCCGCTCTCCAGGACGTGGACCGGAGAGCCGTCGACTATGACCGTCCGAAGTGCCGTCACCGGGGCGAGCCAGGTGCGCTCACGCCGACGCGGGGTCGACCGACTTCGAGAAGACCTCCATCATCGCCCTGCCGAACTGCGGCATGTCGGGCCACCCGCGGCAGGAGACGAGATTGCCGTCCACGACGTCCGGAGCGTCGATGACCGTCGCGCCCGCGTTCTCCATGTCACCGGTGATGGGGGGAAAGCACGCCGTCTTGCGGCCCTTCAGCAGCCCATACACCGCCGGTACCTGCGCGCCGTGGCACACCAGCGCGATGGGGAGGTTGCGCGCGAAGAAGTGCTCAGTGATGCGCCTGACGTCGGCGTCCACCCGGATCCACTCGGGGGCACGTCCGCCGGGGATGATGAGGGCGTCGTAGCGCTCGACGTCGACCTCGGCCCAGGGCACGTCGACCGGCAGCTTCCGGCCGTTCTTCTCCACGTAGGCGTCGGAGTTGGGGTCGAACTCGTGGATGACCAGTTGCACGTCACGCGTCGTCCGTGACGAGACGTCGACGTCCCAACCGCCCTCCTGCACTCGGTAGTAGGGATACATGGTGTCGAGTTCCTCGGCGGCGTCGCCGGTCAGGAGCAGCGCTCTGGGCACCTGCTTCTCCTCGCATCTGGGGGCGGTGAGGTAGATCCAATCCGATCCGATCCGGTGGGGTTAGCATTCCTCGGGCCCCGCCCGCCCGTCAAGACTCGACCGCCACTGGGCGCCCGTCCCTGACCTCGTCGAACAATCGGCGGAAACGCTCGCCGGAGCGCAGGATGTGCCGTCGCATCGCGTAGGCGGCGGCGTCGGGGTCCCGCGCGGCGATCGCGGCCACCACGTCCTCGTGCTCGGCCATCGCCAGGTGGGTGACCTGGGTGTCGTGGTGAAGCCGGAAGAGGTGCACATGGCTGTGCAGGCGGGCGAGCGCTTCGCGGATGACCTGGTTCTCCGCGCTCAGGGCGACGAGATCGTGGAAAGCAGCGTCGCGTAGCCCGAAGGCGCCATAGGCCATCAGCCCGTTGCCCCCCTCCAGCTCCGCCATCTCCTCAAGCATCCGTCGCAGACCCGCCACCTGCTCCGGCGATGCGCGTTCGGCGGATCTGCGCGCCGCCGCCGGCTCGAGGAGCAGGCGGACCTCGAGCATGTCCTCGAATCGGTGACGGGTGATCTGGGGAGGGATGCGGTAGCCGGCGTGGGGCACACGGACGACAAGGCCTTCGGCCTCCATGCGGTTCAGCGCGTCCCGGATCGGCGTCTGGGAGACCCCCAGCTCCCGCGCCAGGACGTCGATCGTGACGCGGGAGCCGGGCTCGATCCGGAGCGACATCAGCTGCCCGAGCAGCGTGTCGTACACCTCGTCGGCGAGCCGGCCGCCAGATCGTCCGGGCGGCGTTCCACCCGTCACGGCCCTACGGCCCCGCGCGATCATCGCTTCGTCGTCCATCGTGGCCTGAGTTCCTCTCGTGCGTCCTCGCGAACCCGTTGACATCAGTCACAATGCTGCGGCATGCTGACGCCCCCAGCAGATCGTATAGGAAAAGTGGCAGATGATCTTCATCGGCCACCGTCGCGGAACCGCCCGCCGTCGCCACGTCACCCCCTGAAGGACGTCGCCACGGCAGACGACCCCGTACGTCGCGGCGCACTCGTGACGCCGGTACGTGGGTCGGCCCCACGACAACTCGGCAACACGCCACCAAGCAACTGCTCGGCGAAGCGCATAGCGAGGCTCCTGGAAGTCCCAGCCAGAAAGCAGGCGAGAAGATGCGGCATCCACAACGAATAGGACGAATGTCCACTCCCGGCCGGAAGGTGCGGCTGGCGGCGGCTGCCATGCTGCTGGTCGCCACGACCGCGGCGTGCGGCGACGGCAAGGACGACGACGCGAAGGCGAGCGCCCCCAAGGCGCCGGCTGCCGTCCCGGAACTCAGCAAGGACCCGCTGACCCTCAGCTTCATCTGGTTCGACTGGCCGCCCGCCCAGGCACTGGAAGCCTTCGCCAACGCGGAGTACAAGAAGGAGCGGCCGAACGCGACCATCAAGGTCAACACTGTGCCGAACGCGAACTGGCACGACGCCATGTTCACCCAGTTCGCCGCCCGCAAGACCGACTTCGACATCGCGATCCTGGACTCGCAACACATCGGCGAGGCCGTGACGAACGGCAACATCCTCGACCTCACCGACTTCGTCAAGAACAACATCGAGGTCAACGCCTACGACCCGTACCTCCTGGCGGCGTACGGCCAGTTCCCCCAGGCGGAGACCGGCAAGCGCGACGAGAACGCCAGCCTGTACGGACTGCCGCTGCTCGGCGACACCTGGACGATGATCTACCGCAAGGACCTGATCGGCGACAAGCCGCCGCAGACCTGGGACCAGATGATCTCGGTCGCCGCGAAGTGCCAGGCGGACAACCCAGGCGTGAGCGGACTGGCGTTCCACCAGGCCAACGGCTCCGACGCGGCGGCCGTCACCTACAACACGGTAAACGGCGTCTACGGCGGCAACCTCTGGGACGCCAAGGCCCGCAAGATCCAGGGCGTCCTCAACGACGCGGCCGGCCAGGAGGCGATGGACGTCCTGGTCAACAAGATGAAGCCGCTGACCGCCAAGGGCTCCGGTAACTGGTTCATCGACGAGGTGAACGCGGCCGTCGCTCAGGGCAAGGCGTGCATCGCGTTCAACTGGATCGCCGCGAGCGGCGGCCTGCTCGATCCGAAGCAGTCGACGCTCGGCACCACCCGTGAGCAGATCCTCGACAAGCTGGGCTTCGCCACCCTGCCGACCCAGAAGACGGACCTGGTCCCGCTCGGCGGCATGGGGATGCACGTGTCGGCCTACTCCGGCGCGGCGAACCAGGCGGAAGCCCTGAACTTCATGAAGTGGTTCGAGCGGGCTGACATCCAGAAGAAGTGGGCCGCCGCCGGTGGCGTGCCATCGCGTACGGACGCGATCCAGTCACCCGAGTTTCTCAACGCCGGCCCGTTCAACAAGGTGTACGCCGACTCGGTTCCGCGGATGCGGGACATGTGGAACGTGCCCGAGTACGCCCGCCTCGTCGACATCGAGAACACCAACGTGAACGCCGCCCTGAACGGCGCGAAGAAGCCGAAGGACGCGCTCGACGACATCGCCAAGGAGCAGCAGGGAGTGCTCGACTCCAGCAACCGCAAGGGCGGCGGCGGGCTGTGAGCGACGTCCCCCTGACGACCGATCACGCCGGGCCTGTGGCGTCCGCGACGCCACAGGCGCCGCGGCGGTCCCGCCGGCTGAGCGATCGCGGGCTCGCCGTGGCCTTCATCTCCCCCGCGATGCTGCTGTTGCTCGCCATGTCGGTGTTCCCGTTGCTGTGGGCGTTGTACCTGTCCTTCACCGACTACTCGGCCACCCGCGGCGGCCCTGCGAACTTCGTCGGGTTCGGGAACTACACGGCCATCCTGACCTCGGCGCAGGTCCACCAGAGGGCCCTGACGACGTTGATCTACGTGGTCGGCGCGGTCGGTCTGCAGACCGTACTCGGTTTCGGCATCGCCTACCTGATCTCGCGACGCACGCACGGGCGAGGAGTGCTGACCACGCTGTTCCTGGTGCCGATGATGCTGTCGCCGGTCGTGGTCGGGTTGTTCTGGCGATTCATGCTGGACGCTCAGTTCGGCGTGGTCAACAGCATGCTCGGCTCGGTCGGTCTGGGGCAGGTGGAGTGGCTCACCCGGCAGCGGACGGCACTGCTTTCCCTGATCGTGGTGGACACCTGGCAGTGGACGCCGTTCATCATGCTCATCGCCCTCGCGGGCCTCACCGCGGTGCCCAAGTACCTGTACGAGGCCGCCTCGATCGACCGGGCGTCCGAGTGGTTCCGGTTCCGCACCATCACTCTTCCGCTGGTGTGGCCGCTGCTCCTCATTGCCGTGATGTTCCGGGCCATCGAGGCCTTCCGGCTGTTCGACCTCGTCTACATCCTCACCAACGGCGGCCCGGGCGTCTCCACCGAGACGATGTCGTTCCACATCTACAAGGTCGCGTTCCTGGGCTTCAACACCGGAACCGCCTCGGCGTACGGAATCCTCCTGGTCCTCGTCGTGATCATCCTGACGCAGCTCTACCTGCGCTACCTGAACAAGCTCAAGGAGGGCTGATGGCCGTCTCCGTCGACGAGGCCGTGTCCACAGGTCCCGCCCGGGATGAGGCGCCCCCGGCGCGCCGCCTCGGCGGCCGGGGCCGATCCGGGCTGGAGGTCGCGTTCCTGACCGTGCTGGCCGTCGTGATGCTCTTTCCGGTGCTGTGGATGATCACGACGTCCATCAAGGAGAACAGGGACGTCTACGCCATCCCGGCCAAGTTCTTCGGCTTCACGGTCACCATGGACCATTTCAAGGACGTCTTCGTCGCCCCCGACGGCGGTCGCTCGGCCCTGTCCGTCGCGTTCCTCAATTCGGTGGTGGTCGCCGGGGTCTCCACGGTGCTGGCCACCGTGCTGGGCGTCCCGGCGGCCTGGGCCTACTCACGCTTCGCCGTGAGGGCCAAGAAGGATCAACTGTTCTTCATCCTGTCCACCCGCTTCATGCCCCCCGTGGTGGTCGTGATTCCGATCTTCCTCATGTACCGCCAGGTCGGACTCATCGACTCCAAGCTCGGCCTGATCCTCATCTATGCCGCCTTCAACGTCCCTTTCACGATCTGGATGATGAAGGGGTTCATCGACGAGGTGCCCGCCGAGTACGAGGACGCCGCGATGCTCGACGGCTACACCCGATTGCAGGCGTTCTGGCGGTACACCCTGCCGCTGCTCGTGCCCGGCATCGCCGCGACGGCCGTCTTCGCCCTCATCTTCTCGTGGAACGAGTTCGTGTTCGCCATCTTCCTCACCTCCAGCGACGGTGTGCGGACGGCCCCACCGGCAATCGCCGGCCTCATCGGCGGCACCACCACGGACTGGGGTCTCGTGGCCGCCGCCTCCGTGGTGTTCGCCCTACCGGTGCTCGTCTTCGCCTACCTGGTGCGCAGGCACCTCATCGCCGGCGTGACGCTCGGGGCGGTGCGACGCTGATGGCGGGCATCGAGGTGACAGCCCTGCACAAGCGCTACCCGGACGGGACTGTCGCGGTCGACCACGTGGACCTGTCCATCGACGATGGTGAGCTGTTCGTGATGCTCGGCCCCTCGGGTTGCGGCAAGACGACCACGCTGCGGGCCATCGCCGGCCTGGAGAGGCAGACGACCGGCGACATCCGCATCGGCGACACGCTCGTCAACGACCTGCCGCCCGCCGAGCGCGACATCGCCATGGTGTTCCAGTTCTACGCGCTCTACCCGCATCTGCGGACCCGCGACAACCTGGCGTTCCCCCTGCGGGCCGAAGGGCTGCCCAAGCAGGAGGTGCACGCGCGGGTCGCCGAGGCCGCCCGGCTGATGCGGCTCGGTCCGCTCCTGGACCGGCGACCACGCCAGCTGTCCGGCGGGGAGCAGCAGCGTGTCGCGCTCGCTCGCGCCCTGGTGCGACGGCCGCGTGCATTCCTCATGGACGAGCCCCTCACCAATCTGGACGCGGAGCTGAGGGCGGACATGCGCACGGAGATCAAGCACCTCCAGGGAGAGCTGGGGGCGACGATGGTCTACGTCACCCACGACCAGGTCGAGGCGATGTCGCTCGGTCACCGCATCGCCATCCTCAACAAGGGCCGCGTCGAGCAGATCGGCACGCCGCTCGAGGTCTACGAGCGTCCGGCGAGCCTCTTCTGTGCCGCGTTCATCGGCTCCCCGCCGATGAACCTCGTCGAGGTGGAGGTGGCCGACGGGAAGCTGCGCAGTCAGGGCGGACTGGTCCTCACGCCACCGCCGGGCCTGCCGCGCGACAGACGCCTGGTCGCGGGCGTCCGGCCGGAAGCGCTGGAAGTGACCGCACCGGGGGCCGAACTGTCGGTCCCGGCCCGCGTCGTCTCGGCGGAGTGGCTGGGCGACGAAATCATCTACGTGGTCGACCACAGCGGCCAGCGCGACGTACGGGTTCGGATGCCACCGACCGTCCGTTTCCCCGCTGACGCGAAAGTCGGGCTGCGGCACACCGGCGGAACCCCGGCGGTCTACGACGTGCGCACGGAAGAGCTGGTGGCCTGATGGGAACCGTGACAGCACACGGGCTGCGCAAGTCCTTCGGCAAGGTCCAGGCCCTGGACGGGGTGACGCTTGACGTGCCGGACGGTTCGTTCTTCGTCGTGCTCGGGCCCTCCGGGGCAGGCAAGACGACGACCCTGCGGGCGATCGCCGGCCTGGAGAAACTCGACGCCGGGTCGGTGCAGCTGGACGGGAGGGACGCGACAGGTGACACCCCGGCCGCACGCGACCTGGCCATGGTCTTCCAGAGCTACGCCCTCTATCCGCGACACACGGTGTACGAGAACATCGCCTCGCCGCTGCGGGCCCGCCGCCGTTCGTCGAGCGAGATCGCCGCCGCCGTCGAGCAGATGTCGAGCCTGCTGCACATCGAACGGCTGCTGCAACGTCGTCCCGCGCAGTTGTCGGGCGGTGAGATGCAGCGTGTCGCCCTGGCCCGGGCGCTGGTCCGTCGTCCGCGCGCGTTTCTCATGGACGAGCCGCTGACGAACCTCGACCTCAAGCTCCGCGTCGAGATGCGCACCGAGCTCACACGCATCCACCGGAGCCTCGGAGCGACATTCGTCTACGTGACGAACGACCAGGTCGAGGCCCTGTCCATGGCCGACCAGGTAGCGGTCCTCAAGGAGGGCAGGGTGCAACAGGTCGGAACGCCGACCGAGGTGTACGAGCGTCCCGCCAACAGGTGGGTAGCCGGATTCGTCGGGAGCCCACCGATCAGCCTGCTCGCCTGCCGCGCCGAGGGAGATCGTCTGGTCGGCGCGGACGGCTGGACGCTGCCGCGACCCCGCTGGACCACGGCTGAGGACGGTCGTGCGCTGCTGCTGGGCCTACGCGCGGAGGACCTCTCCGTCGAGCAGCGCGGGCACGCGTCGTTGTCCGGGGAGCTCTACGGGCTCGAGCCGCTCGGTGACCGGACGGTGGTCGACGTCCGGGTGGGGACGGAGATCCTCAAGGTCAAGGCGCGACCCACGGTCACCGGTACGCCCGGCGAGCGGCTGCGTGTCGCGGTCGACCTGGACCGTGCGCACCTGTTCGACGCGGGCACCGGGCTGTCGCTGTCCGAGGCTGGGCGGTAACCGCGCCGGGAGAACCATCCTCGACCCACTCGGCAACCCTGCCCCACGAGGGCGGGTGGCCCGTCCGGCCACGAGCACCGCGCGGTCGCTGGGGCTCGCCGGACATCACCAGGAAGAGCACCAGGAGGCGACGTAGTGACTGACCCGACGAACGTCCTGGCCCCCGAGCACCGCCGGCTGCGCGTCGGCGACGGCTGGCGCGACGCCGCGAGCGGAGCCACCTTCGCCGTCGAGGACCCGGCCACCGGAAAGACCATCGCCGAGGTGGCGGACGCCGACGTCGTCGACGGGCTCGCCGCTCTGGACGCGGCGAGTACGGCGATGGCGCAGTGGGCGGCGACCCCGCCGCGGAAACGGTCGGAGTTGTTGACCGCGACGTACCGGGCACTGACCGAACGATCCGAGGAGGTCGCCCGGCTGATCACGCTCGAGATGGGCAAGCCGCTCGTCGAGGCGCGGGCGGAGGTGGCGTACGGCGCCGAGTTCTTCAGGTGGTTCGCCGAGGAGGCGGTACGCGTCGAGGGGCGCTACAGCACCGCTCCCGCAGGCGGATATCGCATCCTCACCGTGCCGAAGCCGGTCGGACCGTGCGTCTTCGTGACGCCGTGGAACTTCCCGTTGGCCATGGGCGCCCGCAAGATCGCCCCCGCGCTGGCCGCAGGCTGTACGACGATCACCAAGCCGGCAGCCCAGACGCCACTGACCATGCTGTTCCTGGCCCGCATCATGCAGGAGGTGGGCGTACCCCCGGGGGTCGTCAACGTGGTGACCACCAAGCGTTCCGGCGCTGTGGTCTCCGCGCTGCTGGCCGACGGTCGGACCCGCAAGCTCTCGTTCACCGGGTCGACCGAGGTCGGGCGTGTGCTGCTCCGACAGGCCGCAGACAACGTGCTGCGTACCTCGATGGAACTGGGCGGCAACGCGGCCCTGATCGTGTGTGCGGACGCCGACCTGGACGTCGCCCTCGACGGCGCCATGGTGGCCAAGATGCGCAACATCGGGGAGTCCTGCGTCGCGGCCAACCGGATCTACGTCGAGGAGCCGGTGCGCGAGGAGTTCACGGCGCGCTTCGCCGAGCGGATGGGCGCGCTCACGATGGGCCATGGTCTCGACGACGGCGTGGACGTCGGGGCGCTGATCGACGAGGCCTCGGTCGCCACGATCGACGAGCTCGTCGCCGACGCTGTCGATCGCGGCGGACGGGTCCTGGTGGGTGGCGAGCGTCCGGACGGGCCGGGCCACTTCTACCCGCCCACGGTCCTCGTGGACGTACCCGAAGACGCGCGGATGCTGAAGGCGGAGATCTTCGGCCCGGTGGCGCCGATCATCTCGTTCACGTCCGACGACGAGGTGCTGGCGAAGGCCAACGACACCGAGCACGGCCTGGTCGGGTACGTCTTCACCCGTGACCTGCACCGGGCGCTGCGGTTCGTCGAGGGTCTGGAGACGGGGATGGTCGGCGTCAACCGCGGACTGATATCGGACCCGTCCGCTCCGTTCGGAGGCGTGAAGCAGTCAGGGATCGGCAAGGAGGGGTCGCACGAGGGAATCCTCGAGTACCTCGACCTCACCTACGCGGCGATCGACCTGCCATGACCGGCCCGCTGCTCCGGAAGCCCGGCGCGCACGCCCGCGCCGACGCCGTTCCGGTCCCGCCGGCGACCTGGACGCCCGCCCCGCACATCACCGCCGACGTTCCGGAGAGGCAGACACATGCTTGAGACCGTCCGCGGACCACGCCAGCTGATAGTGGGCGAAGGGGTCGCGCAGAACATCCCACGGGTGGTGGCCGAGAGCGGCTCCCGGGTCCTCATCGTGACCGACCGGGTTCTCCTGGGGCAGCCGGGTGTGGCCGAGATCGTGGCCGCCGTACGGGAGAAGGTCCAGGCCGTCGAGGTGTTCTCCGACGCGAACCCGGACGTGCCACTCGCCGATGTCGCGGTGGCCGTCTCGGTCGCCGCCGAGGTGGACGCCGACGTCATCCTCGCCATCGGGGGCGGCACGGTGATCGACCTTGCCAAGATCGTCGGCGTCATCAGGCGCCACGGCGGGACGCCACGCGACTTCTACGGCGAGTCGAAGGTGCCGGGCCCGACGTTTCCTCTGGTCGCGGTCCCGACGACGTCAGGCACCGGCTCCGAACTCACACCGGTCTCGGTCTTGACCGACCCGGACCGCGAGCTGAAGGTGGGGGTTTCCAGCGTCCACATCGTGCCCGACTTCGCCATCGTCGACCCCGAACTCACCTACACCTGCCCGGCGAGCGTCACCGCGCACTCCGGCATCGACGCGTTCTGTCACGCGGTGGAGAGCTACACCGCGCGACCCCGGGCCCACGGGCCGCGCGACCCGGTGGAGCAGGTCTTCCTCGGCCGCAACCCGATCACCGACCACTACGCGCTCCTGGCCGCGGAGCGGATCGCCCGTAGCCTGCGTCGCGCTGTCCGGGACGGAGGCGACACGGACGCGCGCGCGGACATGTCCTACGGGTCGATGCTCGCCGGGCTCGCCTTTTCCCACGCGGGCAACGCGGCCCCGCATGCTCTCCAGTACCCCATCGGCGCCGCCACGCACACGCCGCACGGCCTGGGCGTCGGGCTGCTCCTGCCCTACGCACTTGACGCGGCCAGGGATGCCGTCAGCGACCGGTTGGCGATCCTCGCCCGGGTGTGCGGGCTCGACGTGACCGACGCCTCGGATGCCGAGGCCGCAGATACGTTCCTCACCTGGCTCGACGGGCTCCTCGCCGACATCGGCATCCCTCCCAACCTGGCGGAGATCGGCGTGGCACGCGCCGACCTCCCGCGCTTCGCCGAGATGGCCGGTGGCGTCACCCGATTGATCCAGAACCATCCGGGCCCGACCGACACCGCCAGCCTGACCGCGATCCTCGAAGCGGCCTGGACCGGGGACCGGACCCGACACGTCCTGACTCCGAGCAGAGATGGTGGGCGTCGCTCCACGTCTCGATGAGCCGGCTGAGCTACCGGAGCGCCTTCCATCGAATCCGCTACACCCCGTCGGGTGGTCTCTTAGGCTGCGGGGGCGAGCGCTCAGTTCGATGAGGGCGTCACGGTGGCACTGTGCGGGCTGGTCGTTGGGTGCTCCTCTCGGCTGCCGGACTCTCCCACTACCTCGGTCGCCGTGGAGCTGCCGCGATGACGCCTCACCCACGGTTTGTTCGCCGTCAGCGGCCGAGCCCGGCTACCGGTGAGGAGCACCAATGGCCCAGAGCGAACAGCACCGTCCGGAGATCGTCGTCGGACTGGTAGCAACCCCGCCGGACCACCCGGCCCGCGTGGCCGCGCAGCTCGCCGCCGAGTTGGCCGACCGACTGACCGAGCGGGTGAGCGCGGACGTGCGGTGGACTGTCCGGGAAGGCTGGGGAGACGTGGCACCGCGCCGCGACGGCGGCGCCGAGGCCCTGCTCGACGATCTTGCCAGCCGGCGCACCGTCGACCGGTGGGATCTCGCAATCTGCCTGACCGACCTGCCGCTGCATGCCGAGCGGGCGCCGCTGGTCGCGCAGATCTCCGCCAGGCGCCAGGTTGCGATGATCTCCCTGCCCGCGCTGGGACTGGCGCAACTGCGAGCCGTCCGCACGGCCGTTCCGGATCTGGTGGGCCGACTGCTGACCGACCCTCACGACCAGCGGGTGCCGCCGACCGGCTGGGCGCCGGCCGAGATGACAAGCCGCATCCCCGCCACCCACCGAGTGGTTGGCGAGGCCGACGCCGGTGAGCGGCGCTACGTCGCCTCGGGGCTGATTGGCCGGGTGCGGCTGTTGGCTGGAATGGTGCGAGCCAACCGCCCGGGACGGGCCCTGCTGGGCCTGTCCAAGCTGCTGGTCGGCGCGTTCGGCACGGCCGCGTTTGCGCTCACGACGGACACCATCTGGCAGATGGGCGATGCGCTCGGCGGACTCCGGCTCGCCGTGATCATGCTGCTCGGGCTGACCGCGTTGGTCGTCTGGCTGATTGTCGCGCACGACCTGTGGGAGAAACCAAGCCGCGAGACACCGGCTGAGCTGGCACGGTTGTTCAACCTGGGTACGATCCTCACCCTCACTCTGGCCACGGCGGTGTCCTACGTGGTGCTGTTCGTGGGAACGGTGCTCGTCGGGGCGCTGCTGATCGACACCTCCGTGCTGGAACAGGTCTTGGAGCGGCCGGTAAATGTCACCGACTATCTGACGCTCGCCTGGATCACCAGCTCGCTCGCCACGGTCGGCGGCGCGATCGGCTCCGGGCTGGAGAACGAGGAGACGGTCCGAGCCGCCGCCTACGGCTACCATCCCGAACCAGGCGGCTGGCGGGACGAGAAGGACGGCAGCCACAGCAATAGGTAAGCAGACGCTGGACCTACAACATCTCCAGCGGCTGCGGGCCGGCCGGCGGTGGGAACGCGGTGTCGAGTGCCGTCATGTCCTCCTCGGTCAGCCGCAGGTCGCGTGCTTCCGCGTTCTCCCGGACGTGTTCCGACCTGGACGATCGGGGGATGGCCGCAACCCCCTCCTGCCTCAGCACCCAGGCCAGCGCCACCTGAGCGGGCGTCACCCCGTGCCGGGCGGCGACCTCGGCGATCTGGTCGTGGCCGAGCAGTCGGCCCTGCTCGATCGGCGAGGACGCCATCACCGGGATCCGGTGTTCACGTAGCCACGGCAGCAGGTCGTACTCGGGACCCCGGCGGGTGAGGTTGTACAGGATCTGGTTCGTCGCGCAGTCGTTCCCGCCCGCCTCGATCAGCTCGGTCATGTCGGAAAGGTCGAAGTTGCTCACGCCCCACTGCCCGATGTCACCGGCGTCGACGAGTTCGGCGAACGCCTCGATCGTCTCCGCGAGTGGATTCATGCCACGCCAGTGCAGCAGGTAGAGGTCGATGTGGTCGACGCCGAGTCGTTGCAGGCTGCGGCGGCACGCCTGCACGGTTCCCTGTCGGCTGGCGTTGGACGGCAGCACCTTGTCGACCAGAAAGACGTCGGCGCGTCGTCCGACGATCGCCTCGCCGACGAGTTCCTCGGAGGCGCCGTCACCGTACATCTCCGCAGTGTCGATCATGGACATGCCCAGGTCGATCCCCGTGCGTAGGGCGGCCATCTCGTCCCGCCGCCTCTCGGGGTGCTCGCCCAGGTACCACGTGCCCTGGCCGAGGAGGGGCATGGTCTGGCCGGACGGCAGCTCGATCGGCGCAGCGGGGAGGGTCATGGCGACCTTTCCGGAACCTGGTACCTGTGGGTCGAGTGCGTTACCCGTTGCGACAGGAAGCACTCTCGTGGCGCGACCTTTCCGCGCGGGCTCCCTCTGAGCGGCGGGCGTACAGGAGGTTTTGTCCGCCCTCGAGTGGCGTTCGGTGGCCAGTTTCCCGGCGCCAACGCCCGGAAGGCGATCGCGAGCGAAGGATGCGCCGCCGACGGGGTGGAGGACGTCGAGTACACCCAGTCCCGGTCCGCCGCGGAGCAGGCGGGCGCCGAGGTCCACCTGATCTCATTGAATTCCGGCGAGATCCAGTCGATGAACCAGGACATCAACCCGGCCAACCACTATCGGGTGGACCGGACCGTGACCGAGGCCGATGCGGCCGACTACGACGCCCTCCCTGTTGCCGGGCGGGACGGTCAACCCCGACCGGCTCCGGATGAACCCACAGGCGATGGACTTCGTCCGCGCGTTCTTTCAGCAACAGAAGCCGGTGGCGGCGATCTGCCACGGCCCCTGGTCGTTGGTCGAAACCGGCATGGTGAACGGCCGGACCGTCACCTCATTCCCGAGCCTGCGCACCGACATCCGCAACGCGGGCGGAAACCGGGTGGACCAACAGGTACAGGTCGACAATGGCCTTGTCACCAGCCGCAACCCCAGCGACCTTCCGGCCTTCTGCGCCAAGATGGTCGAGGTGTTCGGCCAGGGCGAGGACGTCCGCCAGATGGCGACGGCCTGACTGGGCGGGGCCTCAGGGTCGGGAGGATCAGCCCGGGCCTCGGCCCCACGCCGGCGGACGTCGTCCTGACCAGCAGGACAGGGATCGCCTCCATGCCGTGACCGATGGACGGGTTGAGGTGGTTTCCGAGGGGTAACCGCGCTTCTACGGGGCGAGCCCCGGACCGTCGTGGACCGAATCGCTCGGCCGGGTGCGACCGGATACGGAGGGCTACCCGTGACTCAACTAGCAACCCGAGAGGCATTCAGGGCCAGGGAGGACGTGCAGCGGCGAGGGCGCCGGCTCGGCTGGATAAGTCTCGGTCTGGGCGTGACACAGCTGGCGGCACCGGACACGGTACGCCGGATCAGCGGAGTGGACGACTCCCCGACGACCCGGACCGTGGTGCCGCTGGTCGGGGCGCGAGAGTTGGTACACGCGGCCGGGCTACTGACGAGCCGGCGAAAGAGCATCTGGGCGTGGACCCGGGTCGCAGGCGACGCGATGGACCTGGCCTCCCTCGGGGTGGCCATCGCCCGCCGCAGCGGGCGTCGCCGTCGTCGCCTCGTCGGTGTCACTGGCGCCGTCGTCGGGATCACGGTGGTGGACCTGCTGACCGCCGTGCAGGCCACCCGCGCGAAAAGGATCGGCTCAGCGATGGCGGTACGAGGCTTGCACGGAGGAGGATCCATGGAGCTGACAGCCACGACGACCATCCGCAAATCCCCGCCCAAGGTCTACGCGTTCTGGCGTGAACTGGACAATCTCCCGACGTTCATGGCACACCTTGAGGAGATCCGCGCCACAGGAGACCGTACGAGCCACTGGTCCGCCACCGCTCCGTTCGGCAAGAACGTCGAGTGGGATGCGGAGATCGTCGAGGAGGCACCCGGCGAGAGGATCTCGTGGCGGTCGACCGGAAACGCGGACGTGCCGAACGCCGGTACGGTCCGGTTCGTGCCCGCCCCGGACGGTGTGAGCACCGAGGTGCACGTCGTCATGTCGTACGACGTCCCGGGCGGCGCAGTCGGCAAGGCGGTCGCCAAGTACTTCGGTGAGGAGCCGCACCAGCAGCTCGACGACGACCTGCGCCGGCTCAAGCAGGTACTGGAGACCGGGCAGGTGGTCCGGTCCGAGGGTGCCCCGTGGGGCAAGCGGGCCCGCAAGGAGTTCCCGCAGCGTCCGGCGCAGCCGCTGTCGGATTCCGAGTTGGCGGAGGGGGCAGGCGCGTGAGGGCGAACACCTGGGCGGGCCGCAACAAGGTCAAGGTCCGTGATGTGCCGGACCCGCGGATCCTCAACGATCGGGACGCCATCGTACGGATCACCTCCACCGCCATCTGCGGCTCGGACCTGCACCTGGTCGACGGGTATGTGCCCACGATGCAGGACGGCGACGTCATGGGCCACGAGTTCATGGGCGAAGTGATCGAGGTTGGCCGGGGCGTCGACCCAGGCCGGCTGCGCGTCGGGGACCGGGTCGTCGTGCCGTTCCCGATCGCGTGCGGCGCGTGCGGCGCCTGCGCGGCCGAGCTGTACTCCTGCTGCGAGAATTCCAACCCCAACGCCGGGATCGCGGAGAAGATGTTCGGTCACCCGGTCGCCGGGATCTTCGGCTATTCGCATCTGACCGGCGGCTTCGCGGGCGGTCAGGCGCAGTACGCGCGGGTGCCGTTCGCCGATGTCGGTCCGCTGAAGATCGAGTCGGACCTGACCGATGAGCAGGTGCTGTTCCTCTCCGACATCCTGCCCACCGGCTACATGGGTGCCGAGATGTGCGACATCCAGTCCACCGACGTGGTGGCGGTGTGGGGCGCCGGCCCGGTCGGCCAGTTCGCGATGGACAGCGCCCGGGCGCTCGGCGCCGCGAAGGTCATCGCCATTGACAAAGAGCCGTACCGGCTGCAAATGGCCGAACGGGCGGGCCACACGCCGGTGAACTTCGAGGAGGTGGACGTGCGGTCCCGGCTGCTGGAACTGACCGGTGGACGGGGACCGGACAAGTGCATCGACGCGGTCGGCATGGAGGCCAGCCACGGTGCCGCACACGTGCACGCCTACGACCGGATCAAACAGGCAGTCCGCTCGGAGACCGAACGCCCGCACGCGCTGCGGCAGGCGATCCTGTCCTGCCGCAGCGGCGGCATCGTCTCGGTCATCGGCGTGTACGGCGGCTTCCTCGACAAGTTCCCCGCCGGCGCCTGGATGAACCGGGCGCTGACCCTGCGTACCGGTCAATGCCACGTGCAGCGCTACATGAAGCCGCTGCTGCAGCGCATCGAACGCGGGGAGATCGACCCGACCCGGGTCATCACCCACACCCTGCCGCTCGACCAGGCAGAACGCGGCTTCGAGATCTTCAAGAACAAGCAGGACAACTGCGAGAAGGTCGTCCTCAAACCCTGACCACGATCCGCATCCGGCCACCGGGACGCGCCCGGTGGCCGGATGCGTCGTCCGGTCCGGAGGCCCCCGGTCCGCAGGACGCCCGGCATTCCCGATCTGGATGTCCGGCCGTTTGCCACAGGCGACCCTGGGTAGGCGCAGCCGATGAGCGGGCCAGACGCAGACCTAGGCACCCGGTCAGACACCAGCCGCGCGGTGGCGTTCAGCGACGCCATCTTCGCCATCATCATCACGTTGCTGGTCCTGGACCTCCGGGTACCTGACGTTCCCCCTGGCCGCCTCCTGTCTGGCCTTTTGGAACAGTGGCCCTCGTACATCGCATATCTCGCGTCCTACTCCTATGTGGCCGTCGTCTGGCTCAACCACAAGGCGACGTTCAACCGCATCAAGCAGGCCGATCGCGGGCTTCACTGGGTGAACCTCTTTGTGCTGTTCAGCACGGCGCTGCTGCCGTTCCCGACCATCGTCGTGTCGGACGCGTTGCAGGAACACAACAACACGGACCAGCGGGTGGCCGTTACCTTCTACGCGTTGATCGGCGCAATGCTGTGCGCGGCGTGGCTGGCGTTCTTCCACTATCTGGCCCGGAACCCCGACCTGCTGAAGGAACAGGTCAAGGACGCCTTCTTTCGCGCCGAGCGGGTCCGTGCCCTCACCGGGGTCGTCCTGTACATCCTCGCGGGTGTGGTCGGCTACCTCGTCGCGCCGTTGATCGGCCTGGCCATCTTCCTCGTTCTGCCCGTCTTCTACGCCATCACCAGCGCCGGCCTGTACCAGTCGCCCGTGACCCGACGTATCACCCACGGTCCTTTGCCACCAACCTGAGGGCGGACGAGCCGCCGTTTCACCCCGACGGCGACGGGTACCCGCCGCAATCCGGTTCGAGAGGGGATCCGAGGTGAACTACAGCGAGTTCATTCAGTCTGTGGCAGCACGACCGAAGGTTCCGCCCGAGAAGGCCGAACCGATCACCCGCGCCACGCTTGAGACCGTGGCGAAACGGGTCACCGGTGGCCAGGCGAGGGACCTCGCCTCGCAACTCCCCGAAGAGCTACGCGGCCTGGTGTCCAGGCCCACCGAAGACCCGGAACGGTTCGGCCTCACCGAATTCTTGGAACGGGTGCAGTCCCGGGCAGGGGTGGATCGCCAGGTGGCCACCGACGGAGCGCGAGCGGTGCTGGATACCCTCCGTGAGGCCGCCAGCGCAAAGGAGTACGGGGACTTTGTCGACCAGTTGCCGCAGGAGTTCTGGCAGTTGACCGGGCCAGGCTCGGGACAGCTCCAGCCCCGCCGGATCGGCACCTAGCCCACACCTGCGGGCGAGGCCCGAGGAGTGCGGGATGGCCGAAACGGAGAGCCGGAAAACGCGCGCGGGGGTCACGATTGGCCGAGATTGGTGACCAGATTGACGGCGACGGCCAGGATGCCAGTTCCGAAGGTGTAGGAGAGCAGCGCATGCCCGAGCGCGATCCGGCGCACGCGGTTGCTTGTCGGTTCGTTCTCGCCCGGGGCGTAGGACATGCCGACCGTGAAGGCGACGTACGCGAAGTCGGCGTACGCCGGTGGATCTTCCTGCTTGAAGTCGATGCCGCCGTCGTGGCGGTAGTAGAGCCGGGCGTACTTCAATGCGAAGACCGTATTCACCAGTGCCCACGCCAGGACCACCGCGACGACGCTGAGAATCACCAGCGTGACAGCCTTGATGTCCTGCTGGTTCGAGGCGCGGATGAGCGCCTCGGCCACGGCGACGAGGCTGATGCCGGACGCGATCAGGATCGCCACATCGGTGGACCGGGACTGCTGTTCCGCCTCGGCAAGCTGCTCGGTACGACCTGGGCTCGCCGGCCAGCAGGCCCGCCACACCCAGACGAGGATCGTGCCCGCCGCGATCGTCCAGATCACCAGCGGCGTCAATTCCGGCACCCCGACCAGCGCGGTGGCGGTCCCTGCGACGACACCGACGGCTAACGACCACAGGGCACGCCTGACCGACAGCAGTCGTCCCCGCGCCGGTCGTCCCGATTGCTGCTCCATGCGTCAAGCGTTTCAGCTCATACGGATCATCTGGGGAATACCCGAAGCGATTACCGGATCAGGTTGTCGATATCCGGAATCGTGAGGGCTCACCGAAAGCGAACATGGCCATCACCCGCGAGGGCCCCCGGTCAGGTTTGGTACTGACTGCGGGTGCGGGGCAGCCACTGGGGATGATGGTCGCGCAGGTAGGCGACGAGTCCCTCGCGCAGGTCGCAGCGTAGGTCCCAGGCGCTGGCACCGTCGGCAGCCGAGGCTTGTAGGTCGACATGGATCTGGACTTTGCCGACGACCCGGGACTCGTTGCGGGTCCAGTTTTGAAACGGCCGTTCGGTGAAGTACGTGGTCGGCAGGATGAGCATCCGCTCGTCCCACAGCCGAATCACCACGTTTGTCAGCTTCACCTCCTCAACCCGGCCCCATTCGCCGTCGACCACCAGCACGTCGCCGACATGCAGACCGTCGGCGAAGGCGACCTGGACACCGGCGAACGCGTTGCCGAGCGCGGTTCGGGCGGACAGGCCGATCAATGCGCCAACCACTCCCGCCGACGTCAGCACGGAGACGCCGAAAAGGCGTACCGGCCGGAAGGTGATCAGGATCAGGCCGATCGCGACGATCGTGACCACGGCGACGGTGAGTCGCCGCACGGGACGGATCTGGGTGCGGGCTCGCCGGATCCGCCGGCTGGCGATTTCGTCGGCCGGTAGTCGGTGGAACACTATCGACTCGACGACGTGCAGTGCCCTGATTACCAACCACGCCCCGGATGCGACCAGGGCTATCGCGGCGGTGTGCCGCAGAGTACGTTGCCACCCGGCCGGCCCCGTCGGCAGCGCGTAGTACAGCGCCCCGGCCAGGAGGAACGCTGCCGCCGGGCGGCGGCAGGCTAGCCGCAGCGGCTCCAGCAGCCACTTGTAACGGCCGTGGGCCAAGCGGCGGACCAGCACGCCGAAGACCAGGTCCACAACCACCGCCGCAACCAGCGCAGCTACTACGATCAACGCGGTACGCATCAGAGGGTGTTCACCGTAATACCCGATGTCAGCTTCCCGCGGCTCCCTGCCCAGTCCACCGCCTCAGGGTGCCACCCTGTCCGGTGGTACGCGGCCAACATCGGCCAACTACCGGGGGCGTGCTCACCAACGCCGCTTTGGGCGGCGAGCAGGCCAAGGCCCTGGTGTACGTCGACGCGTACCTCCGGACGAGCACGAGCGGTATTGCGATCATGACGAGTCGTCGTTTGAGCGTGACCGGCTCACCGCACGGACATGCCGTCGCCGCTCCGGAGCTGACGCGAAGCGCCGGCCGCCGCCGCCCGGGCTGCCTCCGGGCTGGGGGCGGCCAGGGCCGCCTCGGCGATCTGGCGGCACTCGTCCAGGGTGTGCGCGGCCAGGGACTCGCGCACCGCCGGGATGCTGCGGGGCGCCATCGACAGGCTGGTGATGCCCAGGCCTGCCAAGACCACTGCGAAATCGGGATCCGCGGCGGCCTCTCCGCACACGCCAACTGGCTTGCCCGCCTCGACGCCGGCTGCCGCGCAGGAGGCGAGGAGCGCGATAAGCGCGGGCTGCCACGGGTCGAGCAGGTCAGCGAGGTCGCCGCACATGCGGTCAGCGGCGAACGTGTACTGGCTGAGGTCGTTGGTGCCGACGCTGAGGAAGTCCACGTGGCGCAGCACCTGGCTGGCGCGCAGGGCCGCGGCCGGCACCTCGATCATCACGCCGGCGGTCGGCAGGCCGTGCTCGCGGCAGGATTCGGTGAACGCGGCCGCCTCCGCCGCCGTGGCGACCATCGGTGCCATCACCCAGACGTCAGCGTCCGCCGCCGCAGCCGCCGTCGCGATCGCGGCCAGCTGCGTGGTGAGCACGGCGGGTGCCTGCCGCGCGACCCGCAGACCGCGGATGCCCAGCGCTGGGTTGGGTTCGTCGGCCAGACGCAGGAACGGCAGCGGCTTGTCGGCGCCGGCGTCGAGGGTGCGCACGACGATCTTGCGGCCGGGCAGCGCGGCGAAGACGTCGCGATACGCGGCGACCTGCTCTTCGTGCGGCGGCGGGTCGCTGCGGTCAAGGTAGAGCAGTTCGGTGCGGAACAGGCCGACGCCTTCAACCTCGCCGGTGAGGTCGCGGGCGGAGCCGATGTTGGCCAGTAGCGCGACGGGATGGCCGTCTGCGGTCCGCCCCGGGCCTTGGGAGCGGGCGCGACGTTCGATCTCCGCGAGTCGGTCCGCGTTGACAGTGGTCACCGTCTCGGCGGAGACGCCGGCCACCACGAGGCCGCTCGCACCGTCGAGAGTGGCAAGCGCGCCGTCGATCACGTCCAGGATGCCCGCGCAGCGGACCACGGCCGGGATACCGAGGGTCCGGGCCAGGATCGCGGTGTGGCTGGTCGGCCCGCCCTCGGCCGTGACCAGACCCAGCACCAGGCCCGGTTCGAGGCCTGCGGTGTCGGCGGGCGCCAGGTCGCGGGCGATGAGCAGGTACGGATGGCCCGGGTCCGGCACGCCCGGCATCGGTAGCCCCAGGCACGCGGCGACCAGGCGGTCCCGCAGGTCGTCCAGGTCGCTGACCCGCTCGGCGAGGTACCCGCCCGCCGCCTCGAAGGCGGCCCGATGCACGGCTAGCACGTCGGCTATCGCGTGCGGCGCGTCCACACCGCCGTCGATGGCGATGTCGGCCGCGTCGACGAGCGTCTCGTCCTGCGCCATCATCACCTGAGCGCGCAGGACCTCGGCTGCGGTCGCGTCCAGGGCGGTGTCGGCGCGACGGGTCAGGTCGGCGGCGACGGCGAGGGCGGCCGCGCGCACGGCTGCCTTCTCGGCCTCGGGATCAATGGTCTGCGCCAACGGCGGCAGGGCCGGAGGCGGGGCCAGCCGGTAGACCGGCCCCGCCGCACCACCGGGGCTGGCCCCGATCCCCCGAAGCTCACGCATCGGCGGCGTCCAGATCACGTTCGAGGAGGTCGGCCAGGGTGTCGACGGCGTCCTGCGCGCCGTCGCCGTCGGCCTCCAGGGTGACCTCGGTGCCCTTCTTGGCGCCGAGCGACAGCACGGCGAGCATGCTGCGGGCCGGCACGGGTTTCTTGTCGCCGGTGCGGATGGTGACAAGCATCGGCTGCTTCGCCGCCTCGGCGACGAACAGCGCCGCCGGGCGGGCGTGCAGCCCGCTGGCGGAGCCGACGAGGACTGTTCTGGTGGGCAACGCATCCCCCTACGGTTCGATCGTCACCTTGATCGCTTCGCCGCGCGCCACGATGCCGAAGGCGTCGAGGGCACGGTCGAGCGGCAGGCGGTGGGTGATGAGATCGGCGACAGGCACGGAGCCGTTGGCGATGAGTCGCAGCGCTTCCTTGTTGTGCTCCGGGCTGGAGCCGTTGGCACCGACGATCGTCAGTTCGCGGTAGTGCACGAGGTTGGAGTCCAGGGAGATGAGCGGCTTGTCCTTCGGCAGTCCGCCGAAGAAGCTGATCCGGCCCTGCCGCGCGGTCATCTGCACCGCCTGCTCCTGGGCCACGCCAGCGGCCGTTGCGGTGATGACGACGTCCGCGCCCCGGCCCTCGGTGAGCTTGAGCACCGCGTCGACGACGTCGGTCTCGGCGCCACAGATCGCCGCGTCCGGTCGCACCAGATTGGCGGCCAGGTCGAGGCGTTCGCGGTTGAGGTCGACGAGGAAGACACGGGCCGCGCCGCGCGCCCGCGCCAGACGGACGTGCAGGCAGCCGATCGGCCCGGAGCCCACGACGACCACGTCGTCGCCCTCCCCCACACCGGCGAGGTTCTGGCCGTTGAGGACGCAGGCGAGCGGCTCGGCGACGGACGCCTCGGCGAAGCTGAGTTCCTCGGGGATCCGGTTCAGCCCGTCGACGGCGAGGACGTTGTGCGGCACGATCGCGTACTCGGCGAACCCGCCGTCGAAGTGGTATCCCATCGACACCTGGTTCGGGCACACGGTCATCCGGCCGCGCCGGCACTCGGCGCACGTACCGCACGGGATGGCGGCGATGACCTGGACCCGGTCCCCCGGCCGCCAGCCCGTGACGTCGCCGCCGACTTCGGTGATCTCGCCGGCGATCTCGTGGCCCATGACCCGCGGCGGCGCGATGTGGTGGTGACCGAAGCGGGAGATCTTCACGTCGGTGCCGCAGGTGGAGCAGGCCCGGACGCGGATCTTCACGTCGGTGGGGCCGGGTGTGGGCTCGGACGCGTCCTCGATGCGGACGTCACCTGGCGCGTGGAATCGGACGACCTTCACAGTGGCTTCCCTTCGAGGATGGTGATCACGTCATCGGCGCTCGTCGACTCTCGGAGCCGCTGCGCCTGGTCCGGGTCCATCAGCACCGAGGCGAGCTGGGCCAGGATGTCCACGTGCCCGTCGCCGGCTGCGGCGATGGCGACGCAGACCCGCACGTCGAAGCCGTCCCAGTCGACTCCGTCCGGGAAGCGCAGCACCGCCAGGGCGTCGCGCTGGACCGACTCCTTGCTGTTCAGCGTGCCGTGCGGGATGGCGACGCCCTCCCCGATGTACGTCGAGACGCTCTGCTCGCGGGCGAGCATCGCGTCCACGTACGCCGGGGCGACCGCGCCGATCTCGACGAGCACGGCGCCGCAGCGGCGGATCGCCTCGTCCCGCGATCCGGCCCGCTCGTCGAGCCGGATCGCGTCTCGGGCCAGCAGATCAGCCACTCAGCTCACCACCGCGCTGCACCGCGTTCACCACCCGGGTGACGGCCGGATCGCCGATGAACACCTGGATCGGCACGATCACCGTGTCGGGCGCGCTGGCCCGGGCCCGCGCGGCGAGCCCCTGGTGGCAGATGACCACGTCCGCGTCCGCCGGGATCGAGTTGACCGGCGTGTGCTCGACGGTCACCGCGCTCTTCGCCAGTTGCCGCCGTAGCTGGCTGGCCAGCATCACACTGCTGCCCATGCCGGCGTCGCAGGCGACGATCACCTTCTTGATCTGAGTGCCGTTGATGATGGGCATGGTGGTCAGACCTCCTGCTTCGCCGGCTTGTTGGGGGCGTTGTCCGGGTCGACGACGGGCTGCCCGTCCGGGCGGACGACCCGCTCCTCGTTCGGGCGGACAACCGTCTCCTCGTCCGGGCCGACCGCGTCCGCGGGGGGCTCGCCGCGACCGAAGCCGAGCAGGGCCGAGGCGACCGCGAAGCTGACGGCGGCGGCGATCACGATGCCGAGGATGACCCCGAAGTAGTCGCCCTTGGGGGTGACCGCCAGGTAGGCGAAGATGCTGCCCGGCGAGGGGGTGGCGACCAGGCCGGCACCGGTGATCATGAAGGTGCCGACGCCGGCCGCGCCGCCGGCGATCACGGCGAGGATCAGCTTCGGCTTCATCAGCACGTACGGAAAGTAGATCTCGTGGATGCCGCCGAGGAACTGCACGATGATCGCGGCCGGGGTGCTGGGGCGCAGCGCGCGGGGGCCGAAGACCATGAAGGCGAGCAGCAGGCCGAGGCCGGGACCGGGGTTCGACTCGATCATGAACAGGATCGACTTGCCCTTGTCGGCCGCCTCGGCGATGCCCAGCGGGCCGAACACGCCATGGTTGATGGCGTTGTTGAGGAAGAGCACCTTGGCGGGTTCGACGAGCACCGAGGTCAGTGGCAGCAGATCCTTGTCGACGAGCCAGTCGACACCCGAGCCGGCCTGCTTGGTGAGCCACTCGACCACCGGGCCGATGCCGTAGACACCGCCGATGGCCATCGCGGCGCCGATGATGCCCGCGCTGAAGTTGTCGACGAGCATCTCGAAGCCGGGCCGGATCTTGTCCTCGACCAGGCCGTCGAAGAGCCTGAGGAGGTAGGCGGTGAGCGGGCCGATGATCATCGCGCCGAGGATCATCGGCACGTCCGCGCCGACGACGAGGCCCATGGTCGCCACCGCGCCCACGACGGCACCGCGCTGGCCGTGGACCAGCCGGCCGCCGGTGTAGCCGATGAGCACCGGCAGCAGGATGCTGATCATCGGGCCGACCAGTTCGGCCAGGGTCTTGTTGGGGATCCAGCCGGTCGGGATGAACAGTGCGGTGATCAGGCCCCAGGCGATGAACGCGCCGATGTTGGGCATGACCATCGCGGCCAGGTAACCGCCGAGGCGTTGCACTGTGGCTTTGAAGCCCTGGCCCTGCACCGCTGGTGTGTAGGAGGAGGAGGTCACGGGGGTATCTCCTTCTAGAAGGGGTGGTCCAGACGGCCGCGGGGGAAAGCTCGTCCGGCTAGGTGTGGATGGTGACGTCGTGGCGGGACAGGTCTGCGGGGCCGGGCATCCGGCTGCCGGGCAGTCGCACCGCGGCGGCGCCCCACGCCAGGCCCTCGGTGAGGGCTGCGGCACCCTGCGCGCCCGCGGCGAGGAACCCGGCGAGCAGGGCATCGCCGGCACCGACGGTGCTGCGGGGCCGGGCCACCGGACAGGAGCCGGTGCGGACCCCTTCGGCGTCGACAAGGACAGCGCCGTCGGCGCCGAGGCTGGCCACGACGGTGCCGGCGCCCCAGGCCCGCAGGCACTGGGCGGCCTCGACCACATCGTCGAGGCCCGCGAGCGGGGCACCGACCACGTCGGCCAGCTCCTCGCGGTTGGGCTTGAGCAGGGTCGCCCCGGCCAGGGCGGCCTCACGCAGGGCGGGACCGCTGGTGTCGACGGCGACCCTCCTGCCGGCGGCGCGCAGCGTGCGGCACAGCTCGGCGTACGCGTCGGCGGGCAGGCCGGGCGGAACGCTGCCGCACAGCACCACCCAGTCGGCACCGCCGGCCCGGTCGAGCACACGGTCGGTCACCTCGTCGAACTCGGCACGGCACATCGCCGGACCCGGCTCGTTGATCTTGGTGACCGTGCCGTCGGGCTCGGCCAGGGTGATGTTGGAACGGGTCCGTCCGGAGATCGGCACGGCGAGGACCTCCACGCCCTCCGCCTTGAGGAGGCGGATGAGCTGGTCGCCCTCGTCGCCGCCGGACGGCAGCACCGCGACCGACGGGACCCCGTTGGCCAGCAGGGCGCGGGACACGTTGACGCCCTTGCCGCCGGGGTCGAGGTGGGCCGCGGCGGCGCGGATGACCTCGCCCCGCCTGAGCGAGTCGACCTCGACGGCCCGGTCGAGGCTGGGGTTGAGGGTGACGGTGACGATCATGCGCGGACCACCCGGACACCCGCGGACTCCAGGTCGCCGACCAGGTCGGGGTCGGCCTGGCTGTCGGTGACGAGCAGGTCGACGTCGCCCAGATCAGCGAACCGGGCCAAATAGTCGTTGCCGAGCTTGGTGTGATCGGCGAGCAGCACCGTACGACGGGCGGCACGGACCATCGCCCGCTTCACCGCCGCCTCGGCCGGGTCGGGGGTGGTCAGCCCACGCTCGACCGAGATCCCGTTGGTCCCGACGAACGCGACGTCGACGTAGAGGTCCGCCAACGGGTACAGCGCCCAGTCGTCGACCGTCGCGAGCGTCTTGCCCCGGACGCGTCCGCCCAACAGCAGGACGTTGAGGTTGGCATGGGTGCCGAGGGTCGTCGCGATGACCGGCGAGTTGACCACGACTGTCAACTCCCTGTCGACAGGCAGCAACTGGGCCAGCCGGGCGGTGGTGGTGCCGGCGTCGAGGATGATCGCGCCCTCTTCCGGGACCTCCCTGAGGGCAAGCTTGGCGATGCGCTCCTTCTCCTCGATGAGCACGGCGTCGCGCGCCGCCAGTGCCGGCTCGAACCCGAGCCGCTCGACCGGGATCGCTCCACCGTGGACCCGGCGCAACACCCCGGCGCGCTCCAGGATGGTGAGGTCGCGGCGGATCGTCTCCGACGTCACGTTGAGCGCGTCGGCCAGACCGGCCACCTCGACCCGGCCCACCTCCCGGGCGATGCGAAGGATCTCCTGCTGTCGTTCTTCGGCGTACATGATGTTGTTTTACCGCCGTTTCGTTTTGCTTGCGTTTTGTTTACGCCCGGTTGTGGGGGAAGTCAAGAGACGTCCACAGAAAACCACACAACCGTTGGGGGCCGGCCGACCGCGCGGCCTCGGCCGGCGTCAGTGCCGCCGGCGACACCAGGGGACGTCCACCAGCCGAGACATCGCGCGGGAGATGGCGCCACGGGCGTGGTGGAATCCGCAGTCGCCCGACGCCGGGGCACTGGGCGCCGGCCTGGCTGTTCACCGCGCCCATCGCGGCGACCGGAGCGACCAGACACGCTCCGCCGGCCTCCGGTCGGCTGAGCTACGTGTCGGCTACCTCGATGAGCACGCGCGGCCGCACGACGCGATCGAGCGCCTCCTCGACGCGGGTGAGATCGGGGCCAGGCCCGACTCCCGGCCCGAGCGGCCGCGCATGACGCTTGTCGAGATCTCCCTGCGGAACGGTCGGCCACCGACGGGGCCGACACGCGTGGCGGTGCCGGCCCGGCACCGCCACGTCACGCATCTTCCCCGCGTGGCCTGCCGGTGGAGGAACCGGTCAGACCGGCTGCGGCCCTGCCTGGGCGGGCACGTCGGCGGCGACGAGATCGGTGAGCCCACGGACGGTCGGATCGAGGAAGAAGTCGCTGAGCGTCACGCGGACGTTGAGTTCGCGCTGGATCCGGACGGTGAGCCGGCCGGCGAGCAGCGAGTGGCCGCCCAGTGCGAAGAAGTCATCGTCGGGGCCCACCTCGGCGACATCGAGGACTGCGGCGAAGATCTCACTCACCCGCGCCTGCACGCGGCTTGGATCCGTTTCACTCACTGGTCTCTCCCCGGTCTGGAGTCGTGGCGTCCACAACGGATGGCCCATCGGCGGCGCTGACCGCCCAGGCCGGTCAGGAGTGCATCCCTCACGGCTGCCCGCCGGCCCAGGTGACGCGGTCGCGCAAAGGGGAACGACATCCCGCCGTCATGCCGTACCACCCGCGACGCCCGAGGGCAGCGGGTCGTCCTCGGTCGGCTCCGTCGGCGCGTTCGGCGCGGGCGGCGAATCCTGGCCGCGAGTGGCACGGAGCATCGGGACGACGAAGATGAGGACCACGACCACGAGGCCACCGCCCGCGATGAACAGCACCCAGCGCGGCGACACGGCGGTGGCGAGCGGGGCCCCGATCGCGTACGCCAGGGAACTGCCGCTGACCGAGGCCAGCGAGAGCAGGCCGCCCACCCGGCCGAGGAGTTCGGTGGGTACCGCCCGTTGCAGGACTGTGTACTCGCTTGTGTTCGCGACGGCGTTGCCCACACCAGCGACGGCCTGGGCGAGCGCCGCGGCGGCCAGCCACGGCGCGAAGCCGGTGAGGACGAGACCGACGCCTGTGGACAGCCAGCCGCCGAGCAGCAGCACCACCGGGGAGAAACGGGAGGTGGGCCGGGTGAGCCACAGGGAGCCCGCGACCATCGCCATACCGAAGGCGCCGGAGAGGATGCCGAAGCCGGCCGCTCCCCCGTCCAGGACATCGGTGGCGAGCAGCACCAGAGCGACGTTGTCCAGGGAGCCGAACAGGATGCCGAAGAACACCAGCAGACAGATCAGGCGGGCCGTGGGATTGGTCGCCACGTACCGGAAGCCGCCCCGCAGGTCCGCCAGGTAGCCGGTCGCCGCCGCGCCGTCGGCCGCCGCGCGCTGGACGGGCAGCCGCGGAGTGCGGAGCAGCAGCAGCACCGCGACGAACGCGCTTGCCGCGTTGACGCCGAGCGCACCGTACGGACTGACGGCAGCGGCGAGCAGGCCACCGATCAGTGCCCCCAGCGCGCCCTGGAGATTGAACGCCGTCCCGATCCAGGCGTTCGCGACCGGCAGGTCCGCCTCATCGACGAGGCGTGGCACGGCCGGCCGTCCGGCGGCATAGATCACGGTGGACGCGGCGGCCGAGGCAGCCACGAGCGCAACGATCACCGGCAATCCCGGTCGGAGCAGAACGATGGCCAGGAACGCGACACCCTGGACGAGCTCACACACGAGCATCAACCGGCGCAGCTCGAGCCGATCGGCGAGCGCTCCGGCCAACGGACTGAAGAACCGCGGCACGGTTTCGGCGAGCAGGACCAGCGCGACGGCCCCCGGTCCACCCACGTCGGTGGCCAGCAGCAACAACGCCACCATGGCCGCTCCGTCGCCCAGCAGCGACACCGCCCGCGCTGACCAGAACCACCGGAATGCGGCGTTGCGTCGTAGCAGGTCAAATGTCACCCGGCACCCCTTCGTTAACAGCAATGGCATTCTCTCCGCACGAGGATGCCTCAGGTCGGTCCCTGAAAAAAGGGTGCGAGATATGCGGATCGCACGAGAGGGCGGCACGGAACTGCGGCCCGCTTATCGAGTGACAGGGCCCAGACACGGGACAAGTTACCAGAACTGACCATGCGACGGGGGGCGCGCGGCCGCGGTCGGATCACCCCGTGCGACCGGTGCTCGGAGCCGCCGACCCGACCGGTGACGACACCTTGACCGGTCGGGCGCAGCGCTTACCAGAGGCCGGTTCGCTCGACACACCATGTGGACGACGTGCCGATGACCGTTCGTCCCGTGGCGACGGAGCAGGCGCCGGGAGCACCGAGCGGCGTCAATAGCGGAAGTCTTGACAGGCCTCCCAGCCATCTGCTTAGATCGATTTTCACCCAATGCTTTAAATTGTGCGGGAAGGGTGCTGGACCAGCATTGCCGCAGCCCACGGCCACGATTTTCGGCCTGGCGCGCCGAATGGGCTGAAATCGCAGGACCATTACACCGTTATAGCTCGGCGCAACGGAGCACAGCGACACCGTTTCACCACGAGGTCGGCCAGGAACGACGGCCCGCACCTCGGCGGCACCCGGGGGAGACCACAGTTGCGCAGCGGGCTTTACGAACGGTTTCTCAGGCTTGCCGGCCAGGAGCGCAAAGCCTTTCTCGAAGAAGCCCTCAGTGATCCCGTCATGCGGCGCCACGTCACCCTGTCCTCCGCGCAGCGCCGGATGTGGTTCTTCGAACAGCTCGAGCCGGGCGGCACCGTCCACAACGCGCCCGCCGCCTTCCGCTTCCACGGTGAGCTCGACGTCGAGGCGCTGACCGAGGCGCTCAGGAGAGTCTGGGAGCGACACGAGGTGCTCCGCTCGCGGGTGGTCGACGCACAGGGCGAGCCCGTGGTCCTCGTCTCCGATTCGCTTCCCGGCCTGCGGGTGAGCGATCTGCGCAACCTGCCGGCGCCGGGCCGCGATGCCGCCTGTCGCGCGCTACTCGCCGACGAGGCGGAGCGGCCGTTCGACCTGTCCGCCGGACCACTGGTGCGCTGCCTGCTGGTCCAGCTCGCCGACGACCACCACGTTCTCGTGGTGAACATGCACCACATCGTGACCGACGGCTGGTCCTGGGGGATCATCCAGCGCGAGACAGCCGCGTTCTACCGGCAACTGCGCCACGGTGATCCGACCGGTCTGCCGTCACCCCCACTGCAGTACGTCGACTACGCCGCCTGGCAGCAGGAGGCACTCCACGGTGGCGCGTTCGAACGGGACGTCGTCTACTGGCGCGAGGCCCTCAGCGGCTCTCCGGTCGCGCTGGACCTGCCACTGGACCGGCCCCGGCCCGCGCGGCCCAGCTTCCACTGCGACGTCGTCACCGCTGTGGTCCCGCCGGACCGGACACAGCGCCTGATCGACGTGGGCAGGCGCTGCGGCGCCACTCCGTTCATGATCTTCCTCGCCGCCTGGACGGCGACTCTCGCCCACTACTCCGGCCAGGACGACATCCTGGTCGGAGTTCCCTACGCGGGCCGCAGCGGGCCGGAGTTCGAGCACGTCGTCGGCGTGTTCGTGAACACGATGGTGATCCGCTCCCAACTGATCGGCGATCCCTCCTTCGCCGAACTACTCACGCGGGTGCGGGCGGCGGCGCTCGACGCCTATTCCCACGCCGACCTGCCGTTCGACGTCCTGGTCGACGAGCTGTCCACCGCCCGCAGCCAGAACCGCAATCCGGTGTTCCAGGCGTTCTTCGCCTACCACCTGGCCGACGAGGACGTCCTGGACCTCGATGGTGTGCGGGGAGAAGCACTGACGGTGAGGGCCGCCACGACGGTGTTCGACGTCGACCTGGGGGTGCAGGCACGGCCGGACGGCGGGGTCGACGTGACCCTGGCCTACGCGACCGACCTGTTCGATCCGGCCACCGCGCGACGCATGATCGCCCACCTGCTGCGGATCCTGGAGGGCGCCCCGGCCGAACCGGACAGGCCACTGAACGACCTGCCGTGGCCGGACCGGGCCGCCCTGCTGCGGGCGCGGCACCCGATGCCCGCGCCGAGCGTGGACTGCCTGCACGACTTCGTGGCCCAAGGAGTGGCGCAGCACCCCGACCGCATCGCGGTGGTGCACGCCGGGACGCGCCTGACGTACCGCGAACTCGACGACTCGATCAACAAGTTGGCCTGGCACCTGCGCGAGCGCGGGGTGAAACCCGAGACACCGGTCGGCGTGTGCGTGGGTCGGGAGCCGCGGCTCCTGGTGGCAATCTACGCGACCCTCCGGGCGGGCGGGGCGTACGTGCCTCTGGATCCCGGGCTGCCGGACGAGCGACTGCGCTTCATGCTCGCCGACTCCGCAGTCCCGATTGCCGTCACCGACGCCCGGCACGGGGAGCGGCTGGCCGACCACGCCGCGACCGTGGTCTCACTCGACGCGGAGGCGGCGGAGATAGCCAGGCGGCCCACCACCGCCCCGCCCCGCGTCGCCGGCCCGGACAACATGGCCTACGTCATGTACACGTCCGGGTCCACCGGACGCCCCAAGGGCGTGGTGGTGGAGCACCGAAGCGCGGTCGGCCTGGTCGACTACTACCGCACCCGGTTGCGCGCCGAGGAACTCGACGGCGTCCTCGCATCCACCCCGGCAGGCTTCGACGCGTCCATCCTCGAATACTTCGCCACCCCCAGCTTCGGTGGGACGATCATCCTGGTCGACTCGCTGTTCGACCTGCATCTACTGCACGACGCCGAGTCGGTGACCCTGATCCAGGGCGTACCGAGCGTGATCGACGAGCTGCTGCGTACCGCGCCGTTGCCCGCCGGCCTGACCACCATCATGCTCAGCGGGGAGCCGCTGAGCGGCGCGCTTGTCGACCGTCTCTTCTCCACCGGGACCGTGCGGCGCATCTACAACATCTACGGGGTCACCGAGTACACAGCCGACGCCACCTGGAACCTGCTGGAGCCCGGGAATGTCTCGCTCGGGCTGGGTGAGCCTCTGCCCGGCGTGCGGTGCTACGTGCTCGACCAGCAGCAGCGGCCGGTGCCGGAGGGTGCCCGGGGAGAGTTGTACCTGGCGGGTCCGGGCCTGTCGCGCGGTTACCTGAACCGACCCGAGCTGACCCGGGAACGCTTCCTGCCCGATCCGTTCCATCCGGATCCCGGGCAGCGGATGTACCGCACGGGTGATCTCGTCCGTCGTCGGCCCCAGGGCGATCTCGAATACCTCGGTCGGCTCGACAGCCAGGTGAAGGTCCACGGCTGTCGGGTGGAGCTCACCGAGGTCGAAGCGGTGCTGCGGGATCACCCAAGCGTCGGCCAGGCGGCCGTCGTGGCCCACCGGACGCCGCGGGGCGACAACGAGCTCGCTGGTTACGTGGTTCCGGAGCCCGGCAAGGCGATGCCCGAGGATCTGCGGCGGTATCTGGCCCGGCGGCTACCGGCCTACATGCTGCCGGCCACGTTCACCCCGCTCCCGGCCCTGCCGCTGAACCCCAACGGCAAGCTCGACCTCGGCGCGCTGCCCGACCCGGAGCCCGGGAGCGGGGACAGGGCCGCTCCGGTGCCGCCACGGACGTCAGCGGAGGAGCGTCTGGCGGCGATCTGGCGAAGAGTGCTGGACCGGTCGTACATCGGCGTGCACGACGACTTCTTCGCACTCGGTGGCCAGTCGTTGCTGGCGCTTCGCCTACTCGCCATGATCAGGCAGGAGTACGGCGTAGACCTACCGGCGTCGACCCTGTTCCTGACACCCACCATCGCGGAGATCGCCGACGTCCTCGCCACCGGCTCCGGCGCACCTGCCCCGTGGGTGCAGCTGCGTCCGGGCGGCAACCGTACGCCTCTCGTGCTGCTCCCCGCCGTCGGCGGTAGCGCGCTGTCCTACGTCGACCTGGCCCGCGCCCTGCCGGCGGACCGTCCGGTGCTCGGCTTCGAGTCTCCCGGGCTGGACGGCCGCAGCGCGCCGCTGCTCACCGTTCCGGATCTGGCCGCACACTTTCTCGACCAGCTGGACGCCGGCGGCCTCGACGGTCCGGTAATCCTGGGTGGCTGGTCGATGGGTGGAGCGGTCGCCTACGAGATGGCGCGTCAGGCCCCGACCCGCAGTCGCGCCGTGCGCGCCCTGCTGCTGGTCGACACGTCGGTGACGCCGGTCGGCTCTCCCGACGACGGGCCCGAACTCGTAGCCCTCTACAGCGAGTATCTCCTCGCCGCGGTGCCCGCCGATCCGGCGGCGCGGGAAGGGGCGCGCGGCCCGCTGCCCCCCTCGGTCGCGGCAGACCCGGCCGCGCGGGGACCGGTGCCGGCGCTGCTCAACTGGGCTCGGGGGCACCGCGTCGTCGGTGCCGAGATGACGGCGGAGCAACTCGGCCGGATGGTTCAGGTTTTCGGCGCCAACATGCGGGCGCTCGACAGGTACGTCCCGGCCCCGCTGGACGTCCCGGCCCTGTACCTGGCGGCGTCCGCGACCCGCGAGGAGGACCGCAGCGCACCGTTGCGCACGGCCATGGGAGCTCACCTCCAGGTCGAGGCCGCTCCCGGCGACCACTACACCATGCTGCGTCCGCCGCAGGTCGGCACTGTGGCCGGCCGGATCGCCACCTGGCTGGACGGCATGGACTGATCACATTGACGGCCCGGTGGGGCCGGCCGGACGCCGTCCGGTACGAACACGCCACAACGGGGGAGAATCATGTCGTCCAGGTCACTGGTGGAGGTCCACAACGAGTGGGATCCGCTTGAGGAAATGATCGTCGGCCATGCCGTGAACGCTCGCGTTCCCTCACCGGACCGAGGGCTCTTCGCGGTGGACTACGCCGATCTGTACGAGAAGGCCTCGGACATCCCGAGCGGGCCGTACGACCAGCAGGTGATCGAGGAGACCACGGAGGACCTGGACGCGTTCGTCAAGGTCCTCGAGTCGCAGGGTGTCGTGGTGCGCCGTCCGGACGTCTCGGATCACGCGGCACGTTACGGGACACCGGACTGGAGCGCCGACGGTGAGTACAACTACTGTCCCCGCGACGTGCTGCTGCCGATCGGCAACACCATCATCGAGACGCCGATGACGCTGCGAACGCGCTACTTCGAGCCGTTCGCCTACCGCAGCATCCTGCTGGACTACTTCGACAGCGGCGCGAACTGGATCTCGGCTCCGAAGCCGCGCCTGCTCGACGAGACCTACAACCTGCGTCCGTCCGACGGACAAATCCTCAACAACCACGAACCGATCTTCGACGCCGCAAACGTGCTCCGGGTCGGACGACACGTCCTGTACCTGGTCTCGAGCAGCGGGAACATGCTCGGCCTCCGGTGGTTGCAACGGGTCCTCGGCGACAGGTACGAGGTCCAGCCACTGATCGGTCTGTACGACGGCACGCACGTCGACACCACGATCGCACTGATCCGACCGGGGCTGGTCGTGCTCAATTCGGATCGCGTCCGGCCGGATCAGGTGCCGGACCTCTTCAAGAGCTGGGACGTCATCTGGTGTCCCTCGGTGCCCGACCCCGAGCCCGCGAGCCGCAAGTTGCGGGCGTCGACCTGGATCGGCATGAACCTGATCATGATCAATCCCGGTCTGGCCGTCGTCGAGGCGACCTACCGCCCGCTGATCACCGCGCTGGAGAGGCACGGGGTGCAGGTCATCCCGCTGCCGCTTCGCCACGCCCGGGTGCTCAGCGGCGGGCTCCACTGTGTCTCCCTCGACGTCAGGCGTCGCGGGTCGTTGGAGGACCACTCCTGATCCATCGTCCCGCCGACAGCAGGCCAGTTTCAGGACGGAGAAACATGTCGGACATCACGAGATTTCAAGCGCGCGACATCCGGCAGGAGCTGGAGAACTGGATCGTCAGCGAGGACTTCTCCTGCCTCGGCGCCCGGGCCTCGGTACGCCGCAAGTCGCTGTTCCACGCCGAGCTGCCGCCACTTGGCGCACCGGACACGGCCGCCCCACTGCACGCCGCCATCGAGTCCTTCGTTAAGGACCAGCTCCGCGACACCGAGGACTTCGCCACCCTGGTCGCCGTCTTCGCCGGCCCGGACGACCTTTCGGAGCAGAGCTTCGAGACACTGCTGTGGCGACAACTGTCGGATCTGCACACGGTCGACTCCACCCGGTTCGACTGGACCCCCGAGGTGGAGCGCGATCCCGCTTCCCCGTACTTCGGCTTCAGCGTGGCCGGGCACCCGTTCTTCCTGGTCGGCATGCACTCCAACGCCTCCCGCGCGTCCCGCAGGTTCCCGCTGCCCGCGATCGCCTTCAACTCCCACCGTCAGTTCCGACGGCTACGGAGCACCGGCACGTACGGACGGCTGCAGGCGCGCATCCGCGATCGGGAACAGCGGCTTCAGGGATCCATCAATCCCAACCTCGCCGACCCCGGGGAGGACTCGGAGGCGAAGCAGTATTCGGGACGGGCCACCAGCCCGGACTGGCAGTGCCCGTTCCGGTCCGCCCCGTGATCATTCGACAGGTGGGCGGTGGATGCCGGAACGGGCCGCGACGGAGGTGACGTCAGGAGCCGGAGCCCCGCTCGAGCAGGCGCAGCAGGGCGTCGGAGTTCCCGACCGGCCGGACCGGCGCGGGTGGCGCCGGTCGGGCTCCTCGGCTCGCCTGTTCGGCGCGCACCAGGCCGCTGACCGCCCGGATCGTCGGGTGGTCGAAGAAGGCGCCGAGGTCGACTGTCACAAGTAGCCGCTGTTCCAGCTTGGCGATCGCCGACATCGCGGCCAGGCTGTGGCCGCCGAGGACGAAGAAATCGTCCTCGGGACCGGTCGGCTGCCGGCCCAGTACGCTGCCGAAGACATCGGCGACCGTCTCCTCGACCTCGTCGGCCCAGCGATCCGCCGTAGCCTCCGGCACGGTCGACGTTTCCGCCGGGTCCTCAGACAGCCCGACAAGCGCCTGGCGGTCCAGTTTGCCGCTGACCAGTCGGGGCAGTCGAGGCCGCAGCTCGAAACGGGACGGCACCATGGCCGGGGGCAGCAGGTCGGCGACCGCGGCGTGGATGTCGTCGACGCTGAGCACGGCACTCTCGACGTACGCCACGATGGCCGGAGCACCGTCCTGCCCCGGCGCGGCAACGACTGCGGCGGCGCGGACGCCCGCCATGCCGGTGAGCGCGCTCTCGATCTCGCCCAGCTCCACCCGGTGCCCACGGATCTTGACCTGGTCGTCGGCGCGGCCGGCGAACTCCACCGTCCCGTCCGGGCGCCACCAGCCCAGATCGCCGGTGCGGTACCACCGTCCGCCGGGAGCCGCCGAGTCCGGGACGAAGGCCTGCCGGGTGAGTTCCTGCCTGTTGTGGTAACCGTCGGCCAAGCCGTGACCGGTCAGCCGCAGCTCGCCCACGAAGCCCGGTGGCCGCGCCCGGTCGTCCCAGCCGACCACGGCGACCACCGTGTTGGGCAGGGGCCGACCGATCGGGCATCCCGGACCGGAGTCGATTCCTTGGTCGAAGGCGGTCGCGCACACCGAGTTCTCGGTCGGCCCGTACTCGTTGACCAGTCTGACGCCGGGCAGCGCCTGGTGGTGCCGACGGACCAGGGAGTCGTCAGTGGCCTCACCGGCGACTGTCACCACCCGCAACGACGAGGCGACGGGCGCCAGTTCGTCGAGCCAGAGCCGGTAGAGGCTCGGCACCACAGTCATGTGGCTGATCTGCTCCTCGCTCACCACCTCGGCAAGCCGCCGCAGCGACAGGTGCTGCGCGTCCACGAGGACGATCCGGCCGCCGGCGGCAAGGGCGGGGAAGATGTCCGAGACGGAACTGTCGAAGGCCAGCGACGGCACCTGGAGCACTCGCGCGTCCCCGTCGAGCCGGTCGTAGTCGACCTTCCACCTGACGTAGCCGGCGACCGCCCCGTGCCGTACCTGCACACCCTTCGGCACGCCGCTCGACCCCGAGGTGTAGATGACGTAGGCGGGGTCGTCCGCCACCGGTCCCGGTGTCGTCACCGTCGACGACGGCGCCTCTGACTCGTCGACGATCCGTCGGACGTCCAGCACCTCGACCTCGAGGGGCGGCCCGATCAGGCCCTCGGCGAGTCCGTCGGCACTCAACACGGCCCGGCAGGACGCGTCCGCCAGAATGGCCTTCAGCCGGGACGCAGGCGACTGAGGATCCAACGGCACGTAGGCGGCCCGTACGAGCAGGACGCCCAGGATGGCCGGTAGCGCCGGAAGCGTCTTGCCGGTCAACACCGCCACCCGGTCACCCGCGCCGACACCCAGCCCGACGAGGCGCTCCGCCACCCGCTGGGCGGCCCCCCACATCGCCGCATACGTCAGCGTCTCCGTCCCGACGACGACGGCGACGCGCTCCGGCGACTCCTCAACCCGCGCTGCGATCGCCGCCGTCAGGGTCGTCCGCGTCGGCTGCGGGACGAACCGGTCCCATCCGTACTCCCGGCACCGCTCCAGGTCCTCCTCCGCGGCCACCGGTACGGCGTCGAGCCGGCGCGACCGCTCGACGAACGCGGCAAGGGTGGCGCTCACCGCCCGCAGCAGCACCGCCAGGAACCATTCCTCCACCCACGTCGCGTCGGCCTCGGCCACCAACCTGTCGGGGGTGAGGACGACCTCGATCGCCGCGGACCCGGCGGCTGTGCTCGCCGCGTCGGCGGGGCCGGAACGGACGAGCACGTGACCGCCGCCGGCCGAGCGTCCGACGGTGCCGGTCGCCGCGGCGTGCAGGGTGGTGGCGGCCGTGTCGACCAGCGCCTCGACCGTCATCGGTGACGCGCCGAGATCCACCTGGAGCGGGACCGGCCCGGCCGCCGTGGCGACCACGACCGTCGGCGTCGCCGTGTTCTCCGCCGCAGCCACCACCAGGGCGGTAGCCGCCGCCAGCACCGTCGTCTCCCTCCCCGGACGTCCGCTCGACATCCGGGCCAGGCCCTCGGCCGCGGGGGCGGACAGCGAGAGGGAGCTGCGGACCCGCCCCGGCGCGGGCGGGGCGGTGAGCCGAGGACGGATACGGGTCGGTGACGGGGAAAGTGGGGTGGTCATGGTTGTCCGCTCCGCTTGCGATAGGGATCCGATGATGCGTCCTCCACACCGGGACCCGTGGCCCGCAGGGCTGGGTCAGCGGACATGGGCAGACAGGTCCTGCACCAGGTCGGCGAGCATGTGCGGCGCCTGTTCGGTCAGGTAGAAGTGACCGCCCGGGTACCGTCGTAGCGTCCATCCGGCGCCGGTTTCCTCCCGCCACCCGAGCAGGGCCTCGGTGCCCGTACGCGGGTCGCCCTCTCCGGCGAAGACCGAGATGGGGCACGAGAGGGTCGGCCTCGGCCGGTAGACGTACGTCTCCATCCAGGCACAGTCCGTCCGCAGGGGTGGGATCAGCAGCTCCACCAGCTGGGGGTCGGCCAACAGCCAGTCCGGGGCGCCGCCCACCTCACGGACCCAGGTGAGTAGGTCCGCCGTCGGCAGGTGGGAGATGGCCGACGTCAACGGCGCGACAACCGGGTGACCGGTCGCGGAGATGGCGAGGTGCACCGGCCCCCCGCCGCTTTGCAGCCGGTGCGCGAGCTCGAACGCGAGCAGGCCACCCATGCTGTGACCGAACAGCGCGTACGGCCGGTCCACGGCGTCCGCGTCCGCCCGGACCGCCGCGGCGATGGCGGCCACGTCCACGGCCGGGGCCTCCCCGATCCTGCGTTCCCGGCCGGGCAGTTGCACAGCCGCGACGTCGATCCAGGACGGCAGGCGGGCCGACCAGTCACGATAGGCCGATGCCGCCCCGCCTGCGTGCGACAGGCAGTACAGCGTGAGGCGGGCGGCGGGGCGGTCGGCGGTACGGAGGAACCACCGTGCCCGGTTCTGCTCGGGCATCGTGTCGAGCGGAGCCATCGTTATCGACGACCTCCCCTGCCGTACCGAGTCGACATCGTCAGGCCTTCGCCGACCAGACCCGCTCGCCCCCGAGGTAGAGCAGTTCGGCGCCGACCCCACGGCGCCCGCACAGGTCGCCGAGCAGCACGCTCTGCCGCACCGGTTCCGACTCCGGGTCGAAGTCGGAGCCGGTCAGGTGCTTCAGCCAGGGCTCCAGACCCATCGCGTACGCGTACACGTGCGCGGCGCCGACCTGCTGTGCCAGCCGATCGGCCATGGCCGCGTCCGAGCCCTTGAGCCGCCGGGTCTGGTCCTGCTCGCGGGGCAGCCTGCTCTCCATGAGAGGGCCGTAGAGCCAGCTCAGCGGAGCACCGACGCACTCGAGTCCGACGAAGAGCGCGTCCACGGTGCCGACGACGTCCCGCACCAGCTCGTAGAGCGCGGGTTCGATCGGGGTGATGTCCGTGGCGAACATGAACGACCGGCCCAGGGCACGGACCAGCGGGACCATCTTGGTGCGGATGTCGAGATCGGCGTGCTCTCCGATGAACGGCAGCGCGACGACGTCGACTCCCTCCCCCACCGCGAAGGTCTCCAACTCGCCGAGCTCCCGGACCCGGTCGAAGCCCAACGCCTGCAGCATGGTCTTCAGACTCGGATCCTGCAGCGAGCCCCCGGAGCTGCGCGGCACCACTATCGTGCCCACCCTCCTGCGGAGCTGGAGCAGCGTCTCCAGTGAGAAGTGGTCGGAGTGGAAATGGCTGATCACCACGGTGTCGATGTACGCGGGCAGGTCGGCGAGCGTGAGGTGTTCGAAGCCGTCGTCCGGGTAGCCGAGCAGCGGATCGAGCAGCACCGCGCTGCTCTCGGTCTCCAGCAGCACTGTGGCGTGGTTGAAGTACCGCATCCGGACGGTGCCCGGGTCGGGACGGGCAGGGGGCGCAGGCGGCTCCTCGTCCTGGAAGAGTGCGGCGAACTGCTGCCGCGCCCGCGTATCGAGTTCGAGTCGTTCCGCCAGTTCCTGGACGTCGATCGCAGTCAGCCGAGCGGCGAAGAGGTCGTCCCAGACCGCAGAGGCGAAGGGTACGGCGATGTCGAGCCGGTCCGGACCCGCCAGGACCGGACTGCCGTAGACGAACGGCTGGTGCCGGCGGCTACGCGGGCTCAACGAGACAGTCTGGCTGTGTGGCTCGAAGGCCGCCGTCCGGTAGAGGAGAGGCTCGAAGAACCGCACGGAGGGCCGGTGCGCCGTGTCGTAGACGAGCTCCACCGTCCCCTTCAGACTGGCCGGGACCTCGGGGTAGAGCCCCTCCATCGAGCCACCCCGCGCCCGCTCGTGCAACATCTGCCGGAGCGCGTTGAGATCGTCGGCAAAGGTGAGCTTCGCCCGTCCCGCACGCAGGGTCTGCTCCAGCAACCGCTCGACCTCGGCAACGCCGGCGTCACCGGGGTTGATGAAGGGGCCACCGTAGCGAGCCGGATTTGCCAGCGCGGAGGCATGCAGCTGCGGACCATCAAGATAGCTGCGCATTGTCGGGATGAGGCGGTCACGGAGATTCAGCGCGCCCGTGTGTGGCGCGATCAGATAGGGCCACGCGTACCACCGGTGAATAAGCGGCTGCGGGACGACGCCGGGCCGTAGGGTCAATTTCCGATTCACCGTCATGGCGCTCCTTTTCTTCCCTGAGAACGCCCGGCCTTTAACCTGTCAACAACAGCCGCGGCGGCAGGGCGAAAAACAACGGGAGTGCATCAGCGAATCGCTGGGGAAATCGACATCCACCGCGCGAGCAAGCCCCTTCACACTTCGAGTGAAGGCACCTCTCGGCCATCGAGGCATGGGCTCAACTTTGGCCCTACTGCACAATCGGAAGACCCGCAGCGCGACATGAACATCTTTGTAGCCCCCGTTTATCGATCATCCGACTGATGCGGATACGATGGCGCCACCGTAACAAGTCATAGTGATCAACCTCAACGTGATGCAGATCACACTCAACTTGGCGAGGCCCCCCAGCAGGAGCATTTCCGACGCCCACCTGCGCGCGAGCATCCGCCAACCGCCTCGACGGTCTTCGTCGGCGATATTGTGGGACGGCGGCGGAGCGGCGTAGCTGGATAATCTGCAGGTTCTTTTGGTCGGCGCCGCCACGATTAACTCGTCAATTGCCTCTAGACATGCAATCGATGCCTATGCATACTGGCGGAGCCAATATTGGCTGGCATTTCCTGCCCGCACCTAACGAAGGAGCATCCTCATGGCTGAAAAGGCTGCCAAGGCTACCCAGGAGCAGACCAAGAAGGCTCCGATCAGCAGCAAGCTCTCCCGCTACGGGGCGTACGACAAGCTTCAGGGCTGACGGACACCGGCAAGGGCCGGGCGGGAATCCCCGTCCGGCCCTTGCCGGGCAAATGCTGTGCGACGGATGCCTCGGGGGCTGAGTCGGCTACGTCAAGGAGTTCCGTTTGTCAGATCACAACCTGGGTCGTGTCCGCTCGCCCGGGACGGCGGTCGCGGCCTCCGCGGCGCAGGCCGCGGTCATCAGGGACCACTGGTTGAGTCGTCTGCGAGGGCTCCAACGCGACCCACTGCTCCAGCCCGGCGGCGCGTCGGTGCCCGACCCCGCCGCGGAGCACGTGCCACCTGCCGTCGTCGCGGCGCTCACGACCGTCACGGGCGATGATCCCACCGGTCTCAACCTTCTGCTGGTGGCGGCCACCCGGCTGACACTGGCCACCTTCGGCGCCGGGGACCGCCTGGCACTCGTCATGCCGGCGGCCGACGTCACCGGTCCACGGGGCGAGATCCTCCTTTGCACCCGGTTGGCTCCGCGCACCCCGGTCGCCGACTTCCTCGAGGATCTGTACGCCGATCTCGTCGCGTCCAGTCCGTACGCCTGGCAGGACCGGGCCGCGCTGGCGTCCAGCCTGGACGCCACCGGCTCGATCGACGGCGACGTCCTGTCCCAGCTCGCCGTGCTGTGGGGCGACGGTCAGGACGGCCGCGCGCTAACCGGTCGGGTGCAGGTGCTCGTGCACGGGCTGCCACAGACCGACGGGAGCCTCTCGATCGAGGTCAGTGGCGCGCACGGGCGGGTGCCCGCCGCGATGGCCGCACTCCCCCGGTGCCTGGCGACGGTGCTGGCCTCCATGGCGGACAACTGGCAGGCAACGGCCGGGCACCTCGACGTCCTCGGCCCGGCGATGCGTGCCGACATCGAGCGATGGAGTGGTTTGCCCGCCTGGGAGTCGTTCCCGCCGCGGACGCTTGTCGAGCTGGTGGAGGCAAGCGCGGCCAGGCACCCCGACCGACCGGCCGTCGTCGACGCGGACCACGAGTGGAGCTACGCACAGTTGTACGGCCGGGCCCGGCGCGCCGCGGCCCTCCTCGCCGACCGACACGGCGTCGGGCATGGCCAGCGCGTCGCGGTGCTCCTGCCGCGCGGCGCCCACCTGGTGCTGTCGATCCTCGCCGTGCTTCGGGCCGGCGCCGCCTACGTGCCCATCGATCCTGGCCATCCACCGGAGCGGGTCAGCCGACTCCTGACCGGCTGCGGCGCCACGGTGGTCATCGGCCACGACCGGACCGGGTCGGCGCACGCTCTCCGGTCGGTGTCCATCGACGAACTCCTCGCCGCCTCGGACGACTGGTCGGCTGCCGACGAGGTGGAACTACCGGAACCGCCCCGGCCCGGGGACGAGGCCGTCGTCTTCTTCACCTCCGGCTCCACCGGGTTACCGCGCCCCCTTGCCCTGCGGCACGACCAGATCAGCCACAAGGCGGTCAGCTCGGTCGACCATGTCGGGTTCGACGAGGAGGTACGGTGCGCACTCGTCTTCGCCATCTCCTCCGACGGCACCAGCTACCACATCTTCGTCACCCTCGCCGCCGGCGGCGCGGTGGTGTCCATCGGCGCTCCGGACGAACTCGATCCGCACACCTTCTGGGAGCGCGTCCGTCGTTACCGCGTCACCACGATCAACTGCTCCCCCGGGCTGCTCGCTGCGATGCTGGAGGTGCTGCCCCGCGACGCCGGCGTACCCCTGCGGCATCTGTTCCTCGGCGGCGACGCGATTCCCCGTGGCCTGATGCAGCGCATCCAGGGTCGACTGCGGGTGGACACCTTCGCCAACCTGTACGGACCCAGCGAGACCACCATCGAGGCGATCTCCTTCATCTGTACCGGGGACCGAGCGGTCGAACTCGCCTCCGTGCCGATCGGACGGCCGTCCCCCGGATACACCGCCGTGGTCGTCGGCCCCGGCGACACGCTCGCGCCGGTCGGCGTGACGGGCGAGATCTACCTCGCGGGTCCGGCGGTCGCCGACGGCTACCTCGACGCGCCGGAGGCCACAGCAGAGCGGTTCGTCGACTGTCCCGTGCCGGGCGTGGGACGCTCGTTCCGCACGGGCGACCTGGCCCGTTGGACCGGTGCGGGAGAGCTGGAATTCCTCGGCCGGGCGGACAACCAGGTGCAACTGCGCGGCCACCGGGTCGAGCCCGGCGAGGTCGAGCAGGTCATGGTCACCATCCCGGAGATCCGACAGGCGGTCGTGTCGCCACGGACGGACGCGCACGGCAACGTGACCTTGTCAGCCTGGTACACGTCCGAAACCACGCTCGCACCGGCAACCGTGCGGGGTGCCGTCGCCGCGCTGCTGCCGCCGCACATGGTCCCCGCCATCTGCCGGCAGGTGCCCGCCCTGCCCCTGACACCGATGGGCAAGATCGACCGTGCCGCGTTGGCCGCGCTTCCGCTCGAGGCGGCGGACGGCCCGTGGACCCCGGTGGACGAGGCCGACCACCGGGTGGCGCAGGCGTGGGAGGATGTTCTGGGTGTCCCTCCACGGCAGGCCGACGAGGACTTCTTCGAGGCCGGCGGGCACAGCCTGACCGCGACGCAGTTGGTCGCGCGCCTGTGCTCGGACGCCTCGTCCGAGCCGCTGACCGTCCGGCAGGTGTTCTCTGCCCGTACGCCTGCGGCGCTTGCCGCCGCGCTGCGCCGCGGGTTGGCCGAGAACCGGAAACCGGACGTCGCCGTCCCGACTCCGCCGCCCGGCGCGGCCGACAGCGGCCCGCGCCGCGCCCCGGCCTCCAACGCCCAGCGCCGGATGTGGCTGCTCGAACACCTCGACGACGGTGAGATCCGCACGTACAACGTGGTGGAGGCGTACCGGCTCGAGCAAGCGATCGCCCCGGCCGCGCTGCGGACCGCGCTGGCCTTCCTGGTCGAACGGCACGAGGCACTGCGGACCGGCTTCGCCACCGTACCGGCCGCCGACGGCACCGGCCTGGAGCAGGTGGTGCTGCCCGCGGCAGAGGCAGCGGTCAGCCTGTCGATCGAACGCCTGGATAGCTCGCCGGATTCGGCATCGCGGCGGGCGTACCAGGAGGAGCTTCGCTTCACATTCGACCTCGCGACCGGTCCGCTGATCCGGCTCCGCCACCTCGTTCCCGACGGTGAGCCGGGCGTGCTGTTGTTCACCATCCACCATGCCGTCACGGACGGATGGTCTCTCGCCGTCATCGTGCGCGACCTGCTGGCCGCCGCCCGGGCTGCCGAGCGGAACACCGTCCCGGCGCTCCCGGCGGTGCTCGGCTACACCAGACAGTCCGACCTGCTGACGCAGCGGCTCTCCGACCAGCAGAGGTCACACGCCGCCTTCTGGCAGGAATTTCTCGCTGATCTGCCCGACCCCGTCCAGGTGCCCGCCGACCGGCTGCCGCCGGCGAAGCGGAGCAACGAGGGTGGCCTCGTACGCGTCCCGCTCGAACCCCCCGTGTTGGTAGGCGTGCAGGCGTTGTGTCGCGAGACCGGCGCGACGGCCTTCCACGTCGGGGTCGCCGCCCTGCGGGTTCTGCTCTACCGGATCACCGGCGCCGTGGACGTGCCGCTGGGCACCGTCGTCGCCGCACGCAACGCTCCCGGCCTGGCGGACGAGGTGGGACTCTTCGTCAACACGGTGGTGCTGCGGACCGTGCTGGCACCAGGTGACTCGTTCCGGACGTTGCTCGACGAGACACGCCGGACCGCGCTGGCCGTTCACGATCACGAGGAGTACCCGTTCGACCGGGTGGTCGACGAGCTGGGCCGAGAGCGCGCGGCAGGTCGCAACCCGCTCTTCGACGTCCTGGTCTCGATGGAACTGACCGAGGCGGACACGCCGGACACCACGGGCGCTCAGCGACTGCCGCTACAGCCCCCGGTGTCCGACTTTGACCTCTCCGTCAGCTACCTCCTGCCGGACGGTGCCCTGCACGGCACCGGCGAGGTCCTGCTGCATTACCGGACGGACCAGTTCGACCAGCCGACGGTCAGCCGGCTGGCGGCGCAACTCGCCCACCTGATCGCCGGCCTGGTAGAGGCCCCGGACGTGCCGGTGCAGCACCCTGCGATGCTGCCGCCGGACCAGGTCTCCGCCCTGCTGCACGGCATGAACGCCACGGCGGTGCCGGAGAAGCGCACGCTGCTCGACCTCGTGGCGCACCGGACCGCCACCGATCCCGGCCGCCCGGCGGTGCGGCACGGCGACGTCACACTCACCTACGCCGAGCTGGACAGCCGATCGGACGCTCTGGCGCAGCGGTTGCGGGAGCTCACGCTGGCACGGCCGGAGCACCTCGTCGCGGTGGTGGCCGCGCCCACCGTCCATCTCCCGGTGGCGATGCTCGCGGTCCTCAAGACGGGCGCCGCGATCCTGCCGCTCGACCCCGACCAGCCGGCGGACCGGTTGGCCACGCTGCTCACCCAGGCCGCCGCGGTGGGGGTCCTGGCCGGTGCGGAACACGCGGCACGACTCGGCGGGCTGGCCGCCGTGCCGGTACTGGACCCGGCGGAGGCGCCGCCGTCCCCGGCGGGTCCCGCCAATCGATGCGCGGTACGGCCGGACAACCTGGCCTGGGCCGTCGTCGTCCCCGACGCTCCGGCCTTCCGGGCCGTGGCTGTCGAACACCGCCAGGTCGTCGACGGCGCGCTCCAGCAGATCCGGCACCGCGGCCCCGAGGCCGGCGCGGTCACCCTCCTTGGCCGTCCCGCTCACGACGGCGTCGGCCTGGCCGAACTGTTCACCACGCTGGCCGCGGGGGCGACGGTCGTGATGGTGGCGTCCGCGCACCTTTCCGAGCCTGGGGCGCTGTGCCGGGAGATCCGGCAGCAGGGCGTCACGCACCTGTCCACGTCACCGGAGCAGTTCCGCCGCCTGCAGCACCACGATGGGCACGCCCTACGCGGGCTGGAGCGGGTCGTGCTGGGCGAGGTGCCCACCGAAGCGCCGCTTCCCGCCGGCGCACCGGAGATCGAGCTGTTCCGGGAGTACGTGACGGTCGAGTACGGCCTCCTGCTCACTCCGGCGCGGGTCGACGACGAGGCCGGCGCACCGGCCCTGCCCCTCACCAACCGGCTCGTCGACCTGCTCGACGCGCACGGCGATCTGGTGGCGCCCGGTCTACCGGGGGAGATCTGCGTCAGCGGCGCCGGCCTGGCGAGGGGCTACCTCAGCGCTGGTGGGCTCCAAACCGAGCGGTTCCCACGCCACCCGCTGCGCCCCGGTCGACGGATGTACCGCACCGGCACGTTCGGCCGGTGGCTGCCGGACGGCCGGTTGATGATCGGCCCTTCCACCTCGTCCGTTCCGGATTCGACCGCGACCCTGGCGCCCCCGCCGACGCTTCCGGTACCGGATGATCTCCTGGCCGTTCTCCGTGACATCTGGACGCGGGCGCTCCAGCGCGAGGTGCGTTCCGTCGACGCGGATCTGTTCGAAGTCGGCGGACACAGCCTGACCGCGATCGAGATCGTGGGGGGCATCCGCACCACCCTCGGTGTCGAGGTCCCGCTGCGCGTGGTGTTCGAGCACCAGACCATCGCCCGGATGGCCGCGCACCTCGCCACCGTGCCGGGAATCCGGCAGGCTCCGCTGTCACCGGCTCCGGCGGAGCACGAGACTGTGGTCGAGCCGTTCGCACCCCTGGTCTGCGGCCCGGCTACAGCGGCCCAACGCCGCATCTGGCTGGCTTCCCGCGCCGGCACGGCGACCGCGTTCAACGTCACAAGCGTCGTCTTCCTGGACCGGGAGCTGCACCCCGATCTTCTGCGCGAGGCGCTGGACGCGGTGGTCCGCCGGCAGCAGAGCCTGCGGATCCGGTTCCGGTTCACCGGTGCCGAACTCGTTCAGGAGGACCCCGGGCCCGCGGCCGAGTCACCGCTGGTGCGCGTCGAACTGCCCACCGGGACCGATCCGGATGACCCGATCGTGGCCACCGTCGCCCAACAGGCACGACAGGTGGTGTTCGACCCGGCCCGCCCCCCGCTGTTCCAGGTGCGGCACCTACGTGGCGTGCGCGGCGGGGACGCGCTCGTCGTCACCGCTCATCATCTGGTGTGGGACCGGGACAGCCTGGGTGTCCTGGTGGACGACCTGATCGAGGCGTACGACCAGCTGCTCTCCGGCGGGCCACCTCTGCCGACGCCGGCACCCGGCTTCCTCGACTGGGCCGAACAGCGCAGCACCTGGTTGGCCTCTCCCGCGGCGGACGCCGCCCTCGCCTACTGGCGCGACCTGCTGGCGGGTCCGCTGCCGGTGCTGGAGATCGCCGGGACGGCATCCCGTCCGACTCGGCGGCCACCGGCCGCCGGCCTGGTGCAGGGCCGCCTCGATCCCGCCGAGACGGACGCGCTGCGCTCCTACGCCGCCGAGCACCGGGCCACCATGTTCATGGCTGTGGTCACCGCCCTGACGGCGGTGCTGCACCGGCGCTCCGGCGCCGTCGATCTGCTCGTCGGCTTTCCGCTAAGCGTGCCGGAGCGCCCACGGGCCGTGGGCTGTTTCGTCGACGAGTCGCTGCTGCGCCTGGCGCCCGAGCCGAGGTTCACGCGTCGAGACCTGCTCGTCCAGGTGCGTGACCGCGCCCTCGCCGCCTATCAGCACGGTCAGCTCCCGCTGGATCACCTGGTGACGGAGATACGACCACCCCGTCGGCCGGGACGGAACGTCCTCTTCGACGTCGGGGTGAGCTGGGAGGGCACGTACCTGGACGGGGGCGACCGGCCGGGTGCCGGCTACCGGGTCCGCCAGTACCCGCCGGCCGACCCGCCGGTCACCGCGGACCTGCGCCTGTACGCGCGGGAGGAGAACCGTGCCCTGGTCCTGGAACTGGCGTACCAGCCTGGGTTGTTCGACAAGGCACTGGCGGCGGAGATCTTCGCTGACCTGACCGCCGAGTTGTCCGCGCTGCACATACGGCCGGAAGGTCCCCTCGCGGAGGCGGCGGACGCGAGGGAGCCGGCCGGGGTCGTGGCCGGGGACCAGTGGGGAGCGACGAGTTTTGACTTCTGAGTCTCCCACCTCCCCGACCGACGGGCCGGCGCCACGCCTGCGCTCCAGATGCACCGTGCCGCCGGCGCCAGGACGGGTCCGGGCCGAGGTCGCGCTGAGCGCGCCGGCGCGGGCCACCCTCGCCCGGGTCGCCGGCGGCCGCTCCGCCGAGGAACTCGTCCTGCTGGCCGGCGCCGTGGCCTTCGTGGTGGCCACCGCCGAGGCGGTCGAGCAGACCGTCGTGCAGGTCCAGCGTCCCGACGGCCGGGTGGTGTGCGACCTGGATCTCTCCACAGTGACCAGCGCCGCCGACCTCATCCTGGCAACCGACGCCGCGGTGGCGGCCGGGAAACCGGTTCCGAGCCCGGGTGAGGTGCTGGTCGCCTCGGCCGCCGTCGCCACGCCGCCGCTGCTCGCGCCGGTGACGGTCACGCTCGGCCCGATTGGCGAGGATCCCCGCCGCCTCCGCATCGACCTCGATCGGAGCCGGTTCGAGCAGTGGTTCGCGGACGTGCTGTCGGAGGTCGTCGACCACACTCTCGGACTGTTCGGCCGGCCACGGGAACCACTCGCGGGTCTGGATCCGCTGCCCGCCGCCGCGGCCGACACGCTTGCGGGATGGGAGAGGGGGTGCGACACCGCCGCGCGGGACCGCACCCTGTTGTCCGACGCCCTCCGGCACGCCGCCCTCCAACCGCTGGATCCCGCCGTCACCGACCGGGACGGGCACCGGTTGACCTACGGCGAGTTGTTCGCCGCCGCGGAGCGGGTGGCGGGACGGTTGCCCGGCTACGGTGTCCGTCAGGGTGACGCCGTCGTGGTTACGGTGCGCAAGACCTGGCAGACGTTGGCGGTCATCCTCGGCGTGCTACGGGCGGGCGCCGCGTACGTTCCGCTCGACCCGAAGCTTCCCCCGGCCCGTGCCCGGGCCGTCCTGACCGACGTGTCGCCACGCCTCGTGATCGAGGACGGGCCGTCCGCGAACGCCGGCCTGCCCGAGCATCAGCACCCGACGGTGACCGCGGCCGACCTGGTACGACAGGCGGACCCCGGGATCGAGCCGGACCTGCCTGAGCTGCCTCGGCCGGACGACCTGGCGTACGTCATCTACACCTCCGGCAGCTCCGGCGTCCCGAAGGGGGTGCAGGTGCGGCACCGGGCCGTGCAGGGCTTCGTCGAATGGCGGCGCCGGCACCACGGCATGGAGCGCGCCACCCGGCTGCTGCTCGTCCCGTCCCTGTTCTTCGACAGCTCCGTGGCCGACGTGTTCTCCGTGCTGGCCGCCGGTGGAGAGCTGATCCTCCTCGACGAGGACCACCGGCTGGACGCGGGTGTCGTCTGCGATGTCGTTCGTCGGTACGGCGTCACCCATGCCACATTCGTGCCCAGCCTCTACCAGATGCTCCTGGACGACCTGGCCCGCGGGGCGGACAGCCTGCTGGTGGTGACAGTCGCCGGTGAGGCCGTACCGGCGCACCTCGTCCGGCGGCACCGGCGACTGCTGCCCGACGTGCGGCTGGTAAACGAATACGGTCCGACCGAGAACTCGGTCGGTTCCACAGCCCTGGAATACGGTCCCGGCCCATGGCACGGGCACCCGATCGGGCGACCGGTGGCCGGGACGGTGGTGAAGGTCCTGGATCCTCATGGGCGCCGGTTGCCGCCCGGATTCGCCGGCGAGATCTGCCTGGCCGGGCCTGGCCTGGCCGACGGTTACCGAGGGCAGCCCGAGTCGACGGCCAGGGTCTTCCGGGAGGCGCCCGACGAGCCGGGCGGCCGCCGCTACCACACCGGCGACCGCGGCTGGTGGCGACCGGACGGCGTGCTGGAGTTTCTCGGCCGCGTGGACCGTCAGGTCAAGATTCGCGGCAACCGGGTGGAGCTGGGTGACGTGGAGGCCGGCCTTGCCGCGGTTCCCGGAGTCGAAACTGTCGCCGTGGTGCCGGTCGGTGACGGGGTCAGCACCACGGCGCTCGTGGCGTACGTCAGCGGCCCCGCCTCCGCCGACCCGCCAGCGATCCGCACCCACGTCCGTCGATCGATGCCGGTGGTGATGGTGCCGGAGGTGGTGGTCGGTCTGGCTGTCGTGCCGGTGACGCCGAACGGGAAGGTCGACCGGGCTGCGCTGGCGCGACGGGCCGCAGCGGACCTGGCCGCCCATCCCGCCCCCGGGCCCACCCTGCTCGGCGCGGTTTCCGCTGGTCACGAGTCGAGGATGACGCACTGATGGACAGTCGTGCCGACCCTGCCGTGGTGCTCGCCGGCGCCGCGGCCGTACTGGGCCACCTGGAAGGCGAGACCGAGATCGCGCTCACGGTCCGGGAATCCGGGAACACCCGTACCGTGCGGGTGCCGGCGGCGACCGTCCACACGTCGGGGGCGCTGGTGGCGGCGGCGCGCCTCGCACTGGCCGTCGACGCACCGCAGCCGGCGCACGATGGCTGGCTGCTCGATCCTGAGGCGCAGTCCCCCCACGGGGTGTTGAGTTGCGGGGCCCGTCCGGCACCGATACCGCCCGACCGGCTGGCGTCGGTGGTCGAGGCCGCAGTCGACTTCCTGGCTGATCCGGGCAATCGTGACGTCCCGCTGTCCCGACTGCCACTCATGACGACTGACGAACGACGCCGCCTGGTGACGGAGCTGAACGACACAGCCGTGGACCTGCCCGCGCTGTCGGTGTCGCAGCACCTGGCGGAGCTGGCTCGCCGTGATCCGGACCTGCCGGCGGTCATCACCGCCGACGGCTGCCTGGATCACCGCACGGTGCAGCGGTTGGCTGGTGCGCTCGCGGCGGACCTGCGCCGGGCCGGCGTACGACCGGGCTCGTACGTCCATGTCTGCCTGCCCCGGTCTGCGGAGCTGGTGGTCGCCTGGGTGGCGGTCCTGGGGATCGGCGCGGTCTGCGTACCGATCGATCCGGGCTATCCGCCCGAGCGGATCCGCCAGATGACCGCCGAGCCACCCGTCGAGCACCTGGTGTCCACACCGGCCACGGCCACCGTGGTGCCGCACCGCACCCTGGTCCCGATCGACCTGGACCGGTTGGCCGGGCGCCCCCCACAGGATGCTTCCTGGACCGTCCCGCAGCAGAAGGACGCGCTGTCGTACGTCATGCACACCTCCGGGTCGAGCGGCCGACCGAAGGGAGTGGCGATCGGTGAGCGCGGCCTGCACAACCTGTTGCAGGCCACCGCGCGGCAGTTCGGGCTGGCGCCCGGCGGGCGCTGCCTGCAACTGGCCAGCCCGGGATTCGACGTCGCCGTGTGGGAGATCCTGGCGCCGCTGTACGCCGGTGCCGCGGTCGTCCCGTTCGACGAGCCCGGGGTCTCCGCCAGTGCCCTCGCCGCCTTCGTCGACGAACACCGCGTCGACACCGTCTTCCTGCTGGCGTCGCTGCTGACCCACCTGGATCCGGAGGACTTCCCGACGGTACGCACCGTGGTCACCGGAGGTGAGTTGTTCGGTCCGGACCTGGTGCGCCGTTGGCAGCCCGGACGGGATCTCATCTACGTGTACGGGCCGACCGAAGCCACCGTCTTCCAGTCCTGGCACCGCTGCTTGGCAGACGCCACCGACGCGCCACCGACCATCGGTCGCCCCATGGACAACCTCCGCTACCACCTTCTCGATCCGTGGGGTGGTCGCTCGGTGCCCGGTGCGATCGGTGAGCTGTACATCGGCGGGGTGGGCCCCGGTGCGGGGTACCTGGGGTTGTCCGCGGCGACGGCGGAGAAGTTCGTCGACCTGCCGGACGTCGACCCGGAAGGCCGGCTGTACCGCACCGGTGATCTGGCCAGCTTCCGACCCGACGGCATGCTGGACTTTCGCGGCCGCGCCGACAACCAGGTCAAACTCCGTGGTTTCCGCATCGAGCTCGGCGAGATCGAGACGGCGCTGACGGCGTCGGCCGGGATCACGTCGGCCGTGGCGGTGGTGCACGAGACGGCGACCGAGCGGCTTCTGGTCGCGTACGTGGTGCCGCGACCCGGCAGCGATGCACCCGACGGCGATCTGCTCCGTGAGCAGCTGGCCTCGGTACTGCCCTACTACATGGTGCCCGCAGCGGTCGTGCCGCTGGACGAGGTTCCCTACACGCCGAACGGCAAGGTGGACCGGCGGTCACTGGCGAACCGACCGTTGCCGAGGACGCCGCAGGCGGCACCGGTGGCCGCCGCGGCCGCGCCTTTCCTCGACCGTACGCTTGCCGCGTTCCGCGACGTTCTCGGCACTCCCGACGCCGGCCCCAACGACGACTTCTTCGTCCTGGGTGGCTACAGCCTGGGAGCGGCAGAGCTGGCAGCACGGCTCAGCGCGGACTGCGAGGTGCCGCTGCGCGCCCGCGATGTCTTCGAATGTCCGCAACCGGTGGCGCTCGCGGCCCGCATCGCCGACGCCGCCTCGGGGGTGCGGGCGCCCTCGGCCGGGCCAGTGCCGATGCCGATCGTCGACACGGCCGGCCTGCTGCCCGTGCAGCAGTGGCATTGGCTGCTGCACCAGTCGGGGTCGGACGATGACGCCACCTACCACGTGCCCGCCCTGTTCGTGTGCACCGGAGCCCCGGCGCCGGATGTCCTGCGCGAGGCGCTGGCCGCGCTGCGCCGTCGCCATCCGCTGTTGCAGGTCACCATCGGCAGCAGCGCCGGAGAGCCCTCCGTCCGGTACGACGCTCCCCCGGTGCCGCTGGACGTCGTGGATCTCCGCGACTCGCCCGAGCCGACGGAGGCACTGCGAGAAGCCGTCCACGACCGCGCGCACCACGCGTTCGACCTTGCGAAGGGCCCTCTCCTGCGGGTCACGTTCTTCCGCCTGCCGGACGGACGAGACCGGCTGCTGCTGGTCGCGCACCACATCATCTGTGACGGCCCGGCGCTCGAGGTGCTGGCCCGGGATCTCACCGCGCTGTGCGACGAGGCGGCGGGGCTCCGGCCAGCCGGCCTGCCCGAGCTCGACCGTGATCCGACGCGGGTGGCGGCGGCCGAGTCCGCGCTGCTGGACTCCGGCGCACTCGACGCCTCACTGGAGCACTGGCGGTCCCGCCTGGTTCCCGCCCCGCCCGCGCTGGAGCTGCCGATCGACAGGCCACGTACCGGCGCGGCGGGGCGGCACGCGGACGTGGTCCGCGCACACGTGGACGCGCCGGTCACCGCAGCGCTACGCCGGCTCTCCCGATCGGCCCGCACCGACCTGGTCGCGCCCTTGGCCGTCGCGGTGTCGGTGGCGCTGCACCGCAGCACCGGGGCCACCGACATCTGCCTCGGCACCGCCGTCAACCTGCGGGGCGAACTCGGGCTCACCGAACACGTCATCTGCGGAGCGAACTCGGCGGCGCTTCGGGTACCGCTGCGTCCGGGGCCGGTCGCCGACCTGCTCGACGCGGTCGGCGGGCGGATGCACGAGCTTGTCGACCACGCTCGCTACCCGTTCCACCGACTGGTGCACCGACTCGGCGCGCCGAAGCCGATGTACCGCAACCCGTACTTCGACGTGTGGGTGACCTGCTATCCACGCATCGACGCGGGGAAACCGCCAGGGATGACCCTCTCCGGTGCACCGATACCACTGGACAGCAGCCCGTTCGACCTGTCTTTCCAGGGCTGCGAGAGTCCGGACGGGATGCAGTTGCTGCTCCAGTACGACAGTGACCTGTACCTGCCCGGCACCGCTCAACTGCTGCTGGACCGGGTCGTCCGCGCACTGGTCGCGATGGTCGACTCTCCCGGGCGGTGCTGGACGGACCTCGACCTGCGGACCGACGCGGAACTCGCGCCGACCGCCCCTACTACCTTCGGCGGGTTTCGGTTCGCACAGTCATGACCCGTCCCGCCCCGTCCGACGCCCCCGACCCGCCGACCCTATCGCCGCTGACCGAGGAGAAGTCATGAGCAAGATCCAGGTTTCCCGAGGCAACTGTCCGTGCTTGCGGGTGGACCCCCGCGAGCTCGCTGTCGGCCCGGACGGCCCGATGTGTACGACAGACGAGTCGAGCTGTTCGCCCGCCGAACTGCTCGACGCCCTGCCGACGCTGGCAGCCGAGCAGTACGTCGACAACGCGGTGAACGCCGACGGGAAGGTCAATCTGCGGCTGTCCCGTCTGCTCCCCCTGTACGACGGGGATTTCGGTGACGCCTTCCTGCTGATCACGTCCGCGTCGGTACGCAGCAGCATCCGGCTGGTCGCGGACATCCCGCAGCCCCTGCACGAACTGACGTGGCACGGACCGGACACTCGGACCGAGCTTCTGGAACAGCTTCGTGACTGGCGCGCGCAGGGCCGCACCGCCTCCCTGCTGTGGATCGCCGAGGACGAGTTCGAGCACCTGATGGACGAGGACGCGGAGACCTTCAAGCTGGGAGCGATCTCGTACTTCTCCTCCGGGTTCACGCCTGAGTCCCTGAGCCGGTACCTCCAGATCATCACCGCCACCGATTACGAGTCGGAGCTGGCGGTCGAGAGCAGGTTCCTCTCGATGGTGGAGGATGCCGAAGCGCTGGTGCTCACCACTCCGTCCCTCGATGCCCGGTGTGTGTTCCGGCACCAGGAGACGGAACACTGGTTCTCACTGCACGGTCCCCTGCGTTTCGGCGACCAGACGGTGCTCCCGACCGGGGAGCTGTCGACGCTCGCGGACGGCTCGGGCGCGTACGATCCCGCCAGCCGCCTGCCGATCGACGGCGAGATCGTCTTCAAGGGATCGCCCATCATCCACCGCGGCGACCGCAGCGTGAGCGCCGAGCACACCGCCGACACCTATCGGCGGCTCGCGCCGATGGAGGACCTGCCGGTGGTGGCGCACGTACGCAACGGGTTCATCCACGACTTCACCAGCCCGGTGCCCGAGGCGCGGAGGCTGCGCGACACGTTCGAGGCCCTGGTCACCGCCGAGCCCCTGTACCGCAAGATCCACGAGTTCGGGTTCGGTACCCATCCTGGCTGCGCGAACCGGCTGCGGTCCAACTTCCACCCGAACGAGCGGTGGCCCGGCATCCACATCGGTCTGGGCCTCGGCGGCTTCACGCCGTTCCACATCGACCTGGCCCTCACCGAGGTCCACGTCCTCCTGGACTCACCCACGGCCGGGATGGTGCCGCTGTACCAGCAGCTCGGGCTGCGCAACTGACCTGCTTCCACCCGTCGCCCGCCCGGTAGCGCCTCCCCTCGCGGAGGTGGCCCGGGCGGGCCGATCCCCTCGGACGAAAGGCGTGACCCATGCTGGTTTGCGGGATCAAGGCTTCGCATGATGGCGGTGTGGCGGTCATCGACGGCAACCGGTTGCTGTTCAGCATCGAGATGGAGAAGCTCGACAACGGGCTGCGGTACAGCACGCTGGGTGATCTTCAACGGGTCGGCGAGCTGCTCGCCGCCGAAGGCCTCGACCTCACCGACATCGACCAGTTCGTCGTCGACGGGTGGTGGACGGGCGGCACCGAGAACGAGTCGAGTGTGCTGACCAGCGACGGCGGGGTGCCGTTCACCCTCCCGGTCGCGCCGTACCTGGACGGCCCGACGGTCCGGGACCCGCTGCACCGCCACAGCTTCTCGGCGTACGACTTCGGCGCGCCCGGGACCGGTTACGCGAGCTACCACCACGCCAGCAACCACCTCATCGGGTCGTACTGTTCCAGCCCGTTCGCCGCGCGTGGTGAGGACGCGCTCGTCCTGGTCTGGGACGGGGGAATGACGCCTCGGCTGTACCACGTCGACGCCGGGGCGCGGTCGGTGCGCCCGGTCTCCGCGCTGCTACCGCTCTCCGGCAACGCCTTCGCCGACTTCTGTTCCCACCTCGAACCCTTCCAGGTCGACACCGGCGACGTCGGTCGTGAGGAGCGGATCCGCAGGCACCTGTCGATCGCCGGCAAGGCGATGGCGTACGCCGCCCTCGGCACCGTGCACGAGGCGGCATTCGGCGTCTTCGACTCCATCCTCGCCGACTTCCCCGCGGTCTCGATCGACAACGCACACGGCCTGGGGGAGAAAGTGGTGGCGAACCGCGAGGAGGTCCTGCCCGGCCTGTCCAACGCGGATCTGATCGCCTCGTTCCAGGACTATCTCGGGCGCAGGTTGCTGCACGCCCTCACCACAGTGGTACGCCGCCGATTCCCCGGCTCCCGTCTCAACCTGGCCCTCGGCGGCGGTTGCGCCCTGAACATCAAGTGGAACAGCGCGCTGCGGAGCACGAACCTCTTCCGGGATGTCTGGATCCCCCCGTTCCCCAACGACGCCGGTGCCGCCATCGGCACCGCGGCCTGCGAGATGTTCGCTCGCGGCGGTGACCTCGCGCTCGACTGGGATGTCTACAGCGGGCCACGCCTGGGTTCCGCCGTGCCGGCTGGCTGGGCGGTGGAGCGCTGCGACGAACGCCGGGTGGCGGAGATCCTGCACACCGAGGGCGAACCGATCGTCGTGCTCTCCGGCCGGGCCGAGTTGGGGCCGAGGGCGCTCGGCAACCGGAGCATCCTCGCGCCCGCGGCCGACCCTGCCATGAAGGCGCGCCTCAACCTCGTCAAGGATCGCGCCGAGTACCGTCCGGTCGCGCCGATCTGCCTGACCTCCCGGGCAGCCGAGGTCTTCGACCCCGGGACCCCGGACCGCTTCATGCTCTTCGAGCACACGTTGCGCCCCGGGTGGGCGGAGCGGATTCCTGCCATCGTGCACCTGGACGGCACGGCCCGGCTGCAGACCATCGATCCCGGCATGAAGAGCCCGACCGGCGCGATCCTCGCCGAGTACGAGCGGCTGAGCGGGATACCGGTGCTCTGCAACACCAGCGCCAACCTCAACGGACACGGCTTCTTCCCCGACGTGGCCAGCGCCGCGAGCTGGGGTCTGACCCGCCACGTCTGGGCGGACGGGCTGCTCTACACCAACCCGGATCCGACCCTGAACGGCACAGTCGAGGCGGGGCGGTAGGCGGACGGGTGGGACCCGATCCGGCGGAAGCGACAACTGGAGGTGCACCGTGAATCCGCCCCCGTCAGCAGGTGACCGCGACACCGGCCGGCACGACGGGCCCGGTGGCCGGTCGGCTGGGCCCCGCGAGCCCGAGCTGGCCGTCGCCTCGGCGACGGACGGCCCGACAGTAGGGCGCGACGACGGTCGCCTCGTCGTCGTCCTGGACTTCCCGGGTCGACGCGAGGAGGCCAAACTCTCCGATCTGCGGCTGGAGGAGGCCGGCTTCACGGTCCGTTACCTTCTCGCCGAGTCCCTTCCGACAGCGCCCGAGGGACGCGCGCACGTAGACGAGCTGGCCGGACGCCTCCGGGGTGAGGGGCGGGTGTCCGCGGTGCTGGCGTACTGCCTCGCCGCCCCCATCGGGCTGACGCTGGCGAGCCGGATCGAGCAGGATCCCGCTCCCCTGGTCATGGTCTTCGACGGCGCACCGGGATCGGCCGAGGCGGTACGCACCGCCTACGGCAACGCGGTCCGGCAGCTCGGCGGTCGCGCCGTGGACGCCCGTCGTCCCGTTGTGACGGAGGACGGCCTGGCCGAGAACCCGAGCGGGCTGATGAAGGAGATGGAGGCCACCCTGCGCAGGCTCGCCGTCGAGGTGCTGGAACTCGACGGTGAACCGGAGGAGGTGCTGACGGTGGCCGACCAGGTGGTCGGTCGGCACACCTGCTGGTTGACCCACCTGACGGCGGCGGCGACCCTGCCCGGGGCGCCCCGTGCGGACGACGTACACGTCGTCTCCCGTGACCACCCACGCGGGGGCGCCTGGTTCCAGGCCGATCTCGTGCCGATCGACGTTCCGCGTCCTGAGCTGGCCACCTGTCCGGCGACCCGCCGGGCCGTCATCGATCGGCTACGACAGGCCGCTTGACATCGGTCGGGCCGAGCCGGGAGTGGCGGCCGGCAGTTCACCGGAGCCGGCGGGACCGTTCCGGATGATGTCTACCAGGGCCCGCATGACGTCCGCGGCGACGTGGTCCGCGACGAGATCGCGCTGGTAGGTCATGTCGACGGTCATGGCACCGTCGGGTTGCGGCCACAGCTCGGTGACCAGCTCCGACGTGGCGTGTGCCGGGGTAAGTCCGAACCGTCCCGTGTCGCACCCGGACAGCTGAAGGGGCAGGCGCGGGCTGTCCTGGTACGCCAGCATGACCTGGTAGAGCGGATCGCGCAGCGTCCGGCGGGGGTTCACGAGCCGCACCACCTCGGGGAACGAGACCCCCTGCATCGCGAGAGCATCCCGGAGGCTGTCCCGGGCGTGCTCGATAAGCGTTCGCCATCCTCCGCGGACCGGCCGCGCCCGAAGGCACACCACGTCGATGAGGCACCCGATCGTATCCGCGAGCACCGTGCCGTCGCGGCGGCTCACCGGCACGCCCAGACCGAAGTCGGCCTGCCCGGTCACGGCCTGCAGGGCGGCGGCGTAGGTGGCGAGCAGGACCGTGAAGCGGGTGACCCGGTGCTCCCGGGCCAACCGGTCGACCACGGCCAGATCGGCCGCGTCGAGCCGGAACCTCCCGCTCCCCGCCCGGATCACCCTTCGTCGGGACGTCGCCGTCGTCGCCGCCGGATCAGGCGTCGGCAGCGGCAGCTGAAGTTCGGGTATGTCGGTCAACAGTTCCCGCCAGTACCGACGTGCGGCGGACAGGTCCGTGCCGCTGTTCGCCTGTCGCAGCAGGCCCGACGTCTCATCGAGCGTCCGCGGGGTCGAGCCGAAGACCGGAGGCACGCCAGCCAGCCGAGCGGCGTACGCAGACGAGAGATCACCGACGAGTACGTGCTCGGACCAGCCGTCGAACGCGATGTGGTGGACGGCGATGCCCAACAGCGCCCTGCGTTCCCCGTCGATGCGGACCAGCGCGGACCGCCAGACCTCACCGGCCTCGATGTCGAGCGGCCGGATGAGCGCCTCGTGCAGCCGCTCGCTGCCCTCCTGTTCGCTGGCGGCGGTGAGGTGGTGGAACTCCGGGGCGCAGGTCGCAGGCATCGGGACCACCACCGGCCGGTCGTCGTCGTGCCGGTCGTCGGGCCCGTAGCAGCCACGCAGCGCCTCGTGACGCCGGTGGACGTCGTGCAGCGCCGCGGTCAGTGCCCGCTCGTCGACCGGCCCATCGATCCACCAGGCCAGCGGGCACAGACCCGTGACGTCGTCCGGCGCCGTGGCCTGCCGCAACCAGAACGACTCCTGCATGCTGGTCAGCACCGCCACGCCTGGACGGTCATCAGCGGCCTGCCGCGGATCCCGCTGCTCGATCGTCCTCGACTCCCCGAGCCAGCCGGCGAGCTGGCGCGCGGTGAGCCGCCGGACGGCCTCGGCGATGGGCACGGGAACGCCGAGCGCGGTCGCCAGCCGGGTGCACACCGCACCCAGCTGCAGCGAGGTTCCGCCCAGCGAGAAGAAGTCGGCGTCGAGCGGTACGCCGGGCACATCGAGGACGGCGGCCATGGTCTCCTGGACCAGGTCGACCAGGTAGCCGTTTCCGCCACCGTCGTGTCCGCCGACGACGCCGTCGGCCTGCCGGTCCGCGAAGGCCCGCAGCACCGCACCGACGTCGAGTTTCCCGTTGCCGGTCAGCGGCCACTGTGGCAGGAACACGGCCGCGTCCGGGACGAGATGGGCCGGTAGGAGGGACCGAAGACGATCGAGGACGTCCACCTCCTGGGCAGGATCCCCGGACCTCGTCGTGTAGGCCAGCACCATACGGCTGAATCCGCCAGTGCCCCCTCGCACCGGCACCGCCACGCACTCGCTCACTCCGGGAAACATCGCCATGGCCTGCTCGATCTCAGCCGGCTCGATGCGGTGACCCCGGACCTTGACCTGCCGGTCCGCACGACCGTCGAAGTGCAGGGTTCCCTGCGCCGACCGGTGCACCAGGTCACCCGTGCGGTACGCGCGCTGCTCACGGCCGTCGAGCCACAGGGTGGGGAACTGCTTCGCCGTCTGTTCCGCCGCCCCGAGATATCCGCAGGCGAGGCCGTCGCCGGTGATGAGCAGTTCACCCACCTCACCCGGAACGCTGAGACCGGTGCCGTTCCAGACGTACAGGCCGGTGTTCGGGACTGGCGCCCCGAGCGGTATCCCGTCCGGTCGGTCGCAGTCGGCCAGGGTGACCCGGTGAGTCGAGGCGAACACCGTGCTCTCCACAGGGCCGTAGCCGTGTACGACAGCCAACCGGGGGTGACGGCGCAGAGCGCGGGCGATGTGCGCGGCGGAGACCCGCTCCCCGCCGACGAGTATCTCGTCGAGGCCGGTGAAGGCGTCGATGTCCTCGTCGACGAACATGTTGAACAACGAGGACGTGAGCCACACCTTGTTCACGCCGTTCCTGCTCACGATCTGGCGCAACGTCGCCGGCAGGAGGAACGGCTCGTCCACCACCACGGAACACCCACCGTTGAGCAGCACGCCCCACAGTTCGAGTGTCAGGGCGTCCCATGGCAGCGCCGCGGCCAGTGGCATGACGGTCTGCTCGGTGAAGGTGGCGAAGGGGCAGTCCTGGAACAACCGGACCGTACCGCGGTGCGGGGACAGTGCCGCCTTCGGGCGGCCGGTGCTGCCGGAGGTGAAGAAGACGGCGGCCGGGCTGTCGCCGGCGACGGCCGGGGCATCCGGCGCGACGGCGCGACGGGTGCTGTCCGCCGCCGCACCGCTCACCGCCAGATCCGGCGGTGGCAGGCGCCGTGCGGCAAGGTCGGTGACGACGTCGGTGACGACCGACGGCGCGTCGAGGGCCCGGATCAGCTCGTTCAGCCGCTCGACGGGCCACCTGCCGTCCAGGGCGGCATAGGCGGCTCCGCGTTTCAGGATCCCGAGGAACGCGACCACCAGGGGGATGGACCGCGGCAGGATCACCGGGACGAGGTGCCCCGGACCAACGCCGGCGTCCGCCAGACACGCAGAGTACCGCTGGGCCGCGGTCTCCAGCTCACCGTAGGAGATCCGCCGGTTGCCGTGGACCACGGCAGTGGAATGCGGCGACCGACGGGCACACTCGCTGAACAGATCGTGGATCAGTTCGCCGCGGGCATATGGCTGCGCGCTCGACCCACCCGCGCCGGCGTCCGCGTCCGCCATGTCGTGGCTCCCCTTCGCCCTCACCTCGGTGAACTAGGAAACGATCTCGACGGGCATGCTGGTGATACCCAGAATGAAGTTCGAGCGCAGCCGCCTGAGCTCGCCACTGACAGCAAGCCTGATCCTTCCCTGTACGAGTCGACCGAAGACCTCCCCCAGCTCGGCCAGGCCCACCGAGGCGCCGACGCAGCGGTGAATGCCGCCACCGAAGGTGAGGTGCCGGTTCGGCGAGCGCTGGACGTCGAACCTCATCGGGTCCCTGAACTGCTCCTCGTCCCGGTTCGCGGACACGTTCCACAACGTGACGGCGTCTCCAGCCCGGATCCGTACGCCGCGCATGTCGAGATCCCGTGTCGCCACCCGCTGCACGTAACACGCGGTGGAGCTCCAGCGCAGGATCTCCTCGACGGCGGAAGGGAGCAGGCCCGGCCTGTCGAGCAGCAGCTCGTACTGGTCGGGATGCTCGATGAGAGCCTCGACCCCGGCGGACGCGCTGTACGAGGAGGTCTCGTTCCCACCGACCGCGAAGTTCATACAGTTGTAGAGGATGTCCTCCTCCGGCATGGGACGTCCGTTCATGTCCGACCGGAGCAGCATGGACACCAGGTCGTCCCCGGGTTGACGCCGGCGCAGGCGGATGAGGTCCTCGAAGTAGTCGAAGATCTCACTCTGGATGCAGGCGAGCAGGGCACGCTCGTCGTCGAACTGCGTTGCCCGCTCGGGGCCGATCAGCGACGGGTCCCGGAAGCCGATCATCATCCGGGTCAGCCGCACCAGTTCGTGTGCCTCCTCCCTACCCACGTTCAGGATCGCCACCACCGCGCCGGCAGGGAGTTCGGTGGCGATGTCGGTGGCGAAGTCGCAACCCCCGTTGGCCCGCATCGTCTCGAAGGCGAGATCAAGGTGGCTGGCGATCTGCCGCCTAGCGCGTCTGACCATCTCCGTGGAGAAGGCGGGAAGCATCTGGTGCTTGATCATGCGGTGCCGGGGAAGGTCGCTGGCCACCAGCATCCGGCCTGAGGAGCTGTCGGCCTCACTGCGGTAGGAGCCGCCCATGATGGCGCCGCGGGCGGAGCTGAAGCTGGCATGGTCCCGGTACGCCTGGACCACATCGTCGTATTTCGTAAGTGCCCAGAAGCCCGAGTCATCGCCGGTGGGGTTCCAGTGCACCGGATCGTGTGCCCGCAAAGTGGCGAGCAGACCGTGGTGCTCACCCCGCACGAACGTCTCGACATCGGTCAGATCGAGATTCGCGATCGCGGTCATCGCGGCTCCTCACCGTCGGCTCGCAGCAGCGAGAGGGTGGACGCCAGGTCACCCAGGCGACTCGAGTTCAGAATTGCCGCGAACTCGACCTGTACGCCGAGTTCGCGACGGATCCGCCGTTGCATGCGAAAGGCCAGAAGGGAGTGACCACCCAGGTCGAAGAAGTCGTCGTTGACGCCCACGTACTCCACGGAGAGCATGTCCTCCCACAGCTCGGCGAGGTAGCGCTCCTCGAAGGTCGACACCGGGACGTGCTCCTGCCGCCGCATCCGGTAGCTCTCGGCCAACTCGTTGATGGCAGCCCAGTCACGCTTACCGTGGTCGTTCGCGGGAACCTGCGCGACGACGATGAACAGCGACGGCACCAGATAGTCCGGAATCTCTTCTCCCGCCCACTTGCGCAGACCGGCGAGATCGAACCGGTCACCCCCCACCACGACCGCCACGAGCTGCCGGTCCTCGCCCTCACCGACCACGGTCACCGCTGCCTCGCGGACCTGAGGTGAACGGGTGAGGCACCGCTCCACCTCTCCGGGCGCGACCCGGTATCCCCGGATCTTCACCTCGTCGTCGGCCCGGCCGAGGAACTCCAGGACGCCGTCGTCACGCTGGCGGACCAGGTCACCCGTGGCGTACATCAGGGTGCCTGGCGCACCGAAGGGGTCGGGTCGGAAACGGCTGACAGTCAGCGTGGGCGCGCCCAGGTAGCCTCGCGCGACGCCGGCACCGGCCACGTACAACTCCCCGGTGGCGCCGGGTGGGACCGGGGACAGCGTGTCGTCCAGGACATGGACGTCCACCCCGTCGAGCGGACGACCGATCGGCACGTTCGACGCCCCGGCCGCCTCCCTCGTCACCTCGTGGAAGGTGCACGCGGTGGTGGCCTCGGTGGGCCCGTAGAGGTTGAAGAAGCGACCGCTGAACGAACTCCCCAGCAGTTCCGCGCAGGCGGCCGGCAGGATGACGTCGCCGCCCGTGTACAGGAGGCGAAGCGGCGAGAACGCCTCACGATCCTCGCGCATGATCTGGTTCAGCGCCATCGTGGGCACGAGCATCGCGGTGACCCGCCGACGACGGAGCTCACGCTGGATGTCCATGGCCAGGAGTTCCGGCATTGTGGGCAGGACGGTGACCTCGGCGCGGCTCGCCAGACTGCACCAGGCCTCGAAGTGGAACGCGTCGAACGAGACGCTCGAGACCTGGCCGACCCGGTCCCCCGGCGCCAACGCCGGCAACGCGCCGTTGCACGCGAACGACGAGATGTTCCGATGGGTCAGGACCACGGCCTTCGGGGTCCCCGACGAGCCGGAGGTGAACAGCACGCAGGCGGGGCTGTCTCCACCTCGGCTCCAGTCGTCGGCGCTTTGACCCGCGTCGTTCTCACCCGGCCAGGCCCAGATCTCGGTGCCGCACTCCGCCAGGCTCTCGCGCCAGTCGGGCGGGACCAGCACGCCCCGGGCCGCGCTCACCTTCAACATCAGATCCCGCCGGCCGTCGGGCAGCCGGGGGTCGATCGCGACGTAGGCGGCACCCGCCTTCAGGATGCCGAGCATCGCGACGAACGTGTCGACGCCCCTGGGGAAGTGGAAGGCGACCCGGTCCCCGGACCGTACGCCTCGTCCTCGCAACTCCCGAGCGAGGCTGCTGGAACGGCTGTCCAGTTCGCCGTAGGTCAGGCGCTCGTCGCCGGCCGAGACAGCCGGCAGGTGAGGATCCACGGCGATGGCTCGTCGGACAAGGTAGACGAGATTTCCGTCGTCGGCGGCAACTGCCGGCCCGACGGCGGTCGGATCAGGCCACGACGCGGCGACCGCCTGCGCGCAGGACTCCCATGGCCCCGCCTCGCCGACGCCCGTCCAGCCCGGCGGCAGCGGAGACGCGGCGGGCCACACACCAAACTGCTCATGGTCGTTCCGCACCACCATGAAGTCCTCAACCACATTTTCCCCCATGCAGAGCTTCCGTATCGGACAATTCATGCAGCAATTCGGGGCACCGTTCCCGCCGGCTATCGCACCTGCGGAGTGCCGATGTCGAGATTCGGCGCGACACCAGCATCACCACCACATTCCGGGGTGGGGTCAACAGCACCGAATCCGATCAGGGGATCGGCTGGTCTTCGGCGGAAGCAGAAGTGAGATGAATTTTCAGCGACATCCGGCGCGTCTCGACGTCCGCGCCCCGAGCACTCGGCTCCGCCTCGTGCATCAGCGAGAGGACCGGCCGCCGACACCACACTCACACCACGAGCGAGCGTTCTTCACGGTGTGGTGATTCAGCGCTTGGCAATTTTCCGACCAATCACCATGATGATGACCTGCCACAGAAGAACGTCTCGTCAGATCTGGTTCCATGCGTGCGCCAGCAACTGATCCCATCGCCACCCCCGCGCCGAACGCTCAAAATCGCCGCACATAAGCACACCCGCTTCGGTGATCACGGCCGTACCCACGATATCGAACGCCGCCACTGGCCGCCACCCTCGTCGTGGCCGTTTGATCCCAGACGAGTCACCCGCAGCGCCCCGGAACCACCCGGCGTGTTCCCCATTTCTCCCGATATGGTGAGCGGCCGGCGTGCCCCGATCGTGGCGTGCTGGACGGGCAACCCGTGGTCGGACAGTGTCGGTCGCGGCGGTCCAGCCGCACGACGACGACTCCGGAGGCCCCAGCGGATACGCGCCCGGCCCTCTTCCGGTGCATGTCATTCTGCGCCCCGACTCAACTCTGCTGGCTGTGCGGACGCAGGATGCAGAGCCACCAGGCAGATGACCCGCCGGCCAGCCCGTGGAGTAGCAGAATGACGAGCACGAGTCGGTTCTCGGGATCGTCCTGCTTCGCCGGACGGCACTCGTTTTCGTCGTCACACCTCCTCGCTCGAGCGCGTGACCTTCTCCAGCGCGAGCGAAAGACAACAAGGCGAGGGCGAGGGTGAACTCGCCACCGTCGTCGCGCGGCACCGCGTCGCGTTGGGATCAGCGCACGTCCCGACACGGACCTCAGCGGAGCGCGCTGCCAGCGTTCGGCGACGGCAGTTCGCCGACGACAACGTCCGCGAGCCTCCGCCACTCGCCGTCCGGCAAGGGCCGATCTTCGAAGCACCTCCCCGCCGCTCATCAGCAGGTGCATGCCGTCCCGATAGGAAGGGCTTCGGTGCGCTCGAAGAAGCGCAGGTGAGAGGGGGTCACCTTGATGAAGGTGTGGCGGCCGGTTGGCGAACAAGGTGTCCTGGTCCCACGCGCCGCCGGCCACCACCACGCGGCGACCGCGCGCCAGGGTGGGCCAGAGCGAGGTGAGCGAGTGGTCGAACCAGAGGCTGCCGAAGAGCGGGGTGCCATGACCCGCGTCACCGACGGCCGCGGCGCAACACTGGGCGTAGTTGGCAAGGGAACGATGCTCGACAAGTACGCCCAGGGGTCGGCCGCTGGAGCCGGAGGTGAAGATGACATAGGCGACCGATAGATGCCGTGACTGACGCAACTTTGCCGTCCACCGTCGACAATTCACCGCTGATCGGCACGGCCCGCAAGTCGACCGGACATCCCCGGGTTGCCGACCCAGTCGGCGGGTCTCCCGTCATCATCCGCCACGCCCCCGGGTAGCACCAGAGCACGCGGCCCACCGGCAAGCCGACGGTCGCGAGTCGGCTCGTGAGGCGCAGGTCACCTCATTCACGGAAGTGATCCGCAGGTAGGCTGCGACCACCTTACGAATGCGATGGGGCACGACGAGGGAGCCGAATGACGGGGTTCAAACCGGGACTCGAAGGCGTGGTCGCATTCGAGACAATGATCGCCGAGCCCGACCGTGACGGCGGTTCGCTGCGCTACCGCGGTGTCGACATTGAGGACCTGATCGGCACGATCTCCTTTGGCAACGTCTGGGGTCTACTGGTCGACGGCGAGTTCGGCCCGGGGTTGCCGCCCGCGGAGCCCTTTCCGGTGCCCGTACACTCGGGTGACATCCGGGTCGACGTACAGTCGGCGGTCGCCATGCTGGCGCCCTACTGGGGGTTGGGGCAGTTACTCGACATCTCCGACGCGCAAGCCCGTGAGGACCTGGCCCGCGTCTCGGTGACCGCCATGTCATTCGTCGCGCAGTCGGCCCACGGCCTGGGCCTGCCGGCGGTCCCACAGCGGGAAATCGACAGGGCGACGACCGTGGTGGAGCGGTTCATGAAGCGCTGGCGCGGCGAGCCAGACCCCCGCCACGTGATGGCGGTCGATGCCTACTTCATCTCGGCCGCCGAACACGGCATGAACGCCTCCACTTTCGCAGCCCGCGTGGTCGCCTCTACCGGGGCCGATGTGGCGGCCTGCATCTCGGCCGGGATCGGCGCGCTTTCCGGTCCACTGCACGGTTCAGCACCTACCCGGGTGCTCCAGATGATCGAGACGGTGGAGCGCTCTGGCGACCCGGTGGGCTATGTGCAGGGCGTCCTGGATCGCGGCGAGCGGCTGATGGGCTTCGGTCACCGGGTCTACCGCGCTGAGGATCCGCGTGCGCGTGTGCTGCGCCGTACCGCCAAAGAGCTCGCCGCCCCTCGTTACGAGGTTGCCGAGGCACTGGAAAAGGCAGCCCTCGAAGAGTTGCGCAACCGCTACCCCGACCGGGTGCTGCCCACCAACGTCGAGTTCTGGGCCGCGGTCGTGCTCGACTTCGCTCAGGTGCCGGCCCACATGTTCACTTCCGTCTTCACCTGCGCGCGGGTTGCCGGCTGGAGCGCACACATCTTGGAGCAGAAAAAGCTGGGCCGCCTGGTACGCCCGTCCGCGCACTACGTCGGCCCCGACCCGCGTTCCCCGCAGGACGTCCGAGGGTGGGACCTCAGCTGCCGGACGTGCTGAGACCGCGCGCACTGGACCGCGCATCCCGCCCGATCGCAGGACGCCCACCGGCCGGATTCGACGGTGCTCTCGACCTCGTGGCAGCGCGACCAATCAGCACCCTCGGGAGGCGGTGACAGTCTCCGACACTCGACGAACAAGGCCGAGCGGATCCTCGGTCCAGTGGGATGCGATGACCAGTTCCCGCGCCGGATCCACCCAGAGCAGGTGTCGTCCGCCGTTGCCCCGGGCGCTACGGCCGGTGCTCGGGGCTCCTGGCCACGGGATCCGCTCGTCGTTGAGCCACCAGAGGTAGCCGTACTCGTGTTTGACCGGGCCAGGGGCCCACGACCTGTCGATCCACTCTGAGCTCAGCACCCGCGTCCCCGCCCAGGTTCCTCCATTGAGAAAGAGCTGCCCGATCAGGGCCAGGTCTCTCGCCGCGATGAAGAGTCCCCCGCCCCAGTGCGCGCCGCCGGAGACCACCTCGGTCGGGCGGCCATCGATCTCCACGACGCTGGTCCGGTAGCCGTGCCAGGACCACCTGTCCGAGGCGCCGATCGGGGCCATGACTCGCTCCCGCAGCACCTCGGGCAGCGACCTGCGCATCAGCAGCGTGAGGGCGTAGGTGAGCAGGTTCATTCGCACGTCGTTGTAGGCCCAGCCCGCGCCCGGCGGTGTGCCGTGCACCTCGGTCCCCTCGCGGAAGCTCTGCGCATCGACACCGCTGGGCTTGCCCCAGAGCGCTCCCTCCCACTGGCTGGACTGCTGGAGCAGGTGCCGCCAGGTGATGAGTTCGTTGCGCGGACCGCGGAACTCCGGAACATCGACAACTTGGTGGACGGGCTGGTCGGGCACCAGCCGGCCGTCGTCGAACGCCACTCCGGCCACGACGGAGACGACCGACTTGGTGACGCTGAACGCCATCTCGGGGACCGTCGGGTCACCCCAGACGGCAGCCTCCTGACCCCCGACCCGGACGACTCCACTGGCCCCGCTCGCCGCAAGCAGCGGGCCGACCACCTCACGGTGAGTTTCGTCGTCGACCTGCGCGGCGAGGTAGCTCCCGATGTCCACGGCCTCACTCGTCCAGTGGGCAGCGAACTCCCGAACGACCCGTCGCAGTTCCTGCTTGTTCACGGACGCAAGAGACATGCCAAGGAGTGTCACAGCACGGGCTGCCGAGTGCCACGATGCGACTCAGTCCAGGATCAGGGAGGTCGGTGAGGCGTTGACCGGCCGGTTCGACAACCCCAGTTCCGCGCAGATGGACAGGAACCCGTGGTTGGCGGCGTGCGGCGGAACGGCGCGCCGTGTCGGGGCGCGCGCTGGTGGGGCGGCCATGCGCCGTAGGAGGTGACGACGGTGTGTCCGGCGGCGAGACCACCGGTCGGGTCCGCAGGTCAACGGGCGCATTCCCGCCCCCGGGTCAGGCGCCTCGCCGGTCGAACCCTCGATGGACGGCATGAACCGGTGGCCGCTGCCGAGCGCGGCGGCGAAGCCGATCACCAGCGCAAACGCCCACGGGTCTGTGGTGGCGGTCAGGTCGCCAAACTGGTTGGCGAGGAAGCCGACGTAGGTAGCCATCCCGAGCCCGGTGAGCTGCGGCCACCGCGGCAGGTCGTCACCATCGACGCGAAGACGCCAGCCGCGACGGCCATACGGCCCCGCCCCGCCTCGCGGCGACCCGGCTGGCGGTGGAAGATCACGCTCAACGGCTTCGGCACCCTGCTGACCTTCGCCCCCGCCATCGTCATCACCGCGAGCAAGCTCACCGAGGGCGCCTGGCTGATCGCCGTGGCGCTGTCCCTGCTGGTGGTCGGGTTCGAGCGGGTGCACCGCGCGCCTACCAGCGCTTCGGCACCACTCTTCAACTCGGACCGCCCCCACGCGCCTGTTGCTGGTGATGACCGGTGTGCCGACGTGGGTGGCCCCCGACAATGTCGCAAGCGCCATATGCCTGGCGGCTCCCAGCAACGCGGGAACCTGAAGATCATCAAACGGTGGTCGCCCTCGCGTCGAGTACCGACACGCCGAAGCCCGCACAGGACCAACCCGAGCACCATCGGGCGTGGTTGAAGAACAAGCTGAGCAACTCCGCGATCCGAGGGTGCATTGACGTGGCGACTTCGGCCTAGACCGAAAGAGCTTTGCTGTCAGTGGCCGCTGCGCTTTGATGTTCCCGTTAGCTTTGATCGTCGATGCGCCATCGCGGATTGGCGCCGAAACGTATTGGCCGACAACGTGCGTCCTCGACCAACGAGCCCGCATTATCACGCACTATCTTAAGGGATGAATATGCGTCGATCCAAACCTCGGAAGCGACTAACTGGTTTTCTTCTGGCGATTGCAGCCAGTTTTATCGTACTCGTTTACCTGCCAACTGGTCCCGCAAAAGCCGCCTGCGCAAGCATCCCGCCGAACCGAGACTTCAACGTCACCACCATGGTGCACCAGACCGGGATTGAGCTCGGCGTTTCCGACCGGGTCATGCTGGCCGGGTTCGAGGCCGGCTGGGTGGAGTCTCGCATGAACAACCTGGCATGCGGCGACAAGGACTCCCTAGGCGTCTTCCAGCAACGCCCATCGCAAGGGTGGGGGACGCCCGAGCAGATTATGAACGTTAGCTATGCGGCTACCCGATTTTTCAACGCCGCGAAGGCTTCCGAGGCAAATCACCCGACGTTCGCTGCCTGGCAGATCGCGCAGGACGTCCAGCGGTCCTGCTGTCCCGACCGGTACGCGGCCGCCGAGTCGACCGCCCGTAGCTTAATCGCAGAAGTACAGTTGACGCCGCGGTTCGCTTTTGCGGACAGTGCGGGTCTGGTCCTGGCCAAGGACGGGTCGCACTCGGGGTGGGGTTCAGCGATCAATAGCGGCGGC
>NZ_JBIAYR010000011.1:112609-150617 GCF_042898105.1 Micromonospora sp. NPDC000663
GCAACTTCATTGCCAAGCAGGGCGTCTTCTCCTCCGACTGGCTTCAAATGGCCACCGGCGGCACCGTCCGCACCATCGCCCTACGCACCTAACCGATCGCGCCTTCGACTGCGCCGGGGCCGGTGGCCTCAGCGCAGTCGAAGGCCAGGCATGCGAGCAATGCCGTCATTCACCGCAGCATCCCGGCCAATATGTCGTACCGGCAAGGTCCGGGGCCCTGGCATCTCCATGACCGTGTTGCAATAGCCGTCAAGCATGCACGGCACGGAGGTAGTGGAGGTGTCATGGTAGGGCTGCCATGCTGAGGGTGCATTTCTCCAGAGCTGACCTGGATCGGGTGCGCATCCGTAATACGCCGCACGCATTGTGGGAGGTGCTATTAAGCCTCCACTTGCTTCAGGCGGGCGATCGCAAGTCGCCCGACCGGGAATGGCTACTCCAAAGCTCTAAGCGGCATGGCCAACCCACCGAGCCATTACTCGAGCTGGCGTCGCCGTGGGGATACTCACCAGACTTCCTCACCCCACCATTAACCGGGTGGGGCATCGACGATGCCATCGACACCCTGAGGAGTGTCAGTCCTGGCCGCCTGCACCACGACATCTCCGAACTCGCCCTGTCCCGGCCCCTCAGCCCATCCTCCCTGGCTATCGGCGACGGCGACAGTCACGCGCTACGTCGACTGAGCGCAGCAATCGCCCGTTACTACTCCGCCGGCATCGGCGCGCACTGGCACCGCATCGTCCGGGCTGTGGACAACGACGCGCGACGCCGCAGGCAAATCCTTGACCAGGGTGGCATCAATAGGCTGCTGGCCACGCTCCATCCAACCATCGAGTGGCGTCGACCGGTTCTATTCGTTGACTATCCGATCGACCAAGACCTGCATCTACTCGGCCGAGGGCTCGAGTTAATTCCTTCATACTTCTGCACCCGAAAGCCCATCACCTTGAAGGATTCGTCGCTGCAACCGATGCTCGCATTCCCGGCCTCCCGTCCCCCAGGCACCTCGGACCACGAGACGGCAAGATTTGATGAAGCACTTGCTCCGCTGCTAGGACGCACCAGGGCGGCGATTCTGGGGGCGTTGGTTACTGGATGCACAACTACCGAACTCGCAGCGGGATTTGGTATCTCCCTTGCAAGCGCCAGCGAGCACGTCACGGTCTTGCGCAATGCCGGACTGGCTACAACCCAGCGGTACGGAACAAGTCGGTTTCACAGCCTTACTGAACTCGGGGAGTCGCTGCTCGGTCACCGAGTGGGACTCTAAATTGCTCCTCTGTCAAGGTGTTACTGGTTGGCAGGCAGTGAGGTCGACTCGTAGGGCTGGTAGGCGACGTCGGACAGCCGCCATTTGACGACGCGGAGGGTTCCAGGCCACCGTCGCCGGCGGCTGCACAGCGTGCGTTCGGCGCAGGTAGCGCATGTCAGCGTCAGCGTCCTGCAAAGCCTTGCGCTGGTACGTAGCGGCGGGTTTGGACTATTGCGGTGAGGTGCAGAAAGGCGTCGAGCTGCCGATCCCGGTGCGGCTGAGGCGGTGCTGGGCCCGTACGACAACCAGACTGGTAGCGCCGCGATGCCGTTGTGGCGGGCGCATGCGGCTGCAGACCGAAATCGCAGGATGCTGGCCGTCGGGTTTAGCTCACGCTGGCGGCAGATACGACCGCTGGTTACGCGGCAACAGGCGCGGTGTGGACGCTGGACGAATCGTCTTGAACACCTCGGCTCCCGCCATCCTCGCGATGATCACGCTCGAGCGGATGCTTGCCCGGGGTCCAGGCTGACGCGGACGCTGCTGGGGACATCGACTGGTTGGTGTCGGTGGACTCGACGATCGTGCGAGCCCATCAGCATGCCGCTGGCGCTAAAGGGGGCGGCGAGAAACGGACGAACCGCAAGATCACGCCCTCGGTCGAAGTCGAGGTGGACTGACTACCAAGATTCACCTCCCCTGTGACGGCCTGGGTCGGGACCCTGGCGTCGGGCTCACCGGCGGCAACGTCAACGACTGCAGTCGCTTCGATCACGTCATGGGCGCGATCCGGGTCGAGCGGCCAGGTCCCGGCCGACCTCGGAGCCGACCCTCGGGGCTGTTGACGTGCTGATAGAGGTTGAGCACCACTGGAGTTCCTTGATCACGGAACCGTCGGCGATTCGACCACGCGAATCAAGCGTCACGAGGCCATAGAAAGCTGCACGGCTTCGAGTGGCGGCAAGGCTCGGAAGCGGCAGCGGTGGTCAGGCATCCTCGACCACCGCCGCGTCCATGTCGCACAGGTGAAACGTTCTCGTGTCCGAGGGGCGACACGAACCATCGCCCCACCGCCGATGACGCTCAGCGCAACTCTGAGGCTCGCGAAAGTCTAGCCACCGTGCTGACCTCTTCGGTGCGCCGAAGAGGCCAGTGAGGATCGTGTACGGCTTCCTGCGCGCAGCCGGTCGAGGGCGCTCGTGTTACGGACGCTGGGGTCCCAGAGCGCTAACCAACGTCCAGCAGTACTGCGTCGGGACGCGCTTCCGGCTGCGCACGGTCGAACCGACCCTCGACGGCAACCTGTGCCTGACCACGAGCACCGGCGGGGACAAGGACAGCATCCCGAACAACAGCAACGAGAAGATCCTCAAGGCGACCCTCGGTGGGGAGTCGGAGGCCCCCGGGTCGGTTGGCGCTCGTACCCGGCGATGAGGTCGGCGGTCACCGGGCGGCCCTGCCGTGTCGCGTCAGAACGGCGGCCCCGACGACTACCGAAAGCGTTTCCAGGTACGTCGGCGGGCGGTGGCCGGGGAACAGCCGCCCACCCGCGCCGACGACGGCGGGGAACGCCAGTAGCCGGGCAGTCCCTCATCGAAGAACCCACTTCGGGCGACAACGAGGGCTTCCCGGGCACCTGTGCCGACGGGGAACGGGGGCGCCCGCCACGACGGCGGACGCCCCGAACGTTCCACGGCCTGGGTCAGCCGATCAGCGTGACCGAGTAGTTGTACGTCGTCCCGGTCACCGAGTACGTCGCGCTCTGCCCGTTCTGGCAGTACGACACGAAGCTGCTCGGCGTGCCCTGCGCTCCGCCACCGCGTCCACCACCGGCCGGACATCCGCGCCCACCGGCAGCGCGGTGGTGGTGAGATCGATCGTCCGCGACTGGTTGATCGGGTAGGTGTCGGTGTTCGACGTCTCCAGACCATTGCTCGCCGCGACGCTGAAGGACATCACGAACGCGGCGTTGTTCACCACGGTGATGCGCTCGACGCAGGGTTCAGCCTGCGCACTGGCCGCGGTGGCCGCCGCCGCTGCCGACCCGCCGGCGGCGAGCGTCCCGACGAGTGCGGCTCCGACGAGCCTGGCGGGGAAGGTCTGCGTTTCACCTCTCGATCGTTCGTGGCGCCGGGCACCGACCGGCGGTGCCCGGCGTACGGTCCATATCGAAGTTCCCGCTCATCCCAGATCGAATCCTGTAGATCGGCATCCTTCGGCCCGACCCGCGGCGTCGGACGCGCCTCGCCGACGCGGCGACGCCCGTAGCCACCGGCATGCGACCGGGCTGCCCGGGGCTGAGCCGCACCGGGACGGTGGCGCCGGCCCGCGTCCAGTCGGCCGAGCGTGTGGCCCGTGGTCTGATTGGCTTCGTGCCTTTGAGCCGACTTGTCCCCGCACGGTCACCGGCCCGGCCGGGTCTGCTGCACGGATGGGTGACACCTGCCCTCGTAGCGATGTGCGGCACTGCTGTCCCTGTCCCACCGTCCTAGGAGCCTGGGTTTCCGGGGGCACCCCGGGGGGATCGACGCGAATCGCCCTCACGTTGCTCCGTACGCGACTACGGTCAGACCAGTGGTCAACGACCCCAGAGCGGTGAAGGCACTCAAGGCGGACCCCACCCTGTCCGGGCTGCGCCGCTCCCTGGAGGCGTACTACGGCGACCCGGCCCGCGAGGCGGCGATGGACGCGTTCTACGCGCCCCTGGTCCGCCCGGGGGACCTGGTCTTCGACGTCGGCGCGCATGTGGGCGACCGGCTCGGCAGCTTCCGGCGGCTGGGCGCCCGCGTGGTGGCCGTCGAGCCGCAGCCGCTCTGCACGCAGGCCCTGCGCGCCCTCTACGCGGACGACGAGGGGGTGACAGTGGTTGAGGCGGCATGCGGGTCGTGTACCGGGCCGGTGCGGCTGCACGTCAACTCGGCGAACCCGACGATCTCCACGGCCTCGGCGGATTTCCTGCAGGCCGCCCAGGGGGCCGGCGGCTGGGAGGACGAGATCTGGGACGTCGAGATCGAGGTGGCCGGAACCACACTCGACACCCTGGTCGCGGCGCACGGCGTGCCGGGCTTCGTAAAGATCGACGTGGAGGGCTTCGAGGACGCCGTACTGGCCGGGTTGAGCCGCCCCCTGCCGGCGCTGTCCTTCGAGTTCACCACCATCGAACGGAACCTGGCCGCCCGCTGCTTGGACCGGCTCACCCGCCTGGGTTTCACCAGCTTCACCGTGGCGCTCGGCGACGAGATGGCGTTCGCACTCAATGGCTGGCGGTCGGCGGGCGAGGTGGCGGCATACCTGCGAGCGCTGCCCCACGAGGCCAACTCGGGCGACGTCTACGCCCGCGCCCGGGCCGCCTGACCCTGCCCTGCACTGCCCTGCTCCTAACCTCGTCCGACCAGGTGACGCGGCATATTCGTACCCGTGAAGGATGCCGCCCAGGCGTTCACGCCGGCGTGTGTCGAGGCGGGTGATCCGGCCTATGGGGAATGTCTCGCAACCTCGGCGCGTGTCCGCTGAGGACGATGGTCGAGGTCGATGAGGCTGGCGCGCGCGGCGGGCGGCCAGCGGGTTTTGCATCGAATCGGGTCGATGTACGGTGGAAGCGCTCCCACACCACCTTCCACCCACCTGATCGAGGAGCCGAACATGCAGCGACGGCGACATCGCCCGGCCACCATGCTGGCCGGCCTGCTCATCCTCACCCTGTCCGTGCTTCTGTTGCCACCCGCGTCGGTGGCCGGCACCGCGGCAGCCGGCACATCCCACTCCCGCGCGACGCCACTCACCGAGCTGACCGTGGTGTCCGAACGGGTGGCGTTCGGTCTGCAGCGTCCGATCGCGATCACCGGCCTGCCCGACGGTCGGATGTTGATCGCGGAGAAGAACGGGACCGTCCGCGCGTACCACCCCGACACTGGCCCGGCGGCCGAGCCGGTGCTCGACCTGACCGCCCGGATCGACACGTCCGACAACGAGCGCGGCCTTCTCGGCATCACACCGGCACCGAACTTCGCACGCACCGGGATCCTCTACGTGGCGTACACGAGCCTGCCAGCCGGCGCGCTGACCCTGGCGCGGGTGCCGCTCGGCGCTCCGGACCGGCTACAGGTTCTACTCACCCAGGAGCACGCCGAGTTCGGCAACCACAACGGCGGACAGGTGGCCTTCGGCCGCGACGGCTACCTCTACTGGTCCACCGGCGACGGCGGCAACGCGAACGACCCGTTCAAGAGCGGCCAGAACCTCGGCACCCTGCTCGGCAAGATCGTGCGGATCGACGTCAACCGCAGCTGTGGGGGCAAGCCCTACTGCGTACCCTTCGACAACCCCTTCGTCCGCACGGCGGGCGCACGCCCGGAGATCTGGGTCTACGGGCTGCGCAACCCGTGGAAGTTCTCCATTGACCCGGTCGACAACTCGCTGTGGATCGGCGACGTCGGCCAGGGCCTGATCGAGGAGATCAACCACATCCGCCCGTCGCAGCGTGGCGCGAACCTCGGCTGGTCCTGCAAGGAGGGCACGCCGGTCTTCGACCAGACGCAGTGCCGGCCGGGCGTACGGCTCACCGATCCGGTCGTCGAGTACGAGCACTACATGACGGAAAACTGCTCCATCATCGGCGGCCTGGTGTACCGGGGGTCCGTCACCCCGGAGGCACGGGGGACCTACATCGCGAGCGACTACTGCTCGACCCGCGCGTTCGCCGTGCGTCCCACGTCCACGGGTGGCTACGAGTCCGCCGAGATCGGCACCTTCCCCACCCAGCCGACGGCGTTCGGTGCTGACGTGAACGGCGAGCTGTACGTGCTCAGCGACCTCCCGGGCTGGCTGAGCAAGGTGCGGTTCGAGCGGGTCCAGTCCACCCCGACCGCCGGGGTGGCGAACCGCTGATCCAACAGCACGACCGGGGACGGCCGCGTACGGTGGCCGTCCCCGTCCCAGTGCCCCGGCAGGGGTGGCCCGGCGACGTCGTCGCCCCCCCTCGGAGTGGGTGTAAAGCTTTCCGACGTTGGCGGCGAGAGGCCGATCATCGAACGAGGAACCGCTCGCCCGCATCACCCCCAGCCTGCGCAACACGGTCATCGACGAGCAAGTCAGCCGCCGCCAGCGCTCGCTGGTCCCAGATCAACTCCTGGTGGACGTCGTCCTGCACATCGGCCATCGAGTGCGCGAGGACGCAGACATGCAAGGAATCAACCCGCTCCGGTAGGCGGCCCGCCCACTGACCCAACGTCACCGGCCCGGTCGCCAGTCATTCGATTGCGCGGTCCGGGCTGGGCCTGCCGACTCTTCCGCGGGCCAAACCAGTCCTCCAAGTGCGCAACGATGGCCCATCCGGCACCAGCGAGTACGAGACATGAGACCGGCTACCAGGGTCGACATCAACTTTCGGGTGGCGAGGCTGAGTCCCGTCGGGAATCATCAAATCGTCTCCTGGAGTACGCGTTCGGTCGGTTAGGTGGACCGGGTGACGGCGCGGCCCCGAAGGCAAGTCGACGGGGCCGCTCGTCTGATCCTTCGTAAAGAGCACCGCCTCTCGCGTGCTTTCCTGTGGCTGGCCGGGCCTGCTACAGCCGCGGCTCCTGCGCCTCTACCACCTGCACGCACCGGCGCAGGGCAGCCGCCATGTAACGGCGCCACAGAGGAGCAAAGGGACCGGCGAGGATAGGGCGCCGGCCTGGGAGCGGCTTGAACTCGTACGTCCAGCGGATGAGGGTGCCGTCCCCGTCGGGGTTGAAGTTGAACTCGCCCCGCACCCCGGCCGCAAGGCGAGAAAGGACGTTCGTGAAACCGGTCAGCTGGTACGCGAAGGTCGAACCGTCCGTGTACTCGGTCAACTGTTCGGTGGCCTGTGACCCATCCTCGAACTGCGGGTTACGGGTGGCGCCGACGTGATCCCAGGCCTCTGTCTGGTTGATCACGCCCTTGACGCCGGGGAACGGCCATACCCGGTGGAAGACGCTCGGCAGATCGATCGGCGCGATCACCCGGAACGCGGTGGCGGGCGGCACCGGGGTGCGTTGCTGGACCGTGACCGAAACCGTGCGGTCGGTCGGGCTGATGAGCAGCGGTATGGCCGGAGTGCCTGACGGTTGTGTGCGGCTGTCGGTCATCGGTCCGTCCTTGAGGCATGGTCGGGCAGGCGTGGTCGGTTCGTCGGGAGGGCGGGTGCCAACTGGTCCGCTGAACGGCCGGCACCAGCTCGGTTCGCGCTCGCGTCGAGAATAGAGTGGTCCGTGTAGCCGCGCTGGTCGCCGCCGTGGAAGGCGGCCGAGTCGGCTCGTTCAGCGGCGCGTCGGTCCCCAGGCGTGCCGGCAGGTCGGGGTTGGCCAGCGCCATGGCACCGATCGTGATCAGATCGGCGACACCGGAGGCAAGGCCGGCCGTGGCAGGCCGTGGGCGCGAGGATGACGGTCTTGCCCGGCAGGTCGCCCGCGCCGGCCGAGGCGTGGAATGCGGGCAGGTCGGCCAGCGCCACCCGATGGGCAACCTCAACGCACAATTCGCCGCTGCTGACCCGAGCAGCCAGGTCGGCGAGTTGGTCGGCGTCGCTGCGGACGAATAGATCGGTGCCACGCGCATTGCGCGGCTCGTCGGAGGGCGCGGGCATGACCGGCGTACGTAGTCCGCAGACATCCCCGCCAGCTCGCCGAGCTCTTCCCGCCGCGGCCCCTGCACCCGCCGACGACCGATCGGCAGCCCGACAGCCGCACGCGCCCTACCCTCCCGCAACTGACGCACCGCGACGCCGAACTCGTGACGTTCCACGACCCAAGTGTGCCTCGACAGGCCAGATGGCGCGGGTAGCGGCCGGCCTGGGTTAGGGGCGTTAAAACGCTGCACGCGATTATGCGAGCCAGGTGAGCCAGAAGGGCAAGGACGGAGCACCGACTGTTGGCCCGTCACGAGCAATTCGACACCCAGTGCCGATCCACTACTGGCGGGGCTTCATCGCGGATTGCCCTCCGCGCCAGCGCCGCCCACGGCCGGAGTGCGCATCCTCACCGACATCCTGCGCATCGCCCACGCCACCGGCTCGACCCCGGCCGCCGCCGCCCGCTCCCGCGCCCGCGCCCGCCACCAGATCGAGCACGGCCGCCGCTGACTCAGAAGCAGACGTACCTCGGCACCGCGCGCTGAGGACTGGCCCGGCCAGGCCGTTTCTGCACAGGTTCACCAGCATTCGAGTAGCGCGGCGATAGTGACGGTGGCCTGGAACGGCGCTGACCGGCCGCCACGGTTGCCTCGCGGTCGAGCAACTTCGCCTGATCGTGGGCGCCATGCTGCCTGTCGCAGGGCCAGAAGAGCCGGCCCGGAATCGGGGAAACAGTCAGGGCGTGTAGACGATCGCCATGCGGGTGATGACGCCGAGCTCGGTGACGACCGCGACCATGGGCCGTTTGTTGAGCGCGAACCACGCGGCGAGCTGTTTGCCCGTCATGGGACACGTGCCCCCCTTCTCCGGGGCGTCCATACACACGTTCCCCTCGGCGTCCTCCCACGTGAAGTAGTCGACCTCGTCGGCGAGTGGAACGGTGACCTTGGTATGACTCTCCTCCGTCACGTACGCCTGGTGCGTACACCGGCCGTCCGATCGATCGATCTTGAAGGCCCGGCAGTACGCGTCGCCGGTCATGAAGATGATCGGTTCGACGACGGCGGATGCGTTCGCCGGGTCGTACGAGTGCAGCGTCACCACCGACGTGGTGCTGCCCTTGGTGAGGTCGGCGAAGCGGGGCAGCGGTACGGTCGCGCTGCTTGACGGCGTACCCGTGGGGGTGCCCGGAGGGTCGCTCGCGGGCCCGCCGACGCCCGAGACGGCCGACGGTGACGCGGTGGGTGTGGAGGAGGCGTCCGGCGAGCCGGTGCCGCATCCGCCGACCACCACGACCAACAGCAGCGAGGCGAGCAGCTTGCGTCTCACAGCTTCGTGACCTCCACATGGGCGAACGCGGCGCGGGCGTCGCCGCTGATGACGTCATCGATGACACCGAATGTCATTCGGCCGGACGTCAGGGACGGCGGCCCGAGCGTGGTGGTGATCAGTGGCGCATCGTCGACCTCGACAGTCGCCTTGTCGCCCTGCACGACGACTCCCACCCGGCGTGCATGTCCCAGGACGGCTCCGGCAACTGCGGCCCGCGTCTCCCGGGTGACGCGGTCGTCGGTGTCCACGCCCAGTCGGACCTCGGTCTCGCAGAGCGACACCAGGTAGGCGTTCGCGCCGGCCACCCGGAACCAGATCGCCGCACACGCTCCCGGGGTGAGGACCGTCGCGTCGACCCTGACCGTCTGGTCCTTGAAGGAGTCCTGCGGACCGTGGCAGCGGTACACCGCCGACATTCCGGTCCGGGCCTCGAGCCGCCCGCCGCCGAAGACGCACCGGCCCTCGGGCTCGTCGCGGCTGTCCGTCCACTGGCCAGGCCGGTCCAGCCGGTCGATGATCGCCGGACGTCCCGCGATCCGACTCGACGACGACGTCGGCCCGGGTGTGCCCGCGCCTCCCGTCGCGGTCGGAGCGCCGCTCTGCCCATTCCCGGCCACCCCCAGCCGGGGCAGCAGCTGAGCGGTCAGGACCCCGGTCACGCCCAGCGCCAGCACTGCCACACCGGCCAGGACCATCCGCCGCACCCGGCCCGGCCTCCGGCGGCCGAAGCCGAACCGGCTGGTCCGCCGGGCCGCCGTGGCCGCCTGGAGCAGCTCCGGGCGGATCAGTTTGGTCTTCACGTCGGTATCGAGGTCCAGCAGCAGGTCGAGCAGTTCGTGCGCGGTGGGCCGCTCCGTCGGGTCCTTGGCCAGGGTACGGGCCACCACCTCGCGCAGCCGGTCCGGCAACCCGGACAGCTCCGGCGGCTGGGTCAGGATGCGGGCCGCGGTCGCCGCGGGCGAATCGGCCCGGAACGGGGTACGCCCGGTGCCGGCGTACGTGACGACCGCGCCCCAGGCGAACACGTCCGCGGCCGGGCCGACCACGGCACGGTGTTCGGTGTCGAAGCGCTCCGGCGCCATGTACGCGACCGTTCCGACCATCTGATCGGTACGGGTGTGCTGACTGGTCACCTCGAAGGCCCGGGCGATGCCGAAGTCGATGACCTTGGGGGTGCCCAGCGCGAACAGCACGTTGGCCGGCTTGAGGTCCCGGTGGATCACCCCGGCGCCGTGGATTGCGGCCAGCGCTGTCGCCACCCCGACCGCGACGCTGTGCAGGCTGCCCCGGCCGAGCGGGCCGTTGCGGGTGATCACCTCGGCCAGGCTGGGGCCGTCCACGTACTCGACCACCAGGTAGGGCGTCGGATGGTCGGGGTCGGCGTCGAGCACCTCGGCCGTGCAGAACGGCGGGACCTGCCGGGCCCGGTTGACCTCACTGCGGAACCGGCCGCGGAACTCGGTGTCGTCGGCGTACTCGGGCCGGATCATCTTGACCGCGACCAGCCGGCCGTTGGCGTCCTGCCCGAGATAGACCGCGCCCATACCGCCCTGGCCGAGCCGTCCGATCAACCGGTAGCCCCCCAGGTCCACTGGATCACCCGGCAGGAGTGGATCAGTCACGCGCAGGACCTTACATCGAAGCCACGAGTCGCCCGCACATGCCGGTCCACACTCCATAAGGTCGCAACATCGTTGGCGTACCAGGCAATTGGCCGTTGCCGACCACAATCCTCGTGGCGGAACCGGCGTCGCTGTCGGAACTGACGCGTCCGGTCATGCCGCAGCGACTCAGCGGTCCTGCCCCGGCGATCGGTCACCGCGTACGCCCTCGCACATGACGATGTCCGCATCGCCCGGGATGTCGGAGGCAGCGGAGTCGACCTGCCAAAACCTCATGCGGTGCCGGATGGTGTTGGAGTTTCTTGATGATCAGGCCGACACCTGGGAGCGATGGGACGCGAAGTCGTTCCACGATGGCGTTGATGTCCCCACCTCGTGCTCGGTGGTCCGCAACCGGGTTAGGTGCAGTGGACCGACCGCGGTGGCGGTCATCACGCCGTGGAAGTCGCGGCCCGGCAGGTAGCACCGCAGCGGCACGAAGGTCGACGGACCCAGCTGGGACCATCGCTCGATCCCGCGGACATCCCTGGTCCAGGTGTCGACCACAGGTTCAGCTATCGCCCGATCCGAGAAGGCGGACTCATATGACCTGGCCTCACGCTCATGGTTCTCCCACTGCACGATGGCCGCACGGACCGGGGCCGGCGGCCCACGTTTGTCAGACCGCCTCCATCTCGATGGCGTGGTAGCCGGCGCCGACCGGATAGGTCACGCCCCGCCGCCAGCCGGTCGCGGCGAACAGGGCGTCGAACTCGTCCAGGTTGCGTTCCATGCCGCTGGTCAGGGCCAGCATGGCCAGGTCAGAGATGGCGGTGAAGTCGGGTTCGCCGAGCTCACCGAGCAGCATCTCGATGACCACGGCGCGCCCGCCGGCCGTCGTCGCCGCGCGGCAGTTACGCAGGATGGCGAGGCAGCGGTCGTCGTCCCAGTCATGCAGCACGGTCTTGAGCAGGTGCAGATTCCCGGCCGGTACGGCGGTGAAGAAGTCGCCAGCCACCGCGGTGAAGCGGTCGGCCAGGCCTCGCGCCGACGCGTTCCGGCCGGCGATGTCGGCGGCGTGCGGGAGGTCGAGCACCACCCCGGTCAGCTCGGGCCGGTCCTCGATCAGTCCCAGCACCAGGTGCCCGTCGGCGCCGCCGACGTCGACGATGGTGGTCACGCCTTCGGTCTTGAGCTGGGCCACGACGCCCGCGGTGACCAGGCCGGAGACGTCGCTCATGGCCTTGCTGAAGGCCGTCGCCTCGGCCGCGTTGGCCGGCTGCGAGTAGTAGTCGAAGATACTCATCCCGAGCACCTGCTCGGCCTGGCTGGCGCCCTGGCGGACCGCCTCGGGGAACGCCCCCAGCGACTTCCAGTGCGCCGGGCCGGCCTGCACGAGCAGCAACGACCGCAGCGAACCGGGCACGCCGGAGCGCAGCAGGTGGGCCCGCGGGCTCAAGCCGAACCGTTGCTCCCCCAGAAAGGTGAGGATGCCGATCGAGGCGGCTGCCCGCATCAGGCGGAAGGTGGCGCGCTGGTGGCTGCCCTCGAGCCGGCTCACCTCCGCGGCGGTCTGCGCACCCTCCGCGACGTGGTCGGGGATGCGCAGAGCGACGAGAGCGTGCAGCACCTGCGTGGTCATCCCGCCGGCGATGAGGTTCATCACGGCGGCTGCGTTCGTCGCGAGCTCCTCCGGCGTCTGGTCCGGGCCCAGTCCTGTGGGCATGGCACTCCTTTGTTGTACGTTGAGAAACCGCTTCAGGCTAGGGGGATCCGGGCCGGCAACACTTGGACCTCAGCGCCCCGTTTCTGGTACTTCAGCGCCCGACAATCGAGGCAGAGGAGATGAGCGTGCCGGTGCGGACGTTCCGGACCGACGTCACCTCGGCGTCGCAGGAGCGGGACGGATACCAGGTGTTCCGGCGTCACTGGGACGCGCAGACCGGCGGGCCGATGCCGTTGCCGGGTTTCGACGTCGGAACGTCCGGGGACTTTCGGATCAGAGCACGGGCCGTCACCGCCGAGGACGTGGTGATCGCCGATGTCCACAGTGAGTCACTGACCGGCCGCACGCTGGGCGCCGGCGACTCCGGTGCCCGGGTGCTGCTCCACGTGGTGTTCACGGGCAGCTGGTGGTTCAACGGTCCCGGCGACCGCGGGACGGAGGTGACCGTTCCGGCCGGCTCCTACATCGCCCGGCGCAACGGGGCGCCGACGATGTTCGACGTGCAGCCGGGCACCTCGGCCAGGGTGCTGATCCTGCCCAGCTCGGCGCTCGGTCCCGGGTTCGGCGACCGGGGGATCGTCGGGTCGGCCGGCTCGCCCGAGATGCGCCTGGTCACGGCGTACGCCGACCTGCTCGGCGAGACGGTGCTGGAACTGGGGCCGGGCGGCGTGTGGGCGGCCCGGGACGCGATGCTGGAACTGGTCCGCGGCGCGATGCGGCGGGAGTTCGACGACGCCGAGCCGCGGCTGTCGGCCCCGCTGGTCCGGGCCGCCCACCAGATCATCGACGAGCGCCTCGGCGACCCCGATCTGTCGCCGTCGATGGTGGCGCGCGAACTCCGGGTGTCGGTGCGCGCGTTGCACCGGGCGTTCGCCACGGCCGACGAGTCGGTGGCGGCCCGCATCCGGCGCCGGCGGATCGAGCGGGCCCGGCAGGACCTGACCGCGCCGCTCGGCGCCTGCTCGGTCTCCGAGGTGGCCGCACGATGGCACTTCGCGGACAGCAGCCATTTCATCCGCGCGTACCGCAAGCGGTACGGCGAGTCGCCGGCCCGGTTCGCCAGGTCGCGCAAGGCCCAGCCGCGGGCTTCCTGAAGGCGAGTGTCACCGACGTTCTCTCACCCTACGCGCCGGACGTCATCTTCCCCGACGGTGGCGAGAACGCCGTCATCATCCAGCCCGGCGGCCTCTTCGACGGGCCGACCAGCCCACTGACCAGCGGCCCAACGCTCTACCACCGCGATGGGTCGCCAGCGGAGTACACCGTCGAGCTGATCCCCGTGAGGACCCCGAGCACCTGCCGCACGACGCCTACATGGCGCTGCCGCCAGACGAACGGGACCGCAACTTTCAGGCACTGGGCCAGGACAAGATCGGCGGGACGGCGCTGATGCTCAACGAGCACGACTGGCCCACGAGCGGGCCGTGGCGGCCCCTACTGCGCCTCGAGACGAACTGGAAGCCAGTTTTACCTCAACCTCGGCGCCGCACCGGTGGCGTTCGCGTTCATCTCCACCGACGGCCGGCACGGGTGTTTTCTCGCTCAGGACTCGTAGCCAATCCTGCCCATACTCGTCCTGTCAGCGCGCGCCTCGCGGCAAATGAGTGCACCGCCGCAGTGTCCACCTCGACCACGCGCACGCCGTCCGCCTCGCCTTACACGCCGAATTGCAGGGATTTCAGAGGGTGCGGTTCATTGGTGAGCGCCGCCAAGGCAGCGGCGACCTCTTGCAGGGCGGCTCGTACGCAAGTTGCGGTGGTGCCGGCGTCACTGCCGCTGTCCGAATGACCGGCATGTCAGCGAGACAGCCCCCGACGCGACGCCCACGCTCGAGTACTCCAGCCGTACCTGATGAATTCGGAGTTCCGGCGGCTCAGAGGGCATCTGTCGACGGGATCGAGGTCTCGGTCTGTCGATGGGCGCGGATGTCTTCGTGGAGTAGGCAGAGGCTGTGCCGCGGATGGCCGGGCCGGCGTACCGGTACCCGGCCATCCGCGTTCTGACCACTGGCGAAACTACCGGTCCAGCGGCTCGATCCAGATGTTGCGGTACTGGACCGGATTGCCGTGGTCCTGCAGTCGGATGGCACCCGTCGCCGGGCCCTCCGGCCGGCTGCCGCCAGTCGGGCTGAGGATCTCGACGTCGTCGTGCACCTTGACGCCGTTCCACACCACGGTCACGCGAGGGTTGGCGACCTTCTGCCCGGATGCGTCGTAGCGGGCCTGCCGATAGACGATGTCGTACGTCTGCCAGGTCTGCGGCGGCAGCGCCGCGTTCACGTCGGGGGCCCTCTGGGTGTAGATGGCCGCGGCGTCGTTCTTCTGCGGCACGTCGATGCCAAAGGAGTCCAGCACCTGGATCTCGTAGCGGTCCTGCAGGTACACCCCACTGTTGGCGCGCGCCTGGCCGGTCACGTCCGGCGGATACAGCGGTAGGTTGAACTCCACGTGCAGCCGGAAGTCACCGAATGCCTCCACCGTGCGCAGGTCCCCGTTACGCACCGTCATGGCGCCGTCGGCGACGGACCACGAGGGTTCGCGCCCGTCGGTGTGCTGCCACTCGGTGAGCTCGCCGCCGTTGAACAGCGTGATGCGTTTGCCGTGTGGCCGGACGGCGAGCACGTCCAGGTTCAGGTGCCCGGAGTCCGCTGCCTCCTTGCGGTACTCGACCACGTTGCGACCCTTGTTCAAGCGCGCGGTGGTGGTGACGGTGCCCCACTCTTCCCAGGTCACGGTGGAGGGGAAGACCGTCTGCTCGACCCGTTCACCGTTGACGTAGAGGCTCAGCTGCTTCTCGCCGGAGTACGGATTCGGGCCGTTGCTGTAGCGCATCACCAGGTCGTATGTCCCGGCCTCGCGGACATCGGCAGAGATCCTGGTCGACGAGCCGTCCTGGGCGAAACCGGCGGCGAAGCCGGCACCGGAGTAGGCGGCGTGGTCGGTCGCCATGCCGACGCCGGCCGTACGGCCCTCCTCGGCCTCGAAGAAGGTCTGCGGCTGCACCACCCGGCCCGGAATCTCGTTGAGCGTGTACCAGGCCTCAGTGTTCCACAGCTCCTCGCCGTCGGCGGACGAGAACGGACGCGGGGAGCGCACGTGCACCACGCGGTTCTCCTTCAGGCCCGGGATCTTGAGCTTGACGGTGCGGCCGTCGGTCGACAACTCGGCCTTGGCCACCTTGAGCGTCTCCAGCTCGAGCTTCGGACCGCCGTACTGGCTCGTCGCGCCGTAGCGCCACTGCGTCACCTGGTACGCGTCGGCGAGTTCCTGCGCGGTCTCGGCCGACAGCGGCTCGGTGTACTCCAGCTCGAACCCGACACGCGACGCGCGCATCTGTTTGACCTCGAAGACCGAGGTGCCGTTGGGCGTGAGCTTCTGCAGGCCGTAGGAGAGCTTGCCCTCCTGGCCCCAGTTGCCGCCGGCGCCCAGGCCACCGGTGTAGAGCGCGCCGTCGGGGCCGAGGGTGACCTCGTTGACGCCGGCCTCCAGGCCCTGCGTGTGCCGGAACACCGCGCCCTGGTACTGCCCCTCGATCTTCTCGAGGAACACGCGCTGCAGGCCGCCGTAGGTCACGTCGCCGACGACCAGTTGCCCCGCGTACGGCCCCTGCTTCAGCAGCACCGGAGTCGACGGCGAGTTGCCGATCTCGTTCTGCGGGATCCAGACGATGGGACGCGTCACGGCCTTGTCGTCGAACGGACCCGCGGGCGTCGTGTAGTGGTTGTAGAACGCCCCCTGCTGGATCTGGACCAGCTTGGACGCGGGCAGCCAGCCGCCCTGGTTGTCGGTGACGAGGACCTCCCCGCGGGGGCCCCACCCGATCCCGTTGGGAGTGCGCAGCCCTCCTGCGACATACGTGATCTCGCCGGTCCTGGCGTCCACCTTGATCGAGGTTCCGCGGTTCGGCGCCGGCTGGGGCACGGTGGTGGCGCCGCCCAGGTCGATGGCCACCGAGAGGTTGAGGTAGAAGTACCCGTCCCGGTAGAGCAGGCCGAACGCGAACTCATGGAAGTTGCCGCCCCATGGCCAGGTGGCGACCGTGCGGCGGTCGTCTGCGAGGCCGTCGCCGTCGGTGTCGCGCAGGGCTGTCAGCTCGTGCTTCTGGCTGACGTAGACGGTGCCGCCGACAACCGCGACGCCTTGGGGCTCGCGCAGCCCCTCCGCGAACTTACGGTAGGCCACCTGCTCGGGGCTGGTCTGTCCGGTGACGCCCTCGACAACGTAGATCTCGCCAGTCGCGTTGTCGGTGCCGCCCCAGGTGGACATGATCAGGTCGCCGTCGGGCCGGAACGCCATACCGGTGACCTGCGGCTGAAGCCCTTCGGGGCGCAGGTCGGTGAGGGTGTAGCCCGGGTGCACCCGGTCGAGCGGCAGGCCGTCGCCGGCCGAGTCGGTGGCCCCCTCGCAGTACTTCCATCCCGGGGCGGTGACGCGTACGACGTCGGCGTCGGTGCTCAACGCGGAGTTCGGTACCAGCTCGAAGCTGGTCGCACCCGGGCGGCGCCACTCGAGCCGCAGGACCTGGCCGCCGCCGTTATCGAAGAACTCGATGCGCAATGGGTGCAGGCCGGCGCTGAGGGTGGTTGACCCTTCCTTGGAGGTTTCGCCGTGCAGCCCGTCGTGGTCGACGACACGCTGATCGCCGATCGTCAGCCGTGACCCGTCGTCGCTGGTGAGCCGGAAGGTGTACTCGCCGTCGACGGGCGCGGCGAGGTTGGCGATGACGTGGCTGATGAACCGGTCGGAGAGGCCGAACTCGTCGGTGGTGGTCCAGCTGACCTGCGGCATGAGCTTGTCGACGTTCGGTGTCTGTGCCGGCTTGAGGTCGCACAGCGCCGACAGCGGAGCTCCCATGTCGTACGAGCGCAGGGTGACGCCGGGTTCCTGCGGCGGGACATCGGCGGTGATGGGTGCGGCCCCGGCTGGGGTGATGGGGACCGCAAGGAGCAGGGCCGCGACAGCGGCACCTGCGGCCACGAGACTGCCGCGACGGCGACGGCGCCATCGGTTCGGTGCGGGCATGGTTCCTCCCGGTGGGTGGGTCCTGGCCGAGATAGGAGGCGCTTTCTCCTCCCTGGACGGGCCAGTACGGTCTCGGAACACAAAAGATCGATCGCAGACGCTATCACTTTGGATCGACCAAGCTGAACTTTTAGATTTTCGGATGAAAGTGGCCCCTGTTGACCCATCACTTTGGTGGCATCTGGGGCAGCGCGAGCGGGGCATGTGGCGGCGTCGCGGAGCGGAGGCAAAGACAGCGCGAGACCAACGAAACGCCGCTACCACGGTGGCGCGGTGACTACCGACCGGCGCGGGGCGCCGACGAAGGACGCCTCGCCGGCTGGCGGTCGGCACCTTGTCGTAGGTATCCCTCAGGGCACGGCGACGGAGATCGGAGTGCCGAGTCGGCCCTCGTTCCCGCTGCGATCCAGCCCGGACACGCAATAGGAGAGGGGACGGTCGGTCGGGGCGGTGCGATCGATCCAGCCGGTTCCTCGGGCGGTGCCGACGAGCCGGGCCTCGTCGCCGTCCACCCTGTAGACGGCGTAGCTGGTGGCGCCGTCGCCGCGCCAGGTCAGCGCCACCCCGCCGGCGTCCGCACGCCGGGCGTCGGTGAGCGTCGGTGCGGCGGGCGGCGCCGCCGGGAGCTGCGCCATCGTGGGCACCAGCGCCGGGCCGGCGTAGTGCGCGCGGCTGTAGCGGCTGACCGCCCCGAGTTTGTCGGCGCGGACCTGCTTGGCACTGAAGTGCACGCTTCCGTGCACGCCGTTTCGGCGGTTGAGGGCCAACTGCCGGTCCAGTTCGGCCGGGTCGCGCCAGGCGCCGCGCTCACCCACCCGGTAGTCGGCCTGACCGATGTAGAGCTGCACCCTGGTGCCCCGCACGGTGTCGACCCACCACGGCAGCAGCTTGGCGTAGTCGGCCTTGGCGAACCCGACGTGCCAGTAGAGCTGTGGCACGACGTAGTCCAGCCACTGTTTCCGCACCCACAGCCGCGTGTCGGCGTAGATGTCGTCGTAGCTCTGCAGGCCGGCGGTCGCGGAGCCGGCGGGATCCGTGCGCTCGTTGCGCCAGATGCCGAACGGGCTGATGCCGAACCTCACCCACGGTTTGATCGCCTTGATCCGCTCGCTCATCTCCCGGACCAGCGTGTTCACGTTGTCCCGCCGCCAGGCGTGCTTGTCCGCGAAGCGCCGGCCGTACCGGGCGAACGTCGCGTCGTCCGGGAAGTCCTGCCCGGCCTCCGGGTAGGGGTAGAAGAAGTCGTCGAAGTGCACCCCGTCGACGTCGTACCGCTGGACCGCCTCCAGCATCGAGTCCTCGACGAACGTGCGCGCCTCCGGGATGCCCGGATTGAAGTAGAGGCGGCTGCCGGGCCGGTCGGCGCTGGGGTAGGTCACCACCCAGTCGCGGTGGTGCCGTAACGGGTGGGCCGGCGCGAGCTGGTCCAGCCTCGGTCCGGGGCCGCCCACCGTGGCCGGTTGGCCGCCCCGGTAGGGGTTGAACCAGGCGTGGAACTCCAGGTTGCGGGCGTGCGCCTCGGCGACCATGAACTCCATCGGGTCCCAACCCGGGTCGCGGCCGTCGCGGTGCCCGGTCAGCCACTCCGACCACGGTGCGTAGCTGGACGGCCAGAGCGCGTCCCCGCTGGGCCGTACGTGCACGAAGACCGCGTTGTGGTTGTGCCGCACGGCCAGGTCCAGCCAGCCCCGGAACTCCGCCCGCACCGTCTCGGCCGGCAGCCCGCGCCGGCTCGGCCAGTCAATGTTGTTCACCGTCGTGATCCACATGCCCCGCAGCTCGCGGGGCGCCCGGGCTGGCCGGCCGGCGCAGCTGGGCGGACCGCCTGCGGCGTCGGTGGCCGCGCCGAACGCGGCGACGTCCCCGGTCTTCGGTGCGCCGCCGTCGCCGACAACCCGGTGCCGCAGCGACCATGCGCCCACCCCAAGCGCCACAGCGAGCGCGACGACCACCGCGACGAGAGCCTGGGTACGACGACGGTGGGTGGTGGGAGCGGACGGCTCGGCGGCGGGCATTGTCACAGTCTGCCGAGTGTGGCTCACCGGGTGAACCAGGCGGCCCGTTACTTAACGGTCAGCTAAGGCCCGCGCGACGCCAGCTCGCCCCTCCGTTTCGCCCCGTCCGGGCAGTGTCACGCGGGCACCAGGTTTCAGCGGCTGGTGGAAAGCGGTCGCCGAGGGTGATGGTGACGGCGTTCCACGTATCTCGGTGAGGAGGCCAGCGTGATCGGTCCGGTTGCTTATGGCGATAAACCGGGCGGCCACTGTCGTCGCGCTTGCGCCGCCGAAGCGGCCGTACCGACTGAGAACGCCCGCGACGTCAACCACCGCCGAGAGGGACTGGGCCGGATGGGCTTCGTTCGGGTTGGTGGCCACCGTGCGCTCACCGCGGTGATGATCACCGCGCAACTGGCCGGCCTCACCCGGCTCGACATTCCGTTGGTGCTCGGGGCCCTCGTCCACCGACAATCCCGACGGGCCGGGTCGTCGGGTTCTTCATCCACCTCTAAGTCGGTCAGGGTTTCGCCCTCGGTTACGCGGCCGCGTTCGCCCTGCTGAACCGCGCCACCTGGTGGATCGGGGCGCTGTTCGTCGACGACGTCAAGCGCCTGCAGGGCCGCTGACCGGCGACGGTGCGAGGGCATGCCGCCAGCCGGCCTCCCGGCGGGCGGTAGGCGGCTCCGGCGACGCGAAAGAATGGTGTCCCGGCCACTGTCGGAGGGCGGGGCCTGCCGAACCACCCTCTCAGTCCAGCTTCGGTTGTTCGTACAGTTTTTTGGCGGACAGGTTCACCGCGCTGCCGTCTGCGAGGCGGACGGTCAGTGTGGTGGTGTTGCTGCTCGCCTCATCGGGGTCCTCGGGGTACCAGGCGCCGAAGTAACCGTCGCGAAGGGTTGCCCGCGCCGTCGGTGACGAATCGCCATCCTCGGTCCGCACGGTGATCTCCACACTCGTCACCTGTGAGCCAACGTGTCCCGCCATGATCCGGACGTAACCTTCGTCGGTGCGGATTTGACCCCACGAGTACAGTTCGACACCCCCGGCGCCGAGCCGCTCGGTGCTGGTCAGCACGGTAAGGATGCTGGTATTCGTCACGTCTCCGTTGCGATCGCGGAAGCACGTCTGGCTTCCAGCCGGCGACACGGCGTTAAGGTATGCGTACTCGCCGCGCTTCTCACCGATGACCACCCTTGCGACGCTCGCGTCCTGGGCAGGCAGGCATTTGCTGGTGAGGTCGCGTGCCTCGGTATCCGAGATCGGACTCGGCTCGGGCGTCCACGACGCAAATGCGGCACCAGCGTTGACAAGTGTCAGGGTGAAGGCGACAGCGGCGGCGAGCGCTCCGGCCGCGCCGGCGATCGCCAGGCGAGGCCGACGGTGCGGTGTGCGCGCTGGTGTTGGGCGTGGTCGCCGATCAGTGGCGACGATCCGCTCGAGCAATTCTCGCGCGGGTTCCTGCCCGACGCGTGCGGGCACCGGGACTGCGGCAGAGCGGATTGTCTGGTCGAGGACATCGTCGTCGGTCATGCGGAGCCTCCGCGTCGTGAAGGGCCTGCCGGTGCAGGGACGTTTGTGGGTTCGCTATTCGGCTGCTGACCAAGATGCTGACGCAGGCGGCGGCGGGCGCGCAGCAGGCGCAGACTGAACGCGGGCCGGGAAATGCCCAGTACGTGTGCTGCCTGCGGCCCGGTGAGGTCTTCGATCGCGGTCAGCGTCAGCACTTCCTGATCGGCGGATGACAGGCGCTGCCAAGCCTTCACCAGGTCGATGCGGGTAGCCGCGAGGTCGGCCTCGGCGCTGCTCGGAGCATTCGGTTCCCGTAGGACGCGAAGCGCGAGGCTCTGCTGCCGCTGGTCGCTGCGCTGCCGATTGTGCAGAACATTGCGGGCGACGGTGAACAGCCAGGCGCGGGCCTCGCCGAGTGATTTCGGTACTTCGTCCAAGCGGCGCCACGCTATCAAGAACGTTTCGGCGACCACGTCTTCGGCAACGGCGAGGTGTGCACGGCGTTCGACGAAGAGCAGCAAATCGTCATAGGTGGCCTCGAACAGCTCACGGAAGGCGGATTCGGCATCCGCCGTCGTTGGATCCACACTCTTCCTGGTGTTCGGCGCGTTGCGTTCGACGGTCATTGTCCTCGGCCCAATACGAAGCCGCGGATCAAGGGTGCGAGTGGGCGCTCGACGAAGCGATGGACAAGCCAGGATGCCGCGAGCAGCCCAAGCACGGTGCCGCCGATCAGTATCGACGCGGGGAGTCCGGTTTTCTCGTACACGTTGCGGATCACGCTGTATCCAATGCGGGGGTGCAAAAGGTAGAAGGGGTAGCTGAGTGCACCTGCGGTGGCCAGCCAGCGCATTTTTACCCGGTCGGTGTAGCCGAGCGCGATGATGAGCATCAAAAGGTACACCCCGGTGAGCAGTACCGGTGCCGGCCAGACGGGCACCTCGAAGCCGGGCTGCAACTCCAGGGTCCGCCCGTACACGCGCTGCAGGCTGACCAGCCACGTGGCGAGTAACAGCACCCACAGCCATCGATCGGATGGGTTGCGGCGAAGCAGGAAGAGGGTAATTCCGGCGATGAAGTACGGCGCGAAATTGGACATCACGGCCTCGTCCAGGGCGGCACCCCGGAAAACGGGAATGATCACGGCGACGGCCAGCCACACGGCACCGAATATCTTTACTCCCCGGTCGGTCAGCTTGGCCGCAAAAATGCACGCCGCGATCAGATAGAACCGGAACTCGATCCAGAGGGTCCAGTACACGGTGTCGACAAGCGGCGTGTTGAGGGGCTCCGCCAACATGGTCAGGTTGACCAGCACGCCCCACCCGTCCGGCGGAGGCGGGAAAGGCAGCCCGCCACTGATCGGCAGCACTGCCGTTACGGCTGTCGTGGTCACCACACACACCCAGAACGCCGGATAGAGTCGCGCGGCGCGGGAGGCAGCGAACTCGCGAACGGTGCGCCCCCAGCCGCTCATGAGGATCACAAATCCGCTGATCAGAAAGAACGTCTCGACTCCGAGGAAGCCATAGATCAGCACCGGCGCCGCGTCCGGCAGGAAGTATGTCGGCAGGCGTACCCCGTCCAACCTCCATGAGTCGCCGAAGTGGTATCCGGCCACCGCAAGAGCACAGATCAGCCGCAACCCGTCCAGCACGTACAACCGTGGCGCCCGCCCGCGAGGGCTGCTGACGGGCGGCGGCGTCGGCGCGCGGTCGAGCATCGCGGTCGTCATACACGGCTCCTGTCCTGGATACGGGCGCATCCAGGACAGACATGTGCAGCACTCCGTCAAGTGCTACAGGTGATCACCGTCACCCTCCTCTGCCGAAGCCGGGCCGGCATCGCGAACCAGAACGCGGCCTCGCTGCGACAGGCAGGCGTGACCGCCCAGGACGACGCCGAACTCCTGGCCCTGACCCCCGCCAACTGATCCGCATCAACTGCGACACCGCAACCTCGCGGTATGCACCGCCAACCGCGCCACCATCTGATCGAACGCCCGCGTATGCCCCGCCCCACGACGCGCCCACGGCACCGCCGCAACGACCACCCGATGCTCCGGACACGACACCCGAGGCGCCTGCGCCTCGATCACCGCCCGCACCACACCCACGTCCAACGCCTGCCACCGACGACGAACACCCGCGTCATACCGCGCACACCGCCGATGACAATGCGGACACCGCCGAGACGCACCCCGAAAGCCAGAACCTAGGCGACTGCGTTGACGATGAGGTCGTGTCTCAAGCCTGACTCGCGGCGGTCGACCGGCCCTTCCGGCCACAGACCGCACAAACACAGCCCCAATGCCCTCCAGCGGCTCACGTGGGCCTACCTGCGGGACGCCCTCGGCCTCAAAGGACTCCACCTGGCCAGCACCGGTCGAGAGCACCCTGGGCCGCCTCGAATCCAGGTAAAGGCGCGCCGGAACGTCCTCGGGTCGAAAGCGTCAGCCGGCTCTGGCCACCACGGCCAGCGCCGGCTCGCGCGCAGCTCGGCGAGGTGGGTCGCATCAGCTACGGCCGGGGGTGCCCCATAGTTTGGTTTCAATACACCCGTCCGGAGGATGTGATCTGTCTCACCTTCCGCGAGGCTATCGCTACCCGACGAAACGATAGCTTCGATGCCGCTGCTGGTTGCGGAAGGGGTTGGTCCGGTGGGGGGTTCCAGACCGGCGATAGCATCAGTTACCTACCTGATCCTGGCGGCACTCCTGGTTGCCGTAGCCGTCGTGGACGGGCTCGCCGGATGGCTGATGCCATCCACGCCGGACCGTCCAGTGTGGCTTGGCGAATCGGCGGCACGGATCGGCGCGATGGTGCTCGCGCTGGTTCTCGTTTGGCGGGCACGACGGGCGGCAAAGCGTCACTGGAGGACGCAGCAGCGCTTCCAGGAGGCCCCGGGCAAGCCGACGATCGATCCGGGGGACCGGAGGACGGCCGACCGGGAGATCATCGAGGCGATGGTCCGGGTCAGCAAGAAGTACCCGAGTTCGTCGATCCGGCTGTTCGGGCAGATGCTGGTGGAGCCCGGCCGTTACCAGGTACGAGTGACTGACGAAGTTGAGCCGGTTGGGGAATGCCTTCGTGTCACCGTGTCGACGACGTACACCAGTTCACTGGACGACCTGTCCGAATTGAGACGCCAGGCGGGCGAGCCTGCGATCCCGACCCAACGGCAGTCCGTCGCCACAACCATGATGAGTTCCGCCCACCCGTCGTCGAGGTCAACGGAAGGGATTGATTCCGACAACAACGCCGGTGGCAGCGGCGCGCCGACGGCGGTGTTGACGAGGACCAGTAGTCAGAACGGCGCGGAGCCGACCTTCATCCTCGTGCCCATGATCACCGCCACAAAGGGCACCATGATGGACAACGTGGATACCTCTGACGGTGGAGGCAGCGCTCTACCGTTCCTGTCCCAGGAAGATGCGCGGGGCGTGGTGGCGCACGTTCTGCAGGCCGAGTTCGAGAAGACCTTCGGCCAAAACCACCGTTCGGTGCTCTACGCGTTGCTGCGGCTCGTTTTCCGGCAGGGTCGCGTACGCCTCGCGGACGCCCACACGTACTTCGACCGGGCGGTGGCATCGGTACGGGAGAACGCCGACGAAAAGCAGTTGACGAAGCTGCGGCGAATCTGTGCTTTCCTGGTACGCAACTACGTCATCGTCGCTGAGGCGCCCCCACCGACGGGCTACAAATGGGTCCTCCGGTACACGAAGACGATCCCGGTGTACGGCCGCGTGGACACCCGCGGACGTCGGCGTCGCGTCAAATACGGCCTGCAACCGAATTCATTCGTCATCCCGCTCAACCTGCCATTCACCACCAACAGCTATCACTTTCGAATGAACGCCGGGCCTAACAGCTACGTGAAGGCGCATTACGTCCAGTCCGCGAAGACGGGCAGCACCATTCACCAGGACGAGATCAAGAAGATGAGTAATCTGGCCTACCTACGGGTTCGTCACCATCAGGCCCTGCCGTACGCGCACCTGTACACGCGGCGCTTCGACACCTGCAAGCCGAAGGATCTGGTCATGCAGATCATCTTCGACGAGGTCCCCCCTGGAGCACTCGGGCTCACGCGTTGGCTGGCCACCCTGTCCGCGTTCGTGATCACTATGCTCGCATTCGTCGTTCCCAGCAACGAAGGGGACGTGTCCGGGGATGTCCTGGCCTTCCTCCTGGCGATCTCCCCAGTCGCCGCCAGCTTCGTCGGATACTCGATGGAAAAACTTCAGCGGTCCTCGCTGACAACTTTCGTCGGCCTGCTCATCACCGGCCTGACCTCAGTCGCCGCCGCCATCCTGTACGTCAGGGAGGCCCCCGAGCAGATGATCAGGGAAGTTGGCCCTCCGGTGCTGGATCCATTGCTCGGTCACCTTTCCGTCAACGTGGGCGTGTTGTTCGTCGGCCTCGCCGCGATCATGAACGCGATGTATCTACGCTGGCGACTCAAGGACGAGTTGACCCATTACCTCCAACTCCTGACGGCCAAGAACACCACGGCGAGGATGTTCCGATGACCGACGCGCACCAGGGAGCGGAAGCGCCGACGACCCCATTTGGCCTTGACTCCGGAGATCCAGACGACCTGATCCTGGACCTGGACGAGAAGTCGGGTGTTGGCAACGTGCTGCTGAAGTCGCTGCCGTACAACGCCGTTGTCGCATATCGCGGAGAGCCGACGGCGTCCGAGCGGGCGATGCTGTCCTGGCACATGACTGACAAGGAGCGGTATGAGTTTGCGGCCAGCGTGGAGCGCGTCAGCAACCGACTGCGCCACATGAGCCAGCAGGAAACTGAGGACTTTCTGACCGCGTTGGACGAGGAGACCAGGCGGCTGAACCTGGACCTTGAGATCCGCAGCGAAGATGTGCCGGGCTCCCAGGACGGTGCAGCCGCTTCGCCCGCAGCGGAGCCGTCCGCCAACCCCTCACGCCACAGCGGGAGCGGTCCGCTCCACAAATTGAACCCGGCCAGGTTCCTGCCCGGCCTACTGGCTCGCCGCAGCGGCCGCGTCGCCGAAGGCTGAATCTGGCGCGCTCCCGCCGCGCACTCTCCGGTACTGGTGTCGTGGTGCTCGCGCTCGGCGCCGTGCTGCTCGCCCTGTTCCGCGGTCGCCGCCTGGTGCACGATCGAAAAGACAGGCAAGGCCAGCCGGGTGTGGCGGTACGTGTACCGGGCGGTCGGCCAGTACGGGCAGGTCATTGACGTGCTGGTCGCGGCTGCTGTGATGCTGACGCGGTCCGGCGGTTCTTCCGGCGCGCGCTGTCGACGGTGAAGGTGCCCTCCAGCGAGGCCTGCGGACCTTCGCACCCTGCCGGCCGTGCCGTGCCACCTGAACCTCATGCCTCACATCCACGGTCTACGGCGATGACGGAACCGTCCGGCTGATCGACACCGAGCGCAGCCGCTGCGACCTTGCCGCCCTCCAACTCATACGACTCGCCACCCGGATTTGGCCGCTGCGACCGGATCTACGTACGAGTTTCCTCGAAGGCTACGGCGAGCTCACAGCCACAGCTCAGAGTGCAATACGCCACTGTGTCCACATCGACGTCCTGGCGAAGCTGCCGCTCCAGCACGCCTGCGCACCGGACTGGTCCTAGGCCCCCGGGCACGTCGGTCCTGAGCATCTGAGCTGTTTCCGCGCGGCACCAGCCGTGCTTGGTACTCGACTTCAGAGGGTGACATGAGCCGGCCGATGCCATTTCGGCTTGGCGTCGGTACGCAAGGAGCTGCCTGCTCCCAATTTAAGGGGCAACAGCGGAGAAGCCCGTTACCGGTGGTTCCGGTAACGGGCTTCTCCTAACTGCGCATATTCATGGTGGGCGATACCGGGATCGAACCAGCCGAACGGACACGAGCCGAAGCTGATCTTCAAGCGACCCAGAGGACGCAGCCACGCCGGATGAGGCGCTCCCAGATCGCTGACCTAGTCCGAGCGCTCGGCGACATTGCCACCGTGCTGCGCGACGCCGACCCCGACGACAAAGCCGAGGTCTACTGGCAACTCGGACTGCGACTCACCTACCAGACCGAAACGCAAACGGTGCACGCTGAAATGGATCTCAGTGCACACCGTGGGCAAATCATTTCGTGTCCGAGGGGGGATTCGAACACATGTACGAACCATATGTGCACCATTCTGGGGTGCACATGCTCATAGGTTACGGTGCAACTCGCCTTGGCTGCAAAGGCACGGTAAAGCTCGGTGTCGTGACGCTCTGCAAGTAGTCTAGCGGTGTGCCGCTGCGGAATCGTCCAGCTATCTTCATGGCGCCAAGCGCGAAACCTCGACGTTCCATTCACCTGTTTCGCATCGTAGGCAGCGCTATTTGCGCACCACGACGACGGGGATGCCAGCGACGACTCGCCGACGGACAAGCCGTCGCCTCGGTGGGTAAACGCGGGTGCGAGTTCCGCCCGGCCCATCGGGACTCGGGCCTGATCCGCTCAGTCTGCGGACAAGTCGTAAACGGACAGGTGCAGACCATGTTTCGAAACGCGGCCGGCGTCCATGCCAGCGCGTCGGCCCGGTGGATGGTTAGTTCGGCTGGGAACGACGCCCGGCGTAGGGCTTCAGCTCAATAGAACTGCGCTGGACAAGCTCGTACTCCAACTCGTCGATGTTGCCCGAGCGCATGCGCGCACGGCACCGGACGATGATCAACGCGGAGCGTGGTTGTCTCCCACCCAGCGCCCCGGAAGACCTTAAACCAGCAAGCGCCTCGCCGGCCGCGTTCAACAGCTCGGACTGCCCGCCGAGGCGGAACGCTGCTCCGTCTGCTCAACGCTTCTGGCACCTCTGTCAGACGTCGTGCTCCGCAGAGCACCGGCCCGCGCGCGAACCACACAGAGCTCGCGTAGGTGTCGGCGGAGCCCGGGGTAGGGTGTCCGCTGGCTCAAACGAGTTGCCCGGGACACCCGTCGAGGGCATCCTCGGACGTTGTCGACCTTTGGGTGACTCAAAGCGGTTCCTCTGGTACCGCCAATTCAGATCGCGCTGGACTGGAGTTGACGAGGAGATGGCGAACCTCGCCGACGAGTGGCCCTTCCCCGGCGACCCGAACCACTTCGTGGGCGCTCGGCACCACACCGTGCCTCGCTTCTACCTCGAATACTGGGCAGACGCCGACGGTCATATCGACGTTGTCGAGAAGCCGGGTGGGCGCAGATATCGGACAGTACCCAAGACGGCCAGTGCGGAGACCGATTTTTACACCTATATCGATCTTAACGGGGATCCGGCCGGTCACATGGAGCAGGTGCTGGGGGTCATCGAAGCCGGCGCCTCCGCCGCGATCGGCAGGATCAACCACCCGACCTTCGGCCAGTTTCCGCCGCCTCCCGACGACAAGTACGAGATTGCCACCTTCCTTGCCTTTCAGAAGGTGCGGGGCAAGCGTCGGCGCAGAGAGATCGAGACCCAGGCCGACTTTTACGTGAAACTCCAGTACTCGGGGCTCGGTAGCGACGCTATCAAGAGGTTGCTTGAGGAGCGGCTCGGGCATGCTAGTCCAGAGCATATCGCTCAGATGGAAGAACTCGTCGCGAACCTGGATGATTACGAATTCGTTCCGGACCCTAACGAACATGTCCGCATGATGGGCAAGTTGGCGCACAAAATCTTCCCGCACCTCATGCGCCGGCATTGGTACCTCGGCGTCTTCGATGAGCCCGTCCTCGTCACCTGCGATGAGCCGGTCATGCTCTACAAGAGCAACCCCAGCCCGATTCGGGGCTACGGGCTGCTTGACGCCGACGAAGTCTGGTTCCCGCTCAACCCATCTATTCTGCTGATACTGACCCGGGAGCCACAGCCGGTTTCGGCGCGGTTCTCGGCGTCAATCTCGACCGCGCGAATAGTAAACGCATACGCCGCCCACAATGCATACCAAAATATCTTTCTCCACCCAGAGCAGCCGGATATCGATACCGAGCAGTTGGCCGACAGTGCGCTCTTCGAAGTGGCCGCTCCGCCAGGCGTGATACTGCCCGATGGGGCCAACAAGCCTCTCAAGAACCGAACGACCGCGCGGCGGCGGAAGCCGAAGCGGAAGTAGCGCCACGAGAGGGGTTTCTCGCCAAGAGGCGTTGCCGGCGAGCGCCGGTACGGGCACATCTGCGGGCTGTTCGGGCGGCTGCGGTATCGGCAGCGGGGTGCAGGACGCGTACGCCGGGCCTGCGGTGTGGCAGACCCAGATCCGGGACGACCTGGCCGCTTTCGCAGCCGCCTGTCCGAAGACTGCTGGCCGCCCTCGTCGTCCTGCTGATCTGCGCCGCCGACGCCGCTAAGGACGACCTGGCCGGCCGACACTGCGTCGATCAAACTGACAGCCAAGGCGATCATGCGCGATCCTGACTCCTCTGCGGAGCCAGAGGGCCGGCTGCGCAGCCGGCAGACCCGGGTTGGCAGGCTTCCCGCCGCTGGGGGTGGGACTCAAACCGCCGCTGGCTCAGGCCATCGTGATGGACCACGCCGAGGCTCAGGCCGCCGCCATGCTGGGCCGTCCAGGCAGCCCAGCGGAGGCCACGCTCGTGCTCAATCACACCCCCTGCGACGATCCGGTCAGACCCCTGGTCTACGAAAAGATCCTCGCCACGATCCTGCCGCAAGGAACACGCCTGACAGTGCTCCTCACCGACGGCGACCGGACATGGCTTCATAGGTTGTACGTCCGAACAGGAGAAGGGGTCCGGCGATGAGCATCGAGATCACCTGGGGACGCGGCGACGGCGCCGCGTCGGTCAGCACCGTCGCCGATCTCGACGCCACACTGGACGCGATCAGCCACGCCCACACCACGTGGATGCCCTACTGCGTCACTCTCGTCGCCCCAGGCGGAGCCGAGTTTCCTGTGATGCTCGACGTCTGCGTCGGGCACCCCGATCGGTCGTTCGTCTATCATGTCGCTGCCGACGGCAGTAGCGCTTGGGGATACCAGCCAGACCTCGAACACGGGCCCGCATTCACCTTCGACTACGCCGGCACGCCCACCGACGCCTGGCCCGAACGCACCCGCGTCACCAACGCGACCGCCCGGCAAGCGGCACAACAGTTCCTCACCAGCGGAGGGCAACGACCCCCCGCGCTGGCCTGGGAAACTGTCGAATAGCTTCGAGCGTGGACGGCTCACGGCAAGTGCCGCAGCCGAGGTAAGGCGTGGCTCGCAGGGGAGGGTGACCCCGGAGCCGCTCACCCGGAACACCTCACGCGATTCTCCGTCCCTTACTCGGTAATAGGTGAGCTGATCGGGTAGTGATGACGGCAAGCGCCGTTGAGACTTTCGTATCCAGCATTCCCTGGCGCCCAGCAGCCAGGGACCCGCGCCGCCTTAAGATCGGAACGGGTCGGTCTACCTAGGGGTTCGGGGAATGCCTGGCCTGGTGGCCGACGGAGCTGAGATCCGCACGTCCAGGCAGGGCCCGGACGCCAGCGAGAGGTGTCGGCGCCTCCGGCACCGGCCGAAGGGACCGTGACTGTCATATTCGCCGAGGCGGCCAGCATCAGGACCGCAGGCCTCTGGCGCGCACGCCCCTTGAACGGCTTCAGCAGCCTGGGGCCTTCAGTCGATCAGAACCTGTCTTAATGGGCCTCGTCGTCATCGTCAGGCAATGGCTCGGTGAACCAGACGCGAATCAGGTATTCCTCGATGCCGTCGTAGGGCGCAAACAGGGTCGTCCATGCCGAAGCCGGTGACGCCGTCATTGGTTCATTCAGACGCCGCAGCGCCGCGAGGGCCTCGGCCCGACCGCGGATCTGCACCTGCGTGGCGTATTGACCGGGTCCGGTCGGGAGGTCGATGCCTCCGATGGAGGTGCCGCTGCCGTCGGACATCTGCAGCGTGCCACTGGGGCATGTCAGTGTGAAGGCCGAGATGTCGTCGAACCCGGTTGTCGGGCCGGGCGGGCCCTCCCACACCTCCAGGCAGGCTCGTACCTTGAGAAGGTCCTGAGCGGCGGTCACGTACACCTCGTACTCTGTCGCCGCAGCGCCGCTCTCGTACGACCGGGCTAGTGCCTCTTGGCTGCCCTCTGCAGCGTCGCATTCCTCATCGCGCACGGTAAGGAATCGGTAGTCGGGTCGGAACAACAGTTCGTGGTGAGAGATTCGGCTGGTCATCGTTCTCTCCCCCGCGCCTCGCCAGGCAGCCCCGGGCTCGGTGTTGGTGTCGGCAGTGCCATCGGGACCCGGCCCAGACGCATTCGGGTGGGTGGTGAGGTGGGCCTATCAGGCAGGCCATCCGTACCTGAATCCATCGAGGCCGGCTTCGTCATGGCGTGCGAAAAGCTTGCGACACCAACTCCGCAGCATCAGCCTTATCGGCTGGTCACCGGCCGGCACCCGGCCAATGCCTTCACCCGGTTACGTCTTACGCGAGAGACCAGTCGGCGTCCCCGTCCTTCACGCTGGCGTCGCTGTAGGTGAATGAGTTGGGCGAAGGCCACTTGCCGCCCGGGAAGGATCGGCTGTCCACTGCCTCGCCGTGCAGGTTGACCATGCTAGTTGCCTGCGCGGCGAGGAAGGCGGACAGAGTGGTGATCGCGGTGGCGACGATCGCGGTGTTGACGCCGGCCTCTTCGATGACGATGGCGGCGCCGGCCCACGAGAAGACGGCGGACCCGAAGGCAGCTATCGCCGCGATCGCGGCGACGATGAGCTTCGCTAGGACAACCGCCAGGGTGGTGTAGAAGGCGGCGCCGGCTGCCGCGCAGGCGAGGAGGTGGCCTGAGGTGCTGGCCGCGATCGCCGTGATCCTGGATGCCGCCTCGGTGTGGCTGGCCACGCTGCTGACGTAGGCGTCGCGTGCTGCGCCTGACCAGTCGGAGTTGTCGACCACGAGGTGTTGTTCCGTCAGGGCGCTGGCGACACCGGAAGCGGAGCCCCGCACGTCCATCCAGTCCCAGGCGTCCTTGAACATGAAGATCGGGGCGGTGGCGCCCTTCATGAGGTCGATGAGGAAGTCGAGGGCTTGCCTGCCGACCGCGACGGTCTCCCTGCCCAGCCACAGGATCGAATCGGCGACGCCCGGTGGGATGTACCAATGGTTGGCGGCGGCGGTAGCGGCTGGTCCGATCTGGTCAAGGCGCATGCTCAGGTCGTCCAAGCCTGCGCTGATGTCGGTGAGCAACCCCTCGAACTGTGCCTTACTGAAGTCCACGTCATGCCCTCATCAGTAGAGGTTCCGGAGCTTGTGCTCGTTGCTGCGGTCTTCCTCGTCGTAGGTGTCGGCGACCTTCCGTAGCGTGGTAGCCACCTCCGTCATCGCCGCCTCGCCCTCCTGGCAGCGCTGGCTCACGTGGTGAACGATCTCGTTGTACGGCGAGACGATCAGTTGGAACAAGCCAGCCTCAACGCGCCCCAGTTCCATCCCGGCGACCGTCGGCACGATTGCCGCCATCGCCGCGCTCTGCCGGTCCCACTCCGCGGCCTCGGTGCGCAGAGCATCGGTGGCGACGGTGACCTGTTGACGGCTCGGCGGCGGCATGTCAACCCTCCTCGGGTGAGTTGTGCACGGCTTGGAATCGGGCGAGCGTGGCCAGTGCCTCACGCGCCAGGTCATCGAGGCCTTGGGCCTGTGCTCTGCGGCGCGCGGCGTGTTCCTCGATCGCCGCACGGGCCTCTCTCAACGCCTCCCTCAGAGCCGCGTTGATAGCCGAAGCGCCGTGCCTTAGTGCCCACCGGGGATTGATGGTGCAGCCCTGCAACCCGCCGGGGGTCAGGGTGATCGAGACAGCGCGCTCACCGTCCCAACCCGTCGCCGTCACGGGCGGCGCGGCGGCCTGGTCCCGCGTCGCCTTCAGCGCCTTGAGTGCTTCCTCGGTCAGCGTCAACAGGTCGCGTGGACTACCGAACGCCGGCGCCTGCGCTAACGGCGGTAGCCCTGCGTCCTCCTGCCCGTCCGCTCGTGCCGCTTCAGCGCGAGACCGCCACGCGTCCAGGTCAAAGGACTCAGACCACGCCTGCATCGCCTGAGCAGCCACCTCCCCATAGAGACGCACCACCAAGGAGCCCAGCTCCTCGGCGGCAACATGCCGCTGCCAACCGGTCCACACGTCAATTCGCGAAGGCAGACCATCCGGGTCAACCACCACAGCGACGCAACCACGCGGATCGGATGCACGTCCCTCACCAGGCTGGGGCTGGGACTGCAACGCGGCCTGAATCTTCAGCGCGTGCCCCTGGATCTGCTGAAGACGGGCAAGGATCTCCTCGCTCATGCGCCCGTCACCGCCTCAACTTCGACGGTTGAACAGGACTCGGCCCTCGCGCGAGCAGCCAGCCGATGACCGCCGTCGCGACGGCGCAGTGCGCGAGAAGCACCGCCAAGACAACCCACGTGCCACCCGTGCCGAAGCCGAGCATCAGCACTGCCAGGAGTCCCGAGGTGATCCAGAGCAGCACCGCCACGACCCGACGAAGACCAACTGCCGCCCTGACCCATGCCAGCGCAACCGCCGTCAGCACAAGCACCACAGCGAAGATCACCACAGCCAGCGAGCCCGCCACGCCGAATGCCGCCTCGGAGGCCACATCAGGGAAGGAAGAGACCGCTAGCGCGACCACCGGAAGCTCGAACACCGGCCCGAGAGACCACAGCAAAAAGCCAGTGCGGCTCCTACCGGCCTTAACAGGCAACGCAGACGACTCCAATTGGTCCCCCGTCCAACCGTCAACCCGCCACCCGCGAGCGGCGACAGACCAATCACTCTCCGTGGCACGCCAGCCTGCCGCACCCGACCGACCTCATGCAACCCCATCAGTTGGACCCACTTTGATATGGGCGCGCCCTGGTCGTGGGAGCGATTCGCTGCCCGCCCTCAAGGCGATCGGCTACCGCGGGTGCCTGCGCACAGCCGACACCGACATCTCTAGACCTTCAGACGGGATGACGGTCGCTGAGACGGTGCGGGCGGCAGACCTCCACCAGGATCGCGTGATGCGCCCCGGGCTGTTGTTGCCGGCAACAGCCTGTCGTACCTTCGCCGTACCTTACCGCTATGAACTCCGAGTTCCGTGCGGCGTGGGTGCCGTTCACGGCGGACCCCACGCTGGAGGCGGCAGCGGCAATCGCGATGGAGTGGGGCGGAAAGGGCCGCCGTCGCTCATCAGCGGCCTGCGGTGCTGGTGACTGATCGCATCGGGGAATACCACGGCCATGACCTGTTCGAGCGGTACCGCAAGGGTCGGCACGTCTCGCCGAGGTCGAACCGCCTCACCTTTCGGCCGGGTACGGTAGTCGCGCACGCGCCGTCACCCACAGCGCTTCACCTTGCGATGCGTAGCCTTTCGTCAGGGGGTGAAGGGCAACTCCTCCTGACGATCATGTCCATCGAAGGACATGCCCGTCAAGGGAGTGGGTCTGTTCATTGAGCAGTCGGGCATCCGCTGCAGGTGACACCGAGAAGTAGTGCGAGACCGGTCCAGCCGGGACCATCCGGGTGATGGAGTCACCTTCCGGTCTTGCGTGACGCTTTTGTGACCCGCTTCTGCGCACCACCGCCGCAATCCCTCGACCTAACCGCCGACGTTGGGCAGTCCACGTGGACAGCCGAGATCCGGGCTTTGGGCGCCAGTACTGACCTGGCTACCGTGGCGTTGGTGCTCGGCACGTCGCGCTCGACAGCCTTCAGCTGATCGCCGCGACGCGTTCCCTGCGCCCTATTTCCGCGTGGGCGCCCACCAGGCCGATGCTGGCGGCCCTACACCTCAATGCCCACCGCGTGGGGCCATCCGACCCCTGATGGCCGCCTCTACGCAGCGCCGAGCGAGCGCAACGGCTTGAGCTGGTCGCGGCGAGCCGACCTAGTTGCCAGGATTGGCTACGACCCAGTCGAGAAGATTCGCGTAGGCAGTGATCGCGGCCTCCACGTCCTCGCGTAGTCCGGCCATGGTGATCAGTTGGGAACGGCGGGTTCGGCGGTCTACGAGGTGCCACTCCACTCGCTGGGTTTTGCCCGGTCCGTCGGGTCGCGACCGGGCCTCACCGACGACTCGGGTGATGTTCCCGTGTGCTAACTCGTTTCGACGCCGCACGACGGCCCACATCTCCTCCCGCGGGAAGCCGCGGTTCGTCTCTGGGGATGGACGATTCGCCAGAAGCGATTCGACACGATGAAGTCGTTTGCCAATCATCCACTGGTCGATCTCGTCTCGGCGTGTCTCGGGATCATCTGGTTTCTCCAGATGCAGGATCACGTCGCCAAGGAGGTCCTCCAAGACAGTGCTCTGCGTGATGACGAGACCTCTCCGTTGATCAATCTCGCTGCGCTCGGCGACCTCTTCCCAGTCAAGGTCGACCTCGTCGTGAAATGACAGGAGAAGGTCATAGCTTGAGAAGACGTTCAAGGGTTCGTCCGAGTCGTCGTCGAACGACACTTCGATCACGTCAACGGACAGTTGCTCCATGATCCGAACGTTGTCGTCGTCCAGCATGCCGGCGTAGGCCCAGTCGACGGTGTACGAGCAGGTCAGGCCGGGATAGTCGGGCGTCTGGAAGCCGCAGCGCCAACCGCTGACTTCTGGAACTAGGTCCGAGCTCTTGCGCCGGACGTCGCCATGACGGGGGCACCTGAAGTGTGTGGCGGCCGGAGCAGCCTGCCAGCGACGAAGTAGCGCTACCCGCCCAGGGCTGAACGGCGCGTAGACCTTTGGCGTGTCGGTGGGAAGCCCCAGCACGATTCGGAGCGTCACTCGGTGTCTCCACTACCTGTCTCGGACGGGCGCGTCTGTGTGGACGAATGCGCCGGACCCCTATCCTGCCGTAGCGCCACCACCACGGTCAGCTGTGCCTACGGGGTTCTCTTGCCGCTGGTGAACCCAACACTGCGACGGGCCAGGTCTCGGGCGCCTGGGGCCTGGCGCGCACGGCGAATGGAATCCGACCTAGATCAGCGACATCTGCTCGTGGTCGGGGAGATCGAAGTGCACGACACGGCTGGGGTCGATGGCGCCGGTGGCGGCGAGTTGTTGGGCTTCCCGGGCGTTACGCACGTAGACCGGGACCGCAGGGGGCAGCCGATGCAGTGATGCAGGGCTGGGCCGGAGTACCCCGTGTAGCCGCTGGCGAACACGAATCGCGATGCCGTAGGCGCGGTCTGGGGTGGGGCCTTGGGCATCGAACTCGGGGCGGGTGCCGTGCGTCTTCCACAGCGGATCCGCGACGGTCTCGCGGAATTCGTGGATCTGCTCGGCAGACAACTCCCCCCACCATTGGTCCGCAGCCAGTCGCTCGTCCTGCTCCTGGCGCAGCCGCTGCTGCTCGGCGGCGCGTTGCTGTGCCTGCCGCTGCTGCTCCTCGATCTCTCGTCGCTGGCGTGCCTGTTCGGCTTCGGCCGCCCATCTGCGCAGCTGCTCGTCTCGTCTGGCGGCTTCCTCGGCTGCCCTGATCTCGCGTTGCCGTTGCTCGTCTTGGCGTCGGGCTTCGGCTTCTGCTTCGGCTTGTTGCTCGGCCTGGCGTTGCTGCTCTTCGCGGTGGCGCTTGCGTGCCTCCTGGCGCTGCCGCATGGCCTCGTGCCGGGTCTCGCGATCAATGTGCGAGCTGGAGGTCCAGACCAGGCGCCGCCGGCGGTAAATGTCGTCGTCGGCGAACCACACCCGCCGGTACCGGGGGCGGACCTCGTGCACGACCGGCTGCCCTCGCGACACCCAGCGGACGAAGGCGGTCAGCTCCAGCGCGTCGACGGCCCTCCAGGCGCCATGCTCGAAGTCGAACGCTGACGGACCCTCGACGACGGTCCAGGGCCGGCCCTGCGTGGGTTCGCGGACCCGGATCGACGGTACGTGTCCCATCCACGGGGCCTGCGCGGCTGGACTGACCCAGCACACGCCGACACCGGCGGCGCGGTATCGCTCGGTGCGCTCCTGGATGTCCTCGTTGGTGATGGGCGACAGTTGGGCCTCCCAGGCGATGCGTCGGGTGCCGTCGTGCGTTGAGGCGAGGACATCGGCGCGCCATGAGCCATCCGGGGAGCGGACCTCCATCTCGGCGTGCCAATCAGCGGCCCGTACCGCGGTGGCGAGTTCCAGCTTGAGGAGGTGATGCTCCAGGGACTCGTTCAACCAGGCGCAGTCGTTGAGGCGTCCGGGGTCGTGGGCGAAGTACCGCAGCCCGCGAGCGGACACCTTGGCGTGGACCCCATGCCCGCACTCCGGACACCGCAACGCCACCCGCGGCCGAATCCTGTGCACCGCCGACCAGGTCAGGTCACAGCCGAGGTCGGGCAAGGTGGCGTCGATGCGGCCAGCCTCGGGATGTATCGCCGCGAAGGCCATCTCACCGCCGCCGTCTCAAGGTGCCGCGGACAACCGGGCCACCGTTCGTGACCATACGGATCTCGCCCACGCGCACCTCTCACCGATGGTCGCGGAAACACGTATACGTCGAGCATGGCGGAGCGGTACGACAACATCACCGCTCGTGCCAGTCCCCCAGTGGTCAGTCGAAGACCTGATTGACCGTGACTCGGATGCGCTCGGGGTAGCTGTCGACGATGAGCCACCAGTGGTCGTCGTAGGGCACTTCCAGGACTACTGGGGTGATGTCGTAGAAGCCGCCGAAGAACTCGTACTCGTCGCCGTTGACGTACGCCTGGTACTCGTCGTCGTCGATGAGGCAGACCCGGGCGGTCGAGCCGCGCAGCCCGATCTCGAACACCGCGCCCGTGGCGCACTCACCAAGGTTCCAGTAGAGGTGATCCACACACTATGTGTAATGGATGATGACGCCCCGTAGAAAGTACTTCCGGGCGTTCTCTTGTCCGCTGCGGGACCCGGGCCGCTCGCGGGTATCTGCCACTTGCTGCTACGCCGCACACGGAGGCGACTGGTGGTACGCCGTCTTCGCCCCCCACCTGAGCATCGTCACCGCTAGTGCCGTGACCACGAACGTTGACGGTGTTGGGGTCAGGCTGCTCGGGTGGCGGGTTGGCCCCAGCGTCGTTGTCGTTCGCTGCGGATGCGG
>NZ_JBIAYR010000012.1:0-22197 GCF_042898105.1 Micromonospora sp. NPDC000663
CCACCGCCACAGCCTGACCGCCGCGACGCCGCCCGGCCGACAGGCCGGACGGCGTGTCATCCAACACCGTGAACGTTCGTGGTCACGGCACTAGCCGGCCGGCGGTGGCTGTCCACCCCCGCCGGCCGACGTCTCCTGGTCAGTTGTTGTACGGCATCGTGGGAAACCATCCGTGCCCGAACATGGCGGGCAGCCGGACGTCCCAGTAGACGACCGTGAAGACGCCAAGGGCGATCAGCAGCGCGCCGGTCACCGCGACGGTACGGGCCGGGTCGCTGGACAGCCAGGCGATGGCGCGCCCCCGGCTGAGCAGCACGATCAGGCTGAACAGGGCCGCCACGATGACGATGTTGCCCAGGGACTGGAGGATGAAGGCCCCGGCGCCGTACAGCGGGTTGCCATTGTCGACGGCCCAGTGGAACAGCTTGTTGAACAACGGATACGGGCGTCCGATGAGGAAGGCGCCGACGAGCGCGCCGAGGGTGACCACGCGGGCTACCGGGCGTCGGGCGAAGGGGTCGGGGAGGATGCCGAGCGCGGCGAGCCCCAGGTAGACGAAGGCCAGACCCACCAGACCGAACACCACAATCGACTGCCAGAGGCGTACGGGTATGCCGCCGGCCGTCTCGGTCGACAGTTGCGGCAGCCGATCGCCGATGAGCACTCCGACGAAACCGTAGACACCGGAGACCGTCACCATGCCGAGAGTCAGCCAGCCCACCGGCTTGAGCATGCTGCGCAGGCCGCTGCGGGTGGGGGAGTCGGCGCTGGCCTGGCTCATCGGGCCGATGGACGCCGCCATCGCGATGTTGCAGGCGGTGAACGTGCCGGCCAGGCCGGAGACGAACGCGAACGCGAGGCCGGCAAGTGTGCCGCCGATGGCGGTGGCCTTGGCGTCGTGGCCGAGCAGGGTGTTGGCGACGTTGTCGCCGATGACGTGGTCGACGAACTCGAACGACCAGAGGATGGCCAGCAGCACGCCGGCCACGACGCTGCCGAGGATGATCCGGCCCCGGCGCTGGGGCCCGCTGCTCGGCGGCACGGTGATTGCCTGGCGGTGATCATGCAGAGTCATGGACGCCATTGTCTGGCCGAATCGGGCCGGTGGGCTGTTCCAGATTGCTCCTGCTCCGGACGGGCCGGCAATCCGGGATAAAAGCGTACGACCGCGCGTGCGTAATCACCCGTTCTGCCACGGTGCTGGGCAGTCCGTCGAATCTTGCGTGCAGCGTGCCGACAGGCACGCAAAAATGCTTGCACAAGCTGCCTGGCGACCGGTATTGCAACTCACGTCGACCAATGCGGCGGCCGCCCGGTACGCATCGGAGCAATTTACGAGATGGGTAGCCGCCGGTATGATCCCATCGTTGAGTCGGTGCCGTCGGGTGCCTTCAAAATGGTGCGGAGGGGCATGTGGCCACGCTAGCGAGAGACAACCAGCGTTCTGTCAGTTGGATGAACGGGGCGGGTCATCGACTGACTCTCGGTGTGTTCATGTTCATTGTGTTGGCCCACTGGGCCGAGCACCTCGTGCAGGCTGCGCAGATCTGGGCCTTCAACCAGCCGCGACCGCAGGCGCGTGGCGTTCTCGGCCAGTTCTATCCGTGGCTCGTCTCGTCCGAGCTGCTGCACTACGGCTACGCGATCGTGATGCTGATCGGCCTGTTCGCCCTGCGCGACGGATTCGTCGGGCGGGCACGGACGTGGTGGACGGTGGCGCTGGCCATCCAGTTCTGGCACCACATCGAGCACCTGCTGCTGCTGATCCAGGCGCAGACACACAACTACCTGTTCGGCGCCGCGGTGCCGACCAGCATCCTTCAGTACTTCTACCCCCGCGTCGAGCTGCACCTGTTCTACAACACGGTCGTCTTCGTCCCGATGGTGGTGGCCATGTACTTCCACCTGCGCCCCAAGCCCGCCGAGCGGGAGCTCACCACCTGCACGTGCGCCCGCGAGCTGGTCCGGGTCTGACGGCGATGAACGGAACCACCCGGTGGGGGCGGATCGCGGCGGCGGCCGGCGCGGTCGTCGTCGTCGCGATCGGCGTGCTGATGTACGCCGGGAGCCGGGGCGCCGACCTCGGGCCGGTCTACCCGGCCGACGGCGCGGCCCTGCGCGAGCCGCCCCGCCAGGTGTCGCTCACCTTCGACGAGGCGGTGCGGCCCGCGCAGATCCACATCGGGGTCTCCGACGACGGCGGCCACCTGGTGCCGTCCGGCGCGCCTGTGGTGTCCGGTGCGAAGATCGACAAGTCGGTGACCATCCAGGCCGACGGTGACTACGTGCTCGCCTATCACGTCGTCCTGGCCGACGGCCGGACCTTCACCGGCACCAACCGTTTCCGGGTGTCCTCGTCGATCGCCTCCCCGGAGGCACCCGCCGACGCCGCGCAACCGGCCGCCGGCGGCCACGACCACTTCGGCAGCGATCCGCTGAGCGTCGTGCTCACCGTCGTCGCCGCGGGATCCGTCATCGCGCTGCTGGTCATGCTCATCCACCGGCCTCAGCCCCGCCGGCCCTAGGGCCGTGTGCCGGGTCCACCAGCTGGCCCACGGCATCTCCCGATGGCGACCGGCCGCATTGTGAGAAATGGTCCGGATGCGGTACGCATCCGGACCATTTCCGGCTTTGCGGATTTCGGCCCGGATCCGACCGTTAGACCTGGCCGGCCCTCGGCAACACCAAAGAAGACACTTCACCGACGTCTTGCCAGGCTCAGGTAGATGGCGAGGCGTACAACGCTTTCCAATGTCGGCCTAGTGGCACAGGAGTAGCCCACCGATGAACGCTCTTCGAGTGATTCGCCGCAAGGTAATGACACCCAACCGATCCGCCACCAGGATGGATGTCCGCGGATTCCACGTCAAGAGCCCCGAGGCGCGCACGCTGCTGGAGACCGTCGGTGGCACATTTCTTGACGGCTTCGGAATTGCCGCCCAGGCTCGGACACCGGCTGACGCCGAAGCGCCGCTGGCGGCCATACCCCCTCGGTTCCGGGGTTTCGCCAACGAGGGCGCCGCCATGGCTTTCGCAATCCGCGACGGCATGCGCCCCGGCGGGCGCAATGTCGAACGCTATCTGGCCGGCTCCGGCGCCGACCACATCTACATGGCGTACGTCGGCGTCGGGTGGGCCATGGCGCGACTGCCCCGCATCTGCTGGTCGAGGCTGCACGCGCCCGATCCGCTGCTGCGCTGGCTGGTGCTCGACGGCTACGGGTTCCACCAGGCCTACTTCCGCACCGAGCGGTATGTCTACGACAGATACGAGGACAGCTCGATACCGTGGCGTGACGGGACCGCGTGGGACTACGCCGCACGGGCCATCGACCAGGGCATCGGTCGGGCGCTCTGGTTCATCGGCGGCACCGACGTCGACGTCGTGATCGGCCTGGTCGAGCGCTACCCCCGCCAGCGGTGGGCCGACCTCTACAGCGGCATCGGGCTCGCCGCCACCTACGCCGGTGGCGCCACGGAGGCCGAACTGACCGCCCTGTGGGAGCAGGCCAAGGACTATCGACCCCAGCTGGCGCAGGGCGCCGCCTTCGCGGCAGGTGCCCGCGCCAGAGCCAACCTGGTCTGCCCGCACAACGAGACGGCCACCCGGATCCTCTGTGGCCAGCCGGTGGCGCTGGCGCAGAAGGTCACCGATGAGGCGATGGTGGACCTTCCGGGCGACGGCCAGGTACCGGCGTTCGAAGTCTGGCGCCAACGGATTTCGGATGCCTTTGCTCGTTCCGGACACTACGAACAAACCGCCACGGAGCAAAAATGACCCGGATCGCTATTGTCGGTATGGCCTGCCGTTACCCCGATGCCAACAGCCCACGCGAGTTGTGGGAGAACGCCGTCGCCGGGCGACGCGCGTTCCGCCAACTGCCGTCGGAGCGGATGAACCTCGACGACTACTGGTCGGCCGACCCGGACGCACCCGACCGGTTCTACGCCCGGATGGCCGCCGTCATCGAGGGTTACGAGTTCGACCGGCTGGCCTTCAAGGTCGCCGGCAGCACGTACCGGTCGACCGACCTGACCCACTGGCTCGCCCTGGACGTCGCGTCGCAGGCGTTGGCCGACGCCGGTTTCCCAGGCGGCGAGGGGCTGCCCCGCCAGCGTACGGCCGTCGTCGTCGGCAACAGCCTGACCGGTGAGTTCTCCCGCGCCGGTCAGATGCGGCTGCGCTGGCCGTTCGTCAGGCGTACGGTCGCCGCCGCGCTGCGCCGCGAGGGCTGGGACGACGATCGGCTCGGCGCATTCATCGCGAAGCTGGAGGGCGTCTACAAGGCACCCTTCCCCGAGGTGGACGAGGACACCCTCGCCGGCGGTCTGTCGAACACGATCGCCGGCCGCATCTGCAACTACTTCGACCTCAACGGCGGTGGCTTCACCGTCGACGGCGCCTGCTCGTCGTCGCTGCTGGCGGTGGCCACCGCCTGCAACAACCTGGTCGACGGTGTGGTCGACGTGGCGGTGGCCGGCGGGGTCGACCTGTCGATCGACCCGTTCGAGATGATCGGTTTCGCCAAGACCGGGGCGTTGGCCCGCGGCGAGATGAAGGTCTACGACCGGGGAGCGAACGGGTTCTGGCCCGGTGAGGGCTGCGGCATGATCGTCCTGATGCGCGAGGAGGACGCCCTGCGCAGCAACCAACGGGTGATCGCCACAGTGGCCGGCTGGGGCATGTCCTCCGACGGCAAGGGTGGCATGACCCGGCCGGAGTTCAGCGGCTACCAACTGGCGATGCAGCGGGCGTACGAGCGCGCCGGGTTCGGTGTCGAGACGGTCAGCATGTTCGAGGGTCACGGCACCGGCACCTCCGTCGGTGACGCGACCGAGCTGCGCGCGTTGTCCGAGGCGCGGCGGGCGGCCGGCGCCACCGGGACGCCGGCCGTGGTCGGCTCGGTCAAGGCGATGATCGGCCACACCAAGGCCGCCGCCGGTGTGGCAGGTCTGATCCGGGCCGCGATGGCCGTGCACCACCAGGTCCTGCCGCCGGCGTTGGGCTGTAGCGATCCCCACGACCTGCTGACCGCACCGGACGCGACGCTCCGGGTGTTGCGTCAGGCCGAGCCGTGGCCGGCCACCGGCCCGGTCCGCGCCGGCGTGACCGCCATGGGCTTCGGTGGCATCAACACCCACGTCGTGCTGGAGAACACCAAGCGGCGCAACGGATTCGATGTGCGGACCCGCGCCATGGCCACCGCCATCCAGGACCACGAGCTGCTGCTGATCGACGCGGCGTCGGCGACCGAACTGTCGGACCGGCTGCGGGAGCTCGTCGACTTCGTGCCGGTGATCTCGTACGCCCAGCTCGGCGACCTGGCCGCGACCCTGCACCAGCGGCTGCGGGACCTGCCGTTCCGCGCGGCCGTGGTGGCCAACTCGCCCGCGGACGCCACCAACCGGCTGCGGAGCCTGCTGGAGAAGGTCGAGGCCGGTGAGACGACAAGCTTCAGCGCCGACGGACGGACCCTGCTCGGGTACTTCGCCCGGCGGGGTCAGGTCGGCTTCCTGTTCCCCGGCCAGGGTTCCGGGCAGGGGACCAGCGGCGGCGCGATGCGACGCCGTTTCACCGAGGCGCACGCGGTGTACGCCAAGGCCGCCCTGCCGACCGACCGCGACACCCTGGCCACCGAGGTGGCGCAACCCCGGATCGTCACCGGGTCGATCGCCGGCCTGCGGGTCCTGGCCTCGCTCGGGCTGCACGCCTCGGTGGCCCTCGGTCACAGCCTCGGCGAGCTCACGGCCCTGCACTGGGCCGGGGCCCTGGACGAGGACGCGCTGCTACGGCTCGCCGCCGAGCGTGGTCAGGCCATGAGCGAGCACGGCGTGACCGGCACGATGGCCAGGATCAGCGCCCCGGCGGTCGAGGTCGAGCAGATCATCGACGGCACGGACGTCGTCATCGCCGCCTACAACAGCCCGCAGCAGACGGTCATCGCCGGGCGCGTCCAGGCCGTCGAGGCGGCCTGTGTCCGGGCCCGCGAAGCCGGTTACGTCGCCGGGCGGCTGCCGGTGTCGCACGCGTTCCACTCGCCGCTGGTCGCGAAGGCGGCCGGGGTGTTCGCCGCGGCGCTCGACGGCCAGACCTGGGCGCCGCTGACCGGCCGGGTGATGTCCTCGGTGACCGGTGAGCTGCTGCCGGCCGACGCGGACCTCACCGGGTTGCTGCGCAACCAGATCACCGATCCGGTGCTGTTCCAGCAGGCTCTCGCACAGGTGGGCAAGGAGGTCGACCTGTTGATCGAGGTCGGTCCCGGCCGGGTGCTCACCGGGCTCGCCACGGCCGCGGACCTGCGCGCGGTGGCCCTGGACAGCGACGACGAGTCGCTGACCGGCGTGCTGCGGGTGGTCGGGGCGGCGTTCGTGGTCGGCGCCGCCGAGGTCGACTCGAGCCTGTTCCACGGCCGGCTGCTCAAGCCGTTGGAGATCGGGGCCAGGCAGTCGTTCTTCGCCAGCCCCTGCGAGGCGGTCCCGGCACTCGACATCGACGTGCCGGTCCAGCCGGCCGTCGCGGCGCCGTCGGTCCAGGCGCCGACGGACTCACCGGCGGGCGGCGCGGGGGCGGCGGTGGCCGACGATGCCGCGACCTCCAGTCTGGAGCTGCTGCGGCGGCTCGCCGCCGAACGGGCCGAGCTGCCACTGGACCTGGTGCGTCCGGAGAGCCGGTTGCTCGACGACCTGCACCTGAGCTCCATCACCGTGGGTCAGATCGTCAACCAGGTCGCGACCCAGCTCAAGATCCCGGTCGGGCAGACACCGCCCAACTTCGCCACCTCGACGGTACGGGAGCTGGCGGACGCCTACGAGGCGATGGCCCGCGACACCGAACCCGCCCAGGCGGCCGCTCCGGTGGCGCCCGCCGGAGCGGCCCCTTGGGTCCGCCCCTGGTCGGTGGACCTGGACGTCACACCGATTCCGCCCCGGACGGCAAGGGACACCGACGGCGAGTGGCAGGTCTTCGCGCCGGCCGGTCACCCGTACGCGCAGGACCTGAGCGCCGCCCTGGCGCGGGCCGGGGTGGGCGCGGGTGTGCTGGTCTGCCTGCCACCGGACTGCGCCGAGCAGGACATCGAACTCGCCCTGCGCGGCGCCAAGGTGGTCCTCGCCGGCCCGCCGAACCGCCGTTTCGTCCTGGTCCAGCAGGGCCGGGGCGCGGCCGGGTTCGCCAAGACGCTGCACCTGGAGTCGCCGCAGACCCGGGTGACGGTGGTCCACCTGGCCGACGCGGATCAGGCGGTGGGACGGGTCACGGCGGAGACGGCCGTGACGGAGTCCTTCACCGAGGTGTTCTACGACGCGGACGGCACCCGCCGCACCCCGACCCTCCGGGTGCTGCCCTTCGAACCGGCCCGGACCGTCCAGGCCCTCGCGGCGCAGGACGTGCTGCTGGTCACCGGAGGCGGCAAGGGCATCACCGCCGAGTGCGCCCTGGCCATGGCCCAGGACAGCGGGGCCAGTCTCGCGCTGCTGGGCCGATCCGACCCGGCGGAGGACGCGGAGCTGTCGGCGAACCTTCAGCGGATGGCGCAGGCAGGTGTCACAGTCCAGTACGCCCGGGCCGACGTCACCGATCCCGAGTCGGCCAGGCGCGCGGTGGAGACGCTTACCGCGACGCTCGGCCCGATCACCGCGGTGCTGCACGGCGCCGGCCGCAACGAGCCGGCCTCGCTGCTCACCCTGCAGGCGGACACCATCGGCCGTACGCTCGCGCCGAAGGTGGGAGGCCTGCGCGCGGTGCTGGCCGCCGTCGACCCGGGACAGGTACGACTGCTCGTCACGCTGGGCAGCATCATCGGCCGCGCCGGACTGCCCGGCGAGGCCCACTACGCCACGGCGAACGAATGGCTGGACGACGCCACCGCCGAGTTCGGCAGGCAGAACCCGCACTGCCGCACGCTCTGCCTCGAGTGGTCGGTGTGGTCGGGCGTCGGCATGGGCGAACGGCTGGACGTGGTCGAGAAACTCGACCGCGACGGAGTGAGCGCCATCCCACCGGAGCAGGGGATCGCCGTGCTCCGTCGGCTGCTGGCCGATCCGGACAGCCCGAACACCGTGGTGATCAGCGGCCGGACCCACGGCATCGACACGATGCGCTACGACGAGCCGGAACTGCCGCTGCTGCGGTTCGTCGAACGCCCGGTGGTGCGCTACCACGGGGTCGAGCTGATCTGCGAGGTGGAGCTGAGCGACGGAACCGACCTGTACCTGGCCGATCACCTGCTCGACGGCAACCAGCTCTTCCCGGCGGTCTTCGGCATGGAGGCCATGGCACAGGTCGCGACGGCGGTCACCGGCGCGGTCAACGCGCCGGTCATCGACAACGCGGAGTTCCTCCGACCGATCGTCGTGCCGCCGCACGGCAGTACCCGGATCCGGATCGCGGCCGTCGTCACCGGCCCGGACACCGTGGAGGTCGCGCTGCGCAGCGAGGAGACCGGGTTCAACGCCGACCACTTCAGGGCCCGGCTGTGCTTCACGCCGACACCTCCGGCGGCGGGGGCACCCGAACCTGTCGAACCCGGCCTGCCCGAGGTGCCACTCGACCCGGCGACCGACCTCTACGGTCCGGTCCTGTTCCAGGGACGCCGGTTCCAGCGCCTGCGCACGTACCACCTGGCCGCCGCGCGCGACGTGGACGCCACGGTGGCGGCGGACGCCGCGACCGACTGGTTCGCCGCCTACCTGCCGTCCACCCTGCTGCTCGGCGATCCGGGCGTGCGGGACGCGATGATGCACGGCAACCAGGTCTGCGTACCCGATGCGACGTTGCTGCCCCAGGGCATCGAGCGGATCGTGCCGGCCGGCGCGGCCATGTTCGACGCCGACTCCCTGCGGTTCCGCGCCACCGAACGCTCACGCGACGGCGACACCTACGTGTACGACATCGCGCTGCGCGACGCGGCCGGCACCGTCGTCGAACGGTGGGAGGGCCTGCGACTGCGGGCCGTACGCAGGCAGGACGGCTCGGGCCCGTGGCACCCGGTCCTGCTCGGTTGCTACCTGGAACGGGCGATGCGGGACGTGCTGGGTCACCCGGTCTCGGTCGCGGTCGAACCCGCGCCGGCGGGGCCGGCCCAGTCGACGACCACCATCGCGGTCGGTCGGGCACTGGGTACGCCGACGAAGGTCCGCTACACCAGGGACGGCCAGCTCCGGGTCACCGGGGAGCGGAACGTGTCGGCCAGTTCGGCCGCCGGTCTCGCCCTGTGCGTCGCGGCCGCGGACCAGACCGGCTGCGCGGTCACCCCGGTGACGCGCCAGACCCCGGCGGAGTGGGCCGACCGGCTCGGTTCCCGGATCGAGCTGGCACGTCAGGTCGCCGAGGCCGCCGGGGAACCGCTCGACGCCGCGGCGACGCGGATCCAGGCCGCCCTGGACTGCCTGCCCGCCGCCGACGAGTGGCACCTGGTCTCGACCGAACCGGTCGGATGGGTCGTGCTCGGATGCGGTGACCGCCAGGTCGCCACCTTTGTCACCCGGGTGTCCGGCGCACCGGAAACGGTCGCCGTGGCCATTCTCAGCGGAGGGCGTGAATAGGCAGTGACGAAATACTACGAGTATCGCCACACCGTGGGGTTCGAGGAAACCAACATGGTCGGCAACGTCTACTACGTCAACTATCTGCGGTGGCAGGGCCGGTGTCGGGAGATGTTCCTCAAGGACCGGGCGCCGGAGGTCCTCGAAGATCTCCAGCAGGACCTGAAGTTGTTCACCCTCAAGGTGGACTGCGAGTTCTTCGCCGAACTGGCGGCCTTCGACGAACTGTCCATCCGGATGCGCCTGACCGAGTTGGCGCAGACCCAGGTGCAGTTCGGCTTCGACTACGTGCGGGTGGACGGGAGCGGGGAGACGCTCGTCGCGCGCGGCAGTCAACGGGTCGCCTGCATGCGGGGCCCCAACACCCGCACGACTCCGGCCCGCGTGCCGGAGGCGCTGGCCAAGGCCCTGCAGCCCTATGCCTAGACGGCCCCCGGAGGCGAATGTGGAAAGGCTCCAGCCAACCCAGGACGTGGTCCACGAGAAGGCGTCACTGCGCCGGGTCTTCGGCGCCTTCGCCACAGGCGTCACGGTGGTGACGGTGGGTGGAGAGATCGCGCACGGCATGACCGCCAACTCCTTCACGGCGGTCTCCCTCGACCCGCCGCTGATCCTCGTCTGCGTCGGGCGCGACGCCCTCATGCACGACGTCCTGGAGCAGCGGCCGGCCTTCGCGGTGTCGATCCTGGCCGCCGACCAGAGCGCGCTGGCCAGGTATTTCGCCGACAAGCGGCGGCCGGTCGGCCGGGATCAGTTCAACGCGGTGTCGTGGTCTCCGGGGGCGTACAGCGGCGCGCCGCTCATCGACGGGTCGCTCGCCCATCTCGAATGCGAGCTGGAGCAGCACCACGAGGCGGGCGACCACACGATCTACGTCGGTCGGGTGCTGTCACTGTGGCGCCGACCCGGCGACGACGCACTGCTGTTCCTCAACGGCCAGTTCCTGCGGACCGACGAGTCGCCGGAGACGGTGCCCGCCCAGCCGGGGTCCACCGGCGCCGCGTAGGACCGACCGGCACGACCGGCACGACCGGCACGACCGGGCGGCCACGGCCGCCGACCTGTTCACAAAACTCCGTCCCATTCCAGACCGCGGACCCGGCTCGGCCATTTCGGTGGCCTGCCGGGTCCTCGGCGTGTTCACCACCGGACCATTGCGCATTTCGCGAGAAGACGCCCCGCGGCGCAGAACCCACGATTTCCTCGGCAGGAACCGCTGCCGCCGTCCGGCGTCGGCTGACGCCTTTTCCGTCGAGATGAGAGGATCCAATGCGATCGAGCCCAGTCGCGGTGGTCCGCAGACTCGCCCCAGCACTATTCGTCCTCGTCCTGTGCACCACGCTGTTCGTGGTGGCTCAGCGGCCCTCAATTTCCGCAGCCGACGAGGCCGCACTGGCCTCGCAGTTCCGGTTCACGGAAATGCCGATCGCTCTGCCGGAGAACGTCCCGCAGAAGTCGGTGCGGGTGGTCAACCCGAGGTACAAGCACATCCGGTCGTGGATCTCGTCGGTCGGCGCCGCCATCTCCATCAACGACCTGGACGGTCGCGGTGTGGCAAACGACCTCTGTCTCGTCGACACGCGAACCGACGCGGCAATCGTCACCCCGGCCCCGGCCGGCGGCGAGAACTACCAGCCCTTCGTGCTGAACCCGGCCCCCCTGCCGATGAACGACGTCATCGCGCCGATGGGCTGCGTCCCGGGCGACTACAACGGTGACGGCTGGAACGACCTGTTGGTCTACTACTGGGGGCGTACCCCCGTGGTGTTCCTGCACCGGGGCCAGCAGGGCCCGCTGACCCTGGCCAGCTACCAGCCCACCGAACTGATCGCGCCGTCCACCGGCCCCGGCGGCACCTACCAGGGCAAGCAGTGGAACACCAACGCCGTGGCGGTCGCCGACTTCGACGGCGACGGGCACCCCGACCTCGGGGTGTTCAACTACTTCCCGGAAAGCGGAGTGCTGGACCCCCACGGGCAGCCGAACGTCCAGATGAACCACTCCATGTCCCGGGCCACAAACGCCGGTGGCGCGCACATCCTGCGCTGGACCGGGGCGACCGCGACGTCGGTGTCCTTCGAGGAGGAACCGGCCATCAATCCCCGCTTCGCTACCGGCTGGACGCTGGGCGCCAGCTCCGCCGATCTCGACGGCGACCTGCTGCCCGAGCTCTACCTGGCCAACGACTTCGGTCAGGACCGGATGTTCCACAACCGCTCGACCAAGGGCGACATCAAGTTCGAGTTGGTGGAGGGCGAGCGGGACGCGCTCACGCCCAAGTCCCTGGTCGTCGGGCACGACTCGTTCAAGGGCATGTCCATCGAGTTCGGTGACCTGAACGGCAACGGCCAGTTCGACGCCTTCGTCAGCAACATCACCACTCCGTGGGGTCTGGAGGAGAGCAACCTCACCTGGATCAACACCGAGAGCAGCGAGGCCGGCGCCAAGGCCAAGCTGGAGAAGGGCATCGCGCCGTTCCGCAACGAGGCCGCCGACCTCGACATGGCCTGGACCGGTTGGGGCTGGGACTCCAAGATGGCCGACTTCGACAACAGCGGCCACCTGGCTGTCGTACAGGCCTGCGGTTTCGTCAAGGGCACCATCAACCGGTTCAACTGGCTACAGGAACTGGCCATGAGCAACGACCTGTTGCTGGAGAACCCGGACATGTGGCCCAAGGCCGAGCCGGGTGACGACATCGCCGGGCACGAGCCCATGGCGTTCTGGGTGCGCGACGGCGACCGCTTCGTCAACATCAGTGCCAAGCTCGGCCTGGACGTGCCGATCCCGACCCGGGGTGTGGCGGTCGCCGACACCGACGGCGACGGCGGGCAGGAGTTCGCCATCGCCCGCCAGTGGGGTGCACCGGCCTTCTACCGCAACGACAGCGCGGACCGTGGTGACTTCGTGGGCCTGCGCCTGCACCGACCGGCCACGGCCGGCGCCGCGGCCGGACCGATCGGCACCCCTGCGTACGGCGCCAAGGTCGTGGTGACCACGGCCGACGGCCGCCGGCAGGTCGCCCAGCTCGACGGCGGCGGCGGCCACTCCGGCAAGCGGAGCTTCGACGTGTTCTTCGGTCTCGGCGACCAGGGCTCGCAACCGGTGTCGGCCGAGATCAGCTGGCGGGACCTTCAGGGGAACGCCCGGGTGCAGAAGGTCGACCTCGCCGCCGGCTGGCACGACCTGATGCTGACCGACCAGGTCAAGGAGGTAGCAGCGAAATGACGGCGACGGACAGCGTCTCGACAGGTGACGGGCGCGGCAAGAACCAGCTATCCAGCACCATCACCCTCCCGTCGCCGGCCAGGGACGTGCCGGTGCCGCCGGCGCTGCGGCGTGCGGAGGACAAGCGAGCTGGCCGGCCACCACGGGTGGACAGCCGGGACCCGCGCTACCTGGCGCTTCGGAACTTCGCCATCTCGATGAGCATCTTCAACATCCTGGGCTACACGGTTCTCGGGTTCGAGCAGCCGTGGGCCTGGCCGTTCTTCGCCCTGGCCATCGGTCTGGGCCTGGAGATCGTGATCGCGCTCATCGCCGCCTGGGCCACGCGGAGCACACCCGCCTTCGCCGGACACGGCGCATGGGGGTTGTTCACCTTCCTCCTACCTGCGTACATCACCACACTCGCGGTCAACATGCTGCTGTACGCGAACGACAGGTTCTGGCCGATCGCCCTCGCCGTGGTGATCGGTGTCGGTCAGAAGGCCGTCCTCGTCGCACCCATCAAGGGGCGGATGCGGCACTTCATGAACCCGTCGAACTTCGGCATCACCATGAGCCTCGTCCTGTTCTCCTGGGTCAACATCGCCCCGCCGTACCACTTCACCGAGCATGTTCCGGACGTGTTCCGGATCGTGATCCCGATCGTCCTGCTGACCGCCGGTACGGTGCTGAACGCCGTACTGACCAAGAAGGTCCCGCTGATCCTGGGCTGGGTCGGCACGTTCGTCATCCAGGCCCTGGTGCGGCACTGGGTCTGGGACGTCAACCTGTGGGCGGCGCTGGTGCCGATGACAGGTGTGGCGTTCCTGCTCTACACCAACTACATGGTGACCGACCCCGGCACCACCCCGAGCAAGCCGCTTCACCAGTTCATGTTCGGCATGAGCGTGGGCGTCGTGTACGGCGTGCTGATGCAGTTCAACATCGTGTACACCCTGTTCTTCGCGACCACACTGGTCTGCCTCGGCCGGGGCGCCATGTGGTGGCTGAAGTGGCTGCGGGAGCGCCGCCGGCCGGCGGTCGCCGCGCCGGCACCCGCGAGCTGACGTGACGACCGGTGTCTCGGGCGGTGACACAGGCGCGGCGGTCCGCCCCACGGACTGCTGTGTGTGGCGCATCGACCCGACGGACGCGCCCGACTGGTGCGAGGAGTTGCTCAGCGAACCGGAACGGGCCCGCGCCGAGTCGTTCCACAACGTCGTGGCGCGACGACGGTTCACCTCGGCCACCGCGCTCGTCAAGGTCGCGGTGGCCGGGTGGGCCGGTTGTGATCCCTTCGATGTCCGGCTCCGGCGGGAGTGCCCGGACTGCGGACGGCTGCACGGCCGCCCCGAGGTCGTGGGAGGCACACCCAACGTCTCCCTCTCGCACTCGGGCGACCGGGTCGCGGTCGCGCTGTACGAACACGGACCGGTCGGGGTGGACGTGGAGCAGGTGGACCCCGACGTGGACATGGACAACATGCTGGGATTCGTGTTCGGCGAGGCCGAGCGCCGGGACTTCAGCGCCATCGAGGACCCCTCGGCCCGACTCCAGGCCTTCTACCACTGCTGGACCCGCAAGGAGTCGGTGCTCAAGGCGACGGGCGACGGTCTACGGCTCCCGATGTCGAACGTGACAGTGGGGGCGTCGCACGGACAGGTGCGGCTGACCGGCTTCACCGACCGGCCGGAGCTGGTCGAGACGGCACAGATCGTGGACCTGCGGCCCGAACCGGGATACGTGGGGGCGGTGACTGTGCTGTCGACCCGGCCCGTACGGGTCTGGGAGTTGGACGGGGCGGACGCGTTCGCCACCGCTGCCGAACTCGTCCGCGACCGTTCACGGATCGCCGTGCGATAGGGCGGTCCTTCCGTTCGAGACGGGACACGAGTGCCGGGCGCCCAGGCGTCCGGCACTCGTGTTCGTGCGGACGGCACGGTGGGAGAGGGCCGACCACGGCCGGCGGTGCCATGGTCGAGGGCAACCGCCTCGCTCCCACCGACGCCGATGACAGGCGGTGCAACCCGTGGCGCACCCCGACAGGAGATTCGACGGATGAGCCCAGTCGACACGAGCCCGCTGCAGGACCGGCTCGCGTTTGCCCGACAGGTCAAGGCCGCCTCCACAGGCGAGCTGCTGGCCCTGATGCAGTCACCACGCCGCGCGTCGATCGTGCACGACATCGTCGAGGACCTGCCGGCGGTCTTCCGGGCCGACCGGGCCGGCGACCTCGACGCGGTGGTGCACTGGAAGGTGACCGGGCGTCCCGACGGCGGCACCGACACGCTGGAGCTGGTCATCACGCAGGGAACGCTCACGGCATCGCTGGAGCCCACACGCCCGGCCCGTCTCACCCTGACCCTCGGTCCGGTCGACTTCCTGAGGATGGTCACCGGCAACGCCAACGCCAAGATCCTGTTCCTGCGGGGCCGTATGAAGGCCCGCGGCGACCTGGGTCTCACCACGCGTTTTCCCAGCCTGTTCGACACGCCGCGGCCGTAAAGGAAGGTACGTGGACAACTTCGACGCCCTGACCGCCGACCAGGTGATGACCCTGGAGGCGTACGCCGACACCATCATTCCCGGGGAGCAGCGTGATCCCGGCGACCGCGCGGTCGCCGGCGCGGCCAGCGGAGGCGGCGCCGTCGCCTCCGGAGCCGTGGACCTGATGCTCTCACCCGAGGGCGGGCTGGCGGGCACCCTGGACAGCCTGGCCGAGGGGCTGAACGAGCACGCCCGCGACTACGGCACCCGGACCGGTCTCGACCTGGATCCCGCGGTGCCGCCCTTCGTGGCGCTGTCCTTCGCCGACCGGATCGCCCTGGCCCGGGAACTGCTGGCGCCCGGCCACCCGGAGCAGGAGCTGTGGGTCGCGCTGGCCATGTTCAGCGCGATGGCCTGGGACACCGGCGCCCACATGAGTACGACCGACGCCCTCGCCTCGGACCATCCGGGTCTGACCCAGATGGGGTTCATGCCACCCGATCCGGACGGCGCGTGGCGCTTCCCCCGATTTTCCTATGGCCGTGCCCTTGCCGCGATCCACCCGCGGACGACCCCGAGAGGAGATCCGCAGTGACAGCCCACGAACGGACCGATGTCCTGGTCATCGGCAGCGGCTTCGGCGGCGCGATCCCCGCGTACCACCTGGCGGCCGGCGGAGCCTCGGTCGTCGTCCTGGAACGCGGCCCGTGGCTGACCGCCGACGAGTTCGAGCACGACTTCAAGTTCGGTTCGTCGTCGACCCGGGTGTTCGAGTTCACCATGGGCGAGGGGATGAACGTGCTGGGCGGCAACTGCGTCGGCGGCGGCAGCGTCGTCTACTTCGCGGCCATGCCCCGCGCCCCGCGCTTCGTGTTCGAACGCGAGGGCAGCCTCGGCCGGCGGATGTGGCCGAAGTCCATCACCCGGGAGGCGCTGGAGCCCTGGTACGACCGGGTGGCTCAGGCCCTGCCCATCACCCAGAGCAAGTGGGACGACGTCACCTACGCCGGTGGCGTGTTCGCGGCGGCCTGTGACCACGCCGGTCGTACGGCCAACCCGGTCGCGGCAGCCATCGACACCGACCTGTGCACCAACTGCAACTGGATGATGTCCGGCTGCAAGTTCGACGCCAAGCGGTCGCTGCTGCTCAACTACCTGCCGGCGGCGGTCGACCACGGCGCCCAGATCCGGCCCCTGCACGAGGTGCAGCGCATCGAGCGGTCCGCCGACGGTGACTTCCTGGTCCGCTACACGGTTGTCGACCCGGTCGACTACCGCGTGCAGGTCGACGAGGGTGTCATCGAGGCGAAGCTGGTGGTGGTGGCGGCCGGGGCGGCGGCGACCCCGGTCATCCTGCAGCGGTCCGAGGAGACCCTCGGGGCGATGCCACCAGCTGTCGGGCGTTACTTCTCCGGCAACGGCGAACGGCTCAACACGGCGATCCTCAACGAGGACCGGGTCCGTGACGTCCTGGGACTGGACCGGGGCGACGGCCTGGCGTACGCGGCCAACCAGATCGGCCGCGGGCCGTCCGCCGCCAGCTGGGACCGCCTCGACGGCTCGCTGCCCGAGTTCAGTCGCTACTCGTTGGAGCAGCTGTACTTCCCCCCGGGGTTCGGCACGATTCTCGCTCAGGCGCCCGACGCACAGGGGCCGAGCTGGTTCGGGGTGGACAAGAAGGAGATCCTGCGGCGCTGGCAGTCCTGGCTGACGATCTTCATCATGTCCGAGGACGACAACGAAGGCGTCTTCGGTCCTCCTCCGGAGACCGGCAACGCCGACCGCATCTCCATGCAGATGCTCAGCCGGGGCAACCTGAGGTACGAGCCGACCGCCAACACCCGGCGCGGGTGGGCCCTTGCCGACGCGGACATCCGCGACATCCTGGAGCGCGACGGCCTCGCCCGCGTGATGCCCTGGACCAACGAGGTCATCGGGGCGTACACGGTGCATCCGCTGGCGTCGTGCCGGATGGGCGACGACCCGGAGACCTCGGCCCTGGACGACACGAACGAGCTACGCGACCACCCGGGGATCTTCGTGACCGACGGCTCGGCGGTGCCCGGGGCGTTGACAGTCAATCCGGCGTTCACCATCGCCGCGATCGCCGAGCGCGCCGTGCCGCACATCGTCCGGGCCGCCCAGTCCCGTGGCGTCGACGTCAGGTATCTCGGGTCGCTGCCGCCGGGGGAGCGGGCCAGCCGCCGGACACCTGTGGCGGTGAACGGCCGTGACGGCCAGCCCGTGTCAGTCCCCTCGGTTTAGCCGAACATCAGGAGGATCCGTGTCGAACCAGACGAGTGTCTACGATGATCTGATCGCTGACGGCGACGACGTCGAGGCGTTGGTGACCGGGCTGAGCCCGGATCAGTGGTCCACTGCCACGCCGGCGCCGGGCTGGACTGTCAAGCACCAGATCGCCCACCTGGCCTTCGTGTCCCACCTGGCCGCGCTGTCGGCGACCGAGCCGGACGCCTTCGCCGAGCACGTGGCCGACGCCAGGCGGGACTTCCAGGCGGCGGTGAACAACGCCCTGACCGCGTACCTGGAGCTGCCCACCGACGCGCTCGTGGAGAGGTGGCGGCAGGAACGCGACACCGCCGCCAAGGCGCTCGCCGCAGTCGATCCGACGGGCACCGTCCCGTGGCTGGTCACCCCGCTGCCGCCGTCGGTGCTGGCCGCGGCCGGCATGATGGAGCTGTTCGGCCACGGGCAGGACATCGCCGACGCGCTGGGACGGACCCGCGAGCTGACCGACCGGATCGGCCACCTGGCCTGGTTCGGCTTCCGTACCCGCGACTTCGGCTACCAGGCGCACGGGTTGACGCCGCCGACGCAGGAGTTCCGGGTCGAGCTGACCGGTCCGTCGGGCGTGGTCTGGGAGTTCGGGCCGCCGGACGCGACCCAGCGGGTGACCGGCCCGGCCGTCGACTTCGCCCTGCTGGTCAGCCGCCGTCGACACCGCGACGACCTGTCCCTGACCGCGCAGGGCGAGGAGGCCGACCGCTGGCTCGACGTCGCCCAGGCGTACCGGGGGCCGGCCGGGCCGGGGCGCCGTCCCGGTCAGTTCGCCAAGCGGTAGGTACACCGAGGTCCGCCTCCGCGGGCGCCCCGAGGGCGCCGCGGAGGCGGACCTTTTCGTGCGTGCCTGCGTCACCGCCGTGGTGCGGCCCCGCGCGGCGTCGGGACCGGCGCGCGTCGCGCCACCGGTCCCGACGCGCGTCGCGCTACCTGCCTCGGGGCGCCATTTCGGCGGTACGGCCGGCCGCAGCCCGCACGGGACGGCCCGGGCGGTGAGCCTCCAGGTCGGGAATGGCGTAGAGGATGGGCAGGTCCGTCGTGCGCTTCGGTCGCAACGCGATGCCTACCATGCTGGTGGACCGGTCCGCCACGGTGACCGGATCGACGTCGCCCAGGAGCAGCGAGCGTCGGGTCCAGGGCTCCGGGTCGACGCTGTCCGCCGTCGCCACAGCCCTGACGAACCACTGCCCGGGGGAGACGTCGGGCAGGCAGTAGCGTGCCTTCGTGCCGGCCTCGGCCTCGACGACGGTCCAGGCCGCCGGCCGCCGCTGGATGATCGGGGTGTCGAACGCGCCGATGTAGACACGTGCCGTGGCATACCCGGCCGGCAGGGTGACGGTGCCGGTGATGGTGCCCGACTCGGGCAGGGCCTCGTCCTCGGGCTGAGGTGTCCCGCGGATGCCCTCGGTCCACATTCGTCGGAAGCGGCTGGGCGAGGTGCCCACGCTGTCGGTGAAGTGGTTGGTGAACGACCCCAGGCTGTTGAAGCCGACCGCCAGGGAGATGTCCGTGACGCTCATCGAGGTGGTGGCGAGCAGGCGTTTGGCCTGGTAGATGCGAACCGCAGACAGGTACCTCCCGGGGGAGACCCGGGTCGCGGCCCGGAACACGCGGGAGAAGTGGAACCTGCTGAGGATTGCGCTCTTGGCTATCTCGTCGAGCGACAGCGGCTCGCTGTAGCCCTCCCAGATGCGCGCGATGGCGGACTTGATGGCACTGTTCATGGCGGCCTCCGTGAGCAGAGCAACACGATCCGTCATCACTCTGCCGGGGCGACCTCGAGAGCCGGTTGGGCTCGGATGGGGCCGTGGTCGAGGCCGGCTGGGGCCACCGGCGGTGATCCGGGGGTGCCCGCGGGCTGCGTCGCGGAGCGCCAGGCGTATGCCGTGACCAGGGCCGAGGGCCCTTCGGAGGACGGGGGGATCCGCTGCCTCAGGCTCTACTTCGAGGCTGCTTGAAAACGAGTTGCCGGGATGGTGTCGTATCAAGGTGCACCCGTTCGTAGAACTAACGTACGGCGGCGACGGCCGGACCGCCGTGCACGAGGAGTCGGGAGAGGCCCTCGTCCGGGCAATGAGAGGAGACGACCTTGACGGAGTACCTGATCGCCTTCAACGATGAGTGGGTGGGTCCGCACACGGCGGAGGAGATGGGCAAGAAGGGCGTAGCCGTCCTGGCCGTCATCAAGGAGATGCGGGCCGAGGGTGTCCTGATCTCCAGCAACGGCGGGCTCGACGAGTCCACCGCGGTATGCAGTGTCGAGTCGGTCGACGGCAAGCCCGTCTTCAGCGACGGCCCGTACGTCGAGACCAAGGAGCACCTCGGCGGCTTCGCCGTCATCGAGGTCGCTGACGACGAGGCGGCGCGACACTGGGCCGGCAAGCTGGCGACCGCGCTCGAGTGGCCGCAGGAGGTGCACCGCTTCCCGAATCCCGGGCAGAACCGGTTCAACGGTTCTGGAGACAAGTGAGTCTGGTGCCCAGGTACCTGCTGTCCGTCTACGGACCGGCAGAGCACACCGAATCCGGCACCCGCCCCTCTGGGAAGGCCACACCGCAGGCGTCCGCCGACGCCGGCGCCTTCACCGAGAGGCTGCGCAGGGACGGTCACTTCGTCTTCGCCGACAGCCTGGAGCCCGTGACGACCGCCACCACCGTCGACGGACAGGGCGGCAAGCCGGTCCTCACTGACGGGCCCTACCTGGAGACGGCGGAGCAACTCGACGGCTTCTGGGTCGTCGAGGCGGCCGACCTCGACGTGGCCCTGGTGCTCGCCGCCGAGGGGTCGAGAGCGTGCGGCGGCGCCGTCGAGGTGCGTCCCTTCCGCACCGAGGGATCCGATCGGACGCTGCCGCAACCGTGAGTGGCCCCACCGTCGAGCAGGCGATCACCGGTGCCCACCGCGAGGAGTGGGCACCGGTGGTCGCCAGCCTCGCACGCCGTTTCGGCGACCTCGACATAGCCGAGGAGGCAGCGGCCGAGGCGTTCGCGGCGGCGGCGGAGCGGTGGCCGCGCGACGGCGTGCCGCCCAACCCGGGCGGCTGGCTCGCCACCACCGCGACCCGCAAGGCGATCGATCGTCTCCGTCGGGAGCTGCAGCGCGACGCCAAGCACCAGGAGGCCCTGATGGTGTACGACGACACCCCTCCTGAGCCGACCGGTCCGGTCGAGGACGACCGACTCAGGCTGATCTTCACCTGCTGCCACCCCGCGCTCGCGATCGAGGCCCGGGTGGCGCTCACCCTGCGGCTGCTCGGCGGCCTCACCGTCGCCGAGATCGCGCGCACCTTCCTGGTGCAGGAGACGACGATGGCGCGACGGATCACCCGCGCCAAGACGAAGATCAAGGCGGCGCACATCCCGTACCGGGTGCCCTCGGAAGACGACATCCGCGAGCGGCTCGCCGGCGTGCTCGCAGTCGTCTACCTCATCTTCAACGAGGGCTATCTCGCCAGCGAGGGCGACGACCCGTTGCGTGTCGACCTCACCGACGAGGCGATCCGCCTCGGCCGCCTGCTCCGGACCCTCCTGCCGGACGACGGCGAGGTGGCCGGCCTGCTCGCCCTGATGCTCCTCACCGATGCCCGGCGGCCGGCGCGCGTGTCCCGTACCGGGGAACTGGTGACCCTCGACGAGCAGGACCGCGGCGCATGGGACCGCGCCCTCATCGCCGAGGGCAGAGCCCTGGTCCACGAACGGGTCAGGGCGACGGCGACCGGCGGTGACCCGCCCGGGTGCTACCAGCTCCAGGCCGCCATCAACGCGGTCCACACCGATGCCCCCTCCGCCCGGGACACCGACTGGTCCACAATCGTCGCCATCTACGGCCGCATGGTGCTCCTCGACCCGTCGCCGATCGTTCGGCTCAACCGGGCGGTCGCGGTCGCCGAGGTCGACGGCCCCCTGGTCGGGCTCGCTGAGATCGACCGGCTCGCCGGGATCCTCGACGGGTACCACGCCTTCCACGCCGCTCGCGCCGACCTGCTCCGGCGAGCCGGGCGCGGCCGCGAGTCGCGGATGGCCTACGACCGGGCCATCGATCTCGCCGGCAACCCCGCGGAACGGGCCTACCTCACCCGCCGACGCGACCAGCTCGCCAGCTGACCCTTCCCGTTGGACCCGGACGGGCGACGGCAGATGGCCCTCGGGTCGACGGGTCGGCGGCGGTCGAGGTTGGCCGCGTCTGATGGGCCCGATCAACCGAAGAGGAGATGCTCATGGTGTTGCCGCAGGTGGTCTCCCGCGATCAATGGCTGACGGCCCGTAGGGCGCTCCTCGCCAGGGAGGAGCAGCTCCCCCCGCGGCATGCCGCGGTGGTCGCCGCCCGCCGTCGTCTGCCGATGGTACGGATCGAGAAGGACTACGTCTTCGAGGGCGCCCGTGGACCGGCGACCCTTCCGGAGCTGTTCGAGGGCTGCCGTCAGCTGATCGTCTTCCACCTCATGTTCGATCCGGACTGGGACGACGCGTGCCCGAGCTGCTCGGCGTTCTCCGGCAGACTCCATCCGGGACTTCTGGCGTCGATGCGGACGCGGGGGGCGGCGGGGGGGGGCGGGGGCCCCCCCCCCCCGCCCCCCCCCCCCGCCCCCCCCCGCGGGGGGGGGGGGGGTGTTAACGGGGTTGGGTGGTTGGGGTGGGAGGTAAAAAAAAAAAAAAACACC
>NZ_JBIAYR010000012.1:22207-141085 GCF_042898105.1 Micromonospora sp. NPDC000663
GGGGACCCCCGGCAGACCCCTCCGGGTACTGGTGGGGGGGGGGGGGCCGGGGGGGGGGGGGTGGGGCGCGGGGCCCCCCGCGCCGCTGACCAAGCTCAGGGCCAGCCCGGGATGGAAGCGGTGGCATTTCCCGTGGTATTCGTCGTTCGGTAGCGACTTCAACTACGACTTCCACGCCACGTTGGACGAGCGCGTCGCCCCGGTGATGTACAACTTCGACTCCAAGGCGGAAATCCTGGCTGCCGGCTCGCCGATCGAGCTTGTCGTGAGCGAGATCCCGGTCGAGATCGTCGGCCTGAGTTGCTTCATCCAGGACAGCGGCGACGTGTTCCACACGTACTCCGCCTATGACCGCCGCGTCGAAGAGCTCAGCCAGGCCGACAGCCTGCTCGAGCTGACTGCCCTGGGCGGCCAGGCGTAACCGACGCCGGGCGGGCGTACGGCCAGGCAAGCCCGGAGATGTCACCGTGAGGCCGAATCCGAGATCGTGTGCCAGCGACCGACACAGAGATCGGAGGCCGAGCCATGCCGCGATGGAATCCCGTTCGCGTTGTCAGCTCCCTTTTTCCCAGCGAGCCGGGCCCCAAGCGCTTGTACGTGGTGGCCACGCTCATCAACACATTCGGAAGTGGGCTGCTGATTGGAAGCCTGCCGCTGTACTACACCCGCGTGGTGGGCCTGTCCGCCGCGCAGGTCGGGCTGGGCCTGACCATCGCGCTCACCGCCGCGCTGGTGATGGCTCTCCCGCTCGGTGAACTCGCCGACAGGCGCGGCCCCGTCCAGGTGATCAGGGCCCTGCTGCTGGTGGAGACCGTGTCGATGCTGGGCATCCTCTTCATCGGCGACTTCATCAGCTTCCTCGTCGCCTCCTGTGTGCACCTGGTGGCGTCGAATGCGCTCGGGACTGTCGAGGGAGCGCTGTTGCGACGGGTGGCCGGCGACGACGCGCCAGCCTTCCGATCCTCGATCTACGCGGTCACGAATGTGGGCCTGTCGCTCGGGTTGATACCCTCCGGCATCGCGATCCAGCTCGGCACCGCCAACGCGTATCGCACGCTCATCGTCATCAACCTGCTCAGCTTCCTGGTCGCCTGGTTGGTTCTCGACAGGCTGCCGCGTTACAAGCCGATTCCGAGGCCGGCCACGGGTCCGCGCTGGATCGCCCTGCGTGACAAGCCGTACGTCACGTTCGCGCTTCTGAAGGCGTTGATGCACCCGCAGTTCTACGTCCTCACGCTGTTGCTTCCGCTCTGGGTGGTCGACAAGACGAACGCCCCGCGGTGGACCATCCCGGTGTCCCTGGCGATCAACACTGTCTTCATCATCCTGCTCCAGGTCCGCCTCGGCAGTCAGGTGCAGACGATCCGGCAGGGCGGGCTCGCCTGGCGGCGGGCCGGGCTGGCCTTCCTCCTCAGCTGTTGCGTGCTGGCCGTTGCGGCCGGGCTGCCCAGCTGGGCGGCGCTGGTGGTGGTGATCGCGGCAGTTGTGCTGCACAGCTACGGCGAGATCATGCACACGGCCGGCCTCTTCTCGGTGGCCCTGAAACTGCCTCCGCCGCACGCGCAGGCACAGTACGACGGCTTCAGCGGGATCTTCGCCGGCACCGGCAACGCGGCCGCTCCGGCGCTGCTCCTCGGTGTGGTCCTGAGCCTTGGTGTGCCCGGGCTGATCGGACTCGGCGTGTTCTTCCTCCTGCCGAGCCTGCTGATGCCGGCCGTGACGCGGTGGGGTGAGCGGACCAGGCCGAAGGCGCAGGAAGACCTCGACCTGACAGCTGTCGATGCGGTGAAGTGATCCGGACAGGCCCTGGCCGGCGCCCCACGCGCCGGGCCGGGGCCGCGGAACCGGGGCAGGGCCGGCTGGACCGACGGATCGGTCCGGCCGGCCCTGCCGTCACCGCCGTGTACGTCGACACGTACGGGACGGCCCTGCGGCTGTCGATGTGTTTACCGTCGGGACCGCCGTCCACCAGGCGGTCGACGACATGCGGGCCGCCCGTATCGCACAGGCGGCCCGCAACAGGGTTCGTGGTCGTCGCTCTCGGACGGGTTCGTCACGCCGTCCGAAGGCTCGGCACGATGGTCGTGGCGACAATCTCGGCCAGCTCGGGGGTGACAGTGCCGACCGGCTGCGCCGGCAGCTCCCGCACCAGGTAGGAGTCCTCGTTCCGGCCGGGCACCGTGAGGGTCGAGGGCGAGTCGGACAGCACCGTCACCGCGGCTCGTCCGACGGCCGGCCCGGCCTGCGTGTCGTTCCGGCCGGCCAGCACGAAGGCCAGCCACGCGCGATACCAGACCACCAGGTCCGAGAACGCTCCCGCCGAGCCGCTGAGACCCCTGCTTGCCGCCAGGGCGTTCACCTCGTCCAGGAGGGTCCGCTCCATTGTCGACACGACGAGTTCGGGGTCCGCCGTCAGGTCCGGGGGAGTGCGGGTGGTCGGACCGAACTTGCCGAGGAACTCGCTGAACTTCCCCATCACGTGATCGTCGTCGGGCCACGTCGGGTTCACCAGAACGGCGGTGACCGGACGGGTGGCTGACAGCAGGCCCGCGACCCGCAGGGCCAGCGGCGAGGCGCTGCAGTGCCCGATGACCTGCACCTGGCCGTGGTCCGCGCCAGCGTCCAGGAGTTCGGCCACGCAGGCCGCGGCCAGTTCCGGCAGCGGAAGGTACCGGCGGTCCTCGGACAGCACGCCGATGGGATCGATCTGAAACACCGCCCGGCCCCGGATCCGCTCGCTGAGCATCTCGCTCAGGCGCGGTGACATGGACATCGCCTGGAAGTCGGCTACCAGGATCGGATCGGTGTCGCCGGGGCTCAACCGCTTGAGGATCCGCTCGTCGCCCGAATGCGTCATGCCGCTCCCTCGTGCACTCGCGCCGCCGATGCGGCCGGCGGCCCCGCCGTCCGAGGGCCAACCGCCGCCCAGGGATCGGTGCCGCCAGGTCATCGCCAGCTCATGATCGACTCGACTGACCGTCGTCCATCGCCAGTCTTCGCCGATGAGCCCCCGGAGCCTTGTCGGACGGTGCTCGATCGGGTCCTGCGCACGGGGCGTCAGGTCCCGGTCCCGGAGCACAGCGCAAGGTGCCCGGCCCGCCGCCATCCCCGATTCTGGCTCTGGTTCCGCCGGGACACGAGGCGAATGACGGGCCTTCGCCTGCCCGATACGGCGGCCGCCGGTACGTCAAGGCGCACGTTCCTGGCCCCACAGGGAAGGAAGAGATCGCGATGCCTGATCAGCTCGGTAACCGGGCGGTGGTACTTGGCGGGAGCCTGGCTGGCCTGCTCGCCGCCGACGTACTCGCCGGGGTCTACCCGGAAGTGGTCGTGGTGGATCGGGACGAGCTGGCCGGTGTGACGGGCCCCCGGCGCGGCGTGCCGCACGGCCGCCACGCCCACGGCCTCGTCGGCCGCGGCCAGCAGATCTTCGAGAAGCGGTTCCCCGGCCTCATGGCGGAACTGGAGGCCGCCGGTGTCCGGCCGGGCGACTTCAGCGGTGACATCCGCTGGTATTTCAACGGCATGCAGCTTCGCCAGGCACAGACGGGCCTGCTCTCGGTGCCCTGCACCAGGCCTGTCATCGAGCGGTTCGTACGCGGCAGGGTGGAAGCGATCAGCAATGTCCGGTTCCTCCAGCAGTACGACATCGTCGGGCTGGAGACGACCCCCGACGCGGCCCGCGTCACGGGGGTGCGCGTGCAGGCCCGCGACGGAGGTTCGGGCCCCGAGGTGCTCTCCGCCGACCTGGTCATCGACACCACCGGCCGAGGGTCACGGACGCCGGCCTGGCTGGAGGAGCTGGGCTATTCCCGGCCGACCGAGGACCGGGTGAAGGTCGATCTCGCCTACACCACGCGCCACTACCGGGTACCTCGCGATCCGTTCGGCAGCGACATCGCCATCATCGCGGCGGCGACCCCCTCACATCCGCGTGGCGCCTTCTACTACCGGCTTCCGGGGGAGGACGGCCGCGTCGAGTTGTCCCTCACCGGTGTACTCGGTGACCACCCGCCAACCGACCCCGAAGGCTTCCTCGCCTTCGTCCGGTCGCTGCCCGTGCCGGAGATCTACGAGTCGATCCGCGAGGCCGAGCCGATCGACGACCCGGTGATGTTCCGCTTCCCGGCGAGCGTCCGCCGTCGCTACGAGCGACTGTCCCGGTTCCCGGAGGGCCTGCTGGTGATGGGGGACGCGGTGTGCAGCTTCAACCCGGTGTACGCACAGGGCATGGCTGTCGCCGCCATCGAGTCCCAGGTCCTGGCCGATCAGCTCACGAAGGCCAAGGTGCCACCGGCGCGTGAGTTCTTCCAGGCGATCTCCCGCCAGATCGACTCGCCCTGGGATTTCGCGGCGATCGCGGACCTCGGCTACTCGGGAGTGGAGGGCCGCCGGACCGCCAAGGTCCGCATGATCAACAGCTACGTCGCCCGGCTCCAGCGGGCGGCGGTCCACGACGAGAGCCTCACCAATGCCTTCATGAGGGTCGCCGGCCTCGTCGACGAGCCGTCGGCTCTCCTTCGCCCCGGCAGGGTTCTTCGGACGTTCCGGCAATCCGGTGGCCGTACGCAGGCGGCCACCGCGCCGCTCGCAGAGGCCCGTGACTAGTTCTGGAGGTGCAGGATGCGCTCATTCCGTATCGAGGTTCCGCAGTCCCAGCTCGACGATCTGAAGCAGCGGCTCGCCAACACCCGCTGGCCGGACGAGATGCCGGGGGTCGGCTGGGACCGAGGCGTACCGCTGGGGTACCTCAGGGAACTGGCCGAGTACTGGCAGAGCGGTTACGACTGGCGGGCAGCCGAGGCACGCCTGAACGCGTACCCGCAGTACGTGACCGAGATCGACGGCGCGAACGTGCACTTCATGCACATCAGGTCACCTGAACCGAACGCGTTGCCGCTCATTTTGACGCACGGCTGGCCGGGCACCGTGGCGGAGTTCCTGGACGTCATCGAGCCGTTGACCGACCCCGTGAAGCACGGCGGCGACCCGTCCGACGCGTTCCACCTGGTCATCCCGTCGATCCCCGGGTACGCGTTCTCCGGCCCCACCGGACAGGTGGGCTGGGACACCGGCCGGGTGGCCGGCGCGTGGAAGGAACTGATGCGCGGCCTCGGCTACGACCGCTACGCGGTCCAGGGCGGAGACTGGGGTACGCCGATCTCGCTGCGGCTCGGCCTGGCCGACCCCGAGCACGTCGTGGGCATCCACCTCAACATGTGCGTGACCTTCCCGCCGCAGGACCCGGCGGCGATGGCCGGCCTGGACCAGGCGGACCTGGCCCGGCTGGAGTTCACCGGCCGGTTCATGCAGGACGGCACCGGCTGGCAGCGGATCCAGTCGACCCGTCCGCAGACGCTGTCGTACGCGCTTACCGACTCGCCGGTGGGGCAGCTCGCCTGGATCGCCGAGAAGTACAAGGAATGGACGGACTCGGCGAAGGTGCCCGAGGACGCGGTGAGCCGCGACGCCATCCTCACCGCGGTGTCGATCTACTGGCTGACGGCGACCGCCGGGTCAAGCGCCCAGCTGTACTACGAGTCGAGCCACATGGACGCCGACTTCGCCAGGACCTGGGGCGGGCCGTGGCCGTTGGCGATGCCGGTAGGTGTCGCGTCGTTCCCCAAGGACGCCGTGCGGCCGATACGCCGGTTCGCCGAACAGATCATGCCGACCCTCACCCACTGGACCGAGTTCGACAAGGGCGGCCACTTCGCGGCCCTGGAGCAGCCGCAGCTGCTGGTCGGCGACATCCGCACGTTCGCCCGCTCCCTCCCACGCTGACCGCGCCGGCGCCCGGGTCACCGGCGCCCGAGCGTTCACCAGCTCAGCAGAGCAGTGTCCGATTCGGTACGACGAAAGCGAGAGACCATGACGACCAATTCCTCCCCGGTCGCCGCGCCGTCCATTTCCGGCGCCGAGCAGGCCGAGATCGCCGCCGTACCCGCGCGGATGGTCGCGGCCTGGGCCGCGCACGACGCCGACGCGTTCGCCGACCTGTTCACCCAGGACGGCACGTTGATCCTTCCCGGCGTCTACAAGAAGGGCCGCGACGAGATCCGGGAGTTCATGTCGGCCAGCTACGCCGGCCCGTACGAGGGCACCCGGGTCACCGGTACGCCCATCGACCTCAAGCCGCTCGCGGACGGCGCCGTGGCGCTGCTGACCACGGGCGGGGTGATCGCGTCCGGTGAGGCCGAACTGGCGGACCGGGACGCCATCCGGGCGTCCTGGATCCTGGTCCGGCGCGACGACAGGTGGCAGTTGGCGGTCTACCAGAACTGCCCGCGCGACTGAGCTGTCCGACGGGACGTCACTGGCGACCGGTGCTCACCAGAGCGCCGGTCGCCTTTCGCGTGACCGGAGCCCGTCACCGGACCATCGGTTTCACAGAGCCAGGGACCTGCCCACCGACACGTCGACCGCCTGCTCAGCTCGGCATAACCACAGGTCGGCGGGTCCTGACGGCGGGGGGGTGCCCACACACCGTGGTGTGCCGGTCCGCCTCCGCCATCCCGGGCCGCCGGCTGCCCGCCCACATGACGAAAGGTGAGTTGGGGCCGTGGCTCGCCAGCCACGGCCCCAACTCACCCGGATTCCCGGCGCGGACTCGGGGTGGGGATCCCGCTACGGCGTCCCGGTAGCGGCCGCCCGCCGCAGGGCTCTGTCACAGGCCGCGAGGTGGCGACCGAGGGCGTCCTCGAAACTGGTGCTCGCCGCATCGAACATCAGTTGCCGGCGGATGGCCAGCTCCCGGCCGGAGAGACCGCTGACCATCTCGGCGGTGGCGGCCAGGGCCGTGGTCGGATCGTCGGTCACCTCGTCGACGAGGCCCAGGTCGACACTCTCCTGTGCGTCCAGGTGGGCACCGAACAGAATCGCTCGGCGCAGCCGGGTCCCGCCGGCCTGCTGGGCGAGTCGATAGACCGCCATGCCCGGCCAGGTGGCCTCCCCGTCAACGAACAGGGACAGCCGGATGTCCGGCGTGGCGATCCGGTAGTCAGTCGCCAGCAGGACGTCCAGGGCGAGGCCACCGCAGTCGCCGGAGGCCACAGCGACGGTCGTGACGCTGAGCCGCTCGAGCCGGCGCAGCGACCGCTCCCACTTGCTGACAAGTGCCACGTCCAGGCCGTGGGCCCAGTCCTTGCCAGGCGTCCCGGTCACCTGCACCGGAAGCATGGTGGTGGACATCTCCGACTCGGCCGCCGCGCAGATGGCCTCCACAGCGGCGACGGACTCCATCGTCAGGGGTTTCGAGCCGTCGATGCGAAGCGCCACGTCACCTCGCGCACCGTCGGCGTCCTGCTCACCCCTGCCTCTCCGGGCGGTTTCCGCGCTCACCACTGGACCAGCGCCGTCTCGATCGTGGAACCAGGACCCATGGTCATCAGCACTCCATAATCGCCCGGGGCGGTTACTCTCTCCTGCAGGAGCCGTTCATACGAGAAAATGAACGATCCGCTTGATACGTTGCCGTAGTCACGTAGAACGCCAGTGGTGTGCCGGACCTCGTGACGGTTCAGTCCCAGATTGACAGTCACCGCGTCGATCACCTTCTTGCCTCCGGCGTGCACGAGCCAGTGCGCGATGTCGCTGCGACGCAGGCCGGTGTTCGCCAGCAGGCGGTCCGCGACGATTTCCGCGTGAGCGCCGACGACGTACGGGATCTGTGGGTCGAGGAAGAAACTGAACCGGTTCTGGACGCTGTCCCAGTCGTAGCGCATGGCATCGACCGCGTCGGGAATGATGCAACTGGCGAACTTGAGGATGCGCGGACGATCAGGTGTGCCCGCGGAGTCGCCGGCGGGACGGCCCACCACGGCCAGGGCGGCGGCGCCGTCGCCGAACAAACTGTTCACGACCGCGGTGCGCATGGTCGAGTCCAGGACGTAGGCGGCGGAACAGGCCTCGGTGCACAACACCACGGCCAGCTCGCCCGGGTTGGCCACGGACCAGCTCGACACCACGTTCAGGGCGTTGAGACCGGCGTTGCATCCCATCCCGACGATGTCGGTCCGGCTGCAGTGCCTGTCGATGCCCAGTTCGCGGATGAGCAGGGCACTGAGCCCCGGCGTGAGAAATCCGGTGGATGTCACGCAGCACAGGTGACGGATATCGGAAATCGTCGCACCGGCGTCGTCCAGGCATGCCTGGAGGGCGCGCTTTCCCATGTCCACGGCGAGCTTCTTGTGCCGCCCGAGCAGGTCCGCCTGCGTCTCCGAAGACGGCGTGCCGTCCGATGCCGGGAGCGGTAGCTCCAGGAAGCGCCGGCCGATCGCGCTGTTGAGAAAGACCGAGCGGATCTTCGGGTCGGAGATCGCGAAGGTGTCCAGCAGGTCCTGCTGCGAGTAGGCCGTGGCGGACGAGGCCGTGCCCACCCCGACAATCGTGGAGTCGTACTGTGTGGGTGGGAGAATGGGAAACTCTTCTGCCAGTGTCCGATCGTATTGCCCCGGGGTGTTGGCGATGTCAACGGTCACACGCAGATCTTCCTTCCGCATCTCAGCTGCCCTGGCGTCCTTGACCAGGGCCGCATTGTGCTCGTTCTACGACAATGCGGCTTGAGCAGCAGATGCGGCATCTTTGAGATTGCCGGGCGCCAGGCGGAGATGTCGGCGCCCGCACGGTGCGGATCCCACGGCGGCAGGTGTCGCGAAAGGCGTCCGGACGGCGCGCGTCAGGGCAGGCCGGCGAGGTGGTCTACGTGCTCACAGCGCAGCGGCGGTGATCACGGTGTCGCAAGACGGTGCCGGCCGGCCTGACGGGCGGGGACTGCCGCGAGCCGCGTCGTGGCGCGGGTGTGTCGCGCGGTGCTGTGCCGGCTCATCGTCCAGCTGCGACCGAGCAGCATGGTGCCCGGCCCGGCCGCGTCGGCGCCGCAGGGGTCAGAGGCGGTAGTTGGTCTGGCTGAACGGGTCGCCCTTGGCGTGGCTGAACGCCCTGCTCGGCGTCACTTCGAAGGCCACGATCTGGGTGTCGGGCATATCGGAGACGATGGCGCCGTCCTTGATGTCGAGCTGCCAGCGGCCGTCCCAGCGACCGCGGTAGAGCTCGGCGAGCTTGCGCAGCAGAGCGTCGTCGGTGACCGGCACGGCGATCCCCTCGACGGCCACGTCGAGACCCTGCTCCCAGGCGGTGTCGCCGGCGAGCACGAGCACGTGCGGGTTGGCCTGGATGTTTGCGTACTTCACCTCGGTGCTGCCGGTGTGGAAGTAGACCTTCCCGTCGTGGAACACCGGCACCATCGGCGTCGCGTGGGGACGGCCGTCCGGTCGTACGGTCACCACCCAGGCGAGGTCCGCCGCGGCCAGCCTCGCCTCGGCCTCGGCCCACGGGACCAGCCGGCCGGCCTCATCGCTGTAGCGCCTGTCGACGCGTTCGCTCGTCGGCATCGTCAACCCTCCGAACTGGCCGCAGGATGAAAGTGGTTGGGAGACGTTAACACGATCGATTGGCTGGCACCGTCAACTCCATCGGCCGATACGCGCGAGTCGGCGTACCTGTCGGCACCTCCGACCACCCTGACGAGCGAGGTGGGGCGAGCGGTGGCTGCCGACGGTGCTGTGCGGATCAGTCGTCGATCGCCTGGTAGATGGCGGTCCAGAAGTCGTTCCACAGCGGAAGTTTCTGATCCCCCATGTGCGCCCGCTGCATGACGACGACCATCGCCATGTCCTGGGCGGGATCGTTGTACCAGGCCGTGCCCCAGAAGCCGGGCCATCCGTAGCTGCCGACCGAGGGACCCAGGCGGGTACGCCGGGTGATGACCGCCATCCCGAAACCCCAGCCGAAATTGTCGAAATACCCGGGCTCGAATCCGGAAACCGCCTTCTGCGCGGCTGTCAGATGGTCGGTCGTCATCAGGGTGACCGACGGCCGTGAGAGGACCCGCTCGCCATGGCGGGTGCCTCCGGCGAGCAGAGCCGAAGCGAAGGCTAGGTAGTCGTCGGCGGTCGAGACGAGCCCACCACCACCGCCCTCGAACGTCACCGGCCGGCTGAACCGACCGTCCGGACGGTCCTCGACGACCGCCTCGCCGGCGGGGCCGCTGTCCCGTTCGTACGCCGTCGCGAACCGGCCGAGGTTGTCACCGTCCACCCTGAACCCGGTGTCCCTCATCCCCAGCGGCGCGCAGATCCGCTCGCGCAGGGCCTCCCCGAAGGACATGCCTGTGGCCCGGGCGATGAGCGCACCCGTGGCGTCGGCGGCGGTGTCGTACATCCAGCGCTCACCCGGCTGGTGGACCAGCGGCAGCGCCCCCAGGTCGCGCACCCACTCGTTGAGATCCCGCCTGCCGATCCCGTTCAGCGCCTCGTCGATCGGAACCGTTCCCGGGTCGGCGATGATCGTGCCGGTGCCGAGGGTGAAGGTCAGCAGATCCCGCAGCGTTATCGGGCGGTTCGCCGCGACCGTGTCGTGCAGCGGCCCAGCCGGATCGGCGAGCACCCTCATGTCCGCCAGTTCCGGCAGGAGGTCGTCCACCGGGTCGTCCAGACGCAGTGTGCAATCCTCCACCAGGGTCATCGCGCACGCGGCGACGAGTGGCTTCGTCATCGACCCCAGCCGAACGATCGTGTCTCCCGCGATCGGGATCCCCGCCCCGGCGCCCTGGAACGCGAGGGCTCCAGTGGCTTCGACAAGAACCTCGCCGTGGCGGGAGAGCGCCACCAGGGCGCCGGGAACGAAACCAGAGCCGACGAGACGCTCGAGCAGGTCGCGTACCCGAACCCATCGCTTCGCCGAGAACCCGCCAGCCGACACCCGCCGCCCCCTCAACTCGCCCGATCGAAGACTCAGCTCGCCCGTTCGACAGCGACATCCGCCTCGGCCACGAGGCCGGTGCGGCAATCGATGGTAACCGCTGCGAAGTGAATCTTCAGCTGCTGGGTGGTCCGAACGACGAGGTCGGGCAGGTCGGTTTCGGCAGTGCCGAGCTGGCGGTGAGCGTGACGGTCCGCTCGACGGCCCCCGTTCGTGAAAGGGTCCAGCAGCGGTGACCGCGTCACCGCTGCTGGACCGGGTCGCGCCACGCGGCGGTGGCGCCGGCCGCCCGCTGAGCCACCCTCGGGCGAGAGTTACCTGGTCAGTTCCGGCAGCACCTTGGTGGCGAACAGATCCATGCTCGTCCGGTCGTAGGCGGCGTCGATGAACCTGGCGATCACGTACCCGACGCCGAGCTTGCCGGCCTTGGTCAGCTGCTCCACGATCTGTTCCGGTGTGCCGATCAGGCCCTCCGTCCAGTAACCGAGGAGAGCCTCGAGTTGCGTGGCCGGCAGCAGCGGCTCGTAGTGGGCCCGGACCCAGGCCAACCTGTCGGCGACATCCTTCTCGGTCTCGCCGATTGTCACATTGAGCAGGACCGAGCGGACGATCGCGTCGAAGTCGGTGCCTACATCCCTGCAGTGCTCGGCCAGGACCTGGGACTTGTGGCTGAACCCCTCAAGCGACGCCCCGAAGTTCGTGTACTGCGCGTACTTCGCCGCGGTCCGCAGGGTCTTCTTCTCACCGGCGCCCCCGATCCACAGCGGGATCCCGCCCTCCTGCAGGGGCAGCGGCCGGCTGATCGCCCCGTCGATCTGGTAGTGCTTCCCCATCAGGGTGGCCGAGCCTGTCGTCCACATCTGCCGCATGATCTGAGCGCACTCGTCGAGCATGCCCAGCCGGTCCGCGACGCTGGGGAAGCCGTAGCCGTAACTACGCCACTCCTGCTCGTACCAGCCCGCGCCGATGCCCACGTCCAGCCGGCCGCCGGACATGACGTCGATGCAGGCCGCGACCTTTGCCAGGTAGGCCGGATTGCGGTAGCCCACGCACGTGCAGAGCTGCCCCAGCCGTACCCGTGACGTGCTGGTGGCGAAGGCCGCCATCATCGACCATGCCTCGAACGTCGACTCGTCGGACGGCGGATCGGTGATGAAATGGTCGAAGACCCAGATCGACTCGAACGGCCCGGCGTCGGCGGCCTTGGCGAGATCGAGTATCACGTCCCACTGCTTGGTCGCCGGTATGCCGGCCAGCTCGAAATCGCCACCCTGGGGGACGAACATACCGAATCGCATGCTGTGCGGGTTACTTGTCACGAAGCATGTCCTTTCCTCGCGGCGCGGATGTCAGACCAGACCCGGTGAAGCGTCAGCGGACGAGCTGAAGGCGCGTGCGATCTCACCGAACTCCGCGGCCATGGAGGCGATGGTCTCCTCGTGGAAGAGGTTCCGCTTGTAGGAGACGGACCCGATGGCATCGCCCGACAGATCCTTGTTTACGTCCCACAGCGCGCCGTCCGGCACCGCGGAAGCCAGCTCCTGCGACTTCAGCAGACGGGTGATCTGCACGTACCTCAGGTCACCGGGCGCGTCCACGATCGGGTTCAGGGGGACGCTCTGGAGGACCATCGCCGTCGCGTTGTCGGTCATCACCGGGCCCATGAGCTGCGGCGCCTCGTTGAAGATCTGAATGGACGGTATGTCGTGCGCGAACGCCTCGAGGCACGTCCGCCGGGTCCGCTGGAGCACCTCTTCGTACGACCTGCACCCGCTGAGGTCCGTTCGCAGCGGTACGAAGTTGTAGAGCGAACCGACTGTCTCGTCGAAGAGCCCTCCACCGCGGCCCGGCGTGAACGTCGCGATCACCACGTCCGTGGCGCCGGTCCGCCGATTGATGAGCAGTTGGTAGATCGCGGCGATGGCCATGAAGCGGCTGGCCCGGTTCGACCTGGCCACGCGGTCGATGGCTGACACCACGTCACCCGGAACCAGAAAACGGTGCCGGGCCGTCGACTCGGCAAGACCCATCGAGCGCGGCAGGTCTGTCGGCATCGCCGTGAACAGGGCGCCGTCCAGCCGCCGGCGCCAGTATTCGCGCGCCGCCTCGGATGTGGCGACCTCACGCTCCCAGGTGCCGTACTCGCGGTACTGCGGGGCCGTTGGCAGGTCTGGAACGCGGTGCCCGGTCCGGGCGGCGTAGCGATTGGCCAGGTCCCGAATGATCACCGTCAGGGACTGTCCGTCGACGCTGATGTGATGCGCCATCAGGACCAGGACCGCGTCCCGGTCATCGAACCTGGCCAGCGTGGCGCGCAGGAACGGCGAATCGTACGCGCTTATCGTCTCCGTCTCGATCTCGTGGATCAGCGCCTCGGCCAGCTCCTCGCGGGACGCCTCGGGAACGGCGGGGAAGTCGCGGACATCCAACCGCACCGGGCTCGGCGGCAGGATTTCCTGGTACCTGTCGTCGGGCGGCCCGGCGATGCGCGTCCGGAGCGCCTCGTGCCGGGTCACGACGTCGAGCAGCGCATCGCGCAGGACGTCACTGTCGACGGGACCGCCCGTGATACGCCAACCCGAGACCGCGTGGTTGCGGCAACCGAACGGGCCGTCGTCGCCGCCCCCGTCGAAGAGGCTGTTGAACTCCTGGTTGAGAGATAGCGGGGCCACCGTGGCCGCTGCGGCCCGACCCTCGGCGTCGGTTGTGGTCACGCCTGCCTCCTGCTGGTTGCCGTCTGATGCTCAGTGGGAGCCCCGTACCCGTCGGTCCCGAGGTGTTCGTCCAGTTCGGCGACGGTCGGGAAGTCGAACAACTGGTCGATCGACAGCTCCGAGCCGAGTTCCTTGTTGATGAGGTTGATCAGCCGGACGCCGTTGAGTGACTGGCCGCCGAGGTCGAAGAAGCTGTCGTCCATTCCCACCCTGGCCACGCCGAGGGCCTCCGCGAACAGCGAGCAGAGGGTCTCCTGTCGGCGCGTGCCGGGGGCCCGGTAGGCCGACGGGTTGGCGAACAGTGGTTCGGGCAGCTCCGCCGACGGTGCCTCAGTGGCTTGCGTGGCGAGCTGTTCCCGGTCGGAGCTGGATCCCATACCTTTCCCCATTCGCGATCCCGGAGCTGAAGGTCCTGTGCGGGTCCCAACGTGGCAGCCGGTTCACCGGGACGCACCTCAGGGATTGCCCTGGGCCCCGGGCGAAGTCGTGACGGTGTCTGACGTGGGTGGGGGAGGCAACCCGAGAGGTGCGACACCGGAGAGGGGCGAGCGATCCTCGGCTTCTGGGCAACCGTTGTTGCCAGCCCTTGCCATCCCTTCGAGGAGTGGAAATGACGCAGCAAGAAGCCCTGGAGGCCTCCGATACCGCTGCTGGGTCCGGCGTTGTCGGGGACGAGAGCCCACGAGGCGAGACGGAGGTCATGGTCGAGCGCCTCTTCGCCGAGATGCTTGACGTTCCTGGCCTGCCGCGTACGGCTTCCGTGTTCGATCTCGGGCTCGACTCGGTGTGGGTGACTGTCGCCTGTGCCCGGCTGGAGCAGATGACAGGGGTGCGGGTCAGGTTCACCCAGGTCTTCCGGACCCCCACCGTGGCCCAGCTCGCCGCCTGGATCGATACCAACCGAGCCCCCGCGAGAATCGAACCGGACGTCCCCGCCACGCCCTCCGCCGCCGAAGGTGACGAACTCGTGGCCATCACTCCGATCCAGGCCGAAACGGTTCCGCAGAAGATCGTCGTCGAGATCGCCTGGTGGTTCGACGGCGAGATCGACGTGGCCGCTCTGGAGCGTGCCGCAGCCGATGTCCACCGCCGTCACCAGGCGTTGCACGCCCGGTATCTGCACGGTCCGGAGCTCGGCCTCGCCGAGGTGCCTGCCGATCCGGGACAGGCGGAGTTTCATCGGCTGGCCGACGAGGACAGTGACAAGGCAGCGGCCGATGCACTCAGGCGGACCCTGCGGATACCGCTGCGGGTCGACGAGGGGAAGGTCTGGCGGTGCGTGCTCGTACGCAGTGGAGAGAGCGGTCGCACCCTGTTCGGGGTGGCGGTGGACCACTCGGGCTTCGACGGTCGTTCGTGGGACATCCTGACGGCAGAGCTACCGGTGGCCTACGCGGCGCGGTTGGCCGGAAAGGCGCCGCAGTGGCCGGGCCGGACGGCTTCCCTCGCCGAGATGGCCTGCGACTTCCGCCACCAGCTCGCGTCGTCGGACATCGAGGCTCAGCGTCAGTACTGGCGCGACGAGCTGAATGAGCTGCCGACCTGCCAGTTCCCCGGCCGCAGCGACGGGGCTGCACAGGCAACCCCGATGCATGACGGATCGCGGTACTCGCCCGCGGGTCCGGCCGTGTTGCGCAGCTTCCAGGTACCGGAGTCGCAACTACGGTCCTGGAACGACTACGCCCGAGCCAACGGCATGCCGCCGTCCGTCGGTGTAGCGGCGGTGTACGTGGAGTCGATCGTCCGGGCGGGCGCGTTGCCGGATTTCGCGGTGATGGTGCCCATCGCGAACAACTCCGGTGAAGTGATCGACAGGACCGTCACCAACAGGGTGGGCACCATCCTGCTGCGGCCGAATGGTCCGTCCCGCTCGGGTCAGCACCTCCTCGCGCGGATGCGCGGCTCGTATCAGCAGGCCATGTCCGCGCGTGACGCTCTGCTCGCCCCGAAGGATCTGGCCGACGCGCTCAGCGGCTCCGAGGGAGTGATCCCCCTGGACCGGATGGTCGCGCTGAACTACAACTCGACGCCCAGCCTCAGCCTCGGTGGCATGGACGGGGTTCTCGTGAGCGAGGGCACCGCGTTCGCCACGAAGTCCTTCTTCGTCGTCATGCTCCTGGTGACGCCGACCCCGGAGGGGCTCCACGTCGCCGTGCAGGTGCGGACCGACCTGCACGATCCCAGCCTCGTCGATGACATCAAGCAGCACTTCCTCGACATCATCAACGACGGGCCCGAGCGGCTCGAACTGTTGACCGCGTGACGCGATCCGGGCAGCGGCCGGTCGCACCCGCGGCACAGGCCGGGTTCACCGGCGGTGGTGCCGTGACGGCATCCGCATCGGCCGCGAGCGGCTGACGGCCGAAGGGCCGGCCGGGCATTCGTGCGACCGGCCGGTTGACGCCGATCGCGCTCCGAACTCCACAGGAATGGGCAGCACCGCCGCGCAGGGAGTCCCCGCGCGGCGGTGCTGACTCGTGCGTACACCCGGTACGGGAGCGGCCACCAGACAGCTGGTGAGGACCACCGAAGATCCTGCGACCGTGGGCACGCCAGACGATCCCTCCAGGCAGTGGCGCACCGGGTCGGGATCGTCGTCGGCGCCGACTCAGGGGTCGTCGTGCACCAGGCGCAGGCAGCGCGCCAGGCTCGCGCAGCGCGTCAGCGCGCCAGGCTCGCGCAGCGCGTCAGCGCGCCAGGGTCCTGGCGAGCCCGCGCAGGGCGACAGTGGGCAGCAGGACCGAGAGGCCGGCGTGGGTGCGCAGCGTGGACATGTCCCGCCACACCCGCTCGAGGCGCTCACCGTGCCGCAGGGCACTCGAGCCCGCCGTGGGGATGATGTACTGCCCCATCGCTTCCCAGCACAGGTTGGCGGCCTGGCGGCAGATGGCCGAGAGGCGCAGGTCCGATTCCCTGGTCGCGGCGGCCGGACCCTGGGCCGCCACGTGGTGCCACTGCTGAATCGCGTTCAGCAGGGCCGCCTCGGCGGTACCGATCATCCCGAAGGCGTCGCTGTACCAGAGCTGGTAGTCCGGGTCCTGATAGCGGGGCACCATCGGCGGCGCCAGAGTCGTCCGGTCGCGCAGCAGGTCCTCGTACGCGTCGAGCGCTCCCCGCGCCATGCCCACCGCCATCGAACAGTTGAGGAGGCTGATGAAGGCATGCAGCGTGCCCCCGTACTCCGGGTTGCCGTGCAGGGTCCGCCCAGGCGTGCCCGACGTCGCGTCGTGCTCGACGATCCGTACGCCTGGTTGAGCCAGGTGGTCGGGGATGTGGCTGTTCTCCATCGTGATGCTGTGCGAACCGCTACCCCGCAGGCCCAGAAGCTGTCCCCAGTCGTCCAGCCGCGCCCACTGGCGCCGCGGCGCCACGAAGAGCAGCGTCGACGGAGGGCTTCCACCTTCCCCGGGCATCAGTGCGTGTGCCATGAAGTGGGTCCCGTACGGCGCTCCGGAGCAGTATGACCAGGTGCCGTTGACCGTCCAGCCGCCGCCGGCAGCGGGTACTGCGGATCCGCTGGGAACCGCGGTACTGGGACACACGAAGTCGCCGCCGCTGAAGAGTTCCGCCTGCGCCCGCTCGTCGAACATCGTCGCGGCCATGAGCGCGTGCGAGGCCCCGAGGCTGTACATCCAGCCGGTCGAGGAGCAGCCACGTACCAGAGTCATGGAGACACGAAGGAAGGTCTCCACCGCGAATTCGTACCCACCGTAGCGACGGGGCACCAGGATCCGGTAGAAGCCGTTCCGGGCGAAGCGTTCGTGGATGTCCTCGGCGTAGAAACCGCGCTCCTCCACCTCGGCCTGGCGTTCTATCAGTTCGGGGACCATCGCCTCGGCTCTCGCTATCACCCGGGCCGGGGTGAGGCCCGGCTCGGGCAGCGGGGGGAGGTCGAGTTCGGCGGTGTTCATGTTCGCGGTCATTGACCATCCATCTCTGGTGTACTGACGATCGCCGCTGGCACGGGGACGACTGGTCGCCTCCACAGGTCCACCGTCGTCCCTGACCGCCGTTGTCGACCACTTCGCGGTTGCCGGGCCACCGTCCGGAACGGTGGTGGTCGCCCCGCCGCTGGCCGGACGGGAGTCGTGTGAGGGCCGGGTCAGCCCATCCCGGCGACGACGGACGCCAGCAGCGACCAGTCCATCGGCGCGTCGTGGTCCAGGGCCACCAGCACGACGTCGGCCTCAGCTGCCGTCGCCCGCCACGAACGGAGCAGCTCCCGGTCGCGGCTCGCCACCCACTGTGGAGCGGGCTCCGGCGGGTGCGGTCCGCTCGGCGCGGCCGGTTCGACGGCCAGCACCTTCGGCCCCACGCCGATCCGCCTGCGCACCGTCTGGGCGAACTCGGCCGCCTGTGTCACCAGTCCGCCGTACGCGGCCAGAACGGTGCCGCCCGGAGCGTCGATGGTCGCCAGCCGCGCCGGCACGTCCTGCGGGCGCCCGTCGGGCACGTCGAGGACCGCCACCTTGAACCAGCGCTCGAATTCCGCCACAGCCTGCGCCGGCCAGGCCGCGTCCCCCTGCAGCAGGACCAGCGCGGCCCGGTCCGTACGTCCAGACCAGCGCAGCGGCGGCGTGCCGGCGGCGAGCTGCTCCTGTCGGATCCGCTGTGCCTGGTCGGCGGCGGTGGCCGCGGCCACGATGTCGTCCAGACGGAGCTGGATGCCCAATTCACGTCGTACGTGGGCGCGCAGCTTCCAGGCGTTCGGCAGGTTCCCGGCGAGCTGGCCGTAGTCCTCATCGTGGTCGACGCGTTTCCCGGCCACCGACTCCCACGCCTCGTGGACCCAGCGTGTCTCCTGGTCGCTCTCGGCGTTGTCGCGTCGCGGTGGCCTGATGCGGGAGAGGGCAGTCCGATCGATCTTGCCGGTCGCGGTCAGTGGCATCGTGCTCAGCAGCGCGTACGAGGACGGCACCATGTACGCCGGCAACACCTGGCGGGCGTGCGCCGCGACCCGGCTCACCAGCTCCTGGCCGGCCCCCGGCTGTCGTGGCTGCAGGAACGCCACGATGCTTCTGCTGTCGCGGTCCCGGCCGGCCACCACGGTCGCGGCGACCGCGATGTCCGGGTGACCACTGAGGACGCGCTCGATCTCGTCCGGTTCGATGCGATGCCCGCGAATCTTGACCTGACGATCGTTGCGTCCCCGCAGTTCCAGTCGGCCGTCGGCGCGCCACCGGGCCAGGTCACCCGTTCGGTAGAGGCGGCCCCCCTCGCCGGTCGGGTCGGGCACGAACCGCTCGGCGGTCTGCCCGGGCGCACCGACGTAACCCCGGGCCACCCCGACGCCGCCGATGTAGAGCTCGCCGACCACACCGGGTGGCACCGGCAGACCCGCGGCGTCGAGGATCCGCAGCCAGACGCCGGGCAACGGACGGCCGACCGGCACGATCGACGGCTGCGGCTCCCGCGGCAGTCGTTCGCACACCGCGTACATCGAGGCCTCCGTGGGCCCGTAGGTGTGCCAGAACTCCTTCGTGCAGGCAACCAGGCGGCTGGCCAGTTCGGGCGAGACGACGTCGCCGCCACACGACACGGTCAACCGCGGATCGCCCGACCAACCCGTCGCGAACAATATCCGCCATGTCATGGGCGTCGCCTGCATGACATCGGGTCGATGCCGTTCCAACACGGCCTGCAACTCGGCTCCGTTGCGCGCCTGGGCGCTGGTCGCCAGGATCGTCCGTCCGCCGCTGGTCAGGGCGAGGAAGGTCTCCAGCATCGCGATGTCGAAGGAGATCGTGGTCACCGCGAGCAGCGACTGTTCCGGCTGGAAGTCAAGGAGCTTCCGGGTGGCGACCAGGCAGTTCGCCAGGCCGCGGTGGGTCACCGCGACGCCCTTGGGACGGCCGGTGGACCCGGAGGTGTACAGCACGTAGGCCAGCGAGTCCGGGTGCGGCGGCCGGCGGATCGGTGCCGGGGTGGCCGCCAGCAGGTCGCCCAGCGGCACCACCGGTACGCCGAGCGCCGTCACCCGGTCGGCCGGCAGGCTGCCGTCCGTGATCACCCCTCCGCATCCGCTGTCACTGACGATGTACGACAGGCGCTCGATGGGATGGTCCGGATCCATGGGCGCGGCGGCCAGACCGGCGCGGGCGACTCCGAGCAGGATGGCCGGTAGCTCCACACGACGGGCCACGAGAATGCCGATCGGTGTTTCCGTGGGGAGCTGGAGCGCCGTCAGCCCGGCGGCGATCCGGTCAGCCGCAGCGTCCAGGTCCGAATAGGTCTGTGCGACGTCGGCCATCACCACTGCCGTTCGCTGGGGCGTACGCCTGATCCACCGACCGACCAACTCGACGAGTGTGTCGTCACCGCTCGCGCGAGGGGTTGGCGCCTCCCACGTCGCGAGCCGGGCCCGGTCGGTCGGGTGGATCACGTCGAGCGCGCCGATCGGTCCGGCGGGGGACCGGACCAGCTCGTGCAGCAGGGTCGAGTAGCTGCGCCCCATCCGATCGAGGGTGTCCTGGTCGAACAGCCCTACCGCGCCTCGCCACGCCCCGACGACGCGATCGTCATCGAACGTCACGTCGAATTCGAGCTCGTACGGCGAGTGCGTGACCTGTAGATCGATGTCCCTGGCCCCCATGGCGGCCCAGGTGGTGGGCCGGTCAGTCGCCGTGTCACACCGGAACCCGACCTGGACGTCGACCCCGGCGTCCCGCTCGGACCGCAGCGCCCGCGTCAGCAGCGCGTTCAGCACGCCCGGATGGTCCACCGGCCGCGTCGCCGTGGTGTGCTCGGCCTGGACCGCGTCGACGACCGACGTGTGCGCGTCGAGGGCGTGGCGAAGAATCTGGATGTCCTCGGGCGTGACCTCGGTGTCGCCGGTTCGGGTGGGCGTCGGTGAGCCGATCGGCACGTCCGACTCGCCGGTCTCGCGCAGGAGAAGGACGCGCAGGGCACACCGCAGGACGGTGGCCGGGGAGACGCCGACCCGGTCGGCGAACCGTCGTACCTGCGAGGTCTGGCTCGGCTCCAGCGACCAGGGCGTCGTGATCGACCGACCGTGACTGCGCCCACGGCCACGGCTGGCGGGCCAGGCGATCGCCTGCGGTGCCGCGGTCAGGGCACCGACGCTGTCGAGCGTGGCGGCAGCGTCGGCGACGCGGTCAGGGCCCTCCTGCTCGGTCAACGGCGTGCCGGTCGACGGCCAGGGCGGACCGGTGAGTGCCGCGGGATAGCGCTCACCCAGCTCGTCGAGCAGCCGCGACGCTGCCGAACGGCCGCCAACCGCCGCGTGGATGGTCAGCGCCACGAGGGTGCCACCGCCCTGCACCGGATACCCGCCCACCCTGATGGCGGGCCCGTCGTCCAGGTCGAAAGGACGGCTCGCGTCGGCGGCGGCCACCGTGAGCGCGGTCGCCAACGGTCCCGGAACGCCGGCGACGAACTCGACGGGCCATCCTTCACTCGGCACCAGCAGCGGTTCTCCGTCGACGTCGCGGAAGTGCATGCGCAGCGCGGCGTGGCGACGCTGGAGATCCGCGCACGCGGCAGCCAGCGCCGCGAGGACCACGTCACCCGCCACCAGAACCGCCCGGCTGTGGTGCAGACCGCCGGCCCAGAAAGCCGTCTGTTCGCCCAGATACAGGCAGAGTTGGTTGGCTGTCGGTCGCCGCGCGAACGACGGGATGTCGCTGCTCATTGCTCCTCCTTCGCCTGCGCGCCGGTCGTCGCCGACACCGGGTGTCGTCGCCGGACCGGGCATCCGTGTCACGACCGGTCCCGCAGCCGGGCGACCGGCATGTGCCCTACAACGCGTTGACAAAGTCAGCCAACCGGGCGGTGCCCTCGACGATCTCGTCGTGCTCGAGCGCGGAACACGACAGCCGGATGCGTCGTTCGCCACCCCGGGCGAGGTGGAAGCCGCGCATCGGGGTCCAGAGGACGCCGAACGTCTCCGCGGACTGCCGCAACAGCGCGTCGTCGGCCTCGACCGGGAGTTCGACCTGGACGAAGTAACCGCCCTCGGGTGCCCACCAGCGAACCCGGGCACCCCGCTGACCGGGCTCGCCGAAGTGGTGCGCGAGCCGCTCGAGGAGGACGGCCCGGTTGCCGCGCAGATGCGCCGCCTTACGCTGGCCGAGCGCGGCGATGGAGCCCCCGTGTTGAATGAGGAGCCCGCCGATCAGGGCCTGAGCCAGCGGGGAGGTGTTCAGGGTGACCGCGTTCTTGGCTGCGGCGATCATGGCGGCCAGTCGGACCGGTGGGCCGGACGGCGACGTGACCCACTGGTCAGCCACCACGTAACCCACCCGGGCTCCCGGTACCGCGACCTTCGCGAAGGTGCCGGTGTGCACCACCCGACCCTCGCGGTCGAGCGCCTTCAGACTGGGCAGCCGGTCGTCCGGGGCGGCCGTGAAGGCATACGGATTGTCCTCGATCAGGATGAGGTCGAGGTCCGACGCCGCCGCCAGCAGACGGTGTCGGGCGGCGAGCGAGAGCCGGCATCCCGACGGGTTCGCGAAGTCGGGGGAGACGTACAGCGCCCGCAGGCGCCGGCCGGCAGCCCGCTCCCGCTCCGACGCCGTACGGAGGGCCGCCAGGTCCGGGCCGGTGCCGTCGTCCGGCACCGGGTGGACCACTACGTCCAGCGAGTCGGCAGCTGCGACAGCGCCGACATAGGACGGATCGGGGACGGCCAGGCTGGAACCGGGCGGATGAAGGACACGCAGGGTGAGAAAGAGCGCCTCCTGGCAACCGACAGTCATCACGATCGCGTCAGGCGAGACGTCGATGGCCTCGTCCGCCCGCAGGGCGGCGGCGACCAGATCGTTGATGATCCCCTTGCTCGGGCCGTACTGGAACAGCTGTCGGCGTACCGCCTCCTCGCCGAGGCCGGCGGCCCGCCGGGCCTCGACGTAGGTGTCCAGCAGCGGACCGACGGCGATGTCCGCGAAGAACGGCTCGTAGGGGGCGCCCGGCGCGAACGAGATCGCGTCCGGGAACGCGGCCACGATCTCGTTGAGCATGGTCATCGCGGCGACCTGCCGGCTCGACACGCTGCGATGCAGGTCATCGGCGTGGAGATGCGCGCCGGTGCTCACCGTTGCCGTTGCATCCACTGTTGCTCCAACCGGTGCAGGACGTCCTGGCTGTACAACCGCTGAACCTGGACCTCGGCGAACTCGGCGAGGTAGCCACGGAGGTGATCCTCGGGCTCCTCGAAGGCGGTGATCATGTGTCGATTGGCGAGCACCGCCGGGTTGTCCATGGCGTGCACGGCCTCGTCAATCGCGCCGTCGACCTCCTCCTCCGCCACGACGGCGTCGCACAGCAGGGCCGCGGCCGGCTCGCGGGCCCCGATCCGCCGACCACCCAGGAGTACCTGTCGGGCCAGCCTGGGGCCGAGGACGCGGCCGAGCCGGAGGTTCGCCGCACCGGGCACGATGCCCTCACGCGCCGCCGGCAGCGTGAAGTAGGCCGTGTCCGAGCTGATCACGTAGTCGAAGGTCAGCATCAGCTGCATGCCACCGCCGATGGCGAACCCGTCGACGACCGCGATCCAGGGCTTGCCGCCCCGAGCCGTCGGATCGGCCTGCTGCCGGGGATCCCACAGGCCACGCTGGATCTTGCTCAGGTAGCCCATCTCACGCTGCATGACGAAGCCCAGAAAGGGGATCTGCCCGGCGCACAGCAGGCTCAGGTTGATTCCCGAGCTGAAGACCCGCCGGCCCGCGTATCTCGGGTGCTCCATGACGGCGCCCCGCAGGACGCCCACGCGTACCCCCGGATCCAGCAGGGCCAGGTCGATCGCGATCTCCAGCTGCTGGCCGAGGGGCTCGTCCTCCGCGTTGAGGTACCGCTGGTTGGCGACGGTTATCTCGGCCACCCCGTCCGTGCGCCGTACCGACACCACAGGCATCTCGACCGCGCCAGTCCGTTGGAACTCCGCCAGCCGCGAACGGGCCTCGTCGGTCGGCAACCGCTGCGAGCGCAGCAGGTCGGCGCCGGCACCGGATCTGAGCAGCGCGGAGGACGCGATGCCCTGGTCGATCTCGAGGCCTTCCTTGGCGGACTGGCGGCGGCCGCGTTCCATCTCCATCTCCGCCCGGTTCGGCGTCAGGCCGGGAACGATGTCGGCCAGCAGGTACGACAGATCGGTCAAGGACAGCCGTCGCAAGCTCGCTCCGACGGCCTCGCGGTAGAGCAGCTCCGACTGATCGCGCAGAAGCCGACGCCTCGCGGTCCGGGCGCGTACCTGCGCCGAGGTGGCTCGGGCCTGCTGGTCGGGGCTGCGGTCAGCGGGAGCGGGCAACGTCGACACCAGATCGGCCGCGCGCGCGGCGGCATCGGTCACCTCGGCCCGTAAGCGGTCCCGCACCCGGGAGGTGGCTGGTGGTGTCACGCCGACTCGGCAGGGGGCGCGGCCAGCAGGACTGGCAACTCGTCACGGCCGTTCATGATGAACGTGCTCTGCGGCTTGATGTCCGATGCCGGAACCGCGAGGGCAAGGTCGGGGAAACGGGTGAACAGCGCGGAGACTGCGATCTCGGCCTCCACGCGGCCGAGGGCCTTGCCGATGCAGCTGTACGCGCCGTGGCCGAAGGACAGGTGGTCCTTCGACGGCCGGGCGATGTCGAAGGAACCGGCGCTCGTGCCGTGGATGGCGGGATCGCGTCCGATGGCGGCGAAATTCATGAGGACCGGATCGCCCGCACTCATCGTCACGCCGCCGAGCTGAACATCCTCGGTGGGAAACCGGAATGGCAGATGTGCCACCGGCGCCTCGACGCGAAGGGTTTCCTCGATCGCGTCCTGCCACGAGGCCTTCCCGGACCTGACCAGCTGCAACTGGTCGGGATGGGAGAGCAGGGCGAGTACCGAATTGACCACCAGGTTCGTGACGGTTTCGGTGCCGGTACCCAGCAGGAACGACAGATTGCCGATGATCTCGCCGTCGCGCAGCTCCGAGCCGTCCTCCTGCTGGGCGGCGATCAGATCACTCATGAGGTCGTCCGCGGGGTGTTGGCGCCTGGCCTCGACCACCGCGGCCAGCTCCATCAGTCCCCGTTCGACACTCGCGGCGATCTCCTCGCTGGTCTTGGTCGTGTCGATCTGCGCCTCGCCGTCGCCCAGGATGGTTCCCCGGGCCGCCTCGGGAATACCTACGACATCGAAGATCACGCGGGCGGCGAGGGGGTAGGCGTATCTCGCCTTGAGGTCCACCACCGTGCCGGCCGAGGTGCCCGCGAGGTCCGCCAGCAGGCTCGCAACGATCTTGTCGATCGTCGGCCGCATCGCCTCGATCCGTCGCGGCGTGAATCTCTTCGCCACAAGCGCGCGCATGCGACTGTGCGCGCTTCCGTATGTCGTGTTCATGTTGTCCATGAGCGCCCAGTCGATGAGTGGGAAGCTCGGGTCGACCTCGCCGTGGACGTACGCGGTCCAGTGCTGATGCCCGTCCTTGGAGAGGCGATGGTCGCTCAGCGCCTGCCTACCCGCGTCGTAACCGGTGATCGACCACGCCCGTACACCGTTCGGAAGTTCGACCTGGGCGACCGGCCCGTGCTCGCGGATCCTCGCGTTCTCCGCATGGATATCGACACCTGAGGTGTCGATGACGACCGGAGGGGTTTCTTTCTGCATAACGCCGTCCTCGCTGCTCAGTTAGACCAGCCCTTGCGCCCGAATTGGCGGACATTCTTCGATGACGATGACATGGCATTCCCACGGACACATCTTGCGGAATGCTGACGCTGGCGCCCCGGTTGCCGTTCCCGGCATCCCGTCCACGGCCCGGCGGACCGCCCGACGCCCAATCGCCGGCGGGTCCTGATCCGATCAGTAGGTGACGACGGCCCGGAAGCGGACATCTCCAGCGGCTACGCGGTCGACGGCCTCGGCGATCTCTTCCTTGGGAAAGACCTCGATGTGAGCCGTGACGGCACCGCTGGCTGCCAGGTCGAGGGCCTCGACGAGATAGGGCAGGCCATTGTGGGTGGCGCCGAGAATTGTCTGACCCTTGGCGAAGAACTGTCGTGACGGGTCGATGGTGAAAGAGCCCGCCGGGTCAATTGTCGCGAGCACCATGCGGCCATTGACCCGGAGGCCGGAAAGGCATTCGGCGGCGGCCCCGTAGGAGGTGCCGGTGACGACGACGACGTCCGCGCCGCCGATCTTCGCGAGGCCCTCCCCGTCGGACACCACGTGGTCGGCGCCGAGCCCGCGGGCGAGTTCGGTCTTGTCCGGACTGCTGGTCACTGCCACGGTCTCGAAGCCGCAGGCCCTGCTGAACTGCACGGCCAGGTGGCCGAGGCCGCCGATGCCGAGCACGGCGACCCGCTCGTGCGGCTGCGGGTTCCCGGCCCGCAGGGCCGACCAGGACGTGTACCCGGCACACAGCAGCGGCGCGGCCATCTCGTAGGACAGGGCGTCCGGCAGCAGCACGGTGGAGGACGCCGGCACCGCCAGATACTCGGCATGACCACCCGGCCTGGTCAGCCCGGTCATCGCGGGGGAGACACAGTTCATGCCCGTGATGCCGGTGACCGGGAGGTTGAGCCGGCAGTGGTCGCACGAGCCGCAGCCACCCTGGATCCAGGTGGCGCCGACCCGGTCGCCGACCCTGCGCGAGGTCACCCCGGCGCCTACCTCGACGACCTCACCGGCGGGCTCGTGCCCGACGATTGTCGGCTCGATCGGCGGATACGGATACGTACCGTCGGTGAGCCACACGTCGTTGCGGCACAGACCGCTCGCGTGCACGCGGATGAGCACCTCGCCTGGACCCGGCACGGGCGTGGGAACCTCGCGCAACTCCCAGGCCTGACCGACTGCGGGACACACTGATGCCAGCATCACGACGACGCCTTTCGCGTATGACCGGCCAGGAGAGCCGGCCGTTCCGGACAATGAGGGGCCGCAGCAGGGCTCAGCGGCGCGGCGGGCGCTCCGAGCTGGCCGCGCCTGGTGGGGTCGCCCCGGAGGCCGCCCGCCGTCCACAGCCGGCACCACAGGTGCCGTGCGGCGAACGGCGGACGGCCTTTCCGGGGCGGTGAGATCAGGTGCCGCCCACCGCCCAGCCACCACCGGTGGCGGTGTTCACGGTCGCGGCACGGTGACGGACGCGCCGATCAGACGAACGGCGTGTTGCTGTCCAGCCCGCAGACGATCCGGCCGTACAGCTCCAGGTTCGTCTTGGGGTGCAGGATGGCGTGCAGGTTGAGCGCCTGCACGTCCCGCTGGATTCGCTGGATCGGCACGTCCTGGTGGATGGAGGAGCCGCCGCTCGCACCCTGCAGGATGTCGACCGCCTCCTTGGCCCGCTGGCAGGCGGCGCCCAGGTCGAGTCGTACGCGAGCCCGCTCCTCGAGCGTCCAGGCCTCGCCCGCCCGGCCCTTGGTGTCGATCATGTTCGCCGCGCGGCGGGCGTGGAAGCCGACCTCGTCGATGTTGGTGATCGCCTCGGCGATCTCCAGGTGGGTGATGGGCGCCTCGGCCTGGTTCTCGTAGTTGGTGTAGGTGATCTTCCGGCCGGGCAGTCGCTCCAGGAAGGCGTCCTTCGCGGCCATGGCCAGACCGAGGGCCGGCGCGCTGATGGTGGCGCACGCGGTAGGCATGAAGGGGGCTTGGTAGATCGTCGCGTTCGCGTTCCGCTCGGACCGGTGCTGACCCTGCAACACCGGGCCCATCTGCAGCACCCGCTCCGCCGGGATGAAGACATCCTTGGCGATGGTGGTGATGCTGCCGGAACCGCGCAGACCCGAGGTGTGCCAGTCGTCGATGATCTCCAGATCGGCGATCGGGACCGCGACCATGACCGGTGCGAAGCCACCGTCCCCGGTCGGCGTGACTGCGGCGTTCGTGTTCCAGGTGCTCTGTTGAGCGCCCGTGTTGAACGACCACTTCCCGTTGATGACGAAACCGCCGTCGGCCGGGACGGCCACGGCGCCGGGACTGAGGATCCCGCTGATCCGCACGTCAGGAGTCGCGAAAATCTCGTCCTGCACCTCGTCGGGGAACAGCCCCGTCATCCAGGTGCTGATCGACCACACCGCGACCGTCCACGCGGTCGAGCCGTCGCCGCGCCCCAGCTCCGCCAGGACGTCCACGACAGTGCCCATGTCGGACTCGTATCCGCCGTAGCGGACCGGCACCCGCATCTTCAGGATGCCCGCGTCGGTGATCGCCTCGATGACCTCGTCGTGGATCCGCCGGTTCTCCTCCATCCAGAGAGCCTTTTCCCGCAGGAGCGGGACAAGCGCGGAGGCGCGACGAACGAGCTCATCCTTGGGCGGCGCCTGGGTAATCTCCATCGAGTTTCTCCTTAGCAGGTGTCCCGCTGCCGCGCTGCGTCACAGGGCCCGAGATCGGAACCAGCGGCCTTCCAGACGTTTCCAGGCCGGACTGTCCGCCGCGCCTTCCCGGTTGCTGCTCGGCCGGCCTGGCTGACTCGCCTCAGTGTGGAGCAGCACCGGAGATGCCGGGGACGGCGCGGCGGCCCAGATTCGAACACTGTTCGGCAGTGACACGAGCGTTCATGGCGCCCAGCGGCCGACACCGGTCGCCTGATCCCGTCGAACCGCCCGAGCAAGATCGGAGGTGGAGGCGGGTCGCGCGGCTGCGACGCTCCCAGAGCGCTGCACGCAGCGAACCAGCACCTGCTTCCGCCTGTCGGTTAGCCAGCGCGGATCGATTCGTTCCAGCCAGGATGGGGATGACCATGGCTAATCGCTTCGACGCCGATGGTGGGAAGCTTGACCCGGGGGTACCGCCGATTCCGGCGCCCGACGGCCCGGTTCGCGGCCGGGAGCCGGCGTCGCCGCGCGAAGAGATCCTGTGCGAGCTGTTCGCACAGGTGCTGGGCGTCGACAGGGTGGGAGTCGAGGACAGCTTCTTCAATCTGGGCGGCCAGTCCCTGCGGGCCATCCGGCTGATCAGCCGCATCCGAGCGGTGTTCGGCGTAGAGGTCCCGGTCCGTGCGCTGTTCTGGAATCCGACGGTGGCGCAGCTGGCCAAGGCCATGGGGGAGGCCGGCAGTTCCCGGCCTGCGCTGGTGGCCACGTCGCGGCCCGAGCGGCTGCCACTGTCGTTCGCCCAGCGGCGGCTGTGGTTCCTGGCCCGGCTCAACGGACCGAGCTCCGTCTACAACATGCCGTTCGCCTGGCGGTTGCAGGGCCGGCTGGACGTGGACGCGCTGAGGGCGGCGCTGCACGATGTGGTCGGGCGGCACGAGTCGCTGCGTACGGTGTTCCCCGAGGTGGACGGCCAGCCGTACCAGCAGATCCTCGAGGCCGCCGAGGCGACGCCGGACGTGACGGTGGTGGAGGCGGATCCGGCGACCCTGCCCCGCCTTCTCGAGCAGGCCACGCGACACGTCTTCGACCTGGCGACGGCGCTGCCGGTCCGGGCCTGGTTGTTCCGGCTGGCGCCCCAGGAGCATGTGCTGCTGCTGATGACCCACCACATCGCCTGCGACGGGTGGTCGATGGGCATCCTGATGCGCGACCTGGCCGAGGCGTACCGGGCCCGCGCGGAGGGCCAGGCGCCACGGTGGGCCGAGTTGCCCGCGCAGTACGCGGACTACACCATGTGGGAGCGTGACCTGCTCGGTGACGGCGTCCAGGCGAGCAACCTCCTGTCCGACCAGGTCGACTACTGGACCTCCGCGCTGCGGGGCCTGCCCGACGAGCTGAGGCTGCCGTACGACCGGCCGCGCCCGATCGAACCGACCGACCGTGGCGGCGCCGTCGGGATCACACTGGACGCCGGACTGCACCGTGGACTGGAGGCGCTGGCGGCCGCGCACAAGACGACGCTGTTCATGGTGCTGCATGCCGGGCTGGCGGCCCTGCTGTCGCGGTGCGGCGCGGGCACCGACATCCCGATCGGTACGCCGGTGGCCGGCCGGTCCGACGAAGCGGTCCACGACCTGGTCGGCTTCTTCGTCAACACCCTCGTGCTGCGCGCCGACCTGAGCGGCGACCCGAGCTTCACCGAGCTGCTGGCCCGCATCCGCGAGACCGACCTCGCCGCGTACAGCAATCAGGACGTGCCCTTCGAGCGCCTGGTGGAGATCCTCAACCCGGCCCGTTCGGTGTCCCGGCACTCGCTGTTCCAGGTGATGCTCATCTCCGACAACGCGGTCACCCGCCGGTGGCAGCTGCCCGGCCTGCGGATCGAGCCCGAGGCGGTCGGCCACGAGACGACGAAGTTCGACCTGTCGCTCTTCGTCCGCCCGCTGCACAACGCCGACGGCTCACCTGCGGGCATCCGTGCCACCTTCGAGTACGCCACCGACCTCTTCGACGAATCGACTGTCGAGGCCCTCGCCGAACGACTCACCCGACTGCTGCGCCAGGTCGCCGACGACCCGGCCCGGCCGGTCAGCGAGCACGAGTTGCTGGACGACGCCGAGCGGCAGCGGATCCTGCACGAGTGGAACGACACCTGCCGGTCGGTGCCCGAGCACACCCTGCCTCGGCTGTTCGAGCAGCAGGCGGCCCGGACGCCGGACGCCACGGCGGTGCTCTCCGGCGGGAGCAGCCTCTCCTACGCCGCGCTCGACCACCGCGCCAACCAGCTCGCCAGGCACCTGGCCGCCGGCGGGGTCGGCCCGGAGCAGTCGGTGGCTGTCGCTCTGCCGCGCGGCGAGCTGCTGGCCGTCGCGCTGCTGGGCGTGCTCAAGGCCGGCGCCGCGTACCTGCCGGTCGATCTGGCCCGGCCCGCCGGGGAGGTCGACCTCGTCCTCGCCGACGCCCGGCCGGCGGTCCTGCTCGCCGACGAGGCCACTGCCGCCGGCGTACCCATGGCCGGTGGCCCCCCGGTGATGATCCTGGACGACCCCGCCACCCGCGCCGCGCTGGCGAGCGTGCCGGGGAGCGCCCTCGCCGACGACGAGCGGGCCGCCGCGCTGCGCCCCGACCACCCGGCGTACGTGGTCCACCCGGCCGGCCCGACAGACGCCCTCCATGGCGTCACTGTCACCCACCGCGGCGTCGTCAACTACTGCGCCTGGGCCGCCGACACCTATCGCGTCGAGGCGGGAGGCACGGCGCCGGTGGCCGCCCCTGTGTCGTCCGGCCCCGACATCAGCTCGATCCTGGTGCCGCTGCTCGCCGGGGCCACCGTCGCGCTGCTCCCGCAGGACGGCGGACCGCTGACCGCAGTCCTCAACGGCGCGGCGGGTCCGGTGGCGCCGGTCCGGCTCGAGCCCTCGGACCTGCGGGCGATGGCCGGGCAGGAGGACCGGGCCGCCGAGCGGCAGACGGTGCTCGTCGTCGCCGGTGAGACCCTTCCGTCGTCGCTGGCACACGACTGGTCGCGCGGCGGTGCGGAGATCCACCGCGAGTACGGACCGGAGGAGTGCACAGTCGGCTGTGTCGCGCACCGCGCCGGCGACGACAGCGGTCTCGTCGTACCGATGGGGCGTCCGATCTGGAACACGCGGGTGTTCGTGCTCGATGACCGGTTGCGGCCGGTGCCGCCAGGAGTAGACGGTGAGCTGTACGTGGCCGGTGCGCCGCTGGCCCGGGGGTACCTGGGTCGGCCGGGGGCGACGGCGGAGCGGTTCGTCGCCTGCCCGTTCGGCGTGGGCGAGCGGATGTTCCGGACCGGCGATGTGGTCCGGTGGCGTCCGGACGGAACCCTGGAGTTCGCCGCGCCTATCGAGGAGCAGACCTCACCAGCCGCGGAGGCGGACGCTGGTGGCGGAGCGCCGGCCTCGCCGCAGGAGGAGATCCTGTCCGAGCTGTTCGCGCAGGTGCTCGGCGTGGACCGGGTGGGGGTCGGCGACAGCTTCTTCGACCTGGGCGGGCACTCCCTGCTGGCGGCAGTCCTCGTCGCGCGGATCACTGATCGTTTCGGTGTGGAGCTGCCCCTCAAGACCTTCTTCGCCAACCCGTCGGTCGGCGCGGTGAGCGCGCACCTGGGCGATGTCCCCAGCGGCGCGCGGGTCGGATCGTCCGCCACGGGTGAGTAGTACCGGTACCACAGTCAATCGACAATCGTGGCTCGACCAGAGGATCTCGATGAGTGAATCCAGGGAACAGTTCGTTGACAGTGCCTATGTAGCGCCGGATGGTGAGGTGGAGCAGTCGGTCGCGCACATCATCGCTGACGTGCTTGCTGTCGACCGGGTCGGTCGTACCGACAGTTTCTATGATTTCGGCGGCACCTCGCTCGCGGCCATCAAGATCTGCGCTCGCCTCGAACAGGAGCGTGGTTGGCGGGCGGAGCCGGCCTGGCTGTTCATGAACGACGTCGTCGCGGATTTCGCCCTGCGGGTGTGGTCCGAGTCCGTGCTGGCGGCCGAGGCATGAGCGCACCGAGCAGTTCCCAGCCGCTGATCCACGAGGCCGTCGCCGCGCACGCGACGCGCGACCCCGACGCGCCCGCACTGATCTGGCAGGACCGGGCGATCAGTTACCGCACGCTGGACACGGCCGCGAACACCTACGCCGCCGACCTGGCCGACAGTGGTGTCGGGCCGGGGCAGGTCGTACCGATCCTGCTGGACCGCTCGCCGGAGATGGTGGCGCTGCAACTGGCAGTCCTCAAGACCGGCGCGGCCTACACGAATCTCGACCCGAGCTGGCCGGTGGAGCGCCAGAGACTCATCCTCGATCTCATCTCGCCGGCGGTGACGGTCACCACGGACGACAGGTGGGACGGCCGGTTCGACAGGTACCAGCCCTCGGGCGGCGGCATCGACGACGCGGCGTGGCGCGCCCGTGCGTACGACCCGGTGTCGGTGCCACCGGACTCGCCCGCGACGGTCTTCTTCACATCCGGCACTACGGGCGTCCCCAAGGGTGTGCTGTCGCCGCACCAGGCGGTGACGCGGCTCTTCGGCCCCGAGGGCCTCGACGGCTTCGGTCCCGGCCACGCGACGCCGCAGTTCGCGGCGCTGCCCTGGGACATGTACGCGTTCGAGCTGTGGGGTCAGCTCACGACGGGCGGCACCGTCGTGCTGGTCGCGGAGAGCCTGTTGCCGAACACGCTGCGGTACGTCGTGTCGAGGCACGGCGTCGACACACTGTGGATCACCACCTCGGTGTTCAACCTGTTCGTCGACGTGGCGCCGGACTGCTTCGAGGGCCTTGCCCACGTCTACACCGGTGGTGAGAAGGCGTCGCCGGAGCATGTGCGGGGCTTCCTGACCCACCATCCCGACCTGCCGCTCTGGAACGCCTACGGGCCCGCCGAGAGCTGCATGATCACGACGCTGCGGCGGCTGGTGCCCGCGGACTGCGACGTGCCCGGGGGAGTGCCGGTCGGCACGCCGGTCCGGGGTACCGGCGTGGTGCTGCTCGACGAGCGCGGCACGCGCTGCGGGCCCGGTCGGGAGGGCGAGATCTGCATCGCTGGTCAGGGCCTGGCGAACGGCTACCTGGCGCAGCCGGAGTTGACCCGGGAGAAGTTCCCGACTGTCGACATCGACGGGGTCCCGGATCGGATCTACCGGACCGGCGACATGGGGGTGTGGGACGACGACGGCGTCCTGCACTACCGCGGCCGGCGCGATCGCCAGGTCAAGATCAACGGGCAGCGGATCGAACTCGCCGAGATCGAGTCGGTGGCCGGCTCGCTGGCGGGCGTGCGCAACTGCGTCGCCTTCGCGGTGACCAACAGCGACGGTGTGCCGGTCCGGCTGGCGCTGGTGTACCAGGTCCCGAGACCGGACGCCGATCCGCCCGCCCCGTCGGACGATCCCCTGCGGGTGCATGATCAACTGCGTCGGCTGTTGCCCGCGTACCTGGTGCCGCAGACCATCCGCGGCCTGACGCAGTATCCGGTGACCGCGAACGGCAAGGTCGACCGCGCGGCGCTGCACGAGATCGCCCGGATCTCGCGGCCCGCCACCCGAGTCCGGGCGGGGCGCAACGATGAGCGGTGAACTGGACGCCAACCCCGGCGCGGGCACGCGCTCGCGGATCTTCCCGATGAGCCACGAGCAGCAGGGGCTGTGGATCGACGACGCCCTGTGGGACGGATCGTCCCGACACGTGGAAGCCTGGGTGTGCCGGATCACCGGGCGACTCGACGTCGACGCGCTCGAATGGGCGCTCAGTCAGATCGTCGCTCGTCACGAGGTGCTCCGTACCCGGCTGACCGAGTGGAACGAGGAACCGGTGCAGATGGTCACCGGCCCGGATCCGGTACGCCTGGAGAAGCTCTCCTGCCCGTCGACGGCGCTCGACGACGAACTGGGCCGGATCGTCGGCAAACCGCTCGACCTGGGCGAGTCACCCATGCGCTCGTGGCTGGTCCGCGTGTCTCCGGACGAGGTCGTCCTGGTGGTGCAGCTCCACCACGCCGTCATCGACGACTGGTCGCTGAACATCTTCCAGCGGGAACTCAAGCACTTCTACACCGCCCGGGTACGCGGCCTGGAGCCCGGCCTGGAGCCGCTGCCGGTGCAGGCGGGCGAACTCGCCATCGCCCAGCGGGCCGCGGGGCTGGACCCGACGAACCTCGACTACTGGCGCGAGCGGGTGCGGGACGCTCCCCGGTCGTGCACCATCCCGCCGGCCCGGGCGGTATCCGGGACGGCGACGGGCGACGACGAGCCACTCCCGGGCACGCTGCCGGCCTGGTGGCCGGAGTACGCCCGACGGCGGAACGCGATGGCCGGACATCACGCCTTCGAGATCGGCCCCGAACTCGGCCAGGCGGTACGCGACGCGAGCCGGGCACTGCGGACCACACCGTTCGGCGTCTTCGCGGCGGCGATGGCCGCGATGCTGTGGCAGTACGGCGAGTCCGATGAGGTGATCTTCGGGACGCCGATGTCGCTGCGCGGGTCAGCCGAGGTCGACGACGTGATCGGCGTCCTCATCGGCCTGCTGCCGATGCGGCTGGCCGTCACGGCCGACATGTCGTTCCGGGCGCTCGCCAGGGGCGCCAAGGCGGAGATCCTGGGCGCCATGCAGCATCGCGGCGTCCCGTACCCGATGATCGTCCAGTTGGCGCGCGAGGGCACCGCTCCCGACGCGCCGCCGCCGTGCGATGTGGCGATCGTCGTCGACGACATGGAGTGGGAGCCGTTCTCGCTTCCCGACGTCACCGCGGAGGTGATCCGCCTTCCGGAGCGGTACGCCAAGTTCGCGCTACAGCTCAACCTGGTGGCCGGCCGGGACGGCGGGTACTCGGGCGAGTGGAACTACGAGGCCGAGACCTTCGACCCGGCCACCGTGGCGGAGGCGGCCGGCCGGTTCCTGTCACTGCTGGCGTACGGCGTCGCCGCGCCCGACGAGCCGCTCGGCCGGATCTCCGCTGCCGCCGGGAGCGACAGTGCGTAGCGGCGCGGGGAGCAGCGCCGGACGAGTGCGGCCCAGAAACCAGTGGTTCCCGTTCGGGACCGGCGAGGACGCGGCGGTCCGCCTGCTGTGCCTGCCACATGCCGGCGCCGGTGCGGCGGTCTACCGGGCGTGGGGCCGCGACCTGCCGGCGACGATCGCGGCCTGCCCCGTCCAACCGCCAGGCCGGGAGACGCGACGCTCCGAACAGCCCCTGACCTCGGCCGTGGAGATCGCCCGGCAGCTCGCGCCGGAGGTGCTCAGGACGGTACGACAGCCGTACGCCATCTTCGGCCACAGCACCGGGGCGCTCTGCGCCTTCGAGGTCGTCCGTGAGATCCGCCGCCGGGGCGGTCCCCTGCCGGTCCACCTCTTCGTGGCCGGCAGGCGTGCACCGAGCATCCCGATGATCAGGACCGAGCTGGCCGGGCTGCCTGCGGACGAGCTGGCGGTGGTGCTGCGCCGGCTGGGTGGAACGCCCGAGGAGATCCTGGCGGAGCCGGTGATGCTGGAGCTGATCCAGCCGTTGCTCGTCGCCGACTTCCACGTCAACGAGATCTACAGCTACCACCCCGAACCGCGTCTGCCGGTCCCCATCACGGCGTTCGCCAGCACGCGTGACCATTTCGCGGCTCCGGAACAGGTCGCCGGCTGGGAGCGGGAGACAAGCGACAGGTACGCGCAACTCGTGCTCGACGGTGACCATTTCGCGATCTTCGAGAAGTCCCCGGCGGTGCTCGAGCGGATAGCCGCTGACCTGCGGGTGTGATCGCCGCGCGATGGCGGGCCAGCAGCGCTGACGGCGGCAATCGCGAAGGTGTGACGGATCGTACCGGACTGGAATTGTCAGTGACGGCCGCCGATGCGGTGTGCGGTCGTCGGCCCATTGCCGCTTATTTGGAGGGTCTGCGATGGATGAGCAGTACGCGCCGGGCCAACGGAGAAAATCGGTCACTGTTGCGATCGTGGGCGTCGGTGTCCGGGGGCTCAGTGTTCTGGAGCGTCTCATCAGCCACGCGGCCCTCGTCGACGAGGAGTTCACGTTCGACCTGCACCTGGTCGACCCCAACCCCGCCCAGCCGCAGCAGTACGACGTCCACCAGCCGGACTACCTGCTGCTCAATCACGCCTGCGCGTACGTCTCGATGTACCCGTCCCCCAGGTCCGTCTCCCAGGCGCCTCCGCTGAGCGGGCCCACCCTCTTCGACTGGGCGCGTGAACGAGGGCTGCGGGTGGCGCGGGACGGCTTCACGGTGGGCACGCAGGGGCGTCTGGTACGCCCGAACGACAATCTGCCCCGGCGGGTCTTCGGGGAGTATCTGCTGTCGTTCTACAGGCGTCTGCGGGACAACGCCCCGGAGAACGTGCGACTGATCCCGCACGTGTCCGCCGCCGCGGACCTGCGGCGAAAGGGTGACACGTCGATCCTGTCGCTCGACAACGGCGACCACATCGAGGCCGACTACGTCTTCGTGACGGTCGGCCAGCGCCCCTCCCGGCCGCCAGACGACCGGGACGGTTCGGCGGGGCGACTGATCGGCAGGCCCTACCCGCTGCCCGGGCAGCTCGCGTCCGTCCAGCCGTCGGAGACCGTCGCCATCGCGGGCCTCGGTCTGACGGCGACGGACGCGATCCTCGCGTTGACCGTGGGGCGGGGCGGCAGGTTCGACCGGACTGTCACACCTGAGCGGTACGTGCCCAGCGGCCGTGAGCCGCGGATCGTCGTGTTCTCCCGGTCCGGCCTGCCGTACCGCGCGCGGCCCGCGCCGTCGTTGGTCGTGGCGTACGAGCCGGTCGCGTTCACCCGTTCGGCGATCGACAGGCTGCGGGCCGCGACGCCGCAACTGGACTTCGACAGGGATGTCCTGCCGCTGCTCATGCTCGAACTGCGGGTGGCGTACCGCCGGGCGACGATCCTCCAGCAGACCGGCACCGAGGACGCCGAGGCGTTCCTCCTGCGTGCGCGTGCCGCGGTCGCCGACGGTCGCCTGTCCGCGCTCGACGACCTGCCCGGGCCTGACGAGTTCGACCCCGAGCTGGCGTACCACGGGACCGTGACGCCGAGCGCCAAGGACCTCCCGCCGCCCTCGGACGGCGAGGCGTACCAGCGGTCGCTGGAGTCGTGGATGGCCGCCGACATCGCCCAGGCGGCCCGGGGATTCGAGGGGAGCCCGTTCAAGGCGGCGACCGAGATGTGTCGCGAGGTCCGCGACACCATCCGGTACGCGGTGGAGTTCGGGGGACTGACCGACGCGTCGCTGGACCGGTTCTACCGCTACCACGCCGAGACGATCAACCGCCTGGTGATCGGCCCGGAGGAGGAGCGGTCCGCCAACATCCTGACGCTGCTGCGGTCAGGTGTGGTGTCGATGTCCCTGGGACCGAACCCCCTGGTGAGCTGGGACGACGACAGCCGCTCCTGGGCCCTGTCCTCGACGGCGTTCCCGGCCCGCCACACGGTCCACGCGGACTGGCTCTACCGGGGCTACACCGATCGCCTCAGCTCCCTGCCCGACGACACGACAGTGGTCGGCGCGATGGCCAGACGGGGTGTGCTCCGGCGATTCCGGCCCGACAGCCCGGTCGTGGCGTCGATCGACGTGGACGCGCTGGGCCATCCCGTGGCGCAGGACGGCACCTCCGCCGCCCGGATCTGGGCGTTCGGCCTGCTCTGCGAGGGCGCGACGTTCTACAACGGCTACCTCACCTCACCCGGACGCTTCGAGCGCGCACAGTCCGACGTGGACCGCGCGGTGCACGAACTCGTCGAGGACGTACGGCGTGCGGGACAGATCGTGAGCGCGTTCGAGGGAGGCACGTCGCGATGATCACCGAAACCGGACTCTGGGGTGGGACGGCCGATCCGTCCTGCGTACTCGACTCGTTCGAGCGATCGCTCGACCTCCGGCCGGCGACGCTCGCCGTCGCCGACCCGGAACACCAGCTGACATACCGCGAGCTGGCCGCCTGGATCGCCCGCATCGGCGAGCTGCTTCGGGACGCAGGTGTCGGCCCGGGCGACACGGTCGCCGTCACCGGACGCCGGTCCGCGGCGATCGTCGCGGCGGCCTGGGCCGTCATCGGCGCGGGCGCCACCTACCTGCCGCTGGACGGCACCTTCCCGCGCCGACGCCTGGCCTACATGCTCGCCGAGAGCGGAGCCGAGGTCCTGCTGCACACGGGACCCGACCCGGAGCTGCCGGCGCCGCGCCGGATCACGATCCCGGCGTGGAGCGAGGTGGACCCGCTGGCCGGGACCGACCTGCGGTTCGTCCGCCGCGCCCCGGAGACGCCCGTCTACGTCATCTACACCTCCGGGTCCACCGGGAACCCCAAGGGGGTGGCCATGCCGCACAGCTGCATCGACAACATGGCGTCCTGGCAGCGGCAGCACTCGGTCCGCGAGGACCTGCGGACGGCACAGTTCGCACCGCTGAACTTCGACATCTGGTTCCAGGAGACGCTCAGCACGCTCGGCGGCGGCGGATCGCTCGTCATCATGCCCGAGGAGCTGCGGCAGGACCCGATCGAGCTGCTGGACTGGCTCGCCCGCGAGCGGATCGAACGGCTGTTCCTGCCCTGCGTCGCCCTGCACATGCTGGCGACGGCGGCGACGGCGTTCGACTCGTTGGCGAACCTCGCCCTCCGTGAGATCAACACCGCTGGCGAGCAGTTGGTCTGCACGCCGGCGATCAGGGACTTCTTCGACAGGCTGCCCGGATGCGTGCTCAACAACCACTACGGGCAGAGCGAGTCGCACACCGTGTCCGTGCACACGCTGACCGGACCGAGCAGTTCGTGGCCAGCGCTGGCACCGATCGGCCTGCCACTGCCGGGCTGCGAGGTCCTGCTGGACATCGTCGACTCCGGTGACTCGAACGTCGGTGAACTCCTCGTCGCCGGCTCGCCCCTGGCACTGGGCTACCTCAACCAGCCGACGTTGAACGCGCAGCGGTACGTGCGGATCCCGCCGACCGCGCACGGGCACACCAGGGCCTTTCGCACCGGCGACCTGGCGAGCGTGGAGAACGGGGTGCTGCACTTCCTCGGCCGTACCGACGACGAGGTGAAGATCCGTGGGTACCGGGTCAACCCGCTCGAGGTCGAGGCATGCCTGGGCAGGCAGCCCGGGGTGGTGGAGGCCATCTGCGTCCCGGTGAGCCTGGGCGCCGGCTCCCGCCAACTGCGCGCCGCCGTCACCGTCACTGGCGACGCGGAGTTCGACGCGACAGCAGCGCTCGCCGCGCTCCGCGACGAACTTCCCTGGTACTCGGTCCCACCGTCCATCTCGGTGCTGCCGTCCCTGCCGCGGACGTCGAGCGGAAAGGCCGATCGTGCCGCCATCGCGCGGCTGCTGGCTCCGGCGAACCGCACCACAGCGGTAGCCGCCGACGCAGGGGAGCGATGAGACCGTGTCCGACAAACCACTGCTTCTCATCCTCGACTACCCGGGCCGGCGGCCCGAGGCGCACATCAGCGAGATGCACCTCGACCGGTCCGGATTCGAGTGCCAGGAGGTCCTGACCTCGCCGATGCCGACCGCGCTCACGACTCCGGCGTACGCCCGCGACCTCTTCGCGCGGCTGGGGCCGGACCGCCCGGTCGCCCTGATCGCCTACTGCGCGACCGCACCCCTGGCGGTCGCGATGGCCGCGCTCCTGGCCGGTCCCGTCGGTCCGGTACCCATCGTGCTGCTCGACCCGCAGCGGACCCCGCCGTCGGAGATCCTGCACGAATACCACGAGGTCGTGCGGCAGGTCGAGGGTCGCGCGCCGAATGTCGAACGACCCCCGCTGCTCGACATCGAGGGGCTGCTCGCCACCCCCGAGACCCTGGTCCGGCGGATCGGGGAGGACCTGCGCCTGCGGGCGAGGCTCGCGCTGGCCGCCTTCGGGTTCGGCGACGCCGACGTCAGCGGCCCGGTGGAGAACGTGGTGGGCGTGTACGTCGAGTGGATCACCTTCCTCGTGTCGGCCCACCACGACGAGCAGCCGCCGCCGCGTGGCCCGGTCCTCCAGGTGATCTCGCAGGGCCATCCGGCCGACGCCGGCTGGCTGGGCGCGACCGACCTGCGGACCGTACGCGTCCCCTGCGACAGGCCGGAGCTGGCGGCCAACGACCAGGCGCGTGCCGCAGTGCTCGAGTTCCTGCACGGCGTCGCGCAGCCCGTACCCGCCGACGGGGGAGTGCGGGAGCGCGACGCGCAGGCCGAGCCGCTCACCGACACCGAACTCGCCCTGGCCCGCATGTGGGCTGAGGTCCTGGGCGTCGACGCGGTCGGCCGTGGCGACAACTTCTTCGACCTCGGTGGCGACTCGATGCTCGCGACCAGGCTGGTGCTGTCGGCCCGCCGCACCTGGAACGTGGAGTTCAACGTCCGGGTGCTCGTCGACACCCCGGTGCTCAAGGACCTCGCCGGTCGGATCGACGTGCTTGTCGGCGCCTCGACCAGCGGATCCCGTCGATGAGGGCGTCGGCAACGGGCAAGATGCCCCGCCCGCCTGCGACGCGGACGATCGATGCAGACGGCCGGTCCGCCAGTCGAGCGACAGTGATCAACGACGAAACGAGGAGTGCTCGTGTCCAACCCGTTCGAAGACGCCGACGCTCGATATCACGTGCTGGTGAACGACGAAGCCCAGTACTCGCTGTGGCCGGCCGCTGTCGCAAGTCCCGACGGCTGGGTCGTCGTCCACGACGACGACTCCCGCTCCGCCTGCCTCGAGTACATCGAGAAGCACTGGACGGACATGCGTCCGGCAAGCCTTGTCCACTCCCAGGATGGCTGAGTGCCCAGCGGATACGGAGCCGGCCCACCGGCCGATGCCGACCGCGCACCACTGGCGTAGCGAGGCCCGATGATCTTTGACGCCGCGTACGAGATTGTCACCGACGACATCTTCCTCGACCTGGCCGGATTCGTGCCCGGGGTCGACCTGAGCCTGAAGTTGGAGGGTCTCAACCCCGCCGGGTCCATCAAACTGAAGACCGCCGTCGCGCTGATCGAGGATCTGATCGACAGATCCGGAATCGGACCTGGCGACCGGCTCATCGAATCGTCCTCCGGGAACCTCGGTATCGCACTCGGAACCGTGTGCGTCAACCGGGGGATCAGTCTCACGATCGTCGCCGATCCCAACACCAACGCGGCCGCCATCCGCACGATGCGGGCGCAGGGCACCACCGTGGTGATCGTCACCGACCGGGATGCCAACGGCGGTTTTCTGCAGACCCGGATCGACTACATCCGGTCCCAGCTCAAGCAGGACCGCAAACTGTTCTGGCCCAACCAGTACGCCAACCGGGCCAACAGTTCCGCCCACTACCGGCAGACCGCCCGGAGCATTCTCGAAGAGCTGCCCGATGTCGGCGCTGTGCTCGTCGGGGTGAGCACCTCCGGCACGCTCATGGGCTGTCTGGAGTTCTTCCGCGAGAACCGCCCGGCCACCCGGATCATCGCCGTCGACTCGGAGGGATCGATCCTCTTCGCGGATCACGGCGCCCCGCGCCTCATCCCCGGCCTGGGCGCGAGCCTCCGTCCCGAGCTGCTCGTCGACCGGGGCGACTACGAGCGGGTGGTCGTACCCGAGGTGGAGACGGTCTCGGCGTGCCACATCGTGGCGCGGCGGTACGGCCTGCTGGTCGGCGGGTCCACAGGTACGGTGCTCGCCGCGGTGCGCCGCCTCGCGCCGACGTTCCGCAACGGTGAACCGGTGGTGGCCATCTCGCCGGACACCGGCGAGCGGTACGTCGACACCATCTACTCCGAGAAGTGGGTGGCTGAGCACTTCCCGGGCATCGACTCGGTCCTGGCGCGGTGGTGAGGAGTCCGAATGTTTCAGATCGTGCCGCACGCGGTCGCCGTCGACGCGCTCGACGGCGCCCGTGACGCCGTCCTGACGGCCGTCGAGAAGGCGTATCTCGCCCACGACCGGGGCGAGACAGTCAACCCGTCCAGCCACTTCCTGCGCTTCCCGGACCGGCCGGCGAACCGCATCATCGCCCTGCCCGCGTACCTGGGCGGCGAGGTCGGGATGCCCGGGCTCAAGTGGATAAGCAGCTTCCCCGGCAACCACGACCTCGGTCTGCCCCGGGCGTCGGCGGTGCTCCTGCTCAACGACGACCGGACCGGCCGGCCCGTGGCCTGCCTCGAGTCGGCCCACATCAGCGCCGCGCGTACCGCCGCCTCGGCGGCCCTGGCGGCGCGGGCCCTGCGACCGGGGGGTGGGCCGGTGAGTCTCGGCTTTGTCGGTACGGGCGTGATCGCACGGACCATCGCCGAGTACCTCAGGCACACGGAGCTTCCGGTGACCCGGTTCGTGTGCCACGATCTCGTGCCCGAGCGGGCGCAGCGGTTCGTCAGCGACGTGGAGAAGCACTGGCCGGGATCCGGCGAGGCGGTGGACCTGGACGCCGCGCTCGGCTGCGACGTGGTCGTCTTCGCCACGACCGCGGGAACGCCGTACCTGCCGGAGAGCCTGCGCTTCGCGCCGGGACAGACGGTTCTCAACGTCTCCCTGCGCGACATCCACCCGCGGACGCTGCTCGCCACGCAGAACATCGTCGACGACGTGGACCACTGCCTGCGCGCCCAGACCTCACCGCACCTGGCCGAGCAGCTGTCCGGCGGACGTGGGTTCGTGACCGGCACCCTCGCCGACGTCCTGCGGGGCAGGTGTGAGCTGAAGCCGCACGAGGCAGTCGTGTTCTCGCCGTTCGGACTCGGCGTTCTCGACATCGCGGTCGGCGCCCTGGTCCTGGACCGCGCGAAGAGCGACGCGCGCACCGTCTCGGTGACGGACTTCTTCGGGAACTGACGTGCTGGGAGGCACCTGTGGGTGAGGCACGGCTGGAGTCCGTCGCGCACGGGCACGAGACGTACACCTATGACTACGACCGGTCGCTGCTGCCCGGGCCCGACTCGGGGACCGGCATGTGGCGGTACCGGGGCCTGCTGCCCCGACCCGACGTGCCCGCCCGGTATCCGCTGCCGGTGGGCGGCACGCCGTTGCGCCCCGCGCGGGGACTGCGACGGCGGCTCGGCCTGCCGCGGCTGTGGCTCAAGGACGAGACCGCCGGTCCCAGCGCCTCCAACAAGGACCGGGCGACGGCTCTCGTGATCGACGAGGCGCTGCGGCTCGGCGTCGGGGTGGTCTCCACGGCGTCGACAGGTAACGCCGCCCTGTCCACCGCCATCGGCGGCGCGGCCGCCGGCGTCGCAGTCGTCATCTTCGTACCCGAGGACTGCGCGCCGGCGAAGGTCGAGCTGATGACGGCGATGGGGGCGTACGTCTTCCGGGTCCGCGAGGGCTACCGCGCCGCGTTCGAGCTGTCCCGGCATGCGGCCGCCCACTTCGGCTGGCTGGACCGGTGCACGGGGCTGAATCCGCTCACCATCGAGGCGAAGAAGACGGCCTCCTTCGAGGTCTGGGAGCAGCTCGGGAGACGCGCGCCGGACGCGGTGGTCCTGCCCGTCGGCGACGGGGTGACGCTGATCGGCGCGGCCAAGGGCTTCCGCGAACTCGTCGCGTGCGGCGTGCTGGCGACGGTTCCCCGGATCATCGCGGTGCAGGCGCGGGACTGCGCGCCGCTGGCCGCGCGGTGGCACGGCGCCCAGGAGCCCGCCCGGTGGCCGGGCACGGTGGCCGACGGCATCGAGGTCCCCGAGCCGATGCTCGGCGACTGGGCCATCGACGAGGTCCGCCACGCCGGGGGCGACTTCGTCACGGTCAGCGACGCGGAGATCCTGGACGCGGTGGCGCTGCTGTCCGACGCGGCGCGGCTCCCGACCGAGCCGGCCGGGGCCGCCGCGGTCGCCGGACTCTGTCGGGCGAGCGCCACGGGTCTGGTCGGTCCGCAGGAGACGGTCGTCGCCTGGGTGACAGGCGCGGATCTGCCGGCGGTGCCCGTCGAGGCCGCGCGGCCCGGCGCTGTGTTCACCATCTCGGCCAGCCTCGACGCGGTGGCCCACGCCCTGGCCGGCACATCCGTTCCAGCGGCCTGAGCCCGGCGCCGGGCGGCTGCGGCGGTGCCGCAGCCGCCGAACGGCAACCGCTACCGCCGATCGGACAACCACTCCTGCGCCGCGGGTACGCGCTTTCGCGCCAGCGTCCCGTGCCCGTCCTCGTCGAACCACCGGGCCTCGACGCCCGGGATGTGCCGGGCCAGCCATCCGCCGTGACCGGACGGCACGAACACGTCCCGCCGGCCGTACATGAGCAGGACGGGGACGGCGATATCGGCGACGTCGAACCCCCACGGCCGCAGCTGGGTGCCGTTGTCGTCCCACCAGCCCCGGATGCCCGACGTCAGCCCGGCGGCCCGGCAGGAGGAGTGGAACTCGTGGAACACGCCAAGCGTGTCCACCGCGTCCTCCGCCATGAACGGTGATCCGTCGGCGCCGGACATCTCGCCTGTCGACGCGAGCAGGAACTCGTCCCGGTCCTGGCTCATCTTCTTCCACGCCGCGACCGGATCGGTGAGGTACAGCTGGGTGTCCTCGACGTCGTCCCGGTACATGCCGTCGTACCAGTCGAGGCCCTCGGCCTCGAACGGTGCCATCCCGGCCAGGACCGCCGCGGCGGTCACCAGGTCGGGTAGCAGGGCGGCGCACGTCAGCGCGTGCGGACCGCCACCCGAGAAGCCCCACGTGCCGAGGCGGTCGATGTCCAGCTCGGCGCAGATCGCGCGGACATCGGCGGCGGTGTCGGCGGCGGTGCGGCCCGGCCGGGGCGAGGACCCGCCGTAGCCGGGCCTGTCGTAGCTGATCAGCCGGAGCCGGCGCGCGGTGGCGTCGCGTACCCACGGCCCGTAGAAGGCCGCTCCGCGCGAACTCGGGGTGCCGTGGTGTACCAGGATCGGCCAGCCGGCGGGGTCACCCCGCTCCTCGACAACCAGCAGCCGACCATCAGGAATCCGTACCGTGCGCTGCATCCTGCCTCCTCACGCGGTGCGTCGCCGCAACCGCAGCCATCAGAGCACGGTGCCGCGCAGCGGCCAGCTTCCCGATTGCCCGACCTCCGCTCCTGGTGAGCAAACGCGAAGGCGCGGCCCACCGCGCATCGCTGACACGGTGGACGTGCGCGCCCGCCCGTGACCCGCCGTGCCGGCAAGATGGAGGCTGACATGACAGCAGCAGCACACAGTTCGAGTGACGTCGCCGAGGAACGACCGATCAAGATCAATGTCTGGCTGACGGACCCGGCCAGTTGGGCCACCAACGAGGCGGACATCGCGGTCACCGCCGCGGACGAGTTCAACGCGGCACACCCGGAGTACCAGGTCGAGATCAACAGGTACGACTTCCGGACGATGCCCGCCGAGGTGGCCCGCGCTGCGGAGCGTGGCGAGGCGCCGGACATCGCCGAGTATCACTTCACCGCCACCCGGGGCGCCATGGACACCCTCGGGAGGGACGGGAACCCCCTGTTCACACCCGTCGAGCGCGCCATCGCGGGCCGGTCCGAGATCCTCGGTGAGGCGGTCGTGCTCGACGACATGGTGCCGGCGGCCCGCGACTACTTCCGCTACGCCGGCGAGCTGGCGGCCATCCCCCGTACGGCCTCCGGGATCGTCCTGTACGCCAACATGGACCTGCTGGCCAAGGCCGGAGTGACCGAGCCGCCGCGCACCTGGCGCGAGGTCACGGCCGCCTGCGAGGCGCTCGCCAAACTGCCGAACGGGCCCACGCACGGCATCGCCTGGCCCAACTTCTACTGGGTCTTCCTCCAGGCGGTGGCCCAGCAGGGCGGGCTGATCGCCGACCACGACAACGGCCGTTCCGGCCGGGCCGAGAAGGTCGACCTCGCCTCGACCGAGATGATGAACTACGTCCGGTGGTGGCAGGGCCTGCACCGGGACGGCCACTACCTGTACACGGGCAAACTGCTGGACTTCCCGGGCGGTTACGAGGCGTTCGAGGAGCAGCGGATCGCGCTCTTCCTCAGCTCCTCAGTGGACGCGTCGCACCTGCTGGACAGGGGCGACCGGCACGGGTTCACCGTGGCGGTGGGTCCGCTGCCGTACAACGACGAGGTTCCGCTGGCCGGCAACATGATGGGCGGGTTCGCGCTCTGGCTAGCCGCCGGTCTCAGCCCGGCCAAGCAGGACGGTGCGCTGGCGTTCATGCAGTACCTGAACCGGCCGAGCAACGCCGCCGAGTGGGCCAAGCGCCACTACCGCATCCCGATCACCCGGAACGCGGTCGACATCCTCCGCAAGGGCACGTACCGCGACAATCCCCGCCTGCGCGTCGCGGGCGAGCAGCTGGAGGCCGCGGACGGGTCGCCAGCGGCGCTCGGCCCTCTGCTCGGCGGGCAGGCCGGCATCATGGGCGAGATCACCAGTGCCATGCACGACGTCCTGACCGCCGGCGCCGAGCCCCATGCCAGGTTCGTCGAGGCGACCCGCCGGGCGCAGAAGCACCTCGACGCCTACAACGCGTACTGCGACGGACCTCCCCGCCGCACCCCGGAAGACCTGGCCGTCAGCCTGTAGCCGCCGTACCGGAGCCAGCACCTGGAGGTGACGATGCCGCTCGAGCACAGTCTCGTCGGCGTACCCGGGGAACCGTGCGAGCGGTCCTGGACCTCGAAGGACGCGCTGCTGTACGCCCTCGGCGTCGGCGCCGGCCTCGACGATCCGTTGCGCGAGCTGGAGTTCACCACCGAGAACAGCGAGGGCGTCGAGCAGAAGGTGCTGCCCACCTACGGCCTGGTGATAGCGCAGGTCCCACCGGCGCGCAGCATCGGTGACTTCGACCGCGCCCACCTCGTCCTCGCCGAGCAGTACGTCGAGCTTCATCGGCCCCTGCCGGTCGCCGGCACGGTCCTCACCTCGTCGACAGTCACCGGGATGTACGACAAGGGCGCCGACGCGCTGGTCCGGTTCGAGAGCGTCGCGGTCGACCCCGCCACCGGTGAGCCCGTCATCACCACCCGGTCCGGCATGTTCATCCGGGGCGAGGGCGGGTTCGGCGGCGACCGCGGCAGCTCCCCGCCGTGGTCGCCGCCGGACCGGCCCCCGGACCACACGGTGGTGGAGCGCACCAGGCCGGAGCAGGCGTTGATCTACCGGCTCTCCGGTGACCGGAACCCGCTGCACGCCGACCCCCGGTTCGCCGCGCGAGGGGGATTCAGCCGACCGATCCTGCACGGTCCGTGCACCTTCGGGTTCACCGGACGCGTGCTGCTGCACGAGCTGTGCGGCTCCGACCCGGCGAACTTCGTCGCGATGTCTGGTCGGTTCACCGCTCCCGTCGTTCCGGGTGACTCACTAGTCGTCTCGATCTGGCGCGATCACGACGGCACGGCCTTCTTCCGGACCGCCACGGGGGACGGGACCGTGGTTATCGACCGCGGCCGGATGACCAGTCGCGTCCCGTCCGGGTAGCGGGCCGTCGCACCGGTGACCGGTACCAGCTCGCCCCGCGAGCCGGTACCGGTCATTGTCGTCCTGGTGCCGGTCAGGCGTTGTCGAAGTGCGCCCGGATCCGCTGCCGCCACAACTCGTAGGCGGGCTCGGCGCCGGGGGAGTGCACCGCGGTGGCGTCGGCGAGGGCGACAGCCTTGTCCACGGTGAGGCCGGCCAGGATCTGGCAGGCGGCGGTGGTGTAGTCAGGAACCAGACCGGAGTAGGAACGCGCCTTCACCGCGAACACCACGCCCAGTGCCACCTGCGGCCACTTGTCGCCGGCGGCCCGCCGCAGCGCGTCCAGGCCGTCGGCGTCGCTTCCCCCGGCGAACGTCGCCGCCAGCCCCACACCGCTCCACAGATCGGGCTGGCGGTGCTCGGCGAAACGCCGCACCGCGGCGGCGACATCGGGGGCGCGACCACCGCAGATGAACCACAACGCCCGCCCCACACCCTGGTCGACGGCGCGCAGGAAATAGTCAGGTGAACCCTCCCACGGGTAGGGCTTCGGCACCTGTTGCGCATCGATCCAGCGCGGTTTGTCGAAATAGGCCCGGTCAAATCCGTAACCGTCGACCGCGAGCCAGCTCATGGTCGGGTGGTAGGGGCCACCGGCCAGATCGGGAACGGCCTTGCTCCACAATTTCCTGGGCAATCTGGCCATCGCGAAACCCATACCGATGTACGCGAGAAAAATGTGCGGACGCCCCGGCCCGAGGAGCAGATCGCGGGTCCGGTGGCCACGCCCCATGGCGTCGAGAACGGTGAAGGCCATCGTCACCCCCTCGTAGGCGAAACCGCGCAGCTCCTCGTTCACGAGGTCCAGCCGGCGTTCCACCTCCCACTGGTCGCGGGCGTCGATCCCCCACTCGAATCCGCAGATCACGGCCTGGGGCACGGCCTCCAGGTGACGGCTGCCCGGGGAGGGCTCCGCCGGGAAGCCCCGTTTGGCGAAGGTCACGTCGGCGAGCTGAGGGGTCAGCATGAGCCTGCGCATCGATCCGAAGACAGTTGGCACCTATCCACCTTCCGGGTGACACCGACGGGTCACCCTCCATCGTGGCGCGGTAAATGCGGGCCCGCTTACTCTCGGTTGCTGCCGGTCGTCCGACTTCGTCACAGCGCCGGTCATTGATGCTCGCACATTGCGATGTCATGTTTGTGGGGTGAGTTCTTCACCCATCGGGTCATGACCATGTCTCTGGAAGCTTGGGTTCCGCTCGAGGCAAGATCGAGCAACGGAAAGTCACCCGGTACGAGCCCTTGGAGCAGAGAAGTGATCAATGTAGACGAAAAGCTCGTCGTCCGACTGCTGGGTCCGGCATCCGCGTACCTGAACCACCAGCCGGTGATGCCGAGCGCGCCCAAGCAGCGGCAGATCCTCGTGCTGCTCGCGCTCAACGCCGGGCGGGTGGTCACCACGCAGACACTCGTCGAGGAGCTCTGGGGAGACCAGCCGCCGCGCAGCTTCGCCACCACACTGCAAACCTACATATTCCAGCTCAGAGCCAAGCTGACCGGAGCCGCGCGCAACCGCCAGTGGGCGAGACGGCTGCTGGAGACCCGTCACTCCGGCTACCAGCTCGACGGGCAGCTGTGCGAGACCGACGTGGCGGAGTTCGACAACCTGGCACGCGCCGGCCGCCGCGCGGTGGACGTCGGCGACAGCACCGCCAGCTCCGAACTGCTGGGACGCGCGCTGGGCCTGTGGCGCGGGCCGGCCCTGGTCGACGTCCCGGCCGGGCGGATCCTCCGTGCGGAGGTGGCGTCGCTCGAGGAGAACAGGCTCGGCGTGGTGGAACGCCGGATCGAAGCCGATATCGCCCTCGGCCGCCACGCGGACCTGCTGGGCGAGTTGACGATGCTTGTGGCCCGGCACCCGATGCACGAGAACTTCTACGCGCTGCTGATGACCGCGTACTACCGCTGCGGGCGGGCCGGGAACGCGCTGGAGGCGTTCCGGCAGATCCGTACCGTGCTGCGCAGCGAGCTGGGAGTGGAGCCGGGCCCCCGACTGCAACGACTGCACCAGGCGATCCTCGCCGGCACACTCGACTCCGAGCCGGTCTGGCTCGCCTCGTAGACCGACCGCCGAGCGCCCCCGCCGCTACGCCGAGACCACCGGGGCAGGGCGGGACGCGGGCGCCTCGGCGCTCAGGCCTGTCGTACCCGCACCGGTAGGCCACCGCGGATCCGCAGCGACAGCATGGCCTCGGGCACCGGATCGGTCGGGCCGGCGAACTCGAACCGGAAGCGACGCGCGACCATGGCCGCGATGATTGTCGCCTCGAGCATGCCGAGATGACTTCCCACGCAGACCCGTGGGCCCGCCCCGAAGGGGATGTAGGCGTACCGGTGTGCGACGGCCGGAGCGTCGGAGGCGAACCGCTCCGGCCGGAACTCGTCCGGCTCGGACCAGAAATCGCGGTGCCGGTGCAGCGTGTACGGGCTGATCATGATGTCCGCGCCGGCGGGAACCGGGTATCCGCCGATCTCGTCCGCGGCCAGGGCCACTCTCGGCAGCCCCCAGACCGCGGGGTAGAGCCGCATCGTCTCCTGGATGACCATCGTGGTGTACGGCAGTCTGGTCAGGTCGGCGTACTCGGGTGTGCGGTCGCCGAGCACCGCGACCGCCTCGGCGCGCAGCCGCTCGGCCGCCTCCGGATGACGGCTGAGCAGGTACCAGGCCCAGGACAACGTGCTGGCCGTGGTCTCGTGCCCGGCCAGGAGCATCGTGATGATCTGGTCCCGCAGCCCGCGCCAGCGGGCGTCGGTGTCCTGTTCACGCTCGGCGACGCGGAGCAGCACCGACATGAGGTCGGACCCGTCCGTACCCGTGCCACGCTCGCGGGACGCGACGAGCGTCCGTACCGCGTCCTCGATCTGTCGTTTCGCGGCCCGGAACCGACGGTGGCGCGGCAGCGGCATCCACAGCGGCACCGCGCCCAGCGTGACCATCTCGAACATCGCCTGCTCCTGGGCGGCCTCGAAGGCCGATCCCAGGAAGCTCAACGGGCTCAGATCCACGTCCAGGAGAGTCCTGCCGAGCACGTCCATCGTGAGCGCCGTCATCTCCTCGGCCACGTCCACGACGCTCCCGGACCGTGACTCGAGGCGCTGGGTCAACTGGGCGCCGGCGTCGGCCACCACCCCGGTGAATCCCGCGATCCGCTCCCGGCGGAAGGCGGGGGAGATGACCCGGCGCTGACCGCGCCACGTATCGCCCTCGCTGGTGAGCAGGCCGTCGCCGAGAATCCGCCGTCGAGCCTCGGCCAGACCCAGTCCCTTGTGGTAGTTGGCGGCGTTGTCGGCGAGCACGTGCCGGGCGTGATCCGGGTGGTTGAAGAAGTAGAGGGTCTTGGGACCCATGGCGAACCGGACCACGTCGCCGTACTCGCGCGCCGCGTCGGACAGCAGGCCCAGCCGATCGCCCCACAATTTGCGCAGCAGTCCCGGTGTCGCCCACGGCGGCGGTCCGGGGTACCTCCGCCGGCCGCCAGCGGCCCGCCGCGCCGGATTCTTCGGCGTCCGGTCGGCGCCGTTCGCGATCGTCATGTCAACTCCCGAGGTGGTCGGATCGCGAGAACCTGGGCGCGGGAAGCCCGGATGTCCGTGGCGGACGGGGTTCGGGTGCGTGTTGCCCGGCCGAACTCACGCCCGGCCTCCGGTGCCGGTGCCCCTGGCCTGGGTGGCGGGGACGACCGCGTAGACGCTCAGCGCCGATGCGAGCTGTTCCGGTACCTGCGCCGGGGTGCAGGCGCCGTTGGCGTCACGGACGCACGCCACCCGCTGACGGCACCTGGCGATCAGGTCCTCCACCCCGTCGCGCACCCGCACGACGTCGAAGGCGAAGCCGATGTGGGTCTGGCTCAGCTCGTCCAGCCGCATCCGGATCGACACCTCGTCGAAGGCGGAAACCTCGCCCAGGTGTTCGCACTCGGAGTCGACCTGGCGTAGCTCCAGGTCGCCGCTGAGCTGGTCGAGCACGCCCGGAGCGTGCTCGAGCAGGAACATCTCCCGGCACCGCCCCTGCCAACGCTCGTAGTAGACGTCGTAGACACTGCCGACGAGGTTCGTCTCCTCGAAGCCGACGACGTGCCGGTACTCGTAGTACTGCTTCCTCATTGGCCGCCTCCGTCCGAGTCGTTCCTGCGGGTCTCGGCTCGCCGCAGGTTTCCTGCCCTGACCTGTGATCACGATGCGGGACTGAGGTACGCCGCTCCATCTCGGATCTTGCTCACGCAAACAGCAATCTGCGATCACTGGGAGTTGCGGCGTGCCGCCGGGCCCTATGGCAGCCAGCCCGAGTCGTAGGCCAACTTGACCGCCTCGACGCGGTTGCGGGCGTGCAGCTTGGTCACGACGGTCGTGAGGTAGTTGCGGACGGTCCCGACCGACAGGTGCAGCGCCGAGGCGATCTCGCCGGGATCGGCGCCCCCGGCGGTCAGCCGCAGCACCTCGTGCTCCCGGGTGGACAGCGGGTTCTGGCCGCAGTCCCACGCGGACAGGGCCAGCTGCGGGTCGATCACCCGGCGGCCTCCGGCGACGGCGCGGATCGCGTTCGCCAGGTCCTCCGGTGGGGAGTCCTTGAGCAGGAAGCCGGACACCCGGGCGGCGAGCGCCCGGCTGACCGTCCCGGACCGCCCCAGGTTCGTGAGGATGAGGGTACGACAACACGGCAGCGTGGTCCGGAGCTGTGCCGCCGCTGACAGGCCGTCCAGGCCCGGAAGGTCGACGTCGAGGACCGCCACGTCGGGTCGGCAGCTCAGCGCCGTGGAGACGATGTCAGTGCCGTTGTCGACGGCCGCCACCACCCGCAGGTCCTCCTCCAGTTCGATGAGGGCGATCAGCGCCCCGCGGACCATGGCGACATCCTCGGCGAGCAGGATCCGCAACATGCGCAACTCCCCTCAATGGACATCGTCGGCGTACGCCTGACGGACGACGAGGTGCGATCGATCCGGGGTGACCGGGCGTCGACGACCGCGTCAGCGTTGACGGCGATCTCCGCGAGCACGTGGAACCGGCCGTCGTCCCCTACCGATGCGCTCAACGTGCCGCCGACCGCCTGGAGGCGGAAGGCGAGATTCTCCAGCCCGCCGCCGTCGCGGTAGGTGGACGCGGTCCGTGGCACTCCGTCGTTGACCACGGACAGCGTGATGTGCTGGTCGGTCTGGTCGACGGCGATCCAGCAGTTCCGCGCGCTGCTGTGCCGCAGGATGTTCGTGGTCAGTTCGCGCAGGAGCATGGCCAGCACGGAGTCGACCTTGTCCGGCAGGACCGCGCAGTTCACCTCGACCTGGGCCGTCACGTTGGCGCTGGCGAACAGCGAGGCGACGGCCGCCACCTCCCGGGCCAGCGAGATGTTGCGGTAGCCGTCGGCCACCTGCCGTACCTCTGCGACGGCCTGCCGTGCCATGGCGGCAACGTCCCGCAGTTCGCCGCCCGCCGTGGCCGGGTCGCTCTTCATGAGCCGCCCGGCCAACTCGGCCCGCAGCGTGATCGCGGCCAGGCTGTAGCCGAGCAGGTCGTGCAGGTCCCTGGCGAAACGCATCCTTTCTCTGATCACGGCGAGCTGTATCGCCTCGGTGTGCATGCCCTGCACGTGCCGGACCATGCGGGTGAGGCGACAGGTGGCGAACATGGTCAGGCCGATGGCCAGGCTGGCGACCGTGGTGTTCTCGGCGAGCCAGAACCCCGACCCGGCAGTCATCGCGACCGCGAACACGCTCACGATGACCGCGGTGAACAGCGCCCATGCTGCGCGACCGGGGACCACGAGCAGCACCGACGCTGCGAGAAATCCGCCCGCTCCGGGCCAGGCCGCACCGACGGTGAGCATCGGCAGGTAGGTGGCGAGACCCTCGACGGCCAGCATGCCCAGTCGCAGCCACGGCGGGCTCGGTGCGGTCACCGCGAGGTGACGGGCCTGGAGTACGGCAAGGACGGCGACCGCGCCCAGGCTGACGGCCACCCGCTGCGGCGGCATGGGCACTGCCAGGATCGCACTGATCTGCACCGCGAGCAGGACGCCCAGGATCACAAGCCGTAGGCGCGCCACTCCCGGCGCCACGTCTTCGTGTTGAGCCTCCTCGGCCGACGGTATGGAACTGATCGGCTTCATGGCATCTGTGATGTCATTCGGAAACCCCCGAAACCAGGTCTTCGTGGAAGGTCAGCGGCCCTTTCTGCAATTCCTTTGACGACCCGCTGCCCGGCCGGCAATCCACCCGGCCGAACAGCTCGATCCGTCGTGGTGAAGGCGCTGCGGGCGTACGACGAGGTGCCCGGACCGGTGGCGTACCGGACCGGCGCCCCGGGTGCCGGAGGAGGTCGCGTCGCCGCGGCGCGTTCCGGGTGCCCCTCGGCCACGCCGGAACGGCGGGCGTGACGGCAGGGCCGTCACGCGCGCGGGCAGGCGCCTCGTTCCGTCGGAGCCCGACAGTCGAGTGCGTCGCCGTCAGCAGACGATGCGGGTCCACCCCAGGTCGTCGGGGATGCGGCCGTACTGGATGCCGAGCAGTTCGTCACGGAGGCGCAGCGTCACCGGACCGGGTCGACCGTCGCCGATCGTCCACTCGTCGTTCGCCCCGCGAACGTGCCCGACAGGCGCGATGACCGCCGCCGTACCGCAGGCGAAGACCTCGGTGATCACACCGGCCTCGCACTGCTTGCGCCACTGCTCGACGTTGATGCGCCCCTCGCTGCGGCCCAGGCCGAGCCGCCCGGCCAGCTGGAGCAGCGAGTCCCGGGTCACCCCCGGCAGGAGCGTGCCGGTCAGCTCGGGCGTCATGAGGGTCGGGGATCCGCCGTCTGTCGACTGTTGGACGAAGCAGAGGTTCATCCCGCCCATCTCCTCGACCCAGGTGTGCTCGACCGCGTCCAGCCAGACCACCTGGTCGCAGCCCTGCTCCACAGCCTCCCGCTGGGCGAGGAAGGCGGCGGCGTAGTTGCCGCCGGCCTTCGCGGCGCCGGTCCCCCCGGGCGCGGCCCGGGCGTACTCCTCGGACAGCCACACGGTCAGTGCCGGCGGGCCGGTGCGGGTGCTGAAGTAGGCGGATGCCGGGCAGGCGATCACGCCGAACAGGTAGCTGCGCGACGGGAGCGTGAACCCCAGCGTGGGCTCCGTCGCGATCATGAACGGGCGAAGGTACAGGCTGGTGCCGTCACCGCCGGGTACCCAGTGTCGCTCCTGCTGGACGAGCAGCTCGACGGCGCGCACGAAGGTCTGCACCGGGAGCTCCGGCATCGCCAGCCGTCGGGCGGAGGCGTTGAACCGGGCGGCGTTGCGCTCGGGACGGAAGAGCGCGATCGACCCGCCCCGCTGGCGGTACGCCTTCATGCCCTCGAAGATCTCCTGCCCGTAGTGGAAGACGGACGCCGACGGCGGCAGGGCGATGTCGTGGAAAGCCTCGAGTCGCCCATCGTGCCACCCCTGCTCAGCGTCCCATCGCAGGGTGATCATGTGGTCGGTGAACACCTTGCCGAAGACCGGTGCGGCGAGTATCGCCCTTCGCTCCACTTCGGACATGGGATTACGGCTTGGACGCACGTCAAAATCTATTATGGCTACTGCCCTCCCCCTCAGACCATATGTTGCGTGCGACCGGCGGCTCTCGTGGAAGCGACCGGTCACCAACAATTTATTCTGCGCAAATAGTTCCTGTCGTTCAGGAAACCGAAGGTTGGCTGGCAAACCAGCGCTGAACCTGACAATTTTCCTTCGGTTGGTTGGCTACGTATGGTGACGCACATTGCGACCGGATGGTCCGTTTTACACTGATCGCCTCCCTTTCTGGCCCCCCGGGTTGTATCGAACTCCCTCTACATCCATCCTAGATCGAGTGGCGTTCTTGCGTCGAGTCCCCGTGATCACCTTCTGGCCGGCCTCCACCTCCTGATCCTGGGGAAAAGGCCAGGTCAGAGCGGCTACAAGATTTTCTTGGGTTCGGCTCGGTGGGTGATCGACGACCGGTTCGGCGCGGAGCCGTTTCGGCGTCGCCGCAGGTCAGGGCCCCGGCCGCAGGCTTGAAACGTATGCTGACTTCCCCCATTGGCCGCTGTGTGGCGGTGTCGGGAAAAAAGTGGCGTCAAATAGGCATCTGTCGCTACTGTCGTGCGCATTCCTGGTCCTCTCGATGTCATCAATCGGAGGCCGCATCAATCCCCGTGCCGTCCCGGAGAAAGCGTGCAGTCGGTGGCGAGGTCCCCCCGATTGCCAGGTATTCGCAAATATTCGGCAGGGCGACCGTGAGGCGAAAGGGGCCGCAATGGCTGGCCGTTCCGATCGTCGTCCCGGTTCGTCTCGGGCAGCTTTGTGCTCCGGTCCGACCACGATGGATCGAACGGTCTCTCTCCGGACGGCGGGGATGTCGTCAGGCCTCGCCGCCGCGGTGCGATCAGTCGGTATTTGATCACTGGATGGATGTGTTCTTCGAGGAAGCGGGTGACTGTGGGTTCCGTGCGTGTGACGTCGGCGGACACCCCGCTGCGGGTCGACGTCAACGCGTTGGGAAAGCTCACGACGGGTCAGGTTGTGGTGACAGTTGAGGGACTATACGGATGGCGGACACGGGTTCGATCCGCGCCTTAGCGGGACGGTCGGGAGTCGTTGTCGCGATCGCGGCCCGCCACGCTGTGATAGCGCCGAGTGGTGACCGGTGTACCGACATAGCTGCCTGTGCCGCGCGATGAGCGTTGGGTAATACGAGTCGGTGGCGCGGGCAGGTGATGGCGAAACGGGGCACATGGCCGACGCCAGTTGCAGGTAATGTCTACTCAGTCCGCTGACCGCCGGCACCTTCGTCGTTGCGGCCGGTGGGTCCGGCTGCCGAGGCCCTCCCCCCAGGGCTGCGGCGTCAGCCAGGCGCGGATCGTGGCCGCGCCTGGCGCTTGAGCACTGTGGACGCTGGGTCGTGACCTTCGCGCACCTCAGGCGGGTGCTGCCGGGGCGGGTCGGCGCGACGGCCCACCCGGGTCGTGCCCGGCGGTCGGGAGGCCCCGCCCGGCGTCCAGGCGCGCGACCTGTTCGCTTCGCGGGTCGGCACCGACGTCGCCGACCACGCCGGTCACAGCGGGCGGTGGCCGTGAGTCGCGTGGCGACCTGGCCTGCGTGCCACCTCGGTCCGTGCGGGTGCATGCTGGTTACGTGCGACCCGGGCACCTCGGCGGCGACCGAATGCCTCCCGCAATCACGGCGATGCCGTCATGAAAGTTGCTGACGGATCGTTCGGGATTTTTGGCGAACGTCTTCAGTGGATGGGTGCCGGATACGCTCGCCGGCAGCTCCGCCAGTCGCATCTCGCGGCTCCGTGACCATCTCGCGGGTCGGCGTGCCGGTGGTGCCCGCGACGCCGTACCAGCCGGCCATCTCGCTACTGTCTCAGGCCATCGAGTCGGGATGAGATCTCGCGCGAGAGCGACGGCGTTCGTCGCCGTGTCCGAAACACACACCGGTACGACGCCCTGACCGAACTTGACTAGCGCTAATGAGGCAGCGGAGAGCGTGCTCGGCCGACTGCGAACGGCGGATCACGGCCTGTCGCCGGTGCCCGGCAATCATGTTCGAACAGGAACTTCCACGAGAGCATTTCACGTCCTGCACTGTCGCGGGTCGGCTCCCAATCAGGAGCGAACGACCCGCGGGGATTGCCGATCCGTGCAGCAGAGTTGATCTGTTCCGACGATGACCGTCACCCATGCGATGCCCAGGGCGGCGACTTCCGCCATCGAGAGACGACTACCGTTTGCCACAGCGCGGGTTCGTCATGTGGCGTTCCGTAGAGGAATGGACGTGCCGGGCACCGGACGCGGTGGCGACTGACCCCATCGCGTACCTGGTGGTGGCGTCGACGGCGCTCGGGGTGGCGCCAGCGGGCCGCTCAGCGCAGTGCCTCCGCCACGATGCGCGCGACTGTGGGATCGGCGAGCAGCGTCGCGCGCGGCACCGGGAGACGGTGGTCCGCGACGCCGAACCCGGCGGGCAGGTCGTGGCGTTCGGACACGATGACCGTCTCCGCGCCACCCCGGGCCGCGCCCGCACGTCCGGCGGTGACCAGGTAGCCGAGGAACGCGGAGAACCGCTCCGAGAACTCCCGGCCCACCTCGTCGTCGGCTTCCAACATCCTGCACACGGTGTGGACGACCTCGTCGTACACGGCCTGGAGGCCGCGCATCGCCTCGGCCAGCGCCGTGGGCGACTGCCTGCCGATGTCCGGCCCGAGGGTGCCGGTGAAACCCTCGGCGGCGGCGAGGGCGTCCCGGATCTCGTCGTCCGACAGCAGACCCGCGTAACCCTCCACCGACGTGGCGAAGAGGTCCTGGATCAGTGCGCCGTCGACGTCGTTGGGATCGAGCAGCACGACCGGAGGCTCGGGCAGACCGCGCGTACGCAGCAGGCCGGCCGCCTGGCGGGCCAACGTGCCGCCGGCGCAGTAGCCGAGCACCCCGCTCACCTCCAGCTCGGCGTCAGCAACGTCGTCGAGCCAGCGGTTCAGGCAGCGGTCGGGATCCGTGCCGGCGACCAGGTCACCGGTCTGCGCGGCGAACACCGTCTCCCACACCACGGGTTCCGGTGCGAGGTTGGCGACCAGGTCGCCGAAACCGGCCTCGCGTCGTCCGGGGCCGAAGTCCACGGCGAGGAGCACGCGATCGCTGGGTCCCGGGGCGAGAACCCGCCACGTGGTGTTCATCGTCATCTCGATCCGTTCGTCCGGGCGGCGGGCACGCGGGGCCCGGCGGGCACCACGTAGGCCAGCAGTTGGGTGTTACCGGACCCGTCGTCGCGGGTCACGACCACGGCGTCCTTCACGCGGGGGTGCCGGCGCAGCAGGCTGGCGATCTCGTCCACCTCGATCCGGTGACCCCGGATCTTGACCTGCGAGTCGGCCCGACCGAGGAACTCGAAGTCGCCGTCGGGGCGCAGGCGCACCAGATCGCCGGTCCGGTAGAGGCGTTCGGCGCCGGTCTCCGGCGGTCCCTCGACGAAGCGCTGGTCCGTCAGCCCCGGACGGCCCCGGTAGCCGAGCGCCACGCCACTCCCGCCCAGGTGCAGCTCACCCACCACACCTGCCGGCAGCACCGCGCCGTCGGCGTTGAGCACCCACGCGGAGGTGTTCTGGATCGGGCGGCCGATCGGCACGACCTCGTCCTCGGGCCCCGGACGCACCCGGGCGATCAGCGACCACACAGTCGTCTCCGTCGGGCCGTACATGTTCCACACCTCGTCGGCGACCGCGCACAGCCGGTTCGCCAGCGGGCGGGTGAGCGCCTCGCCGCCGCAGAGCGCCACGCGCAGGCGCAGGTCCGCAGGGGCCAGCGCCAGGACGGCGTCCCAGGTCACCGGCGTCGCCTGTGCCACTGTCACCCGTTCCTCGGTGAGCAGGTCCAGCAGGCGTTGCGGGTCGCGCGCGTCGTCGGTCGACGCGAGCGCGATCCGAGCGCCGACCGTCAGGGGCAGGAACAGCTCCAACACGGAGATGTCGAAGGACGGGCTGGTCAGGGCGAGCATCACGTCGTCCTGGGTCAGGCCCGGCCGGCGCGCCATCGAGGTCAGGAAGTTCACCACCGCGCGATGCGGCACGTTGACACCCTTGGGCTGCCCGGTGGAGCCGGAGGTGTAGATGACGTACGCCGGGTCCTCGCCGTCACCGCCCTGCGGGACGCCCAGCGGCGGAGCGTCGGCGGCGTCGCCGTCGACCTCGTCCACCACGACGACACGCGCGCCGAGGGCGGAGAAGGTGTCCGGCGCGGTCGCCGGACCGGTGACGATCACCTGGGCCTTCGCGTCGCGCAGGATGAACTCGATCCGGCGCCGGGGGTACGTCGGGTCCACCGGCAGGTACGCCGCTCCGAGCTGCCAGCTCGCCAGCATCGCGAGCAGGGCCTCCACGGACCGGTCGAAATGGACGGCGACCACGTCACCACGGGTCACCCCCTGCCGCGCCAACCGGTCGGCGAGCCGGCCGACGTGCCGCCCCAGCTCGGCGTAGGTGAACCGGCGGCTCCCGCTGTGGATCGCCGGCGCGTCGGGCCGCCTGTCGATCGAGGCGCGCACCAGCTCCAGGACGCTGCGCACGTCGGGCAGGGGAGTGGACGGCGGCGCGCAGAGACGCAGCAGGTCCGCGCGCTGCTCCTCGTTCATCAGGCTGAGCCGCTCCACCGGGGTGTCCGGCGCGGCCATCCCGTCGCGGAGCAGGTTGACCATGTGGTCCAGCAGAAGGGCGGGCATGTTCTCCGCGTACAGGTCCGCGCTGACCTCCAGCTTGAGGTACGTGCGCTGGTCGGCCCCGGGGGCCACGACCATCTCGAGATCGGTCTGGATCGTCCCGGAGGCCAGCGGCAACCGTCGACAAACCAGCTCGGGTACGTCGTCGAACGCCTCCGACGGACGCGAGGCGTTGTTGAACAGGACCTGGTAGACCGGGTTGTACGCCAGGCTCCGCTCGCCGCCGAGTTCGGCCACCACCGCGGTGAACGGTGGACGACGGTGCATCATGGCGGTCAGCGTCTCGTCGCGTACCCGGGTGACCAGGTCGGCGAAGCTCGTGCCGGTGGGCAGTTGCACCCGCAGTGTCACCACGTCCATGAAGAGACCGATCAGGCCGCGCAGCTCGGCGCGGTCACGACCGGACACCGAGGTGCCGATCAGGATGTCCCGCTCCCCGCTGTGCCGGCTCAGGGTGGCCACCCACGCGGCCGACAGGACCATCGCCGGCGACACCCGCTGCCGGCGGGCGAACTCCCGCAACGCGGCGGCGTCCTCGTCGGTGAGCGACGCCTGTGCCTTGTGCGACGACAGCGTCGGGCGGCTCGGGCGTGGGGCGGCCCCCGGCATGGTGAAGATGGCGGGGGCGTCGTGCAGGCGCTCCCGCCAGTAGGCGAGGTCCTCGGCCCAGGAGCCGTCCGCCGCGGTGGCCCGCTGCTCCTCGACGTGCCGCTGGTAGGTGGTCGGCAGCTCCGCCGGCCGCCACGGTTCGCCGTCGCGCAGGGCGACGTACGCCTCGGAGAGCTCGTCGAGGAGCACGCCCAGACTCGCACCGTCCGCGACGATGTGGTGCAGGACGATCAGGAGGACGTGGTGGTCCTCAGCGATCCGGAACACGGTCATCCGCAGCAGCGGCAGTTCGGAGATGTCGAACCTCGCCCCGATCTCCGCCTCGGCCAGGTCCGCCCACTCGTCGAAGGACGCCAGAGGCACCACACGCAGCACGGGTGGCGCGGTGTCGTGCACGGTCACGAAGGGACGGCCGTCGCGATCGTGGAAGGTGGTACGCAGCGCCGCGTGTCGCCGCACCACGGCATCGGCGGCGCGGCCGAGCACCGCCGGATCGAGCGGCCCCCGGATCTCGTACGCGAGGGTGAGGTGGTGCATCAACGTGTCCGGCAGCAGCTGCTCCAGGAGCCAGATCCGCTCCTGGCCGAACGACGGCTCGGAGGTCGACGTCACGAGTCCTGCCCTTCCGCGCCGGCCGGTCCCACGGCCGACGCCTCCCTCACCCGTGCGGCGAGCGCCGCCACGGTCGGCTGCTCGAACAGGTAGCTGGCCGGCACACCGACCCCGTACGTCCGGCGCACGTGCGCGATCACCCGCATCACCTGCAGAGAGTTGCCCCCGATCCGGAAGAAGTCGTTGTGCACGCCCACCTGGTCCCGGTTGAGCAGCTGCGCCCACAGGCCGGTCAGGTCCCGCTCCAGGTCGTCGCGGGGCGAGCCGTCGGCCCGCGTCTCGACAGTGACCGCCGGCAGGGCGTTGAGGTCCACCTTGTGGTTGGGCGTCTGCGGCAGGGCGTCAAGCGTGACGACAGCCGACGGCACCATGTAGTCGGGCAGCAGTTGACGGAGATAGTCGACCAACTCTTCTTCCAGCACCTACATGTCCCTTTCGGCGCGAGGATCGGTGGGTTCCGGGCCGGCGGTGCCGGCGGCCGGGTCGACAGCCACGACGCGCACCTCCGCCGTGTAGCCGGCGCCGTCGGCATCGGTCAGCCAGGTCTGGTCGAGGTCCGGCAGCATCTCCGAGACGGTGAACGTGGTCTGCCGCGCCTCCGCGGTCCGCCGTACCGCCTTGGCGAACAGGTTCACCAGCACCAGGCTCGTGAAGTCGACGAAGACCGGCTTGTCCTCGACCGGCACCTTGTAGAACGCCCGCTCCGGCAGGCCGAGTTCGGCGCGCCAGGCGCGGGCGGCCAGGAACCGGTCCGGCTCCTTCTTGATGGACGCCCAGCGCAGGTCGGTGGCGTCCACCGTCCACGACTCACGCGCGAGCACCAGCCTGTCGATCGCGATCCTGGGTCGGTGCGCGGCAGGCGGCAGCGGCTTGAACCCGTTCACGATGGCGGCGGAGAGTAGTTCGCCCACCACCTCGAGCAGGTCGAAGTGCCGGGCGCCGTCACGGGTCCGCACCTCGAGCCGGCCGTCGGTGGCCCGCCGCACCACGAGGCGCGCCGCCGGCAGCGGCTCCGCCGGGGTGCCGCCGGCGTCGGGGTGCAGCGACCAGTACGTGTAGCGGGGCGACAGCAACGCCGACGGCGGGTACGTGCGGGAGTTCACCGCCTGCCAGTGCTTGGGTGAGGACAGGTACACCCTGCGGTCGCGGTGGTCCGCCTCGTCCGCCCGGAACAGCCAGGACGGGTCCTCGTGCTGCTCGACGAAGAGGCGGCTCTCGACGGTGTTCGACGCCAGGTGCAGCTCGCCGAGGACGAGCAGGAACTCGCCGCGGGCGATCGCCTCGGGACCGTCGGCGGCGATCATCAGGTCCGGGGCGTGGTGCACGGCTGCCGCCCAGGCGGGCTCCGGCGCGGCGAAGAGTTCGGCGACCCGCTCCGCGATGTCCTCGGCACGCACCTGGTGCGAACGTGTCTGCCGGGAGGGCGCCAGGATCTCCTGCCACCGCCGCTGGAGTCCACTGACGGCCCTCGCCACCGGTGGCGGCAGCTCACGCAGGGAGAAGAACAGCTGCGGGGTGGCCGCCGCCACGACCGCCGCCAGGGACGGTGGGGCGTTTCCGGAGCGCGCGCGTGCCAGCTCGTACGCCTGGTCGAACACCGCCCGGTACTCGCGGGTCGCCTCGGCGACGAACCAGCGGGCGCTCTGCAACAGCAGCGCCAGCGGCGGGGCCAGGGCGTCCATCACCTGGGTGCCGAGGCGGACGTCCACGTCGCGCACGGTGTCCTCGTAGAGGATGGTGCGTCCCGCGTAGGTCTGCCCCGGCCGTCGCGCCGCCTGCACGCCTGCGGACTCCTCGAACACCGCGGCGGCCTGCTCCAGCGCGACCACGAGCTTCGCCTCGTCCCCGGCCGCGGCGGCGACCGCGTCCCGGGCGTGCAGGAGACGACAGACGCGGGACAGCACCTCCTCGCGGACCACCGGGTCGCCCACCCGTTCGAGTCGTTCGATCAACTCCCGTTCGGGGCGGGCGGAGATCGCGACCTCCAGGCCGAGGTGCAGAAGCCCTCGCTCCCGCAGCGCCACGAGCTGGTCGAGGACGTCCTGCTCGGTGTCGAGGTCTGGGTGACCCGACCAGAGGACCTCCTCGGCCACCTCCCGGGCGGTCCTGGTGCCGTCGCTGAGGCCGACGAGTTCGGCCTCCGTCTCGGTCAGCAGGACCGGCGGTCGGCTGCTGCGGTGCAGGGTCCGGCCGACCAGGTCGAACGAGTTGACCCGGCGGGGCGGCAGCCACGGCAGCAGCTTCGGGTCCTGTTCCAACGCCCGGGCCACCGCGTCCACAGCCCACACCTCGAAGTACGTCGTACGCCGGGCGAGCAGGTCACGGCCGGGCCGGACCCGCGTCGCGGCGTCGTCGGTGGACCAGTGCGCCCACCCCACCGGACCGAAGAAGCCGATGGTGTCGTTCTTGACGCAGTAGCGCTGCCAGTAACTGGCGATCGCCGACTCGTGGTTGCGGCCCCGGACGTTGCGCGGCTCCCCGGCGGCGGCCTTGTCGACACAGTCGGCGATGAGTGCCCTGTTCTGCCAGGCCACCGCCTCGCGGAACGCCGGGTCACGGGCGATCCGCCGGATCTGCTCCGACAGGTCGGTCGTCGCGAGGTCGTACGCGGCCTGGTAGTCGTCCCGGCTGCCCTCGCCCGACGCGAACCTGTCGGCCGCCGCCGCCAGCTCGACACTGCTGAGCCGGCCGACCTCGGCTGCGGGGAAGCCGGCGCTGCGGAGCACCGACTGTCTCCAGATCGACCAGTCGCTGCCGCCGAGGCGGAGCAGGTGTTCGGCGGTCATCGTCCGGCCCCCAACCGGCGCAGCTCCTCGGTGAAGCTGCCGAGAGTGGAGTAGTCGAAGATGGCGCCGATGCTCAGGTCCACGCCGAAGCGGTCCCGGACCTGCGACATCAGCTCCACGGCGATCAGCGAATCACCACCCAGGGCGAAGAAGTCGTGGTCGTCGCTGAGGTCGACGACGCCGGTCGCCGCCGTCCACAGCTCACGTACCTGGTCGGCCAGCTCGCCGGCCGGCGGTGTCGGCTCCGTGGTGGCCGGTGCCGGCGTCGGCTCGGCGGCGGGCATCTGTGGGGGCGCCGGGACGGCGGGCGCCGCCAGCGTCGGCGGTTCGTGCCGGCCGTTCGCCGACGCCGGCGGCCGGGGCGCCGGCACCGGCCGCGGCGCTGGCACCACCTGCCGTACCTGCGTCGTGTCCGCCTCGGGCGACGACGGCTCGGGACGACCGCCGCGGAACCGGCGGACCGCCACCTGCCGGGGGGTACGCGCCGCCAGCAGGGCCATCAGCAGGTCCACACCGACCTCGGGCGGGACACCGACGTTCCCGGCGGCGGCCTCGTCCGACCCGCGCGGTGACACCAGGGCGGCCGGGTCGGCGGCGCGGCGCATCGTGAAGCCCCGCACCTCGACCAGGACGGTGCCGTCCTCGTCGAGGACGTCGAGGTCCGCCACGATGCTGTTGGCCGGGGCGTCCGGCCGGCGGCGGATGTGACTGAAGATGCGACCCGGCAGCCGGCCGTGCACCACCGCCGAGCGGTACATGAAGGGGACGTGGATGTCGTCCCGGTCCAGGTCACGAACCGAGGTGGTGGCGGCGTCCATGAGCGTCGGGTGCACGGCGTGCTGGCGGGCCTCGTCCTGGTAGTCCTCGGGCAACGCCAGCACGAGCAGTTGGTTGTCACCGGACGGGTCGGTCTGGACCTGGTGGTAGGTGCGCCAGCGGGGGCCCAGCGTGAACGCCTGCCGGTCGCTGCCGAACGGTGGGAGAGGGCGGTGCTCGGTCAGGGTGGCGCGCAGCGCGGCCAGGTCCACCCGGCGCGGTGCCGGGGCGTCCGGGTCGGGACGCCACGCGGCGATCCGTCCCCGTACGTGAGTCTGCACGTCGGTGGGGGAGGAGGTGGTCGGCGGCGCCGAGGAGACCGAGAACGCCCAGCTCTCACCCTCGGGGTTGAAGGCCACCTCCACCCGGCGCGGCGAGGTCAGCTCCAGCATCCGCTGGAACACGACGTCGGTCAGCTGGACCGGCTCCTCGGCCCCGTCCAGGATCTCGGCCCGGAACGCCTCGACCACCAGGTCGAGGTGTCGGGTGCCCGGCACCACAGGCACGGTGCCCAGCCGATGCTCGTCGGTCACCGGGTCGTTCTCCGCGCTCAGCACCGTCTGCCAGCTGCGGGCCGGCGTCCGGCCGGCGGAGCGGAGCATCCCGCTCGCCGCCATGCCCACGCCGTGCCAGGCAGGCCAGTCGATGCTCAGCAGGCGGTCGGCGGCGAGGGGCGTGTCGCGGACGAAGGTGTCCAGGTAGGCGTTGGCCGCGGCGTAGTCCGCGCCGCCCGGCTGGCCCTCCAGCGCGGCGCGGCTGGAGAAGCAGACGAGGAAGTCCAGCCGTTGGCGGCCGTGGAAGACCTTCTCGATGCTCAGCGCACCTGCCATCTTGGGTGCGAAGGTCGCCTCGCTGTCCGCCGCGTCGGTGAACTGGACCGTGCCGGAGCCGACCCGGCCGGCCAGGTGCAGGACACCGTTGACCGGACCCCACCGCCGGGTCACCTCGTCGACGACGCGGCCCAGTGCTTGCGTGTCGGCGATGTCGCAGCCGTGGACCTGCACCGTCGCACCGAGCGCGCCGAGTTCGTCGACCACGTCGTCCGACACCGACCCGGTCCGACCCACCAGGACGAGAGTCGGCTGCTGGCCGGTTCTCGCGAGGCCGCGGGCCACCTCGATGCCGAGTCCTCCACCGCCGCCGGTGATCAGGTACACCCCGTTGCGGCGGATGGTGGGCGACGACCCGGACACCACCTCCAGCTGCCGCTCGGCGGGCACCCACCGCAGGTCGCCGCGCAGCGCGACGACAGGCGAGCCGTCCTGGTCCGCCAACTCCCCGGCGAGGTCGTCGTCGGTCACCCGCCCACCGAGGTCGATCAGGCGTACGGTCAGCCGGCTGTCCTCGTCGGCGATCGTCCTGACCAGCGGCGGCAACAGGGCCTGCTCCGGGCGTACCCCCTCGGCGCCGCTGATGTCGACGGCCTCGCGGGTCAGCACGACGATGCGGGCGCCGTCCGCCACCCCGGGTGCCCGGGACACCAGCCGCGCCACCTCGTGCAGCTCCCGGAAGGGCTGTTGCAGCGCGGCCGGGTCGGCGCGGTCGACCACCTCGTCCGACAGACTCCACGCGTGCACCAGCATGAGCGGCTGCCGGCCCGCCGCCGCGACGTCCCGCAGCAGGTCCGCCAGTTCGCCCCGACGTCGTACGGGCAGGTGGAAGGAGCGCTCGGCGGAGCCGGATCCGCGATCGGCCGGAACCGGCACCACCCTGATCCCGGCCCGTTGCAGGGCGACTGTCAGCTCGCGGGCCCGGTCCTCCTCGGCCAGCAGCAGCGCGTGCGGCGCCGCGTCGTGGCCACGGTCCGCCCGGCGGGGCGCCTGCACCCAGCAGGGCACCGAGAACGGGGACTCGTCCACTGGGGTGTCGGCGGTCAACTGCTCCTCCGTCGGGTCGACTGTCGGTGGTGCCACTTCGGCGCGTTCGGTAGGGGGCGCCTCGGGCGTGGGCGAGATCGGTGCGGCGGTGGCGGCGGGCGTGTCCGCCCAGAACCGCTCCCGCTGGTACGGGTAGGCCGGCAGCGGCGTACGGATGACCTGCCGCCCCTGCCCGACCGCGTGCCAGTCCGCGTCGTGTCCGTCGGTCCAGACGGCGGCGAGGGAGCGCAGGAGCGCGATCTGGTCCTCGCCGGGGTTCGGACGCCGGGCCGGCAGCGACGCCACGGCCGTGTGCCCGCCCTCGGCCAGGGCGCGGTGCGACCGGCTCAACGAGGTGAGGGTCTGGCCCGGCCCCACCTCGATCAGCAGCTGCGGCCCCTGGTCGAGCAGATGTTCCAGCGCGGGTCCGAAGAGCACGGGTTCGACGAGCTGGTCGGCCCAGAACGTCGGGTCCGTCGCCTGCCGCGCGGTCATCGTCGCGCCGGTGGCGGCCGAGACGATCGGGATTCGCGGCGGGCGCAGCGTGATGTCGGCGAAGGCGGCGCGGAACTCGTCGGCCGCCGCGCGCATGGCCTCGGTGTGGAAGGCGTGCGCGGTGCGGATCGGGCGACTGCGCAGGCCGCGTTCCCGCAGCGGGGCGGCCAGCTCGGCCAGCGCGTCGTGCGGACCGGCAAGCACGGTCTGCCGGGGCCCGTTCACCGCCGCGATCCCGACCCGCGCCGACAGCAGGCCGGCCAGCTCGTCCGCGGGCGCGGCGACGGCGAGCATCCCACCGGCCGGCATCCGCTCCATGGCCCGGGCGCGGGCCGCGACCAGCGTGACGGCGTCGGAGAGGCTGACCACCTCGGCGACGGCGGCAGCGGTGAGCTCGCCGACACTGTGGCCCAGGAGGCGGTGCGGTACGACTCCCCACGAGCGCCACAGCCGCGCCAGCGCGTACTCCACAGCGAACAGCAGTGGCTGCGCGACGGAGGTGCTCGCCAGGCGGGTGTCGTCACCCGTACGCCAGGCCTGTGCGACGTCCGCGCCGGCGGCCGAGAAGAGGTGCAGCGTCTCGTCGAGGGCCTCGGCGAAGCGTGGCTCCTGCTGGTACAGGTCCCGCACCATACCGGCGTGCTGCGCGCCCTGGCCGGGGAAGAGGAAGGCCAGTTCCCGCCGCTCACCGGCGCCCCGGATGATCGCGTTCGGGGCGTCCGGGCTGAGCCCGGTGACCGCCTCGGCGGCGCTCTCGGCGACCAGGGCGGCCCGGTGCGGGTAGGCACGGCGGCCGTGCTGCAGGGTCGAGACGGTCGCCGCGAACGTCTGCTCGCCGTGATCGGCCAGATGGGTCCTGATCCGCTCCTGGTAGGTGTCCCGGGCGGCGGTCGTCGCCGCCGACCAGACCAGCAGGCGGGGTCGGGTGACGGCCGGCTCGGTCACCCGCAGGGGCGCTTCCTGGAGCACCGCGTGGGCGTTGGTGCCGCCGATGCCGAGGGAGCTGACCGCGGCCAGCCGGGGCTGGTCGGGACGGCGTGGCCAGGCTGTGGGTTCGGTGGGCAGGTGGAAGGGCGAGCCGTCCAGCTCCAGCTTGGAGTTGGCGGCGCTCACGTTGATGGTGGGCGCGATCTTCTCCCGCTCCAGACTGAGCACGGCACGGATGAAGGAGGTGACACCTGCCGCGTGGCCCAGGTGACCGACGTTTGCCTTGACGGAGCTGAGGGCCACCGTGCCGTCGCCCGGGTGCCCCAGCCGGCGGTACGCGGCCAGCAGGGCGGCCACCTCGATCGGGTCGCCCAGCATCGTCCCGGTGGCGTGCGCCTCGACCAGCCCGACGTGGCGTACGTCCGCCTCGGCCATCATCATGGCCTCCAGCACCACGTTGGTCTGGCCGGTGACCCCGGGGGCGGTGAAGCCGACCTTCCGGGCGCCGTCGTTGTTGACGGCTGTGGCCCGGACGACTGCTCGCACCGCGTCACCGTCGGCGAGCGCCCGGGAGAGCTTCTTGAGCACCACGACACCCACGCCGCTGCCGAAGATCGTGCCGCTGGCCGCCGCGTCGAAGGGCCGGCAGTGCCCGTCCCGGCTGAACGGTCCGTCCATCGCCCACCGGTGCCCGTGGGTCAGCGGCAGCTCGACCTCGACGCCGCCGGCCAGGGCGAGTTCGCACTCCCCGTTGCGGATGGCGGACACCGCCTGGTGGATGGCGACAAGTGAGCTGGAGCAGGCTGTCTGGACACTCATGGCCGGCCCGGTGAAGTCCAACTTGTACGACACCATGGTGGCAAGTGAGCCGAGGTTGTTCCAGGTGCCGACCGCGAGGCCGGTGATGCCGGTGGCCGCCGTCGGGTCCGGGCGCAGATACAGGTCGACGTACCGGTTGGTGCCCGCGGCGCCGAAGACCCCGACGTCGGTCACCGAGTCCGGGTCGTAGCCCGCGTTCTCCACCGCGGCGTGCGCCGTCTCCAGGAACAGCCGCAACTGCGGGTCGCTGGTGCGCGCCTCCCGAGCGGACATCCCGAACAGCGCGGCGTCGAACATGTCCAGGTGCGCGGCTTCGGCGACCGCCCGCACGTACGTGGGGTCGTCGAGGGTGGAGCGGGGAACTCCGGCGGCCAGCAGTTCGTCCTCGGACAGGAACCGGATCGACTCCCGACCCGCGCTGATGTTGCGCCAGAACTGCTCCACGTCGTCGGCGCCCGGGAACCGCCCGGCCATGCCGATCACCGCGATGGGCTCGAGTTCATCGTCCATGGCCCGACTGTCCCTTCCGCTCCTGGTTCAACTGGGTCCGGACGGCCCGGCGCCGGTCGCCGGCGCCCTGCGGTCCCGTCTCGCGCCGCAGGGGCGCCGCCGGCCCGGTGGTCGCGGACACTCCGGCGAGCAGCGCGGTGATCTGGCGAACTGTCGGATGGGCGAAGAACGCCGTCGCCGGAGGTGGGTCGGGCATGGCGTCGGCCAGCAGCGCGTGCACCTGAAGCAGGCGCATCGAGGTGAGCCCGGCTTCGAAGAAGTGCTCGTCGAGACCGATCCGCCGGCCGATGACCCCGGCGATCAGGTCGATCAGCCAGCGCTGGGTGTCGGTGGCCGGGGCGTCGCGCCGGGCCGCCGACTCGTCGGTGTCGGTGGGTGCGAGGTCGGCGGGGTGGAACACCACCTTGTGGTTGGCGCTGGTGGCGAGGCGTCTGCGGACGTCGATCCGGGCCGGCACGGCGTACCCCGGCAGCTGTGACAGCAGGTGCGACCGCAGCGCGAGTGGGTCGACGGTGGTGTCGGGCCGGGGGACGACCTGGAGGGCCAGGACGGGGCCGGCGGCGGTGGTGACGGTCCCGGCGACGGCCTGCGCCACCGGGCCGGCGCGGCGCGCGGCGGCCTCCACCTCGGCCAGGTCCAGGCGGTGACCGTCGACGTCGATCTGACGGTCGCGCCGGCCGACGAACTGGACCCCGCCGTCCGGGTCGACACGACCGATGTCACCGGTCCGGAAGGTCGGCCGACCGTCGGGGCCGGTGCCGAAGCGCTCCGCCGGTCCACTGTCGTCCAGGTAACCCTGGGCGAGCAGGGGACCGGTCACCACGATCTCGCCCGGCTCGCCCGCACCGGCGTCCCGGTCGTCGTCGGTCAGGACGAGCAGTTCGGTGCCCGCGACGCCCCGCCCGTGCGGCAGCACCTCGTCGTCGGCCCACCCGGACAGCGCCTCGTCGGCGGACACGCCGTGCCCCAGGACCTGGTGACAGGCGGCCAGCTGCGGGGTCTCGGTGGTGCCGTAGCCGTTGACCACGGCGGCGGGGGTGAGCTGCCGCAGGCGACGGACCAGTCCGGCGGTGAGGGGCGCGCCGCCGCTGAGCACGAACCGCAGCGAGTCCAACCGGATCCCGGGCGTCGAGTGGTGCGCGGCGACGAGCAGCTCCAGCAGGCCGGGGGTGGCGTGCAGCACGGTTACCCGCTGGTCGGTGAGGAAGCGCAGCAGCGCGGCCGGGTCGGTGAGCACCGCCTCGGGAGGCACCGCCACGCTCGCCCCGACGTGAAGCGCGACGAGCAGATCGCGGAGCACCGGGTCGTGACCGATCCCGCCGACCAGCGCGAACCGGTCGGCGGCGGTCGGCCGGACCGTGGCCTCGTACCAGGCGAGGGCCGCGCTCAGCGGCCGCGGACCGACCACCACTCCGGCGGGGATTCCGCCGCTGCCCGACGTGAACAGGACATGACTCGCGCCGGGCAGCGTCCGGGGTCGCGCGACGCCGCCACGCAGCGTCGGCGGTGCGAGCGCCTGCGCGGGTACGTCGATCACGGCCGCCGGCTGGAGCTGTCGGTGCTGCTGGGCCAGGCGCGCCTCGGGCAGCGCCGCGTCGACCAGAGCGATCACCGCTCCCGCGCGCCAGCCGGCGAGCAGCGCCGTCGCCAGGGCGGCGCTTCGCCGGCCACGGATCTCCACCACCTGCCCCGGCGTCACGCCGGCGGCGGCCAACCGGGCACGAAGGTCCTCGACTGCGGCGTCGAGCGCGCCGTACGCCAGGGGACCCTCGACCGTGTGCAGCGCGGTGTCATCAGCCCCGCCACCCAGGGCGCGCGCGGGGGACCAGGTGCCGGCCCCGGCGTCGACAGGTGGCGGGTCCGCCAGCGGCGAACGCTCCCGCCGCGCGGCGGTGACCAGGGAGACCGCCCGAGGAGACACGTGGACGTCGGTCAGCATCTGGTCGAGCACGAGCAGGCACTGGTCGAGAATCTCCCGGGCCAGAGCGGGCCGGACCCGGTCCGCGGCGTGGATCAGCTCGACGCGGAACCCGTCGACGCCGTCGCGGTGCAGGTACAGGTTGAGGTCGAACAGCGCGCCGTCGCCCGCCACCGGCTGCGCCCGCACCTCCAGCTCGGGGAAGCGGGGCAGCGCGGCGCTCTGCGTGAGGTCGTTGAACCAGACCTGGAACAACGGGTTGCCGAGCGGCCGCGCGGGCAGGTCCAGCTCGGCGAGCACGGCGTCGAAGGTCGGTGTCGCATGGGTGATGGCGCCGACGTGACGGTCCCGGACATGGTGCAGCACATCGAGCAGGTCGGCGCGGCGGCCGATGTCCAGCAGCACCGGGACGGTCTCGATCAGGAAGCCGACCAGCTCATGCTCGCCCGCCGAGCGGCGGCGGCTCGCCGGCATGCCGACCACCACCTGGTCGGTACCGCTCCAGCGGGTCAGGACGACGGCCAGGCAACCCAGCAGGAGCACCGCCGGGGTGAATCCGTGGGTACGCAGGAACCGGTCCACCCGGCCCGTACGTTCGGCGCCCAGCGCCGCCTCCTGGTGCGCGCCGCGCAGTGAGGGGACCATCGACTGGGCGACAGGCAGCTTCGAGCTCTCCCGCACCTCGGCGAGAAGGTCCCGCCAGTACCGCAGGTCGGCCTGCCAGGCGGTGCCGCCCACCAGTCGGGTCTCGGCCTCGGCGTACGCGGCGAAGCTGGGGGCGGGGACGAAGTCGGGGGCCGTACCCGCCGAACGGGCGGCGTACGCGGTGGCGAGATCGGCCACGACGATGTCCACTGTCGCCTGGTCGGAGATGATGTGGTGCATCGAGAGCACCAGGCACGCGTCGTCGGCGTCGGCCGCGCGCAGCAGCCCCGCGCGCAGCATGGGCGCCTGGCCCATCGGGATCGTGACAGCCGACACCCGCCTGACGAACTCCTCGATCGTCGAGGGGGTCAGCGGACCGTCGGCGTCCTCGACCGTCAGCTCCGGCCGGGCGTCCTCGTCGTACCGCAGATCCGGCTCGTCGGTCACCCACGCGCGCAGCGCGTCGTGACGCCGCACCACGTCGCACAGGGCTGTGCGCAGCGCGGCGACCCGCACGCTGCCGCCCAGGCGGAGCGCCGTCACCACGTTGTAGGCGGCGGACTCGGGATGCAGCCGGCTGAGCACCCACAGCCGGCGCTGGCTGGGGGCCAGCGGCGAGCGGTAGGGGGTTTCGTGCCCGGGCGCGGTGGACGGCGCCGGTACGGGCGAGGTCGCCGGCACGGACTGCGCCCGTGCGCGAACGTCGGTGAGGGAGGCGTTGTCGCGCATCAGCAGCGCCAGCGGGACCTCCAGGCCCAGCCGTTCCCGGGCCGCCGCCACGAACCGGAGGGCGGCGAGGGACTGCCCACCCAGCGTGAGGAAGCCCTCGGCCTCGTCCTCCTCGCTCTCCGGTGGCCCGGCCGCCTCCCACCAGAGATCGTCGAGTGACACGCCGCCAGGCGATCCATGCGGGCGGTCCGCCATCGGTAGTGCTCCGTCCGTTGAAAGCGGGTACGAGGACGCGCGGTGTCGTCGCCAGGGTGAGGTCCGGTCGGCATTCCGCCGCCCTCGAATGGTGCTGACTCCCGGGAATGCGTGGCTTCTCGCCAATTGCCGCAGGGGCGAATTCCGTGCTCCCGCGTCGTCGTGCCTCTCGGGCTGGCGCTGGTGTGGGCAGCAACCATGAGCAAGCGCCCCCGCAATTCCCGCGCCATCATGGACCGACGCCAACCGGTTCCGGCATTTTTCTGTCTGCGCATGGAAAAGTCGACCGGCGCGCACTCACGCAGTTGACTGCTTTGGGTCGGGAGTGACCATGGGCATGAAATTCAGCATCTTTTATTTCGCCGATGGAGCCGAGGCGCGCGACGAGGGTCTCTACCGGCTGCTCATCGACGGTGCGCGTTTCGCCGACGAGAACGGGTTCGAGGCGGTCTGGACGCCGGAGCGGCACTTCCACGCCTTCGGAGGGCCCTACGCGAACCCGTCGGTGACCGGCGCCGCCATCGCCGCGGTCACCACCCGGGTGCGGATCCGCGCTGGCAGCGTGGTGGCACCACTGCACCATCCGCTGCGGATAGCGGAGGAGTGGTCGATGGTCGACAACCTGTCCGGCGGGCGGGTGGGGATCGCCTTCGCCCCCGGATGGAATCCCGTCGACTTCGCCTTCAGCCCTCAGGCGTACGACACCCGGGCCCGGGTGGTGGCGGAGACCGTCGAGCAGGTGCGGTCGTTCTGGGCCGGCGAGCCCGCCGCGGTGGTGGACGGCAAGGGGCAGACCCGTCAGGTGCTGCTGCATCCGCGGCCGGTGCAGAAGGAACTGCCGATCTGGCTCACGTCCGGCGGCAGTCGACAGACCTTCGAGTCCGCCGGACGGCTCGGTACGGGTCTCCTGACCCACCTGTTCGACCAGGACATCGACGAGTTGGCGGAGAAGATCGCCCTCTACCGTCGGGCGGCAAAGGAGTCGTCCACCGAGCCGAACGTGGTGGTCATGCTGCACACCCTGCTGGGCAACTCCCGCGAGGAGGTGCGCTCGCTGGTGCGGGCACCCATGAAGGAGTACCTGCGCAGCTCGTTGGACCTCATGTCGCGTACGTCGCTGGTGGACGAGGACCTCGATCCCGCCCTGCTCGAAGAGCTGATGGACGAGGTGCTCGAGCGGGCCTTCGAACGCTACTTCGCGCACGGCGCCCTGTTCGGGACGGTGGAGGACGGGCGGCAGCGCATCGAGGAGCTACGTGCGGCAGGTGTGGACGAGGTCGCGTGCCTCATCGACTTCGGTCTGCCCGACTCGACGGTCCTGCACGGCCTGCGTCATCTGCGGGATCTGAAGCAGTCATGCGACGAATGACGAACGCCGAGCGTGGCGGCCGTCGATGATGTGGACCTTGACGTGCACCTTGCAAAACGTTACGTTCGTTCTGCGGGGGGAGCTGATAATCAATGAGTGCCAACTATTATTATTGTCGTCGTGATGTGGCAGAAATTGCTCCGACCAGGCCCGTTGCACATCGCGGGATCCGCGTTTTGTCGGTCATTTCGACGGAATACGAGAATCGCGTGTTAATGGCGGCGGTGGGCTCGCCGCGACGGGCATGAGGGCGGATTAGGTTGCGCCTGCCAACGACGGGGGTCCGCACGGCGCGGCCCCTTCGCCTCGTCATAGCCGCACAGGCCTCGTCCACCTACGGCAGTTTCCTCAACATGGTGGCGCTGGGGCTGTTCACTCTGGACCTGACGGGATCCACAGTGCAGACCGGGCTGTTCATGGCCGTGCGTCTGGCTGCCGGGGTCGTCATGGCGCCGATCGCCGGAGTTCTCGTCGGCCGGTACACCCGGACCGGCCTGATGGTCACCGCGGACGTGGTGTCGGCCGCCATGCTCGTGCTGCTGGTCGTGGTCCCGGTGGGAGCGAAACTGGCGGTGCTCTACGGGCTCGCCGTCGTGCTCGGCGCCGGCCAGGCCCAGTGGGGTGTCGCGCTGCGCAGCGGGCTGCCCGACCTGGTCGGGCCCGAAGGGCTGGCCCGCGCCAACGCGCACCTCGTCACGGGCCGTTCGACGGCCATGCTGCTCGGCTTCGGGACCTCGGGCCTGCTGGTCACCCTGCTCGGCTACCACGCCGCGTTCCTTGTCGACGCGGCTTCCTTCGCCGTGTCCGCGCTCCTGCTGACCAGGGTGGGGAGCTGGCGCCCGGCGGCCGCGCCGGCGCGCGGGCGACAGGCCGGCCGCCAGCCCGGCCCGCGCCTCTCGCGGGCGCTGTCCGGGCTCGCCCCGGTGGTGCTGGCGATGATCGCGGTCCGGGCCGCCGACGCCTTCGGCTCCGCGTCGCACAACGTGGGGCTGCCCGTGTACGCGAGTCTGACCCACCCCGACGCGCCCGCGTCGTTCGCGGCCCTGTTCACCACGGCATGGGCGGTCGGCAGCCTCGTCGTCGGCCGCTGGTTTGCCCGCGCTTCCGGGCACCGCGACGCCGGTCGGGCCTCCCCGACGGCGTTCGGGATCGCCACCTGCGCGATGTCGATGCTGTTCATCCTCGCCTTCACCGGCCCACCGTTGTGGCTCCTGGCCGTCGTGGTGCTCATGGCCGGGATGGCGGACGGCTACGCCGAGATCACCTACACCACCCGCCTGCAACAGGTCGATCCGTCCCGCCGGGCCCACCTGTTCGGCCTGGCCGGCGCCGCGCAGAACGCCGGGTTCGGCCTCGGGATGGTCGTCGGCGCCTTCGCCCTCGACCAACTTCCCCCGCTCCCGGTGGTCGCCGCCGCGCACGGGCTGGCGCTCGTCGCCGCAGTCGTGTTCGTCATCGCCCACGCCCGCCCCCGGCCGCACCGACCCGCTGTACAGAAAGTCGAGGTTGCCCCGTGAACCCAGCACCGTCCGTCCGACCTCCCGCGATCAGCTCCGGCCCGGACGTGCCGGACGATGCCGCCCACCCCCGCACCCTGGGGGAGGCGCTCGTCCGGGCGGCCCGGGACTTCGCCGGCAGCGGCATCCAGGTGGTGGACGCGGACGGACGCGAGGAGTTCCTCGACTACCCGAGCCTGCTGGCCAGGGCAGAGACGTCGTTGGCCGGTCTGCGGGCACACGGGGCGCGGGCGGGCTCGTCGGTCATCCTGCGGATCACGTCCGGCGCCGAGTACTGGCCCGTCTTCGCCGGCTGCGTGCTGGGGGGCATGATCCCGCTGACCGTGGGTGCCCTCGGCGGTTACGACGCCGACGCCCCGGGTGTGGGCGCTCTCCTGCACGCCTGGCGCCGGCTCGGGGAGCCGCTCGTCGTGGGCGGCACGGACGACCGCGAGGTGCTCGCCCGCCTGGCGGTGCGGGACCGGGTGGTGGCGGCATCCGAGCTGACTGCCGGGGGTGACCGCCGGCAGGGGCCGTCCCTCGGCGAGGCGGGCCGGATCGAACCGGTCGACGACCCGGAGGCGGTGGCGCTGCTGCAGCTCTCCTCCGGCAGCACGGGCACCCCCAAGATCATGCCCCTGACCCACCGGGCGCTCGCCGAGAACGCCGTCGGCGCCCGGGAGATGCTTGACATCGGCTCAAGCGACATCCTGCTCAACTGGCTGCCGTTGGACCACTCCGCGGGCCTGCTGCTCTACCACGTCGCCGGGATCTTTCTCGGGGCCAGCACCGTGCACGTCGCCACCGAGGTGGTGCTCGCCGACCCGCCGCGCTGGCTGGAGCTGATGCGGCGGCACCGGGTGACGCACAGCTGGGCACCGAACTTCGGGCTACGGCTGGTGGCCGACGCGGTCGCGCGTACGCCGGACCGGCGGTGGGACCTTCGCGACGTGCGATGCCTGGTCAGCGGAGGGGAACAGTGCCTGTCAGAGACGATCGAGGCGTTCCTGGCGGTCAGCGGAGTTCCGGTGGCGGCGGTGCGTCCCGCCTGGGGCATGTCGGAGACCACCACAGGCATCACCTACGCCCACTACGCAGCGCCCGGCACCCGGCACCGCCTCCGTACCTCGAGTCTGGACGGTGACCTGGAGTGGGCCACCGAGGACGACGCCCCGGAGACCGTCACCGAGTACCTGTCCGTCGGACGCCCCGCCCCGGGAACCACAGTGCGGATCGTGGACCACGACGGCACGGTGCTCCCCGAGGGTCGCATCGGCCGCCTCCAGATCACCTCGGCCCGGGTCACGCGCGGATACCTGGACGATCCGGAGGCGTCCCGGCTCGCGTTCCCGGGCGGAGACGACTGGCTCGACACGGGCGACCTCGCGTTCATGCGAGACGGGGAGATCGCCATCACCGGACGCGCCAAGGACCTGATCATCCTCAACGGACAGAACCTCCCCAGCCACGAGGTCGAACGGGTGGTGGGCGAGGTGCCCGGCGTACGCGCCGGTTCGGCCGCCGCCGTGGGGGTGTCGAATCCCCGCACCGGGACCGAGGCGCTTGTGGTCTTCTACGTCCCCGACGACGCCGACGTGCCTGTCGACCGGGTGGTCCGGGGCGTCACGTCCGTGGTGGCCCGGCGCTGGCAGGTGACGCCTGAGGCGGTCGTCGCGGTGCCGGCTGACGAGTTCCCGCGTACCTCGGGCGGGAAGATCCGGCGCGCGGCGCTGCGCCGCCGCTACGTGGCCGGGGAGTTTCCCACGCCGGGCCGCGATGGCGCGGACGCGGACGCCGCCGGCGCGCTGCCCGCCGCGCCCGGCCACGCGGAGGTACGGGCCCTGGTGGCCGACATCCTCGCCGACCTGACCGGCGCTGCGGTGGACCCCGGTGTGCCGTTCTACGAGCTGGGCGTCGGATCGGTCGAGATGGTTCGGCTCCGGTCCCGCCTGGAGCAGGCGCTGGGCCGCCGGATCTCCGCGCCCACGCTCTTCGCCCACCCCACGGTCCACGCGCTCACCGCCCATCTCGCCGCCACCCCCGCCGCGCCGGCACCGGCGCTGATCGAGTCGAAGACACGGGACCGGCGGGTCGCGGTGATCGGCATGGCCGTGCGGTTCCCCGGTGCGGACACCGTCGAGCGGTACTGGGCCAACCTGCTCGCCGGGGTGGAGAGCATCCGCTTCTTCACCCCTGACGAACTGGTGGCGGCCGGAGTTCCGCCGGAGACGGCTGCCGCTCCCGACTTCGTCGCCGCGAGCGGCACCCTCGACGACATCACAGGCTTCGACGCGGGATTCTTCGGCATCTCCGCGCGGGAGGCCGAGATGCTGGACCCGCAGCACCGACTGTTCCTCGAGACGTGCCACCACGCGTTGGAGGACGCGGGGCACCCGGGCGACGGCCCCGGTCTTCGCACCGCCGTCTACGCGGGCAGTGGGATGAACCTGTACCCGCACCACAACTACCTGCGGCACCAGCTCGGGGAGTTCACCGGGTCGGCCGATCCGGTGGCGTCGATCGGGGCGGCGCTCGGCAACCAGCCCGACTTCCTGGCCACCCGGATCGCCTACCGCCTCGGGCTGACCGGGCCGGCGATCAACGTGCAGACCGCCTGCTCGACCTCCCTGGTGGCGGTGCACCTGGCGGTGCGGTCCCTGCTCGACGGGGAGGCGGATCTGGCTGTCGCCGGCGCCGTCGCGCTGCACGTGCCGCAGGTGACCGGTTACCGGGCCACTCCCGGGTCCATCCTGTCGTCAGGCGGGCGCTGCCGGCCGTTCGACGCCGACGCCGACGGTACGGTCGGGGGCAACGGTGTCGCCGCGGTGGTCCTCAAACCGCTCGACCGCGCCCTCGCCGACGGGGACCGCATCCACGCGGTGCTCCTCGGCTCGGCTGTCAACAACGACGGCGCCAGCAAGGTCGGCTTCACCGCCCCCGGCGTGTCCGGCCAGGTCGACGTCGCCCGACGGGCGCTGGATGTCGCGGCGGTGCCGGCCGGGTCGATCGGCTACGTCGAGGCGCACGGCACCGGCACCGCCCTCGGCGATCCGGTGGAACACCACGCCCTGGCCGAGGTGTACGGCGACGCCCGGCCGATCCTCGGCTCGGTCAAGGCCAACATCGGCCACCTGGACAGCTGCGCCGGCATGGCCGGTCTGATCAAGGCGGTCCTGACCGTCCGCGACGGCCGGATTCCCCCGCAGATCAACTTCACCCGGCCGAACCCGGCGATCGAGCTGTCCGACGGCCCGTTCACGATCGTCACCGACCGCACCGACTGGCCGCAGGCCTCCCATCCGCGCCGGGCGGCGGTGAGCGCGCTCGGGGTGGGCGGCACGAACGCCCACCTGCTCGTCGAGCAGCCGCCGGTGCCCCGCCCGGTCGGTGGGTCCCCGGGCCAACCGGCGCCGGGACTGCTGCCCCTCTCCGCCGCCGACCCGAGCGCGCTGCGGGACCTCGCCGCCCGATACCGCGACCGGCTGCGTTCCCAGCCGGAACTGCCGATGGCTGACGTGGTCTCTACCGCCGCCCGGGCCCGCCGCCATCTGCGACACCGCCTGGTCGCCCGCGCCAACTCCACCGCCGCGCTGGCCGACGCCCTGGACGGTTACCTGAGCGGCGTCGACGACAGCAGGGTGCGGGTCGGGCAGGCCGTCGCGGAGACGCCCGGCTCGGTCGCGCTGGCCTTCCCGGGGCAGGGGGATCTCCGTGGGGTCGTCCTCGACCTCGCCGAGCGCTTCACTGTGGTCCGACAGGTGCTCGACGAGGGGGCCGAGGCCTACCGGCGGGCGGCCGGCGGCGACCTGGTCGCCCGACTGCGCGAGCGGCCGGGCGCCGGCACCCGTCCGACCGACGTGGCGCAGCCGGCCCTCGTCGTCACAGGCGTGGCGCTTGCCGAACTGTGGCGGTCCTGGGGGCTGGACCCCGGCTGCCTCGTGGGGCACAGCGTGGGGGAGTACGCCGCACTCGTCGCCGCGGGCGCCCTGTCGCTTGCCGACGCGGTCACGCTCACCGCCCATCGTGGCCGGCTCATGCAGCAGGACATGCCGCCCGGCGCGATGCTCGCGGTGCTCGCGGACGCGGACGTCGTACGGGAGCTGGTCGCCGGGACCGAGGTGGAGGTCGCCGCCCACAACGGTCCGAAGCAGTACGTGGTCTCCGGGCCACCCGAGGCGGTGCGGGCGTTGGCCGTCCGTGCCGAACGACTCGCTGCGGTGACCCGCCCGCTGTCGGTCGACCGGGCGTTCCACTCGGCCGCAGTGGAGCCGGTGCTCGACAGGTTCCGGCGCGCGGTCGAGGGGGTCACGGTACGGCCGACCCGGGTGGCGGTGGTCAGCACCGTGGACGGGCAGGTGCGGCGGGCGGGCTGGCTGCCCGACGTCGACTACCTGTGTCGCCAGGCCCGCCAGCCGGTCCTGTTCGACGCCGCGGTGCGGACCCTGCACGAGCAGGGTGTCGCGACGGTAGTGGAGGCGGGACCGGACGGTGTGTTGAGCGGGATCGCCAGGGGCGCCGGGTCGGAGCTGCGGTGGGTGCCGTCGCAACGCAGGGAGCTGGCACCCGTCGACGGGGTCTGGCAGGCCGTCGCGGAGCTGCACGTCGGCGGAGTCGGGGTGGACTGGGCGGCGCTCACCGCCGACTGCGGCGGCCGGCGGACGTCGTTGCCGGCCTACCCCTTCCAGCGGCGGCGGTTCTGGGCCGAGAAACGAGGACCTGTGGAGCAGCCCCCGCCGTCGGCGGCTGGCGTACCGGCGGAGGCCGTCGCGGCAGCTCCGCCGGTCGCGCCCGACCGGGAGCGGCAGCCCGATCCGGCGGTGGACGCGGCGCTCACGCGGGTGCTTGCCCTGACCGCCGAGCGGCTCGGCGTGGACGCCACCGAGATCGACCCGGACGAGACGTTCCTCCAGTCCGGCGCGGATTCGCTGCTCCTGATGACCATGTCCCGGGAAATCAACAACACGTTCGGCGTACGGATGCCGGTACGCGACCTGTTCGGCGCGGTAGGCACCCCCCGCCGTCTCGCCGAGGCGGTGGTCGGCGGTGCCTCACCGGCGACGAACCCTGCCGACCCGGCGTGTCCGCCGGTCCCGTCGACCGCGCCCGTCCCGTCGACCGTGCCCGTCCCGTCGACCGTGCCGCTGCCGGAGCCGGGGCCGGTGGCGGCGGACCCGGCGACCGCGCGCGCGAACGGCACGCCCCCACCGGCGAGCGCAGGGCCACCGGCGGACGTGGCCACGCCGCTGCCCGGCGGCCCCGGGGAGGTGTCGGCCGACCTGGTCGCCGTCGTGAACCGTCAGCTCGATCTCATGCGGGACCAGCTCGCCCTGCTCGGGGGCGGGACACCGGCCCCGCCGGCCCAACCGCTGCCACCGGCGCAGCCCGCGCCTGTCCCGCAGCCCGCGCCTGTCCCGCAGCCCGCGCCTGTCCCGCAGCCCTTGGTCGCCCGGCAGCCCGTGGTCGCTCCGCGGCCGGCTGTCGCCCCGCAACCGGCGCCGGCCGACACTGTCGACTTCAGCCTCTACTTCTTCGGCGACTACGCCGAGCAGGGCCGGGACGACTCGTACGAGGTGATCCTGGACGCCGCCGAGTTCGCCGACACGCACGACTTCCACGCCGTGTGGTTGCCCGAGCGGCACTTCCACTCGTTCGGCGGGATCTTCCCCAACCCGTCGGTGCTCGCCGCCGCCCTGGCGGTACGGACCCGCCGGTTGCGGCTCAACGCCGGGTCGGTGGTGCTGCCGCTGCACCATCCCATCCGGGTCGCCGAGGAGTGGTCCATGGTGGACCGTCTCTCCGGTGGCCGGGTCGGTCTCGGCTGCGCGCCCGGTTGGCACGCCAACGACTTCGTCTTCTACCCGGACAACTTCCGCCGCCACAAGCAGGTGATGTACGAGAACCTGGACACCGTCCGGCGGCTGTGGCGTGGCGAGGCCGTCCAGGCCCGCTCCGGCACCGGCGAGGACATCGACGTCCGGCTCTTCCCCCGTCCGGTGCAGGCCGAGCCGCCGATCTTCACGGCCATCGTCGGCAACCCGGACAGCTACCGCGAGGCCGCCCGCCGGGGCCTGGGCGTGGTGACCAACCTGATGACGCAGGACGTCGCGCGGCTGGCGGAGAACATCGCCCTGTACCGCCGCACCCGCGCCGAGCACGGGCTCGACCCCGACGCCGGACGGGTCGTGGTGCTGATGCACACGTACCTCGACGAGGACGCCGAGCGGGCCCGCGCGACGGCCTTCGAGCCGTTCTGCGCGTACCTGCGCTCGTCGTTCAGCCTGCTCGGGCAGGTGGTCAACAGTCTCGGGATGAACATCGACCTGGCCGACACCCCCGACGACGACGTCCGGTTCGTGCTCTCCCGCGCGTACGAGCGGTACTGCGACGAGCGGGCCCTCATCGGGTCACCGGAGAGCTGCCGGCCGGTCCTGGACCAGATCCTCGCGGCGGGCGCGGACGAGATCGCCTGCTTCGTCGACTTCGGCCTGCCGGCGCAGGCGGTCCGGGACGGGCTGCCGGTCATCGACACGCTGCGCCGGGCCACCCGCCGCCGAGAGTCCCGACCCACCGCCGAGGTGGTCGACACGGCACCGCTGTCGCCGGGGCAGCGGCGGCTGTGGCTTGCCGAACAGACCCATCCGGGCACCCCCGCGTACACCGAGGGCGCCGCGGTGCGGCTGCACGGCACGCTCGACCCGGTCGCGTTCCGCGGCGCGGTGCAGGACGTCGTGGACCGGCACGCCCCGCTGCGGACCACCTACCGCGAGATCGACGGGGAGCCCCGCCAGATCGTCCACCCGCGACTGGAGGTCGCCATTCCGGTACGCGACCACGCGGGAGCCGACGAGGAGACTGTCGTACGGGAGGCGATGGCCTCGGTGAGCGGCCGTCTGTTCGACCTCGTCGAGGGACCGTTGTTCACCTTCGAACTGCTGCGCCTCTCCCCGACGCGGCACGTGCTGGTGATGGCGTTCCACCACCTGGCCACCGACGGCGGCTCGTACGCCGTGCTGACCCGGGAGGTGTCGGCGTGCTACCAGGCCCGAGTCGCCGGCCGTACGCCGGACCTGCCTCCGCTGCCGGTGAGCTATCCGGAACTCACGCGGGCCCGTGCCGCCGCCGACGAGCCCGACAAGCACCTCGACTACTGGCTGAACCAGCTCGACCCGCCGCCGCCGACCCTGGTCCTGCCGTCTGACCGGCAGCGGCCGGCCGTCCCGTCGGCCGCCGGTGAGAGCCTCTTCGTGGACTTCCCGGCCGACCTGGACGAGCGGATCCGACGGTTCAGCCGGGCCGAGGGGGTGACCCCGTTCAGCACCCTGCTCAGCGCCTTCGGGGTGATGCTGTTCCGGTACAGCGGGCAGCCAGACCTGGTGGTGGGCACCGGCACCAGTGGACGGGACGAGAACTCGCAGGACCTGATCGGGTTCTTCGTCAACACGGTGCCGCTGCGACTGGACCTCACCGGCGACCCCACCTTCCGGGACCTCGTCGCGCGGATCCAGGCCAGCGCGGTCGACGGGTACGACCACGTCGTCCCGTTCGACGTCCTGGTCCACGCGCTCGCCACGGACCGACAGGTCGGACACCATCCGCTCTTCGACGTCGTCGTCGAGTACGAGAACGGCGACGAACTCTTCACGTTCGACCTGCCCGGGGTGACGGCGACGCCCCTGCGGGTCGGTCTGGACAAGGCGCCCGTCGACCTCATCGTCTACCTGTCCCACCGGGACACCGTGCACTGCCACGTCGAGTACCGGACCGAGGTGTTCGACCGCACCACCGTGCGGCGGTTCCTCGACGACGTCCAGCGGGTGCTCGACCAGGCGACCCGGCATCCCGGTGATCCGCTGTCCCGCCTGGCGACAGGCCTCGACGTGCCGGCCGGGCAGCTCGGTGGGCCGCGCACCGAACCGCTCGCCGAACTGCTGCACGACCCGTTCGTCAGGCAGGCGTCCCGTACGCCCGACGCCGTCGCGGTGGTCTGCGGCCAGACCCGGTGGACGTACCGGGAGCTGCACCGGCGGGCCGAGCTGTTGGCCCGCCGGATCGCCGCGGCCGGGGTGGGACCTGACGACGTCGTGGCGGTGCTCCTGCCGCGACGGCCCGAACTCGTCGCCGCGCAGCTCGCGGTCCTGATGGCCGGCGCCGGGTTCCTCCCCCTCGATCCGGCGCTGCCGACCGCGCGCGTCGGTGCCCTGCTGGCCGACAGCGACGCACGGCTGCTGCTGACCACCGCCGAGGTCGACCACCCGAGGGAGGTGGCGTACGTCCTCGTGGAGGAGCCTGTCGACCCGCACCTGCCGCCGCCCTCGCGGGTGCCCGCCCCCGAGCACCTCGCCTGGTGCGTGTACACCTCGGGTTCCACAGGCCGACCCAAGGGGGTCCTGGTGCCGCACCGGGCTGCCGTGGACACGGTGTCCTGGCATGTGCGGGCGCTCGCGCTCACCCCTGCCGACACGGTGGCGCACGGCCTGGGGTTGGGCTTCGACGCGAACCTCGCCGAGATCCACCCGGCTCTCGCCGCCGGCGCCACCGTCCACCTCGTCCCGGCGGAGGTCCGGTCGGACCCGGCGGCCCTGGTCGACTGGTGGTCCCGGCACGGCGTCACGGTGGCGCTGCTGCCGGCGCCCCTGGCCGAGCTGGTCTTCGCGCTACCGGATGCCGCGCCCGCCACTCTCCGGACGCTCGTCGTCGGGGGCAGCCAGCTGCGGCGTCGCCCGCCCGCCGGCTTCCCCGCGGAGGTGATCAACGCCTACGGCCCGACCGAGTGCAGCATCGTCACCACTGCTGGCCCGGTGTCGCCGGCCGGCGACGGACCCGTCGACATCGGCACCGCCGTGGACAACAGGCGGCTGCATCTGCTGGACCCCGAGGGCCTTCCGGTGCCACCGGGAGCGGTGGGGGAGTTGTACGTGAGCGGCGCCGGTGTGGCCCGCGGCTACCTGGGGCGACCCGCCGACACCGCCGCGGCGTTCGTGCCGGACCGGCACCAGCCCGGCGAGCGGATGTACCGCACCGGCGATCTCGTCAGGCTGCGCGGAAACGGCACCCTCGAATTCGTCGGCCGGTGGGACGACCAGGTCAAGATCTCCGGGCACCGGGTGGAGCCGGGCGAGGCCGCCGCCGAACTGGCACTGTTGCCAGGTGTACGGCAGGCGGCGGTGATCGCCCGCCACGACCGGGGCGACGACCCCTACCTGGCCGCGTACGTGGTGACCGACGAGACCGACGGGCCGGCCGGCGCCCGGACCGCGCGGCTCGCCTCGCTGCTGGCCGATCGTCTCCCCGCGCATCTGATGCCGACGGCCTGGGTGCTGCTTGACGCGCTTCCCACCACCGACACCGGCAAGGTGGACACGGCCCGTCTGCCGGCGCCGGCCGCCGCGCCCGTCGACGAGCCGCCCCGCACGAGTCAGGAACGGTTCGTCCACGATGCGTGGTGCGCTGAGCTGGGGGTGTCCCGGCTGTCGGTGGACGTCCCCTTCACCGCGGCCGGTGGCCACTCTCTCGCCGCCGTCCGTCTGGCCAACCGCCTGACCGCGCTCGGCGAGGTAACGGTGAGCGTGCACGAGGTGCTGCGCAGCCGTGGCATCCGGGACATGGCGGCGGCCCTGTCGCCGAAGGGTGGCGACGCGGTCGTGGACCGGGCGCCGACGACGTACCAGCAGGAGCTGATGTGGCGCCGCCAGCGTCAGGCGCCCAATCCGCCGGCCGTGCACATGGCGGTGCGGATGGACCTCACCGGCCGACCCGACCTGCCCGCTCTCGGACGCGCGGTGGACGGGCTCGTCGCGAGGCACGAGGCGTTGCGGACCCGCCTGGTGGAGCGCGACGGTGAGCTGATCCAGGAGGTCCTGCCGGCGGACGGGGTGGGCTTGCCCGTGGTCGACCTCCGCGCGGACCAGGTCGACGAGTGGTGCCTACGCGTCGGACGGGAGACCTTTCCCGACGATGTCGGCCCCTGGCTCCGGGCCCGACTGGCCCGGGTCGACGACGAGACCCTGGTGCTGATGCTCGTCGTGCACCACCTGAACGGCGACGGATGGTCGATGCTCCAGCTCCTCGACGAACTGGGGCGCGGGTACGCCGCCGAGCGGGGGGACGCGACGATCCCGTCACCACCCCCCTCCACCTACCTGGAGTACGCGCGCCGGCAGCGCGCCACGCCTGTGGCGCCTGACGTGCTCGCGTACTGGCGACGTCAGCTCGACGGCGCTCCGCGCGCGGTGGCGCTACCCACGGACCGGCCGCGTCCGGCGCGGTTGTCAGGTCACGGCGAGGAGTTCACCTTCGACGTCCCGGCCGAGTTGACCGCGCGTGTGACGCGCTTCGCCGCCCGCAGTGGCAGCACGATCTTCCCCGTGCTGGCGGCGGCCTACGCGTGCCTGATGCGCGAGCTGACCGGCAGCGGCGACATCGTGCTCGCCTGTCCCTACGCCCACCGCGACGACCGGACCTTCGAGTCGGTGGTCGGTCTGTTCACCAGTCCTCTGCTGCTGCGGCCACCGCTTGCCGCCGCGACGTCCTTCACCGAGCTGGTGGCCGGCACCGAGCGGGCGTTCCTCGACGCGATCCGGCACCAGCCGGCGCCCCTGCCCGCGATCTACGCAGCGGTGGATCCCGAGTGGCACGCCGGTACGCCGCCGGTGGCCACCCTGCTGTTCGGGATGAATCCGGGCGTACCCGAGGTCGAGCTGCCCGGCCTGACGGTGCAGGTGACGGACCAGGGGCTCGGCTGCGCCCGCCGGGACTTCTCCATGGTCGTCACGCCGTTCGCCGACGGCCTGCGTGGCGTGGTCGAGTACTCCACCGACCTGTTCGACCGCTCGACGGTGCAGGCCTGGTGTGGGAGGTTCCTGGACCTCCTGCGCGAGAACCTCGTCGACGCCGGGCGGCAGGTGGGCCCGCAGAGCTGACCGCAGGCTGGCTGACGCAACCCCGCCGACCTCTGATCGTTGGGCGACGAGGGGTGGGACGGAGGCGGTCGATGGCGGCGGGGCGGGGTGCCGAACTGCTGCGTCCTCCCGAGAGTTCGGGCCGGGCCACGTTCCTGGAGCTCTTCTTCGATCTGGCGTTCGTGGTGGCCCTCACCCGGGTCTCGCAACGATTCGCCGGCCTGGGCGACGACACCGGCTGGGCGTTCGCCGAGGGGTTCGCTCGTACGCTGCTGCTCTTTCTGGCGCTCTGGCTGATCTGGTCGCACACCGCCTGGATCACCAGCCGTTACGAGCCGGAGCAGCCGGTCGTCCAGGCGGTCGTGGTCGGCACCATGTTCGCCGGTCTGGTGATGGCGGTGACGTTGCCACGCGCCTTGGAGGAGCGGGCGGTGCCGTTCGTGGCCGCGTACCTGGTGGTGATGGTGGTGCGGCCGCTGGTGGTCGCCGCCGCGCTGGGTGGCCATCCGCGACGGAGGGTGCCGTTGCGGCTTGCCGTGTGGGCTGCCGCGACCACGCCGCTGTGGCTGGTCGGCGCGTTGGGACCGGACCGGTTCCGCCTGTCGCTGTGGGCCGTGGCCCTCGCTGTCGACTACGTCGCCTGGACCCTGGGTTGGCCGCTGCCCCGGCTCGGCGCTTCGAGGATCGGCCGCTGGCGGATCGCCGGGACGCATCTGGCCGACAGGTACCAGCAGATGGTTCTCATCGCCCTGGGTGAGTCGATTCTGGTCCTCGGTACGGTTTTCGGCGGCGCCGACTACTCCGGCGTGCGGGCGGCCGCCTTCGCCGTCGCGTTCATGACAAGCGCGCTGATCTGGCGGATCTACTTCTACCGCGCCGGTCTGCTGCTGACCGAGGCCCTGGCTCGTTCGGGTACGCCCGGCCGGCTGGGCGCGATGTCGGAACGGACGCATCTGCTGATCGTCCTCAGCGTGCTTGTCACGTCGGTCGGCTACGAGTTGGTGATCGACGACCCGTTCGGACCGCCCCGGCCCAGTTGGCTCCTGTTCGTGGTCGGCGGTCCGATGCTCTTCCTCGTCGCCCGCGCACGGCTGGAGCACGAGATCTTCGGCCGGGTCACCCGGTCCCGGTTGGTCGGCCTGGCGGCGTTGCTGCTGGTCACGCCGGCGTTGGCCCGCTGGGTGCCGATGGTCGGGCTGAGCGTGGTGGCAGGCGTGCTGGCCCTGGTCGCGCTCCTGGACGCGCGGCGGAATCGGGGACGGCCGGCCCAGGTCCCCGCCTCACCGGTCGCGGGGGAGACACCAGGGGATCGCGACTCGGAGGCCTGACCCCGTCGTCACGAGCGGGTGGAGTCGCTCGCTCGGCGCTCGGTGTTGATTCGGAGCATTCCTTCGACCCCCGAGAGGAAGGTGTCGGACACCAGGGACGGGTCGAAGAGGCATCCGGCTGCCATGGCGCCGTCGCGGAGCATGACGAAATGGCGCGCGGCGGGGTCCGCCGTCTCCGGGTGGACCTGGGCCATCAGCGTGGTGAGCGTGTCCAGGAACCACCGCCGGTGGGCGATGATCTCCTGGCGTACGGGATTGTCGGCGTCCGGGTATTCCGCCGCGGCGTTGAGGAAGGCGCATCCACGGAACCCGGGGGACTGGATGTGCTGAGCGATGGAGCCGGCGATCTCCAGGAGGGGGTCGACCGCCGACTGGTTCGCGGCGATTGTCGCCTCGACCCTGCCGCGTTCCATCTCGTGGACCTCACGCAGGTAGGCGAGGATGAGGTCTTCCTTGCTCGGGAAGTGCCTGTAGAAGGTGGCCCGGGTCACCTTCGCCTCGGCGATGATCCGGTCGACGCCCACGGAGTGGATGCCCTCGGCGTAGAAGATCCGGGTCGCCGTGGACAGGAGCCGCTGTCGCGCCTCGGAGGGCGGGGTGTCGGTGTCGCCGCGTGCCATGCCACCAGTTTACCGGATAGAACGTTCGGTCTGATGCGTCTCGCGGATGTCGTCCGCGCTGTGCCGCAGGTCACTCAGGAAGATAGAACGGTCGGTCTTGTGAATTGGCGTCGGCATGGTCATGCTGGACGCGACAGAACGTTCGGTCTCCTAGGTTTCCGGAAGGGTCATCGTGACCACCATTGCTTCTTCGACGGGCATGTCCCAGACCGCTGCCGCGCTGCGCCGGCTGTACTTCGTCCGCTTCGCGTTCGCCATCGTGTGGGCACTCGTGACGATCGCGACCGCCACGGAGATCAGCCCCCTCACGGTGGTGCTGTTCGTGCTCTACCCGCTGTTCGATGTGGGCGCCGCCATCTACGACCTCCGCTCGTCGCGCACCACAGGCACGCCGGCCCTGCTGTACGTGAACATCGCGGTCAGTCTGATCGCCGCCGTCGGCGTGGGTATCGCCGCCGCGTCCGGCATTCCTGCGATGCTGAGCGTGTGGGGCGCCTGGGCGATCGTGGCCGGTCTGGTCCAGCTCGCCGTGGGCGTCACCCGTCGCCGGATGGGCGGGCAGTGGCCGATGATCATTAGTGGCGGCATCTCGGTGCTGGCCGGTGGGTCCTTCATCGTCGCTGCTTCTGCGGACAACCCGTCGCTGACCAACGCGGCAGGCTACGCCATCCCCGGCGCCATCTTCTTCCTCATCGCCGCCCTGCGCCTCGGCCGCGGCGCGAAGGGCAACTGACATGACCACCACCATCGAGTACGACGTCGTCGTGATCGGCGCCGGCCCGGTCGGGGAGAACGTCGCCGACCGGGTCGTGCGGGGCGGCCTGACCGCTGCCGTCGTCGAGCGGGAACTGGTAGGCGGCGAGTGCTCGTACTGGGCGTGCATGCCGACCAAGGCATTGCTGCGCAGCGCGTCCGTCCTGCGGGCGGCGCGGCAGGTGCCGGGTGCCCGCGAGGCGGTGACGGGTGACCTGGACGTGCCGGCGGTGCTGGGTCGCCGGGACTCCTTCGCGTCGCACTGGAAGGACGACGGGCAGGTGTCCTGGCTGGAGTCCGCCGGGATCGCGCTGCACCGCGGCCAGGGGCGGATCGCTTCCGCCCGGGTCGTCGAGGTGACCGGCGCCGACGGTGTCACGACGAGGTTGGCCGCGCGACACGCGGTGGTCGTCGCGACCGGGAGCAGCGCTCTCCTGCCGGATGTCCCAGGCCTTCGGGATGCGGCGCCGTGGACCAGTCGGGAGGCGGCCTCTGCCGGGTCGGTTCCCCGCCGGCTCGCCATCATCGGTGGTGGCGTGGTGGCGGCCGAGATGGCCACCGCGTTCTCCGCCCTGGGATCCTCGGTGACGGTGCTGGCCCGCGACGGTGTGTTGCCGTCGGTGGAGCCGTTCGCGGGTGAGCTGGTCACCGAGTCGCTGCGCGCGGCAGGTGTGTCGGTACGCGTCGGCGCGGAGGCAGTCTCCGTCCACCGGGACGACAGCGGAACCGTCGACATCACCACCGCCGACGGCGGTCGGGTGGAGGCCGACGAGGTTCTCGTGGCGATCGGTCGTACGCCGAACACCCGGGACATCGGCCTGGAGAGCATCGGGCTGGCGCCGGGTGCCTGGCTGGCGGTCGACGACACGTTACGCGTCGTCGGCGCCGGGGAGTGGCTGTACGCCGCGGGTGATGTGAACCGGCGGGTGCTGCTCACACACCAGGGCAAGTACCAGGCACGCGCGGTGGGCGACGTGATCGTGGCCCGGGCGAAGGGCCAGGAGGTCCAGGACGGCAGGTGGGGCCGACACGCGGCCACGGCCGATGAGCGTGCGGTGCCGCAGGTGATCTTCACCGACCCGGAGATCGCGTCGGTGGGACTGACCGCCGCCGCGGCCGAGGCGGCCGGACTGCGGACCCGGGTCGTGGACTACGACCTGGGCGCCGTCGCCGGATCCTCCCTGCACGCCGATGGCTACCGGGGCCACGCGCGCATGATCGTCGACGAGGACCGGAAGGTGATCGTCGGCTTCACCCTCGCCGGCCCGGACGTCGCGGAACTGATCCACGCCGCCACGATCGCCGTCGTCGGCGAGGTCCCGCTGGACCGGCTGTGGCACGCGGTCCCCGCGTACCCGACCGTCAGCGAGGTGTGGCTGCGGCTGCTGGAGACATACGGCCGTTGACGGAGGGCCGCGTGCCCCCGCCGCCGGCTTTGCGGATCTCGCTGACAGAGAACCTGACCGGCCTTGATACTGGTGCTGCCGCACGGCTCCCACTGCCGAAAGTGGGGGCCGGTACGCGGCCGCCAGCGAGACGCCGTCGAACATCACCGTCGTCCGGCCCGCGCTACCGCATTCAGCGGGCAGCCTGGGCCCCTCGAAAGGAATGCCAGATGAACGCCGCTTCTGACATGCCCACGATCGTTCTCGTACACGGCGCGTTCGCCGACTCGTCGAGCTGGAACGGGGTGATCGCCCATCTCAAGCGCCGGGGATACCCGGTCATGGCCGTCGCGAACCCGCTGCGGGGTGTGCAGAAGGACGCAGCGTACGTCCGGTCTGTTGTGGACACCATATCCGGGCCGGTCGTGATGGCCGCCCATTCGTACGGCGGATCAGTGATCACCGAAGCCGCGGATGGCGCCCCCAACGTCAAGGCTCTGGTGTACATCGCGAGCATCAGCCCCGAGGTCGGGGAGAGCGTATTCGATCTGATCGCCAAGTACCCCGGAAGCCAGCTCGGCACCTCCATCAAGATGCTGCCGATCCCCGTCGACGGCGGTGGCACGACCATGGAGCAATACATCGATCAGGACAAGTACCCGGCGGTGTTCGCGGCCGACGTCGACCCGGACACCGCCGCGCTGATGGCGGTGACCCAGCGACCGCCCACCGACGAGGCCCAGCAGGAGAGCGTGACAAAGACCGCCTGGAAGACGATCCCCTCCTGGACCCTGGTCACCACCCAGGACCTGGGCATCCCACCGGACCTGCAACGCTTCATGGCTGAGCGGGCCGGGTCGACGACTGTCGAGATCGACGCGTCCCACGCCGTGGCGGTCTCTCAGCCCGGCCCGGTCGCGGACCTCATCGACACGGCCGCCCGGACCGCCGCCCGCTAGTTGGCAGTCGCCAAACCCACCGGCTGTAGCGGGTCCTTTCGACCACGCAGGTTCACGCCGTGGTGGCCTAGTCTCGGGCGATGCCCCGCGTCCTGAAGCTCGTGAAGCAGAAGCTCAACGGCAACGAGGGCAGCTGGCTCGCCTATCACCTCGGTGACGACGAGGTCGGATCCTGGCTGTTCCATCCCGAAGGCACCCTCTACACGGGTCGGTGGGCCGACGGCCGCGAGGCGACGAGTTTCTCCGGAATCCCCGAGGCACCAGGCTGCCCCGTCCTGTACTTCGCACCCCATCAGGGCGGTTGGGTAGCTGCCTGGCGGCACACGCCCTGGACCGCGATCACCATCGACCTGTCCCGGCCCGTGGCACGAAGCGGGGACGTGTGGAGCTTCGTCGATCTCGAACTGGACCTCTGGCACCTGCCGGACGACGACACGCCTTCCGGCACCGATCCTCGCCCCAGGCTCAGCCGGCACGGCAGGACCGTCGGTTTCGCCGACGACGACGAACTTGACGACGCCGTCAACAGCGAATGGATCACCCCGGCCGAGGCGGCCCGCACACGCGACGAGGCGCGGTACGTCGCCGACCTGATTCTCGACGGGGTCCACCCGTTCACCCAGGCCGCCTGGAAACGCTTCGAGCAGGCAGTCGCCCGGACACTGCCGGCTCCCCGACAACCACAGGGTGCTGAGGCGGACCTCGGCACGCGGGTGGGCTCCAGGCGCGGTGACCGTTTGCTGGTGCCCTCGGAGGGTAGATGTGGTGCCATGACCACGCCTGAGCAGAGTCAGCAGGAGAGGGCCCTGGAAACCGGCCAGGTGTACCAGGACGCCGAGGGCCGCCGGACCACGGACCCAGGTTCCGGCGCCGCCCACGCCGACAGCGAAGCCGACCGCAACGCGGAGCATCTGAAGCGGGGCGAGGTCGGGCCGCGCGTCCCGGAGGAGTAAGCCGTCGTTCTGATCGGTACGGGCGCGACCCCGGAGCCGTCAGTCGTAGTACTGCACGAGGCAGAACTCGTGATCCTCGGGGTCGGCCATGACGACGACCACGCCCTCGTCATAGTCGTGCCGTTCACCTGTGAACCGGCCTCCGAGATCGGCGACCGTCGTCATCGCCTCGTCGATGTCATCGACCGTGACGTCGAGGTGTACCCGTACCTTGCCCGTCCGCGGCTCCGGCACCGGCTGGAACACCAGTCGCGGCTGAGGGTCGCCTCGCTCACCGAGGTAGACCCAGCCCTGTTGCGACGGACCGGGCTCGCGACCGAGCAGCCCGCTCCAGAATCGGGCCACCCGCTCGGGGTCGACGCAATCGATCGTCACGCCGGACCAGACGTTCGCCACGTACCGATTGTGGCAGTGCGCCGTACGCCGTCGCGACAGCGTCGTGCCCCGGCGACGACAACGGGCCGGTCGGGCTGGCCCGCGCGGCGGCGCACGTCAGGGGATGAGCCGGTCGAGCAACTCGAACCGCTCGTACGGCTGGTCGTAGTCGCCGAAATGCCCGTCGTCGCGCACGATCTGGGTGCCGCCGAGCCGCTCGAACATGGCGCGTCCCTGCCGCTCGTCGCAGCCGTACGGATCCTCGCGGGAGTTGATGAAAATGATGTCCCGTACGTGCGACCGGATCGCGGCCCAGTCGTAGCTCTCCTGCAGGACCGGTTCTTCGCTGGTGTTGGGCCGGGTGCAGTAGCCGGCGACCAGGATCGCCTGCGCGACAGTGACATCCACATGCTCCAGGAGCGCCAGGAGGAGCGCCGCCCCGCCGGAGTGGCCCACCAGGACCGTGTCCTCGTCGAAGGTGTGCCCCGCCAGCATCTTCGGCAGGAACGTGGCGATCGGCTCGTCGTTGATGCCGGGATAGTACGGGACCTCGACGGCGTAGCCTCGGGCCTCCAGCCGCCCCGCCAGCCAGCGGTACCAGCAGACGTCCGGGTTGCCGCCGGTCCCGTGAAAAATGATCGCCGTTCGCGCCATCATGCCCTCCGCATCAACGTTGCCGATCCAACCACGTGATCTCCGGTGCCCATGTCACGGCGGGACCGCTGGCGTCGTCAGCGCAGGTAGGAGGTCAGCCGGTCGGCGAGTCGCCTCGGGTGGCTGAGCGGCACGGCGTGGCCTGCGTCGATCTCGTCAGGGATCACCTGGAGCCGGTCGGCGGCCACCCGGCGCTGGAAGTCCGGGAGGAAGAACCTGTCCGCACGGCCGATGAGGACCTTCGTCGGTACGTCCGGCCAGGCGCCCAGAGGCCACGGCTCGTCGCCTTCGGCACTGACCTGGTCCCGGTTGTGCGCCGCTGCCTCCGCGACGAGCTCGGCCGGCACGCCGTTGTAGAACTGCTGCTCCTCGCTGACCCCTTCGGTGCCCTGGTAACCGGTGTTGTCCCACCAGTCTCCGGGCCTCTCGCCGGGCCTGGGAATCATCGGCGTGAGCAGGACGATCAGCCGCACCGGCAACTCGTCGGCGATCAGGGGCGCGGTGAACGCGCCGTACGAGTGGCCGACGACGACAAGGTCGCTCCGTTCGCCGATCGCGTTCACGACCGTTTCGCGGAACTCGCCGAACCCCGCCGACGGGTCCTCGATCGGCAGTTCCGGAACCACCACGTCGTGGCCGCGGTCGGTCAGCTCGGGCACCAGCAGATGCCAGTCCCACGCGCTGCCGCCACCACCGTGGATCAGAACGAATGTCGCCATGACCGCAAGCCTCGCAGCCGGGTACGACAGCCGGCCTCGCCCGGTTCGTCACACCGGGCCAGCAGGCGACGCCGAGCGGGTCGACACCGTTGCCTTCCGCCGGCCGGGACCGCTCCCGGTCAGCGGCGGCCGGCGGCCAGGGCGACGAGGTACTGCCCGCCACCGGCGTCGACGCTTGCGGTCACCGGCAGGCCCGGTACCAGCCGGGAGAACCGGTCGAGCAGCCAGTCCGCCGCCTCCTGGGCGTCCTTCCTGCTCGGACAGCGGGCGACCAGCTCGCGACCACCCTTGCGTTCGAGCCGTTCGGCGACGGTGATCAGCGGTGCGGGCTCCACCACGTGCAGCCGGTCCGGCCAGGCGATGACCACCTTGACCGCTCCCTTGCGCGAGTTGCAGGCACGGTGCGCGAGCCGCTCGGTGACCTTGGCCTTCCTGTCGGCGGTACGGCTGTCGACGCTGGGACCACGCGCATCGTTCACCGAGATGTCGGCGTCGACCGGCTCGTCGCACACCCAGCAACGCCAATCGTCACGCTTGCCCACGTCATCGAGGAGACTCATCCGAGCAAACTAGCCTGTTCGGGGAGCGCGGTCCGGGATAGCCTGTGGCGCATATGGCTACCTACCGCAGCGCCTCAGTGCTTCTCGCCTCCGACGGCACCCGGACCCCCGGCACCGCCGCTCTCTTCGCCGAACCCGCCCGCAGGGGTGGGGTCCCGCCCTGGGCAGGTGACTTCCGACCCGCCAACAGCGCCGGCAACGGTCCCAAGAACGCGGTGGGCAAGACCTTCACTCTGGAGCTGCCCGACGGCAGCACCGGCAGGGTCGTGGTCCAGGGCCTCAAGAGCGGCAAGGGAGGCGTCGTGCTGGCGTTGATGGGCGAGGACGCGCCACCCTTCTGACGCCGACGGGCGACGACCTGAAGCTGCCTCCGCCCTGGTCGAGCTGCTCAGTGGGCGGGATTCGGCGTGTGGGGCCGGCGGCCCAGCTGGTGCCAGTCGGTCTCCACGACGTCGACTCCGTGGTGCGCGGCGGCGGCGAGGATGTTCTGGAACGCCAGATCGCGCTCCTCGTCGTCGACGCCCTGCACCTGGTCGAACCGGGCGACGGCGTTGCGGACGTGAGCGGCGTCGGTAAGCGGTTCCTTGCGCTTGTCGGGAAACGCGAAGACACTCGCCGGCAGCTCGCGCTTCTCCTTCTCGGACAGGGATCCGTGTTCCTCGTGGGGCTTCCAGGTGGACTTCATCGCCTCCCGATACCCACTCGTCACCCGGCAGCACCCCGTCGACCGAAAATTCCGCCGCCGTTGGTGATGAGTTGTCGCGCCGGCGCCCGTCATACCTACGACAGGACGTGACGAGGCGGAAGGATGACGTGATGAGCGCGGACACACGGCTGGGGGAGCTGGGCGAGGTCGACGAGTCGGCGTTCTCGGGGCTGGCGCAGCGGCACCGGCGGGAGCTGCACGTGCACTGCTACCGGATGCTCGGGTCGTTCGAGGACGCCGAGGACACCGTGCAGGAGACGTTCCTGCGGGCGTGGCGGCGGCGGGAGACCTTCGCGGGTCGCTCGACGTTCCGGGCCTGGCTGTACCGGATCGCCACAAATGCCTGCCTGGACCTGCTCGCCAAACGCCGGCCCGAGCCCGCCACGGGCGGGGAGGTGCTGTGGCTTCAGCCGTACCCGGACCGGCTGCTCGACGAACTGGCGACGGGTGACGCGGACGAGCCGGAGGCGGTCGCCGTCGCGCGGGAGACGATCGAGCTGGCGTACCTGGTCGCCGTCCAGCACCTCGCGCCGCGCCCCCGGGCCGTGCTGATCCTTCGGGACGTGCTCGGCTGGCCGGCGAAGGAGGTCGCGGAGCTGCTCGGAGATTCGGTCAACTCCGTGAACAGCGCGTTGCAGCGGGCCCGCGCCGGGATGCGGGATCACCTGCCCACCGAGCGGCAGGACTGGACCGGCGGCGAGGAGGACGCGGGGACGCGTGAGCTGGTACGTCGCTTCACCGACGCCAGCGTGGCCACGGACATCCCCACGCTGACCACCATGCTGCGGGACGACGTCCGCTGCTCGATGCCGCCCACCCCGGGCCTGCACGTCGGCCGCGACGCCGTGGTGAGGGACTGGACCGAGGGCGGCTTCGGGGAGATGACGGGACTTCGTGCCGTCCCCACCTCGGTCAACAGGCAACCCGCCGTCGCCTTCTACCACTGGCGCGAGCGGGAGGGGGCGTACCTGCCGCTGACCATCGACGTCCTGCGCATCACCGGCGGTGCGATCACCGAGATCACCATCTTCCACGGCGACCAGTTCCCGCGGCTCGGGCTGCCGAAGAGCCTGCCGGCACACGACACCGAGTAGGCCCGGTGTGGACGCTCACGCTGCGCGGTGGCGCACGTGTCGCGCGGCCGAGGTGCGCGTGGCCGTCCCCTCCGGCACCACCCCTGTGCCAGATACCGAACGATGGAGGATCGACATGGACAGCACGAATGAAACCGGGCTCGTCGCAGCCCCGGCGGCGGGCCGGACCGGCCACACCCGCGTCCGTGGGCTCGTCGGCGTCGGCCTCGCCGCCGCGCTCGCCGCGGTGGTGGCCACCACCCTCGCCGCCGCGCTCGCCCGGGCCGTCGGCGTCGACTTCGAGATCCCGGACGGCGGCGAGACGATCCCGCTGTCCGGCTTCGCCGTGGTGACCGGCTTCTTCTCGGTCGTCGGCATCCTCATCGCCGTCGCTCTGCTCCGGTGGAGCGCGCGCCCCGCGCAACGGTTCGTCTGGACGGCCGGCACGCTGACCGCGATCTCGCTGGTCCCGCCAGTGCTCTCCGGGGGTGACGCCGCCACCGTCACAGCCCTCGTCGCGCTGCACCTCGTGCCGGCGGCGGTGATGATCCCCGCCCTGGCGCGGGGTCTGCGCTCCCGGGCCGGTTGACGGTCCCGGCGCGCGGGACCACGCGCGGCGCAGGCCGCCGGGCTGGTGGCCGCCGGCCAGGGTAGTTTCCAGTCATGAGTGACGACACCTTCCGCTCGGTGGAGATCGAGCGCACCAGCGTGGGGAACTACGTCGCGCGGAACGTCCGCGGTGGATCGATGTCGATGGGCACCGGCGAGGACGCCAGCTTCACGCCTGTGGAACTCCTTCTGGCAGCCATCGGCGGCTGCACCGCGATAGACGTGGACCACATCACCAGCCGCCGGGCCGAGCCGACGCGGTTCTCCGTCGACGTCACCGGCGACAAGGTACGCGACGAGGCCGGCGGCAACCGGATGCAGAACCTCAGGGTGGAGTTCACAGTGACGTTTCCGGCGGGTCCGGACGGCGACAAGGCCCGCGAGGCGCTGCCCCGGTCGCTGCAGCAGTCCCACGACCGGCTGTGCACCGTCTCCCGTACCGTCGAACTGGGCACTTCCGTCTCGATCGTCGAAGCGGGCGACGCCCCTGGAGCGTGACCGGACGCCCCGGCCCAGCGCGGGCGACGGGAGCCGGTCTGCCGTAGGTTGGTAGCGCTCGACAACACGGCCGGCCACCGTCGCCGGTCGGTGATTCATCGACGACGCCACGCGTCCGCGGATGAGGGACAGGCCACGACATGACGGCGGTACCACGCCAGCAGCCGACTGCTCCGGATCCGGAGGTCACCCGGCAGGGAGCAGAAGAGGACCTGCGGGCGCTGTTCGGGCAGTCCACGGCCCTGTTCGCGTCACTTGCCGGGCCGGCGCACCTGGTGGAGTCGGCGAACCCGACGTTCTTCGCCAGCATCGGCGAGGAACGGGCACGCACTGGCGTCGCGCTCGCGGACCTGATGCCCGAACTGGCCGGCCAGGACTTCGTCGCCCTGCTGGATGAGGTCTACCGCACGGGGGAGCCGGACACCGGCCGTGACGTCCGGGTCGTCCTGGGCAGCGGCCCGTACACGCGGGAGACGTTCTTCGACGTCACCTGCGAGCCACGCAGGGACGCCGCCGGCAACGTGATAGGTGTTCGCCTGCTCGGCGTGGAGACCACCCAGGTCAAGCACGCCCAACGCCTGATGGTCGAACACCGCGCCCTGCTGGAGCAGATCGCCCGCCAGGCGCCCCTGGCCGAGGTGCTCGACGGGATGGCCCGCTGCATCGAGAACCTCGCGCCGCAGGAGGTGTTCGTCTCCGTACTCCTCGCCGATCCCGACGGCCGGCACCTCCGGCACGGCGCCGCGCCGAGCCTGCCCGACTTCTACAACAAGGCCATCGACGGGATCGCCACCGGCGAGGGTGTCGGCTCCTGCGGTACCGCCGCGCACCGGCGGGAGCCGGTCATCGTCACCGACATCGCCACCGATCCCTTCTGGAACGACTTCCGCGATCTCGCCGGCCGGGCCGGACTGGGCGCCTGCTGGTCCACGCCGATCCTGGCCCGCGACGGTGGCCTGCTCGGCACCTTCGCCATGTACCACCGCACCCCGCGCGTCCCGCAGGACGCCGATCTCGCGCTCACCCGCGTCTTCGCCGGCACCGCCGCCCTGGCCATCGAGCGGCACCACATCGAGCAGGCGAAGGCGTCGGCCGAGGCCCGCGCCAAGTCCGCCCACGACGACCTGGCCAGGGCGGTACGCGCGGAACGGGAACTGCGTGCCGAGGCCGAGCAACGCGCCGCCGCCGCAGCGGACCTCGCCGCCCGGGTACGCGCCGCCGCCGCCGCGCAGGCCGCCGCGCCGCACCCCGAGCGCTGCCAGCTCGGCGGTCCCGCCGGCTGTCCGGCGCCGGCCGAGATCAAGATCGCCGACTCGTGGGGCGACTCGGCGTGGGGCTGCCCGAGCCACGTCGAGGAGGCCATCCTCAACGTGCGGTCGGTGTTCATCGCCAGCGAGGAACTCGGCGGTCTGGCGGCCTACCTCAACCGCTGACGACTCACGGTCGCGGTTGGGGGTGTCTGGTGCTGTCAGCCCGGCAGGCGGCCGCGCGTGGAGACGAAGTGGTACGACATGACGGCGAACGCGGGGTCACGCACCAGTCGCCGGAAGGCGGTCAGCTGGTTGGGTGACAGCCCCGCGGCGAGCAGATCCGGCTCCAACTGGCGGGAGTTCGTCTCGTAGAGCGACGTGCCTGTCGAACCGCCGGTCCAGCTCTGCGAGTGGGTGATGGTGTCCAGGTCGGTCAGGCCGGCGAGGGCCATCTCGGTGTGCACGTCCTGTGCCCACCCCAGGTCGGCGCCGTGGTCCTCCAGGACGCCCATCATCGCGTCCATGACCTGCGAAAAGAGCTTCGCGGCGTCGTCCGTCGGTGCGGTCAGCACCCGCAGCGGCCCGGTGCAGTCGAACTCCTCCACCACGAGCCATCCGCCGGGAGCCAACGCCCCGGTGAGCGTACGCAGGACCCGTCGTCGGTCGGGGAGGTGCAGCAGCACCAGCCGGGCGTGGATCAGGTCGAACGCGTCACCGGGCGGCGGTTCGGTGCGGACGTCGTGCCTGCGTACGCGCAGGTTGCCGTCGGCCACGAGATGGGTGGGATCGATGTCCGTGGCGAGCACCTCGCCGTCGTCGCCGACCGCGCGGGCGATCCGTCGGGCCATCGAGCCGCCGCCCGCGCCGACCTCCCAGCAGGTCGCCCCCGCACGGAGCACCGGGCGGGCGAGGCGGCGCGTGGTGATCGGGTCCAGGAAGGATTCCAGTGCGTGCATCTGCGCGACGGCGTCCGGTGCGCCGTTGTCGAACGTGTACGAGTCGTCGTTGGTGTCGCTGGTCATGGGTGTCTACCTCTCGGAGGGAAGGTTCGGGTGACTACGGGGTGTCGGCCCAGAGCCGGGGGGCGGGCCGGTTGGTCGGGGGCGGCGCGACGGCGGTGGTGACGCTCAACATCGCGGCCACCGGGCTCGGATCGACGCGGGCCTCGGCCGTCGGTCGGTCGTAGACCACCCGGCCGTACTCCAGGACCGCCACCCGGTCCGCGACCTCGATCGCGTGCTGGAGCTGCTGCTCCACGAGCAGCACGGTCAGGCCGTCGGCGGCGAGGGTGCCGATGAGCTCTCGGACCCGGGCCGCGAGGTCGGGGGAGAGACCCTCACACGGTTCGTCGAGCAGCAGCACCCGGGGTTGGCCCAGGAGTGCGCGCGCGATCGCCAGCATCTGCTGCTCGCCGCCGGACAGCTCGCAGCCGCGGTGCCGCAGCCGTTCCGCCAGCCTCGGCAGCAGTTCCAGGATCCGGGCCACCGTCCAGCCCTCGCCGCCCGGGGTGGCGGCCCGCCACGGCGCGGCCGCCAGGACCAGGTGTTCGGCGACGGTCAACCGGGAGAAGACCCGCCTGCCCTGTGGCACGAGACCCACCCCGGACTGCGCGATGCGGTGCGGTTGCCGGCCCGCGACGTGTACGCCGCCGATCTCGATGCGACCACTTGAGACGCGCACCAGCCCGGCGATCGTGTGCACGAGCGTGCTCTTGCCCGCGCCGTTGCGTCCCACCACGGCCTGGATGCTGCCGGGGCGTACCCGCAGGCTGACCTCGTGCAACACGGTCCCCCCGGCGTAGCCGGCGCACAGGCGGTCCACACTCAGCATCAGGCCACCCCGTCGGCGTAGGCCTGCCGCACCAGCGGCGAGGTACGGATCTCGTCAGGTGTACCGGCGGCCAACCGCTGACCGTCGCGGAGCACGGTGACCGTGTCGGCGAGGGCGTACACCAGGTCCAGTCGGTGTTCGACAAGCAGTACGGCGACGGCGCGGGGCAGCGCCCGGAGCAGCTCGACCAGCCGGCCGACCTCGGTGGCGGACAGTCCGGCCGCCGGTTCGTCGAGCAGCAGCAGGCGGGGGCGACCGGCAAGGGCCATGGCGATCTCCAACTGGCGTCGTTGCCCGTGTGCGAGGTGCCCGGCAGGCACCGATGCGACGTCGGCGAGGCCCATCCGCTCCAGCAGCGGACCCGCCCGGTGTTGCGCGGCGTGCCGGCGTCCGCCGGGCCACCACCTGCGCCGTGGGATGACCCGCGGCAGCGCGGCCACCACGACGTTCTCCGTCGCGGTGAGCGTCGAGAAGACAGCCGGTCGCTGGTGTATCCGGTTGATGCCCCGTCGGGCCCGTGCCGCTGGGCCGAGCCGGCCGACGTCCCGTCCGACGAACACCACAGCGCCGTGCTGCGGTCTCGTGGCGCCCGCGATCACGTTGAGAAGAGTCGTCTTGCCGGCTCCGTTGGGGCCGATCAGCGCGTGCCGCTGGCCGTCGTGGACGGTCAGGTCGACGCCGGCGAGCGCGGCGAGCGAGCCGTACCGCACCTGGACGTCCCGGGCGTCGAGCAGTGGCGTCATGTCCGTGACTCCGGTGCTGCCCCGGCGTGCTCGCGGACGGTCGGCCGGCCCGGGTGGCCCGGCGGGACGTCCGTCGGGCGCGGTCTGAGCCGCGCCCGGTCGACGCCGGAGGGCAGCAGGTAGACGGTCGCCACGAACAGCGCCCCCAGCACCAGCGGCGCGTGGCCGGGCAGCACCCCGAACAGCCAGTCCCGGGCGGCGATGACGAGCGCCGCGCCCACCAGGGCGCCGCCGACCGAGGCGGTGCCACCGATGACGACCCCGAGCAGCAGGAGTGCGGACGTGTCGAAGCCGAAGTCGGCGGGGGAGATGTACTGCTGGGCGACGACGAGCAGCGAGCCGGCGGCACCGGCGACCGCTCCGGCGGCGACGTGCGCGCCGGACACCAGAAGGGGCACCCGGTGCCCGCTGGCCCGCAGCCGCCTCTCGTCGTCGCGGCAGGCGCGCAGCAGCAGCCCGGCCCTGGTGCGCAGCAGCAACAGCACCGCGCCGACAAGCGTGGCCGCGACGACAAGCGTGTACAGGTAGCGCGCCTGGTCGCTGGCGAGCACCGGCAGGCCCCAGAACGGGCGGACCGCGGGTATGCCGGCCAGCCCGTCCGTGCCACCGGTCACCGCCCGCCACCGGCCGAGGACGGTCACGACGAGTTCACCGACCGCCAACGTGATCATCAGGACGATCACCCCACGGGCGCGGACGACGAGCGGCACGGTCAGCGCGGCCAGCGCCGCCCCGGCACCCGCCGCGACCGCCACCTGCACGACGCCGACGTCCGAGACCCGGCTACCGAGCACCGCGCAGGCGTAGGCGCCCGCCGCGTACGGCGCGGTCTGGCCGAGGGTCGGCATGCCCGCGACGCCGGTGAGCAGTGCCACGCTCACCCCGACCACTGCCAGCGCCAGCGTCCGGGCCAGGATCGCCGTGGTGTAGTCGTCGACCACCAGGGGCGCCACGACCAGGCCCACCAGGACGAGCACCGCGACGCCACCGCGACCCCACCGGATCACCTCGTCCCTCACGTCGTCCCCCACCTGGTGGCCAGGCCACGTGCCCGCACGGCAAGCACGGCCGCCATGGCGGCGAACAGCAGGAACGGCGCGGCGGACGGCAGCAACGCCACCCCCAACGTCTGGATCTCGCCGATCGCGAGGGCGGCCAGCAGCGTGCCCGCCATCGACCCGAGACCACCGAGGACCACGACCACCAGGGACAGCAGGAGCACGGTGTCGGCGGTGTCCGTGCCGGGGCCGATGATCGGCGCGCCCAGGACCCCTGCCGCGCCGGCCAACGCGCCGCCGGCGGCGAGCACACCGGCACGGATCCGGTTTGGACTCACGCCCATGCAGGCGACCATCTCCGGGTCGTCGACGGCCGCCCGGACGAGCATCCCGGCCCGGGTACGCCGCACCACGAGGTAGAGCGCGGCGGAGATCACCGCCGCGACCACGATGAAGACGAGCCGGTACGCGGCGTACCGGTGGCCGGCGACCACCACCGACCCGTCCAGGGCGGCAGGCACCCGGACCCGCGGATCGTCGGGTCCGAAGCCGGCGACGAGCAGGCTGCCGCCGGCCAGAGCCACCCCGAAGGTCAGCAGCGCCTGGGTGAGGTGGTTGCCAGCGGCGACAGGTGTGAGCAGTCCGGCCAGCAGCACGCCCGCGGCGGCGGCGGCGAGCACGCCGACCGCCAACGCCAGCGCCAGGCTCGCCCAGCCGCCGTCGAGCAGCGCCGCCGCCGTGTACCCACCGATCGCGTAGAGCATCCCGTGCGCAAGATTGAGGATGTTGGCGACGCCGAAGCAGAAGACCAGACCCGAGGCGGCGACGAAGACGAGCAGCCCGTAGGCGACCCCGTCCAGCGCCGGGATCAGGTACGGGTCGATCCGGTTCGGGCCGGCCACCACCAGGATCACCGGCCGACGGTCGCGAGGTCACCCACGACGGTGTTGGACAGCGCCCGCCCGTCCTGACGGACCTGGCGCAGGTACCACTTCTGCACGGGTGAGTGCGTGGTGGTGGAGAACTGCCAGGTACCGCGCGGGCTGGCGATCTGACCGAGCTGAGCGATGGCCGCGTTGATGGCCTCCGGAGTCGGGTCGTCGCCGGCTGCGCCGATCGCCCGGTCCAGTACCGCCGCCGCGTCGTACGAGGCGAGCGCGTACGTGGTCGGCGAACCGTCGTGCTTGGCCTTCCACGCCGCCACGAAGGCGCGGTTCTCCGCGTTGTCCAGGTCCGGCGAGTAGTTGAGCACCGAGTAGATGTCCCGGGCCGCTTCGCCCTGCGCGTTGAGCACACCGCCCTCGGTGAGGAACCCTGCCGCGTACAGCGGGACGTCCTTGATCTCGGACTGCGCGTACTGCTTGACGAAGTCGACGGCGGCGCTGCCGGCGTAGAACGTGTAGACGGCGGCGGCACCCGAGGCCTTGATCCGGGCGAAGTACGGGGTGAAGTTCGTGGTGGCCGGGAACGGGGTGAAGGTGGTCTTGCCGTCCGCGTTGGCGAGCTTCCCACCTATCTTGCTGAACGCGTCGGTGAAGCCGCGCAGCTCGTCCCAGCCGCCCTGGTAGTCCGGCCCGATGGCGTACACAGGACCCTTCACGTTGTCCCGGACGTGCTGGGCGATGGCCGCCCCGGGTTCGTCGGAGAGGTACGAGGTGTGCCAGACCCGGGACACGTCCTTGAGTTCCGGCCGGCCGTTGGAGCCGACGAGGGGCACCTTGGTCTCGTTGAGCAGGGGGGTTACGCCGGCGACGGAGCCACCGCCGACGATGCCGGTGAGCGCGGACACCCGGTCCTGCTTGAGCAGCTTGGTCGCCGCCGGCACGGCGGTCTGGGCGCCGTTGCCCTCGTCCGCGACGACGAGGTCGACCTGTCGACCGCCGAGCTTGCCGTCGTGGGTGTCCAGGTAGAGCTGGAAGCCGTCGCGGATCTCCGTACCGACTGCCTGGTACGTCCCGGACAGCGACGCGAGCAGTCCGATCTTTATCGATCCGCCGGCGCTCGTGCCGGGCGCGTCGTCACCGCAGGCCGAGCTGGCGGTCAGCACGGTCGCGAGCAGCGCGGCGGTGAGGGCACGGCTGCGCCAAGGGGTGGTGAAAGGCATGTCCTACTCCAGGGGAAGGGGAAGTGTGTCCGGCGTGGGGGCGCCGGGGTGGTCAGCGGCTGCGGGCGAGGGCCGCGCGGGCCGCGGGGGTCAGGGCGTCCCCGATGCGGTTGGCCAGCTCGGTCATCTCGTACGACACCTTGCCCACGTCGCACTCGGGCGCGGCGAGCACCAGCAACGAGGCCCCGTCGTTGAACGCCATCGAGAACATGAAGCCGCCCTCGAGCTGCGTGACGTTCGAGATCACCGCGCCGGCGTCGAAGAACGCCGCGGCGCCGCGCAGCAGGCTGACCAGACCGCTGCCGGTCGCGGCGAGCTGGTCGGCCCGGTCCGGTGGCAGGTCGCGGGTGGCGGCGACCATCAGGCCGTCGCTGGAGATCGCGATCGCATGGCTGACCTCGGTCGCGCGGGCGGCGAAGTTGTCAAGCAGCCAGCCGAGATCCTGTTGATCGGTCACGTGCTCTCCTGTCGCGTCAGTTGTTGCCGAGGTTGACCGGGGTGCGCCGTCGGGCCGCCACGCCCCGGGCGTACGCGGCCATCGCCGTGGCCACCTGGGCGGGGTCGCGGTACTCCGACCGTTGCTGTTGCTGCGGCGCTGTCACGCCACCGGGCACGAGATGCCGCTGTGGTTGCCGCTTGGGCAGGCCGGACGTGGTGGTCGTGGCGACCTCCGGGGCGTGCGCGCGGGCCGCGGTGCGCCAGGCGTCGTCGGCCGGGCTGGCCCATTCCCGCCCGTCCCGCCCGTCCTGCCCGTTGATGACGTCGGCGTGGAACCAGTGGTTGACCTGTTCGAAGATGAGCAGCTCCTCGGTGGGCGCGTCCCCCCGGTCCGGGGGCGTGGGAGCCGGTCGGAACACCGGCGCCGAGGGCACTGTCCGTTCGGCAGGTGGGCGTCCGGCGATGGGTTCGGGGCGCGGCTGGTACGGCGGTGGGGGGCCGGCGGTCCGGGCCGCACGCCGGGACAGGCGACCGGGGGCGAGCAGGTACTCCTCCGGTGGCAGTGACCGGATCATCGCGGCGGGCAGTGTCGCCTCGGCGAGGACGCCCCGCCGGGGGCCGCGCCGCAGTTGGACGGTGGCGCCCAGCCGGGCCGCGAGGTGACCGACGACGACGAGCCCCATCGCCCGTACGGCGGCGACGTCGATGGCAGGTGGGTGGGCCAGCAGCTCGTTGAGCTGGTCCATCCGCTGCGGGGACAGCCCGACACCCTCGTCGCTGATCTGGATGATGACGCGGTCACCCAGGCTCCGGCCGCTCACCCAGGTCTCGCTGCCAGGCGGCGAGTACGTCGTGGCGTTGTCCATGAGTTCGGCGAGCAGGTGTACGACCTCGTCGACGGTCTTGGCCGCCACGGCGACGTCGCCGTCGATCATGCCGAGCCGGATCCGGGCGTAGTGCTCGATCTGCGACAGCGCCGCCTGGAGCACCTGTTGCAGGGGGACGTCGTGCTGTCGTACGCGGCCGACACCGACACCGCCGAGCACCAGCAGGCTGGCGTTGATCCGTCCCATCCGGGTCGCCAGGTTGTCCAGCGTGTACAGCTGGTGCAGCCGGTCGGGGTCGGTCTCGTCCCGTTCGACCAGGTCGACCTGGGCCAGGACGGCGTCGACGAGGCGCTGTTCGCGGCGGCTCAGGTGGATGAAGATGTCCGCGGTGTTGGCGCGCATCACCGCCTGCCCGGCGGCGGTCCGGACGGCGGCCCGGTGCACGGCGCTGAACGCCTGGCCCAGCTCGCCGATCTCGTCGTCGCTCGACGCGTCGAGTGCGACTGTGGACTGCTGGCGGGCCAGCTCGTCCGGGTCGACGGCGGCGCTTCCCGGCTGTTGGAGCTGGGCCACCACAGCGGGCAGCTGTTGGAACGCGACGGCGTTCGCGGCGTCCCGCAGGCGGCGCAGTCGCCGGGTGATCTGCCGCGCGACGGCCCAGGTCACCACTGCGGTGAGCACCAGTGCCAGCAGGACGCCCACCGCTTCGGCCACGGCCCGGCGGCGCTGGTCGGCGTGCGCGGCCCGGACGTCGTCGAGCACCGCGGCGTCGACGCGTGCCCGCAGGTCGGAAAGGCGGGCGGCACGGGCCTGCGTGGTGGACACCCAGGCTTCGGTCTCCAGCCGCAGCGGTGTGCCGGGCTGTGCTCGGGACACGTCGTCCTGCATCCGTTGCAGCGCGAGCGCCTCCTTGCCGGTGCCGGCCTGCTCCCACCAGGTGTTCCAGTCCGGTGGGGCGAGGGCCAGGAACGACAGGCTCGACTCGGTGTAGCTCGTCCGGGCCGCGGTGATGTCCTGCTGCATGGCGGGCGTGAGTTCGCCCGCAACGACCGCGCGGAGCACGGCGACCTGCTGCTGGCCGATCGCCTCGGCCGTCTTCGACAGCGCGGCCGAGGCCCGGATCCCGTCGGCGAGCTGGGCGTTGACCACGCCGTGCGAGACGTTCTCCCGGAGGTTGATCAGGTCGGCGATGGCGATGCGGTAGCTGAAGGTCATCGCCGACACCGAGGCGTGCGCCGCGGTGCGGACCTGGGTGCGCAGCGGGGCGAGCCCGTCCAGGGCGGCGTCGATGCGGCGCAGGAGTGACTGGTTGGCGTTGGCGGGCAGCAGGTCACGTTGCCGGCGGTAGCGGGCGGTGGCGTCGTCGGTTGCTGCCATCTCCACGCCGAACGCGTCCTGCTGCTCCGGAGCGGCGTAGGTGAGCAGGTCGGCCGCGGCGATGCGCTCGCGTTGTAGACGGTAGGCCAGGTCACCGGCCTCGGCGCCGACCTGTGCCAGGATCCGCAGGTCGTCGGCGCGGCCTGTCTGGCGCGCGCTCTCGGTGAGTGCGAGGCTGGCGAAGCCGATCACGGCGACCAGCGGTGCCGCGACGATGAGGCGCATCCGACCGGCAATCTTCCAGCCGCGCCGACGGGTCGGGTAGGGTCGGGCCTCGTGGGACCTCGTGCTCGACGCCAAGATTGACTCCCACGACTCGTCGATGACGGTCTATCCGCACCTTGCCAAATGCAAGTCCCATTCGGCCGGAAGTGGCGCTCGTAGGCCAGACCTGACCGTGGTACAAACTGCCCGTACCAGCATCTGTACCCAGCGTCAGCGGGCGGTGACACCGCGCGGCGTCACGGGACTGCAAGGTCAGCGCCGGTCGCCCCGGGGCCCTGTCGAAGCGTCGCGCTCGCGGTCGTCCGGTTCGGGGTGACCGTTGAGGACCTGACCGATCAGCTCGCGCAGCTCGTCGATGGCGTCCACGACCGCACCGGGGTCGCTGGCGTCACGCCGACCGCGCTGACGTGCGACAGGCGGGTCCGAGCGTGCGGGTTCGGAGGATCGCGGACCGCGGCGACCGTCGGCCGCCAGCTGTTCGGCGGCGACCTGCGGCCACAGCGCCGCCAGCAGGCCGTCGGTGTCGAGTACGTCGTCGCAGCGCACCGCGAACTCGTGGCTGCCGAACCGGCGACCCGACTCCACCGCCGCGACCGTCTCCCGGCTGAACCGCACCCGATCCGCCAGCGCCCGCTGGGTCAGGCCACGTCGGAGGCGGCAGTTGCGCAGCTCCCACCGGAACCGCTCGCTGGCCGCGGGTTGAGCGGAGCTCGACGGCGATGTGTGCTCCATGCGCTCACCTTCGTGGCAACGGGGAATCGGCAGCGGACAGACCAAACCGTGTCGCTGCGCCGGGCATTCGTAGAGAGCAATTCTTAACCCAGGACGTGATCGGTGTGAAGACGTTGACCGACATGGATCGCACGGCAAAGCGTGAAAGGCGTGGGTCGGACCCCGTGCGGGCGTCGGGTCGTCGCGGGCGGAAGCCGCAGTACGACGTCTGTCCACGCCCGCGTCCGGATGCGCGACGTGCTCACTGTCCGCCGATGTACGCCTCGGCGCTGGCCGCCTCTCGTGTCGCCGGCACGCCCGCTGGTGTGACGATGTCGATTGTCGCGCTCAACCCGTGATGCGCGCGAAACGCGACATTCGGTTTGTAGGAACGGCTGTGACCTTGTGTCAGTCGTAGGCCGGGAATGGCCGCGGCGAGTCGGGTGAGGGCGATCCGGGCCTCAAGTCGCGCCAGTCCCGCGCCTATGCAGAAATGTGCACCATGGCCGAACGACAGGTGATCCCCGGCGTCGGACCGGTGCGGGTCGAACCGGTCCGGATGGGCGAACACGGCGGGGTCCCGGTTGGCCGCACCGATCAGCAGCAGGCACCGGGCTCCCGCGGGAATGGTGACCTCTCCCAGCGTGACCTCCCGGCGTGTCACGCGGAGCCAGCCGTCGATGGCGGGCGCGAACCGGAGCGTCTCGGCGACGAACGCGGGGACGAGCCCTGGATCGGCGGCCATCGCCGACCATCGGTGTGGTGTGGACAGGGCCTGGTCGAGCGCGTGGGCGAGCAGTCCGGCGGTCGTCTCGTGGCCGGCGACCAGCAGATTGAAGGCCAGGCTCGCCACCTCGGGCACCGTCAGCACGGCGTCGTCGTCGTCGCGGTAGGTCAGGGCCCGGCTGATGAAGTCGTCGCCCGGGTGCCCGCTGGCCATCCGCTGGCGCACGAGATCCTGGCAGTAGTGCCAGAACTCCAGCAGGCCGCGCGCCAGACGTACCTGCTCGGCCGGGTCGGGTTGCCCCCAGATGAGAGCGATCTGACCGTCCGCCCACTGTCGGATCCGGGCGATGTCGGCGTCGGGTACGCCGAGGATGTCCAGGACCACGAGCAGGGGAAGCTCGGTGGCGAACTCGGCGACGAGGTCTACCTGGCCGCCCTGGCGGTCGACCAGCCGGGACACCAGCTGGTCGACCCGGCGGCGGACGATCGCGCCGTACTCGGTCTCGACCCGCTCGGGGGTGCTCGCGAAGGTGGCCCGCAGCGCCCGGCGGGTGCGGGGATGCACCGGGGGGTCCGCCGCGGCCGTCGTGGGCGGCGCGTCGATCTGCGTGATCACGCTCGTCGCCTCCGGGCAGACCTCGTAGACAGGTGCGAGGGTGAGGGCGTTGGCGAACGTCGAGGCGTCGCCGAGAGCCCGCCTGACGTCGGCGTGCCCGCTGATCAACCACATGCCCAGATCGTCGGCGTAGTGCACCCCGTCAGGATCGTCGAGAATGCGGCGCCACAATGCCGCCGGATCGTTGAGATAAGCTCCGGTGAACGGATTCAACCGCATGGAACGCCTCCTGATGCACGCGGCGCGAAACCGGCAGCGCGACTATTTGGCGAACCACGCCGATCGGGCCGACAATGTCACGCATCTGCCATGTCTCTTTACGGTCCGCTAATGGGCCGCGCAAGTCAAGATTGACGTACATCTAATTGGTGAACGGTTATTTGCGCGCTGCAACGGATGGGTCATTCTCGGCCGGATGCAAGTTGCGAGCCGGTGCTTGCCCTGAGTTGATTCCAATGCGGCACTTCCCCCATGACCAGGAAACGACACCCGCTACGGCAGGTGACGGTGGTCGGTCACACGGAGCCGGCGAACTGGCTGACGTGGCAGACCCTGCTGCGGCCGCCCGGCGTGCGGGACGTCCACGGGTGCCGGCTTCCTCGGCGGCGCCGACTGGCACGACTTCTCCGGCCTCAACGGAGAGACGACGCCGCAACCGACGTACCTGAAGGCACGCCGATCGACCGCGGAGGTTCCGGCCCGGCCGGAACCTCCGCGGTCGTCTGATGGCGGCGACAGCCCGCCGCTGCCTCTGCCCGGTCAGGGCGCCCAGGGTGCGGCGATGGCCCAGGTGCTGTCGGCGGCCCACAACGCCGGCGTGTTGTACGCGTCGCCGCCCGTGCCGTTGCTGAGCCAGACCTCCGAGTCGTAGTGCCGCAGGTACCTGCCCCGGAAGTTGTACGACTCCAGTGACACGCCCGAGCCGGTCAGTCCGACGCGCGCGCACCAGGTGGCGTCGGCGCGCATCAGCGCCGAGCCGTCGTCAGGCGAGTTGCGCACCCGGGAGTTCTGGTGGCGCAGGTACTGCCCGGGGAAGTTGACCGACTCGAACGAGTAGCAGCCGGTACCGGCCAGGCCGGCGCGGATGGTGTACGTGGCGTCGTCCTTGAGCAGGCTGGGGCTCGCGGCGTCGACGACCTCGGTGTACGCCAGGCTGTCCTGGTGGCGCAGGTAGCGGTTGGTGTAGCCGGGCGTGGTCACCTGTAGGGACCGCCGGGTGTTGACCGGCAGGGCGACGGGCGCCGAACTACCGATGGTCTTCGACGCGTTGACCAGGGCGGTGTTGGCGGCGCGGACCCGCGCCTGGTCCATCTTGATCACCTGGCGGTCGTAGGTGACAAATCCGTTCAGCTCGCCCTCCAGATCGGTGATCTCGGTGTAGACCGAGGCGCTGAGCCCCTTGCCGAGCATCAGGTTCTGGCTGCCCTGCACCAGCCCGACGTACCGGTCGGTGAGCGCTGTCGAACTGGCCTGCCACTCGTACGCGAAGAAGCTGCCGTTGGGGCTGTACTCGTGGCCCGGTGTGTGCAGGCCCAGGCCGCCGAACTCACCGAGCACGGCCATGCGGCTGCTCGACGGTACGGGGGAATCCGGCCCGAGGTAGACGTGCCAGTCGTCGATGTCGCCGTTGCCTGGGTCGCCGAGCGACTGGCAACAGTTGTGGCCGCTGTGCGGGTTGACCAGGCGTGTCGGATCCTGGTTCTTGATGTTCTGCGCGACCCGTCGCGTGTCGGCGAGGGAGCGCTCGCCCCAGCCCTCGTTGTACGGCGTGTAGGCGACCACGGCGGGCGAGCTGCGGTGCTCGTCGACGATCTCGCGTGCCTCGGCCTCGAACTGCGCCTGCTGGGCGTCGGTGGGGTTGATGTCCTGCGCGGTCAGCGACGGGATGTCCTGCCAGACCAGCAGGCCGAGCCGGTCCGCGTGGTAGAACCAGCGCTGCGGTTCGACCTTGATGTGCTTGCGCACCATGTTGAAGCCCAGGTCCTTGTGCTTCTGCAGGTCGAAGGCGAGGGCGGCGTCGGTGGGCGCGGTGTAGAGCCCGTCCGGCCAGAACCCCTGGTCGAGGGTGCCGACCTGGAACACGAACTGGCCGTTGAGCTTGGGACGCAGCACTCCGTTCACCAGGCCGGTGGTGATCTCCCGCATGCCGAAGTAGTGAGTGGTCCGGTCCACGACGGCACCTGCGCCGTTGCGGAGGGTGACCCGGAGGTTGTAGAGGAACGGATCGTCGGGCGACCAGCGGCGCGCGTTGGGCACCGGCACGCTGAAGTCGGTGAAGCCGCCGGTGGCCGTACCGACCACTGTGCTTCCGTTGAGCGCCTCGGCGAGCACGCTGTGGCCGCTCACGTTTCCGCGGGTGAAGACCCGGACCCGCAGGGTGTTGGTGGTGAGGTTCGGGTAGACGTCCACGCTGCTGATGGAGGCGGTGGGCACCGGCTCCATCCACACGGTCTGCCAGATGCCCGAGCTGGGCGTGTAGAAGATCCCGCCGGGGGTCTTGGTCTGCTTGCCGATCGCCGGCAGGCTGCCGTTCTGCCGCGTGTCGGTGGGGTCCCAGACCTTGACGACGATCTCGTTGGTCCCGGCGGTGAGCTGGGGGGTCACGTCGAAGGTGAACGCGTCGTAGCCACCTGTGTGCGCGCCGACCCGTACGCCGTTGACCCAGACGGTGCTCTGCCAGTCGACGGCGCCGAAGTGCAGCAGGGTGCGCCGACCCGACCAGTTCGCGGGGATGGTGACGGTGCGCCGGTAGAACAGGTAGTTGCGGTTGTCGTTGGCGGCCCGCCCGATGCCGGACAGGGCACTTTCCACCGGGAAGGGCACGTTTACCCGCTCGGGCAGGGTGGTGCCGAACTGCGGGGCGTCGTCGGTGGTCGACTGGCGTAGCTGCCACTCGCCGTTGAGGTTGAGCCAGTCCGGCCTGGTCATCTGGGGTCGTGGGTATTCCGGCAGTGGTGTGCCGACCAGGGCCTGGCCGGTCCAGGGGGTGGTCAGTGGCGGTGTCTTGGCCGGCGCGGCGTGTGCCGCCCGGGTTGGCGCGGCGAGAACGCCGGCGACCAGGGCGAGGATGAGCAGCAGCGGCAGGGCGGGGCGGGTTGTGACCTGACGTGTCATGCCGTCTCCGGGGGGCGAGTCGCCACGGGCGGTACGACCATGCCCGAAGCGCGTGGGTGGTGGGCGTCGGCGATATTGACATGCATCGTCGTCTGTATAACGTTATAGAGCCGCGCGGGCCGCCGCGTCAATCCTTGGTCGTCGATGTACCGTCGCTCATCAATCGAATTCGTGGAGGGTCGGCGGATGGCCGTCAGCCTGAAGGACATAGCCGAACGAGCGGGAGTCTCGCTGGCCACGGTCTCGAACGTGGTGAACGGATACCGGCCGGTGGGGGAGCGGACCCGGCAGCGCGTGCAGCAGGCCGTCGACGAACTCGGGTACAGCCCCAACCTCGGCGCCCGGCACCTCCGTCGGGGGCGTACCGGTCTGATCGCCCTTGCCGTCCCGGAACTGAACAACCCCTACTTCGCCGAACTCGCCGAGATCGCCATCGCCGAGGCCGCCGGGCTCGGCTACACGCTCGTCATGGAGAACACCGCCGCGGACCGGGACGCGGAACTGGCGCTCCTCGGCGGCTCCCGGCGGCACATCATCGACGGCCTGATCCTCAGCCCGGTGCGGATCGGTCGGGAGGAGGTCCTGTCCCGGACCGCCGACAGTCCGCTCGTGCTGATCGGCGAGGGCGTGTACGACGTACCGCACGATCACATCGCCATCGACAACGTGGCCGCCAGCCACGCGGCGATCCAGCATCTCGTGACGATCGGTCGCCGCCGGATAGCGTTCATCGGCGCCACGCCGGGTGGTGACCGGCAGTCGGCGCACCTGCGGGTACGCGGCTACCGCGAAGCCCTCGCCGCCGCCGGCCTGCCGTACCGCCCGCGGCTGGTCGCCCGCACCGACGCGTTCGGCCGACCCGACGGCATGCGGGCCATGCGTGAGCTGCTCGCGCTCGGTGACCCACCAGACGCGGTGTTCGCCTACAACGACCTGGTCGCCGTCGGCGCGCTGCGGGCGTTGGCCGAGGCCGGCCACCGGGTGCCGCAGGACGTGGCGGTGGTCGGCATCGACGACATCGAGGAGGGCCGGTTCAGTACGCCGACCCTCACCACCATCGCGCCTGACAAGCGGGAGATCGGCCGTCTGGCGGTGCGCCGCCTCGTCGCCCGCATCGAGGGTGCGCAGGTCGCGGCGCCGCTGACCGTGCAGACGCCGTTCCGGCTCATCCGCAGGGAGAGCACCGGCACCACGGGCGGGTGACGACTACTCCAGGTGGAACGTGGCGGAGGCCCGCTCGGCGCTCGTGCCCACCGCCTCCACATAGAGCAGCCCGTCGCGGTGACGCACGTACCGCCCCGGGTAGTTCTGCGACTCCAGCGAGAGCGCGGCGCTGTCGGCCAGGCCGGACCGGCGCTGGAAGCTCGCGTCCCCGCCGAAGAGGGTCGACCCGTCGCTCCTCTCGACGTACAGGGCGAAGCCCCTGTGGCGCAGGTAGTAGCCCGGGAAGTTGGTCGACTCCAGCGACACCGTGCCGCCACCGGCGAGACCGTTGACGATCCGGAACTGTGAGTCGGCCAGGTTGGCCACGTTCGGCTCGATCCGGGCCCGGTAGTCGTAGTGCCTGATGTAGCTGCTGGTCAGGTCATGCGACCGCAGCCGTACCGGTGTGGCGCCGTCGGGCACCGGGATGCCGAAGTTCGGTGTGCCGTCGGCGTTCCAGTACACCTTCTGGAGCCTGGTCCGGCGGTTCGGATCGTTGAGCGGATCGCCGCTGATGTCCCGGTAGTTGCGGTCGTGATAGACCAGGATGTCGCTCTGCCCGTCCTCCGAGACGGTGAACGAGTTGTGGCCGGGGCCGTACTGGCCGGTGGCCGCGTTGCTGGTGAACACCGGAGTGGGGCTCTTGCTCCAGGAGGCGGCGTCGAGCAGGTTCGCGGTGGCGGAGGCGCTCAGCATCCCGAGGCAGTAGTTGGCGTCCGTTGCGCTGGCCGAGTAGGTCAGGAAGAGGCGGCCGTTGCGTTGGACCACACTGGGGCCCTCGGCGACCCGGTAGCCGCGGGTCTCCCAGTCGTACGTCGGCACGACGAGCCGGGTCACCGTGCCCGTGATCTGCCACGGGTTGGCGCCCATCCGGGCGAGGTAGACGTTGGAGTTGGTCGAGATGCCCGGCTCCTGCTGCGCCCAGGTCAGATAGCGCACCCCGTTGGCGACGAAGGTCGAGGCGTCCAGGCTGAAGGTGTCCCAGGGGGTCGTGATCCGGCCGCGTTCGGTCCACGAACCGGTGAGCGGGTTCGGGTTCGCGTTCTCCAGCACGTACATCCGGATCCGCCAGACGTCGTCGGTCCGGCCCGCGGCGAAGTAGACGTACCACCTGTTGTTTATGAAATGGATCTCCGGCGCCCAGATGTGGGCGCCCATCTCCCCGCTGGTGTGCCGGGACCAGATGGTCGTCTCCGCCGCTGTGGCGAGCCCCTGCAGCGTGGTCGCCCGTCGCAGTACGAGTCGGTCGTACTGCGGCACCGTCGCGGTCATGTAGTAGTAGCCGTCGGTGTGCCTGACGATGTGCGGGTCGGCCCGTTGGTTCGCCAGTGGGTTGGTGTAGGCGACCGCCGGTGCCGCGTGCGCCGGCCCGGCAACCGGGAGGCCTGCCGACACGGCGAGCACGACGAGCATCGCGGCCAGGATCGGTCGGAGGCGTCGGGGGCTGTGGCGGCCGACGCGCTCCGTTCCGGTGGCGCGGCGGTTGGCTGGACCGTCCGGCTGCGGTGGCATCAGACCTCCGGAGGGTGTGGAGCGCGGGAGACGCGGTCCCAGTGTTGGCGCTAACATCGACGAAAGTCAAGGTAAGGGCACGACGACGCGCCCCGTCCGGTGTGGACGGGGCGCGTCGTCGTGTCAGCCGGGGACCGGCCGGTCCTCGTCGATGGTCGGCTCCGGGGCGGTGGCCACCTCGATGCGGGGCGACCGGTCCGGCGGCAGGTGGGCGAGGTCGGCGATCACGACGACGTCCACCTCCCCGTCGATCATCGCCTGTTCGACGGTCTCCCACGGTGCCCGGACGATCCCCTTCGATCGGTAGTCGTGCCGGCGGAGGTGGGTGAGACATGCCGCGACGGCGGGCTCCGACGGCTCGATGTCGGCGGGGATCCAGATAACTGCGATTTCCATGACCTTCTCCTGATCAACGTCGTGGACGCGGGTGGGTGATCAGGAGTTGCCGGGGCGGGGGAGGACCCCGCTCCACGGGGCGGCTGGCAGCGCGCATGTCGACGGCGGCGACAGCGCGCCCCCGCCACAGCGGCGAGCTGGGCAGCGGGTCTTCGGTGGTCGATGTCGCGGGATGGGCGCCGCTGACGCCGGTGGCCGCGGTGACGGACGCCAGCGACCGTACGAGCGCGGGCAGCTCCGGCACGGGTCGGGCGGGCGGGGTGGGCGCGGGAGTCCTGGCAGCGGCCACCCGCTTTCCTGCGGGCACACGACCCTCGCGGGCGCGGGACACCGCCGCTGTCGCGGAGGGCGCAGGCGACGACAGCGCCGCGGTACGGCCCTTGGAGGCGGACGGGACGGGCGCGGCTGTCGGCCGGGGCGACGGCCGGGTCCTGGGCGGTCTGGTCGGTACCGCGACGGGCGGCGTGACCGACGTCGGCCTCAGGGCGGTGGCCTTGGGCAGGGGAACGGCCGAGGGCAGGGGAACGGCCGAGGGCAGCGGGACGGGGACCGTCAGCGGCGTCTCGACCACGTCCGGCACCAGCGCCTTGATGATCTTCGGCGGGGTGGCGGCCCGCGCCGGCGGGGAACCGGCCGGCAACGGCAGCGGTTCGGCGCCGGCCGGCTCGGCGCCGACGGCCGCGCCGAGCGCCGCCGCCCCGAGGGCCGCAGCGGGCAGGCAGTACCGCAGACGCATCAGTCGAGAGCCGGTGACAGTCGGGTCAAGGGGTACGCGCACTCCGATCCACCCTGTCGGTGCCGCCCGCCGAGCACCTGCTCGTCGCCACACGCCGTCGCACCCATGGGTGGTTCTTGCCCCTCGGGAGCGGGGGCTACACCTCGCATCGATGTGTCCGGGCAGCGGGCGGGCACCCCGGCGTGAGCAGCAAGCGACAGGCGCGAGGGCCGACGATCGCCCACAATGGCGGACGTGGCACCCGCCTTCGTCCTGCACCACCACCGCAAACCACGACCGCACTTCGACCTGCGGCTGGAGGAGAACGGTGTGCTGCGCTCCTGGGCGGTACCTCGCGGACTGCCGGCCAGTCCCCGCGACAACAGGCTCGCGATCGCCGTACCCGACCACCACCTCGACCATCTGACCTACGAGGACGCCGACAAGTCGATCGCCGACATCGGCACCTGGGAGGAGCACGACCGCACCGACCGCAGGATGCTGTTCACGTTGCACGGCCGCACCGGCCGTCGGCGGTACGCGCTCATCCGCACCGGCGAGGGGTGGCTGCTCCACCTGACGAAGGAGCAGCCGCCGGACGAGCCTGGATAGAAGCGTCCCTCACACCCGCGCGGGAGCGCCCTCGGCACCGAACCACCTGGTCAACGCCGTGGTGAGCGTCTCCTGATCCTCGCCGACCCACGCGACGTGCCCGTCCGGCCGCAGCAGCGCCGCTGGCACGTCCAGTTCCTCGCTCGTGTCGACGACGTGGTCGACCCGATCGGTCCAGCCGTTCACCGAGAGTCGCCCCGTCTGGTCGAGCAGGAGCCCGCTGCCGGTACGCATCAGCTCGAACAGTCGCCCCTGCTTCACCTGGACGTCGCGCAGGCGCCGCCCGAGCAGGGCGTGCCCCTCCCCGAAGTCGTACCGGACACCTATCGCCGTGATCTTCTCGATCAGGAACCTGTTGACATCCTCGAAGTCCATGAGCTGCGCCACCAACCGTCGGACCGCCTGTGGCCCGGGCTCGTTGGTCGTCAGCTCCATCTGGGCGCGGGTGTTGTCAAGCACGTCGGCGGCCACCGGATGCCGCTCGGACTCGTAGCTGTCCAGCAGGTCGTCGGGCGCCCAGCCGGCGACCGTAGCGGCCAGCTTCCAACCCAGGTTGAACGCGTCCTGGATCCCGAGGTTGAGCCCCTGCCCGCCCATCGGCGGATGGACGTGCGCGGCGTCCCCGGCCAGAAACACCCGGCCGGCCCGGTAGCGCTCGGCCTGCCGGGTCGCGTCCCCGAAGCGCGACAGCCAGCGGGGGGAGTGCGCGCCGAAGTCGGTGCCGGCGTACCTGCGCAACTGCCTCTTGAACTCCTCGAACGTGGGCGGCACCGAGCGGTCCTCGGCCACGCCCTCCGCCGGTACGACAACCCGGAACACCCCCGGTCGACCGGAGGGGCCGATACCGAACCGCTTCTCCGTCTTGCGCACCTCGGTCATCACCGCCGTGGTCTCGTCCAGAGACGCTGTCACCTCCATCTCGCCCAGCAGAGTGTCGATCGTCGACGGCTCGCCTGGGAATCCGATGCCTGCCAGTTTCCGAATCGTGCTGCGCCCACCGTCACAGCCGACGACATACCGGGCTCGGAACGTCGTAGGGGTTGCGTCCGCGACGTGCACTGTCACCCAGTCGTCGTCCTGCTCCAGCCCGACCACCGCACCACCGCGCCGGATCTCCGCGCCGACGTCGGCCGCGTGTTCGGCGAGCAGTCGGTCGGTGAGCGTCTGCGCGATGCCGAGTACGTACCCGTGGGCGGTGTCCAGGCCGGCCGGAGCGGGTTTCTCGATTCCCGCGAAGAATCCTCGAACGCCGCCGGCGGTGATCGGATACGTCTTGCCGTTCTCCAGGAACCGCTCCAACAGGCCTCGCTGATCCAGCACCTCGATACTGCGGACGTGCAGCCCGAGCGACCGCACGAACGGCGGCGGCTCCATCTCTTTCTCCACCACGAGCACGGTGACGCCCCGCAGCCGCAATTCGCTCGCCAGCATCATTCCGGTCGGCCCGCCACCGACGATGATCACGTCGAACACGCAATTCCCCATGTCTGCCGATTTTCGTGGTCGGCCGACGATTGTGCGCCACAACCGGGGTCTTGCCACAAGCCCCGGTATGCGGTATATGTTGAAAGTGGCAAGGAGTTCCCCTCCTTGCCTTTGCTGTTTCCGGGGGCCCGTGCTGTTCCCCGGCCCGGCCGGCCCGGCCGGCCCGGACGTGGCGCCGGAGCGCCGCGCGGGTCAGGCGACCCGGTGGGCGTGCTCGCCTGGCATCGACGGCGGTTGCTGCTGCCAGGGGTCCCCTGTGGCGCCGTCGGCGAGATGCCGTTCGTAGTTGCTCACCTTGGTGTCGATGAGGGCGAGACAGTCGCCCAGCTGCGCGAGCTGCTCGGTGACCCGGCGCCGATGCTCGCGGAGCAGCTGGAGCCGTTCGACCTCGTTGCCGTCGCCCTCACGGACGAGCTGGGCCAGGCGGGCGATAGTCGTGAGCGGCATGCCGGAGGCCCGGAACTTCACGCAGTTCGCCAGCCACTCGACGTCCCAGGCGCGGTAGACCCGCCTGCCTGACGCGTCACGCCGCACGTCGCTGGCCAACAGTTCCCTTCCGCTCGTAGAGCCGCAAGGTGTGCACGCTCAACCCCGTACGCTGCGCCACCTGTCCGATGCTCAGGTCCCGGTCCGCCACACCGTCGACAGTAGTCAGTTGACCTAGACCTCGGTCTAGTGCCGTGACCACGAACGTTCACGGTGTTGGATGACACGCCGTCCGGCCTGTCGGCCGGGCGGCGTCGCGGCGGTCAGGCTGTGGCGGT
>NZ_JBIAYR010000013.1:0-135167 GCF_042898105.1 Micromonospora sp. NPDC000663
CCCCGCCGCCTTGCGGGGCGGCGCCTCCCCCCCCGCCGCTTACTCGCGGCGGCACGTGGGTGCGCACACGCTGCCCTCCTGAGCCGAGAATCGACGGGGGGGGTGTCGCCCCCCCGGTGCGGGGGGGCCCGACTCGTTCTCACTTGCCGGTGACGATGCCCGGGTTGATGCAGAGCCCCGGGTTGGCGCCGTTCTTCTCGGCGATCTCCAGGCAGCGGGTCACCTTGTCGACCTTGGCGTTGGTCTCGGTGATCTGCTTGGAGATCTCGGCGTTCTTGCGGTCCTGCTCCAGGTTGCGGGTCTGGGCCAGCTTGTCCTGGAACGCCTTGATGTTGCCCTCGGTCTTGTCGTCGTGGTTCACCCGCGTGATCGTGACCGAGAGGATGTCCACGTCGGTGGCGAGCCGGGTCTCCGCGCTGGTCTTGATGTTCGCGGCGAACGGCTTCAGGTCGACGTTGAGGTCACCTGTCTGCGCGTCGATCTTCTCCAGCGGGTTGTACGCGGCGAACGCGTCGTTGACGGCGCTGTCGAGCTGCACACCCACCCGCTGGCCCCGGAAGCTGGTGAAGTCGCCCTTGTAGTCCATGAACTGCTTCGGCGCGTTCTCCGGCTTGACCTGCCACTCGACGAGCACCTCGACGCAGGCGTCGGCGAGGGTGCCGGTGCGCACCCGTACGCAGTTGTTGCCGCCGATGTGGTCGTACTTCTGGCGGCCGGCGTCCCACTCGCCGACCTTCTGCCAGGGGGCCACCCACTTCAGGCCCGAGCCGGTCACCTCGCCGGTGGGCTTGCCGAAGCTGGTGACGATGCCCACCGAGCGGATCGGCACCGAGTGGGCGCTGGAGGCGATGCCGACCACAAGGGTGAGGGCGAGAAAGCCGAGCGCCGCGAGGGCGGCCGCCCGCTTCAGCGGCCGGGCGGGGGCGACCAGGGCGACGACGGCGCTGACCGCCAGGGCGACGGCGAAGACGATCGCCATGGTGAAGCCGACGGGCATGGGGTGGGGACCTTCCGTTGGGCTGTGTGGATCATCAACCTAGGGGGTCACGTCAAATCGGCGGTGCGGGCCGGTGACCCCTCGTTGGCCCACTTACCGGCGGGCCGCCGCCGGTAAATTCCGCGCCGCCGCATCCGTCGCGCGTCGTTTCGGCGAACCCCTGGGTAGGAAACGTCTACCCGGGGGTACGTCTGTGTTGACCGATCCGATGCCGGCCGAGGCCGTGGAGACCGCGCACAAGCAGGTCCGCCTGGCGGCCGAGGACCTGGACGGCAGCCGTGTCGCCACGCTGGTGCTGGAGTTCGCCGACGTGTGGGGTGTGCCGGCGCTGTGGGAGCAGGTGTGCCGGCCGCTGCTGGTCCAGCTGTCGGGGCGTACCGCCGCCGAGATCGCCGTGGAACGCGCCCTGTGCGAGGGCGTCCGGGTCGGCCTGGACGTGTACCGCAGAGAGCCGGGCCGCTCGCTGCCCACCGGCGGGGTGCTGCTGGCCGGCGCCGAGAAGGAGGCGCACTCGCTCGGCCTGCACGCGCTCGCCGCGGCGCTGCGCGAGCGGGGGCGAGGCTGTCTGCACCTCGGCCCCGCGCTGCCCTGGTCGGCGTTGACGAGCGCCGTGCACCGGGCCGTGCCGCACACAGTCGTGCTCTGGTCGCAGACGCCGGTCACCGGCCGCGCGTACCGCCTGGTGCGGTTCGCGCGGGACTTCCCGCTCCTGCGGGTGTACGGCGCCGGGCCGGGCTGGATCGAGCCGCTCGCCGCGCCGGCCCGCCGACTGGGCACGCTCTCCGCTGCCGTCGAGGTCTGCCTCGACGGCACGCGTTCGCGCTGATCCCGACCGGGTCGCGCGCCCCCCAAACGTCGTTTCGGACGTGACGCCCGCCACATCAGATACGAACCCGTTCCGTATCGTTATTGGTCGTCGTAGTCTGATCGCCGTTACGAGTCTGACCCGTATCGTATTGCGGCGGGTGAAAACCGGGGGGAGAACCGGGCATGGAACTGCACGACAACACAGGACACCCGAGGAGGTGGGCGATCCTGGGGGTGCTGGTGATCAGCCTCCTCGTCGTCGTCCTGGACAACACGATCCTCAACGTCGCCCTGCGCACCCTGGCCGACCCGGTGCACGGGCTAGGTGCCAGCCAGGGCGAGCTGGAGTGGTCCATCAACTCCTACACGCTTGTCTTCGCCGGGCTGCTGTTCACCTTCGGAGTGCTCGGCGACCGCTCCGGCCGCAAGCGCTTCCTGATGATCGGTCTGGTGCTGTTCGGGCTGGCGTCGCTTCTCTCCGCGTACGCGCAGAGCCCGGCCCAGCTCATCGCGGCCCGCGCCCTGATGGGGGTCGGCGGCGCGGCCATCATGCCGGTGACGCTGTCGATCATCTCCAACGTCTTCGACCCGCGGGAGCGCGGTCGGGCCATCGGAGTCTGGGCCGGCGCGGTCGGCCTGGCCGTGGCGATCGGCCCGATCCTCGGCGGCGCGCTGCTGGAGCACTTCTGGTGGGGCTCGGTCTTCCTGATCAACGTGCCGGTGGTGGCCGCCGGCGTCGTCCTGGTGGCGCTGCTCGTCCCCGAGTCGCGTGACCCGCGGCCCGGGCGCGTGGACGTGCTCGGCGTCCTGCTCTCCGTGGTCGGCCTGGTCGCCCTGTCCTACGGCATCATCGACGGCGGCGAGCACGGCTTCGACCGCCCGGTGGCCTGGGGTTCGATAGTGGTCGGGCTCGCGGTGCTGGCCTGGTTCGTGCAGCACGAGCGCCGCAGCGACCACCCGTCGCTTGACGTCCGGCTGTTCAAGGTGCCCCGCTTCGCCGCGCCGGTCGCGATCGTCGGCCTCGTGTTCTTCGCCGCGATGGGCGTGATGTTCTTCAGCTCCTTCTACCTGCAACTCGTACGCGACTACAGCCCGCTCCAGACCGGCCTGCTCTTCCTGCCGTTCGCCGGCGCGCAACTGATCTTCGCGCCGCGCAGCGCCGCGATGGTCCGCCGCTACGGCGGTCGGGCCGTGGCCACCGTCGGCCTCGCGCTCACCGTGGTGGCGCTCGCCGCGTTCGCCTTCATCGGCGCGTCCACCCCGATCTGGATCGTGCTCGTCGTGTTCTTCATCCAGGGCGTCGGAATGGCGAACATCATGCCGCCCGCCACCGAGTCGATCATGTCGGCGCTGCCCCGGGAGAAGGCAGGCGTCGGCTCCGCGGTGAGCAACACCGTCCGCCAGGTCGCCGGCGCGCTCGGCGTGGCAGTTCTCGGCTCGGTGCTGTCCGCGGTCTACCGCGCCGACGTGAGCGACGCCTTGACCGGACTGCCCACCCAGGCGCAGGACGCGGCCAACGAGTCGATCTCCGGGGCGTACGCGGCGGCCGGGCAGCTCGGCCCGGCGGCGCCGACGCTGATCGCGGCGGCCAACGACGCCTTCGTCACCGCGATGCACTGGGCCGCGGGCCTCTCCGCGCTGGTCGCCGCGCTCGGAATGCTTGTGGTGCTGCGCTGGATGCCGGGTCGGGAGACCGCGACCGGCGCCGCGGTGACGCCCGTCGCCGAGCCCGAGTTGGCCGGCACGGCATAGGTTCGGGAACAATGTCGGACATGACGTCCACTGCTGATGCTCCGCGGTCGCCCGGGCGACCGCGGAGCGTCCGCGCCGACGAGGCGATCATCGAGGCGACCCTCGACCTGCTCGCCGAGGGCAGCACCATCGAGGCGCTGTCGATCGAGGCGATCGCCGCCCGCGCCGGGGTCGGCAAGGCCACCATCTACCGCCGCTGGGCCGGCAAGGAAGCGCTGCTGCTGGACGCGCTGCGACGCCTCAAGGGCGTCCTGGCGCAACCCGAGGGGCACTCCGTCCGGGACGACCTGATCCTGCTCGTCGGCGCCATCGGGAGGAACGTCGACCCGCGCGCGTCGAAGATCATGCCGTGCCTGGTGCCCGAGGTGAACCGCAGCCCGGACCACTTCCGGCTCTACCAGAGCATCATCGCCCCGCGCCGGCAGCTGATGCGCGAGGTGTTGCGGCGCGGCATCGACGAGGGTGTGATCCGCGCCGACATCGACGTCGAGGTGACCATGGCGCTGCTCACCGGGCCGATGCTGATCCAACGGGTGCTCCAGTGGAACCCGGAGCTGGACGAACAAACCCTGCCCGCGCAGGTCGTCGACACCGTCCTGGCGGGCATCCAGGCGCGTTGAGCGCCGCCGGTCAGGCGGCGGGGGTACGCAGCCGGTGCAGGCGCAGCGCCAACTGCACCTCCAGCGCCCGCTCCGGCCGCTGCCAGTCCGCGCCGAGCAGCTGACCGACCCGCTCCAACCGCTGGGTCACCGTGTTGACGTGCACGTGCAGCTGCTCGGCGGCCCGGGCCAGGCTCCCACCCACACCGAAGTACGCCTCCAACGTCTTCACCAGCGCCGTACCCCGCCGGGCGTCGTAGTCGACCACCGGACCGACTGTGGCGCGCAGGAACTGCGTCACGTCCGTCTCGCCCCGGTCACCCACCGTGCCCAGCAGCAGCCCGACGAAGCCCAGCTCCGCCGTGCTCGCCCCCTGGCCCGCCCGACCCAGCGCGCCCAGCGCGGTCAGGCACCGGTCCGCCTCCTGGAACGTCCCGGCCAGCGCCGTCGGCCCGGTGGCCGGGCCGCTCGCACCGGCGGTCACCGGGCGGCCGGTCACCCGGGACAGGTCCCGGGCCACCGCGCGGGCGCTGCCACCGGCGTCCCGACCCGGCAGCATCAGCACCACCCGACCGTCGCGCGCCGCCGCCAGACCACCACGCGCCGAGGCGTACGTGGTGGCCCAGGACAGCACCCGCTGCCGGGCCGAACCGGTCGCGGCGATCGCGTCGTCGCCCACCGCCACCAGCACGTGCGGGGCGTCCAGGTCCACACCCAGCCGACGGGCCCTGCTGCGCAGCGCGTCGGTGTCCCGCAACGGCCGGGCGATCAGGTCGTCGAGCAGCTCGCCACGGACCCGCCCCTCGGCCTCGGCCACGGTCCGCCGGAACAGCAGCAGCAGCGCGGTCACCAGCGCCGCCCGCTCCAGGATCCGCTGGTCGGCGTCGACCAGCTCGTCGTCGGGGTGCAGTACCAGCGCGCCCAGGTTCTCCGCGCCCGCCACCACCGCCGCGTACCAGAGCGGGCCGCGGCGCACACTGCGCCCTTCGGTCCGCGACGCGGCCACCGCCTCGACGATGTCCGTCCGGTCCGGCTCGTCGATCTCACCCACCCGGGCCAGCAGCCGCCCCTCGGCGTCCAACGCCAGCAGCGAGCCGCCGAGCACTTCGGTCACCGCGGCGGCCACGTCTTCCACCCCGCCGCCGCGCAGCACGAGCGCCGTCATCCGGTCGTGCGCCGCCGCGGCCCGCTCCACCGAACTGCTGTGCGCCCGGATGGTGGTGTTCGCCGCCGACAGCTCGGCCAGCGCCGACCGGGTCTCGGCCAGCAGCCGGGCCGTGTCGATCGCCACCGCGGCGTGCGCGGCGAGGGACACCAGCAGCGCCACCTCCTCCCTGGCGAACGGCCGGGCGGAGCGGTTGGCCGCGTAGAGCACCCCGATCGAGGTCGAACCGAGCCGCAACGGCACGCCGAGGATCGCCACCAGGCCCTCCTCGCCGACCCCCGCGTCGATCTCCCCGGTGTGGTGGAAGCGCTCGTCCTCGCCGTAGTTCGCCGTCACGTACGGGGCACCGGACTGGGCCACCAGACCACCGAGGCCCGCGCCCATCGGCAACCGCAGACGTTGGAAGCGGGCCGAGACCGACCCGTCGGTCACCCGCATGTACGTGTCGCCGCGCTCGTCGTCGTTGAGCGTCATGTAGGCCACGTCGGCACCGAGCAGGTTGCGCGCCCGGTGCACGATCGCCCGCAGTACGTCGTCCAGGTCACGCAGGCCGGCCAGGTCACTGACCGTGTCGTACAGCCCGGACAGCTCGGTCTCCCGGCGACGCCGGCGCTCCAGCAGCGCGCGGACCCGCAGCGCCACGGTCCTGGCCTGTTCCACCTCGGCCAGCCGCTCGGCCGGCAGGCCGGCGGCCCGCGCGGCCACCAGGGGTCCCTCGAACTCCACGGGTGCGGCCTCGCGGGCGAGCAGCTCCAGGAACTCCACCGACGACGACATGGTCAACATTGTGCTCGGGCGCACTAGTTCGCCGTCCAGCCCCCGTCGAGGGCGATCGACGCGCCGGTGATGAAGGCCGCCGGGGGCGAGCACAGGTACGCCAGCAGCTCCGCCACCTCCTCGGGCTCGATCAGCCGCTTGATCGCCGCGCGGGCCAGCATGATCTTCTCGATCACCTCGGACTCGTCGATGCCGTGACTGGCGGCCTGGTCGGCGATCTGGCTCTCCACAAGCGCCGTGCGCACGTACGCCGGGTTGATGCAGTTGGCCGTCACGCCGTGCGCGGCGCCCTCCAACGCCACCACCTTCGACAGCCCCTCCAGGGCGTGCTTGGCCGAGACGTAGGCCGCCTTGTACGGCGAGGCGCGCAGCCCGTGCACCGAGGAGATGTTGACGATCCGGCCCCAGCCGCGCGCGTACATGTGCGGCAGCGCCCGACGGATCAGCAGGAACGGCGCCTCGACCATCACCCGCTGGATGTACTCGAAGCGTTCGACGGGGAAGTCCTGAAGCGGGGCGACGTGCTGGAGCCCAGCGTTGTTGACCACGATGTCGACGTCCGCGTCGAGCCGATCCACCGCGGCGGCGTCGGCCAGGTCCACGCCCTCGGCCCGGCCGCCGACCTCGGCGGCCACCGCCTTTGCCGCCTCCAGGTTGCGGTCCACCACGAGCACCTGGGCTCCGGCCGCGCCCAGCCGCAGGGCGCACGCCCGCCCGATGCCGCTCCCGCCCCCGGTGACCAGGGCGGTACGACCGGCGAGGTCGACCTGTACGACGTGGGGGACCGCCACGGGTTCTGCCGTCATGGCGCAAGAAGTTACGAGCTGTGAGACCCCCGGCACATGGGCCGACGACACATACTCCGGTCCCAAGCTGTGTGGCCCACCCGCCCCTGCTGCCAGGACGCCGTTGCTCTCACCCCTATCCCGGCCCGCGTTCGCCCGTTCCCGGCCTGCGTTCGCCTCGCTCTCCGGCCCGCGGTCGCCTCGCTCCCCGGCCCGCGGTCGCCTCGCTCCCCGGCCCGCGGTCGCGCCGACTACCCCCTTTGCTCTGCACCCACGACGGCGACAGTGACGCTCCGCTATCGGTGCATATTGAGCTGCAGAGCAAAGGGGCGGGGTGAGAGGTATGGCCAGGGACGCCGCAGGTCGCACTCGATCCCGGATCTAATGGCTCCCTGACGCTTCGTGACCACCGCATCGTTGACAGCACCGGCTCCCGGTTCCTGAGGGCGGTGCTTGGCGCAAGATCCGCGCACTTTCAGGGTTAGTGCTGTCTCTCGCGCGTCGGAGGCAGCAACTTCGGGGATGTTGTGAGGATCTTGGCGCGGGGCGCGGGGCGCGGGGCGCGGGGCGCGGGGCGCGGGGCGCGGGGCGCGGGGCGCGGGGAGGGCGTGTCCCGTGGGGCTGGTGGGAAGGGCGCCGGTTAGGGTGTCGAACACACGTACTGCTGATGGTCGGGGAGGGGGCGGCGTGCGCGTTCTCGGTGTGGACCCGGGGTTGACCCGGTGTGGGGTGGGCGTGGTCGAGGGTGTTCCCGGCCGGCCCTGCACGCTTGTCGCCTACTACGTGGTCTACACCGATCCGGCCGACGACTTGGCGCTGCGCCTGCTGCACCTGGACCGCTCCCTTGCCAAACTGGTGGCCGAGCACCAGCCGGAGAGCGTCGCCGTGGAGCGGGTGTTCAGCCAGCACAACGTGCGCACCGTGATGGGCACCGCACAGGCCAGCGGCATCGCCGTGCTGGCCGGGGCGCGTGCCGGGCTGCCCGTGCAGACGTACACCCCGAGTGAGGTGAAGGCGGCGGTGACCGGCTCCGGTCAGGCCGACAAGGCGCAGATGACGGCGATGGTGACGCGGCTGCTGCGGCTGGACGAGCCGCCGAAGCCGGCCGACGCGGCCGACGCGCTCGCCCTGGCCATCTGCCACGTGTGGCGCGGCGGGACCCGCTCCAAGCTGGCCGCGGCGGCCGACCGGGTACGACGAGGAGGAACACGATGATCGCCAGCGTGCGCGGCACGGTGACCGCGACGGGACCGGACCTGGCCGTGATCGAGGTCGGCGGGGTCGGCCTGGCCGTGCACTGCGCCCCCGGCACGCTGGCCGAGCTGCGGGTCGGTCAGACCGCACGACTCGCCACCAGCCTGATCGTGCGGGAAGACTCACTGACCCTCTACGGGTTCGCGGACGACGACGCCAGGGCGCTGTTCGAGCTGTTGCAGACCGCCAGCGGGGTCGGCCCACGGCTGGCCCAGGCGGTGCTGGCCGTGCACACCCCCGACGCGGTCCGCAAGGCCATCGCCAACGCCGACACCGCCGCGTTGACCCGTGTGCCCGGGATCGGCAAGAAGGGCGCCGAGCGCCTCGTGCTGGAGCTGCGCGACCGGATCGGCCCGGTCTCGATCGGGCCGGACGGCGTGGGCGGGGTGACCGGCGGCGCCTGGCCCGACCAGGTCCGCCAGGCGCTCGTCGGCCTCGGCTGGACAGCCGGGCAGGCCGACCAGGCGGTGGCCGCCGTGGCGGAGACCATCGACGGTGCGACGCCGCCCGTACCGGTCCTGCTCAAGCAGGCCATCCGCCTGCTGGGCCGTACCCGATGAGCGAGACGGAGGGGCTCGTCTCGGCGTACGTCAGCGACGCCGACCGGGACGTGGAGGCCACGGTCCGGCCGAGGCGGCTGGCCGAGTTCATCGCCCAGGACCGGGTACGCGACCAGCTCGACCTGTTGTTGCAGGGCGCGATGCGGCGGGGCTCGCCACCGGATCACATCCTGCTGTCGGGTCCACCGGGCCTGGGCAAGACGAGTCTGGCCAACATCGTCGCCGCCGAGCTGGGCGCGGGCATCCGGGTGACGAGCGGTCCGGCGATCGAGCGGTCGGGTGACCTGGCGGCGATCCTGACCAGCCTCGCCGAGGGTGACGTGCTGTTCATCGACGAGATCCATCGGATCGCGCGTCCGGCGGAGGAACTGCTGTACAGCGCCATGGAGGACTTCCGGGTCGACGTGGTGGTCGGCAAGGGGCCCGGCGCGACAGCGATCCCGTTGGACGTGGAGCCGTTCACCCTGGTCGGGGCGACGACCCGTTCGGGTCTGTTGACCGGGCCGATGCGCGACCGGTTCGGCTTCGTCGCACACCTGGACTTCTACGCCCCCGCCGACCTGGAGACGCTGCTGCACCGTTCGGCCCGGATCCTGGGTGTGCCGATCACCGCCGACGGCGCGGCGGAGATCGCCGGCCGGTCCCGGGGCACGCCACGGATCGCGAACCGGCTGCTACGCCGGGTCCGCGACTACGCCGAGGTCCGGGCCGACGGCGTGGTCACCCTGGGCACCGCCCGCAAGGCGCTGACGGTGTACGACGTGGACGCGCTGGGCCTGGACCGACTGGACCGGGCGGTGTTGACCGCGCTCGTCGACTCGTTCCGGGGCGGGCCGGTGGGGTTGTCGACGCTCGCCGTGGCGGTGGGGGAGCAGCCGGACACCGTGGAGGAGGTCTGTGAGCCCTTCCTGGTGCGGGCCGGCCTGCTGGCGCGTACCCCTCGGGGTCGGGTGGCCACCGAGGCCGCCTGGCGGCATCTGGGCCGAACGCCCCCGAATGGTACATTTGGTGTAGAAGTCCCACCAGTGCCCGATCTGTTCTCGTTGGAGACCGATCAGCCGTGATGTGAACGTGATCTGTGCCGCATTCGGTGTTCTCAGGTGCAGGGATTAGACTTCGCCGCGGTCTGTACGGGACGTGAGAATCCGCCTCCGCTCCGGCACTCCCGTGCCGGGCAGGTGGCCAATGGGAAGGTCAGTAACTGTGCATTACCTAGCAGCGGGCGGCGGTGGGGCCGGCGGCTTCACGCCGATCCTGATGATCGCCCTGCTCTTCGGTGTCATGTACTTCATGATGATCCGCCCCCAGCAGAAGCGCCGCCGCGAGGCGGAGGCGATGCAGTCCGCGCTCGGCCCCGGCGACGAGGTCGTCACCATCGGTGGGCTCTACGGCACGGTCACGGGCGTCGAGGACGAGACCGTCCTGATCGAGGTCGCCCCCGGCGTGCAGACGCGCTACGCCCGGCCCGCCATCGCCCGGGTCGTCACCCGCGCTGAGCTGCCGAGCGAGCCGGTGACCGAGGACGCGGACACCGTCAAGGAGTGATTTTCCCTCCCGGGTGGTGCCCTCCGGCGTACGGCCGGGTCGAGCCCTCCTCGGGGTCGCCGCGCCCGACGGGGCAGCGGACGAGACGTGAAAACTGGATAGTTGGGTCGACGCCGGGCGTCGGCACGTTCCCGTGACCGTCGGCGTCCCGCGTCGGCCCGTCCGGCCATCGTGTCGGCACCTCGCCGGCTCAGGTCAGACCCGTCGGCCGGGGCCCCCGGCCCGACACTCGCCGCCGCCGCTCGCAGCGGCGCGACCGTACAGGGAGACAGGACAACCGTGGCACCACCTCAGGGACAGATGCGCCCCGGCCGGCAGCTCGCCGTGCTCGGGTTCATCTTCGTGGTCCTCTACCTTCTGGTGTTCTTCGCGGGCGGTGCCAGCGGCAGTTGGAAGGACCGGCTCGAGCCACGGCTCGGTCTGGACCTGATCGGCGGCACCCGGGTGACGCTGGAGGCGACCAACTCCGTCGACGGCAAGCCTCCGACGGCGGACAACCTCGAGGAGGCCCGGCAGATCATCGAGAGCCGGGTCAACGCGTTCGGCGTGGCCGAGGCCGAGGTGGTCACCGAGGGCAACCGGAACATCGTCATCTCCCTGCCCGGTGAGAACCGCAACCTCGACGACGTCGGCGAAGCGGCCGAGCTGCGCTTCCGCAAGGTGCTCAAGGCCGCCGACGGCAGTGGGGCGGCAGCGGCGCCACCGGCCGCCACGCCGACCCCGTCCGGCGCCGCGTCGCCGGCCCCGTCGGGCAGCGCCGCGCCGAAGGTGACCCCGTCGGGCAACGCGCCGAAGGCGACCGCGTCGCCCAGCGGCGGCCAGGGCGGGATGGCCCCGGCGTCGCCAAGCGTCGCGCCGACCCCGTCGGCATCCGCCCCGGCCTCGCCGAGTGCCGCCGCGCCGACGCCGAGCGCCAGCGCCGAGCCGGTGCCGGCCAGCATCGAGGAGCAGCGCAAGGCCGTCGAGCAGAAGGTGGGCGCCCCCGCGTGGCAGGCGGCCAATGGCCTGCAGGCCCCGGCCGACCTGACCGCCGACCCGTCGCTTGCCGACAAGCTCAAGCCGTTCGGCACGCTGTCGCCGCAGGAGGTGGCGGTGCTGCCGGCGCAGATGCAGTTCAACGTGCCGACGATCGGCTGCGCGCAGCTCGACCAGCGCCCCCCGGCGTCGATCTCCGACCCGAAGCAGCAGGTGGTGTCCTGCGAGGACGGCGCCTCGAAGTACCTGCTCGACCAGGCCAAGGTGCTGGGCACGGACGTGTCCGACGCCGACGCGGTGCTCGACCAGACCAACTCCTGGGTGGTCAGCCTCGACTTCACGGGCGACGGCCAGGGCAAGTGGACCGCGCTGACCCGTGAGGCGTTCAACAACGAGGGCCAGGCCTGCGACGCGACCGCGCTGGGCCAGGACGGCAAGTGCCGGGTGGCCGTCGTGCTGGACAACGAGATCGTCTCCTCCCCGGAGATCCAGGGTGTGCTGACCGGTAACTCCCAGATCACCGGCAACTTCACCCAGAAGGACGCGAGCGCGCTCGCCGGCCAGCTCCGCTACGGCGCGCTGCCGGTGACCTTCGAGCAGCAGGAGGCGCAGAACGTCACCGCCACGTTGGGCGCCAGCCACCTGCGGGCCGGTCTGCTCGCGGCCGGCATCGGCATGCTGCTGGTCATCATCTACGCGTTCTTCTACTACCGGCTGCTCGGTTCGGTGATCTTCCTGAGCCTGATCCTCTCGGCGCTGCTGGTCTTCGGGGCGCTCGTGGTGCTCGGCCGGCAGATCGGCTTCACGCTCACCCTCGCCGGCATCGCCGGCATGATCGTCTCGCTCGGTGTGGCGGCGGACTCGTTCGTCATCTACTTCGAACGGTTGAAGGACGAGATCCGCGAGGGGCGCAGCCCGCGTAGCGCGGTGCCCCGTGCCTGGATCCGCGCCCGCCGGACGATCATCTCGGCCAACGCGATCACCCTGCTCTCGGCGGTGGTGCTCTACGTGGTCTCGGTCGGCACGGTCAAGGGCTTCGCCTTCGCCCTGGGCCTGGCCACCGTGCTGGACCTCGTCGTGGTGTTCCTCTTCAGGCACCCGATCATGACGATGTTCGCCCGGACCCGGGCGTTCCTGTCCCCGCGGGTCAGCGGTCTGGGCCGGGCGCTCCCGGCCCGCACCCAGCAGACTCAGCCCCGCAACCCGCGCGCCAAGGAGGCCTGAGATGGCTGCTAACGGTCTGGCGAGCCGCCTCTACAACGGCGAGGCCGGTCTCAACATCGTCGGTAAGCGCAAGCTCTGGTTCGGCGTCACCGGTGTCCTGATCCTGATCGCGATCCTCAGCTTCGGGTTGCGCGGCTTCAGCCTCGGCATTGAGTTCGCCGGCGGCAACTCGTTCCAGGTGCCGGCAAGCGTCGGCACGCTTGACGACGCCGAGCGCGAGGTCAACTCGGCGCTCGCCGCCGAGAACACCGGCGTCGAGGTGGCCACCACGCAGAAGGTCGGCGGCCCGGGCGGCGACTCGTACGAGCTGCGTACGCCGCAGCTCAGCGCCGATCAGGCCACCGCGGTCAAGGCCCAGATCGCCCAGGACCTCGGCATCAACGTCGACGAGATCAGCAGCAACCAGGTCAGTGAGGCGTGGGGCAGCCAGGTCACCGAGCGGGCCGTGCTGGGTCTGGTCATCTTCATCGCGCTGGTGATGGTCTACCTGATCCTGCGCTTCGAGTGGCGGATGGCCGTGGCAGCCGTCGCCTCGCTGATCACCAACCTGATCCTCACCGCCGGCATCTACTCGCTTGTCGGCTTCGAGGTCACGCCGTCGACGATCATCGGTTTCCTCACGATCCTGGGCTTCGCGCTCTACGACGTGGTGGTGGTCTTCGACAAGGTGCAGGAGAACACCAGGGGCATCACCGCCAACAACAACCAGACGTACGGCGAGGCGGCCAACCTGGCCGTCAACCAGAGCCTCATGCGGTCGCTGAACACGTCAGTGGTGGCGCTGCTGCCCGTCGGTGGTCTGCTCTTCATCGGCGCCGGCCTGCTCGGCGCGGGCACGCTGAAGGACCTCGGCCTGGTGCTGTTCGTCGGTATGGCGGTGGCGTTCCTGACCTCCATCCTGGTGGCGACGCCGCTGCTGGCGCTGCTGAAGAACTACGACCCGCGGATCCAGGCGCACAACAAGCGGGTGCTGGCCCGCCGGGGCGCGTTGGCCCGCGGTGAGGTCACGCCGAAGGGCGCACCGAGCCCGACCCAGTCCGACGGCACCGCCGCCGAGCCCGACCCGGACGCGGCCGCGCTGGCCGGCGCCGCGCCGAAGGTGGGCGCGCGGCCGGCGGGCAAGCGGCCGACCGGCGCCCGGGGCGGTCGCCCCGGTGGCGGCGGCAACCGTCCGGGTGGCGCCAAGAGGCGCTGACCGTCCCCGGGGCCGCCCCGGGAGGAAACGCCCGAACGGCGTCCGGCATGCTGTGCGAGCAGCATCGCCGGACGCCGTCGTCGTCGGAAGGGAACGGAACAGTCGTGACGGAGACCCACAGCACCGCCGCGCGCGGGGACAGCGGCCCGGAGACCGCCCGGCTGGTCGCCAGCCGGGTGCTGGACGTACCCGACTTTCCCCAGCCCGGCGTCCTGTTCAAGGACCTGATGCCGTTGTTCGCCGACGGGAAGGCGTTCCGCGAGGTGGTCGACGGGATCGTCGGCTATCACGGGCGGGACGGCTTCGACGTCGTGGTCGGCATCGAGGCGCGCGGGTTCGTCGTCGCGGCGGCTGTCGCGTACGCGGCAGGGGTGGGTGTGGTGCCGGTGCGCAAGGCCGGCAAGCTGCCCCGCGTGGCGCACTCGGTCTCCTACGCCCTGGAGTACGGCGAGGCGACCCTCGAGGTGCACGAGGACGCGTTCACCGCCGGGCACCGCGTGCTCGTGGTCGACGACGTGCTGGCCACCGGCGGCACCGCCGAGGCGACGCTGGATCTGGTCGAGCGGGCCGGCGGTACGGTCACCGGTTTCACGGTGCTCTTGGAACTCGCCTTCCTGGGCGGCCGGGAGCGGCTGGCTCCGCGTCCCGTCCATGCCCTGCTGACCGTTTGAGCCCGAGCCTGGTGGTCGGGCCGGGCGTCGACCGTCCGGCGGAGCGGCAGGGGACCGTCCGTGCGGGTAGCATTGCCCTTTGCTGACGCCGGCGGTACCCCGTCCGGCGGCACGAGACCAGGCCGGCCGGTGTTCGGCCGGTGTGTTTCCGGCGAGCGGTGAGGAGGCCGGTGTCCCACGATGTCGTCCCTCCGGTGGAGGGCACGGTGCATCCGACAGGCGACGCTGACGGCTCGGTGACCGAGCGGACGGGTGACACGCCGGCCCGGGTGACGGGCAACGGCAACGGCAGAGCCCCGGGCGAGAGCGCGGTGCTCCCGGCCACCGCTCCGCAGGCGGCGGAGGCGGGCGCCGACGGGGTCGTCGTCCCGTTCCCGACCGACGCCGGTGTCGACCCGTCCCCGAGCGGCGGCTTCGGGCTGTCCAACGCGCCCACCGGCCGCCGGGTCCGCGCCCGGCTGGCCCGGTTCAACGCGCCATGGCAGACCTCGCAGGTCAGCGAGGTCCTGGAGCCGCTCATCGCGAGCCATCGGGAGAACCACCCGAAGGCCGACGCGCGGCTGCTCCAGCGCGCCTTCGACACGGCCGCGCGGTGGCACTCCGGGCAGTACCGCAAGTCCGGTGACCCGTACATCACGCACCCCCTCGCCGTGGCGACCATCCTGGGCAACCTGGGCATGGACACCACCACGCTCGTCGCCGCGCTGCTGCACGACACCATCGAGGACACCGAGTACACGCTGGATGCGATGCGCGCCGACTTCGGCGGCGAGGTCGCCCTGCTCGTCGACGGCGTCACCAAGCTCGACAAGGTCAAGCTGGGCGACGCGGCGAAGGCCGAGACGATCCGCAAGATGGTCGTGGCGATGGCCAAGGACCCGCGGGTGCTGGTGATCAAGCTGGCGGACCGGCTGCACAACATGCGCACCCTGACCTTCCTGCCCCGCCCCAAGCAGGAGCAGAAGGCCAAGGAGACGCTGGAGATCCTGGCACCGCTCGCGCACCGGCTCGGTATGAACACGATCAAGTGGGAGCTGGAGGATCTCGCCTTCGGCACCCTGTTCCCGAAGCGCTACGAGGAGATCAACCGGCTGATCGGGGAACACCAGCCGCAGCGGGAGTCGCTGCTGCGCCAGGTCACCCAGAAGGTCGGCACCGACCTCAAGGCCGCCAAGATCAAGGCGGAGACGACAGGACGGCCGAAGCACCTCTACTCGATCTACCAGAAGATGATCGTGCGGGGTCGCGACTTCAACGACATCTACGACCTGGTGGGTGTGCGGATCCTGGTCGACACGGTGCGCGACTGCTACGCGGCGCTGGGAGTCATCCACGCCAACTGGCAGCCGGTGCCGGGCCGCTTCAAGGACTACATCGCGATGCCCAAGTTCAACATGTACCAGTCGTTGCACACGACTGTCATCGGGCCCACCGGCAAGCCGGTGGAGATGCAGATCCGCACGTACGCGATGCACCGCACCGCGGAGTTCGGCATCGCCGCGCACTGGAAGTACAAGGAGCACAAGGGCACCCAGATCGTCGGCCCGCCGGCGCACATCGACGAGATGACCTGGCTGCGGCAGCTGCTGGACTGGCAGCGCGAGGCGGCCGACCCGAGCGAGTTCCTGGACGCGCTGCGCTTCGACCTGTCCAGCCAGGAGGTGTACGTCTTCACCCCCAAGGGTGACGTCATCCCGCTGCCGACCGGGTCGACGCCCGTGGACTTCGCGTACGCGGTGCACACCGAGGTGGGGCACAAGTGCATCGGGGCGCGGGTCAACGGCAAGCTGGTGCCGCTGGAATCGACGCTGTCAAACGGCGACGTGATCGAGATCTTCACGTCGAAGTCCGAGACGGCCGGCCCGACGCAGGACTGGCTGGGTTTCGTCAAGAGCCCCCGTGCCCGCACGAAGATCCGCCAGTACTTCAACAAGGAGCGCCGCGAGGAGGCGATCGAGGCCGGCAAGGACGCGATCGTCAAGGCGATGCGCAAGCAGGGCATGCCGTTGCAGCGGATGCTCACCTCCGACGCGCTGATGTCGATCGCCCGGGACCTGCACCTGGCCGACGTGGCGTCGCTGTACGCGGCGGTCGGCGACAGCCAGGTCTCCGCCCAGTCGGTCGTTCAGAAGCTGATGGCCGCGTACGGCGGCGAGGAGGGCGCGGCGGAGGACATCGCCGAGACCGCCGTCGCCACCCGGCCGCCGCGCAGCCGGCAGAGCAGCAGCGACCCCGGTGTCGTGGTCCGGGGCGTCAGCGACGTCTGGATCAAGCTGGCCCGCTGCTGCACGCCGGTCCCACCGGACTCGGTGTTCGGCTTCGTCACCCGCTCCGGCGGGGTGAGCGTGCACCGCGACGACTGCGCCAACGCCGAGGACCTGCGGGCGCAGGCCGAGCGGGTCGTCGAGGTGAGCTGGAAGCTCACGTCCGCCTCGACGTTCCTGGTCGCCATCCAGGTCGAGGCCCTGGACCGGCACAAGCTGTTGGCCGACGTCACCCGGGTGCTCTCCGACGAGCGGGTCAACATCCTCTCCGCCACCGTCACCACCACCCGCGACCGGGTGGCGGTGAGCCGGTTCAGCTTCGAGATGGCCGACCCGAAGCACCTGGGCCACCTGTTGGCCACGGTCCGCAAGGTCGACGGCGTGTTCGACGCGTACCGGGTCACCTCGGGCGCCTGAGGCGTACCCCGGACACGACAGCGCCCGCCGGCTCAGCCGGCGGGCGCTTCGTCGTCTGCGCTGGTGTCAGCCCTGCGGCGGGCCCATGGTGAGGTCGGTGATGACGACCTCCTTCTTCGGGTGTCCACCACCGGCCTGCTGGGCGAACGCCCCGTCGTCACCGGCCTTGGCCACGTCCTTGACGAGGTCCATGCCGCCGGTGACGGTGCCCAGCACCGTGTACGCCGGGTCCAACGGCGAGTCGCCGTAGACGATGAAGAACTGGCTGCCGGTGCTGCCCGGCTGCCCGGAGTTGGCCATCGCGATGACACCCTCCGGGTACGGCGGGCGCTTGTCGGTGGGCAGGTTCTCCTCCGGCAGCCGGAAGCTCGGGCCGCCCGTGCCGTCGGTGTCCCGCCAACCCTTGCCGGTGGCGCTCGGGTCACCGCACTGGAGCACCTTGATGCCCTCGGTCACCAGGCGGTGGCACTTGGAGTTGTCGAAGAAGTTCTTGTCCGCGAGGAGCGTGAACGCCCCCGCCGTGCACGGCACCAACGACCTGTCGACCTTGGCCGTGATCGGGCCGAGGTTCGTGGTGATCGTCATGGTCTGCACACCCTTGGCGGACTGCTGGTTGCTCGGCAGCCCGACATCCTTGATCTGCGGGGACCGCTGGTCGGCCGGCAGCTCGTTGTAGACGCACTCGGCCGCGCCGGCCGCCGGTGCGGCGGTGTCGGTCTTGTCGTCGTCGCCGCCGAGGGTGGTCGCGAGCCAGACGGTGCCGGCGACCACGAGCACCAGCACGGCGGCCGCGCTGACGATCGCCTGCGTCTGGCGGCGCTTGCGGGCCTTGCCCGCCCGCTCGGCCATCTCCTTCTCGAGTCGGGCGCGTGCCGCCGCGCGCTGCCGCTCTCTGGTGGACGTCACGCCTGGATCCTCCTGGCTGTCTGTTTCCGGGTGCCGCTCGGGTGGGTGGTGCGAGGGGTCAGCCGGCGCTCGGGCTGCTGGCCGGGGCGCCGGACGGCGACGCTGCCGCGCCGGTGGCCGGCTCGCCGACCGTGAGGCTCTGGATCACCACATCGGTCTTGGGCTTGACCTTCGCCCCGGTCCCATTGTCCACGGTCGGCAGGGCGCCGATTTTCTCGACCACGTCCAGACCGCCGGTGACCTTGCCGACCACCGGGTACTTGGGGTCGGTGGTGGTGAAGTCCTTGAAGAAGATCAGGAACTGGCTGCCGTTGCTGCCCGGCGGGTTGGAGATCATCGCCACGGTCCCCTTGGGGTACGTGGGCGGCTGGCCGGGCGCCGGGCTGGTCGACGGGGACGCCGACGGCACGGTCGGCACCTCCTCGTCGTAGAACGAGTAGGTGGGCCCGCCCAGGCCGGTGCCGCTGGGGTCGCCGCAGCGCAGCGCCCCCTCGGCGGTGATCTCGTGGCACTTGGTGTTGTCGTAGAACGACCGGCTCGCCAGGTGGGCGATGCTCGCCGCCGCGCACGGCGAGTTGGCGAGGTTCAGCTCGGCGGTGATGGGCGCGCCCTGGTTGGTGGTCACGGTCATCGCCCGGGTGCCGGCGGTCGGCAGGCCCTTGGTCTCCGGCGTGCCGACGTCCTTGAGGTTGGTGTTGGCCGTCGCGTCCTGCGGCGTCCAGAGGCAGGTGTCCTCCGCGGCCGTGTTCTGCTTCGGGTCGGAGTCGAACGCCCCCAGCGCCCACGCCGAGCCGGCCACGATCAGCACGAGGACCAGCGCGGCACCGACACCGGCCTGGATCTGCCGACGCCGCCGCGTGGCGGCTGCCCGGCGGGCCAACTGTCGGTCGAGCTTGGCACGCGCCAGTTTGCGCTGCCGGTCCCTGCTGGAAGCCACAGGTGCTCCCCTCTCCTTCGCCAGGTCGTCGCCGGCGGCCGGGCGTCCCGGCCCGTCCGGGCGTCACGTGTGCCGCGCCACACGCCCGCCAGAGTGTACGGCTAGCGACTGGGAATGTGGTGTACGAGGTCCACCCCTGCGCGAGCAGCGTTTATCGGGCGATGTCACTGTGCTGGACGGGGTGGGCGGGACGGACGCGACAAACCGGTTCGCCCGGCCGGATAGGCTGCTGGGCAGGACGACAGTTCGACGGAAGGACAGCGCCCGTGCTCGTGGCCGGCTTTCCCGCCGACGCCTTCGGCACCAACTGCTACGTGGTGGCGACCGCGCCGGGGGAGCAGTGCGTGGTGGTCGACCCCGGCATCGGGGTGCTCGACCAGCTCGACGCGTTGCTCGCCGAGCACCGCCTGCATCCCGCCGCCGTGCTGCTGACCCACGGCCACCTCGACCACACGTTCTCGGTCGCGCCGGTTTGTGGCGCGCGCGGCATCACCGCGTACGTGCACCCCGGCGACCGGGAGATGCTGGCCGACCCCGCCAAGGGCCTGTCCACCGACCTGACGTCACTCTTCGGCGGCCGGTTGAGTTACACCGAGCCGGAGGACGTGGCGGAGCTGACCGACGGCGCCACGCTGACGCTGGCCGGGCTGGAGATCGCCGTCGACCACGCACCGGGCCATACCGGCGGGTCGGTGCTGTTCCGGCTGCCCGGCGCGGGCTCGGGCTGGGAGGCGGACGAGATCTGCCTCTCCGGCGACGTGCTCTTCGCCGGTTGGATAGGCCGCACCGACCTGCCGGGCGGCAGCATGCCGGCCATGCTCACCAGCCTGCGCGACAAGATCCTCCCGCTGGCCGACGACACAGTCGTCCTGCCCGGCCACGGCCCGAGCACCACTATCGGCCGCGAGCGCGCCAGCAACCCGTACCTCGTCGAGGTGGCCGGCACGTCGCCGGCCGCGCCCACCCGGGGCCTCTAGTTCTTCGTCCGCGCCGCGCGCGGACCCACGACATCACCGCGCCGTGTGGGCGCGGCACCGCAAGGAGTACGCCGATGAGCAAGCCCACGCCCATCTCCGGTTTCCCGGAGTGGACCCCCGGTCAGCGGATGGTCGAGCAGTTCGTGCTCGACAGGATCCGGGCGACCTTCGAGCTGTACGGCTTCGCCCCGCTGGAGACCCGCGCCGTGGAGCCCCTCGACCAGCTCCTGCGCAAGGGGGAGACCTCCAAGGAGGTCTACGTGATCCGGCGGTTGCACGCCGACGCCGAGGGCACCGGCGGCGACGATCAGCTCGGGCTGCACTTCGACCTGACCGTGCCGTTCGCCAGGTACGTGTTGGAGAACGCCGGCAAGCTGGCCTTCCCGTTCCGCCGCTACCAGATCCAGAAGGTGTGGCGCGGCGAGCGGCCGCAGGAGGGGCGTTACCGGGAGTTCGTCCAGGCCGACATCGACATCGTCGACAGGGACACTCTGGCGCCGCACCACGAGGCGGAGATGCCGCTGGTGATCGGCGACGCGCTGCGCTCGCTGCCGATCCCGCCGGTGACCATCCAGGTCAACAACCGCAAGATCAACGAAGGTTTCTACCGGGGCATCGGGTTGACCGACCCGGAGGCGGCGCTGCGCACCGTGGACAAGCTCGACAAGATCGGCCCGGCGAAGGTCGCCGAGCTGCTGGCGCAGACCGCGGGGGCGAGCGAGTCGCAGGCCAAGGCGTGTCTCGCGCTTGCCGAGATCTCCGCGCCGGACGTCTCGTTCGCCGACGCCGTCCGCGCGCTGGGGGTCACCGACCCGCTGCTCGACGAGGGCATCGAGGAACTGGTCCGGGTGGTGGAGACGGCGGCCGAGCACTCGCCCGGCCTCTGCGTGGCGGACCTGCGCATCGCCCGCGGGCTGGACTACTACACCGGCACCGTCTACGAGACGCAGCTGCGCGGCTACGAGCGGTTCGGCTCGATCTGCTCCGGCGGCCGGTACGACAACCTGGCCAGCGCGGGCGCCACCTCGTATCCAGGGGTGGGCATCTCGATCGGGGTGACCAGGCTGCTCGGGCTGCTCTTCGGCGCGGGGCAGCTGCCGGTCTCCCGGGAGGTGCCGACGGCCGTTCTGGTGGCGGTGACGAGCGAGGAGCGGCGTACGGCAAGCAACCGGGTGGCGGAGGCGCTGCGGCGGCGCGGGGTGCCCACCGAGGTGTCGCCGAGCGCGGCGAAGTTCGGCAAGCAGATCCGCTACGCCGAGCGGCGGGGCATCCCGTACGTCTGGTTCCCGGGGGCCGACGGCGCGCCGGACGAGGTGAAGGACATCCGCTCGGGTGAGCAGGTCACGGCCGTCGCGGGGGAGTGGATGCCGCCCCGGGAGGACCTGACCCCGACGGTTGGCGGAGCTTCCTGACTGGCGCGTACGGCCGCAGGGACCTACGGTAGCGTAAGTTACGCCACCGTAGGGAGCTTCTCGTGACCATGAGCACCACACTCAGCCAGACCGCACTCCTCGTCGAGTTGGAGCCGGTGGTTGCCCGCAACCTCGACCGCCACCTCTCACTGGCCAAGGAGTGGTTCCCGCACGAGTACGTGCCGTGGAGCGAGGGGCGGACCTTCGACGGGCCGCTCGGCGGCGAGGCGTGGTCACCCACCGACTCCACCATCCCCGACGTGGCGCGCACCGCGCTGATCGTGAACCTGCTGACCGAGGACAACCTGCCCTCGTACCACCACGAGATCGCCACCCTGTTCGGCCGCGACGGCGCGTGGGGCACGTGGGTGCACCGGTGGACCGCCGAGGAGGGTCGGCACGGGACGGCCATCCGTGACTACCTGACGGTCAGCCGGGCGGTGGACCCGGTGGCGCTGGAGCGGGCCCGGATGACGCACATGTCCGCCGGGTACGTCAACGCGCACGACGACGAGGTGCTGCACTCGCTGGCGTACGTCTCGTTCCAGGAGCTGGCCACCCGGATCTCGCACCGCAACACCGGCAGGGCCACCGGCGACCCGGTCTGCGAGGCGCTGCTGGCCCGCGTCGCCGCCGACGAGAACCTGCACATGGTCTTCTACCGCAACCTGCTCGCCGCCGCCTTCGAGCTGGCCCCGAGCCAGGCCATGCGGGCCGTCGCCGACGTGGTGGCCGACTTCCAGATGCCCGGCAACGGCATCGACGGTTTCGCCCGCAAGTCGGTGGCGATCGCCCTGGCCGGCATCTACGACCTGCGTCAGCACCGTGACGAGGTCCTCCAGCCGGTGCTGCGCCAGTGGGACGTGTTCAACGTGACAGGCCTGAACGCCGACGGCGAGGCGGCCCGCGAGCAGCTGGCGGCCCAGCTGGACAACCTGGAGCGCGCCGCGTCCCGCTTCGAGGAGAAGCGCGACGCCCGAGCAGCCCGCCTGGCCCTCCGCTAAACCCCACCCACCCCGCCCCGGGGTCCCCACCTCCCGTTGATCATGAAGTTGTTGTCACTCGCGTCGGCGTGTCGCGGCAACAACTTCATGATCGACCACGGGAACCGGTCGCGGGGAGAGGGTGGCGCGGGTCAGGGGAGGGGGAGGATCAGGCAGGTGCTTGTGGCGTGGGCCACCAGGCGGTTGTCGGCGCTGGTGAGGCGGGCTTCGGCCAGGGATGTGCGGCGACCGCGTTGCAGGACTGTGCCCTCGCACCGCAGGATGCCGCTGTCGACCGTGACGGGGCGCAGGAACTTCACGTTCAGGTCCAGTGAGGTGTACCCGACGCCGGCGGGAAGCGTGGTGTGCACGGCGCAGGCGGCGGCGGTGTCCAGCAGTGTCGAGATGACACCACCGTGGACGGTGCCCAGCGGGTTGTAGTGGAACTCCTGCGGGACCAGCTCGATGGTGACCCGGCCCTCGTCGGCCTCCATCCGCCCCATGTCGATCAGGTTCATCACCGGCGGCCCGGCCAGCTCGCCGGCGATCATCGCGCGGAGCATCTCGAGGCCGCTGCGCCGACCGACCTGGGCGGCGTTGGCCGCCGGGTCCGACCAGGTGAAGGTACGGCTGCGGGCCGGCTCCTGCGTCTGTGTCATGGATGCAGCGTGGCAGCCCGTTGCTGAGTCTGTCAACGAGACCTAGCCTGGGCGGATGAGACCCGCGGCACTGGACTGGTCGGTGGACAACTGCACCATCGCGCGCGCGATGGCGATCCTCGGCGAGCGGTGGACGCTCGTGGTTCTCCGCGAGGTGTTCAACGGCGTCCGACGCTTCGACGACATGCGGGTGCGTACCGGCATCCCGCGTCAGGTGCTGACCAATCGGCTGACCGCTCTGGTGGGGCAGGGCGTGCTGCGCCGCGAGCCGTACCGGGAGCCGGGCAGCCGGCTGCGCCACGAGTACCGGCTGACCGAGAAGGGCCTGGACCTGTGGCCGGTGCTGGTCGCCGTACTCGGCTGGGGTGACAGGTACCTCGCCGATCCGGAGGGCTCGCCGCTGAGCGTGGGGCACCGCGACTGCGGAGCCGAGGTACGCGTCACGCTGCGGTGCGCCGACGGGCACGAGGTGGGCGAGCCCCGCGACGTGGTGCCCCGCCCGGGTCCGGGCGCCCACCGCCGTACCCCCTGAGGCCGGTCGCCGGGCGGGCCGGCGCCCGCCTGTCGCGTGACCCGTTGGGACATCGATGCTCATGCGTGTCCGAAACGGATCCGGCGCCCGTCCGGTGTGACGGCCGGTGTCGGCGAGCGTGTCAGCGGTGTTGCGGGCATGTGGCCGACGAGGATCGGCGAATCCGGGCGAATCCAAGTCTTGTTAATGATCTTAAGCATGTGAATACTTCAGTTCACCCGGGCGATTTCCCCTGATCGGCCGGGTTGCCCTCGGGTCAGCCGCCCCCGGCGTGACCCGTATCCCCCGCCCAGGAGGTTTGTTACATGCGACCCACGAGGTCCTCGTTCCGTGTTGCGGCCACCGTCGCCGTGGCCGGAAGCCTGGTCGTCGGCACGCTCATCGGCGCACCCGCCCAGGCTGCCCCCGCAGCCTCGCCCGACGCCGCTGCCGCCCTCTCCGCTCAGCTCGGCGACAAGTCCGCCGGCTCGTACATCGACGCCAGCGGCCGGTCCGTCGTCACCGTGACCGACGCCGCCGCCGCCCGCAAGGCGAGCAACGCGGGCGCCACCGTCAAGTACGTGACCCGCGGCGCCGCCGAGCTCAACCGGGCCACCGCCGAGCTGGAGCGCTCCGCGAAGATCCCGGGCACCGCCTGGTGGAGCGACCCGGTCACCAACCAGGTCGTCGTCTCCGTCGACAGCACCGTCACCGGTGCCAAGCTGGAGCGGGTGAAGGCCGCCGCCGCGCGGGCCAACGGCGCGGTCCGGGTCGAGGCCGAGGCCGGCGTGCTGAGCACCCGGATCTCAGGTGGTCAGGCCATCTACGCCGGTGGCGGCGGGCGCTGCTCGCTCGGCTTCAACGTGCGCAGCGGCAGCACCTACTACTTCGTGACCGCCGGGCACTGCACCAACATCTCGTCGAGCTGGTACTCGAACTCCGGCCAGACCTCGCTGATCGGCACCCGTAGCGGCACCAGCTTCCCGGGCAACGACTACGGCATCGTGCGGCACAGCAACTCCGCCAACGCGGCAGGCAACGTCTACCTCTACAACGGCAGCTACCGCGACATCACCGGCTCCGGAAACGCCTCGGTCGGCCAGTCGGTGCAGCGCTCCGGCAGCACCACCGGCCTGCGCAGCGGCTCGGTGACCGCGACCAACGCCACGGTGAACTACGCCGAGGGCTCGGTCTCCGGCCTGATCCGCACCAACGTCTGCGCCGAGCCGGGCGACAGCGGCGGTTCGCTCTTCTCCGGCAGCACCGCCCTGGGCATGACCTCCGGCGGCAGCGGCAACTGCTCCTCCGGTGGCACCACCTTCTTCCAGCCGGTCACCGAGGCCCTGAGCCGCTACGGCGTCAGCGTCTTCTGATCGATCCACCGCACGCGGGCCGCCGGAGCACTCCGGCGGCCCGCGTCGCGTCCGTGGCCCGGCTCACGCGAGGCCGTCGGGGCCGTCCGCGGGCCGCAGAGGATCCGGGGGTACGACACCGGGCAGGCCCGGCCCGACAGTTGTGACGGCTGTCGTCGACGCCAGGTGCGCCCGCCGGGCCGACAGCACCGCCAGCAGCGGCCAGAGCGATACGGCCACCGCCGTCACCCGCTCGGCCAACCCCGTGCGCGACCCGCTTGTCACCTCGAACGCCGACCAGCCGAAGAGGGCGAGCAGCACCACGGTGGCGGTCAGCCCGACGGTCCGGCGGAACGCCCACGGCGGCTGCGGAGCATCCGGATGCGCGGTGTCCGGACCGCGCGGCAGCCGCAACGCCGACCCGGCCGGCCACAGCGCGAGCGCCAGCACCGCCGCCGTCGCCGCGATGCCGTGACTGAGCGAACCACCCACCGGCGGCCGGGGAAAGGCCACGAGCGCGACGGTGGCCACCCCGCCGACCGCGAGTAGAAACCGGCTGGGCAGGCCGGCCGCGTGCAGCACCGCGGCGACCGACACGTAACAGCAGCCGAGCAGCACCAGGGCCACGATCATGATCCAGGCGTCGGTGGCGTCCTGCCCCGCCAGCTCGCTGATCGTGTCCCGGATCGGGTCGTACCCGGCGGGTTGGCGAGCCTGCGCGACTGTCCAACCCCCCACCAGCAGCACGGGCGCGGCCGCCGCCGTGGCGACGGCCCAGTTCGGTACGGCGCGCATTTCGCCAACGTAACTGGCGAGACGGTCGGTTGAATGGGATTCGCCCCGGCTGTCAGCCCGCGCTGACCGTGGCGTCGGTGAGAACGACGGACCCGCCCGGATACTGGCACTGCACCCGCAGCGTCAGCTCGTCGGCCCCCTCCACATCGGCGACGAGCTTCTGCGGATTGTCCATCCGCGCGTCGAACTGCTGCCCCCGGGTCACTCGGGTGATCGTTCCGTCCCGCTGGCGAATCCCCACCTGCGCATAGACGAGAACGATGCCGTCGCGGTCGTCGGTGGAGGAGAAGAATGGTCGTACGGTCGAGGTGAGATCGAGATATCGGCGCTGGAGCCGATACGTGACGTCGCGTTGTTTGTCCGCGCCGGCATTCTTGGGGCAGTCGATGACGACCGGACGGTCGTACCCGGGCTGGCCGGTGAGTTGACGCGGCAGTTTCCCGAGATTGGCCGCCCCGGCCTCGACGGCCAGGGTGTCCAGCCGGACGGACGATGCGGGGGCCGGGGTCGGCGACGCGTTCCCGACCGGGCTGGCCGGTGACGGCGTCGTCGGCGCGCTCCCGGGGCTCGACGCGCTCGTCGCCGGCCGGCCCGGCCCGACCTTCCAGTCGAAGACGGTCACGGCCAGGGAGGCCGCCGCGATGAGCACCCCGAGCGCCGTGAGAACGACGACCGTCTGCGCGCCGCGACGGGCCGGCATTGGCGTCGGTGTCTGGCTCGAATCCTGCATATCCGGCATCTACCACTCCACCAGTGACGTCGGGACCGGGCCGCTGATATCTGACGGCCTTCGGTCAGATCGCGTCGGCGAAGAATACTCTCTCCCGAGCGGTGGCGAGTTACTGATAACGTGCCGATCCCGAGCCGAACTCCTATCCGACGTTGACTTCTGCCGATGCAGGAGGTTCTAGCGGTGAGCCAACCCGATCCGCGCGCAGAGCAGCCCGCCCCCACCCCACCCCCGCCGCCGCCTGCGGGTGGCACGGTGCCACCGGGCGGCGGCACCGCACCGTCACCCCCTCCCGGCGGCACGCCGCCGCCGTTCCCGGGTGGCAGCACAGCACCGCCGCCGGGTCGCGGCGGACCCCCGCCGGTCGGTGGGGCGGCACAGTCGTTTCCGGGCGGCACCGCACCGCCGCCGGGCGGCACCGCACCGCCGCCGGGTGGTGGCCCACCGCCGTCGTTCCCGGCGGCCCCCGGGCCGGCCGACCCGCCGGCGTCCGGCGCGCGGCGCGGCCGGCTGGGTCTCGTGGTGATCGCCGTGGCAGCCCTGGCGCTGCTGGTTTCCCTCGGGTCCGCCATCCTGTCCTGGCGCGCGTTGGACCAGGCGCAGACCGCGCGGGACATCGCGTCCGCGCGGGGGCCGGTCGGCTCCACCGGCGGCGCTCCGGCGCCCTCCGACCCGGCCCCGCCGAGCGACGCACCGCAGACGTCCCCGGCACCGGAGGATTCGCCGCGTGCCCCCGGAACCCCACCGGACATCCCCGAAACGGCCGTCTACGAGGTGAAGTACGAGAACCAGAGCCTGACGCTGAGGCCGGGGGACTGCTTCACGAAGATGCGCGTCGACCTCGACGAACCCCGGGCGAACGTGGGACTGAACGGATGGGAGTTCAGTCTGGACCCCGACTGTCAGGACGGGGCGCCCTCGATCGGGTTGAGCGAGGGGACGAAGGGCAGCGAGACGACGACGGCGATGAAGCCAGGCGAGTGTTACGACGCCATCCGCTCGGCACCGATCGCCGAGGGAGCGAAGGTGCCCCTGCGCAAGGGTTCCTGGCTCTGCCTCAGCACCAACTACGCCGCAGCCCAGGAACGGCGCGACAGGTGGCGGATGGTGCTCCTGGAGGTCACCTCCATCAGCAATGACCGGACGGTCGTCATCCGTGCCACGGCCTGGAACATCCCGGAGGACTGACGCGCACCGACCGGCCGCGCCACCCGTTCAGCCGCCCGGATCGACGGACCGGGTCGACGGGTGGCGCGGACCGTTTCCGGCACTCCTGACAGAATGCGGAGGCAGACCGCACCGCAGATGAGGAGACGCACGTCGTGATCCGTACCCATGATGCCGGCAGCTTGCGCGCGACGGACGCCGGCACGACGGTGACGCTCGCCGGGTGGGTGGCCCGCCGGCGTGACCACGGCGGCGTCATCTTCGTCGACCTGCGCGACGGTTCCGGCGTGGTCCAGGTGGTGTTCCGCGAGGAGGACGCGCACGCGCTGCGCAACGAGTTCTGCGTAAAGGTCACCGGTGAGGTGACCCGCCGGCCGGACGGCAACGAGAACCCGGAGCTGCCCACCGGTGAGGTCGAGGTGACCGCCGCCGAGCTGGAGGTGCTCTCCGAGGCGGCCCCGCTGCCGCTGCCGGTGGACGACCAGGTCGAGGCCGGTGACGACATCCGGCTCAAGTACCGCTACCTGGACCTGCGTCGCAGTGGGCCGGCGAACGCGCTGCGGCTGCGGTCACGGGCCAGCCAGCTCGCCCGGGGTGTGCTGCACGAGCGGGACTTCCTGGAGATCGAGACGCCGACGCTCACCCGTTCGACGCCCGAGGGCGCCCGCGACTTCCTGGTGCCGGTGCGCCTGCAGCCGGGCAGCTGGTACGCGTTGCCGCAGTCGCCGCAGCTGTTCAAGCAGCTGCTGATGGTCGGCGGCATGGAGCGGTACTACCAGATCGCCCGCTGCTACCGCGACGAGGACTTCCGCGCCGACCGGCAGCCGGAGTTCACCCAGCTCGACATCGAGATGTCCTTCGTCACCGAGGACGACGTGATCGACCTCGGCGAGGCGATCGTCTCGGCGCTCTGGAAGGACCTGGCCGGGCACGAGATCACCAGGCCCATCCCGCGGATCACCTGGCACGACGCGATGGCCCGGTACGGCTCCGACAAGCCGGACCTGCGCTACGGAGTGGAGCTGACCGAGCTGACCGACTACCTGCGCGGCACGCAGTTCCGGGTGTTCGCCGGGGCGATCGACGCGGGCGGCTACGTCGGCGCGGTCGTCATGCCTGGTGGTGCGTCGCAGACCCGCAAGGAGCTGGACGGCTGGCAGGACTGGGCCAAGGCGCGCGGCGCGCGGGGCCTGGCGTACGTGGTGCTGGACGCCGAGACCGGCGAGGCGCGCGGACCGGTGGCGAAGAACCTCTCCGCCGAGCACCTGGGTGGCCTCGCCGACGCGGTGGGCGCCAAGCCGGGCGACGCGGTCTTCTTCGCCGCCAGCACGAACACGCGGGAGGCGCAGGAGCTGCTGGGTGCGGCCCGAGTGGAGATCGCCAAGCGGGCCGGCCTGGTCGACGAGAGCGCCTGGGCGTTCTGCTGGGTGGTCGACGCGCCGATGTTCGAGAAGACCGACGAGGGCGGCTGGACGGCCGTGCACCACCCGTTCACCTCGCCGAACGCCGAGTGGGTGGACCGGTTCGAGGAGGCGCCGGACCGCGCCCTGGCGTACGCGTACGACATCGTCTGCAACGGCAACGAGATCGGCGGTGGGTCGATCCGTATCCACAGGGGTGACGTGCAGAAGCGGGTGTTCGACCTGCTCGGCATCACGCCTGAGGAGGCGCAGGACAAGTTCGGCTTCCTGCTGGAGGCGTTCAAGTACGGCGCCCCGCCGCACGGCGGCATCGCCTTCGGCTGGGACCGGGTCTGCATGCTGCTCGCCGGCGCGGACTCGATCCGCGAGGTGATCGCGTTCCCGAAGACCCGGGGCGGGTTCGACCCGCTGACCGGCGCGCCGACGCCGATCACCGGTCAGCAGCGCGCCGAGGCCGGCATCGACGCCAAGCCCAAGCCCGCAGCCGCCCCCCACACCGGCACCGCCGGCCCCGCCGCGCCGGTGGCCGACCCGGTCTGACCGATCCACCATCACCTGCTTGGTTGATCAAGAGGTTTGCGTCATGCTCGCCCGGCGAGATGACGCGAACCTCTTGATCGTCTGCGGGGGAGTGGTGGGATGCGGGTGCTTGTCGTCGGGGGCAGCGGATTTCTGGGGCGGGAGGTCTGCCGGCGGGCCGTTCACTGCGGGTTCTCGGTGGTGGGGACCTTCCACTCCGGTGACATCGCCGTGCCGGGCGTCGATGCGCGTCGGCTGGACGTGACCGACCGGTCCGCCGTGCGTGCGCTCGTCGCGCGGGTGCGGCCGGACGCCGTGGTGGGGACCCCTTACCGGTACGGGGACTGGGCGGTCACCGCCGACGGGGCAGCGCACGTGGCCCTCGCCGCCGCCGAGGTGGGCGCCCGGCTGGTGCACGTGTCGAGTGACGCGCTGCACGCCGGCCGTCCCACGCCGTACGCCGACGACGACGCGCCCACCCCGATGAACGCGTACGGTGCCGCGAAGGCGGCCGCCGAGACCGCCGTTCGCGCGATCGACCCGGGCGCGGCGCTGGCGCGTACGTCGCTGATCCTGGGGGAGGGCAGCAAGCAGATCCAGCTCTGCCGGGAGGCCCTCGCCGGCCGGGCGGTCCTGTTCAGCGACATGATCCGTTGTCCGATCGACGTCACCGACCTGGCCGACGCCGTGCTGGAACTGGTCGGCGGCGATCACGCCGGGCCGCTCAACGTGGCTGGCGCGGACGCGGTCAGCCGTGCCGAACTGGGTCTGCTGGTGGCCCGACACTTCGGGTTGGACGCGGCCGGGCTGAAGACCACCACAAGCGCCGCCGCCGGGCAGGCCGGCCCCACCGACGTACGCCTGGACTGCGCGCGTGCCGCAGGTCTGCTGCGGACGCGGTTGCGGGGGGTGCGGGAACTCCTGACCTGACGTCATGCACAGATTATGTGCACAACTCTTGTGCACATAATCTGTGCAGAGATAGTGTGCGGTCATGGCTGACGACGAAGCGACCCCGCGGCCGGCCCCGCGTGAGGTACGGATCGACAAGCGGCAGGTCCGCGTGCTCGCACATCCGCTACGGATGCGGCTGGTAGGCGCCCTGCGGGTGCACGGGCCCGCCACCGCCACCACCCTCGCCGAACTGCTCGGCACCAACACCGGCGCGACCAGCTACCACCTGCGGCAACTCGCCGAGGTCGGGCTCGTCGCCGAGGATCCCGACCGGGGCAGCGGACGGCAGCGCTGGTGGCAGGCCGCGCACGACGTCACCAGCTGGGAGCCGAGCGACTTCGACGACGACCCCGATGCCCGTGCCGCCATCGAGTGGATCCAGGGCGACCAGGTGCGCCATCTCGTCGAACACGCCGAGCGCTGGTTCGCCACCCAGCACGAGTGGTCGTCCGCCTGGCGCGACGCCCTCGGCATGGGCGACATCTTCATGACCATTCCGCCGGACCGGCTGGAGGCGCTCAAGGCGGAGGTGTGGCAGGTGCTGGAGCGGTACAACCGCGAGGCCGGGGCCGGCAACTCCGCCGACCCGCAGGCCCGCCCGGTGCAGGTCTTCCTGGCGGCCTACCCCTTGCTGGAGGGCCCGCGGTGAGCGCGCTTACCGTACGCCAGGTCCGGCGTCGTTACCTGACGCTGTACGGCCTGCGCTGGCTACCGACGGGTCTGATGATCCCGGTCATGATCCTGCTGATGCAGGAGCGCGGTCTGTCCTTGCCGCAGATGGGCCTGGCCTTCACGGCGCAGGGCCTGCTGGTGCTGGCGCTGGAGTTACCCACAGGTGGCTTCGCCGACGCCCTCGGCCGGCGTCCGATGCTGATCGCCGCCGGGTTGCTCAACCTCGTCTCGCTGTCGTTGTTCGCGGTGGCCGACTCGTTCTGGCTGTTCTTCCTGGTCTACGCGGTGCAGGGCATCTACCGGGCGTTGGACAGCGGCCCACTGGAGTCCTGGTACGTCGACGCCACCCTGGCCGCCGACCCGCAGGCCGGGTACGAGAAGGGCCTCGGATACGGCGGCGCCGTCAGCGGCGCGGCCATCGGCGCCGGGGCGCTGCTCAGCGGTGGCCTGGTGGCGCTCGGCCCGATCGGGCCGGTCAGTGCGCTCACCGTGCCCGTCCTGGTCGCCATCGTCGCCCAGGCCGTGGCGCTTGTCGCGCTGCTCGTCCTGCTTGTCGAGGAGCGGCCCGCCACCGGGTCCGCGGCGCTGCGTGCCTCGGTGGTCGAGGCACCCCGCATGATCCGCCAGGCGGTCGGCCTGCTGCGTCGCTCCCGGGTGCTGCTGGCCCTGGTGGCGGTGGAGCTGTTCTGGGGCTTCGGCATGATCACCTTCGAGTCGCTGCTGCCGGTGCGGCTCGCCGAGGTGATCCGCGACCCGGAACGCGCCGCCGCGCTCCTCGGACCGGCCAGCTCGGCAGCGTGGCTCGCCTCGGCCGCCGGGGCGGCACTGACCCCGTTGCTGCTGCGCTGGTTCGGGGCCGCCCCGGCCGCCGCCCTGCTGCGCATCGTGCAGGGAGTCACGGTCGTCGGGATGGGGCTGCTCGCCGGGCCGGTCGGGGTGCTCGTGGCCTACCTGGCCTGTTACGCCGTGCACGGCGCGTCCAACCCGCTGCACAGTGCCCTGTTGCACAGGCAGGTCGACGGGCCGTACCGGACCAGCGTGCTCTCCCTCAACTCGATGGTGGCCCAGCCGGGCGCCTCGCTCGGCGGGGTGGTGCTGACCGCGATCGCCGCCGCCACCAGCGTCAGCACCGCCATGGTGGTCGGCGCGATCGTGCTCGCCGTCGCCGCCCCGCTCTACCTGCCCGCCTGGCGGGCAGGCCGGCGGCAGAAGTCCGCCGCCGAGCCGACCCCGGTCCCGGTACCGGCCGGCGACAGGTGAGGGGAGGGCCGCCTGTTGTCGACAGGCGGCCCTCTGCGCGTCACGCGAGCACACATCTCGATCGCCGGGCCGGCCGGGCCGATCGCACATCCGGCGGCGCGTACCCGATCCACCGTGGAGATTGACGAGTCGACCGATTGGGTACATCAGGCGCCGACCTACTGGGAACCCCCACCGGAGGACCGACATGCTCGCCATTCTCGCGGCAATCGTCTTTGGCTTCGCCCTGCTTCTCGACCTGCTCGGCACCGACTTCGGCGCGCCGGACCTGTTCAACTGGAACACCCTCGTGCTCATCGGATTGCTCCTGCTCTCGCTCTACCTGGCCGGCGTGGGCAGCGGCCCGCGCGGCGGTGGCGGCGGCCGCTGGTACCGGGGTCGTCGCCCCGGCCGCGGCTGACCGGAAGCGATCACCGGTGGCGGGCCCACGGCGCGATTCAGGCGCCGTGTGCCCGGCCCGGTACTGTCTTCGTGATGGAGTCCGACGCCCTCTTCTCCCTCGGTGCCCCCGCCGGGCCGCGTGACGCGCCCGCCGGTCCCGTTGGTGTCGACGGGTTCACTCCGGTAGCTGACGATTCGCCCCTACCCGTCCGGATGCGCCCGGCGACCCTCGACGAGTTGGTCGGGCAGGACCACCTGCTCGCCCCCGGGGCTCCGCTGCGGCAACTGGTCTCCGGCGGCGCGCCGATGTCGGTCATCCTCTGGGGACCTCCGGGCAGCGGCAAGACCACCATCGCGCACCTCGTCGCCGCCGCCACCGACCGCCGGTTCGTGGCCATGTCGGCGCTCTCCGCCGGGGTCAAGGACGTCCGCGCCGTCATCGAGACGGCCCGCCGTCAGCGCCGCTCAGGCGGCCCGCAGACCGTGCTGTTCATCGACGAGGTGCACCGGTTCAGCAAGACGCAGCAGGATTCACTGCTCGCCGCCGTCGAGGACCGCACTGTCACGTTGCTGGCGGCCACCACGGAAAACCCGTACTTCTCGGTCATCTCGCCGCTGCTGTCCCGGTGCGTGCTGCTCACCCTGCAACCGCTCGACGACGAGGCGGTCCGCGGCCTGCTGCGCCGCGCGGTCGCCGACGAGCGCGGCCTCGGTGGCGCGCTCACCCTGACCACCGACGCCGAGGACCACCTGGTACGCCTCGCCTCCGGCGACGTCCGCAAGGCGCTGACCGCGCTGGAGGCGGCGGCCGCCTCGGCCACGGCGCTCGGCACCGGCCGGATCGACCTCGCCACCGCCGAGCAGGCCGTCGACGTGGCCGCGGTGCGCTACGACCGCGACGGCGACGCCCACTACGACGTGGTCAGCGCGTTCATCAAGAGCATGCGCGGCTCGGACGTGGACGCCGCCGTGCACTGGCTGGCCCGGATGCTTGTCGCCGGCGAGGACGCCCGGTTCATCGCCCGCCGACTTGTCATCTTCGCGAGCGAGGACGTCGGCATGGCCGACCCCGACGCGTTGAGCGTGGCCACCGCCGCCGCGCACGCGGTCGAGTACGTGGGGTTGCCCGAGGCGCAGCTCAACCTGGCCCAGGCGGTGATCCACCTGGCCACCGCACCCAAGTCCAACTCGGCCACCACAGCCATCGGCGCCGCGATCGCCGACGTACGGGCCGGCCGGGGTGGTCCGGTGCCCCGCGGTCTGCGCGACGCGCACTACGCCGGCGCCCGGGGGCTGGGCCACGGGACCGGCTACCGCTACCCGCACGACGACCAGCGGGGCGTGGTCACCCAGCAGTACGTTCCCGACGACCTCGTGGGCACCGACTACTACCGGCCGAGCCCGCACGGGGCGGAGCGATCGGTGGCCACCCGGCTGCCGCTGCTGCGCCGCATCGTGCGCGGGCTGCCCGCCCCGGTGACCCGTCCGGAGACCCCGAGCGCCGGGCAGCGCGTAACGGAGCAGACCGCGCCAGCGCCTGCTGGCGAGAACGGTCGCCCGACGACGGACCCGGGCGGTCCCGGAACGATGCAGGACAGCGGCACGGACGCCGCAGGAGAGGGTCAACAGTGAAATCGCGTGGTGGGGACCGCCCGGACGAAAGCCCGGACGAGCGGCGCGATACCCGGCCCAAGGGCCGCCGGTGGGGTCGTGGCCGAGCCGAGCCCGAGCCGGAGGAGCCGGTGTCGGGTGAGGAGTTCGGCTGGATCGACGATCTGCGCTCGGCCAAGCAGCAGCGTACGGAACTCGGCCCCGAGGGCGCCGCGGCGGAGCCCGCCGGCCCGCGCGGTGCCGCCCCGGCGCCGCCGCCCTCTGGTGTACGACGTGGTGACCCGGAGGGCGCCGCCGCGCGCCGTCCCGTGGACGGTCCGTGGCCGGGCGAGACCCCGCCACCGCCCCGCAACCCCGCCGACCGGCCCCCGGCCGCCGGTACGCCCGCAGCCGGTGAGCCGACGCGGCGCGGCGCGGCGCCGGCACCCGGTGCCCGCGCTGCCGCACCGCCCCCCGCAGCCCGTCCCGTCGCCGCTGAGCAGGCGGGACCTCCCGGCCCGCGCCCGACGTCCGGCGGTCCGGCGGGTCCTCCCGGCGCCCGCTCGACGTCCGGCGGTCCGGTTGGACCGGCCCGCTCTGCTCCGGGTGCGGTCCCGCCAGGTGCGCCCGCCGGTCCGCCGATGCCCGGCGCCCCGGCCGGCCGCCGCCCGGACGTCCCCGCCCCGACCGGTCGGGCGGACGCCGTGCCGCCGCTGCGCCGGCCGGATGCCGTGCCACCGGCTCGTCCCGGCCCGGAGACCACCGGACCCGCCCGCCCGACGCCCGCCGGTGGCAGGCCCGCCGCCGGCCGTGTAGCCGGTCCGGCGACCGGTGCTGGTCGCTCGGCCGGTCCGGCGGCCGGCGCTGCTGGTCGCGTGGCCGGTCCGGCGACCGATCCGGCGCGCGCCGCCGGTCCGCCCGGCGCTCGTGCAGCGGCCCGGTTCGACGCCCCGCCGGCTGGCGGCGTGCCACAGGTCTCCGACGGACTGCGCCCCGATCCCGCCATCGACGTCGACCCCCGGACCGCTCGGCGGCGCCCGGGACCTGTCGACCCGGGAGCGCCCGAGCCGACAGGCTCCGGGCCCGCAACCGGGGCCCGCGCAGCCTCCGCCGGCCGCCGCCGCGCCGCCGAGCCGGCCCCGCCGGTGGTGCCCCGCTCGGGCAACGCCCCGCCGGTGCCCGACGCGACAGGCGGCACCACAGGCGCCATGTCCACAGGCGCCATGCCCACCGGTGGCACGCCTACCGGTGGCCCGCCTACCGGTGGCCCGCCTACCGGTGGCACGCCCGCCGTCGGCCCGGCCGACCGCGCCGGGCGTCGCCGGGCCGTCCCCGACGAGCAGGAGCGGCGTCCGCAGGTCGGCGGCGAACCCCGGGCGGATCGCCCGGAGCGGCCGGCCGACTGGCTGCGGCAGGCCGGGCGCCTGCCACACACCGACCCCGGCCTGCCGGTGGTCAACCGACGAGGTGGTCCTCCCGGTGGGCAGGCCGCCGCACACCGCCCCGCACCGCCCCCGGGTGATCTGAGCGAGCGTCCGTCCGGCCGGCTCGCCGTGCCCGACCCGGCCGCCGAGCGGCCCGGCCGCCGCCCCGTCGGGCCGCCACCGGATCCGGGCGCGGAGCCGCCTACCGGTCGCCGGGGTGCCCGACCCGACGCGCCGGAACCCAGCGGGGAGCAGCCCAGCGGCGGTCCGACCTACGGGTCGAGCACCGGCGAACGGCCCATCACCCGCCGGGGTGCCTCGGCGCCGCCCCCGCCGGACCCGACCGTCCGACGCCGCCGCCCTCCGACGGAACCCGGCTTCGACGGTCCGGCCGGCCCCGGGCGACCCGGCGCGGCGGGCGACACGTACACCGGTCCCGCCGCGGGTGGCCGGCCCGCGCCCGCCGGCGGTCCCGCCGGTGCTGGCGCGCCACCGCGTGGTGCCGCCCGTCCCGGCCGGGCCCGACAGGCGCCCGGCGACATGCCGCCGTCCGGCGACGGCCATGGCACCGACGGTCCCGCTCGAACCGGCCCGGGCGCCGAGCCCGCCGCCCGAGCCGCCGTCCGGCCCGACGGCGCCGCCCGGGCCGCCGTCCCACCGGGTGCCGGCCCCGACGGTCCGGCCCGCCCGGGTCCCGACGGTCCGACCCGTTCGCGTCCCGACGGTCCGGGGCGCCCACGCCCGGACGGCCCGGCCCGGGCGGCCGTACGCCCGCCCGGCGTCGCCGGTCCGCCCGGCGTCGACGACCGGGTCGGCCCACCGACCGGGGCAGACCCCGGGGCACCCGTGGTGGCCCGGGGCGGGGCGCCGGCCGTCCGACCCACGCCGGCGGACCGTGCCGCCGGCCGCGCGCTGCCGCCGCACCGGGAGCCCGGCCGCCCCGAACCGTCCGGAGTCGCGCCCGTCGGGCCGCCGGGACGCGCGGGAGAACCCGTCGGTGTGGCACGCGCCGCCGCCGCGGTGCCCGCCCCGGCGGGACCGGTGGACCGGCCGGCACCCGAAGCGGCGCCCAGCCCCGGGTTGCGCCAGGCCGGTCAGGACACCCCCGAGGACGACGGCCCCGCCACCGGCGCCCGGTCCGAGCAGCGTCGGCAGACGCGCGAGCGACGGCGGCTGCGGGCGCTGGCACTGGCGTTGGTCAGCGTCGTGCTGCTCGGTGCGGTGCCGCTCTTCTTCGGCATCCGTACGCTGAGCCGCGACCCGGTATTCGACAACCTGGACCAGCTCAACGTGCCGGCCTGGGCGGCCGCGAAGACCGACGACGACGTCAGCGGCAGCCGCTGGTGCCTGCTCGACTGTCGGCTGCGCGAGCGCACCGTCACCTCGGAGAAGTCACCCGCGGAGACCACGAAGGTCTACGAGGACGCGCTGCGCGAGGACGGCTGGCGACCGTGGAAGGTGAGCCGCTGCCCGGAGCAGGAGACCAAGGGCAGTTACACCTGCTGGCGTCGGGACGAGCTGACCCTCGACCTGTGGGTGCGCGAGCCGACCTGTGTGCCGCCGCCGGTCGACGGCGAGCCCGCGATCGTGCCGTCTCCCGAGGCGTCGGCCGCTGCGACCGAGTGCGCCGGCTCGTTGGTGTCGGTGAAGGTGCGCAACGCGATCGACGACGAACGGACCAGGCCCCAGCCGACAACGGATCCGTCACTGACCGGAGAGGATCCGTTCCCGACAGTCAGTGGTGACCCGCTCAGCGACCTGACACCCTCACCGTCCTGAGCCGGTTTCCATCACGGACGGTAGGGTCTGGGGCTGGCGGGCTCTCCCGCCTCCGCCGACCGGCGACGGTCGGCGTGTCTGGTATTCGTAGCACCGTTGTGCGTTCCGGGGACGTCGGATCCTGCGGAACTCTGCTTGAGGAGGACAGGCGTGGGCGACATTGGAGCGATCGCGGCGCTGGTCGCGGCGTGCGCGTTCGCGGTGCTGGTGCTCATCCTGACGCTGCCCATCCTGCGGCTGCGGCACACGGTGGACGCCACCACGCGGATGATCAACGACCTCAACGATCGGACCGCGCCGCTGCTCGGTGACGTGAACACCACTGTGAAGAACGTAAACGTCGCGCTGGAGCAGGTGCAGACCTCGCTGGACGGCGTGAACCTCCAGCTGGCGAAGGTCGACACGATGACCAGCCACGCGCAGAACGTGACCGCAAACGTCGCCAACCTGGCCACCGTGGTCTCCGCCGCGGCGGCGAATCCGCTGGTCAAGGTGGCGGCGTTCGGCTACGGGGTGCGCAAGGCCGCCGCCGGCCGTCGGCACGCCGAGACCGAGCGCGAGGTGCGCGACACCATCAAGCAGCAGCGGCGGGCCGCGAAGCGCGGCAACCGCTGACCGGCCGCCGTACCAGGAGGTAGCAAGACATGAGGCGGTTGTTCTGGCTCGGCATCGGGCTCGCCGTTGGCGTCGTGGTGGTCCGCAAGGCGACCAAGACCGCGCAGGCGTACACCCCGGCCGGCATGGCCAGCTCGTTGTCGGAATCCGCTGGCGGGCTGGTCGAGTCGCTGCGTAGCTTCGTGGAGGACGTTCGCATCGGGATGGCCGAGCGCGAGCAGGAGATCCACCAGGCGTTCGCCCAGGGCGAGGCGTTCGACGACAAGTTCGCCGAGCTGCGGGAGGACCCGCGGATCGGCGATCGACACATCTTTCCGGAGGAACACCAGCGATGAAGACGGCGGAGATCAAGCGGCGGTACCTCGCGCACTTCGAGGCGAACGGCCACGCCGTGGTGCCGTCCGCTCCGCTGCCCGCCATCAGCGATCCGAACCTGCTGTTCGTCAACGCCGGTATGGTGCAGTTCGTCCCCTACTTCCTGGGTCAGCAGGCTCCGCCGTACCAGCGGGCGGTAAGCGTGCAGAAGTGCCTGCGTACGCCGGACATCGACGAGGTCGGCAAGACCAGCCGGCACGGGACGTTCTTCCAGATGAACGGCAACTTCTCCTTCGGTGACTACTTCAAGGAGGGGGCGATCCCGCTCGCCTGGGAGTTGATCACGAAGCCACTGGACCAGGGCGGGTACGGCCTGGACCCGGAGCGGATCTGGCCGTCGATCTACCTCGACGACGACGAGGCGTTCGAGATCTGGCGCTCGATCGGCGTTCCGGCGGAGCGGATCGTGCGCCGGGGCAAGGCGGACAACTTCTGGTCGATGGGCATCCCCGGGCCGTGCGGCCCGTCCTCGGAGCTCTTCTACGACAGGGGTCCCGAGTACGGCCGCGAGGGCGGCCCGGCGGTCGACGAGGACCGCTACATGGAGTTCTGGAACCTCGTCTTCATGCAGTTCGAGCGGGGTCCGGGCACCAGCAAGGAGGACTACCCGATCCTGGGTGACCTGCCGGCGAAGAACATCGACACCGGCATGGGCCTGGAGCGGATGGCCTCGATCCTGCAGGGTGTCGACAACCTGTACGAGATCGACGAGGTCCGGCCGATCCTGGCCCGGGCGGCCGAGCTGACCGGCAAGCGGTACGGCGCGCACTCGGGTCATGTGGCGAGTGAGTCGCACCCGGACGACGTGCGGCTGCGGGTCGTCGCCGACCACGTGCGCACGGCGCTGATGCTGATCGGCGACGGGGTGACCCCGAGCAACGAGGGTCGCGGGTACGTGCTGCGGCGGATCATGCGCCGGGCGATCCGCTCGATCCGGCTGCTCGGTTGGCAGGACCGGGCGCTGCCCGAGCTGCTTCCGGTGGCGCGGGACTGCATGGCGCCGTCGTACCCGGAGTTGGCTACCGACTTCGACCGGATCTCGCAGTACGCGTACGCGGAGGAGGAGGCGTTCCTGTCCACCCTGCGGGCGGGGACGACGATCCTGGACACGGCGATCGCGGAGACCCGGACGGCGGGTGGCACGGCGCTGTCCGGCGCGAAGGCGTTCCAGTTGCACGACACGTACGGCTTCCCGATCGACCTGACCCTGGAGATCGCCGCCGAGCAGGGCCTCAAGGTCGACGACGAGGGTTTCCGCCGGCTGATGGCCGACCAGCGGACGCGGGCGAAGGCCGACGCGCAGGCGCGCAAGACCGGGCACACCGACGTGTCGGCGTACCGGTCGGTGCTCGACTCGGGTGGTCCGGTGACGTTCACCGGGTACGCCGAGGTGGCCCGCGAGGCGACGGTGCGGGCGCTGCTCGGCGCGGACGGGCCGCGCGCGGCGGCGATCGAGGGCGAGACCGTTGAGCTGGTGCTCGACACGACCCCGTTCTACGCCGAGGGTGGTGGCCAGCAGCCCGACCACGGCATGATCACCCTTGGTGGCGGTCAGGTCGAGGTGCTCGACGTGCAGCAGCCGGTGCCGGGTCTGATCGTGCACCGGGCCCGGGTGGTCCGGGGTGAGGTGCGCGCGGGCGAGGCCGGCTACGCGGAGATCGACACGACCCGCCGTCGGGCGATCTCGCGGTCGCACACGGCCACGCACCTGGTGCACCAGACCATGCGGAACTTCCTGGGCGAGTCGGCGACCCAGGCGGGTTCGTTGAACGCGCCCGGCCGGCTGCGGTTCGACTTCAACACCCCGACCGGGGTGTCGCCGAGTGTGTTGCGCGATGTGGAGCAGCAGGTCAACGAGGTGCTCCTGGCCGACCTTGAGGTGCACGCCTTCATCACCTCGCTGGAGGAGGCGCGGCGGATCGGCGCGATGGCGCTGTTCGGCGAGAAGTACGGCGACGAGGTGCGGGTCGTCGAGGTGGGTGACTACGCGCGGGAACTGTGCGGTGGCACGCACGTGGCCCGTTCGGCCCAGCTCGGCCTGGTGAAGATCCTGTCGGAGTCGTCGATCGGTTCCGGTGTGCGTCGGGTCGAGGCGCTCGTCGGGATGGACGCGTTCAGCTTCCTGGCCCGTGAGCACCTGCTGGTCTCCCGGCTGGCGGAGCTGTACCGGGTGCCCAGCGAGCAGGTCGCCGACCGGGTGGAGCAGACGGTCACCCAGCTGCGCGACGCCGAGAAGGAGCTGGAGAAGCTGCGCGCCCAGCTGGTGCTGGGTGGCGCGTCGGCGCTCGCGGCGCAGGCCAGGGACGTGGGCGGGGTGGCGTACGTCGGCACCGAGGCGCCGGAGGGCGCGGCCGGCAACGACGTGCGGACCCTCGCCCAGGAGATCCGCGGCAAGATCGACCCGGCGCGGCCGGCGGTGGTCGCGGTGGCGGCTCGGGCGAACGGCAAGGCCTCGCTCGTGGTGGCGGTGAACCAGGCCGCCCGGGGCCGGGGCCTGGCCGCCTCGGACCTGGTGAAGGCGGCGTTCTCCGGGCGCGGCGGGGGTAGCCCCGATCTCGCCCAGGGTGGCGGTCTGCCGGCCGCCGAGGCGCCGAAACTGCTGCTCACCGTAGAGAAGGCGATCACCGAGGCGTGAACAGCGACATCGGGCGACCAGGGCGGACCGTTCGGTCCGCCCTGGTTCGTAGGTCCCCGGGGGTGACCCTCGGTGGCTGAGCTGACGCGTGGTGTGCGGATCGGGGTGGACGTCGGGCAGGTGCGGGTGGGGATTTCCCGCTCGGATCCGGACGGGATCCTGGCGACGCCGCTGGTGACCCTGGCCCGCGATCTCACGGCGGCACCGGACGCGATGCCCACTGACCTCGCCGAACTGGCCGCGCTGGTGGCCGAGCACGAGGCCGTCGAGGTGGTGGTCGGTCTTCCGGTCAACCTCGCCGGCAGGCACGGCCCGGCGGCTGTCCATGTGAAGGCGTACGCTGACCGACTGGTCGATGTGATAGCGCCCGTCCCGGTAACGCTCACTGACGAGAGGATGTCGACCGTGGTGGCTTCTCGTAGGCTTGCCGAGCGTGGCGTCCGAGGTAAACGTCAACGTGCGGTTGTCGACCAGGCGGCCGCGGTGGAGATCCTGCAGAGCTGGCTGGATGCGCAGCGGAGGCGGACGCAATGATCGACGACCTGGATCTTGGATTCGACGAGCCGGAGCGGGGGGAGAAGGGCCGGCACCGGCGGGGGTTCGTGCAGAAGCGCAAGGGCAAGGGTGGTTCGGGTGGCGGCCGGGGCAAGACGTTCCTGGCGCTGCTGCTGGCCCTGTTCCTGCTGGGCGGCATCGGCGGCGGGGCGTTCTACGGTTTCGACCGGATCCAGAACTACTTCGTCACCCCCGACTACGACGGCTCGGGCACCGGTGAGATCACCGTCGAGATCAAGAACGGGGCGTTGCTCGCCGACATGGCCGACGCCCTCGTCGCGGCCGGCGTGGTGAAGAGCCAGAAGGCGTTCATCGAGGCGGCCGAGGCCAACTCGCGCAGCAAGAACATCCAGCCGGGCACGTACAAGCTGCGCAAGCAGATGAGCGGCGCGAGCGCGGTCACCGCGATGCTCGACCTCAAGAACAAGATCGTCAACGGGATCACCATCCCCGAGGGCCGCACCAGCAAGAACATCTACAAGCTGCTCTCCGACAAGACCAAGATCCCGGTGAAGGAGTTCGAGGCCGCCGCCAAGGACCCCGAGGCGCTCGGCGTACCGGACTGGTGGTTCACCCGCGGGGACGGCAAGAAGGTCGTCAAGTCCGCCGAGGGGTTCCTCTACCCGGACACGTACGAGATCCCGCCGAAGGCCACCGCGGAGAGCATCCTCAAGCTCATGGTGGACAACTTCCTCTCGGTGACAGGTGAGATGAAGTTCGCCGACCGGGTGCAGAAGGAGCGGGGCGGCGTCAGCCCGTACGAGGCGTTGATCGTGGCCTCGCTCGCCCAGGCCGAGGCCGGCAACAAGGACGACCTCGGCAAGGTCGCCCGGGTGGCCTACAACCGGGTGTACGGGGACTTCTACTGCAACTGCCTGGAGATGGACGTCACCGTCAACTACTACCTGGAGTCGATCGGCAAGCCGACCAAGTCGTCGAAGCAGATGACGGCGTCGGAGTTGGACGACCCGAAGAACCCGTACAACCGCAAGCTGCGGGGTCTGGTTCCCACGCCCATCAACAACCCGGGTAAGCAGGCACTGGAAGGGGCGATGGACCCGCCGGTGGGCAAGTGGCTCTACTTCGTGGCGATCGACGACAAGGGCCACTCGGCCTTCGCGGAGGACTACGAGCAGCATGAGCGGAACATGGCCAAGGCCCGCGAGGCCGGCATCATCTGATGGTGCTCCAGCGGCGGGCGGCGGTGCTGGGTAAGCCCATCGGGCACTCGCTCTCCCCGGTGATTCACACCGCCGGCTACGCCGCGGCCGGGTTGACCGGGTGGTCGTACTCCCGGATCGAGTGCGCGGCCGCGGAGCTGCCGGATCTGGTCGCCGGCCTGGGCCCGGAGTGGGCCGGGCTGTCGGTGACCATGCCGGGCAAGGAGGCGGCGCTCGCCGTGGCCGACGCCGCGTCGCCGGTCGCCGCCGCCGTCGGCGCGGCCAACACGTTGGTACGCCGTCCGGACGGCTCCTGGTACGCGGACAACACCGACGTCGCAGGCATGGTGCACGTGCTCGACGAGGCCGGGGTGGTGCCCGGCGCCACGGTGACGGTGCTCGGCGCGGGGGGCACGGCACGCGCCGCGCTCGCCGCCGCCGCGCAGTTGGGCTGCTCCTCGGTCACCGTGGTGGCCCGCCGCGTCGAGGCGGTCGACGAGTTGCGGCAGGTGTCGGCGGCGGTGGGTGTGTCGCTGAGCGCCGGCGCCTGGGCCGACGCCTCCCGGCACCTCGCGGCCGACGTGGTCGTCTCGACGGTGCCGAAGGGCGTAGCCGACCCGCTCGCCGACGAGGCGCACTGGCGGCCAGACGGGGTGTTCTTCGACGCGCTGTACGACCCGTGGCCGACGCCGTTGGCCTCGTCCGCGCTCGCGGCCGGCCTGCGGGTGGTGTCCGGACTGGACCTGCTGCTGGCGCAGGCCGCAGGCCAGTTCGAGCAGTTCACAGGCGTGCGCGCCCCGGTCGAGGCGATGCGTGCCGCGCTGGACCAACGCCTTCCTTAGCGGACGGTTAAGACGCGCTTACGGAAAACTGTCCTGCCCACGACCTGCCCTGGTCATCGATACGCTGCTCACGGTTACCGCAGCAGACACAGGGAGTACTCCTTGACCAGGCACGGACTGCACCGCATCACCCGGTTCCGCAACGGTCCCCGGCGCAAGGCCATCGCGGTCGGGGTGGTCGGCGGCTCGGTGGTGGCGGGCATCGTGGCGACCATGATGCCGCTGTTGGCAAGCGATGAGCTGTCGATCCAGGCGGTGGCTGACACCACCGCCACGGCGGTGGCGCAGGACGGCGACAACGCCGCCAAGGCGACAGTGGCCACCTGCCCGACGCGCTGCGACGGTAACCCGCGTGGTGGCCGTGAGGCGGTCATCGAGTTCGCGGTGACCACCGTGCCGGCCGCCGCGGTCAACGTGCGGGCGACGCTGCGGCTGCACGCCTGGCAGCAGTTCGCCGCGACGGTGACGGCGCACGCCTCGCCGCTGAGCGCGCGAGAGGCGCGCCCGGCCCTGGCGTCCGCAGGCGCCGCGCTGGACACCGTGACAGGTGTGTCCAAGGGCGTCAACGAGTGGGACGTGTCCAAGCTGGTCACCGGCAACGGCACCTGGACGGTGTCGCTCGCCCAGTCCGGTCTGGACACCCGGATCTACTGGGCGTCGGTGGAGAACCGGAACCCTGACCTGCGACCCAGCCTGTTGATCAGCTACGACGTCGGGGCCCGGCCGTCGTCGGTGACGACCACCCGGCCGGCGCCGTCGCCGTCGGCCAGCGCGTCGCCGACCACCGCGCCGAAGCCGTCCCCGACAGCCGTCCCGACCCGGACGCCCACGCCGAGCGCGAGCACCACCCTCCCGACGGGCAAGTGCGGGTCGGTGTCCGCCAAGCTCGTGCCCTCCTGCGGCGCGTGGTGGGGCATGTACTCACCCGCCAGCGCGGGCGGCGGCTGGAACCACGGCAAGGCGATCACCGACGTGGAGGCGCAGGTCGGCCGCAAGTTCGACATCGTGCACCGCTACCACGACTTCTCCAACTCCGGCAGCAACGGCGCCTTCCCCGACGCGTACGAGACGCAGCAGATGCGCGAGGGCCGGCTGATGTTCTTCGCCTGGGAGTCCCGCGACTTCTCCGCCGGCACCACGCTGAAGTGGGCGGATGTCTACAGTGGCCGGCAGGACGCGACGATCGACGCGGTCGCCGGGCGGATCCGCGCCACCGGGGTGCCGGTCTTCCTGGGCTTCGACCACGAGCCCGAGGACGAGCCGGGCAAGGGCAGCGACGCCGATTTCGTCAGGGCCTGGCGGTACGTGTACGAGCGGTTCGCGAAGGCCGGCGCGACGAACGCGGTATGGGTCTGGACGATGATGGGCTGGTCCGGTCACCACTCCCGGTACGCCGGCCTCTACCCCGGGGACCGCTACGTCGACTGGGTGGCCTACGACCCGTACAACTTCCACGTCTGCAACGGCAGCACTGTGTGGAAGAGCCCCAGCACGACTGTGGGTGGCTTCTACCGCTGGTTGGACGAGAACGGCATCGGCGCCGACAAGCCGCGGATGCTCGCCGAGTTCGGCACCAACTTCAACTCCGCCGACCCGGGCGCCAAGCAGCGCTGGTTCCAGGAGTTCCCGGCGGCGCTGAAGGCGCACCCGAAGATCAAGGCGGCCATCTACTTCAACTCGCCGGGCATGACGACCCGCACCTCTACCTGTGACATGACGATGAACCACGACGCGTCGGCGCTGGAAGGCTTCTCCCAGGCCGGTCGGGACGGGTACCTGCGGCAGCCCACCGGGGTGAGCCGCTGACGATCGTGAATTTGTGGTGACGGCACATCGCCTGGTCGGATCGCATATCCGACCCCCAGGTGTTCTGTCATCTTGCTGATCGATGCACCGCCCAATCGGCGGATGCGCCTGCCAGCGTGGGCGAGGGACGCTACCTCGGGTTCTCATCCACCTTGGAGGCGCAGCGTGCCCAAACTTCCGCACATGTGGCGTTTCGCAGGACGACGTCGTACTCGGGCGGGGATGGTCGCGCTGGCGATCGTCGCCGCGGTGCTCGGTGTGCCCTCGGTGTCCTCGGCGGCTGTGGTTCCGGTCCCGGAGACGGCGACCCTCGTGTCGGCGAACCCCGCCGACTCGACCCCGCACGCCCGCAACGGTGAAACCCGGGCGTTCGCGCAGGTGGGCAACACCGTCTTCGTCGGCGGCAGCTTCACGCAGCTCCGGCAGACCGCCAGCTCGCCGTGGATCAACCAGCCCTACCTCTTCGCGTACGACCGCACCACCGGCACCGTGTCCACCACGTTCCTGCCGGTGCTCGACGGCGCGGTCAACACACTCGTCGCCGGCCCGGGCGGCACGCTGATCGTCGGCGGGGCCTTCAAGAACGTCAACGGCGTGTCCCGCAGGAACCTGGTGGCCCTCGACCCGTCCAGCGGCGCGATCATCGACGCGTGGGTGGGGCGCTCCGACGGCGGCAACGTCCGCAAGGTCGTGCTGCACGACAACTGGCTGTACGTGGCCGGCGCGTTCAACTGGCTCAACGGCACCGCGCACGCCGGCCTCGCCCGGCTCAACGCGACCACCGGCGCCATCGACCCGACCTTCGCCATCAACGCCACGGTGGGGCGGCACAACACCACCTCGTACGTCTGGACCATCGACGTCACGCCGGACGGCAACACGCTGGCCGTCGGCGGCAACTTCACGCTCGTCAACGACCTGCCGCGTAACCAGATGGCGCTTGTGGACGTCTCCGCGACTCCCACGCTCATCGACTGGAGCACGGAGAAGTTCGTTCCGCCGTGCGCCTCCCCGTCGACGTTCGTGCACTACGTGCAGGACGTGAAGTTCGGCGCGGACGGCAGCTGGTTCGTGGTCGGCACCAACGGCGGCTCGGGGTGGCCCACCGCCTACTGCGACACGCTCGTCCGGTTCGAGACTGCCAACCGGGGCAGCGGGCAGCTCGCCACCTGGGCCGACTACACGGGCAACGACACCATCACCTCGGTCGAGGTCGCCGACAACGTCATCTACCTCGGTGGGCACTTCCGCTGGTTGAACAACCCCAACGGCGTCGACGTCGCCGGCCCCGGCGCGGTCGACCGGCTCGGCGTCGCGGCTGTCACCCCGGCCACCGGTATGCCGGTGAACTGGAACCCGCGCCGCAGCGGCAGTGCCTCGATGCCGGCCGGCACCAGCAGTTGGGGTTCGTCGGTGCCGGTGCTGTGGCGCGGCACGGACGGCCTCTACTTCGGGCACAACTCCGACGGCATGGGCGAGGAGTACCACGGTCGGCTCGGCATGTTCCCGCTCGCGGGTGGACGGACGTTCACCCCGAAGAACCCGCCGACCGCCACCACCGGCAACCTGTACCTGAGCACCGCCCCGGCCACAGTGGCCCGGGTGCCGTTCGACGGCACCACCCTGGGCACCCCGACCACCGTCAGTCAGCCGGCCTACACGGCGGCCGGCGCGACGTGGCGGGTGGACGACCGGATCTACTGGTCGCACACGGTCGCAGGCACGCCCACCGGCAGCCGGATCGACGTCTCGCTGTTCAACGGAGGGGCGATCGGGGCACCGTGGGAGGCGTCCGGCTACAACGACTGGTACAACCCGGCGGTGTTGAGCGGCGCCTTCTTCCTCGACGGCCGGCTCTACTACACGCGTACCGGCGCCAACAACCTGTACTACAGGTACTTCGAGATCGACGGCAACTACCTCGGCGCCACCGAGTTCACAGTGCCGACGACTGGCGTTCCGTGGTCCGGGGTGCGTGGCATGGCGTGGGTGGCCGGCCGGATCGTCTACGGTGCTACCGACGGCACGCTGCGTAGTGTGCCGTTCAACCCGACGGCCGCGCCGAGCGCGGTGGTCGACGGGACGGCAGCGACGGTGCTCGCTCTCGCGACGCCCGAGTTGTCCTGGTCCACCCCTTCAACATTCTTCTCCGTGCAGTAAGGGTCTACGGTTCGTAACGGAGGATCGATAGATTGTTCACGTTAGACCGGCGGCGGCACCACCGCTGCCGGCCCCGCGATGTGGGGGAGGGGTCGGTTGGTCGGCGCCGCTGGCATCCGCGCGCGACACGCGGTGCGCCTGGTCTTCGCGGTCAAACGTGTCTGGTACAGGCTGCGCTACCGGCGGCTGACGCTCGGCCGGGACGTGGAGATCCGGGGCCGGGTCCGGCTGCGCCGCGGAGTACGTGTGACAATCGGCGACCGCACCCGGTTGAACAAGCTGGTCCGCTTCGCCGGCCCCGGCGAGGTGCGCGTTGGCGCCGACTGTCTGTTGAACGCGACCTGGATCGGCACCTGGACCTCGGTGACCGTCGGCGACAGATGCCTGCTGTCCGACTGCGAGCTGCTCGACAACGACTTCCACAACCTGCCACCGGAGCAGCGGCACGAGCCTCCCGGCCCGGCCACCCGCGCCCCCATCGTCCTCGAGGACAACGTGTGGGTCGGAGCGCACGCGCTGGTGATGAAGGGCGTACGCGTCGGCCGGGACAGCGTCGTGGGCGCGGCGGCGGTGATCCGTACGGACGTGCCGCCAGGCGTCGTGGTCGTCGGCAATCCTCAACAGACGGTGAAGAAGTTCCATGACTGACGTGACTCCCACCTCCTGGTCGACGGACGCCCCGGCCGCCGGCGCCGATCGCACCGTCACGCTGACCGACCTGCTGCGGGTGCCGATGCACCGGCTGCGGCTGGTGACGACCGTGGCCGTGGTCGGGCTGCTCCTCGCGCTCGGCTACGTGCTGATGGTGCCGGCGGCGATGACCGCGAACGCCGTGGTGGCGGTCCGTCCGGTGGTGACCGACGCGTTCACCCCCAGCGGCGCGGGCGCCGACCGGGCGGTCAACATGAACGTGGAGAGCGGCATCGCCACCGGCACCGAGGTGGTGCAGCGGCTCGCCGACGCGGCCGGCGCCGACCCGCGCGACATCCGTAACGCGCTCGAGGTCGAGGTGCCCACCGGCGGGCAGATCCTGCGCTTCAGCTACCAGGCGAAGGACGCGCAGCGGGCGGTGCAGAGCGCCAACCTGGCCGCCCGCGCCTACCTGGACGTGCGGCGCACGATGTACGAGCAGCAGCGCGCCGAGATGCTGCGCTCGTACGACGCGAGCATCACGAAGGTCGCCGCCCAGCAGGCGGCGGTGCAGAAACGGGCGAGCACCGCCAAGGACACCACCGCCGGGGACGCCGCAGTGGCCGAACTGGCCGGGATCAACAACCAGCTCACCCAGCTCAACGCCGCCCGTACCGAGATCGCCGCCGTGGACATCAACCCCGGCTGGGTCACGCAGACCGCCGAGCGCGCCCTTGTCACCTCCGCCGGGCACCGCCCGCTCTACCTGGTCGCCGGCCTGCTCGGTGGCGCCCTGATCGGCGTGGTGCTGGCGTACGCGTGGGAGTCGACCGACCGGCGGGTCCGTTCGGTCGCCGACGGTCGGGACGCCACAGGCCTGCCGCTGCTCGGCACGGTCCGCCGCCCGCCGTGGCGGGGCAGTCCCCGGGCCGTCGACGCGGACATCAGGTACGTGGCCATGGCGGTCGCCGAGCGGGTCCGCCAGCCGGCCCGGGTGGCGCTGCTCGCCGCCCGCGAGGACGCCACGGCGCTCACCGCCGGGCTCGCGGTGGCGCTCGCCGTCGACGGCCGGGAGGTCTTCGTCGCCGACGACAGCGGACGTGCCGAGCGGCTGCGCGCCGCGGTGCTCGCCGACCGGGGGCGGTTGCCGATCGACCCGTCCCGGCCGCTCGTGCCCAAGCCCCGCCCGGCCGGCAGCCCCGCCACCCCGGGCGCCGCCGCCGAGACGGTGCCCGCCCGCCGACCGTCCCCGCACCCGCCGGGCGCCCGCCCGTCCACCGATCCGGACGCCACGCTCACGCTGCCCCGGGCGTCGCCCGCCCGGGCCGAGAACGGCCGGGTCGCCGCCGGGGACGAGGTGAGCGTGGGGGTGGGCGGCGTCCGGTTCGGCACCTGGCGGCAGGGCGCCGACCACGGGCTCGTGCTGTTCAACGCCCCACCTGCCGAATCCGACGAGCGCGGCGTCGCGGTGGCCCGGCAGGGCAGCGCGGTGGTGGTGGTCGAGCGGGACCGTACCCGCCAGGTCGACCTGCGTCGCCTCGTGCAGCGGCTGCGCGCCGCCGGGGTGACCCCGCTGGGTTTCGTCCTCACCCGCAACGGTCGGGCCTGACCGGTGACTGTCACCCGCGCACCGGCGACCGAGCCGCCGCCAGGTGACTCTCCTGCCGTCGGCGGGCCGGTGCCGCCGCCCCCACCTCCGCCCCGGCTGCCGCTCTGGCCGCTGTCGCTGATGTTCGGCCTGGTGCCCCTGTGGTGGGCGCTCGGCGCGTTCTACCTGGGGTGGCCGCTGCTGGGGGCGTTGCTGCTCGCGTTGCTGCTCACCCGGGGACGGGTGCCGCTGCCGCCGGCGAGCGCCATCTGGCTGCTGTTCCTGGCCATCGTGGTGGTCAGCGCCACCCAGTTGGCGTCGCCGGCCTCACTGCTCACCTTCGCCCTGCGGTTGGCCTTCTACCTGACCGCGCTGGTGGTCGGCGTCTACGTGCACGCCGCCGCCCGGGAACGCGCCGACCTGGTGGCGGTGCTCAGCCCGCTCTGCGCGTTCTGGTTCGGCCTGGTCGTGCTGGGCTGGCTGGGCGTGCTGGCGCCCCGGCTGGCGATGAGCACCCCGATGGAGGTGCTGCTGCCCGGTGGGGTGGCCGGCACACCGTTCATCCAGGACATGGTCCACCTGACCACCGCCGAGTACAGCGCCCGCTCGCTCAACCCGATCTACCGGCCGGCCGCGCCGTTCGCGTACACGAACAACTACGGCAGCGCGTACGCGATGACCCTGCCGTGCGTGGTGGCCTTCGCCATGCTGCGCCCGCGCGGGCTGCTGCGCTGGGTGCTGCTGGCGTCGCTGCCGCTGTCGCTGGCGCCCGCGTTCCTCACCCTCAACCGGGCGATGTTCCTCAGCCTGGGCGCGGGCCTCGCGGTGCTCGGGGTGCGGGCGAGCCTGCGCGGCAACGTGCGGGTCGCCGCGTCCATCGTCGGGCTGGTGCTGATCGGGGCGCTGGCCACGCTGTTCATCCCCATCACCGACCTGATCAACAAGCGGGTCGACTCCAGCGACACCAACACCGACCGGCTCTCGCTCTACACGGAGGTGATCCGCCGGGTGCAGGAGTCGCCGTGGCTGGGCTACGGCGCACCGGTGAACGTGGACACGGTCTCCGCGGCGGCGCCGATCGGCACCCAGGGGCAGTTCTGGATGGTGCTGTTCAGTCACGGCGTACCGGCGTTGCTCTGCTTCCTGGCCTGGTTCGTGGCCGCCGCGGTGATCTGCGCGCGGGCGACGTCGGCGGCCGGGCAGTGGCTGGCCGTGGTGCCCGTGGTCTGCCTGGTGCAGATCCCGTTCTACGGCATGGCCAACCAGAACCTGTCGGTCGCGTTCTTCGCTGTCGCGTTCGCGATGGCCCTCACCGAACGGGAACGGTCCGCCCGGTGGCGTCCGCTTCCGGCCCGGCCCGTGGGGGTGCCGGCGTGACCGCCGTGACCAGGCCGCCGGCCGACCCGGACCGGCCGCCGCCGGTAGCCACTGTCGGCGCGGGCGACGCCGGCGCGGCCGAGAGCCGGCGCAGCGCGCGCAGCGGCGTGGCCGGCCTGCTCGGCGCGGCCACCAGCGGTCTGTTCGGCTTCGTGCTGGCCGTGGTGATCACCCGGGAGTACGGCACGGTGGGCGCTGGCGCGTTCTTCGCCGCGATCGGTGTGGTCACCGTGGTCACCGCCGTCTGCACCCTCGGCGCCGAGACGGGTCTCATGTGGGCGCTGCCGCGACGTCGTACCGGCGCCCGGGGGGACGCGGCCCGGGTGCTGCCGGTGGCCCTCGTCCCGCCGCTGCTGGCCGCCCTCGTGGTCGCCGCCGCGGGTGTCCTGGCCGCCGACGCGCTCGCCCCCCGGCTGCTGCGCGGCTCCGGCGCGGACGGCGGCGCGCTGCTCACCCTCACCTTCGCCGCCGTGCCGGTGGTGGTGGCCATGACCCTGCTGCTGGCTGCCCTGCGCTGCGTACGACCCATCCGGGCGTACGTGGGTGTGCAGTTCCTCCTGCTGCCGGTCGCCCGACCGGCGCTTGTCGGCGCGGCGGCGCTGGCCGGTGGCGGCCTGCTCGCCGGCATGACCGGCTGGCTGGTGCCGGCGGCGCTGGCGCTGCTGGCGTGTCTCGTGCTGGTGGCCGGGCCGCTCGGGCTGGGCCGGGGCGCGGCGCTGCGGCCCGGGCGCACCGACTGGTCGACGTTCTGGCGCTTCGCGCTGCCCCGTGCCGCGTCGGCGGCCATCGACGCGGGCAGCATGTGGGTGGGCGTGCTGCTCACCTCGGTGCTGGCCGGCCCGGCCGACGCCGGGGTGTTCGGCGCGGTCGGCCGGTACGTCCTCGCCGGCCAACTGGCCATGCAGGGGTTGCGGGTCGCGGTGTCACCGCAGTTGTCCCGACTGCTCGGCCGTGGCGAGCGGGCCGCCGCCGCGACGGTGCACAGGCGGTTGACGATCTGGGGGCTGGTGCTGTCCTGGCCGGTGTACCTGCTGCTCGCGGTGTTCGCCCTGGCGTTCCTCCAGCTGTTCGGGCCGGAGTTCACCGCGGGCGTGCCGGCGATGACCGTGCTCGCGCTGGCGATGCTCGTGAACACCGGCGTGGGCAACGTGCAGAGCCTGCTGCTGATGGGCGGGCGCAGCGGCCTGCATCTGGCGGCCACGCTCGCCGGGCTCACCGTGACCGTGTCGCTGGGCCTCTGGCTGATCCCCGGGCACGGCGCCACCGGCGCGGCCGCCGCGTGGGCGGCCGGCATCGCCACCGAGAACCTGACCGCCGCCTTCTTCGCCCGCACGGTGGTCCGGGAACCGCTCGTCGACACCGCGATGCTGCGCGCGGCGGCGGTGACCCTCGCCGGTGTCGGCGTGGCGTCCGCTGTCGGCGTCCTGGCCGGCGGGCGGGGCCTTCCCGGCCTGGCGGTGGCCCTGGTCGTGCTGGCGGCCGCGTGCGTCGGCTTGTTGACGTTGCCCCGGGTGCGCGCCGGCATCCGGGTGACCATGAGACAGATTCGTGGACGGGACGACGCGGCCCCGGCCGCCGGCCCCGCCCCGGCATCGACGAGAGGCAGGTGAGGTCCGTCGTGGCGTCCATCCGTGACCGGATGAAGCAGCTGGTCCCGACCCAGGTCACCGTCCGGGTGAAGGAGTCCCTCGTGGACTACGGGGTCCGTACCAGCGACCGGCGGCCCCTGCCGGACTTCCTGATCATCGGCACCAAGCGGGGTGGCACCACCTCCCTGTGGAACTACCTCATCCAGCACCCCCTCGTGCCCCGGCTCTTCCCCGCGTGGAACACCAAGTCGGCGCACTACTTCGAGGAGCACTGGGGGCGCGGCGAGGCCTGGTACCGCTCGCACTTCCCGACCCAGCGCCAGCGCGACGCCCTGGCCAGGCGGCACGGCGGGCCGGTCCGGGTCGGCGAGGCCGCACCGCTGTACATGTTCCACCCGCTCGCCGCGCAGCGGGTCGCCGCGCTCATGCCCACGGTGAAGCTGATCGTGCTCCTGCGCGACCCGGTGGAGCGGGCGTACTCGCACTGGAAGGAACGCCGCACGCACGGCATCGAGCCGCTGGACTTCGCCGCCGCGCTGGCCGCCGAACCGGAGCGCACGGCGGGGGAGCGGGAACGGCTGATCGCCGAACCGGAGTCGTTCAGCGAGGCGTACGACTGGTACACGTACCGGGCCCGGGGGCGGTACCTGGAGCACCTGGAGCCGTGGCTGGAGCGGTTCGACACCTCGCAGATCCTCTTCCTGCCCAGCGAGGACCTGTACGGCGACGCCCGCGCGACCTACCGGCGCACCCTGGACTTCCTCGGGCTGCCCGCGTACGACCTGCCCGACTTCAAGGTCTACAACGATCGGCGTTCGGCTCCACTGGATCCGGCGGTGCGCGCCGAGTTGACCGACTACTACCGCCCGTACAACGACGCGTTGCGTCAGCGGTTGGGGCTGGACCTCGACTGGGCGGACCGGGCGGCGTGACGACGCGTGTCGACCCGTCCACCGATCCTCGGTCGAGAGTGGACGGGCTGGGCTGGGTGAGCCGCGCGGTCTTCCCGGACGACCGGGTCGCCCTGCGCGTGGGCGGCAGCCCGCCGGCGGGTCACCGGGTGGTGGCCCGGTACGCGGTGGTGCCGTCGGTGGCCCGGGCGCGGTTCCTGGTGCCGTTGGGCGCGCCCCGGGCCGGTGCGGCGTCGCTGCTGGCGTACAACGCGTTGCGGCCACCGAAGGTGCGCGCGCTGCGTGCGGTGCTGGGCGGTCTGGCCCGGTTCGGCGCGGTGGGTCTGGCGCCCTTTCCGAGGTTGAACGTCTCGGTGCCGTCCGGTGCGGCGCCGGCCGAGCTGCTGCTGACCGAGCGGCTCGCCGCCGCGCTGGGCGGTGCGCCGCTGCTGGCGGCCTGCGGTGTCCGCCCGCCGGACCCGAACGGCAAACCCACCCTGCAACTGTTCACCGCAGACGGTCGCCCGCGCGGCTACGCGAAGATCGGCTGGAACGACGCCACGCGGGCGCTCGTCACCGCCGAGGCGGCCGCCCTGCGGGCGGTGCGGGACGCGGCGGGTGTCGCCGACCATCCGGTGCCGCCGGGGCTGCTCACTGAGACGGCGTGGGCCGGCCAGGTTGTCGCGGTGATCGAGCCGCTGCCACCGGACGTCCGGGGTGTGCCCGTCGACGACCCGCCACGGATCGCGGCGCTGCTCGCGGTCGCCCGTCGTGGCGGTCCCGCCGGTACGCCCCGACCCCTGGCCTCCTCGCCGTTCCTGACCCGGCTGGCCGCGCAGGCCGACCGGGCGGCCGACGCCGTGCCGGTCGGCGCGCGGGCCGTCGACGCGGTGGCCGCGCTGGGCCGCCGGCACGGTGACACCACCGTCGAGTTCGGTCACTGGCACGGTGACTGGGTGCCGTGGAACCTGGGCCGGCACGCCGGCCGGCTGGTCGCCTGGGACTGGGAGCACAGCGCGCCGGACGTACCTGTCGGGTTCGACCTGGCCCACGACGCCTTCCAGCGGGCACTGGTGCTGCGCGGCGAGCCGGCGGCGGTGGCCGCGTCGGCGGTGGACGGGCACCTGGAGCGCCACGGCGAGCGGCTCGGCCTCGGCTCCGCGCAGCGCCGGCTGGTGGCCGACGCGTACCTGGTGGAGATGTGGCTGCGGACCTGGCGGTTGGCCCACGCGGGGGCGGGCTGGAACGCGGCGCTGCATCCCGCACTGCTGGACGTCATCGAGAAACGACATAGCGGTTGATCCGGTGAAATCGACGGACCACCGGCGTGTCGCAGAGTGACGGCAAACTAGCAGGTCGTGATGATTATCGATGGACCTCGGGGGGCCGGCGCTCCCGATATTCCCAGGTGGAGATCGCTGGCCCGCCCGGTCGCGCTGTTCAACGAACCGGGAAACCTGTGATCTGCTTCTGCCTGGTGTAGACCGAAATTCCAAGCGAACTTGTGGGGAGTCGCGTGGACGTGAACAACGACGAGTCCGAGCCGCCCGTGCTGCTGCTGGTCAGTTCCAGCGGTGGACATCTGGCCCAACTGCTCGCCCTGCGGTCCTGGTACGAGAAGCTGCCGCGCTGCTGGGTCACCTTCGACACCCCGGAGGCGGTGTCGCTGCTGGCCGGCGAGGACCTGGTGCCCGCGTACCACCCGACCACCCGCAGTGTGCCGAACCTGCTGCGCAACGCGCTGCTGGCCTGGCGCGTACTGCGGCGTCGGCGGGTCGCCGCAGTGGTCACCACGGGTGCCGGCGTGGCCCTGCCGTTCGTGGTGCTGGCCCGGCTGCGGCGCATCCCGACCGTCTACATCGAGGTGTACGACCGGATCGACACCGCGACGCTCACCGCCCGGCTCTGCCGGCCGTTCCTGTCCGCGATGCTCGTGCAGTGGGATGAGCAGCGGCGGCAGTATCCCGAGGCGATAGTCGTGGGGGCGCTGCTGTGAGCGGGGAGATCGACACCAGCCCACGTCCGCAACCGCCCCGGCCCGCCGCCGAACCGGCCCGGTTGCCCCGCCAGCGCGACACCGCGCCCACCGGGCAGACCCGGCTGCTTGTCGCGGTCGGCACCGACAAGCACCCCTTCGACAGGCTCGTCGACTGGCTGGCCCAGTGGCACGCCGACGCCGCCGACGCGGTCGGGCTGACCGTCCAGCACGGGCACACGAAGGCACCCGGCCTGCCCGGCGCCGTGCCGTTCCTCGGCCACGACGCCCTTCAGCAGGAGATGGCCGACGCCGACCTGGTGGTCTGCCACGGAGGGCCGGCCACCATCCTGGAGGCACGCCGGCACGGTCACCTGCCGATCGTGGTGCCCCGCGACCCGGGTCGCGGCGAGCACGTCGACGACCACCAGCAGCTCTTCGCCCGCCGGCTCGGCGCCGCCGGGCTGGTGGCGCTCTGCGAGACCCGCGAACAGTTGCACGACGCGCTGGCCGCCGGGCTGGCCGACCCCTCCCGGTTCGCGGTCGCCGCCGACCCCGACGCCCACGAGGCGCGCCGCGTCGCGGTGGCGCGGGTCGGTCAGATCGTGGAGGACCTGGTGGCCCGCGCCGCCCGACGCCCACCACGGTGGCGGCCCTGGCCACGATCCGACCGGACGGAGGGACGACGATGACCGCGCCGCCGAGCGTCAGCGTGGTGGTGCCCACCCGGGACCGCCCCGAGCTGCTGCGCTCCGCCATCCGGGCGATCCTGGCCCAGGAGTATCCCGGCCCGATCGAGGTCGTGGTGGTGTTCGACCAGTCCACCCCCGACGGGTCACTTGCCGACCTCGCCGGCCCGGACCGGGCGGTCCGGGTGATCCGCAACTGCCGCACGCCGGGGCTGGCCGGCGCGCGCAACAGCGGCACCCTCGCCGCCGGAGGGCAGCTCGTCGCGTTCTGCGACGACGACGACGAGTGGCTGCCCGGGAAGTTGGCCGCCCAGGTCGACTCCCTGACCGCCGACCCGGCCGCCGAGTTCGTCTGCTGCGGCATCCGGGTCAGCTACGAGGGGAACACCGTCGACCGGGTGCTCGACAAGGACCGGATCACCCTGGACGACCTGCTGCGGGACCGGATGACCGAGCTGCACCCGTCCACCTTCCTGATCCGCGCCACCGCGCTGCGCGAGGGCTTCGGTCTGGTCGACGAGGAGATCCCGGGCAGCTACGCGGAGGACTACGAGTTCCTGCTGCGGGCCGCGCGCAGCGCCCCGCTGATCAACCTGCGTACGCCCGCGGTGCTGGTCCGCTGGCACAAGCGCTCCTACTTCGCGCAGCGATGGGACACCATCTCCGAGGCGTTGCAGTGGCTCCTTCAGCGCTACCCGGAGTTCGCCGGCCAGCCCGCCGGCGAGGCACGGGTGACCGGGCAGATCGCGTTCGCCCGGGCGGCCTCGGGGGACCGGCGGGGGGCGGTGCGCTGGGCCCGGCGCACGCTGCGCAGCAACCCGCGCGAGCCGCGCGCGTACCTGGCGCTCGCAGTGGCCGGCCGGGTGGTCGGCGCGGACGCGGTGCTGCGCACCCTGCACAGGCGCGGCCGGGGCATCTGAGCTGCCGCCGGCGCCCGGCCGACCTGGCGCCGGCGTCCGCTGGGCGGGACGCGGCGGGCAGCGCACCGGGCCGGTGGCGGGCCGTGACAGACTGATCGCTGTGTTGCGCTGGTTGACTGCAGGTGAATCGCACGGTCCCGCCCTCGTCGCGCTGCTGGAGGGGGTGCCGGCCGGCATCGAGGTGACCACCACCGAGATCGCCGACGACCTGGCCCGCCGCCGGCTCGGCTACGGCCGGGGCGCGCGGATGTCGTTCGAGCGCGACGAGGTCGAGGTGCTCGGCGGCCTGCGGCACGGCGTCACCCTGGGCAGCCCGGTAGCCATCCGGGTGGGCAACTCCGAGTGGCCGAAGTGGCAGACGGTGATGGCCGCCGACCCCGTCGACCCCGACGAGCTGGCCCGCCAGGCGCGCAACGCCCCGCTGACCCGTCCCCGACCGGGCCACGCCGACCTGGCCGGCATGCAGAAGTACGGCCACACCGACGCCCGCCCGATCCTGGAACGCGCCAGCGCCCGGGAGACCGCCGCCCGGGTCGCCGTCGGCGCGGTCGCCAAGGCGCTGATCCGTCAGGCGCTCGGCATCGAGATCGTCTCGCACGTCGTCGAGCTGGGACCGGTGGCCGCGAAGCCCGGGCTGCGCCCGACCCCGGCCGACGCCGCCCGCATCGACGCCGACCCGCTGCGCTGCCTCGACCCGGACGCCAGCGCCCTGATGGTCGCCGAGGTGGACGCCGCGAAGAAGGCAGCCGACACCCTCGGCGGCGTGGTCGAGGTCCTGGCGTACGGGGTGCCGCCGGGCCTGGGCAGCCACGTGCAGTGGGACCGCAAGCTCGACGCCCGGCTGGCCACCGCGCTGATGTCCATCCAGGCGATCAAGGGCGTGGAGATCGGCGACGGTTGGCAGCAGGCCCGCTCCCGGGGCTCCGAGGCGCACGACGAGATCATCCCCTCGGCGACAGGCGTCCGACGGGTCACCGACCGCGCCGGTGGGCTGGAGGGCGGCATCACCACGGGCGAGCCGCTGCGGGTGCGCGCCGCCATGAAGCCGATCTCGTCACTGAACCGGGCGCTGGCCACCGTGGACGTCACCACCGGCGAGCCGGCCACCGCGATCAACCAACGCTCGGACGTCTGCGCGGTGCCCGCCGCGGCGGTCGTCGCCGAGGCGATGGTGGCGCTGGTGCTCGCCGAGGCGGCCACCGAGAAGTTCGGCGGAGACTCGATCACCGAGATCCGCCGCAACCTGGCCGGCTACCTCGACGCGCTGGTCATCCGCTGATGGCGCCGGTCGTCGTGCTGGTCGGCGCGCCGGGCTGCGGCAAGACCACCGTCGGGCAGGCGCTCGCGGCCGCCCTCGGGGTGGAGTTCCGCGACACCGACGCCGACATCGAGTCGATGGCCGGCAAGCCCATCCCGGAGATCTTCATCGACGAGGGTGAGGCGCACTTCCGTACCCTCGAGCGGGCCGCCGTGGCCGCGGCGCTCGCCGCCGGCACGGGCGTGCTCGCCCTCGGCGGCGGCGCGGTCCTGGCCGAGGAGAACCGCGCCGCACTGGTGGGCCACCGGGTGGTGCACCTGTCCGTGGAGCTGCCCGACGCCGTGAAGCGGGTCGGGCTCGGCGCCGGCCGACCCCTGCTGGCGATCAACCCGCGGGCCACCCTCAAACACCTGCTGGACCAGCGCCGGCCGCTCTACGCGGAGGTGGCCACCGAGACGGTGGTCACCGACGGCCGGACCCCGGCGCAGGTCGTCGCCGAGGTCGCCGCGCTGCTGCCCCGCTGACCCGGCTCAGCCCCGGGCGGCCGCGTCGAGCACGTCGGCAAGCGCCTTCGGTTCGCTGAGCATCGGCCAGTGCCCGGTGGGCAGCTCGAACAGCTGACCATCGGCGAGCCCGGTGAAGAACGGGTGGCCCTCGTCGATCATCTCCCGCACCACGCTGAGCGGGAAGGTGCTGGCGACCAGGGCGGTGGGCACCGGGCGGCCGCCGGTGCGCCGGACCGGATCGGTGGCCGTGCGCAGCGGCTGCGGGGTGGCGCGGAAGCGCAGGACGGCGAGTGTCGCCTCGTCCAACCCGGCCAGGTTGCTCGGGTCGGCCACCGGATCCCAGGCGGGCGGCGGCAGCAGGTGCCCGTCGCCGATCGCCTCCCGCAGCCGCTGCTGCTCAGGTGGGGGGACGGTGTCGAACTGCGCGGTGCCGTCCGGCAACGGTCCACTCTCCACGTAGACCACGCGGGCGACGCGCTGCGGGATGCGGTCGGCGGCCTGCGCGACAGGCATCCCACCGCCGGAATGCCCGACCAGCAGCACGTCGTGCAGGTCCTCGACCTCGATCAGCCGGACGATGTCGGTCGTGTGCGTCTCCAGGCTCACCTCCGGCCCGGCGAGGTGGTCGCGCTCGGCCAACCCGGTAAGGGTCATCGGGTAGACGTCATGCCCCTGCGCGCGCAGCAGTCCGGTCACCTCCCGCCACGCCCACGCACCCAACCAGAACCCCGGCACCAGCACGAACGTCGCCATCTGTCGCTCCTTCTCTCGGCTACCGACAGACCGTACGATCGAAACCGGACAACATCCGCCCGGTTTCCAGGAGTTTTCCGTGTCCCATCCCGCTGGCCGGGTGCTCGCCCTGCTCGAACTGCTCCAGGCCCGGCACCGGGCCACGGCCGGCGAACTCGCCGGCCGGCTCGGCGTCGACGAGCGGACCGTGCGCCGCTACGCGGCGACCCTGGTCGAGCTGGGCATCCCGGTCACCGCCGACCGGGGCCGACACGGCGGCTACCGCCTGCACCCCGGCTTCAAACTGCCGCCGCTGATGCTCACCGACGACGAGGCGGTCGCCGTGCTGCTCGGCCTGGTCGTCGCCGAACGGGTAGGTCTCGCCACCGAGCAGCCGGCCACGGCGACGGCGCTGGCGAAGATCCGCCGGGTGCTGCCGGCGGCACTCGCCGACCGGCTGACCGCCGTGCAGGAGCACCTCGGCTTCACCCTGCGGCCGCCCGGATCGGAGCCCCGGCCCGCGTCCGGCACCCTGCTCGCCCTGGCCGAGGCCGCCCGGCACCGGCGGCGGGTGGCACTCGACTACCGATCCTGGCGCGGTGAGCGGACGCACCGGGAGCTCGACCCGTACGGCCTGGTCTTCCACGCCGGCCGCTGGTACGTCACAGGCCACGACCACCGGCGCGGGGAGGTCCGCACCTTCCGGCTGGAGCGCGTCGGCGCCGTCACCCCCGGCACTGCGACGTTCACGGTGCCGGACGGCTTCGACCCGGTGGACCGGGTGACCCGGTCGCTGGCCGGCGTGCCGTACACCCACGAGGTCGAGGTGCTGGTGGAGACCGACCTGGTCGCCGCCCGCCGCCGCATCCCGCCGAGCGTGGCCGAGTTGACCGCCACCGCCGACGGGGTGCTGCTGCGGGCCCGGGCCGAGAGCCTGCCCGGGATGGCGGCGCTGCTCGCCGGTCTGGGCTGCCCGTTCACCGTGCGACACCCGGACGCGCTGCGCGCCGCCGTGGCCGAGCACGCCCGCCTGCTCGCCGGCTGGGCGGGCCGGCCAGCAGGTGGGCAGCCACCCGCACCACGCCGTCCGCTCGACTAGGCTGCCGGCGATGGACGAGGTGACCCGGATCCCGGTCGGCGGCGAGCGGCCGTACGACGTGCTTGTGGGACGCGACCTGCTGGGCGCGCTGCCCGGCCTGCTGCCCGGCGCGAGTCGGGCGGCGGTGCTGCACGCGCCCCCGCTCAAGGCCCTGGCGGACGCGCTCGGCGAGCGGCTGCGCGCGGCCGGCGTCGAGCCGCTTCCGATCGAAGTGCCCGACGCCGAGTCGGGCAAGCAGATCGACGTGGCCGCCGCCTGCTGGGACCGGCTCGGTGCGGCGGGCTTCACCCGTACCGACGCGGTGGTAGGCGTGGGCGGCGGCGCGGTGACCGACCTGGCCGGTTTCGTCGCGGCCTGCTGGCTGCGCGGCGTGCGCTGGGTGCCGGTGGCCACCTCACTGCTGGGCATGGTTGACGCGGCGGTGGGCGGCAAGACGGGCATCAACACGACCGCCGGCAAGAACCTGGTCGGCGCGTTCCACCCGCCGGTCGGGGTGCTCGCCGACCTGGCCACCCTGGACAGCCTGCCCGCGGTCGACCTGAGGGCGGGGCTCGCCGAGGTGGTCAAGTGCGGGTTCATCGCCGACCCGGTGATCCTGGACCTGATCGAGGGTGACCCGGCGGCCGCCACCGACCCCCGGGGGCCGGTGAGCCGGGAGCTGATCGAGCGGGCGATCCGGGTCAAGGCCGACGTGGTCGCCGGCGACCTGCGTGAGTCGGGCCCGCGGGAGGTGCTCAACTACGGGCACACCCTCGCGCACGCCATCGAGCAGAACGAGGGCTACCGCTGGCGGCACGGCCACGCCGTCTCCGTCGGCCTGGTGTACGCGGCCGCGCTGGCCCGCCTCGCCGGCCGGCTCGACGCGCCGACCGCCGAGCGGCATCGAGGCACCCTGACCGCGCTCGGTCTGCCGGTGAGCTACCCGGCCGACGCCTGGGAGCGGCTGCTTGCCGTCATGCGGGTGGACAAGAAGGCCCGGGGCAGCCGGCTGCGGTTCGTGGTGCTGGACGGGCTGGCCCGCCCGGCGATGCTGGAGGGCCCGGACGACGCGCTGCTGGAGGCCGCCTACCGGGAGGCGGTGGCTCCGTGAGCGCGAGGAGTGAGCCGGGTTTGCGAGCCCCGCAGTCGCGAAAGAACGACGGTCCCGTGAGGGTGTACGTCCTGAACGGGCCGAACCTGGGTCGGCTGGGCACCCGGGAGCCGGCGGTGTACGGCTCGACCACCTACGCCGATCTCGTGGCGCTCTGCGAGGAGACCGGCCGGGAGCTGGGGCTGGACGTGACGGTCCGGCAGACCGACGCCGAACACGAACTGCTCGGCTGGCTGCACGCCGCGGCCGACGAGGAGGCCGCGGTGGTGCTGAACCCGGCCGCCTGGTCGCACTACTCGTACGCGGTGCGGGACGCCTGCGCCATGCTGCGCGGGCCGCTGGTGGAGGTGCACCTGTCCAACATCCACGCCCGCGAGGAGTTCCGGCACCATTCGGTGGTCTCCGCCGTGGCGACCGGTGTGATCTGCGGTCTCGGCATTGACGGTTATCGTCTCGCGCTGCACCATCTGGCCGCCCGTTGAAGGGCCGCCCCGAGCGGGGGCGGGCCGATTCGACGCAGCTAGTAGACTCGTAGGGTCTGTCCGCCAATTGATGATCAAGGCAGGAAATGGCCTCCACCAACGACCTCAAAAACGGCCTGGTACTCAACCTTGACGGCGAGCTCTGGGCCGTCGTCGAGTTCCAGCACGTCAAGCCCGGTAAGGGTGGTGCCTTCGTGCGCACCACGCTGAAGAACGTGCTGTCCGGGAAGGTGGTCGACAAGACCTTCAACGCGGGCACCAAGGTCGAGACCGCGACCGTGGACAAGCGCACGATGCAGTACCTGTACGCCGACGGCGAGGACTTCGTCTTCATGGATCTGGAGACCTTCGACCAGATCACCGTTCCCGGTGGCACCGTTGGTGAGGCAGCCAACTACCTGCTGCCCGAGGCGGAGGCGACAGTCGCCCAGCACGAGGGTGTGCCGCTCTACATCGAGCTGCCCACAAGCGTCGTGCTGGAGGTCACCTACACCGAGCCCGGCCTTCAGGGCGACCGCTCGACCGGCGGGACCAAGCCGGCGACCGTGGAGACCGGTGCCACCGTGCCGGTTCCGCTGTTCATCACCACCGGCGAGAAGATCAAGGTCGACACCCGCGACGGCCGTTACCTCGGCCGCGCCTGATGGCCGAGGGTTCCAAGCAGCAGATGCCGGCGCGCCGCAAGGCGCGCAAGCGGGCGCTGGATGTCCTCTACGAGGCCGACCTGCGGGACAAGCCTCCGGTGGAGGTGCTCGCCGGTTACGTGCAGCGGATCGAGCAGCCCCGACCGGAGCACCTCGGCTACGCCGTCGGCCTGGTCGAGGGTGTCGCCGAGCACCTCAACCGGATCGACGAACTGATCGCCAGCTACGCCGAGGGGTGGACCCTGGAGCGGATGCCCGTGGTCGACCGCAACCTCGCCCGGATCGCCGTGTACGAGCTGCTCTACGTCGACGAGATCGACGACGCGGTGGCGATCAGCGAGGCCGTGGAGCTGGCCCGGCAGATGTCGACAGACGATTCGCCGCGCTTCCTCAACGGGGTACTCGGCCGGATCGCCGAGTACGCCACCCGCTGAGTCACCACCCGCAGCACCGAAAGGGCCCGTGCCGTACGGCACGGGCCCTTTCGGGTGAAGCGACAGCTCAGGAGGCGAAGAACGCCCGGGGGTCGGCCACCAGCACGCCGTGCTCGGTGAGCCGCTCGATCAGACCCGACGGCGAGGCGTCGTAGACGATCGCGAGCGCCCGCAGGTCGTCGGCGCGGATGGAGAGCACCCGACCGTTGTAGTCACCGCGCTGCTGCTGGATCGCGCGGGCGTAGCGGGCCACGTAGGCCAGGTCCTCGGAGGCCTCGTCGTAGAGCCGCTCCAGGTCCAGGACGATCTTGCTGGTGGGCTCGTGACGGACACCACTGCCGTCGGGCAGCAGTTCCGAGACGGGGACACGGTAGAACTCGGCCAGCTCGGCCAGACGGGAAACCGTCACGGCCCGGTCGCCGCGCTCGTACGAGCCGACCACCACTGCCTTCCACCGCCCGTTCGACTTCTCCTCCACGCCCTGCAGGGACAGACCCTGCTGCTGGCGGATGGAGCGCAGGCGGGCGCCCAGAGACTTGGCGTATTCAGAGGGCATTCGGACACTCCCAGTGCTGCTCGGGGTTCTCCCGTCGATCGCTACGGAGCGTGACGGTACGGGGATTGCGACACCTGGTCAAGTGGTCGTGACCTTACCGTTGGGGAGCACCGGGGGAGTTATCCCCATTTCGTCGACCTGATCCGGTGGTCAGTGGCCGCCGGCCATCGGCCCGGTGACCACTGGTAACGTGGCGTGAAGCCCCGGCCCAGGTCCGCTACCGCGGTCCGCCGGAGGTGCCCGACATCCTTTAACGACCCGTCCCGTGAGGCGGGGAAGGAGGTCCGCCGTGGCGTACCCACCGGCTGCCCGTTCGTCACCACCGCGACAACCCTCGGTGAAGGTGATCCTCGCCAGCGCCGACGTGCAACGCGTGGTAGACCGCATCGCCCACCAGATCCTGGAGAAGACCCAGGGCGCCGCCAACACGGTGCTGCTGGGGATTCCCACCAGAGGTACGCCTCTCGCTCGGCGGCTCGCCAACCGGATCAGCACCTTCGAGGACGTCGTCGTTCCGGTGGGTGTGCTCGACATCACGCTCTACCGCGACGACCTGCGCCGGCACGCCACCCGCGCGATCGGCCCGACCCAGGTGCCCACCGGCGGCATCGACGGCAAGCGGGTCATCCTCGTCGACGACGTGCTCTTCTCCGGCCGCACCGTGCGGGCCGCGCTCGACGCGCTCAACGACGTCGGCCGCCCGGCGTCCGTGCAACTCGCCGTCCTGGTCGACCGCGGGCACCGGGAGCTGCCGATCCGCGCCGACTACGTCGGCAAGAACATCCCGACCTCGCTCTCCGAGAGCGTGAAGGTGACGCTCGCCGAGACCGACGGGACGGACGAGGTCAAGTTGTACGGGGGTGCGCGGTGAGCGCGAGGAGTGCAGCGCAGCGGAGCACCGCAGTCGCGAACGAAAGGCAGGCGCAGCTCTCATGATCAGGCACCTGCTCTCCGGCGCCGACCTGGACGCCGACACCGCCACCGAGATCCTGGACACCGCCGCCGAGATGGCCACGGTGGCCGGCCGGGAGATCAAGAAGTTGCCGGCCCTGCGCGGCCGTACGGTGGTGAACCTCTTCTACGAGGACTCGACCCGTACCCGGATCTCCTTCGAGGCGGCGGCGAAGCGTCTCAGCGCCGATGTGATCAATTTTTCCGCGAAGGGGTCGAGCGTCACCAAGGGCGAGAGCCTGAAGGACACCGCGCTGACCCTGCAGGCCATGGGCGCCGACGCGGTGGTCGTCAGGCACCCGGCCTCCGGAGCGCCGCACCGCCTCGCGAACTGGGTGGACGGGTCGGTGGTCAACGCCGGCGACGGCACCCACGAGCACCCCACCCAGGCGCTGCTCGACGCGTACACCATGCGGTCCCGGCTGGGCCGGCTCGCCGGCCTGTCGGTAGCGGTCGTCGGGGACGTGCTGCACTCCCGGGTGGCCCGCTCCAACGTCCTGCTGCTGTCCACCCTCGGCGCCAAGGTCACCCTGGTCGGCCCGCCCACCCTCATCCCGGTGGACATCGCGGCGGCGCTCGCCCCCGGCACGGACGTCTCCTACGACCTCGACTCGGTGGTGCCGAACGTGGACGTGGTGATGATGCTGCGCGTCCAGCGGGAACGGATGAACGACTCCTACTTCCCCTCCGCGCGCGAGTACGCCCGCCGCTACGGCCTGGACGGCCCGCGCATGCGCCGGCTGCCCGAGCACGCGATCGTCATGCACCCCGGCCCGATGAACCGCGGGATGGAGATCACCCCCGAGGTGGCCGACTCACCCCGATCCACAATCGTCGAACAGGTCACCAACGGGGTCTCCGTGCGGATGGCTGTTCTGTACCTGCTGCTCGGAGGGAACAACAGGTGACCGCGTACCTGATCGCCAACGTGAGCGTCGTCGGCGCCGCGCCGACCGACCTGCTGATCCGCGACGGCGTCGTCGCCGAGGTCGGCCCCGACCTGTCCGCGCCGGACGCCACAGTCGTCGACGGCACCGGGCTGGTCGCCCTGCCCGGCCTCGTCGACCTGCACACCCACCTGCGCGAGCCCGGCCGCGAGGACGCCGAGACCGTCGAATCCGGATCCCGCGCGGCGGCGCTGGGCGGCTACACGGCGGTCTGCGCGATGGCGAACACCTCGCCTGTCGCCGACACCGCGGGCGTGGTCGAGCAGGTCTGGCGGCTCGGCCGCGAGGCCGGACTTGTCGACGTGCAGCCCGTCGGCGCGGTCACCGTCGGGCTGGCCGGCGAGCGCCTCGCCGAACTCGGCGCGATGGCCGACTCCGCGGCCCGGGTGCGGATCTTCTCCGACGACGGGCACTGCGTCGCCGACCCGAAGCTGATGCGCCGCGCCCTGGAGTACGTCAAGGCGTTCGACGGGATCATCGCCCAGCACGCCGAGGAGCCCCGGCTCACCGAGGGCGCCCAGATGCACGAGGGTGAGGTCTCCACCCGACTCGGTCTGATCGGCTGGCCGGCCGTCGCCGAGGAGGCGATCATCGCCCGGGACGTGCTGCTCGCCGAGCACGTGGGCAGCCGACTGCACGTCTGCCACGTCTCCACCGCCGGCAGCGTCGAGGTGCTGCGCCAGGCGAAGGCCCGTGGGGTACGCGTCACCGCCGAGGTCACCCCGCACCACCTGCTGCTCACCGACGAGCGCGCGCAGACGTACGACCCCGTGTTCAAGGTCAACCCGCCGTTGCGGACGGCGGCGGACATCGCCGCGCTGCGGGCCGCGCTCGCCGACGGCGTGATCGACATCATCGCCACCGACCACGCCCCGCACGCCGTGGAGGACAAGGAGTGCGAGTGGGCGTACGCCCGCCCGGGGATGCTCGGTCTGGAGACCGCCCTGTCCATCGCCCTGGACGTGCTCGGCCCCGAGTGGGACCTGATCGCCGAGCGGATGTCGCGTACCCCCGCCCGGATCGCCGGGCTGACCGGGCACGGCGTCGACCCGGCGCCAGGCGTGCCGGCCAACCTGACACTCATCGACCCGGCCGCCCGCCGCACCATCGAGCCGGCGGAGCTGGCCAGTCGCAGTCGCAACACCCCGTACGCCCGCATGACGCTGCCAGGTCGCATCGTGGCGACCTTCCTGCGCGGCGAGCCGACGGTCCTGGACGGAAAGGCAGTTCGGTGAGCGCGAGGAGTGCAGCGAAGCGGAGCCCCGCAGTCGCGAACGAAAGGCAAGCACAGTGACCCGCAGACGTTCCGCGATCCTCGTTCTCGAGGACGGGCGCACGTTCCCCGGTGAGGCGTACGGCAGTGTCGGTGAGACCTTCGGCGAGGCGGTCTTCAACACTGGCATGACCGGCTACCAGGAGACCCTCACCGACCCGTCCTACCACCGACAGGTGGTGGTGCAGACCGCGCCGCACATCGGCAACACAGGGGTCAACGGAGAGGACGACGAGTCCGGCCGGATCTGGGTGGCGGGCTACGTCGTGCGCGACCCCGCCCGGATCGGCTCGAACTGGCGGGCCACCGGCTCACTGGAGGACCGGCTCGCCACCGAAGGTGTGGTGGGCATCAGTGGGGTGGACACCCGGGCGCTGACCCGGCACCTGCGCGAGCGGGGCGCCATGCGGGTCGGCATCTCCAGTGTGGACACCGATCCGCAGAGCCTGCTGGCCCGGGTCCGCCAGTCACCGCAGATGGTCGGCGCGGACCTGTCCGCCGAGGTGACCACCGCCCAGCCGTACGTCGTCGAGGCGGTAGGCGAGCACCGGTTCACCGTGGCGGCGCTCGACCTGGGCATCAAGCGCAACGTGCCGCGCCGGCTCGCCGCGCGCGGGGTGACCACCCACGTCCTGCCTGCCTCGTCGAGCATCGACGACCTGCTCGCCACCGGGGCGGACGCGGTCTTCTTCTCGCCCGGTCCGGGTGACCCGGGGACCGCCGACGGGCCGGTGGCGTTGGCCCGGGAGGTGCTGACCCGGCGGATCCCGCTGTTCGGCATCTGCTTCGGCAGCCAGATCCTCGGCCGGGCGCTGGGCTTCAGCACGTACAAGCTGGGCTACGGCCACCGGGGCATCAACCAGCCGGTGCTCGACCGGGCCACCGGCAAGGTCGAGGTGACCAGCCACAACCACGGCTTCGCGGTGCGGGTGCCCGGCGCGGGTGCCGGCGCGGTCGTCCCCGACCAGGTGATCGACACCGAGTTCGGTGGCGTCCAGGTGTCCCACGTCTGCCTCAATGACAACGTGGTCGAAGGGCTGCGGGCGATCGACGTGCCCGCGTTCACCGTGCAGTACCACCCGGAGGCGGCGGCCGGCCCGCACGACGCGGACTACCTCTTCGACCGTTTCGCCGAACTGATCGAAGGCCTGACCCACAGCAGGGGGCGCAGCAATGCCTAAGCGGACCGATCTCAAGCACATCCTCGTGATCGGCTCCGGGCCGATCGTCATCGGGCAGGCCTGCGAGTTCGACTACTCCGGCACCCAGGCCTGCCGGGTGCTGCGCAGCGAGGGGATCCGGGTCAGCCTGGTCAACTCCAACCCGGCGACGATCATGACGGACCCGGAGTTCGCCGACGCCACCTACGTCGAGCCGATCACCCCGGAGTTCGTGGAGCTGGTCATCGCCAAGGAACGCCCGGACGCGATCCTCGCGACCCTCGGCGGGCAGACCGCGCTGAACACGGCTGTCGCCCTGCACGAGGGCGGCGTCCTGGAGAAGTACGGCGTCGAGCTGATCGGTGCCAACATCGACGCCATCAACCGGGGCGAGGACCGGCAGCTGTTCAAGGAGATCGTCGCGAAGGCAGGCGTACGCCTCGGTGTCGACGACCCGGCCGCGCTGGTGCCCCGCTCCCGGGTCTGCCACTCGATGGACGAGGTCGAGGCGACAGTCGCCGAGCTGGGCCTGCCGGTGGTGATCCGGCCGTCGTTCACCATGGGTGGGCTGGGCTCCGGCATGGCGCACACCCCTGAGGACCTGGCCCGCATCGCCGGCGACGGCCTGGCCGCCAGCCCGGTGCACGAGGTCCTCATCGAGGAGAGCGTGCTCGGCTGGAAGGAGTACGAACTCGAGCTGATGCGCGACCGGCACGACAACGTCGTGGTGGTCTGCTCGATCGAGAACATCGACCCGATGGGCGTGCACACCGGCGACAGCGTCACGGTGGCCCCCGCCATGACGCTCACCGACAGGGAGTACCAGCGCCTGCGTGACCTGGGCATCGCCGTGCTGCGCGAGGTCGGGGTGGACACCGGCGGTTGCAACATCCAGTTCGCGGTCAACCCGGTCGACGGCCGGATCGTCGTGATCGAGATGAACCCCCGGGTGTCGCGCTCCTCGGCGCTGGCATCCAAGGCGACAGGCTTCCCGATCGCGAAGATCGCCGCCAAGCTGGCCATCGGCTACACCCTCGACGAGATCCCCAACGACATCACGTTGAAGACCCCTGCGGCCTTCGAGCCGACCCTCGACTACGTGGTCGTGAAGATCCCCCGGTTCGCGTTCGAGAAGTTCCCCGGAGCGGACCCGGAGCTGACCACCACCATGAAGTCGGTGGGCGAGGCCATGAGCCTCGGGCGTAACTTCACCGAGGCGCTGAACAAGGCGATGCGCTCGATGGAAACCGGATCATCTGGTTTCTGGACCACTCCGGACCCGGCGGGCGTCACTCTGGCGGACACCCTCGCCGCGCTGCGCATCCCGCACGACGGCCGGCTGTACACAGTCGAGCGGGCGCTGCGCCTCGGCGCGTCGATCGCCGAGGTCGCCGAGGCGTCCGGCGGGATCGACCCCTGGTTCCTGGACCAGATCGTCGCGCTGATCGAGCTGCGCGCCGAGATCCTGGACGCCCCGGTGCTCGACGCCGACCTGCTGCGCCGGGCCAAGCGGGCCGGCCTGTCCGACCGGCAGCTCGCCGCGCTGCGCCCGGAGTTGGCCGCCGAGGACGGCGTCCGCGCCCTGCGACACCGCCTCGACGTACGCCCGGTCTACAAGACGGTGGACACCTGCGCGGCCGAGTTCGAGGCGACCACGCCGTACCACTACTCGTCGTACGACTCCGAGACCGAGGTCGTGCCGTCGGACCGGCCGAAGGTGCTGATCCTGGGCTCCGGCCCGAACCGGATCGGTCAGGGCATCGAGTTCGACTACTCCTGCGTGCACGCGGTCCAAGCGTTGCGGTCGGCCGGTTACGAGACCGTCATGGTCAACTGCAACCCGGAGACGGTCTCCACCGACTACGACACCGCCGACCGGCTCTACTTCGAGCCGCTGACCTTCGAGGACGTGCTGGAGGCCTGGCACGCGGAGGACTCGTCCGGCCGGGCGGCCGGCGGGCCGGGTGTGGTCGGTGTGGTCGTGCAGCTCGGCGGGCAGACCCCGCTGGGCCTGGCGCAGCGACTCAAGAACGCCGGCGTACCTGTGGTCGGCACCTCCCCGGAGTCGATCCACCTCGCCGAGGAGCGGGGCGCGTTCGGCGCGGTGCTGGCCCGGGCCGGGCTGCGCGCGCCGGCGCACGGCATGGCCACGTCCTACGACGAGGCCAAGGCGATCGCCGACGAGATCGGCTACCCGGTGCTGGTCCGCCCGTCGTACGTACTGGGCGGTCGGGGCATGGAGATCGTCTACGACGACCCGACGCTGCGCGACTACATCGGCCGGGCCACCGACATCTCCCCGGACCACCCGGTGCTTGTGGACCGGTTCCTCGACGACGCCATCGAGATCGACGTGGACGCGCTCTGCGACGCCGACGGTGAGGTCTACGTCGGCGGGGTGATGGAGCACATCGAGGAGGCCGGCATCCACTCCGGCGACTCGTCCTGCGCGCTGCCGCCGATCACCCTCGCCGGCTCGCACCTGGCCGAGGTGCGCCGCTACACCGAGGCCATCGCGCGGGGCGTCGGCGTCCGAGGCCTGCTCAACGTGCAGTACGCGCTCAAGGACGACATGCTCTACGTCCTGGAGGCCAACCCGCGCGCGTCGCGGACGGTCCCGTTCGTCTCCAAGGCCACGGCGGTGCCGCTGGCCAAGGCGGCGGCCCGGATCGCGCTCGGCGCGAGCATCGCCGAGCTGCGCGCCGAGGGCCTGTTGCCGGCGACCGGGGACGGGGGCACCATGCCCGCCGACGCGCCGATCGCGGTCAAGGAGGCGGTGCTGCCGTTCAAGCGCTTCCGTACCCGCGCCGGCAAGGGCATCGACTCGCTGCTCGGGCCGGAGATGAAGTCGACGGGCGAGGTGATGGGCATCGACACCAACTTCGGGCACGCCTTCGCCAAGAGCCAGTCTGCCGCGTACGGGTCGCTGCCGACCGCCGGGAAGATCTTCGTCTCGGTGGCCAACCGGGACAAGCGCGGCATGATCTTCCCGATCAAGCGGCTGGCCGATCTGGGCTTCGAGATCGTGGCGACCACCGGCACGGCCGAGGTGCTGCGCCGGCACGGCATCGCCTGCGAGCAGATCCGCAAGCACTACGAGGCCGGTGAGGGCGACGACGCGGTGTCGCTGATCCTCCGCGGCGACGTGGCGCTGGTGATCAACACGCCGCAGGGTTCGGGTGCCAGTGCCCGCTCGGACGGGTACGAGATCCGCAGCGCGGCAGTCACCGCGGACATCCCGTGCATCACCACGGTCCCCGGCGCGGCGGCGGCCGTGATGGGCGTCGAGGCGCGCATTCGCGGTGACATGCAGGTCCGCCCGTTGCAGGATCTGCACGCCACCCTGCGGGCGGCCCAGTGACAGTGTTCGAGCGGGTGGTGCGGCCCCAGCTGTTCCGCCTCGGCGGCGGGGACGCCGAGGCGGCCCACGAGTGGACGTTGCGGAGGCTTGCCGCGCTCTCCCGGCGTCCGGCGGCGTTGGCGGCCCTGCGGGCCCGTTACGCGGTCCAGGCGCCGCGCACGGTGTTCGGCGTGCGGTTCCCCAACCCGGTGGGGCTGGCCGCAGGCATGGACAAGGACGGCGCGGCACTGCCGGCGTGGCCGGCCCTCGGCTTCGGTTTCGTCGAGGTCGGCACGGTCACCGCGCACGCCCAGCCGGGCAACCCCCGGCCCCGGCTGTTCCGGCTACCGGCCAGCGAGGCGGTGGTCAACCGGATGGGCTTCAACAACGCCGGCGCCGAGGCGCTGGCCGCCCGGCTGGCGGCGCTGCCGCGCCCGCTCGGGGTGCCGCTGGGCATCTCGCTGGGCAAGTCGAAGGTGACTCCGTTGGACGAGGCGGTCGAGGACTACCTGGCCTCGTACCGGGCGCTGCGCGGGCACGGCGACTACTTCGCGGTGAACGTCTCCTCGCCGAACACGCCGGGCCTGCGGTCCCTTCAGGACCGGGCGCACCTGGACGCGCTGCTCGCCGCTCTGGTGGGGGAGAAGCCGGTGCTCGTCAAGATCGCACCGGATCTGACCGACGCGGCCATCGCCGAGCTGCTGGAGGTGTGCCTGGCGCGGGGCGCGGCCGGGGTGATCGCCACCAACACCACACTGGCCCGTGCCGGGCTGGCCACTGTGGACGCCGAACGCGGCGCCGAGGCCGGCGGTCTCTCCGGCCGGCCACTGACCGCGCGGGCCCGCGACGTGGTCGCGTTCGTGCACTCCGAGACCGGTGGCCGGCTGCCGATCATCGGGGTCGGCGGGGTGCTGGACCCGGACGACGCGGCGCGGATGTTCGACGCCGGGGCGGCCCTGGTGCAGCTCTACACCGGCTTCATCTACCGGGGTCCGGCCCTGGTGCGGGCAGCCGCCCGCGCGACGGCCACAGCGGCGGCACCGGACCCGGTCGCCGGCCGGTGACCGCCCGCGGCACGGTGCGGGCCCGGCGCAACAGGCCGTCGAGCCCGCTCCGCGCCGAGGACCACACCCCCACCACCGCCCCTTTGCTCTGCACCCACGGGCGCACCACCTGGCGAGCGACACCCGACCATCGCGTGTCGCGCCCGCGTGTGTCGCGTCTGGGGGTGTCGTGCCCGGGGCTGTCGCCCCTGAGGCTGTCGCACCCGGGGTTGTCGCGCGTGGGGCTGTCACGCCTGGGGGTGCCCCATCCGCAGGCGCCACATCCGGCGGTGTCGCCTCCGGGGGTGCAGAGCAAAGGTGGTGGCGGGGGAGGGGTTCGAGGCCCCCGCGAAAGGTCCGCCGTCCGGACCGTTCCTGGCGCGAAGGAGTACGTGTGACACCCGAGGAGATCCTGGCCGCCGACCGGGCGCACGTCTGGCACCCGTATGCCGCGCTGCCGCCGGCGAACCCGCCGTACGTGGTGCGCAGCGCGGAGGGGGTGCGGCTGCGGCTCGCCGACGGCCGGGAGGTCGTGGACGGGATGTCGTCCTGGTGGGCGGCGATCCACGGGTACCGGCACCCGGTGCTGGACGCGGCGGTCACCGACCAGCTCGGCCGGATGAGCCACGTGATGTTCGGCGGGCTCACCCACGAGCCCGCGGTGCGACTCGCCCAAAACCTGGTCGAGCTGACGCCTGACGGCCTGGAACATGTCTTCCTGGCCGACTCCGGCTCGGTAAGCGTCGAGGTGGCGGTGAAGATGTGCCTGCAGTACCAGCGGGCCGTCGGACGGCCGCAGCGGCGCCGGCTGGCGACCTGGCGAGGCGGCTACCACGGCGACACGTTCCACCCGATGAGCGTCTGCGACCCCGAGGGCGGCATGCACCACCTCTGGGGCGACGTGCTGCCCCGGCAGGTCTTCGCGCCGGTCCCCCCGGGCGGCTTCACCGACCCGCCCGACGAGGCGTACGTGGCGGCGCTCGTGGACACCGTCGAGCGGCACGCCGACGAGGTGGCCGCGGTGATCGTGGAGCCGGTGGTGCAGGGCGCCGGCGGGATGCGCTTTCACCACCCGGGTTACCTGCGCGTCCTGCGCGAGGTGACCCGGGCGCACGGGATCCTGCTGATCTTCGACGAAATCGCCACCGGCTTCGGCCGTACCGGCGAGATGTTCGCCGCCGAGCACGCCGGCGTCACCCCTGACGTGCTGTGCGTGGGCAAGGCGCTCACCGGCGGGTACCTGACCCTCGCCGCGACGCTGTGCACCCCCGAGGTCGCCCGGGGCATCTCCGCGGGCGGCGTGCTGGCGCACGGACCCACGTTCATGGGCAACCCCCTGGCGTGCGCGGTCGCCAACGCCTCCATCGGTCTGCTGCGGGCCGGGGACTGGGCGGCGCAGGTCGCGAGGGTGGGCGCCGGTCTACGCGCCGGCCTGGAGCCGCTGCGCGGCGCGCCCGGGGTGGCGGACGTGCGGGTGCTCGGCGCGATCGGCGTGGTCCAGCTCGACCACGAGGTCGACCTCGGCGCGGCCACCACCGCGGCCGTCGAGCGGGGGGTGTGGTTGCGGCCGTTCCGCGACCTGGTCTACACGATGCCGCCGTACGTCACCGACGACGCCGACCTGGCCCGGATCACGTCCGGGGTGGCGGCGGCGGTGGCGGCCGGCTGACGAGAGAGGAAGTACGCGATGGAGACCTTCGGAACCCGACTGCACCGGGCGGTCATCGAACGGGGACCGCTCTGCGTGGGCATCGACCCGCATCCCGCTCTGCTGGCCCGCTGGGGCCTCGAGGACGACGTCCAGGGTCTTGACCGGTTCACCCGGACCGTCGTGGACGCCCTCGGTGACCGGGTTGCGGTGGTCAAGCCGCAGTCGGCCTTTTTCGAGCGTTTCGGCTCCTGCGGAGTGGCTGTTCTTGAGTCAACTATCCGACAGTTACGTAATGCCGGTTCGCTCGTTCTGCTGGACGTCAAGCGCGGCGACATCGGCTCGACGGTCCAGGCGTACGCCTCCGCGTACCTCGATCCATCCAGCCCGATGTATGTCGACGCGGTCACGGCGAGCCCCTACCTGGGAGTAGGTTCGCTGGCCCCGATGTTCGAGCTGGCAGCCGAGCGCGGCGGCGGTGTCTTCGTGCTCGCCCTCACCTCCAACCCCGAGGGAGCCGCCGTGCAGCGCGCCCGCACGGCCGACGGGCGCACCGTAGCGCAGACCGTGATCGACGAGATTTCCCAGCTCAACAAGGGTGCGGAGCCGCTCGGCAGCTTCGGTTTGGTGGTCGGCGCGACCATCGGTGACACCGGTCACGACCTCTCCGGCGTGGGGGGTCCGCTGCTCGCGCCGGGGCTCGGCGCGCAGGGTGCCGGGGCGGCCGATCTGCGTACCGTCTTCGGTCCGAGCCTCGCCGCGGTGCTTCCCTCGTACTCCCGGGAAGTGCTCTCGGCGGGCCCCGACGTCGCCGGGCTGCGGGCCGCCGCGGACCGGGTGCTCGGCGAGTGTCGGGCCGTTCTGGCTGCCCCGTGACTGACTGACGGCTCGGTCACTTTGTGTTGATCATCACGCGCCCACGTTGCCGAAAGCTCCGTTGACCGCTAGTTTTCCCCGCGCTGGGAACCACGGACCCCTTGGTTCACAGCGACACCACGTTTCACAGATGCGGCGGTGCGCCCCGCCCGCCGCGATAGGGACCTGAGGAGAACTGGTGCCGCTCCCGTCACTGACCCCCGAACAGCGCGCTGCCGCGCTCGAGAAGGCCGCGGAGATCCGCAAGGCCCGTGCCGAGCTGAAGGAGCAGCTCAAGCAGGGCAAGACCACCCTTGGTGCCGTCCTCGAGCGCGCCGAGAGCGACGACGTCGTGGGCAAGCTCAAGGTTTCGGCCGTCCTGCAGGCGATGCCGGGCATCGGCAAGATCCGGGCTACCCAGATCATGGAGAAGCTCAAGATCGCTGACAGCCGTCGCCTGCGTGGCCTCGGCGAGCAGCAGCGCAAGGCACTGCTTGGAGAGTTCGCCGCCAACTGAACCTGGCAGCGTGTAGAAACAAGCAGTGAGCACGGATGACGAGGCGCGCCCGGCGGCTCGGCTCACTGTCCTGGCTGGACCTTCGGGTTCCGGCAGGGAGAGTGTCGTCGAGCTCGTCCGGGCGCGTTCTCCGTCCGTGTGGATCCCGGTGCAGGCCACGACCAGGCCGCGCCGGGAGCACGAGGTGGACGGCGTCGACCGGGTGTTCCTCGCCCCGGCCGAGTTCGACCGCCGGCTCGCCGCCGGCGAGCTGCTGGAGTGGTCAAGGGCCGGCCCACATCGCCGGGGTACGCCGTATCCGCCGCTGCGCGCCCGGCTCGACACCGGGCAGCAGGTGCTGCTCCCGCTCGACCTGCGCGGCGCCCCTCTGATCCGGGCGCGCCTGCCCGACGCCCGGCTGGTGTTGCTGAGCCCGCCCGGGCAACCGCCCGACGCCGCCGTCGTGGGCCGGTTCGACCACGCCCTGACGCACGACCACACCGAGCGGGTCGTCGACGAGCTGGTAGGCTTACTCGGTTCTTCTTATCCGGATCCGGCCTGGTCGCGCGTGCGCGGCTGACCGCCGGCCACCGTTGAGACTCAGCACCGCGTCCGCGCGGCTCGAAAGACGCAGAGGTTAATTCGTGGGATCCATCGCCAACCCCGAAGGCATCACCAACCCGCCGATCGACGAGCTCCTCGAGAAGACGACGTCGAAGTACGCGCTTGTCATCTTCGCCGCCAAGCGGGCGCGCCAGGTCAACGCCTACTACAGCCAGCTCGGTGAGGGCCTGCTCGAGTACGTCGGCCCGCTCGTGGAGACCACCCCCCAGGAGAAGCCCCTCTCCATCGCCATGCGCGAGATCAACGCGGGCCTGCTGACGGCCGAGCCGACCGACCAGCCGTAAGCCCGCAACCGTCGATGTCCGCCTCGATCGTCCTCGGGGTCGGCGGCGGCATCGCCGCCTACAAGGCGTGTGAGCTGCTGCGACTCTTCACCGAGTCGGGCCACCGGGTCCGCGTCGTGCCGACCGCGTCGGCGCTCCGCTTCGTCGGAGCGCCGACCTGGGCAGCGTTGTCCGGCCAGCCGGTCGCCGACGACGTCTGGTCCGACGTGCACGAGGTCCCGCACGTGCGCCTCGGCCAGCAGGCCGACCTGGTGGTGGTCGCGCCGACCACCACAGACCTGCTCGCCAGGGCCGCGCACGGGCTCGCCGACGACCTGCTGACCAACACGCTGCTGACCGCCCGCTGCCCGGTGCTGCTGGCCCCGGCCATGCACACCGAGATGTGGGAGCACCCGGCCACGGTGGCGAACGTCGCCACACTGCGCGCCCGCGGGGTCCGGGTCATCGAGCCGGCCGTCGGGCGGCTCACCGGCGCGGACAGCGGCAAGGGCCGGCTGCCCGACCCGGCGGAGATCTTCGCCGTGGCCCGTCGGGTCCTCGCCCGGGGCGCCTTCGCACCCACCGACGACCTGGCCGGCCGGCGGGTGGTCGTCACCGCCGGTGGCACCCGCGAACCGCTGGACCCGGTCCGCTTCCTCGGTAACCGCTCCTCCGGCAAGCAGGGCTACGCCTTCGCCCGCGCGGCGGTCGCCCGGGGCGCCCGGGTCACCCTGATCGCGGCGAACGTCTCCCTCCCCGACCCCGCGGGGGTCGACCTGGTCCGCGTCGGCTCCACCGCCGAACTGCGCGAGGCGACGGTCAAGGCCGCCGACCAGGCCGACGCGGTGGTGATGGCGGCGGCTCCGGCCGATTTCCGGCCGGCGACGTACGCGCCTGGCAAAATCAAGAAGTCGGACGACGGCGTCGCTCCCACAATCGAACTCGTCACGAATCCGGACATCGCCGCCGAGCTCGGCCAGCGCAAACGACACGGGCAGGTGCTTGTCGTGTTCGCCGCCGAGACCGGCGACGCCGAGGCCAACGGTCGGGCGAAGCTCGCCCGGAAGCGGGCCGACCTCATCGTCATCAACGAGGTCGGCACCGACAAGGTCTTCGGGGCCGACACCAACACGGTGACGGTCATCGGCGCGGACGGCTCGGTCAGCCGGCTGCCGGAGCAGGCCAAGGAGGACGTCGCCGACACCGTGTGGGACCTCGTCGTGGCGCGGCTGGCCGACCGCTCCTGACGGGTGGAACAGGGCGGAACCGATCCCGACACCTGCCGCAGTCGTGACTAGACTGCCGCGGAACGACATCACACGCTTAGGAGTGCCGTGACACGCCGCCTCTTCACGTCCGAATCGGTCACGGAAGGCCACCCGGACAAGATCGCCGACCAGATCAGCGATGGCATCCTCGACGCCCTGCTCGCCGAGGACCCGCACAGCCGGGTAGCGGTCGAGACCATGATCACCACCGGCCAGGTGCACATCGCCGGCGAGGTGACCACCAAGGCGTACGCCGACATCCCGACGATCGTCCGCCGGACCATCCTCGACATCGGCTACGACTCGTCGAAGAAGGGCTTCGACGGTGCCTCCTGCGGCGTCAGTGTCTCCATCGGCGCCCAGTCCGAGGACATCGCCCAGGGCGTGGACAACGCCTTCGAGCTGCGTACCGGCGCGTCGGAGAGCGCGCTCGACGCGCAGGGCGCCGGCGACCAGGGCATGATGTTCGGCTTCGCCTGCTCGGAGACGCCCGAGCTGATGCCGCTGCCGATCGCCCTCGCGCACCGTCTGGCGCGCCGGCTCGCCGCGGTCCGCAAGGACGGCACGATCCCGTACCTGCGCCCGGACGGCAAGACCCAGGTCACCATCGAGTACGAGGGGCTGCGCCCGGTCCGGTTGAACACGGTGGTCGTGTCCAGTCAGCACGCCGCGGACATCTCCCTGGACTCGCTGCTCACCCCGGACGTGCGTGACCACGTCATCGCCCCGGAGCTGGAGAGCCTCGGTCTGGACACCGACGGCTACCGGCTGCTCGTCAACCCGACCGGCCGGTTCGAGATCGGCGGCCCGATGGGGGACGCGGGCCTCACCGGCCGCAAGATCATCGTCGACACGTACGGCGGGTACGCCCGGCACGGCGGCGGCGCGTTCTCCGGCAAGGACCCGTCGAAGGTGGACCGCTCGGCCGCGTACGCGATGCGTTGGGTGGCCAAGAACGTGGTCGCCGCCGGCCTGGCCGAGCGGTGTGAGGCGCAGGTCGCCTACGCCATCGGCAAGGCGCACCCGGTGAGCCTGTTCATCGAGACGTTCGGCACCGAGACGGTGCCCGTCTCCTCGATCGAGAAGGCCGTCGGCGAGGTGTTCGACCTGCGCCCGGCCGCGATCATCCGGGACCTCAACCTGCTCCGCCCCATCTACCAGCAGACCGCCGCGTACGGCCACTTCGGCCGGGAGCTGCCGGACCTGACGTGGGAGAGCACCGACCGGGCCGCCGACCTCAAGTCGGCCGCGGGAGCCTGACCGCCACCAGGCGTAGCGACCGGCGACCCGCGGACGGGTCGCCGGTCGCGCGCGTCTGCGTGGACGTTCCCCTGGCGCACCTGGACCGGCCGTTCGACTACCTGGTGCCTGCCGAGCTGGACGACGTGGCGGTGCCCGGCACCCGGGTGAAGGTGCGCTTCGCGGGGCAGCTCGTCGACGGGTGGCTGCTGTCCCGCGCCGACGACTCCGGGCACACCGGCCGGCTGGCGTACCTGGAGAAGGTGGTCTCCCCGGAGCCGGTGCTGGCGCCGGAGATCGCCCGGCTGGCCCGCGCGGTGGCCGACAGGTACGCGGGCAGCCTCGCCGACGTGCTGCGGCTCGCGGTGCCGCCCCGGCACGCCCGGGTGGAGAAGGAGCCCCGCGACGACGAGCCGACGTCCGTCGCCCCCGCCGAAGGGCCGACCGCCGCCGAGGAGGAGGTCGCTGACCCGGGGGACCCGCGCGGGTGGCGGGACTACCCGACCGGCCCGGCCCTGCTGCGGGCGCTCACCGACGGCCGGGCGCCCCGCGCGGTCTGGTCGGCGTTGCCCGGCGAGGACTGGGCCGCCCGCTATGCCGACGCTGTAGCCGCGACGGTGGCCGGTGGGCGGGGCGCCGTGGTGGTGGTGCCCGACGCCCGCGACCTCGACCGGCTCGACGCCGCGCTCACGGCCGTCCTCGGTCCGGGGCGGCACGTCAGCCTCTCCGCCGCGCTCGGGCCGGCCCGGCGGTACCGGGCGTTCCTCGCCGCCCGGCGCGGGCGGGTGCCTGTGGTGATCGGCACCCGGGCGGCGATGTTCGCCCCGGTGGACCGGCTCGGCCTGGTCGCCGTCTGGGATGACGGCGACGACCTGCACTCCGAGCCCCGCGCGCCCTATCCGCACGCCCGCGACGTCCTGCTCACCCGCGCCCAGCTCGCCGAGGCCGGTGCGCTCGTCGGTGGGTTCGCCCGCACCGCCGAGGCGCAGCTGCTGCTGGAGACCGGCTGGGCGCGGGAGGTCGTGGCGGACCGGGCGACGGTGCGCGCCCGGGTTCCGGCCATCGCGCCGACCGGCGACGACCCCCAGTTGGCCCGTGACCCGGGCGCGGCGACCGCCCGGCTGCCCAGCCTGGCCTGGACGGCCGCCCGGGACGCCGTCCGGGCGGACCTGCCGGTGCTGGTGCAGGTGCCCCGGCGCGGCTACCTGCCGTCGATCGCGTGCGCCGACTGCCGTACGCCGGCGCGCTGCGCGCACTGCGCCGGCCCGCTGGCGCTGCCCTCGGCCGGCGGCACCCCGGCCTGCCGCTGGTGCGCCCGGGTGGCCCCCGCGTACGCCTGCCCGCAGTGCGGGGGGCGGCGGCTGCGGGCCGCGGTGACCGGCGCGCGGCGGACGGCCGAGGAGTTGGGGCGGGCGTTCCCCGGCGTGCCGGTGCGCACCTCGGGGCGGGAGGAGGTGCTCACCGAGGTGCCCGGCGGGGCGGCCCTGGTGGTGGCCACCCCGGGCGCGGAGCCGGTCGCCGAGGGCGGGTACGGCGCGGTGCTGCTGCTCGACTCGTGGGCGTTGCTGACCCGGGCCGACCTGCGGGCCGGTGAGGAGGCTCTGCGGCGCTGGCTGGCCGCGGCAGCGCTGGCCCGGCCGGCCCCGGCGGGCCGGGTGGTGGTGGTCGCCGACGGCGCGTTGGCCCCGGTGCAGGCGCTGCTGCGCTGGGACGCGGCCTGGTTCGCCGTCCGCGAGCTGGCCGAGCGCCGGGAGCTGGGCTTCCCTCCGGCGGTGCGGATGGCGAGCGTCACCGGCCCGGCGGAGGCCGTGGCCGACCTGCTCGCCGCCGCCCGGCTGCCCGTCGATGCCGAGGTGCTCGGGCCGGTGCCCGCCGACGAGGGCCGGGAGCGGATGCTCGTCCGGGTGCCCCGGGCCCGGGCCGCCGCGCTGGCCGAGGCGCTGCACTCGGCCGCCGGGGCGCGGGCCGCCCGCAAGGCCGCCGATCCGGTCCGCCTCCAGGTCGATCCGCTGAGCCTGTTCTGACCGGTTCGGCCGCCGCCGGCGGCCCCCGACCTGCTCGGCGGGGGTGGCGCCCGCACACCGCGTCCGGCTGAGCGCCGCCGCTCGGGTGGTAGCATCGCCCGTCATGCCCGGGCGTACGACGGTTCCTGGTTGCGGTACGGCGTCGAAAGCGCCGGACCGGAGCCACCGCAGGACGGCGACGGTGGCGGGAACGCGTCGGTCGGACGCGATGTCGATGATGTCAAACAGCCGGTTATCAGGGGTGGACCAGTCGTGACCGTTCGACAATCGATCGTCTTCAACGGCGACCTCGGCAGCGGCAAGAGCACCGTGTCGGTGGAGATCGCCAAGCGGCTCGGGATGCGCCGGGTCAGCGTCGGTGACCTCTACCGGGAGATGGCGCAGCAGCGGCAGATGACCGCCCTGCAACTCAACCTGCACGCCGAGCTGGACCAGGCGGTCGACGGCTACGTCGACCAGCTCCAGCGGGACATCGCCGCCTCAGGCGAAAGTCTGATCATGGATTCGCGGCTGGCCTGGCACTTCTTCACCGACGCGCTCAAGGTCCACATGATCACCGAGCCGGGTGAGGCGGCCCGCCGCGTGCTGGCCCGGCCCTCCGGCCCGGCCGAGAGCTACGCCTCGCTCGAAGAGGCCAAGGCCAAGCTCCGCGAGCGCAGCGAGAGCGAGCGCAGCCGGTTCATCGTCAGGTACGGGGTCGACAAGGCCCGCCTGCGCAACTACGACCTGGTGTGCGACACCACCCGCGCGTCGGCTGCCGAGGTGATCGAGCACATCGTCGCCGCGTACGAGGGGACGCTCGGCGCCGAGGTGCTGCGCGACGGCCCGCCGCTGCTGCTGCTCGACCCGGCCCGGGTCTACCCGACCGAGGACATCGCCACGCTGCGCGGACTGTGGGACACCGAGTTCGTCGGTGAGGTCGCCGAGGCCGGTGACGAGGGGCTGGAGCCGTTGAAGATCGGCTTCACGGGTGAGTACTTCTTCGTCGTCGACGGCCACCGCCGGCTCAGCGCCGCCCTGCAGAGCGGCTTCTCCCTCGTGCCGGCCCAGCTCGTCGCGGAGGTCGACGAGCAGGTGGTGGGCGGCATGACCGCCATCGACTACTTCGCCGCGCAGGTGCGTCCCGGCCTGGTCTACGACTGGGAGGCGGCCCACCGGATCCAGCTGCCGCTGCCGGAGCCCGCCCTGCTCGGCGGCGACGCGGTGCTCGCGGGGGACCCGAGCGTCAGCGCCTGACCCGACGTCGGCTCCCGAGCGGGGGTGCCGGGCGCCGGCGGCGTGGGCATGATGGAGCCTTCGACGTATCGACGGGGGAGGCCGGTCATGGACGCTGCCGAGGCGCTCACACTGCTCATGTCACCGCAGGGGCGGGTCGACCCCTACCCGACGTACGAGCGGCTGCGCGCGCACGGACCCGTGGTGCAGGCGCTGCCCGGCCTGTACGTGGTGACCGGCTACCCGGAGGTCGACGAGCTGCTGCGCGACCCCCGGCTCGGGGTGCTCGACGACGCCCTGCGGGACCAGATGTGGCCGAACTGGCGGCAGAGCCCCGCCGTGTCGTCGATCGCCAGGTCGATGCTGCGGACCAACCCGCCCGACCACAGCCGGATGCGTCGGCTGGCCGCCGGGGCGTTCAGTCCGCGCCGGATCGCCGGGATGCGCGACGTGGTGCGGGCGCAGGCCGAGGAGCTGCTCGACGCGATCGTCGAGCGCGCCGGGGGCGGCGGCCCGGTCGACGTGCTCGCCGACTTCGCGTACCCGCTGCCGGTCGGGGTGATCTGCGCGCTGCTCGGCGTGCCGGCGGCCGACCGGCCGCTGTTCCGGCGGTGGGCCGGGGACCTCACCGGGGTGCTGGAGCCGGAGATCACCACCGAGGAGCTGGCGGTCGCCGACGCGGGCGCCGCCGAGCTGCGCGACTACTTCGTCGAGCTGATCGTCGCCCGACGCCGGGCGCCGGCCGACGACCTGACCACCGCGCTGGTCCAGGTGCACGACGCCGACGGTGAACGGCTCACCGGCGACGAGCTGCTGGCCAACCTCGTGGTGCTGCTGGTGGCCGGCTTCGAGACCACCACCAACCTGCTCGGTAACGGCCTCGTCGTGCTGCTGCGCCACCCGGCGGCCGCCGACGCGCTGCGCGCCGACCCCGCGCTCGCCCCGGCGTACGTCGAGGAGCTGTTGCGCTACGACTCCCCGGTGCAGCTGACCACCCGGACCAGCACCGCGCCGGTGCGCTGCGGCGGGCTCGACCTGCCGGCCGGCAGCACGGCGCTGCTGCTGCTCGGCGCGGCCAACCGCGACCCGCGCCGGTTCCCCGACCCGGGGAGTTTCGACCCGAGCCGAGGGCAGGCGCATCCGCTGTCCTTCGGTGCCGGCCCGCACTACTGCCTCGGCGCCGGCCTGGCCCGGCTGGAGGCGCAGCTGGCGTTCCCGATGCTGCTGCGCCGGCTGCCCGAGCTGGCTTTGGCCGAGCCGCCCCGGCACCGGACCCGGCTGACCCTGCGCGGCTACGAGAGCCTGCTGGTGACGCTTGGCACACCGGCACCGGCCGATCGAGGTGCGCCGGCCGGTGCGCGCCCGGGCACTCCGTAGACTGGTACGGCACCGCCCGTCCCACCCATGAAGGAGCCGTCCCGCGTGACCGTCCAGCCCATCCGTCTTTTTGGGGATCCGGTGCTGCGCACGCCGGCCGATCCGGTTGTCGACTTCGACGTCGAGCTGCGTAGGCTCGTCGCCGACCTCACCGACACGATGCGTGAGCAGAACGGCGCCGGCCTGGCCGCCCCGCAGCTCGGTGTGAGCCTGCGGGTGTTCGCCTTCGACGTCGACGACGTGCTCGGGCACCTGGTCAACCCGGTCCTGGAGTTCCCCGACGAGGAGGAGCAGGACGGCCCCGAGGGCTGCCTGTCCATCCCCGGGCTCTACTTCGACACCAAGCGCCGACAGAACGTCATCGCCAAGGGCTTCAACGGCTACGGCGACCCGATGCAGATCGTCGGCACCGGCCTGATGGCCCGCTGTGTGCAGCACGAGACCGACCACCTCGACGGTGTGCTCTTCCTGGACCGGCTCGACTCCGCCGGCCGCAAGGAGGCCATGAAGGCGATCCGTCAGGCCGAGTGGTACGACCCGGCCGCCCCGCCGGTGGTCAAGGTCAACCCGCACGGCGCGGGCAGCCCCTTCGGTCTGGGTCGGTGACCCGGATGCGTGTGATCTTCGCCGGTACGCCGGCAGTCGCCGTCCCCGCGCTGACCGCCGTCGCCGTCTCCCGGCACGAGTTGGTTGCCGTGGTCACCCGACCCGACGCGCCCGCCGGGCGTGGGCGGGGCCTGTCCCGCTCCCCGGTGGGCGAGTGGGCCGACGAGCACGGCGTGGAGGTGCTCACGCCGGCCCGCCCCCGCGATCCGGAGTTCCTCGACCGGCTGCGCGAGCTGGCACCGGACTGCGTGCCCGTTGTCGCGTACGGCGCGCTGGTGCCGCCGGCCGCCCTGGAGATCCCCCGGTACGGCTGGATCAACCTGCACTTTTCGCTGTTGCCGGCCTGGCGGGGTGCCGCGCCCGTGCAGCACGCCGTCCTGCACGGTGACGAGCTGACCGGCGCCAGCGTCTTCCAGCTGGAGCAGGGCCTGGACACCGGCCCGGTGTACGGCACCCTTACCGACGAGGTCCGCCCCACCGACACGTCCGGTGACCTGCTGGCGCGGCTCGCCGACTCCGGCGCCGGGCTGCTCGTGGCGGTGCTCGACGCGATAGCCGACGGCACCGCCCGCGCCGAGCCGCAGCCCGCCGACGGGGTGTCGCTGGCGCCGAAGCTGACTGTGGACGACGCCCGGGTCCGCTGGGCCGACCCGGCGTTCGCCGTGGACCGCCGGATCCGGGCGTGCACGCCCGCGCCGGGTGCCTGGACGACGTTCCGGGGCGAGCGGGTGAAACTCGGCCCGGTCGTGCCGGTGCCCGACGGGCCGGAGTTGAAGCCGGGGGAGTTGCTTGTTGAGAAGGCCCGGGTGCTTGCCGGTACGGCCACCGCGCCGGTGCGACTCGGCGAGGTGCGTGCCGCGGGCAAGCGGGCCATGTCGGCGACCGACTGGGCGCGGGGCGTCCGCGTCGATGCCGGCGAGGACCTGGCGTGACGGCCCCGGAGGGGACCCGTCCGCCGCGCTCGACAGGTCGTGGTGGGGACCGCCGGCCGGTACGACCGCCGATGGACCGTCCGCGCCGTGCGGCGTACGAGGCGGTGGCGGCGGTGCACCGCGACGACGCGTTCGCCAACCTGGTGCTGCCGATCATCCTGCGCGAGGAGGGGCTGTTCGGCAGGGACGCGGCCTTCGCCACCGAGCTGACCTACGGCACGCTGCGTCACCTGGGCACGTTGGACGCGATCCTCACCGACGCGGCCGGGCGGGACGTGGCCCGGATCGACCCGCCGGTCCGCGACGCGCTGCGGATCGGGGCGTACCAGCTCCTGCACACCCGGGTGCCGCCGCACGCCGCGGTCTCCTCGACGGTGGACCTGGTCCGCGCCGTCGCGCCGGGTGCCACCGGGTTCGCCAACGCGGTGCTGCGGGAGGTGTCGACCCGCGACTCCGACGGCTGGGTGGCGAAGATCGCCCCGCCGATGGAGACCGACCCGGTCGGGCACCTGGCGGTCGCGTACAGCCACCCGCAGTGGATCGTGCGGGCCTTCTCCGAGGCGCTCGACGGTGACCTGGGTGAGACGGCACGCCTCCTGATCGAGGACAACGAGCGGCCGCCTGTGCACCTGTGCGCCCGGCCCGGCCTGATCGACCCGGTGGAGCTGGCCGACCAGGTCGGCGGCGCGCCTGGCGCGTTCTCGCCGTACGCCGTCTATCTGCCCGGCGGCGCGCCTGGCGACGTGCCGGCGGTGGCGGACGGCCGCGCCCACGTCCAGGACGAGGGCTCCCAGCTGGTGGCCGCCGCCCTGGCCGACGCGCCGCTGGACGGCCCGGACGGGCGCTGGTTGGACCTGTGTGCCGGTCCCGGCGGCAAGGCCGGGCTGCTCGGCGCGCTTGCCGCGCAGCGCGGCGCCCGGGTGACCGCTGTGGAGGTGGCCGAGCACCGGGCCCGGCTGGTGTCCCAGGCGACCCGGGGGCTGCCGGTGGCCGTGCTGGCCACCGACGGCCGTGAGGTCGGCGCGGACCCGAAGCTGCCCGAGGGGCACTTCGACCGGGTCCTGGTGGACGCCCCCTGCACCGGGTTGGGGTCGCTGCGCCGCCGGCCGGAGTCCCGCTGGCGTCGCCAGCCCTCGGACCTGCCGCCGTTGACCCGGCTGCAACGTGAGCTGCTCGGCGCGGCGCTGCGGGCGGCCCGCCCGGGCGGGCTGGTCGCCTACGTCACGTGCTCGCCGCACACCGTCGAGACGCACGTGACGGTCACCGAGGCGGCCCGCCGCAGCGGTGTGTCGGTGGACTTCGTCGACGCCCGACCGCTGCTGCCGGCCGGCATGCCGGGCCTCGGCGACGGCCCGACGGTGCAGCTGTGGCCGCACCGGCACGGCACCGACGCGATGTTCCTCGCCGTCCTGCGTAAGGGCTGACGCGACACCGCACCCGGCCGGGTCCGGCCGGGTGCGGTCGTGCCCGGCCGGTCAGGTGACCGGGAGACCCTTCGTGCCCGCGTTGCGCAGCGAACGGGTCAGGTTCCGGTCGCTGATCCACAGGAAGCACTGCACGCCCCGGTTCCCGTTCTTCCACTCCTGCTCGTACGGCTGGTAGTAGATCGTCCCGGCGCGGAAGTCGAGCTGCGAGTTGTCCGGCACCTTGGCGAACTTCGCGGTCATCGTCTGGCAGGCCCGGTGGGTCCGCTTGGTGGTGCGGGTGAACTCGGCGTAGCTGATGTCCGGGGCCTGCCAGATCCCGACGAACTCGGCGTGATGCTTGGCGGTGCAGGGCACCGCGACCATCTCGTCGATGTCGTCCTTGACGAGCTTGGGGTTGAAGCAGCGGTACGCCAACGGCGCCGCCCCGGTCAACGATCCGCGGAGACTGCCGGTGCGCAGGTCGACTGCCGTGTCGTCGATGCTGGCGATCTCGGTGACGTCGCAGCGGTACCAGCGGGCCCCGCCGGCCCAGGCGGACGCGGATGGCAGGACGACGGTCAGGCCGAGCCGGCCGGAGCGCCAGTCCGCGCCGACGGCCTTGCTGACCTCCTTGTCGCAGCCGGCCTGCGCGGCCCGCATGCCCTCCGAGCCGGGCGGCGGGGGTGTGCCGCGCTCCGCGCCCTTACCGGTGAGGGTGCCGACGAACAGGGTCTCCACGCGGTGCGACTCGGCGCACGACATCGGGTTGTAGCCGGTGAGGAAACCGACCTGCTGCGAGGAGTGGTGGCAGACGTCGGCGGCGGGAACGAACTGCTGCGCCGCGACGGGCGCGGGCCAGTCGTCGGTGAGGTTGCTGTCGACCCCGGCCGGCGCGCCACACCCGGCGAGCGCCAGGGCAACCGCCGCGCCACCGGCAACCGCCGTCAACCACCGTCGCATCTCCGACCTCCCGCCGCTGGTGGCCTCCGGTCGACCCCTCGGCCGGTCGGTAGCGCCACGGCGCAGCAGCATACGGCACCGATGCTCAGATCGCCGGTAGTCCCTCGGGGCCGACGCCGCGCATCGAACGGGTGAGCTTGCGGTCGTCGCTCCACAGGAAACACCGCACGCCCCGGTCACCCTCCTCCCACTCCCGTTGCGACGGTGGGTAGTAGATGGACCCGGCCCGGTACGGCAGGTCGGCGTTGTTCGGCACGTCGGCGTACGCGGCGATCAGGGCCATGCAGCGGCGGTGCGCCTGCTCGGCGGAGCGGGTGAACTCGGCCCAGCTCATGTCGCGCTCGGTGTAGACGCCGACGAACTCGGCCCGGTGCGGTTCGGTGCACAGCACGGGCGCCATGTAGTTGAGGTTGTCGCCGATCAGTTTGGGGTCGAAGCAGCGGTGCGTCAGTGGGGCGTCGCCGATCAGGGCCCCGCGCAGGCTGCCGCTGCGGTTCACCGGGCGGGTGTTGTCGATGCTGTCGGTCTCGCTCAGGTCGCAGCGGAACCAGCGGCCGCCGCCGGCCCAGGCGGGTGCGGACGGCAGCGCGAGGGACAGGCTGAGCCGTGCGGTGTGCCAGTCGCCGCCGAGCACCTCCCGGGCCCGCTGGTCGCACTCGGCGCGGGCGGCGCGCAGCGCCGGTGAGCCCGGACCGGGCCGGGTCCTGGTCGACGCGGCGGGGCCGGTGAAGGCGCCGACGTGGATCGCCTCGGCCAGGTGGCTGCGCGCGCAGTCCACCGTCTCGTACGTGCTGGCCTGCACGATGGAGGTGATGCGCGGCAGGCAGGTGTCGGTGGCCGGGGTGAACGGCTGGGGGGCGCCCAGTCCGGGCCAGTCGTCGGTCAGGTCACCGTCCGCGCCCCGGGCCGGCCCGCAGCCGGTCAGCAGCACCGTCGTGACGCACACCAACGCCAGCACTCCGAGCCACCGTCGCATCGTCCGCCTCCCGGGAGCTGGCGGCCGGTCACCGCGCCCCGCGGCGAGACCCCGGCGGGCGTGCAGCCTACGGCACCGTCCCGGTTGGAGTGTCGTCGCGTTTCCGTCGATCGGCCAGTAGCTGATGTCTGTTCGTCCGGATTCGCCAGTCCGGATCGACCAATTCTGCACCACTGGTCACTGCCGGGTCACAGCGCGTCCGAGGTGGTGCCGCGATGCGGGCGGCGGGTGGCCGCGTTCGTACACTGGCCTCGTGACCGTACCGCCGCCGATCGTCGCGCCGAGCATCCTGGCCGCCGATTTCGCCCGTCTCGCCGAAGAGGTCCGCGCCGTCCAGGACGCCGCGGACTGGTTGCACGTGGACGTGATGGACAACCATTTCGTGCCGAACCTGACGATCGGTCTGCCTGTGGTGCAGAGCCTGCGGGCGGTCACCGAGATGCCGTTCGACGTGCACCTGATGATCGAGGACCCGCGCCGCTGGGCCCCCGGCTACGCCGACGCCGGGGCGTACAACGTGACGTTCCACGCCGAGGCGTGCGACGACCCGGTGGCACTGGCGAAGGATCTGCGTTCGGCGGGCGCGAAGGCCGGACTGGCCATCGACCGGGACACCCCGATCGAGCCGTACCTGGACCTGCTGCCCAGCTTCGACACCCTGCTGATCATGACGATCAAGGCGGGCTTCGGCGGGCAGCGGTTCATCCCCCAGCTGCTGGACAAGGTCCGCGCCGCCCGCCGGCACGTCGACACCGGGCACCTGGAGCTGCGCATCGAGGTGGACGGCGGGATCGCCGCCGACACCATCGAGCAGGCGGCGTCCGCCGGCGCCGACGCGTTCGTGGCCGGCACCGCCGTGTACGGCGCCGCCGACCCGGCCCAGGCCGTACGGCACCTGCGGGCACTCGCGGAACGCGCGACTCCCGGGGCCTGAGGTGGAGCCCGACGGCGACCGCAAGGACATCATCCTCGTCGTCGACGACGACGAGGACATCGCTCGTTTCGTCGAGTTCAACCTGCGGTTGCACGGCTTCGACGTGATCCACGCCAGCGACGGCCAGGAGGCCCTGGAGGTCATCGAGCGGCAGCGGCCCGACCTGGCCGTGGTCGACCTCATGATGCCCCGCATCGACGGGTTGGAGCTGACCCGGCGGCTGCGCGCCGACCCGATGACCTCCGCCCTGCCGGTGATCATGCTGACCGCGAAGGGCATGACCGTGGACAAGGTGCACGGGCTCAGCGCCGGCGCCGACGACTACCTGGTCAAGCCGTTCGACACCGCCGAGCTGGTGGCCCGCGTCTCGTCGACCCTGCGCCGCAACAAGGAGTTCCGGGAGGTCTCGCCGCTGACCGGGCTGCCCGGCAACAGCCGGATCCGGCGGGAGATCAGCGACCGGGTCCGGCACGGCGTGGACTACGCGGTCGGCTACATCGACATCGACCGGTTCAAGAGCGTCAACGACAGGTACGGCTTCGTCCGCGGCGACGACTTCATCTCCGCCCTGGCCCGCAGCCTGCACCGGGCCGTTGTCGCGGTGGGGTTGCCGCCGGCCTTCCTCGGCCACGTCGGCGGCGACGACTTCGTCATCGTCTGCGCGCCGGACCAGGTCCGTCCGCTGACCTCCCGGGCGGTGGTCGACTTCGAGAAGTCGGCCGACACGCTCTACGACCCGACCGACCGGGAGCGGGGCTTCGTCGAGTTGAAGGATCGACGGGGCACGATCCGCCGGGCCGCCCTGGTCACCCTCTCCATCGGGGTCTCCCTCTCCGACTCCGGCAAGCGGTTCACCGACCCCCTGGAAGCCATCGCGGTGGCCTCGGAGATGAAGACGGTAGCCAAGAGCCAGCCCGGTTCGTACGTGGCGGTGGACCGGCGGCGCGGCGTCACCTGACGCGTGATCCCGCTGTGAAGTAGCTCGCCTGGATAAGGACACACCGTGTCCGGCGTGTAAGACTGCGAGGTACCCACCACGCGCTGGCGGGACTCGGTGAAATTCCGAACCGGCGGTGATCCACGGTCCGACCGTGGTCAGCCCGCGACCCGGACGGCTTCGGCCGGCCGGTGGACCTGGTGAAACTCCGGGGCCGACGGTTGGGAGCGGTTCGTCCGCACCCAGACAGTCCGGATGGGAGACAGCGCGCGGGACGGACGGGTCCGCCCGGCCGCTGGCGTCAGCGTGCCGTGCCCACCCTCCGGGGCGGCTGTGCCGTTCCCGGAATCCGCCACCGCCTGCCCGCGGCCCATGCCGCCTCCCTGACCGCCAGCGCGCGGACCGGCGAGTGAGAGGGCGGGAAAGGGCGATGGCCAGCGTCTCCGTCGACGAGGCGATGCGGCGTGCGATCGAGCTGGCCGCACGGGGGTTGGGCACGACCAGCCCCAACCCGGTGGTCGGCTGTGTGCTGCTCGACGAGGACGGTCAGGTCGTCGGGGAGGGCTTCCACGCCTACGCCGGCGGGCCGCACGCAGAGATCGTCGCGTTGGCCCAGGCCGGGCAGCGCGCCAAGGGCGGCACCGCGGTCGTCACTCTGGAACCCTGCAACCACACAGGCCGCACCGGGCCCTGCAGCACCGCGCTTGTCCAGGCCGGGGTGGCCCGGGTGGTCATCGCCGTGCCCGACCCCAACCCGGTGGCCTCCGGCGGTGCCGCCACGTTGCGCTCCGCAGGGGTCCGGGTCGACCTGGGGGTACGCGGCGACGAGGCCGAGGCCGGCAACGTCGCGTGGCTGACCTCGATGCGCCGGGGCTGGCCGTACGTCATCTGGAAGTACGCCGCCACCCTTGACGGGCGCTCCGCCGCGGCGGACGGCACCAGCATGTGGATCACCTCGGAGGCGGCCCGGATCGACGTGCACGCGCTGCGCGGCACCGTCGACGCGGTCCTCGCCGGGGTGGGCACCGTACTCGCCGACGATCCCCGGCTGACCGCCCGCAACCTGCGCGACGGCAGCCTGGCCATCCGGCAGCCGCTGCGGGTGGTGGTGGACAGCTCGGGACGTACCCCGGCCGACGCCCGGGTCCGCGACGGTGCCGCCCGGACGTGGATCGCGACGGCCGCGGAGGTCGGCGCCGGCCCGGACGGCCGGGTCGACCTGCCGGCGCTGCTCGCGGCGCTGCACCAGCGCGGGGTCCGCGCGGTGCTCCTGGAGGGAGGCCCCCGGCTGGCCGGCGCGTTCCTCGCCGCCGGGCTGGTCGACAAGATCATCGGGTACGTCGCGCCCCGGCTGCTCGGCGCCGGCCCCACGGCCCTGCTCGACGCGGGAGTGACGACCATCGCTGAGGCAATCGATCTGGAGTTCGTCGACGTTACGCAGGTCGGTCCGGACCTCCGGATCACCGCTTTGCCCCGTAAGAGGGAGGGCTGACATGTTCACCGGCATTGTCGAGGAAATGGGCGAGGTCGTCCGGGTGACGGCGACGGCGGGCGATTCGGCGCTTGTCGCCGTACGCGGCCCGCTTGTCACCTCCGACACCCGGCACGGCGACTCCATCGCCGTCAACGGCGTCTGCCTGACCGTGGTGGACGTCGCCGACGGCGTCTTCACCGCCGACGTGATGGGCGAGACGCTGCGCCGCTCCGCGCTTGGCGCGCTGCGCGCCGGCGATCCGGTGAACCTGGAGCGGGCGGCCGCGCTGGGCAGCCGGCTAGGCGGGCACCTCGTGCAGGGCCACGTGGACGGCGTCGGGGAGGTGCTCTCCCGGGAGCCGGCCGAGAAGTGGGAGACGGTCCGGTTCCGGCTGCCCGCGGCCCTGGCCCGGTACGTGGTGGAGAAGGGCTCCATCACCATCGACGGCGTCTCGCTCACCGTCGCCGAGGTGGGCGCGGACGAGTTCGCGGTCGGGCTGATCCCGACCACCCTCGCGCTGACCACGCTCGGCGCGAAGGGCGTCGGCGACCCGGTCAACCTGGAGGTCGACGTGCTGGCGAAGTACGTGGAGCGGCTGCTTGGCGCCCGCGTGGCCGAGACCGGCGGGGTGGCCTGATGGGCACTCTCGGTTGGCTGCTCGACGCCCAGGTGCACATCGCCGGGTCGCCCGTGCTGGTCCGGGAGATCGTCGGCAACGCGTTCGGGCTGGTCTCCGCGCTGCTCGGGCTGCGCCGGCTGGTCTGGGCGTGGCCGGTCGGCATGATCGGCAACGCGCTGCTGCTCACCGTCTTCCTGGGCGGGGTGTTCGCCACGCCGCAGGCGCACGACCTGTACGGGCAGGCCGGTAGGCAGGTGTTCTTCTTCGCGGTCAGCGTCTACGGCTGGTGGCGCTGGCGGCGCAACCGTCGCACCGACGCCGGGCACGCCGCGGTACTGCCGCGCTGGGCCACCTGGCGGGAGCGACTGGCGATGCTGCTGGCCGCCGCCGTCGGCACGGCCGCCGCCTACCCGGTGCTCGCCGCGCTGGGCTCCTGGGGCCCGCTGCCGGACGCCTGGATCCTCACCGGCAGCCTGCTTGCCACCTACGGCATGGCCCGCGGCTGGGTGGAGTTCTGGCTGGTCTGGATCGCCGTGGACGCGGTGGGTGTGCCACTGCTGCTGCGCGGCGGGTTCTACCCGTCGGCAGCCATGTACCTGATCTACGGCGCGCTCTGCGCCTGGGGATTCGCCGCCTGGTGGCGCACCTCGCGCGTCACCGGGCCGGCCAAGCCCCGAACGCCCATCTACACGGAGGCTGTCGCATGAGCGAGCGAATCATCAGGCTCAGCCCGTTGGTGTCCCACGACGCCACCGAGCGCAGCGGAGCGGCGGCATGAGCGCCTTCGGGAGTATCGAGCAGGCGATCGTCGAGATCGCGGCCGGACGGCCGGTCGTCGTCGTCGACGACGCCGACCGCGAGAACGAGGGCGACCTGATCTTCGCGGCCGGGTTGGCCACGCCGGAACTGATGGCGTTCATGGTGCGCCACACCTCCGGATACGTCTGCGTGGCGTTGACCGAGAGCGAGGCCGACCGGCTCGACCTGCCGCCGATGCACCACACCAACCAGGACCGGCGCGGCACCGCGTACACGGTGACCGTGGACGCCCGGGAGGGCGTCAGCACCGGCATCTCGGCGGCCGACCGCGCGCACACCAGCCGGCTGCTCGCCGACGCCGCGACCGACCCGACCGACCTGGCCCGCCCCGGGCACGTGGTGCCGCTGCGCGCCCGCGAGGGCGGGGTCCTGCGCCGCCCCGGGCACACCGAGGCCGCCGTCGACCTGACCCGGCTCGCCGCGCTGAGCCCCGCCGGCGTGCTGTGCGAGCTGGTCAACGACGACGGCACCATGATGCGGCTGCCGGACCTGGAGAAGTTCTCCGCCGAGCACGGCCTCACCCTGATCACCATCGCCGACCTGATCGCCTACCGGCGGCGCACCGAGAAGCAGGTCGAGCTGGTCGCCGACGCCCGGATGCCCACCCGGCACGGGGTGTTCCGTGCCCTGGGCTACCGCGCCGAGCACGACCCGGCCGAGCACGTCGCGATGGTCCTGGGCGACCTCGGCGACGGCCAGGACGTCCTGGTCCGGGTGCACTCCGAATGCCTGACCGGCGATGTGTTCGGCTCGCTGCGCTGCGACTGCGGCCCCCAGTTGGACGCCGCGCTGGCCCGCGTCGCCCGCGAGGGCCGGGGCGTGGTGCTCTACGTCCGGGGACACGAGGGGCGCGGCATCGGGCTGCTGCACAAGCTCCAGGCGTACCAGTTGCAGGACCAGGGCCGCGACACGGTGGACGCCAACCTCGACCTGGGTCTGCCGGCCGATGCCCGCGACTACGGCACCGGCGCGCAGATCCTCTACGACCTGGGTGTGCGCTCGATGCGGCTGTTGACCAACAACCCGGCCAAGCGGGCCGGGCTGGAGGGCTACGGGTTGACCATCACCGGCCGGGAGGGGCTGCCGGCCGGCGCGCACCCGGAGAACCTGCGCTACCTGCGCACCAAGCGGGACCGGATGGGTCACCTGCTGGAATTGGGTGAGGCGACCGAGGCGCCGATGGGGCGTCCGGTCGCCAACGACGAGATCGGAGCATGACGATGGCGGGTTTCGGTGAGCCGGGGGTCGACGTGGTGGACGCCGCGGGGCTGACCGTCGGTGTGGTGGCCGCCCGGTGGCACGGCGAGCTGACCGACCACATGCTCGAGCGTGCGGTAGCCGCCGCCGAGGCGTGCGGGGCGCGTGCGGTGGTCGCCCGGGTCGCCGGCTCGGTCGAGCTGCCCGTGGTCGCCCAGGCCCTCGCGCGCCGCTGCGACGTCGTGGTCGCGCTCGGGGTGGTGGTCCGGGGCGCCACCGCCCACTTCGACTACGTCTGCCGTTCGGTCACCGACGGGCTGACCCGGGTGGCGTTGGACGAGGGCAAGCCGGTCGCCCACGGGGTGCTCACCGTGGAGACCATCGAGCAGGCCCGGGACCGGGCCGGGCTGCCCGGCTCGGTCGAGGACAAGGGCTGGTCGGCCACCGTCGCCGCGCTCGACGCCGCCCTCGCCGTCCGGACCGTGGCCGCCGGCAACGCCCAGCGGGTCGGCTTCGGCGGCTGACCGGCACGGGCTCGCGCCGGCCGGCTCGTCAGAGCCGGCCGGCCTCGATGATCCGGCGCAGGAACTGCCGCGTCCGGGGCTGCGTCGGCTCACCGAGCACCTGCTCGGGTGGGCCGCTCTCGACGACCCGTCCCGCGTCGAGGAAGCAGACCTCGTCGGCGACCTCCCTGGCGAAACCCATCTCGTGGGTGGCCAGCACCATCGTCATCCCGTCGGCCTTGAGGTCCCGGATCATCGCCAGCACCTCACCGACGAGTTCCGGGTCCAGCGCCGAGGTCACCTCGTCCAGCAGCATCAGTCGCGGCGAGTTCGCCAACGCCCGCACGATCGCCACCCGTTGCTGCTGCCCGCCCGAGAGCCGGTCCGGGTACGCGTCCGCCCTGGCGCCCAGCCCCACCCGGTCGAGGAGTTCGCGGGCCTGCGCCTCGGCCTCCGCGCGGGCCCTCCGGTGCACCCGACGCGGGGCGAGGGTGATGTTCTCCAGCACGCTCAGATGCGGAAACAGGTTGTACGCCTGGAACACCATGCCGATCCGCCTGCGTACCCGGTCGGCGTCCACCCGGGGGTCGGAGATGTCCTCGCCGTCCAGCTCGATGGTGCCGTCGTCGAGGTCGTCGAGGAGGTTCACGCAGCGCAGCAGTGTGGACTTGCCCGACCCGGACGCGCCGATCAGCGCGACCACCTGATGCTCGGCGACAGTCAGGTCGAGCCCGTCGAGCACGACGGTGCCGGCGTACTCCTTGCGCAGTCCCCGGCAGCGCAGCAGCGCCATCACGAGCCTCCCGACTGTCGACGGGCCGAGCGCAGCGTCACCCAGTCGGTGACCGCGACCAGCGGGATCGCGAGCAGCACGAAGAGCACCCCCGCCACGACGTACGGCGTGTAGTTGAACGTCTGCGCCGTGGCGATCTGGGCGGCGCGGACGGCGTCGATCGGCCCGGCGAGCGAGACCAGACCGACGTCCTTTTGCAACGCCACCACGTCGTTGAGCAGCGGCGGCGCCACCCGACGGACCGCCTGCGGCAGGACCACGTGCCGCATCGTCTGCCGGTACGTCAGGCCCAGAGACCGGGCCGCAGCGAGCTGGCTGGGGTGCACCGACTCGATGCCGGCCCGGAACACCTCGGCGAGGTAGCCGCCGTAGGTGAGCACCAGCGCGAGCCCGCCCAGCACCAGCACCGGCGGCATGCCCTGCAGACGCAGCCCTGGCACGCCGAGGGTGAGCAGGTACAGCACGATGATCAACGGTAGCCCGCGGAAGGTGTACGTGTAGCCGGCGGCCAGCGCCCGGACCGGAAAGAAGATCGGCCCGCGCAGCGTGCGCAGCACGGCGATCACCAGCCCGAGCAGCAGCGCGCCGGCCGCGCAACACACCAGCAGCCGTACGTTGAGCCAGAGCCCGGCCAGCACCGCGGGCAGCGCGTCCCGGGCGATCTCCGGGTCCAGAAAGGACCGCCGCACCCGCTCCCAGCCCGGCGCCCCGGTCACCGCGACGACCAGCAGCGTGCCGAGCGCCGCCGTCGAGGACGCCGCCACCAGCACGCTGAAGACCGTCTGCCGCCGCCGGTACGCTGCCCGCCGCTGCTGGGCCTCGGAGGGGATGTGATCCAGCAGGGTCACCTGAGCTCGGCCGCCCCCGCCACCTGCGCGAGCCACTTCTGCTCCAGCTGGGTGAGCGTGCCCGCCTCGCTGAGCTGCCCGATCGCGCCGCTCACGCAGGACGTCAGCGGGGAGTTCCGGTCCAGCAGCAGCCCGAACGCCTCCGGCACACCGACCTGCGGCACCTGCCCGACGATAGTCGCGTCGGTGATCTCCGCACCGGTGATGAAGAACGCGGTCGGCAGGTCCACCACGAGACCGTCGAGCTGCCCGTTCTGCAGAGCCTTCTTGGCGTCGTCGTTGCTGTTGTAGACCTGCGGCTTCGCGCTCGGCTTGATCACGTCGGTGATCGCCTGGTAGCTGGTGGTCCCCACCTGGGCGCCGAGTCGGGCGTCGCGCAGGTCGGCCAACGACGTCCTACCGGCGATCTTCGACGACTTCAGCGCGATGACGCTCTGGCGCACCAGGTAGTACGGCGCGGAGAAGTCCACCGCCTGCTTGCGCTCCTCGGTGATGGAGAACTGGTTGATGTCGAAGTCGAAGGTCTTCGGCCCGGGCGCGATCGCGGAGTCGAACTTGACCCGGGTCCACGTCACGTCGGCGCGGGAGTAGCCCAGCTTCTCGGCCACCGCGTACGCGACGGCGGCCTCGAAGCCCTCGCCGTTGTCCGGCTTGTCCTGCCGGAACCACGGCTCGTAGGCGGGCTGGTCGGTGGCGATGGTGAGCTTGCCCGGCGTACGCGTGGGCAGGCTCTCCTTCGCGCAGGACGGCGTCGCCGTGACATTCGGGGTCGGTGTCTCCTGCTGGGGCGCGCACCCGGCGGTGGCGGCGGCGACGGCACCGGCGAGGGTGAGCGCGACGAGACGAGAGCTGCTGGCCATGGCGGACAGCGTAGAGCTCAACGAGCGTCGATCGAAGATTGTCCCACCATGTTGATAGGGAATTGCCCGTCTGCCGGATGCCGGCGGACCCGGGGGAGGGGCGTCACCCGGGCGGCTGGAAGAATCGCTAGCCGTGAAGACGTTCGAGGAGTTGTTCGCCGAGTTGCAGGCCAAGGCCGCAGCGGGCACCCCCGGCTCGGGCACCGTCGCCGCCCTGGAGAAAGGCGTGCATTTCATCGGCAAGAAGGTCGTCGAGGAGGCGGCCGAGTCGTGGATGGCCGCCGAGCACGAGGGGCCGCAGCGCACCGCCGAGGAGATCTCCCAGCTGCTCTACCAGGTCCAGGTCCTGATGCTGGCCAGCGGTCTGGAGCTCAAGGACGTCTACCGACATCTGTGAGTGCCCCCACCCGTTGATCGCCATCCGGATCGAAGGAGCACTCCGTCATGCTGCGTGTCGCCATCCCCAACAAGGGCACCCTGGCCGAACCGGCCGCCCAGATGCTGCGCGAGGCGGGCTACCGCCAGCGCACCGACCCCAAGGACCTCGTCTGCCGTGACGAGGCCAACGACGTCGAATTCTTCTACCTGCGTCCCAAGGACATCGCCACCTACGTCGGCTCCGGTGACCTCGACCTCGGCATCACCGGCCGGGACCTGCTGATCGACTCGGCAGCGCCCGCCGAGGAGGTCGTCGACCTCGCGTTCGGCCGGGCCACCTTCCGCTTCGCCGCCCGCCCCGACGACATCGCCTCCGTACAGGACCTGGGCGGTCACCGGATCGCCACCGCGTACCCGGGGCTCGTCGAGCGGCACCTCGCTGACCTGGGTCTCAAGGCCGAGGTGATCCGCCTCGACGGTGCGGTGGAGAACGCCGTACGCCTCGGCGTCGCCGACGTGGTCGCCGACGTCGTGGAGACCGGCGCCACCCTGCGCCAGGCCGGCCTCGTGGTCTTCGGGGAGCCGCTGCTGCGCTCCTCGGCCGTGCTGGTCCGCCGGGCCGGCGCGCCCGCGCACCAGCAGGCCGAGCAGTTGCTGCGCCGCCTGCACGGCGTGCTGGTGGCCCGCCGCTACGTGATGCTCGCCTACGACGTGCCGGCCGGCCTCCTGGACCGGGCCAGCGGCCTCACCCCGGGCATCGAGTCGCCCACCGTGTCGCCCCTGCACCGCGAGGGTTGGGTGGCCGTGCAGGCGATGGTGCTCCGCGACGACGTGCACCGGATCATGGACGAGCTGTACGACCTGGGCGCCCGCGCCATCCTGGTCACCAACATCCACGCCTGCCGTCTCTGACCAGTCGGTCCCGCTCCCGTGGGTGGTGCCGCCCACGGGAGCGGGCTGCGCGGTAGGTCTGCGTGCGCAACTCCAGCCCGTCCCGTCCGGCCCGCGAGCGGCGCGGCGCGGCGGGGCGCGACCGCGCGGCGGCGCGAGCCGCGCTGAGTGGTGGCTCGGCGGGTGGTGCGGTCGGTCGCCGGGTACGGATGGCAGACTGGTGGGGTGAGTGAAACCGAGCTGGTCCGCCTGAAGCCCCGCCGTATCCGGGTGGTCTGCTGGTCGGCGGCGGTCGCCCTGGTGGTGGTGTTCGCTCTCATCGCCACCTCGTTGAGCGGGCCGACCGGCGACGGCTACGGCAGTTTCCAACGCGGTGACCAGATCGCCATGATCGGCCTGGGTGTCTTCGGCGCGCTGGGCTTCTTGTTGTTCACCCGCCCACGCGTGGAGGCTGACGCGCGTGGCGTCCGGGTGCGCAACGTCGTCAGCTCGTACGAGCTGCCCTGGGAGGTCGTCCGGGGCGTGCGCTTCGACCGGGGCGCGCCGTGGGCCAGCCTGGAGTTGCACGACGACGACCTGCTGCCGATGGTCGCCCTTCAGGCCGCCGACAAGGAGCTGGCCGTCGACGGGGTCCGTGCTCTGCGCCGGCTGCACGAGGCGCACCTGGCCCGCCTCGCCGAACGCGCGGCAGGCCGCTGACTCCGCGCCGCCCGATCCGCACGGCTGAGCCGGTCCGGCCCCGGGTGGAACGCGGGGAAGCCGTGCGCCAAACCAACTTAGAAACCAGGGAACCAGAACCGGAAACCGGAAGCCGTGACGCCCCGGGTGTCCCGGTTTGGGTGCGCCCGGGGGTGGGGTGTAGTGTTGCGGGGTCGACCAGGCTGTCTCCGCGTGCGAGCAGACAGCCACGAAAGCGGAGCGCCTGCTCCCACCCGAGTCGCCGCCACGGTGGCCGGGTCCGGTCCCCGGTTCCGGGCGCGTCCCGGTTCCGGATGCGCGATCCTGTGATCGTGCTGACCGGTCGAGCGGGCCCTGGCATGCGCCGGGGCCTTCTGCTTTCCAGGATGACCCCCACCCGGGGGCCGCGAGGGTCGGCAACTGAGCAGAAACGACTCGAGGAGGCCCCATCAGCGTCGAACCACGCGTGAACGATCAGATCCGGGCACGTGAGGTCCGACTGGTCGGCCCCGAGGGTGAGCAGGTGGGCATCGTCCCGCTGGAGCGCGCCCTTCAGCTGGCCGCGGACGTCGATCTGGACCTGGTCGAGGTTGCGCCGATGGCGCGCCCGCCGGTGTGCAAGCTCATGGACTTCGGCAAGTTCAAGTACGAGAGCGCACTCAAGGCGCGCGAAGCGCGGCGTAACCAGCAGCAGACCGTCATCAAGGAAATGAAGCTTCGGCCGAAGATCGACCCGCACGACTACGAGACCAAGAAGGGTCACGTGGTGCGGTTCCTCAAGGCGGGCGACAAGGTCAAGGTGACGATCATGTTCCGTGGTCGCGAGCAGAGTCGCCCGGAGCTGGGTTACCGGCTCCTGCGTCGGCTCGAGTCCGAGATCACGGACCTGGGATACGTCGAGGCCGCTCCGAAGCAGGACGGTCGAAACATGATCATGGTTCTCGCTCCGCATCGGGCCGTCAAGGCCTCCGCGGTCGCCGCTACGGCGTCCCGCGGTGCACCTCGGGACCGGGGGGCGGACGAGTCCGCGCCGGCCACCGATGAGACCGCGGCGGGCGGCGAGACCGCAGCAGCCGTTGACGGTGGCACCGCCACCGACACCAGCGGCGAGTAACAGGGGAGAGACGTTCCACATGCCGAAGATGAAGAGCCACACGGGTATGGGTAAGCGGGTCCGGGTCACCGGCAAGGGCAAGATCGTTGCCCAGCAGGCTGGCCTGCGCCACAACCTGGAGAAGAAGCCCTCCACCCAGACCCGCCGGCTGACCGGCACGGTCGTGCTGGCCAAGGCCGACGTCAAGCGCATCAAGAAGCTGCTCGGCCGCTGACGCGCGCCACCTTTACGTAAGAAGGAGTTGAGATGGCACGCGTCAAGCGGGCTGTGAACGCCCAGAAGAAGCGTCGTACCCTGCTGGAGACCGCGAGCGGTTACCGCGGTCAGCGCTCCCGGCTGTACCGCAAGGCCAAGGAGCAGGTGCTGCACTCGATGCAGTACGCCTACCGGGACCGTCGCGACCGCAAGGGTGACTTCCGGCAGCTGTGGATCCAGCGGATCAACGCGGGCGCCCGTGCGAACGGGATGACCTACAACCGCCTGATCCAGGGCCTGCGTCTGGCCGGCATCGAGGTCGACCGCAAGATCCTGGCCGACATGGCTGTCAACGACGCCGCCTCGTTCGCGGCGATCGTCGAGCTGGCCCGGGCCGCGGTCACGGCCGAGGGCACTGGCGGCGCGGCGGCTCAGGCCGCCTGATCCCCACGCACCAGAGCGAGGCGCCTTTCGTGTCGGCACCGCCGGCCGAGGGGCGCCTCGATCGTGCCGGAGGAGCGCACACCATGGCCTTCACCCCGCGTACCCCCAGGGTTGTCGCCGCCCGCCGTCTGCAACGCCGCCGGGACCGCGACGCCACAGGCCGGTTCCTGGCCGAGGGCCCCCAGGCGGTCCGCGAGGCCCTGGCAAGGCCGGGGGTCGTCACCGAGCTTTTCGGTACGCCCACCGCGCTGGACCGGCACCCGGAGCTGGCCGCCACGGCGGCCCGCGCCGACGTGCCCGTCTCCGAGGTGACCGACGACGCTCTCGCCGCGCTGGCCGAGACCGTCGCCCCGCAGGGGCTGGTCGCGGTCTGCCGGCACCTCGACGTGTCGTTGGAGCAGGCCCTCGCGGGCGCGCCCCGGCTGGTGGCGGTGCTCGCGGAGATCCGCGACCCGGGCAACGCCGGCACGGTGCTGCGCACCGCCGACGCGGCCGGTGCGGGCGCGGTGGTCTTCGCCGGCGACGCCGTCGACCCGTACAACGGCAAGTGCGTGCGGGCGTCCGCCGGCAGCCTCTTCCACGTCGACGTGGTCCGCGCGCCCGACCCGGTCGAGGTGGTCGACGCGCTGCGCGCCGCCGGGCTGTCGATCTTCGCGACCACGGGGTACGGCGACAGCGACCTGGACGACCTGACCGACTACGGACGGCTCGTCGGGCCCACCGCCTGGCTGTTCGGCTCGGAGGCGCACGGCCTGCCCGAGGCGTTGACCGCCGCCGCTGACGCCCGCGTGCGGGTGCCGCTGTACGGGCGCGCCGAGAGCCTCAACCTGGCTGCCGCAGCCGCGGTATGCCTGTACGCTTCAGCGAGAGCACAGCGCTGAGGCATGCCCGGCGCGACTGACAGCAGGGGAGAGCGTCCGCCCATGAACGCGCCACGGCGTTCGTTTAGCCAGCCCGCCGGTGTCGGCGGGCGGCGGGCCTGACCTGCTCCCTGCGCAACTCCTACCGGCGGGCTGCGGCACAGCCGCGCGTCCGTAGACTCGCCTAGCCGCCCCGGTGAGGGCTGGCGCCGCCGTGAGGGAGTGCCCGTACGCCATGAGCTACCGCAACGATCCGTACGACCCGAAGCAGGTCGCCCTGCTCGACCCCGCCGCCCTGGCCGAAGCCGTCGCGGACGCCACGAAGGCGTTCGAGGCCGCCGCCGACCCGGACGCGCTTACCGCGCTGCGCCCGGTGCACCTGGGTGACAGGTCACCCGTCTCCCTGGCCCGCCGGGAGATCGGCGCGTTGCCGCCTGCCGCGAAGTCCGACGCCGGTAAGCGGGTGAACGAGGCCCGCCGGGCGATCGAGTCCGCGTACGCCGAGCGCGCCGAGGTGGTGGAGCGCGAGCAGGCCGAGCGCGTGCTCGTCGAGGAGCGGGTGGACGTCACCTTGCCGTACGACAGGCGTCCGCGCGGCGCCCGGCATCCACTGAGCACCCTGATGGAGTCGATAAGCGACCTGTTCGTCGGGATGGGCTACGAGGTGGCCGAGGGGCCCGAGGTCGATCTGGAGTGGGTCAACTTCGACGCGTTGAACATCCCCGCCGACCACCCGGCGCGCGGGTTGATGGACACGTTCCACATCGCGCCGGAGGGGTCCGGCCTTGTTCTCCGTACGCACACCTCCACGGTGCAGACCCGCACCATGCTCAGCCGCAAGCCGCCGATCTACGTGATCGTGCCCGGCCGCGTCTACCGCACCGACGAGATCGACGCCACGCACAGCCCGGTGTTCCACCAGGCCGAGGGTCTCGTCGTGGACAAGGGCATCACGATGGCGCACCTGCGGGGCACGCTCGACCACTTCGCCCGGGCGATGTTCGGCCCGGAGGCGAAGACCCGGTGGCGGCCGCACTACTTCCCGTTCACCGAGCCGTCAGCGGAGTTCGACGTGTGGTTCCCGGAGCACCGCGACGGTCCGCAGTGGGTCGAGTGGGGTGGCTGCGGCATGGTCAACCCGCGCGTGCTGCGCGCCTGCGGAGTCGACCCGGAGGTCTACTCCGGATTCGCCTTCGGCATGGGCATCGACCGGACTCTGATGGTCCGGCACGGGGTCAGCGACATCCGCCATCTCTTCGAGGGCGACGTGCGGTTCAGCCGGGCGCTCGGGACCGGGGCGTAGGGCGATGCGGGTACGAGACACGGGAACGGTGGTCTGAAGTCATGCGAGTTTCTGTCAGTTGGCTGCGGGAGTACGTCGACCTCCCCGCCGACCTGCCCACCGGTGATCTGGAGCAGGCCCTTGTCGACCTCGGCATCGAGGTCGAGTCCGTGGTGGACCTGGCCGCGTCGGTCACCGGTCAGCTCGTCGTCGGCGAGGTGCGCGAGATCGAGGAGCTGACCGGCTTCAAGAAGCCGATCCGGTTCTGCCGGGTGGACGTGGGCGCCGCCAACGGCACAGGCGAGCCCCAGGAAATCGTCTGCGGGGCGCGCAACTTCGCCGTCGGTGACCGCGTGGTGGTGATCCTGCCCGGCGGTGTGCTGCCCGGCGGGTTCGCCATCGGCGCCCGCAAGACGTACGGGCACAACTCGGCGGGCATGATCTGCTCGGCGAAGGAGCTGGGCCTGGGCGACGACCACTCCGGCATCATCGTGCTGCCGCCGGACGTGGCCGCCAAGCCGGGCGACGACGCCCGCCCGGTCGTGGGCCTCGACGACGTCGTGCTCGAGCTGGAGATCACCCCGGACCGGGGGTACGCGCTGAGCCTGCGCGGCCTGGCCCGGGAGCTGTCGCACGCGTTCGACGTCCCGCTGCGCGACCCGGCCCTGACACCCGCCCCGGGTGGCACGCCGACGCCGGCGTACCCGGTGGAGGTCCGCGACACGGTCGGCTGCGACAGGTTCACGGCCCGCCTGGTGCGGGGCGTCGACCCGAACGCACCCACACCGTCGTGGATGGCCCAGCGACTCGTCACCGCCGGCATCCGCAGCATCTCGCTGCCTGTCGACATCACCAACTACGTGATGCTGGAGCTGGGTCAGCCCATGCACGCGTTCGACGCCGACCGGATCGTCGGGCCGCTCGTGGTCCGCCGCGCCGAGGCGGGGGAGAAGCTGACCACCCTGGACGGCGTCAACCGGGTGCTCGCCGCCGACGACATGGTCATCTGCGACGCTGGGCTGGACAACGCCCTCGCGGGCGAGGGCGCCGGCGTCCCGATCTCCCTCGCGGCGGTGATGGGCGGCGAGACAAGCGAGGTCGACACCGGAACCACCACCAACGTGCTCTTCGAGGCGGCGCACTGGGACCCGGCCATGGTCGGCCGGACCGCCCGCCGGCACAAGCTGTTCAGCGAGGCCGCGAAGCGCTGGGAGCGGGGCGTCGACCCGGCCGTGCCGCTTGTCGCGCTGGAGCGGGCCGTCGGGCTGCTCACCGAGCACGGCGGCGGCACCCCGAGCGCCGAGATCCTGGACATCGACCACGTCCGGCCGCGTACCCCGATCAGCCTGCCGGCGGACTTGCCCACCCGGCGGGTCGGCGTCGAGTACCCGCCGGCGCGGGTCGTCGCCCTGCTGGAACGGGTCGGCTGCACCGTCGCGCAGGGCACCGACCGGTTGTCCGAGGACCCGGGCGCGGTCGGCGTGGCCAGCGGCGCGGGGACGGCGCTCAGCGTCACCCCGCCGACCTGGCGACCCGACCTGACCGACCCGGCCGACCTGGTCGAGGAGGTCGTGCGCCTCGACGGGTACGACAAGGTGCCGTCGGTGCTGCCGACCGCACCCCCCGGTCGCGGCCTGACCCCCCGGCAGCGTCGCCGCCGGGCCGTCGCCGGGTCGCTTGCCGAGCGGGGGTACGTGGAGGTCCTCGCGCACCCGTTCGTGTCGCCGGAACTCGCCGACCAGCTCGGCCTGCCGGCCGACGATCCGCGCCGGCCCGCGGTGCGCCTGGCCAATCCGCTGTCCGAGGAGGAGCCGCTGCTGCGCACCACGCTGCTCGGCCCGCTGCTCGGCATCCTCAAGCGCAACCTCGGGCGGGGTCACCGCGACCTGGCCCTCTACGAGATCGGCGCGGTCTTTCACCCGCGTCTCGGCGCCGGCAGCCCGCCCGCGATGGGCGTGGACCGGCGGCCCACCGACGAGGAGTTCGCCGCGGCCGACGCGGTGGTGCCGGCGCAGCCGGTGCACGTAGCGGTGGTCCTCGCCGGGGACATCGACCCCGCCGGCTGGTGGGGCGCCGGTCGACCGGCGGGCTGGGCGGACGCCATCGAGGCGGCCCGTGACGTGCTGGCCGCCTCCGGGATCCCGGACGAGCGGGTCGAGGTGCGCGCGGCCGAGTACGCGCCGTGGCACCCCGGCCGCTGCGCCGAGCTGCGGGTCGACGACGCGGTCGTCGGGCACGCCGGTGAGCTGCACCCGGCAGTGGTGGCGGCGCTGGAGCTGCCCCGGCGCACCTGCGCCATGGAACTGGACCTCGATGCGCTGCCGCCGACCCCGGTAACGCCCGCGCCGACGGTGTCCGGCTTCCCGCCGGCCCTGATCGACGTGGCCCTGGTGGTGGACGACTCGGTGCCGGCCGAGCAGGTACGCCGCGCGCTGGAGGCAGGCGCCGGCGAGCTGCTGGAGGACGTGCGGCTCTTCGACGTGTACTCCGGCGCGCAGCTCGGCGAGGGCCGCCGGTCACTGGCGTACAAGCTGACCTTCCGGGCTCCGGACCGGACGCTGACCGTCGAGGAGGCCGTGGCGGCCCGGGACGCGGCGGTGGCCGTCGCGGCCGAGCGCTTCGGCGCGACCCTGCGCGGCGCCTGACGCGGACTGACGGGGCCCCTTCCGTCGACTCAGGAAGGGGCCCCGTCAGTCGTCGCTGGATTCCAGATTGCCTAGCCTGCGCAGGCTCGGCAGATCGCGGACGGTGATCCGGCGGTAATCGGTGTCGACCAGACCGTCTGTCCGTAGCTCCCGCAGCGCTTTCTGAATGGATGTTTCAGAAGCGCCGCAGATGGTGGCGAGGTCGGGCTGCGTGAGTCGAACGTCGATGATGACGCCGTCCAGGCCCTGCCGACCGTGGGTACGGCAGAGTTCGGCGATCACGCGGGCAACACGCAGTTTTACCGGGTACGAGGTGAAGTCGATCCGGCGTCGATTGGACCAGCGCAGACGGTCGGACACCATCGCGGCGAGTTCGAGGGCGGCGTCGGGATGGTCCTTGAGGAACCGCTTGAACCGGTCCGGCTGGATGACGCTGTACTTCGCCGGTCCGCACGTCGTGACGGTGGCGGATCGGGGTTCGTTGTTCAGCGCGGACATTTCGCCCACGAGATCGCCACCCACCCGGAGGGACAGCAGAGCGGAACGACCGTCCGGCAGGGACGCGGTCACCTTCGTCAGGCCCTCTTCGAGGAGTACGAGGTGAGATTCCCGTATGCCCTCGTGGATCACGATCTGTCCGGCGGGTACCTGACGACGAACGCCCAGGCCCAGTAGCGTCATCCGAACTGGTGGCGTGAGTCGTTGCAGGAACGTGCCGTAGGGCCATTCGCCGCCGGACGGCTCGGGTGGTCGTCGCATCCGCGGCCTCCTTCCCCAGGGACAGCTGCCGAAGCGTAGCCGTTTCTGTGCGTAGCGCGATGCCCCTGTTTCGGCGACCACCTCGATCAGCAGCCGAACGACTATGAACGCCAGCACCACCATCGGTGACCATTCGAGGGTGAGCAGCAGCTCCACCAGATCCATCCTCATGCGACAAGGACACCGCCGGGCCGCGTCGCTGACTCCCCAGCAGGACGGGATGACTGATTCTCAACTTTCGGCGGTGATGCCGTACTTCTACGGGATCCCGATCAGCCCGCGCCGGTTCGATGGCTCCTGCGGTGCTCGCCCGCTGGGTGAGCCGGGTGGAGAGGGGCGGGAGCTTGATGCAACATCCCGAACGGCGACTGTTGATATCGGTGGACATGGAGAGGTACAGCCGACGGAGCAACCTGCAGCAGTACGAGGCACAGCGGTATTTCCGAGAGTTGCTGCACGAGGCCGCTGGAGCCGTCGGCCTGGACCGCGTGGCCTGGACGACTCAGCAGGCGGGCGACGGCGAACTGGCGGTCGTGCCGCGCGAGGTGTCCGAGTCCCGTGTCATCGGTCGCTTCGTGCCGGAGCTGAACCGGCGGCTGCGCAACCACAACAGCAGCCGCCTCCCGGCCGCCCGGATCCGGCTGAGGGTGGCGGTGCACCAGGGGCTGGTGCACCTCGACGGTGCGAACGGCTTTCCGGGCAACGCCGTCGTCTTCGTCTGCCGGCTGTGCGAGGCCGAGCCCGTCAAGAAGGCGTTGGCCAATTTTCCCGACGCTGGCGTGGCACTCGTCGTCTCGACCGAGATCTTCCGGGACGTGGTCACCGAGTACCCGGAGGAGATGCGGCCAGAGCGTTTCGTGCGGATCGAGGTGGCCCACCCGGACAAGGAATTTCGCGAGTACGCCTGGCTCTGTGTGGTGGACGAGGATCTCACCGCCGTCGCAGTCCAGGGCGTCTCGCAGGCCTCCGGAAATGCTCCTGACCAGGCTGCGGAGAAGCTGGTGGACGCCGCCACGGAGGGGAAGCCGGCGGACAGCGCGGCGGAGCACGGTGGAATTCGTACCGGCGACATCCGCGTCAAGGGGCAGAACGCGATCGGCCCGGGTGCGACGGCGATCGGCTCGGTCGGCCGTGACGCGAACGTCGGCACGAGGAGAGGCAACCGCCGATGAGCGGTCGCTACGCCCCGGTCTCCGCCGACAGCGAGCGGGACCTGGCCGATCTCTGGCACGACGTGCTGGAGGAGGCCTCTGGCGATGACCTGCACGGCGACGTCGACGATCGTGCGGTTCGCGGACCCCGGGACGGATCACCTGCAGCCGTGGAGTCCTTCGATGGCCCCGATGAGCCGACCTCTGCCGCGGAGCCGGACGCGGAGCCGCCGGAGGAAGACGAGCCGGACGACCTCCTGGACCCTGGGGATGTGCTGCGCAGGCTCGCCGGCCTGCTGGGCGGCTCGACGATCGACGTCGGCGACGTTCGGGTCCAGGGGCAGAACGCCACAGGTCCTGGCGCTGTCGCCATCGGAACTGTCAATGTCACCGCCGGGCGATCCGACGGCGCCGGGCGCGTCTGGTTCGAGACCCTCGTCGAGGCCAGCGTCCGTGAGACCGCGAGCGGGTACGCGTACGCGCCGAGCGACCAACGTCTCGACCACCATCTCCAGCATCATCATCTGCTCTGCCTCTCCGGTCCGGCCGGGAGTGGACGGTTCAGCTCGGCCACCCTGGCGGTGGCCCGCAGACACGGGTACGAGCGGGTCCGCGTCCTCGGTGTCGACCAGTTGGCCGATCTGCTCGGCGCGGATGCGCCGCTACCCGCTGGGCACGGCTACGTGCTCCGGCTGAACGAGGTCGCTCTTCGCGAGGTCGACGGGTTCACACTTGTCGCGCTGGCCGCCAGGGCCGAGACCTCCGACACGACGCTGATCCTGATCGGGGACTTCTCCCGGCGGAAGCACGACCTTGTGGGCCACGTCGTGGAACACCGCTCCGCTCCGGCGGTCGAGGTGTTTCGGGCGCAGCTTCGCCAACAGCTCAGAGGGCAGTGCGTCGGATGGTGCATGGGCACGTGCGACGGGCGTTGCGTGGATCGCTACGTGGATGCGGACTGCGTCGGGCATCCACTGCTGTCGGCCTACCTGGCCAGTGAACCCCGACCCGGCGAAGTCGTCGCGATCGTCGCGACGATCGCGCGGACGGTCCCCAAGGGCAGCGCTCTGGCTGAACGGCTGGAGCAGTTTCTGCCGCTCCAACTACGGGAGCGCGCGGCCGAGATCCTCGACGTGCGACGCGGAGGCGAGGAGGTCGACGCGTTCCCTCACGATGAGGTGCGGGCCTTCCGCCTCTCGTGCGCCATTCTTGCCGGACAGCCCGTGACCGAGATACACCAGGCAGCTCAACGTCTTGCCCGGTTCGACTTCCAGGAACCCGCATCGAGCAGCGCCACTTTCCGGGGTTCGGTGCTCGACGCACTGCTGGGGTCGACACTGGGTCAAGCCGTCACCCGGGTGAACGACGCGCGCGTGCCGGGCGGCTGCCGGATCGAATTCTCGGCCGGCGCCGAGCCGCTCCGCTCGGCGTTGCTGGACGTCGCGTGGACGGAATGGTGGTCGCCCAAGCATCTGCTCGACTGGTTGGCGGACCTCATCCGCGGGGACCTCCCGGCGGTCCGACAGGCCGCGGCCGGCGCCATCGGCTGGTCGGCGACACGCGACGTGCAGTCAGCCCTCGACACCGTGGGGGAACTGGCCCGGGAACGGCGGGCAGGGGTCCGGCAGGCTGCGGCGATCGTACTGGTCGCCATGGCGATGCAGCCTGCGTTGCGTACTCGGATTCGGACCGAACTCGGCCAGTGGGCTGCCGGTTCGGCGGCTCACCTACGGGACACCGTGGCGCGTGCCTACAGCCTCGGCCTGGCCCAACTCTGGCCGGAGGCGGCGTTGGTTCAGTTGCGCCAGGTGGCGCAGGCCCGGATGCAGCGGTGGAACAACTCCGTCGTCCGTGGGCTGGTCGAGGTGTACCGCAACGGTCACGCGGCGAGCGTCGTGCCGACGCTCGTGGACTGGACGGTGTCCGTCGACCCCGAGGTGCAGCTCCACGCCGCGAGGACCCTTCGGGTGCTCGCCGACCGCTGGGCAGAACCGCCCAGGGAGCACTGGCCGGAACTGCTGCACCTGGTGCATCAGGGAACGATCGAACTGGCCGACTTGGCCATCCTCTGGGCGACGGCCCTCAGCCTGCCGAAAACGGCGTACCGATCGTGGCGAACTCTCGGCTTCTGGTTGGACCGGGCGGACCAGCAGCCAGCCGTCGCCAGCTACTGCCTTCAACTCGTGAGGCACGTCATCGCTGGACAGCCTGCGCTGCGTCATCGCCTGGACCACCAGCTTCGTCACGTGTGGCGTCCCGTGATGCCCCACAACGACCTGCTCGACGACGTACGACGACTGATCGATGAGGAGACGCGATGACCATGGGCCCCGCCGGTGGTCCCGGCACGAGAACACCCATACCTGGGCAGGTGGAGCGCCGTCGTTGGTGGCATGCGATTTTCCCACCCGCAGAGCTTCCGCTACCTCCCGCCCCGCCACCGCCGGTCGTCCCCGCCGCGGTGACCTTCCGTCAGGACGTCCCGGCGCCGATCCTGGTGCCGGCGAAGGGGGACGCGTTCGACTTCCGCCTGCACGTCGTCTACAACTGGACCGCGCAGAACATGATCTACGAGGAGCTACGGCTCCGCGCCGAGCGCTATCTCGGGTGGGCCGGCGGGATCGTCCGGGAGCGGGCAGTGGACCTGGCCCGTGAACACGAACCGCACCGCTCGCACGACCTCGAACGTGCGCTGAACAACCGCCTCGGCGGTCAACGGTGGCCGCGCGAGGGTGCACTGCCGCACTTCAGCGTGCTCATCCGCGTCAGCCCCGACGAGCGTGTCCGGGAGCGGCTCCGGCCGTACTGGGAGGATCGCATCAGGCTTGAGTGTGATCACGAGTTGCAGAAGATCAGGGCGACCCAGGCGGATGAGCTGACCCGCCGTTGGTGCGCGGTGCTGCAGAATCTCGAGGACGATCCGGTCACCTCGCATGCCGCGCGGTTGACCGGCGAGCAGTTCGCCGAGGTGTTCCGTCGGTATGTGGAGGAACGTCGGGAAACGGTTCCCGATCTCGTGAAGCTCCTGCGCGAGGCCGTCCGGGGGCACGGTGATCTCGGTATGGGGCCCAGCGAGTACACGGAGGCATGGGACGCTGCCCTGCGGACGTACGAGCGACAGCACGGATTGTCCGAGCGGGTGAACTGACGATGGGATGTCCTCTGCCGGAGCGCTCCGGCAGAGGACACCCGAAACTTGGGAAGCGAAACTTGCGTTAATCACCATGCAGTAGTCTGTATTAACTTGCAGTGAATCACCGCTCTTGCTAGCCTGCTCTGCATAGTCATGCGGAGGTGGGTATGGGGATCCGAGTCGCGGTCGCCGGTGCGAGCGGGTACGCCGGGGGTGAGCTGCTGCGCCTGATCGCCGGGCACCCGGAGTTCGACCTGGTCGCCGCCACCGCACACAGCCAGGCCGGGCACCGCGTCGACGTCGTACACCCGCAGCTCACCGGGCTCGACCTGGTGCTCGGGGAGACCGACGCGGCGACCCTGGCCGACGCGGACCTGGTCTTCCTGGCCCTGCCGCACGGTGAGTCGGCGGCCCTCGCGGCCCACCTGCCATCCGAGGTGCGCGTCGTCGACCTCGGCGCCGACCACCGGTTGGCCGACCCGTACGCCTGGGCGCAGTACTACGGCGGCACGCACGCCGGGCAGTGGACCTACGGCCTGCCCGAGCTGCCCGGCCAACGGGAGCTGATCGCCGGCTCCACCCGGGTGGCGAACACGGGCTGCTACGCGGCGGCGATCACGCTGGCGCTCGCCCCGCTCATCGCGGACGGCGCGGCCAACCCGGCCGACGTGGTGGTGGTCGCCGCCTCCGGCACGTCGGGTGCGGGGCGAGCGGCGAAGCCGCACCTGCTGGCAAGCGAGGTGATGGGGGACCTGTCGCCGTACCGGGTCGGCACCCACCAGCACGTACCGGAGATCAAGCAGGCGTCCGGCGCGACCGGGCTGTCGTTCACGCCGGTCCTGGCACCGATGCCGCGCGGCATCCTGGCCACGGTCACGGCGGTGCCGGCGCGCGGCGTCGACCCGCAGGAGGTGCTGGCGCGGGCGTACGCCGACGCGCCGTTCGTGCACGTGTTGCCGGAGGGGCGCTGGCCGCACACGGCCGCCACGCTGGGCTCCAACTCGTGCCACCTCCAGGCGACCGTCGACGTCGACTCAGGCCGGCTGATCGTGGTCAGCGCCCTGGACAACCTGGGCAAGGGCGCGGCCGGCCAGGCCGTGCAGAACGCCAATCTCATGCTCGGCCTGCCGGAGACGACGGGCCTGTCGATCTGGGGAGTCGCACCATGAGCGTCACCACCCCTCGGGGGTTCCGGGCGGCCGGGGTGGCCGCCGGGTTGAAGGCCAGCGGCGGCGCGGACGTCGCTCTGGTGGTCAACGACGGCCCCGACGCCGGTGTGGCAGGTGTCTTCACCACCAACCGGGTCAAGGCGGCGCCGGTGCGCTGGAGCCAGCAGGTCGTCCAGGGTGGCGTGGTTCGGGCGGTGGTGCTCAACTCCGGCGGCGCCAACGCCTGCACCGGCCCGGCCGGTTTCCAGGACACGCACGCCACCGCCGAGCACACCGCCTCCGCGCTGAGCGCGGTCAGCCCGCGGCTGCTCCTCGGTGCCGGGGAGGTGGCGGTCTGCTCCACGGGCCTGATCGGTGAGCGGCTGCCGATGCCGAAGCTGCTGCCCGGTGTCCGTTCGGCGATCCGGGGGTTGTCCCGGGACGGCGGTCTGGCCGCCGCCGAGGCCATCATGACCACCGACACCCGGCCGAAGACCACTGTGGCCCGGGGTAGCGGCTGGACGGTCGGCGGGATGGCCAAGGGCTCCGGCATGCTCGCGCCGGGGATGGCCACCATGCTCTGCGTGCTCACCACGGACGCGGTGGCCGGGCCGGCCACGCTGGACGAGGCGTTGCGGGCGGCCACCCGGGTCACGTTCGACCGGGTCGACTCGGACGGCTGCATGTCCACGAACGACACGGTGCTGCTGCTGTCCAGTGGCGCGAGTGGCATCGAGCCGACGCCGGCCGAGCTGGCCGCCGCGGTCACCGCGGCCTGCCACGACCTGGCCCAGCAGCTCATCGCCGACGCGGAGGGCGCCACGAAGCAGGTCGCCATCGACGTGGTGGGCGCGGCGAGCGAGGACGACGCGGTCGAGGTGGGCCGGTCGGTGGCCCGCAGCAACCTGGTCAAGACCGCGCTGTTCGGCAACGACCCGAACTGGGGTCGGATCCTCGCCTCGGTCGGCACCACGGCCGCCGCCTTCGAGCCGGACGAGGTGGACGTGGCGGTCAACGGCGTCTGGCTGTGCCGGGGCGGTGCCGCCGCCGAGGACCGCTCGAAGGCCGACCTCACCGGGCGGGACGTGACCATCCGGATCGACCTGCACGCCGGTGACTCGACCGCGACGATCTGGACCAACGACCTGTCCCACGCGTACGTGCACGAGAATTCGGCGTACTCGACATGAGTCTCGGTGGTGACCTCACCCGGGCCCAGGTCAAGGCGGAGACGTTGATCGAGGCGCTGCCCTGGTTGGCGCGGTTCTCCGGTTCGACAGTGGTGGTGAAGTACGGCGGCAACGCCATGACCGACCCGGAGTTGCAGCGGGCGTTCGCCGCCGACATGGTCTTCCTGCGGTACGCGGGCCTGAAGCCGGTCGTGGTGCACGGCGGAGGGCCGCAGATCTCGGCCATGCTGGGCCGGCTCGGCATCGCCAGCGAGTTCCGTGGCGGCCTGCGGGTGACCACCGCGGAGGCGATGGACGTCGTCCGGATGGTGCTGGTCGGGCAGGTCGGCCGGGAGCTGGTCGGGCTGATCAACTCGCATGGTCCGTTCGCTGTCGGCCTCTCCGGCGAGGACGCCCGGCTGTTCACCGCGGTGCGCCGCCCGGCGTACGTGGACGGGCAGCCGGTGGACGTCGGCCAGGTCGGCGACGTCGAGTCGGTGGACGTGTCGGCGGTGACCGACCTGATCGACGCCGGCCGGATCCCGGTGATCTCGACTGTCGCGCCGGACGTGGACGGGGTGCTGCACAACCTCAACGCGGACACCGCCGCCGCCGCTCTGGCGATCGCGTTGCGGGCCCGCAAACTCGTCGTGCTCACCGACGTGGCAGGCCTGTACGCCGACTGGCCGGACACCACAAGCCTGGTCTCCGAGATCACCACGGACGACCTGGCGAAGCTGCTGCCCAGCCTCGAGTCGGGGATGGTTCCCAAGATGGAGGCCTGCCTGCGGGCGGTGCGCGGGGGAGTGCCCGCCGCGCACGTCGTCGATGGTCGGGTGGCGCACTCCACGTTGCTTGAGGTGTTCACCTCGGAAGGGTTCGGAACGATGGTGATCGGATCATGAGCGCCCTGGCGCAACGGTGGGGTCAGTCCATGATGGACAACTACGGTACGCCGCCGCTGACCCTGGCGTCCGGTTCCGGCGCGGTGGTGGTCGACGACGCCGGCCGGGAATACCTGGATCTCGTGGGCGGCATCGCGGTGAACTCGCTAGGCCACGCCCACCCGGCAGTGGTGGCCGCCGTGTCGAAGCAGGTCGCCACCCTCGGCCATGTCTCCAACCTCTACATCGCCGAACCCCCGGTCGCCCTGGCCGAGCTGCTGCTGGCCCTCGCCGGCCGGCCAGGCCGCGTCTTCTTCGCCAACTCCGGCGCGGAGGCGAACGAGGCGGCGTTCAAGCTGTCCCGGCGTACCGGGCGCAGCCACGTGGTCGCCACAGTGGGCGGGTTCCACGGCCGCACCATGGGCGCCCTCGCGCTGACCGGCCAGCCGGCCAAGGCCGACCCGTTCCGGCCGCTGCCCGGCGAGGTGACCCACGTCGGGTACGGCGACATCGCCGCGCTGGAGGCGGCGGTCACCGACGCGACCGCCATGGTGATCCTGGAGCCGATCCAGGGCGAGAACGGTGTGGTCGTCCCGCCGGCGGGTTACCTCGCGGCGGCACGGGAGATCACCGCCCGGCACGGCGCGCTGCTGGTGCTGGACGAGGTGCAGACCGGCATCGGCCGGACCGGGCACTGGTTCGCGCACCAGGCCGAGGGCGTGGAGCCGGACGTGGTCACGCTGGCCAAGGGCCTGGGCGGTGGGTTGCCCATCGGCGCCACGGTCGCCTTCGGCCGGGCCGCCGACCTGCTCACCCCGGGCTCGCACGGCACCACCTTCGGCGGCAACCCGGTCAGCTGCGCGGCGGCGCTCGCCGTGGTGGCGACGATCGCCAACGAGGGGCTGCTCGACCACGTCAAGCGCGTCGGCGAGCGGCTGCGCCGGGGCGTCGAGGCACTGGGACACCCACTGATCGACGGCGTACGCGGCGCCGGGCTCCTGCTGGGCGTGACGCTCACCGCGCCCGTGGCGACGGTCCTGGCCGAGGCACTGCGCGAGGCCGGTTTCCTGGTCAACCCGGTGCAGCCGGGTGTGCTCCGGCTCGCCCCGCCGTTGATCCTCACCGTCGACCAGGCGGACGCCTTCCTCGCCGCGCTCCCCGCGGCGCTCGACGTGACGGCCCCGGCCGCCGTCGGCACGAGCGGCCACCCGGCCCCGGCGACCTCCGGCACGGCACCCGAACCCTCCACCCAGCCCACCACGACGGGGACGATCGCATGATCCGGCACTTCCTGCGCGACGACGACCTCTCGCCCGACGAACAGTCGACGGTGCTCGACCTGGCGGCGCGGATGAAGGCCGACAGGTTCGGCCACCAGCCGCTGGCCGGCCCCCGCTCGGTGGCGGTGCTGTTCGACAAGCAGAGCCTGCGGACCCGGATCTCGTTCGACGCCGGCATCGCCGAGCTGGGCGGTCACCCGCTGGTCGTGGACACCCAGGTCACCCACTTCGGCCGGGGCGAGACCCTCGCGGACGCCGGACGGGTGCTGTCCCGTTACGTGGCGGCGATCGTGCTGCGCACCCACGGCGACGACCGGATCGCCGAGGTGGCGCAGGGCGCCACCGTGCCTGTGGTCAACGCGCTCACCGACGGTTTCCACCCCTGCCAACTGCTCGCCGACCTGCTCACCATCCGGGAGCGGTGCGGTGGCACGGCCGGGCGCACCCTCACCTACGTGGGCGACGGCGCGAACAACATGGCGCAGTCGTACCTGCTGGCCGGGGCGACGGCCGGGATGCACGTCCGCGTCGCCGGGCCGGACGGGTTCGCGCCGGACGAGGCGGTGGTCGACGCCGCGGCCCGGATCGCCGCCGGCACCGGCGGGTCGGTACGGGTCCTCACCGACCCGGCCCAGGCGGTCCGCGACGCCGACGTGCTGGCCACCGACACGTGGACGTCGATGGGGCAGGAGGCCGACGGTCTGGACCGGATCACCCCGTTCCTGCCGTACCAGGTCAACAAGGAGCTGCTCGGCCAGGCCGCGCCGGACGCGATAGTGCTGCACTGCCTGCCCGCGCACCGGGGCGAGGAGATCACCGACGAGGTGCTCGACGGGCCGCAGAGCGCGGTCTTCGACCAGGCGGAGAACCGGCTGCACGCCCAGAAGGCGCTGCTGACGTTCCTGCTCGCCGCCACCGGGACGACGCGATGACCGCCCCGTTGACCCGCGCCGCCCGGCACGCCCGGATCGTGGAGCTGATCCGGGACCGGGCCGTGCGTTCGCAGACCGAACTGGCCGACCTGCTCGCCGCCGACGGCGTCGGTGTCACCCAGGCCACCCTCTCGCGGGACCTGGAGGAGCTGGGCGCGGTCAAGGTACGCGGCGGCGACGGCCCGGCCGTCTACCTGATCCCCGAGGACGGCCACCGGCCCCTGCGCGACGCCGAGGCCGCACCGGCCCGGCTGGTGCGGCTGTTGCGCGAACTGCTCAACGGCGTCGACTCCAGCGGCAACATCGCCGTGCTGCGTACCCCGCCGGGCGCAGCCCAGTACCTGGCCAGCGCGTTGGACCGAGCGGGACTGCCCGAGGTCGTCGGCACCATCGCCGGCGACGACACCATTCTCGTGGTGGCCCGCGAGTCCGTCGGTGGGGCCGCGCTCGGCGACAAGCTTGCCGGCTGGGCCCGCCGGGAAGACACAGTCGAAGGGAACACCACACCATGACCGACCGGGTCGTCCTGGCGTACTCCGGAGGGTTGGACACCTCCGTCGCCATTCCCTACCTGGCCGAGCAGACCGGCGCCGAGGTGATCGCGGTGGCGGTCGACGTCGGGCAGGGCGGCGAGGACCTCGACGCCATCCGGCAGCGCGCCCTGGACTGCGGCGCCGCCGAGTCCGAGGTGGTGGACGCGCGCGACGAGTTCGCGGCCGACTACTGCCTGCCGGCGATCCGGGCCAACGCCCTCTACATGGACCGCTACCCCCTCGTCTCGGCGCTGTCCCGGCCGCTGATCGTCAAGCACCTGGTGGCGGCGGCGCGCAAGCACGGCGGCACGATCGTGTCGCACGGCTGCACCGGCAAGGGCAACGACCAGGTCCGGTTCGAGGTGGGCCTGAACGCCCTCGCCCCCGACCTGAGGATCATCGCGCCGGCCCGGGACTTCGCGTGGACGCGGGACAAGGCGATCGCCTTCGCCGAGGAGAAGGGCCTTCCGATCGACGTGTCGGCGAAGTCCCCGTACTCGATCGACCAGAACCTGTGGGGTCGCGCGGTGGAGACGGGATTCCTGGAGGACATCTGGAACGCCCCCGTCGAGGGCCTCTACTCGTACACGGCCGACCCGTCCGAGCCCCGCGACGCCGACGAGATCGTGATCACCTTCGACGGTGGCGTGCCGGTGGCGATCGACGGTGAGACGGTCACCCCGTACCAGGCGATCCTGGAGCTGAACCGGCGCGCCGGCGCGCAGGGCGTCGGCCGGCTCGACATGGTCGAGGACCGCCTCGTCGGCATCAAGAGCCGCGAGGTGTACGAAGCACCCGGCGCGATCGCGCTGATCACCGCCCACCAGGAGCTGGAGGCGGTGACAGTGGAGCGGGACCTGGCCCGGTTCAAGAAGAGCGTCGACCAGCGCTGGGGCGAGCTGGTGTACGACGGTCTGTGGTTCTCGCCGCTGAAGGACTCGCTCGACGCGTTCATCGACGACGCGCAGCGGCACGTCAGCGGTGAGGTACGGATGGTCCTGCACGGCGGACGCGCCACTGTCACCGGCCGGCGCTCCGAGGCGAGCCTGTACGACTTCGGCATGGCCACCTACGACACCGGCGACACCTTCGACCAGTCCCTGGCGAAGGGTTTCGTGCAACTGTGGGGCCTGCCGAGTCGGATGGCCGCCGCACGGGACTCCCGGCTGGGTGGCTGACGAGCATGGGGACAACAATGGGCGGCGTGGACGACAAGAGCCTCACCGAGAACAGCGCCGGCACGAACCGGACGAGCCTGTGGGGTGGCCGGTTCGCCGGCGGCCCCGCCGAGGCGCTCGCCCGACTGTCGGTGAGCGTGCAGTTCGACTGGCGCCTGGCCCCGTACGACATCGCCGGTTCCCGGGCGCACGCCCGGGTCCTCGCCGGCGCCGGCCTCCTCGACCCCGAGGAGCTGGGCCGGATCCTGGCGGCCCTGGACGACCTGGAGGCCGCCTGCGCCTCCGGGGCGTTCCGCCCCACCATCGACGACGAGGACGTGCACACCGCGCTGGAGCGGGGCCTGCTGGAGCGCCTCGGCAGCCTCGGCGGCAAGCTACGCGCCGGCCGGTCCCGCAACGACCAGGTCGCCACGGACCTGCGGCTCTACCTGCGTGACCACGCCCGGGGCGTGGCCAGCCGCCTGGTCGAGCTGGCCGAGGCGCTGGTCGAGCAGGCCGAGCGGCACGTCGACACCGCCGCGCCCGGCATGACGCACCTGCAGCACGCCCAGCCGGTCACGTTCGGGCACTGGCTGCTGGCCCACGTGCAGCCGTTGCTGCGGGACCTGGAACGGCTGCGCGACTGGGACCACCGGGCGGCGATCAGCCCGCTCGGCGCGGGTGCGCTTGCCGGTTCCGGTCTTCCCCTGGACCCGGTGGCAGTGGCCAAGGAGCTGGGTTTCCGCACCTCGTTCGCCAACTCGATGGACGCGGTGGCGGACCGGGACTTCGTCGCCGAGTTCCTCTTCACCACCGCCCTGATCGGCGTGCACCTGTCCCGCCTCGGCGAGGAGGTGGTGCTCTGGACCTCGCACGAGTTCGGTTGGGTGGAGCTTGACGACGCGTTCGCCACCGGCTCGTCGATCATGCCGCAGAAGAAGAACGCGGACATCGCCGAGCTGGCCCGGGGCAAATCCGGCCGGCTCGTCGGCGGCCTGATGACGGTGCTGACCATGCTCAAGGGTCTGCCGATGACGTACGACCGGGACATGCAGGAGGACAAGGAGCCGGCCTTCGACGCGGTCGACACCCTGGAACTGCTGCTGCCGGCCCTCGCGGGCATGATCTCCACGATGACGGTCCGGGTGGACCGCCTCGTCGCCGCCGCGCCTGTGGGCTTCTCCCTCGCCACCGAGGTCGCCGACTGGCTGGTCCGGCGCAACGTGCCGTTCCGCGACGCGCACGAGATCACCGGCCGGCTGGTGGCGTTGTGCGCGGCCCGGGAGTGTGAGCTGGAGGACGTCTCCGACGAGGACCTGGCCGCGGTCAGTGAGCACCTCGACCCGTCGGTGCGGGACGTGCTGTCGGTGCGTTCGGCGCTCGCGGCCCGGACGACGCCCGGCTCGACCGGCCCGGGCCCGGTCGCCGACCAGCTCGCCGCCGCCGCGGACCGCCTCGTCGGCTGGCGGGAGTGGGCCACCGAGCGGGTCGTCCCCCGCTGATCTCACCGTGGCGCCGGCGCGTGTCGCCGGCGCCACGGTCGGTTCAGGCCGTCGGACGCTCCCGCTTGGGGAGCTTGGCCACCACCATGTCGTACGACGCGTCGACCGCCTCGGTCAGCTCGTCGGGGTCGATGCCACCGTCGAGGCTCAGCGTGTTCCATCCCGACCGGCCGATGTAGGCCATCGGGCGGGCGTCGCCGGGATGGCGGTGCAGCCACTCGTCGGCGATCTCGCGGGTCGCGCCGCACTTGATGCCGACAGTGGGCTTCCCGTCGCCGTTGCCGAGGAACGCGAAGATCCGCCCGCCGACCTTCACCACCTCGTCGTTCTCCCATGGCCGGTCCAGCCATGCTCCCGGTTTGGCCAGGCAGTACGCCAGCATCTCCGCGCGGTCCATGGGGCCTCCTCGTCGTGCGCACAGTCTGCCCGTCCGGGCGTCCACAGGCACGCGGCGTGCCGGCTGGCCCGGGGCGTCCCGGTCAGCCCGCCTGCTCGGACGAGCGTGCGGCCACCCGCTCGTAGCGCTGGCGGGCCGCCTGCGCGCTGCCCAGACCCAGTCCGTACGCGATGGCCTGCCAGGTCAGCCCCCGGTCGCGGGCCAGCGTCAACAGCCCCGCCTCCAGGGCGTCCAACTCGGCGCGGACGTACGGCAGGAGGGTCAGCGCGGCGGTCAGGTCGGCCGCGTCGACCGGTTCTTCGGTGGGTTCCCGTTCGGCACCGCCGGCGGCGAGGGCGGTGACCAGGGCGACGGCCTCCCACGGGTCGAGCACGTAGGGGTGGGCCCAGCGTCCCCGCCGGGCTACCGAGCCGGCGTGCCGGTCGCTGATCCGTTGCAGCGCCTCATGGGTGCGGTGGGCGCGGGCCCGGGCCGGATCGGGTGCGGTGAACAGGTCCTCGGTCGTCATGCCCCGAGCACACACCATGAACGCAGTGTTGTCAACAGATTGTTGAAGCCTGGCGGCGCGGCGTGCCGCGCCGCCAGGGCGTCATGTCAACGCGCCAGGTCGAACCGGTGCTCGTCGATGAAGGCGTTGCAGGTCGGGCCCGGGTCGCAGGAGTTCGCGCTGACCACGCCGAACGCGACGCCCTGTGCGAACGGACGCTCGACCGGGATCACCGCGATCCGCACCTCCTGGGTGGTCGCGGCGCAGGTGACCCGGCGAACGGTCGTGCCGGCGCGCATAGTCTGGCCGACCGCCTGCGCGACCTTGACCGTGACGTCGAACTCGGTGGCCTTCGAGCAGGTCACGGTGACCGGCACGAACACCGCCGCGCCGTTCGCGTCGAGCTTGCCCGTGCTGCCGAGCGTGAGGGCGGTCAGCGCGCTGTCGTCGGCCTGCGCCGCGGCCCGCAGCGGGACGCTCGCGCTGGCGGACGGGGTGAAGGCCAGGGTCGCGGCGGCCGCGACCAGGCCGGTGGCGAGCAGTGACCGCCGGATGCTCCGTACCGTCATGGTGACTTCCTCTCGGTGCGGTCGTCGCCCCCTGCGACGACACGCCTCACACACCCCTGGACCCCCGCCCGGGTTCCGCCGCAGGCCCGGATGACGGATGTGTGACAGGAGCCTTGTCGGTCCGGCTCAGGAGGTCGGCCGGGCTTCCGGTGCGGCGGGATGGGTACCGTCGTGCCATGGACCTGTCGCCCGGTGACCACGCCACCGACGCCGACCGGGCGGCGCTGGCGGACCTGCTCGCCGGCCCTCTGCTGCCGGCGGCGCGCGGGCTGCTGGGCTGCCTGCTGCACGCAGGCGGTGTCACTGTCCGGATCACCGAGGTCGAGGCGTACGCCGGCACGGCAGGTGACCCGGCCTCGCACGCCCACCGGGGCCGCACCCCGCGCAACGCGGTGATGTTCGGTCCCGCCGGGCACGCCTACGTCTACTTCACCTACGGGATGCACTGGTGCATGAACGTGGTGACCGGTGTCGAAGCGGAGGCCTCCGCCGTGCTGCTGCGCGCCGGCGAGGTGGTCGACGGGCTGGCCGCGGCACGGGAGCGTCGGCCGGCCATCCGGCGGGACGTGGACCTGGCCCGGGGACCGGCCCGGCTCTGCGCGACGCTTGGCATCGACCGATCGGCGTACGGCGGGTATCTGCTCGGCGACGGACCGGTCCGGTTGCGGCCACCGGCACGGCGGGTGCTGCCGGAGGCGGTGGTCGCCGGCCCGCGGGTCGGTGTGACAGGCGCGCACGACCTGCCGTGGCGGTTCTGGCTGGACGGTGACCCGACGGTCAGCGCCTACCGGCGGCATGTGCCCCGCAGCCGGCGCTGACACCCGGATGTGGCGTTCCCCGAAGTGTCGGGGGATGTGGCCATAATCACCCGGACCTGCTCACGGACGGTTCGGAGGACGTCATGGCAACACTGCTCGCGATCGGCACCGCCAAGGGTCTGTTCCTCGCCATCAGCGCCGACGACCGGCGCAGCTGGGAGATAAGCGGCCCGCGCTTTCCGATGACCGGGGTGTACGCGGTGGCTGTCGACACCCGTCGCGCCACGCCGCGTCTGCTCGCCGGGATGACCAGCTCGCACTTCGGGCCCAGCGTCGCCACCAGCGACGATCTCGGCGGTTCCTGGGACGAGCCCGACCACGCGCCTGTCGGGTTCCCGGCCGACACGGGCGTCTCGCTCGGTCGGGTCTGGCAGTTGACGCCGGCCGGCCCCGACGAGCCGGACGTGGTCTGGGCCGGCACCGAGCCGTCGGCCCTGTTCCGTTCCGCCGACGGTGGTCGCAGCTTCGAGCTCGTCCGCTCCCTCTGGGATCATCCGCACCGGCCGGAGTGGGGGGCGGGGTTCGGTGGCCAGGCCGTGCACACGGTGCTGCCGCACCCCCGTGACCCGGCTCGGCTGCTGGTCGCGATGTCCACCGGCGGCGTCTACCGCTCGCAGGACGCGGGGGCGAGCTGGTCGCCGGGCAACACGGGCATCCGCGCCTCCTTCCTGCCCGACGAGTGGCCGGAGTTCGGCCAGTGCGTGCACAAGGTGGCTCGTGACTCCGGCAACCCCGAGCGGCTGTACGCGCAGAACCACCACGGCGTCTACCGCTCCGACGACGACGGCCGCACCTGGGCCTCGATCGCCGGCGGGCTGCCCAGCGACTTCGGCTTCCCGATGGTGTCGCACCCGTCGCGGCCCGACACCGTGTGGACGTTTCCGCTGGTGGCCGACGGTGAGCGCTTCCCCGTCGACAATCGCTGCCGGGTGTTCCGCTCGACCGACGCCGGCGCCGGGTGGGAGCCGCTGTCGGTGGGTCTGCCGGAGGGCCCGTTCTATCCGGCGGTGCTGCGCGACGCGATGTGCGCCGATGACGCGACACCGGGTGGGGTCTACTTCGGCACCCGTTCGGGCGAGGTCTACGCGAGCCGCGACGAGGGCGACTCCTGGTCGCTGGTGGCCGCGCACCTGCCCGACGTGCTCTGCCTCCGCGCCGCGGCGGTCTGAGGTGGTCACCGTGCTGCTGCCCGGCCCGCTGCGCGGCGAGGCCGGTGGCGCCAGCAGGCTCACCGTCTCTGCCGGCGGCACGCTGCGGGCGGTGCTCGACGAGCTGGCCGTCGCGCATCCGCGACTGGCCCGGCGGCTCCGCGACGAGAGCGGCGAGCTGCGCCGGTACGTCAACGTCTACGTCGACGGCGAGGACTGCCGGCACTCGGGCGGGCTGGCCACCCCGGTCGGCGACGGGGCCGAGGTGCGGGTGCTGCCCTCGGTGGCCGGCGGCTGAAGCCGAACGTCCGGGTATGTCCCGTTCCCCTGCGTGACCCGCGCCACCCGGAGATAGGCCGCCCACGGAATAGTTGCGTCGTCAAATAAGTTGTGAGCTGCGTCCGGGTACCACGACGGACCCGGTAGACACGCGAGGAGCTGGTCATGCAGTTCGGAGTCTTCACCGTCGGCGACGTCACGGTCGACCCGACCACCGGTCGGGAGCCGACCGAGCATGAGCGCATCAAGGCGATGGTCGCCATCGCGTTGAAGGCCGAGGAGGTCGGCCTGGACGTCTTCGCCGCGGGCGAGCACCACAATCCGCCGTTCGTGCCCTCGTCGCCGACCACCATGCTCGGTCACATCGCGGCGCGCACCGAGCGGCTGCTGCTGTCCACCGCGACCACGCTGATCACCACCAACGACCCGGTGAAGATCGCCGAGGACTACGCGATGCTCCAGCACCTGTCCGACGGCCGGGTGGACCTGATGATGGGCCGGGGCAACACCGGGCCGGTGTACCCGTGGTTCGGCAAGGACATCCGCGCCGGCATCCCCCTCGCCATCGAGAACTACGACCTGCTGCACCGGCTGTGGCGCGAGGACGTGGTCGACTGGAAGGGCAAGTACCGCACCCCGTTGCAGTCCTTCACCTCGACGCCGCGCCCGCTCGACGGGGTGCCCCCGTTCGTCTGGCACGGCTCGATCCGCAGCCCGGAGATCGCCGAGCAGGCCGCCTACTACGGCGACGGCTTCTTCGCCAACCACATCTTCTGGCCCAAGGAGCACACCCAGCGGATGGTCGGGCTCTACCGCGAGCGGTACGCCCACTACGGCCACGGCACCGCCGACCAGGCCATCGTCGGCCTCGGTGGGCAGGTGTTCATGCGGCGCAACTCGCAGGACGCGGTCCGGGAGTTCCGGCCGTACTTCGACAACGCCCCGGTCTACGGGCACGGGCCGTCGCTGGAGGACTTCACCAGGGAGACCCCGCTGACCGTGGGCAGCCCGCAGCAGGTCATCGACCGCACGCTGGGCTTCCGCGAGTACGTCGGTGACTACCAGCGCCAGCTGTTCCTGATGGACCACGCGGGGCTGCCCCTGAAGACGGTGCTGGAGCAGCTCGACCTGCTCGGCGAGGAGGTCGTGCCGGTGCTGCGCAAGGAGTTCGAGGCGCTGCGCCCGGCGCACGTGCCCCAGGCGCCGACCCACGCCTCGCTGGTCGCCGCCGCCGGCGGTGGCAAGGACAGCACCGTGCACGCGGTGGACGACGTGACGGGCAAGGCACCGGAGGGGGCGACCCGATGACCCGCCGCACCCTGGCCGTGGTCTCGGCGGGGCTGAGTCAGCCCTCGTCGACCCGGCTGCTCGCCGACCAGCTCGCTGGGGCGACCCGTGACGAGCTGGTCCGGCGCGGCCACGAGGCCGATCTGCGCGTCGTCGACCTGCGGGAGTACGCCCACGACGTGGTGAACAACATGCTCACCGGGTTCCCGCCGACCGCGCTGCGCGAGGCCATCGACGCGGTGACCGGGGCGGACGGGATCATCGCCGTCACTCCGATCTTCAGTGCCTCGTACAACGGTCTGTTCAAGTCCTTCTTCGACGTGCTCGACGCGGGGTCGCTCGTCGACCGGCCGGTGCTGATCGGGGCGACCGGCGGCACCGCCCGGCACTCGCTGGCGCTGGAGCACGCCGTCCGCCCGATGTTCAGCTACCTGCGGGCGGTGGTGGTCCCCACCGCGGTCTTCGCCGCGCCTGAGGACTGGTCCGACGGCACCGCGGACGGCGCGCTGCGTGGCCGCATCCGGCGTGCCGCGGGGGAGCTGGCCGACCAGATCGAGCGTCGGCCGCCGGCCAGTGGCCCCGCCGACCCGTTCGCCCTCACCACCGACTTCCTCCAGATGCTCGGCAGGGGCGGCGACACCGCTGTCAGCTGACCGGATGGGCGACCAGCACCGGGCAGTGCGCGTGCTGGATCGCCGCCTGACTGACCGATCCGAGCAGCAGACCGGCGAATCCGGACCGGCCCCGGGTGCCCACGACCAGCAGCGACGCCGTGCCGCTGGCCTCGATGAGCCCCTGGGCCGCGCCGGCCGCCCGGACCGGATGCTCCCGCACCACGAGGTCGGGATGCTCGGCCCGGACGGCGGCGGACGCGTCGGCGAGCAGTCGCACCGACTCGGCCTGGTACGCGGCCTGCGACTCCTCGATCTCCTCAGGTATCGGCCGGTCGCCGTCCGGCGGCGGGCTGATGTGCGTGAGCACCAGCGGCACGGTGCGCAGCGAGGCCTCGTACGCGCCGAGGCGCACGGCCAGCCCCGACGACTCGGACCCGTCCACGCCGACGAGCACCGGCGCGTCCACCGGGATCGGCTGTTCGTCCGGGCGGACCACGAGCACCGGGCAGTGCGCGTGCGCGGCGACCTGTGCGCCCACCGAGCCGAGCAGCAACCCGGTGAACCCGCCCAGCCCGCGGCTGCCCACGACGACGAGCTCGGCCCGACGGGACTCCTCGACAATCGTGGCGCCGGGGCCCCCGGCGACCTGGCTCACCTCGACGGTGAGGCCGGGCCAGCGGTCGGTGAGGTCGGCCGCCGTCCGTTCCAGCATCTCCTGCGCCTCCCCGGAGGGCGCCGGCACACCGAGGTCGTACGGGTTGAGCGGCACGCCGTAGCCGAGCGGATGCAGGTAGCCGTGCACCAGCCGTAACGGGCGGGACCGGAGCAGGGCGGCGCGGGCCGCGTGCTCGGCGGCGACGAGGCTGGACGGTGATCCGTCCACACCCACCACGACAGGTCGGTTCATCGGCACTCCCTGGGTCGGTCAGGCCATTGTCGGCGCACCCACGGCGCGACGTCGGCATTTGCCGGTACGCGCCGCCGCCGGACGCGGCACCCCGCGCCCGGGCGGACGGGGTGTCAGCCTTCTCGATCCTCGCGGTTCCGGACGACCACCACGGGGCTGTGCGCGTGGTGCAGGACCGCGTGGCTCACCGAGCCGAGCAGCATGCCGGCCAGCGCGCCCCGGCCGCGTGCCCCGACCACTGTGAGCTGTGCCGTGGCCGACTCCTGCACCAGCATCCGCGCCGGCGCGCCGTACGCCACGACGCGCCGTACCGGCACGTCGGGGTACCGCTGCGACCAACCGGCGACCGCCTGGGCGAGTTCCCGCTCCTCCTCGGCGACCAGCGCTTCGACGTCGTACCCGACAGGCAGGAGATCGGACGGCCCGACCGGGACGATCCAGGCGTGCAGGGCCACCAGGCCGGTGCCCCGCAGCGAGGCCTCCTCGAAGGCGAACCCCAGGGCCTCGGCGGACAGGGCCGACCCGTCGACTCCGACCAGGACCGGCCCGTCGGCGCGGGCCTCACCCTTGACGACGAGGACCGGGCAGTCGGCACGGGCGGAGACCTGCACCGCCACCGAGCCGATCAGCAGTCCGCCGAATCCGCCGAGGCCCCGACTGCCGAGCACCAGCAGCGCCGCGTTCCTGGCCTCGGCCAGCAGCACAGGGGTGGGGGCGCCCTCGACGACCGCGCCGGTGACGGCGAGATCCGGCGCGACCTTGCCGGCCTCGGTCACCGCGTCGGCGACCAGCTGGTCCGCCTGGCGCCGGAAGCCGGAGTCGGCGGGGGCGCCCGGCGCCGGCTCCACCGACACGCCGTAGAGCGCCCAGATGAACGCGTGCACGACCCGCAGCGGGCGACCCCGCGTCACGGCTTCCCGGGCGGCGACCCGCACCGCCTCCAGCGCCGATGTCGAACCGTCCACGGCCACCACCACGGGGGCACCAGATCTGATGGTCATTCCGTCCTCCTTCGTTGCGCCTCCATCGTCACGCGTACCTGCTCGGACGGTCAGGGGCGGACGGTAGGGGACCCGGGGGCCGTTGGTCCCGTCACGACGACGTCCTCGCGCCGCCCCGCCGGGACGGTCGGGTCGCCCCGCCGGGACGGTTCGCCGCCGTCGTCGTCGTCGCGGGTGCCCGGGTCGCCGCCGCCGTCGGCTCGTCGTGCCGGTGGCGGCGTCGGGCGGCGGCGGGTCAGCCACAGCACCAGCGCGGGGACGGCGCTCACCGCCGCGCAGGCCAGCAGCACGTCCGGTGCCAGCGGGTCGGTGCCGAGCAGGTCCCGCAGCGGGGCGATCAGCACGCCGCCGACCTGTAGCAGCGCCGACACGGCGACCGCGACGAGGAGGCCTGGGTTGCCGCGCCGGGCCCCCGCCGGGCGGGGTGCCCGCACCGCCAGCGCGACGCCGAGCTGGGCCAGGCCGATCACCACGAAGACCACCGACTGCCAGGGCAGGTCCCGGCCGGCTGCGACCACACCGGCGCCGAGCACGACGGCGGCGATCAGCGCGCCGGTGAGCAGGACGTCCCGACCCAGCCCCGCGCCGAGCACCGACTCCTGCGGCGAGCGGGGCGCCCGTCGCAGTGTGCCCGGTTCGGCCGGTTCGGCGCCGAGGGCCACCCCCGGTACGCCGTGCGTCAACAGGTTCACCCAGAGGATCTGCGCGGGCAGCAGCGGCACGGGCAGCCCGAACAGCGGCCCGATCAACATCACCAGGATCTCGGCCACCCCGCCGGAGAGGGAGTACCGCAGGAACCGCCTGATGTTGTCGTAGATGCGCCGGCCCTCGCCGATGGCGGCGGCCACGGTGGACAGGTCGTCGTCGACCAGGACCAGGTCGGCGGCCTGCCGGGCGACCTCGGTGCCGCCGCCCATCGCCACCCCGATGTCGGCGCGGCGCAACGCCGGGGCGTCGTTGACCCCGTCTCCGGTCATCGCGACGACGTGCCCGCGCGCCTGGAGGTCGGCGATGATGTCGAGCTTCTGCTCCGGCTGGGTGCGGGCGAAGACTCGGGTGTCCGGGTGCGGCGTCGCCGCGTCGTCGCCGCGGGCGAGGGGGTCGCCGTCGCGCCAGAGGCCGAGCTGGGAGCCGATCGCGGCGGCCGTGGCCGGGTGGTCCCCGGTGATCAGTAGCAGTCGTACCCCTGCGGTGTCGAGGCTCTCGGCGATCTCGGGGACGCCCGGGCGCAGCGGGTCGCCGACGGCGACCAGCCCGAGCGGGCGCAGACCGGTCGGCGCGGCGAGGTCCGGCGGGGTGTCCACCAGGGCGGCGGCGACGACGAGCACCCGCAGCCCTTCCGCGGCGAGCCGGTGGGCGGTGCGGGTCAGCGCGGCGATCTCGTCGTCGGTGGCGTCGAGCAGGTGCGGGTGAAGGACGCTCTCCGGAGCGCCCTTGCAGACCACGAGGTGGCGCCGGTCGCAGGAGCGGTGCACGGTGACCATCCGGCGTTGGGCCTGGTCGAAGGGGTGTTCGGCGATCCGGGGCCAGGCGCTGCGGGTGGCCTGCGGGTCGAGGCCGCAGCGGGCCGCGAAGGCGACGAGTGCCGCTTCCAGGGGGTCGCCCACGGCGCCCCACTCGGCGCGTTCCTCGTCGGGAGGTGACAGGGCGGCGTCGTTGCAGAGCAGCCCGGCCCGCGCCAGGCGGCGCAGTTCCTCAGGTACGGCCACCGCCGCGCCGTCACGGTGCACGGCGCCGTGCGGGGTGTACCCGCTGCCGGTGACCCCGTACCGCGTCCCGTCGGTGGTGACGGCCTGCTGGACCGCCATCCGCCCCTGGGTGAGGGTGCCTGTCTTGTCGGAGGCGATCACGGTCACCGAGCCGAGCGTCTCCACCGCGTGCAGCCGGCGCGGAATGGCGTTCGAGGCGGCCATCCGGCGCGCGCCGAGCGCCAGCGCCAGCGTCACCACCGCGGGCAGGGACTCGGGTACCGCCGCGACGACCAGGCTCACCGCCGTGATGGCCATGTCGACAACCGGCCGGCCGGCGACCACCCCTGCGGCGAAGACCAGCCCGGACAGCGCGACAGCGACCAACCCGAGCGTGCGGCCCAGGACGGCGAGCCGGCGCTGCAACGGCGTGGTGGTGGGTCGGGTGCCCGCCACCAGCGTGCTGATCCGGCCCAGTGCGCTCGCCGGCCCGGTCCGCAGCACGGTGCCGGCCGCGCGGCCGGTGGTGACGACAGTTCCGGCGAGGGCGTCCTGCCCGACGGTCCGCCCCACCGGCACCGACTCGCCACTCAACGCGGACTCGTCCAGTTGCAGGCGGTTCGCTTCGACCAGCAGCAGGTCGGCGGGCACGATGTCGCCGGCCTCGACCCGGACGAGGTCGCCCCGGACCAGGTCGGCTGCGGGGACGGCAAGGTCCCGGCCGTCCCGTACGACCCGGGCGGCGGGCGCGGCCAGCTGACCCAGCGCCGCCACGGCGCGGTCCGCGCGGATCTCTTGCACCACCCCGATGACCGTGTTCACCAGCACGACCAGGACGATCACGGCGGTGTCCGGGTAGTCGCCGAGCGCGGTGGTCACCACTGCGGCGGCGAGCAGCAACGCCACCAGGGGATCGGTGAGCTGGCGCAGCACGCGTACGGCCAGATGCCGGCGCGGCGGCGGCGCCACCGCGTTGGGCCCGTCCGTGCGTAGCCGGGCGGCGGCCTCCGCCGCGTCGAGCCCGACCGGGACGAGCTGGTCGACGGTGTCGTCCAGCGTCCGGCTCTGTCCGCCGGTCTCTGCCACCGTGCGCTCCCCACCCTCGCGCGGCGCGTCGCAGGCACGCCGTCCGCACCAACCCTCGCCCGATGGAGCCCCGGCCGGCAGGGGCGTTGCGCCCGTCGGACCCGGGACCAACGACCCCCGGTGCCGGGCGTCCGGGCCGCACGGCGGGCAGGGACCGTTCCCCGCGTACCCTCGTCGAATGACCGCCGACGTGCGCCTGCGCCCGGTCCGCGAGGACGACCTCGTGGAATTCTTCCTGCACCAGCAGGACCCGGAGGCCAACCGGATGGCCGCGTTCGGCCCGAAGGACCCGACCGACCACCGTGAGTTCGCCGGGCACTGGGCGCGGGTGCTCACCAACCCCGCGAACCTGGTCCGCACCGTCGAGGCCGACGGCGAGGTCGTCGGGTACGTGAGCGCGTTCCCTGTCGACGACCAGACCGAGGTCAGCTACTGGATCGACCCGGCCCGCTGGGGCCGGGGTCACGCCACCGCGGCCCTGGCCGCGCTGCTGCGCGAGCTGCCCCGGCCGGTGCACGCCCGCGCCGCCAAGGACAACGCCGCCTCCCTCGCGGTGCTGCGCAAGTGCGGCTTCGTGGTGGTCGGCGAGGATTCGGGGTACGCCAACGGGCGCGGCGAGGACGTCCAGGAGTGGCTGCTGGAGCTGCCCGCCGACACCGCTGACCTGGGCGGGCACTAGTCTCGCGGGGTGAACTGGTTGGATCTGGTCGGCTGGGCCGGCTCCGCGGTGCTGGTGTGGTCGCTGTTGCAGTCGCGCGTCCTGCGGCTGCGCGCCCTCAACCTCGTCGGCTGCGTCGTGCTGATCGGCTACAACGCCGCCATCGGGGTGTGGCCCATGGTCGGGCTCAACGTCGTCCTCTCGGTGATCAACATCTGGTACCTGCGGGCGATGCTCACCACCCGGCACGACGAGAAGACCTACCAGGTGGTCGAGGTCGGCGTCGGTGACCAGTTCCTGGCGCACACGCTGCGGGTGCACGGTGCGGACATCGCCCGGTTCAACCCCGACTTCCACTGGGAGCCGGACGCACCCGGTCGCTCGGCGTTCCTGGTGGTCACGGCCGACGAGGTGGTCGGGGTGGTGCTCTCGCACGCCGAGGCCCGCGGAATCGCCCAGATCGACCTGGACTACGTGACCCCGAAGTTCCGCGACTTCACCCCCGGCGAGTTCGTCTACCGGCGCAGCCGCCTCTTCACCGAACGCGGCTTCCACCGGGTGGTCAGCCCGCCCGGGATGCTCGCCCCGTACTACCACCGGCTCGGCTTCCGCCCCGAGGGCGGCTCGTACGTCCTCGACCTGCCGGCGCCGGCGACCACCGGATCGGCGTAGCGTCACCCGAGCAGGATTCGGTCGACCCCGGACGGGGCACAGAAGCGCGTACGCCGGCCGGCTCGCCGACCGGCGGCGCCGCGCGTACCCGCCGGCGTCACCACCGTTGAGGGAGCGAAGCGGGCGTGCAGAGCTACGGGAGCCAACTGGCCCTGGTCGGGATCCTGGTCGTCATCAACGCGCTCTTCGCCGGCAGTGAGATGGCGTTGGTGTCGCTGCGGGACAGCCAGATCCAGCGGTTGGAGCGCACCAGCCGGGCCGGGCGGGTGCTGGCCCGCCTCGCGAAGGACCCGAACCGCTTCCTGGCCACCATCCAGATCGGCATCACCCTGGCCGGCTTCCTGGCCTCCGCCGCCGCCGCGGTCTCCCTGGCCAAGCCCCTCGTACCGCTGCTCGGCATGTTCGGCAACGCCGCCGAGACGGTCGCCATCGTGGTGGTCACCCTGGCGCTGACCTTCGTCACCCTGGTCTTCGGCGAGCTGGCCCCCAAGCGGATCGCCATGCAGTCCGCCGAGCGGTGGGCCCTGCTGGTGGCCCGCCCGCTCGACCTGCTCGCCACCATCACCCGCCCGGCCGTCTGGGCGCTCGGCGCCACAAGCGACCTGGTCGTCCGTCTGGTCGGGCTGAACCCGAAGCACCAGCCGGAGGAGATCGGCCCCGACGAGCTGCGCGACATCGTCGCCGGCAACCACGGCTTCACCAAGGAGCAGCGCACCATCATCGCCGGCGCCGTCGAGATCGCCGACCGGCGGCTGCGGGCTGTCCTCGTACCCCGGTTGCAGGTCTTCACGCTCGACAGCGGGACCACCGCGGAGGCCGCGCGGCTCGTGCTGGCCGCCACCGGGCACTCCCGCGCGCCTGTGGTGCGCCATGGCGGCCTGGACGACACGGCCGGGGTGATCCACCTGCGTGACCTGGTCGGCGTGCCCGACGACCGGCCGGTCGACGAGATCGCCCGCCCGCCGATGCTGCTGCCCGACTCGCTGCCCGTGGTGGACGCGCTGCGCCAGTTCAAGGCCGAACGTCAGCACATCGCCCTGGTGGTGGACGAGCGCGGAGCCGTCGACGGGATCGTGACGCTTGAGGACATCCTGGAGGAGATCGTCGGGGAGATCTACGACGAGACCGACCGGGACGGCTACTCCGTGCGCCGCGAAGCGGACGGCGCCCTGGTGCTGCCGGGCACCTTCCCGGTGCACGACCTTCCGGACATCGGCGTCGAGCTGCCGTCGCGCCCGGACGGCGACTACACCACAGTCGCCGGGCTGGTGTTGGCCCGCCTCGGGCACATCCCCACCGTCGCCGGTGAGGATGTGACCCTGGACGGCTGGGTCCTGACGGTGGCCGGCATCGACCACCGGGCCATCACCGAGGTACGACTGAGCCGGGCGCCCGACGAGACGGACGCCGAGCGGGACGCCGAGCCGGTGCTGGACGAGGCGCGCAGCTGACCCCGTCGAGGGCGTGGCTCAGTCGCGGGAGAGGTTCTGCAGACGGACCTGCCCGCGGGCGACCAACCGTTCGTCACCGTCGGTGATCTCCACCTGCCAGAGCTGCTGGCTGCGGCCCCGGTGCACGGGCGTGCCGACGGCGGTCAGCTCGCCCTCTCGGACGGCCCGCAGGAAGTCGGTCTGGTTCGACACGCCGACGACAGTCCCCCGGTCGGCCAGCCAGAGCGAACCACCGACGCTGGCCGCGGTCTCCACCACCGAGCAGTACACCCCGCCGTGCTGGATGCCGAACGGCTGGTGCAGCTCCGGTCGGACCTGCCAGCTGATGACCACCCGGTCGGCGGTGGCCTCCTCGAACGTGAGCCCGAGCAGGGCGACGAACCCACCCGTCAGATCCGGCTTCTCCACGGCAAAACCCTCCTCGATCAACGGGGCGCAAGCCTAACCGGGACAGGTTGCGCGAAACCCGGTACGGGTCGGCACGGGCGATGGGGGAGAATCGGTGACCGTGACCGACAGCAGCCCCCCGCCGACCGAGCGGGACTCCCTGACCGACGACCTGCTCTGGCGTGGCCTCATTCAGGACTCGACAGGCCTCGACGAGCTGCGCGAGCTGCTCGACGGCGGGGCTGCCGCCACCTATTACGTGGGCTTCGACCCCACCGCCCCGAGCCTGCACGTCGGCAACCTCATGCAGGTCCTGATGGCCCGCCGGCTGCAACTCGCCGGGCACCGACCGTTGCTGCTGGTCGGCGGGGCCACCGGGCAGATCGGTGACCCGAAGGAGAGCGCCGAACGGGCACTCAACCCACTCGACGTGATCGCCGGCTGGGTCGAGCGGATCCGCGAGCAGCTCGCGCCGTTCGTGTCGTACACCGGCGACAACGCGGCGCAGCTGGTCAACAACCTGGACTGGACCGGCGAGATGTCGATCGTCGAGTTCCTCCGTGACGTGGGCAAGCACTTCCCGGTGAACAAGATGCTGGCCCGGGAGGTGGTGCGGGCCCGGCTGGAGACCGGCATCAGCTTCACCGAGTTCAGCTACCAGCTGTTGCAGGCCAACGACTTCTACGAGCTGCACCGCCGGCACGGCTGTCAGCTCCAGTTCGGTGGCTCCGACCAGTGGGGCAACATCACCGCAGGCGTCGACTACGTCCGCAGGCGCGGCGCGGGGCCGGTGCAGGCGTTCACCACGCCCCTGGTCACCAAGGCCGACGGTACGAAGTTCGGTAAGAGCGAGGGCGGGGCCGTCTGGCTCGACCCCACGATGACCAGCCCGTACGCGTTCTACCAGTTCTGGCTCAACGTGGACGACGGGGAGGTCGACCGCTACCTGCGGTACTTCAGCTTCCGCTCCCGCGAGGAGCTGGAGGAGCTGGCGAAGGCCACCGCCGAACGACCGGCCGCCCGGCTGGCCCAGCGGGCGCTCGCCGAGGAGCTGACCACTCTTGTGCACGGCCCCGAGGAGACCCGGCAGGCGGTCGCCGCCAGCCAGGCGCTGTTCGGGCGTGGTTCGCTCGACGAGCTCGCCCCGGAGACGCTGCGCGCGGCGTTGACCGAGGCGGGCCTGGTACGCCTCACCGGCGAGCTGCCCGACGTGGCAGGCCTCCTTCGGGACTCCGGGCTCGTGAACGGCCTCAAGGAGGCCCGCCGGGTGATCGCCGAGGGCGGCGCCTACGTCAACAACAACCGGGTGACCGAGGTGGACGCGGCGGTGTCTCCGGAGGATCTGCTGCACGGCAGGTACCTGGTGCTGCGCCGCGGCAAGCGCTCCTTCGCGGGCGTTGAGCTGGGCGGATAGTCGACCGTCGACGGTGTGACGGGGGACGCGTCCGGCGGATTTGACGATCACTCCGCCGGACGCGTAACTTTCTCTCTGCCAGCGCGGAACGGACGAAACAGGCGAAAGTCTGGGAGGCCGGAGCGCGGGAATGGCGACCGGGTCTCAGGGGTTGTACCCCGCAGGACCGGTGCCGGGTGGTGCCCCCAACGTTCGCCGCGAGGCGGATTTGGCGCGGCGGAACCGACCGGGTAAGGTTGTCAGTCGGCAGGGATACGGGCGAGTGCGCGGGAGACCGCGACAGGCCGGCCAGCCGACACCATGACGAGAGCGGCGCAAGCCGGTCGAGACATGGCGCCCGCATTACCGGATGAAGCACGACGAACCGCGAAACACCGGTTTGACACGGCGGAAACGGGCGGGTAACGTAGTAAAAGTGCCTGGCGCTGAAAGCGCCGGGCCGCAGAGCGGAAAAGCCCCGGGCTGGTGCCACTGAGTGTGGTGTTTGGTTCGGTGTGTGGTTGTTCTTTGAGAACTCAACAGGGTGCTTGTAAAGCCAGTGCCAATTATGATTTATACC
>NZ_JBIAYR010000014.1:0-118421 GCF_042898105.1 Micromonospora sp. NPDC000663
CCCGCATCCGCAGCGAACGACAACGACGCTGGGGCCAACCCGCCACCCGAGCAGCCTGACCCCAACACCGTCAACGTTCGTGGTCACGGCACTAGCACCTAGCGTCCGCGGCATGACCAGTCACACGACGCACACGCCGTTCGGCGCCCACAGCACGGCCGGTGACGTCCTCGCCGGAATCGACCTCACCGGCACGACCTCTGTCGTCACGGGTGGCTCCTCCGGCCTCGGTCTCGCCACGACCCTCGCCCTCGCCCGGGCCGGCGCTCGGGTTGTCGTACCGGCACGGCGGCCGGACGTCGCGCAGCGGGCGCTCGCCGGTGTGACAGGGGTCGAGGTCGACCAGCTCGACCTTGCCGACCTCGACTCGGTCCACGCGTTCGCCGACCGTTTCCTGAGCAGGCATCGTGCCCTGGACATCCTGATCACGGGCGCCGGAATCATGGCCTGCCCACTGACCCGTGTGGGGCCCGGGTGGGAGGCGCACTTCGCGACCAACCACCTCGGCCACCACGCGTTGACGAACCTGCTGTGGCCGGCGCTCACCACTCCCGGCGCGGCCCGTGTCGTATCGGTCAGCTCCGGGCGCAACCCGACCTGGCGTATCCGGTGGGACGACGTGCAGTTCGAGCGCGGCTACGACAAGTGGGAGGCGTACACCCAGTCGAAGTTCGCGAACATCCTGTTCGCGCGCCACCTCGACCTGCTCGGCAGGCCGCACGGGGTCCGCGCCTTCTCGGTCGACCCCGGCTGGATCCTCACCGGCCTGCAACGACACCTCGACGTCGAGGAGATGGTCGCCGCCGGCTGGATCGACACGCACGGGACGCCCCGACCGGGCCTGTTCAAGACCGCCGAGCAGGGCGCGGCGACGCAGGTGTGGGCCGCCACGTCACCGCAGCTCGCCGCGAACGGCGGCGACTACTGCGTGGACTGCCGGATCGTCGGGAGCACCCCCACCGACAGCGCTGACGCGGCCCGCCTCTGGTCGCTCTCGGCGGACCTGACGGGTCTCGACCTCATCGGCAGGGGCTGAGCGCCCTTGGCGCACCGCCAGACCGCCTGACCGTACGGAGGGCCGGCGGTCGTGGGGATCGGGGCGCCGCGCCGTCGAACGCCCGTCAGGTCCGTTTCCGGAACGGGGCGAGGGTGGCCCGGATGTGATCGGCCGCGCCCCAGTCGTCGTCGAACTGGGCGAGCACGGCGAGGTGTTGGCGCAGTTGGACGATCGGCATGCGAGCCGGCCAGTCCTCGTCGAGCGCGGTCAGCTCCGCGTAGACCTCGAAGAACCGCTGCGCCTCCGGCGGTGGCGAGGTGGACCACACGTGGGCGAGATCGACCTCGGCCCAGGTGTAGGACACGGCCGGGTCGATGAGCGCGGGCCGTCCGTCCGGTCTGGCGAGGATGTTCTGCGCCCACAGGTCGCCGTGCGTCAGACACGCCGGCCGCTCCGGCAGCAGGTCGGGCAGCCTGTGACACAGCCGCTCCAACGCGGCCCGGTCCGCGGCGTCCAGTGCCGCCTCGACGCGAGGCTGCCCGAGCCACCGGAGCAGCCGATGCTGGGCGAAGAACGCGAAGCCGTCGTCATTCCAGGTGTTGATCTGCCGGCGGCGGCCCAGCCAGTTGTCGTGGTGCCAGCCGAAGCGGGTATGCGTCGTACCCATGTGCATGCGGGCCAACTCGTGCGCGAACCGCTCCCAGAAGGCCTCGCTGCGCGGCCTGGGCTCCAGCAGGGACAGCACGAGCAGTTCGCGCTCGGCCAGGATCACCTCCGGAGTCGCCACCCTGCCCAGTTCACGCAGCGCGGCCAGCCCTTCGGCCTCCGCGACGAACACGTCGTCGCCCGGCGCCTCGGCGAAGGCCTTGACGAACACCGGCGGTGCGTCCCGTCGTGTGGCGGTGCCGGCGAGCGCCGCGAGCCCGCCCGACGCCGGCTCCACCGTGACGATCTCCCGCATCCCCGCCCGGAGCAGGCGTTCCCGCAGCAACGTGGTCGAGCGCATCAGGATGGGTCTCCTTCGCTCCGGGGTGCCAGTGGTGGCCTCGGCGGTGCCGAGAGGCGCACCGGCCGAGGAGGAGGCCACCGTATCCGGCCCACCGCCATCGTGATCACCCGACCTTGATGATCGTCTTGCCGGGCGTACGGCGGTCGCGGGCGAACGCGGCGGGCGCTTCGGCCAGTGGTCGCTCGGCACCGACGATGGGCTTGAGCCGCCCGCTCCGGACGCGCTCGGCAAGGTCGGTGAGCCGGGCGCGATCGGGTTCGACGACGAAGAAGACGGCCCGTCCGTCCCTCGGCTGCACGGTCGGTGGCGTGGCGATGGTGACGACCGTGCCGCCCGGGCGTACCAGCGCCGTCGATCGTTCGAGGATGTCCCCGCCGATGACGTCGAACACCACATCGACCTCGCCGACGTCCCGCAGGTCGTCGGCGCCCAGGTCGAGGAAGGTATGCGCGCCCAGGGCCAGCGCGAGGTCACGGTCCCCGGCTCGTCCGGCACCGATCACGTGGGCGCCCACCTCCCGAGCGAGCTGTACGGCGATCGAGCCGACCCCGCCGGTGGCGCCGTGCACGAGGACGGTCTGACCGGTGGTGAGGCGGCCGTGGTCGAAGAGCCCCTGCCAGGCGGTCAGCCCGGAGATGGGCAGCGTGGCGGCCACGGTGTGGTCGATGTCGGCCGCGAGGGGGGCCAGGTTGCGCGCCTCCACCGCTGTGTACTCGGCCAGCGACCCGTTGCGGGCCCAGTCGGTCAGCCCGAACACCCGTTGACCCACGGTGAGGCCCGTGGTTCCGTAGCCCAGCTCGGCCACGACTCCGGACAGCTCGTGCCCTGGGATGGTGGGCGTCCGGTCCCGGCCGGCCCGATCGGTCCAGGTGGCGGGCCAGTCGAGTTCGCCCGGCGTGAACCCGGCGGCGTGCACCCGGACGATGACGTCGTTCTCCGCGGCGTGGGGATACGGCATGTCGGTGAGGGCGAGACCACTGACACCCGCGTCCCGGTCTCGCACGACTATCGCCCGCATGATCAAAACCTTTCAGGAGGTACGTCGGATCGGGTCAGCTCGGCCAGGGCGAACCGGTGATGCGCTCGACAGTCGTCACCCGTCGCAGGCCGGGGATGAAGTGCTCGAGGATGTCGGAGTTCACTGTGCCGTTGGTGGTTTCGGGGCGGCCCTTCAACCCGGCGACCGTTGCTCGCAGAAACTCGTTCGTGAAATCCCCGCGCGGATGGGTGGCCAGGATCTCGGCCAGCTGATCGCTGTCCAGTCCGTCCAGGCCGAGACCGAGCACGTCGGTCAGGACACCGAGGTACGTGGTCGCGATTTCCGGGCCCATCCGGTCGGGGATGCCAGGCGTGGTGTGCAGCGCGATCGCCGTCCAGACTGTCTCGGCGGCGGCGGCGGAGAAACCCCGGTCCAGGAGGAACCGGCGCGCGTGGTCGGCGCCGTCGACCTCGAAGCGCTGCTCGACATCGGAGAAGGGCGTCAGGAGGCCGCTGTCGTGGAACATGGCCGCCAGGTAGAGCAGTTCCGGATCCGGTTTCACCCCGAGCCTGGCGGCGTGGATCAGGCCGAACAGGTAGACCCGGCGCGAGTGGTGGTAGATGAGGGAGTTGGTCGTCTCCTGGATGTGCCGTGTCGCTTCCGCGACCGCCGCTGTCTCAGGAATCTCCCACCCCGCGATGACCTCTGGCATGGTGCATGGCCCTTCCGGAAAATGCGCGGACTCTGCTTCCACGCCCATGCTGCCCACTGATCCTCGTCCGTCGCCGCCTTTGTCTGGCCGGGTTCCCCTCAGATCAGGACAGGAGGCGTGCTACCAATAGACGGTGTCCACGCCGCCTGGTTCGCCGACGCGGTCGGGGGCCGCGGTGAACGCAGGTCCGCACAGCGTGGCGATCCTGGTGTACGACGGGGTGACCCTGCTGGACGTCGCCGGCCCGGCCGAGGTGTTCAAGGAGGCGAATCGGTTCGGTGCCGACTACCGAATCACGCTGCTCTCCCCGAACGGCGCGGACGTCACGTCGAACCTCGGGATCCGGATGGCGGTCGACGGCGCCGTCGTCCCGGCACCGGCGGTCGACACGTTCCTGGTGGCCGGCTCCGACCGGTACCCGCGGGTCGGTGTCCCCGCCGACCTGGCCGACGCCGCGCGGGCTCCGGCTGCCCGTGCCGGTCGGGTCGCGTCGATCTGCACAGGCGCGTTCGTCCTCGCCGCTGCCGGCCTCCTCGACGGCAAGCGTGCCACCACGCACTGGAGGGTCGCGCACGAGCTGGCCGTCCGTTATCCGACGAGCCGCGTGGAACCGGACGCGATCTACGTTCGCGACGGTGCCACGTACACCTCGGCGGGGGTGACGGCCGGTATCGACCTGGCGCTCGCGCTCGTCGAGGAGGACCACGGGCCCGACGTGGCACGAGACGTCGCGCGCGCCCTCGTGGTGTACATGCAGCGGGCGGGCGGACAGTCCCAGTTCTCGGCGCCGTTGCAGGGACCGCCGCCCCGCTCGCCGGCGCTGCGTTCGATCATCGACCTGGTGACGGCGAACCCCCGGGCCGACCATTCGCTCGGCGAACTCGCGAAGCATCTCAACGTGAGTACCCGGCACCTCACCCGGCTCTTCCACGACGAGCTGGCCACGACACCCGCCCGGTACGTGGAGAACATTCGATTCGATCTGGCCCGGGCGTTGCTCGACCAGGGGCACACGGCAACGCAGGCCGCGACCCTCGCCGGGTTCCCCAGCTACGAGAGCCTGCGGCGGGTCTTCGCCCGTCAGTTGTCGATCAGCCCCGCCGCCTACCAGCGCCGGTTCAGCACCACCCGCCGCGCCGACCCGAGGTCCTGACCGGCGCTCACCTGTGAGCGATAACAAGGTAGGTCCAGGTGCGGTCGGCGCGGCCCGGCGACGGGGGAGCGAGGTTCGGAGCGGGAAAGCGAGCATATCGAAGGCATCGATATGGCTCGTTCGTTACGTCTTGACGAACAGCATGTTATCGCTCACTCTCGATGGAGAGGACGGCGGCGCCGGTGGCTCACCGGGCGAGCCACGCCGGCCGCACCTCGGAGCACGGCGTCCCCCTGGGCATGTGGACGTCGCCTCAGGGCTCTCCGCAGTCGCCGGCGACACCCCGCCGGACCGCGTGCGTCAGTGCGAGATGGCCAGGATGACCGTCCCGGATTCCTCGGTCCAGCGAGCGTCGGCCGCACCGAACGGCTTCTTCCGGTCCTGGGTGAAGTGGCACCTCACCACCACCGATGCAACCACTGAGAAGGAACAACATGAGACCCAAGAGAACGCTGCTGGCGACGGCGACCCTCGCGGTCGCCCTGACCGCGGGCATGACGATGGCGTTGGCCCCGACGGCCAGTGCCGGGACGACCCTCGGGGCGTCGGCCGCCGAGAAGGGCCGCTACTTCGGTGCCGCGGTCGCGACGGGCAAGCTCTCCGACAGTCAGTACGTCGGAATCCTGAACCGCGAGTTCAACAGTGTCGTGGCCGAGAACGAGATGAAGTGGGATGCCACCGAGCCGCAGCAGGGGCGGTTCAGTTATACCGGTGGTGATCGTCTGGTGAGTCATGCCCGTGCGAATGGGATGAGTGTGCGGGGTCATGCGCTGTTGTGGCATCAGCAGCAGCCGGGGTGGGCGCAGGGTTTGTCGGGTTCGGCGTTGCGGAGTGCGGCGATCAATCATGTGACGCAGGTGGCGACGCATTTTCGAGGGCAGATCTATGCCTGGGATGTGGTGAACGAGGCGTTCGCTGATGGTGGTGGTGGCGGTCGGCGTGACTCGAATCTGCAGCGGACGGGTAATGACTGGATCGAGGCGGCGTTCCGGGCGGCGCGGGCGGCGGATCCGGGTGCGAAGTTGTGTTACAACGACTACAACACCGATGGGATCAACGCGAAGTCGACGGGTATCTACAACATGGTGCGGGACTTCAAGTCTCGTGGTGTGCCGATCGACTGTGTGGGGTTCCAGTCGCATCTGGGTACGACGTTGGCTGGTGACTATCAGGCGAATCTGCAGCGGTTCGCTGATCTGGGTGTGGACGTGCAGATCACCGAGCTGGACGTGATGACCGGCTCCAACCAGGCGAACATCTTCGCCTCGGTCACCCGGGCCTGCCTGGCTGTCTCGCGCTGCACCGGCATCACCGTCTGGGGCGTGCGGGACAGCGACTCGTGGCGAGGCTCCGACAACGCGCTGCTGTTCGACAGGTCGGGTAACAAGAAGGCCGCGTACACCGCGGTCCTCAACGCCCTGAACGAGGGATCGAACCCGCCGTCGACGCCCCCGCCGGGCACCCCGGTGGACACCACCGCCTGGTACGTGCTGGTGAACAGGAACAGCGGCAAGGCGCTCGACGTGTACGAGCGGGCGACAGCTGACGGCGCGCGGATCACCCAGTGGTCCCGTAACGACGGCGCGTGGCAGCAGTGGCAGTTCGTGGACTCCGGCGGTGGCTACTACCGGCTGAAGTCCCGCAACTCGGGCAAGGTGCTGGACGTCTACAACTTCTCCACCTCCGACGGTGGCGCGATCGTCCAGTGGAGCGACGGCAACGGTACGAACCAGCAGTTCCGCATCGCCGAATCGAGCGGCGGTTACCTGCGTCTGATCAACCGCAACAGCGGCAAGGCGGTCGAGGTCCAGGGCGCGTCCACCGCCGACGGCGGGAACATCGTCCAGTACACCGACTGGGGTGGCAACAACCAGCAGTGGCAGCTGGTCCGCATCGGGTAGACCACCAGTCACCTGCGGCGCGACCGCTCGAAGTGATACCGGCAGCGGTGGCGCGGACGCACCCGTCCGCGCCACCGTCGCCACCGCCCACGGCGGCGGCACCGCAGTCGGCCAGATCGAGCCCCTATAGTCGCCAGGTGAACGTGGAACGGGTCCGGCAGGCGTACTCAGCGGTCGCGGAGCTCTACATCGGGCTGTTCGGCAGCCGCGAGCAGGTACACCCCGACGACCTCGCGTTCATCGGGCGGCATCTGGCGGGCCGGCCCGGCGCGGTGCTCGACCTGGGCTGCGGGCCCGGCCACCTCACCGACCACCTCCGTTCGCTGGGGGTCGACGCGAGGGGACTCGACATGGTCCCGGAGTTCATCGACCACGCCCGGGCGACCCACCCGGGTGGCAGGTACCAGCTCGGGACCATCGACACCCTCGACGTCGCCGACGGGTCCCTCTCCGGGCTCCTGGCCTGGTATTCACTGATCCACCTTCCGCCGCCGGACCTCGACGGCGTGCTCGCGCGGCTCCGGCGGGCTGTGGCCCCGGGCGGGACGGTGGTGATCGGTTTCTTCGACGCCGACGAGGTTGGCGCGTTCGACCACAAGGTCGTTACCGCCTATCGCTGGCCGGTCGACGAATTCTCCGCGCGGCTGGCGCGAGCCGGCTTCACCGAAGTGGAACGCCTTCAGCGGCCCGGCGATGACACTCAGCGGCCGCACGCAGTCATCGCGGCCACCGCGACCGCCTGAGGATCGCCGACGACGCCCCGCGTCCATCGACGTTTGTGGCACCCGAGTGTCGGGCAACACCACTCGCCATGACGAATGAACGAGTCAGGTCCCTCGGCGGCTACTTCATGCGACTTCTCGGGGGAGTGGCGGTCATCGTGGGCATTCTGGGTTTCTTCGCCACGTTGACCGAGGGCAATCTGGTCGGGTTGGTCCTCAGCGTCATCTTCGTCGTCGGCGGGGCCGTCGCCCTCAAGCGTTCCGGCGGGACGCGTCGCGCCAGAGAGATCGCGTGAGGTATCGCCTCAGGTGACGGCCGGTCGTCAGATCGCGCGGGTGGGACCGTCGTCCAGCATGTGGTTACGGGCCGGACGCCAGGTCCACCGGTGGCATCCTGGGCGGGGAGCACTGTCGCTCTCCCCGTGCCACTCGCACGGTGCGCCGACGATCGGAGCAACAGCCCATGGGTGGCTCACGCATTCTCGCGCTCGGTCACTACCAGCCGGCCGCCGTGCTCACGAACGACGACCTGGCGCGCATGGTCGACACCAGCGACGAGTGGATCCGCAGTCGGGTGGGGATCCGTACCCGCCACATCGCCGACAAGACCGAGTCCGTCGACCTGATGGCGACCCAGGCGGCCCGGCACGCTCTGGAGAACGCCGGCGTACGGGCCGAGGACGTCGACTACGTCCTGGTCGCCACCTGCACCGCCGAGGACCGGTCGCCCAACATCGCCGCCCGGGTGGCCGCGCGGCTGGGCCTGCCGAGTCCGGCCGCGCTTGATCTCAACGTCGCCTGCGCCGGCTTCACGCACGCCCTCGCCACCGCCGACCACGCCATCCGCGCGGGAGCGGCGCGCACGGCCGTCGTCGTCGGCGCGGAGAGACTCTCCGACTGGACGGACTGGTCGGACCGGAGCACCTGCGTGCTCATCGGTGACGGTGCGGGCGCCGCGGTCCTCACCGCCGCCGAGCAGCCGGAGGTCGGGCCCGTCGTGTGGGGCTCGGTGCCGGAGATGTCCGACGCCGTCCGCATCGAGGGACGCGACGGGACGTTCCAGCAGGCGGGGCAGACGGTCTTCAGGTGGACGACGACCGCCCTTCCGCGCATCGCCATCTCGGTCTGCGAGCGTGCCGGCATCGACCCGTCGGAACTGGCGGCGATCGTCCCGCACCAGGCCAACCTGCGCATCGTCGAGCCACTGGCCCAACGGATCGGCGCCGAGAACGCGGTGATCGCCCGGGACGTCGTCGACTCGGGCAACACCTCGGCGGCTAGCATCCCGCTGGCGCTGTCCAAGATGGTCGCGCGTGGTGAAATCCCCTCCGGGGGCTGGGTGCTGCTGTTCGGGTTCGGCGGTGGCCTGTCCTACGCCGGCCAGGTGGTGCGCTGCCCCTGATCAGCCCGGCTCCGCTCACCGCGCGCGAGCCGTGCCGCGACGCTCAGAGCTGCGCGATCACCGCTTCGGTGGCCAGGGCTATGAGGGCGTCGTCGGGGGTGGCGTCCTTCTCGTCGCGGCTGGACAGCACGACGAGGACGATCGGGGCGCGATCCGGCGGCCAGATCACGGCGATGTCGTTGCGGGTGCCGTACCCGCCGGTGCCGGTCTTGTCACCGACGATCCAGCCGTCCGGAACGCCGGCCCGGATCAGGGTGCCGCCTGTGGTGTTGCCCCTCAGCCAGCCGATGAGGGTGTCGCGGTCGGTGGGTTCGAGGGCGTCGGCGACGGCGTACGCCCGCAGGTCGTCGGCCAGTGCCGTAGGGCTGCTGGTGTCCCGCCTGTCGCCGGGCGTCGCCTCGTTGAGGCTTGTCTCGTACCGGGAAGCGTCGGTGACCGTGTCGCCGATCTTCCGCAGTTCGGCCTCGAACCGCTTCGGTCCACCCAGGTGCCGCAGCAGCAGGTTGCCGGCGGTGTTGTCGCTGTACCGGACTGCGGCGTCGGCGATGGCGCGCAACGTCATCCCGTCGGCGACGTGCCGCTCGGTGATCGGCGAGTGCGTCACCAGGTCGCTCGCCGAGTACCGCACCACCCGGTCCAGTTCCGCGTCGGTGGTCGCGTCGAGGACCTCGGCGGCGGCGAGCGCCTTGTACGTCGAGGCGTGGGCGAACCGCTCGTCGGCGCGGTAGCGCACCGTCCGACCCGTGCCTGTGTCGATGGCGTGGACGCCCAGCCGTGCCCCGTACGTCTTCTCCAGCCGGGGGAAGTCCTGGCTGCGATCGGGGGTGGGGGAGGCGCTGACCGGTGCCTCATCGCGGTCGCGTACCGGTGCCTCGGCCGGCTCGGGGACGCTGCTGCAGGCGGCCAGGGCGACCACTGCCGCCGCGGCGGCGGCCGCCGTCGTCAGACGTCCTGTCGGCCCGGCGTCGGCGCGGGAACGGAGCATGACCCGAAACCTCCATTTGTGCTGGTGGCTGACGCTCGCGGACAGGGAGACGGCGGCCATAGTATCGCCCCCGCCAGCCGGGGTACCTGTCAGTGAGACTGCTGATGGGAGCGGACATGACGAAGGTTCTGATGGTGTTGACCTCGCACGACCAGCTGGGGGACACCGGAAACAAGACTGGCTTCTGGTTGGAGGAGCTGGCGACGCCCTACTACCGCTTTCGGGACGCCGGATGGGACGTGACGCTCGCCTCACCCAAGGGTGGGCGGGCGCCCCTGGACCCCAAGAGCAGGGAGCCGGATTTCCAGACGGATGAGACCCGCCGGTTCGAGGCGGATGCCGAGGCGGAACGCCAGCTCGATTCGACGGTACGGCTCGACTCGGTGTCGGTCGAGGAGTTCGACACCGTCTTCTACCCGGGCGGCCACGGCCCGCTGTGGGATCTCGCCGAGGACGACACATCTGTCGAGCTGATCGAGCGGGTCGTCGCGGCGGGCAGGCCCATCGCGCTTGTGTGCCACGCACCGGGAGTGTTGCGGCGCTGTACGACGCCAGGTGGTGAGCCGCTGGTCGCCGGACGGCGGGTCACCGGTTTCACCGACAGCGAGGAGGAGGAGATGGGCCTGACGAAGGTCGTGCCCTTCCTCGTCGAGAGTGAGTTGACCGCCAAGGGGGCGGAGTTCTCCAAGGCCGGCAACTTCGAGCCGTACGTGGTGACCGACGGTCTGCTCGTCACCGGTCAGAACCCGGCCTCGTCGGGTCCGGCCGCGGACCAGCTGATCTCCCTGGTCGCCCGGAACGGCTGACAGCAGCGCCACCTCCATCCGGTGGGGCCACGACCAGTGGTCCCGCCGGACGGAGTCGCTGCACCTGACGACTGTGACATCTGATGTATGCGCGTGGCGCTATGCGTGTCGGCACCGCCCGCCTCTGCGGCCGCCAGCGAATCTCCTCTGAATCTTCCTGGTCACTGTGCTGCGGACGACAAGGTCCACATCGATCGATCGTTGCCTATCTCGCGACCCCGGTGTAACGTTCGCGAAACACATCGTATGTTTGTCCGTCGATGGGTGCCCAGGGCCCCACGGGGCGACGTCGTGTTGTGGCACCACCGAGCGGATCCACTGTGGCTCTCATTCCTGTCGCGCGCGCGGGGTGGCCGGATCGGTCACCGTTTGGAGGATCGATGTCAGACCTGACCCGACGGCAGGCCCTGAAGATGGGCGCGGCCGGCGCGGGCGGCGCCCTGCTGCCGCTACCGTGGACGGCGGTGGCCCGAGGTGAATCCGCGGCGCCTCCAGCGGTGCTGGCGGCCGGGGATCTGGCGCTCTGGTACGACGAGTCGGCCGGCACCGACTGGCTCCGGGCGCTACCGATCGGAAACGGCCGGCTCGGCGCCATGGTGTTCGGAAACGTCGACTCGGAGCGGCTACAGCTCAACGAGGACACCGTCTGGGCCGGCGGCCCGCACGATCCCAGCAACACCAGGGGTGCGGGAGCGCTGGCGGAGATCCGACGACTGGTCTTCGCGAACCAGTGGACCCAGGCCCAGAACCTCATCAACCAGAACATGCTCGGTAACCCGGTGGGGCAGTTGGCCTACCAGACCGTGGGCAACCTCCGGCTGACCTTTCCCACCTCGGGCTCCGCCTCGCAGTACGACAGGCAACTGGACCTGACCACCGCGACCACGTCGGTGACGTACGTGATGAACGGTGTGCGTTACCAGCGTGAGGTGTTCGCGAGCGCGCCCGACCAGGTCATCGCGATGCGCCTGACCGCCGACCGGGCCGGGTCGGTCACGTTCACCGCGACCTTCGACAGCCCGCAACGGACGTCGGTGGCCAGCCCGGACGGCACCACCATCTCGCTCGACGGCGTCTCCGGCAACCAGGAGGGGATCAACGGTTCGGTCCGCTTCCTCGCGCTGGCCAACGCCACAGTCAGCGGCGGCACCGTGTCCAGCTCCGGCGGCACACTGCGGGTCACCAACGCCACAAGCGTGACCTTGTTGATTTCCATCGGCTCCAGCTACGTCAACTACCGCAACGTCGGGGGTGACTACCAGGGTCTCGCGCGGGGGCGCCTCACCGCGGCGCGGGCGAGCAGCTACGACCAGTTGCGCGGCCGGCACGTGGCCGACTACCAGGCGCTGTTCGGTCGGGTCAGCCTGGACCTCGGCCGTACCTCCGCCGCCGACCAGCCGACCGACGTGCGGATCGCCCAGCACAACAGCGTCAACGATCCGCAGTTCTCCGCGCTGCTGTTCCAGTTCGGCAGGTACCTGTTGATCTCGTCGTCGCGGCCCGGCACCCAGCCGGCCAACCTCCAGGGCATCTGGAACGACTCGTTGACCCCGTCGTGGGACTCCAAGTACACGATCAACGCCAACCTGCCGATGAACTACTGGCTGGCCAACACGACGAACCTGTCGGAGTGTCACAGCCCGGTGTTCGACATGATCCGGGACCTCGCGGTTGCCGGCACCCGTACGGCGCAGGTGCAGTACGGCGCGGCGGGCGGCTGGGTCACCCACCACAACACCGACGCGTGGCGGGCCACCTCGGTGGTGGACGGCGCCTTCTGGGGCATGTGGCAGACCGGTGGAGCCTGGCTGAGCACCCTGATCTGGGACCACTACCTGTTCACCGGCGACATCGAGTTCCTGCGGGCGAACTATCCGGCGATGAAGGGTGCCGCGCAGTTCTTCCTCAACACCCTGGTGACCGAGCCGACCCTCGGCTATTTGGTCACGAACCCGTCGAACTCGCCGGAGCTGAGCCACCACACGGACGCCAGCGTCTGCGCCGGCCCCACGATGGACAACCAGATCCTGCGGGACCTGTTCGACGGCTGCGCCCGGGCCAGCGAGATCCTCGGCGTCGACGAGACGTTCCGCGCCCAGGCGCGCGCCAGCCGCGACAGGCTTCCCCCGATGAAGATCGGATCTCGGGGCAACATCCAGGAATGGCTCTACGACTGGGTGGAGACCGAGCGCAACCACAGGCACATCTCCCATCTGTACGGGCTGGCCCCGAGCAACCAGATCACCAAGCGGGGTACGCCACAGTTGTTCGAGGCCGCGCGCAGGACGCTGGAGCTGCGTGGCGACGACGGCACGGGCTGGTCGCTGGCCTGGAAAATCAACTTCTGGGCGCGGATGGAGGAGGGCAAGCGGGCCCACGACCTGATCCGCTACCTCGCGACCACCGCACGCCTCGCGCCCAACATGTTCGACCTGCACCCGCCGTTCCAGATCGACGGCAACTTCGGCGCCACCGCCGGCATCGCGGAGATGCTGTTGCAGAGCCACGCCGGTGAGCTGCACGTCCTGCCGGCGCTGCCGCCGGCGTGGCCGAGCGGCCGGGTGGCCGGCCTGCGCGGCCGGGGCGGGCACACGGTCGGCATCACCTGGGCCAACGGGCAGGCCACCGAGATTCTCCTGCGGCCGGACCGCGCCGGTACGGTCCGCCTGCGGTCGCGGATCCTGACCGGCACCGTCACGGTTGTCGACACCGCCGACGGCACGGCAGCCCGGACCACGCGGATCGACGGCGACCTGATCGACGTCACCGTGCAGGCCGGACGCACCTACCGGGTCACCAGTTCCGGCGCCACCACACCGACGTTGGAGCAGAGCTTCACCAACGCGGGCATCACCAACGACACCAACACGGGCGTCGGTAACTTCGACGGCAACGGGGCCACGCTCTCCGCGCAGGCGCTGGCGCAGGCCGGCGTCACCCCGGGCAGCACGGTGAGCCGCGACGGGGCCACCTTTCGCTGGCCCAACGTCAGCCCCGGAGTCGCCGACAACGCCATCGCCTCGGGCCAGTCGATAAGCGTGACAGGCACCGGTCGTACTCTCGGGTTTCTCCTGGCCGGCACGTACGGCGCGGTGTCGGGGACCGCGGCGGTGGTCTACGCCGACGGCACCCGTCAGACGTTCACCCTGAGTTCTCCCGACTGGTACGGGGGACCGAATTCCGCTGGTACGGCGGCCATCGTGACCGCGTACCAGAACCGGCCCGGCAACCAGCGTCAGGCCACGGCCGCCTGCATCTACTACGTGGGCGTGGCGTTGCAGAGCAAGGCGGTGGCCCGGGTGGAGTTGCCGAACATCAGTGCCCGACCCGCATCCGGGGTGCCGACCATGCACATCTTCGCCATCGCGATCGGCGCCTGACGGCGTCCGTACGCACCTGCCGACCACCCGGCCCCGCGCGTGTCCCGTCCGGACGCGAGCGGGACCGGATGGCGCTTGACGGGCGACGGATCCATCGGCGCGACGGGAAGATCGCACTGGTGATCCTCAACCGGTCGAACAGCGCGGTGAACAACGCGGTGATCCAGGCGCCGCAGAACGTCACCCGGGCGCAGCAGCACGCCCTGATCGTGGTCCCGCCGGGGTGGGAGCGGCACCTCTCCGTCCCACACTCCACAGCGATATTTAGTGAGGATCGTCGATATTGACGTGAGCCGTCGGCGGCGACAGGATCTTGGCACCACCCCCACCGTGATCCCGTCTGTGAGGCGTCATGACCCGTCCCCGCCTTCCGTTCCTGCGCGCAGCCGCACGCCTGGCCGCACTCGCCACGGCCACCGCCGGCGTGCTGCTCACCGTCGCCACACCCGCGAGCGCCGCCGTGCCCACCGGCCGCTACGTCGCTCTGGGTGACTCGTACACCTCCGGCCCGCTGGTTCCGACGCAGATCGACCTGAACTGCCTGCGGTCCAGCCGCAACTACCCGGCCGTGGTGGCCGCGTCGGCCGGCTCCTCGTCGTTCGCCGACGTGAGCTGCTCCGGCGCCACCACCGACGACGTCCTCTACGGCGGCAGTGGCAGTCTGGGCATCGCGCTCCCGCCGCAGCTCAACGCGGTCACGTCGAACACCGCCCTGGTCACCGTGCAGATCGGCGGCAACGACATCGGCTTCGCCGGCATCATCGGCGACTGCGCCGAGGCCAGCCTCAGCAGCCCGCTCGGGCAGCCTTGCAAGGACCGCTACACCGCCGGAGGCGTCGACCAGTTGCAGGCCCGGATCACCGCCACGGCGCCGAAGGTGACGAGCGTGCTCCAGGGGATCCGCCGGGCCGCGCCGGGCGCGCGGGTCGTGGTGCTCGGCTACCCGGCGATCGTGCCGGACAGCGGATACGGCTGCTGGCCCGTCGTCCCGATCGCCTACCAGGACGTGCCGTACCTGCGTGCCGTCGAGAAGTCGCTGAACGCGATGCTTGCCAACACCGCGGCCGCGAACGGCGCCACCTACGCCGACGTGTACACCCCGTCGATCGGCCGCGACGCGTGCAAGAGCAGCAGCACCCGGTGGGTCGAGGGACTCGTGCCGCAGAACGCGGCCGCCCCGTTCCACCCGAACGCCCGCGGTGAGCAGGGCATGGCCACCGCGCTGCTCGCCCGCCTCAACAGCTGACCGGACACGCGGTCGCCCGAGCCGGCCCCCCTCTTTCGCGAAGGCGGGCCGGCTCGGCCGCGTCGGCGCTGGTTCGGGCGATCAGGCGGGTGCGGGCAGGCTGTCCATGAACGAGCTGACCGAGAAGACGGCTCGACCCGCACCGGCCGGCCCGTAACCGGGAGGGCTGGAGAGGCCGTGGGCGTCCATCGTCGCCCGGTAGACCTCCAGCAGGCGGACGTGGTATTCCAGCGGCGCGCCCTCGGGGTTGGCCCGTCCGAGCGGCGTGGTGGGCTCCGGGCACCAGGTGGTGAACCGGGGCGTGATCCCGCGCGACATGAAGTACTCCAGCCCTTCGGCCGTGGAGTCGATCGCCTCGTCGACGCTCGTGAAGCCGTGCGGGGCGGCCATCTCGACGCCCGCCACGAAATTCGGGATCACGTTGCGCGGGCCGAACACCTCCGCGGAGTCGAGGATCCGGCGATGCCACTCCTCCCGGCCGACGTACCGCTCCTTGCCCGGGCAGTACAACTCGAACAACCGCTTGTCCCACACCTCGTAGTTGGGGTGGTAGATGCGGATCCCGTAGTCGTGGAACCGTTGCACGTCGGCTCGGGGGAGTGCCTGTGCGACGACCTTGCCGATCCACCGCCCCGGGAACCGTTCCTCGATCGCCTGCGCGTACTGGCCGTAGAAGTCCGCCTCGGCCAGCCCGCCGACGTGCGACGTGATGCTGCCGCCGGTGAGGGTGTACGCCTGCGAGACCTGCTCGGTGTCGTACCGGTCGATGATCTCCAGGGCCTCCAGCACCTCGTCGACGGGCTTGACGCCGGTGTAGGGACGACCCGCCTGCTTGTGCTGCCGCCAGTTGTGGTTGATGTCGCAGTACTGGCACTCCTCCTTCGCCCCGAAGTACTGGCAGACCCGGAACGCGGTCAGGTAGATGAGGTAGCCCCACTGGATGGTCGGGGCGACCTCCATCACCGACTTCCCGTTGGCGAGGGTGTGCCGGTAGTAGTTGGGCATCGGCGGTAGTCCGACGTCGGCGATCGGCCGTCCGTCCAGGAACAGCCGCAGCCGCCCGTCACTGTCGGTGCGGACGCGGTACGGAGAGCCGGGATTGGTCCGGACCGAGACGACCGTCCGGCGCAGCTCGTACGGCCCACCGGTGAGAACGATCTCCTCGGGCGGCCGGCGCAGCGCGGCGGTCCCCAGTTCCGGAAGCGTCCGGTGGTCGAAGGAGAAGATGAAGTACGACTTCGGCTTGACGTCGCCGTTCTCGTTGTCGGTCAACGCCGCGTCGTCGAAGGCGAGGCCGCCACGCAGCAGGTCCTCCTTGATGACCGCCTCGCGGGGCACCTGCGGGAATCGGCTCATCAGTTCTTCGACGAGGTCGGTAAGCGACGTCATGCGGGTCCTTCCGATCGGGTGTGCCGGACCGGGTGGCGCGCGGCCACCCGGTCTCGACGGCTCAGCTCTGCTTGGTCTCCCAGAAGATCTTCGAGATCTCGTCGATCTTCGCGAGCAACTGCTCCGCGACGGCCGGGTCCGCAGCCCCCTTCGCGCCGCCGGCGCCGGCGAGCTTGGTGGCCTCGTTGAAGAGACCGTGCAGGTGCGGGTACTTCTCGAAGTGCGGTGCCTTGAAGTAGTCGGTCCACAGCACCCAGAGGTGGTGCTTGACCAGCTCGGCCCGCTGCTCCTTGATGATCAGCGACCGGGTGCGGAACTCCGGGTCGTCGCTGGCCTGGTACTTCTCCGCGATCGCCTTGATCGACTCGGCCTCGATACGGGCCTGGGCCGGGTCGTAGACGCCGCAGGGGAGGTCACAGTGGGCGCTCACGACGGTGCGCGGGCTGAACAGGCGGGGCAGGTGCATCGGAATCCCTCCAACGGCGAGCAACGTGATCCACGGCGGAGGTTAAGACCTCAACCGCGCTTCATGTCAACCTCCGTCGTCGTCGGCCCGCCGCACACCGATTGTGCCGCTCCTGCTCCGGCAGCACCCGGGGGAACCGCGTGTGAGAATCGTCGCCCGTGACCGGCGTGACGCGGAGCGCCTCGTCCAGGCCGACGTCACGCGGCGAGGCGGGTGATCGCCGCGACCGACAGGTCAACGTCCGCCTCCGTGGTGGTGGCGTTCGACACCGAGATGCGCATGAGTCGCCGGCCCCGCCACGTCGTACCGCCCGCCCAGCAGGTCCCGTCCGCCTGGACCGCGGCCACCACCCGGTCGGTGCGCGGGTCGTCACCGAAGTCGACAAGCACCTGGTTGAGGACCACCTCGTTGACCACCTCGAACCCGGCCGCGGTCAGACCCTCGGCGAACCGGCCGGCCAGGGTGCAGCAGCGGTCCACCAGGGCCGCGAGCCCGTCGCGCCCCAGCTCGCGCAGGCCGGCCCAGACCGCGAACCCCCTGGCGCGGCGCGAGGACTCGGCGGTGAGCTCCGCGCCCGCCGGCACGCCACCGGAACCGACGAGGTACGCGGCGCTCAAGGACATCGCCGCCGCGTGTGAGTCGGGCCGGGCGCAGAAGGCGAAGGCGGTGTCGTACGGCAGGTTGAGCCACTTGTGGCCGTCGCAGGCCCACGAGTCGGCCAGCTCCAGCCCGTCCACGAGGTGACGGGTGGCGGGACTCGCCGCGGCCCACAGGCCGAAGGCGCCGTCGATGTGCACCCAGGCGCCGTGCCGGTGTGCCAGCTCGCAGGCTTCCCGCAACTCGTCGCAGGCGCCGGTGTTCACGTTTCCGGCCTGGAGGCACACGATGGTGGGGCCCACGGGGCCGGCCCGCAGAACGTCGCCCAGTGCCCCGGGGTCGATCGCGCCGTTCGGGCCGGCCGGCACCGGCTGCACGGCGTCCACCCCGAGGCCGAGCAGGCGCAGCGACCTGTCGATGGTGGCGTGTCGCTCCGCTCCGGCGACCACCCGGACCGGCGGCGCGCCGACCAACCCGCGTCGTTCGACGTCCCAGTCCGCGTCGGCCAACACCTGGTGTCGCGCGGCGGCGAGCCCTGCGGTGTTGGCGGCCTGTCCGCCGGTGACGAAGCCGACCGACGCGGTCGTCGGGATGGTCAGCAGCTCCTTCAGCCACGCTCCGGCGGTGGCCTCGGCCGCGATGGCGGCCGGCGAGGTGACGGCGTTGAAGGCGAGCTGGTCCCAGCCGACGGCGAGCATGTCGGCGGCGGTCGCCGCCGGTAGCGCGCCACCCACCACGAAACCGAAGTAGCGCGGGCCGGCGCTGGCGACCAGGCCGGGTTCGGCCGCGGCGAGCAGGTCCGCCACCACTTGCTGCGCCGGGGTCGGTGCGGCGGGCAGCGGACCGGAGAACGCCCGTGCCAGCGCGGCCTGGTCGGGCGGCGCGACGGGCCGGTCCGGCAGCGATCGTCGGTAGTCGGCGGCGTGGTCGGCGGCCAGGCGGAACAGCTGGGTCAGGTCCTCCATCGGCGCACCCTATCCCCGGTCGGGAGCCGGTCGACGACCACTGTCGCGGCGAGGTGTCCGTGGCCGGGCGAGGATTTGCGATGCTGTGGCGGTTCACCTGATGACATCACCCGATTCGAAGGGGGCACCGCGATGGCGAAGGTCATCTCCACGCTGTTCATCTCGGCCGACGGTGTGGCCGAGATCGACCCCGACTGGCACTTCCCGTACTTCGACGACAACATGGGCCGCGCGGTCGGCGAGGACTACGACGCCGCCGACGTCCTGCTCATCGGCCGCGAGACGTACGACAGCTTCGCCGGCGCCTGGCCGGACCGGGAGGCCGCCGGTGGGGAGGACGCGTCGTTCGCCAAGCAACTCGGCGACGTACGCAAGATCGTCGTCTCCCGCCAGCCGCTGACGTTCTCCTGGCGCAACTCGGAACTGCTAGCCGGTGACCTCGTCGACGTCGTGACCGCGCTGCGGGCCGACGCCGGCAGCAAGGGTGTCCTGATTCCCGGGTCGATCTCGGTGGTGCAGCAGCTTCTCGCCGCTGGACTGGTAGACGAGTTGCGCCTGCTGGTGCATCCTGTCGCCGCGCGCAAGGGCCGCAGGTTGTTCGACGACGGCGAGACGCCGTACCACCTGAAGGTGACCGCGACCGAGGTGTTCCCGACGGGCGTGATCCGCGTGATCTACGCGCCGACCGCGGCGCCCGGCGCGGTGAGCTACGACGAGGTCAAGGACCAGGTGCCGGCAGGAAACTGACGCCTTCGCCGTCGCCCGTCCCGGCCCGCCGGGCCCCACTCGACGGTGACGGTTCGAACCGGCCCCGCCGCTGTGCGCGACGGGGCCGGTCGGAGCTGTCCCGACGTTCGCCGTTGTCAGGCGATCGTGCAGGCCGCGCCGTTGAGGGTGAACGAACCCGGCCCGGCGGTGTTGCCGGTGTGCGTGGCCTGGAAGCCGATGGTGACCGATCCGTTCGGCGGGATGCCTGCGTTGTAGGCGACGTTGCGGGCCGTCACCTGCCCGGAGGCGGGGGAGTAGGAGGCGTTCCAGCCCGAGGTGACGCTCTGCCCGCCGGGCAGGGTGAACACCAGGGACCAGCCGTTGACGGCGCTCGCGCCGGTGTTGGTGATGGTGATGTTCTCGGTGAGCCCGGTGTTCCAGGCGTTGATGGCGACACTCACCCGGCAGGCGCCGGAAGCCGGCGGCGGCGTGGTGGGCGGCGGCGTGGTGGGCGGCGGCGTGGTGGGCGGGGGCGTCGTCGTGGGCGGGGCGGACAGGCCGAAGAACGCGACGGCCGCCGCGGCCATGCCGCTGGCCGGCAGGCTGTGCCCGGCCCCCTGGATGCTGTACGCCTCGACCTGGACGGTGCCGCTGGAGTCGGCGTACCTGCGCCGGTTCCAGTTGGCCTGCGGCGTGTCGGTGGAGGTAGGTGTCTGGCTGAGACCGAACACGTTCGTCCACTGCTCGATCGTCTCCTGAAGGAGCGAGTACGGCACGAGCGTGTCGTTGGTGCCGTGCCACAACTGCACCCGTGGGCGGGGGCCGGTGTAGCCGGGGTAGGCCTGGCGGACCGCGTCACCCCACTGCTGCGGGGTGCGGTTCATGCTGCCGCCCGTGCACTGGCTGCTGCCGGGCGGGTAGTCCGCCGCGTTGGCGAAGCAGTTGAAGGGAACGCCCATGAACGCGGCGCCGGCCTTGAACACGTCGGGGTACAGGGCAAGCATGTGGTTGGTCATCATGCCGCCGGACGAGCTGCCGGTGGCGTAGACCCGGTCGGCGTCGGCGCCGTACTGCTGCTGCGCGTACCGGATCATGGAGATGATCGACACCGGGTCGCTGCCGCCGCCGCGACGCTTGGCGGCGTCCGACCAGGTGTCGAAGCAGTTGCCGAACCCGGCCTGCTGGGTCGCGCTCGGGTAGATCACGATGAATCCGTACCTGTCGGCCTGTGCGGCGAACTCGCTGCCGGAGTAGAAGCCGGGGCCGGACCCGCCGCAGCCGTGCATGGCCACCACGACCGCCGGCCGGGCCGGACGGGTGTCCGGCACGTAGACGTGCATGCGCATCCGGCCCGGGTTGTCGCCGAAGCTGGTGACCTCGACCAGCGACGCGGCGTACGCGGGGCGGATGGTGGGAACCATCAGGCCGGCGGCCACCAGCGACACGGCGAGGCCTAGTAGTAGCAGTTTCCTTCTGATTGTCACGGGGACGACTCCTTCGATCACCTGTGCGGGCTGGGAATGGCCGCGCGTTCCGGTCGCGGGTGTGCCCGGCCGCCCGCGTGATCGCGCATCGCCTGGTACGTGTGCATGCCCTGCCGGCTCCGTACGGGATCGCGTAGCAGATAGTGTTCCCTCAGGACGGATAAGTGTCAATCGATATGCCTCGATCAAGAGGGTGGGCGGGGCCGCCGACGTTCGGTTTAGAGTCGGGACGACGTCCCCGAGTCGAGCCCGGAGGGCCTGTGGCGAGCCCGTTCGACATCGAGGAGATATATCCGGACGACGGGGAGCACTCGCTCCGGCTTCCCCGGCGCCAGGCCGGCAACTCGCCCCAGGGCGTCGCGGTGACCCTGCTCGCCGACTACACGGTGCGGACCCGCGCCGCGCTCCCGTCCGCAGCGATCGTCGCGCTGCTCGCCGAGTCGGGGGTGACCACCGCCGGCGCGCGGACCGCGATCAGCCGGCTCTCCCGTCGGGGCGTGCTGGAGGGCAGCCGGCACGGCAGGCGCAGCTCGTACCGGCTCAGTCGTGCCGCCGCCGCCAACCTCTCCGCCGGGGCACAGTGGATCCTGACCTCCACCGCCGCGACGACGTCGTGGGACGGGTGCTGGACGACTGTCGCCTTCTCGCTGCCACAGGACCGCGGCGCGCAGCGGCGGGCACTGCGCGGCCAGCTCCGGTGGCTCGGGTACGCGCCGCTGTACGACGGACTGTGGATCTCGCCGTACGAGCTGACCCCACCGGCGCGGGAACTGCTCGGTCAACTGTCGGCGGGCCGGGTCACGGTGTTCCGCGGCCGGCAGTCCGCGCTCGACACGACAAGCCAACGAGCGCCCATGGAGGCCTGGGACATCGAGGCGATCAGCGGACACTACGAGGTGTTCCTGCGGCGGTGGAGGCCCCTGGTCCCACTCGTACGGTCGGGGCGGGTCGACGGCGCCGCCGCGGTGCGGGCGCGCACCGAGGTCATGGACACCTTCCGGCGCTTTCCCATCCTCGACCCGCAGCTGCCGCTGGAACTCCTTCCGGCGGAATGGCCCCGGCGGCCGGCCCGGGAGCTGTTCGCGGCCGTCTACGACGGCCTCGCCGAGCCGGCCGAGCGGCACGTCCGAGCGGTAGTCGCGCGGTTCACCGACGGCGCGGAGCCGGGCGTGCGGGCGCACACCACCACGGACCTCGTGACGGGAGTACGCGGCGACGAGAACCCGGGACATGGCTGCCGGGACGGGACGGCCGGTTGACGATCAGCCGGCCGGCGACCGGGCATCGCGTCGGTGGCGCGCTGTGTACCTTGTGGAGACGGCGTGGCGATGGGAGGCCTGGGTGACGTTCCGCAGCGGAGATCTTTCGGCGGCAGACCGGATCGACACCACTGTCGCGCACCCGGCCCGCAGGTACAACTACCTGCTCGGTGGCAAGGACAACTTCGCCGCCGACCGGCAGTCCGGCGACGCCCTCGCGGCGGCAATGCCCACCATCCGGCTCGCCGCCGTGGAGAACCGGATGTTCCTGCACCGCACGGTGCGGTTCCTGGCGCAGCAGGGTGTCCGCCAGTTCCTCGACATCGGGACGGGCATCCCGACCGCCGACAACACGCACGAGGTCGCCCAGGCGATCGACCCGACGGCGCGGGTCGTCTACGTCGACAACGACCCGATCGTCCTCGCCCACGCCCGCGCGCTGCTCAACAGCACGCCCGAGGGCCGCACGACCTACCTCGACGCCGACCTGCGTGACCCGGAAGGGATCCTCGCCCATCCGGATCTGCGCGCCACGTTGGACCTCACCCGGCCTGTCGCGTTGATGCTGGTGGCCATCCTGCACTTCATCCGTGACGACGAGGGCCCCAGGAGCATCCTCGACCGCCTCGTCGCCGCGCTTCCGTCCGGCAGCTATGTCGTCGCCTCGCACGTGACCTGGGAATATCTGCCGCCCGAGGTGACCGCGAAACTGGAGGCGAACAACCAGGACGGCCGGTTCCAGGCCCGCGCCACCGAGCAGTTCGCGGGCCTTCTCGACGGGTTGGAGCTCGTCGAGCCCGGCATCGTCTCGGTGTCGCGGTGGCGTGCCGACGACGCGCCCCAGCCGCGGCCTTCCGTGCGGGACGTGTCGTTCAACGGCGCCGTCGCCCGGGTCAGGTGACGGGCCGCAACCGGTACGCGTTCCAGCTGTCGACCGCGCGCAGGAGGGCTCCGGCCGGCTGACCCGTCGCGCTCGCACCGCCCCTGTTCCGGCGGCGTCCGTCACCCGGGCAGGTCGGAGCCGCGCGCGGAGGCGATGACCCGCCCGCGCTCCGACTCGGGAAACCGGTCGAGCATGGCGCGCACCTCGGCGGCGCTCACGTTCGCTCCGAACAACTCGCTGCCCGGTTCGAGCCGTACCCCGTCGGCGAGAGCGCCGGCGACGACCGGGTCGAAGCCGAGAGTGTCGACGAGGGACGCCACGGCGGCGAGAGCAGCGGGGTCGTCCCCGGCGATCGCGATGGCCTTGCGGCCGGCGGCCCCGGCCGGCCGCGCCTCGTCCTCGAGATCGTGGTAGCCCATGTGGTTGAACGCCTTGACGACCCGCGCGCCGGCCAGGAACGCCTGGACGATCTCGCTCGACGACGTGCGCGGGTCGGTCAGGTCGTCGCGGATGCCGTCGACCTCCCACCAGTAGTTCATCGCGTCGACGACGAGCTTGCCGCGCAGCGCCTCGGCGGGGATCGCCCGGTACTTGCCCAGCGGCAGGGCGAGGATGACGACGTCGGCGTCGGCCACGGCGTCGGCCGATGTCGTAGCGGTCGCCCCGGGGGTGAGCACCTCGATGGTGAGGGCGATCTTCGCCGGGTCGCCGGAGCCGGCGACGAGCACCCGGTAGCCGGCGGCGAGCGCGAGCCGGGCCAGGACGGTACCCACCTTGCCGGCCCCGAGGACGGCGAGGGTCTGCGGCCGGTCGTTGACGTTCATGTCTTTCCCCTCCAGGGTGCCGGTGCGGTGGTTCAGCCGGCCAGGATGTCGCGGACCATGGGGATCACCCGGGAGCCGTAGAGCTCCACGGCACGCATCCGGGCGCTCACCGGCTGGGCTCCCGCCGTGTAGATGAGGTCGAACCGGCCGACGCCGAGGCTGCCGATGGCGCGGGCCATCCGGCGGGCCACCGTCTCCGGTGAACCGATGTAGAGCGAGCCGTGCTCCACCTCGGAGTCGAACTCCTCGCGACGGATCGGTGGCCAGCCCCGCAACGCGCCGATCCGGTTCCGCATGACCCGGTAGTGCGGCCAGAACACCTCTCTGGCCTCCTCGTCGGTGTCGGCGATGAAGCCGGGTGAGTGCATCCCGACCGGGTGCGCGGTGGTGCCGAGCTGGTCGGCCGCCCGCCGGTACAGGTCGATGTAGGGCGCGAACCGCTCCGGAGCGCCGCCGATGATGGCCAGCATGAGCGGGAAGCCGTACTGCGCGGTGCGGACGACCGACTGCGGCGAGCCGCCGACACCCACCCAGGTGGTGAGGTGCCCCGATTCGGTCTTCGGGAAGACGTCGGCGTCCTTGAGGGGCGCACGGAGAGTGCCGCTCCAGGTGACCGGCTTCTCGTCGAGGAGCTTCGCGAACAGCTCGATCTTCTCCTCGAACAGCGTGTCGTAGTCCGCCAGGTCGTAGCCGAACAGGGGGAACGACTCGGTGAACGAGCCGCGACCGAGGATCACCTCGGCCCGGCCGTCGGACAGCGCGTCGACTGTGGCGAAGCGTTGGAACACCCGGACCGGGTCGTCGGAGCTGAGCACCGTCACGCCGGACGAGAGCCGGATGCGCGAGGTACGCGAGGCGATGCCCGCCAGCACGGTCTCCGGCGTCGACACCGAATACTCCGGCCGGTGGTGCTCGCCGAGGGCGATCACGTCGACGCCGAGGTCGTCGGCCAGCACCGCCTCGTCGACGACCTGACGGATCGCCGCGGCGTGGGAGACCGGCCTACCGTTGTCGTCCTGCGGTACGTCGCCGAAGGTGTCGAGGCCGAACACGAGGTCAGACATGGGTGGGCTCCTTCGCCAACAGCTCCCGGACCCGCGGCGCGACCTCGCTGCCCAGCAGCTCGATGGTGCGCGCGCGTGCCTCGCGAGGCAGGTGCATGATGTCGTATTTGAGGTCGAATCGACTCAGTCGCAGATCACGGGCCATGGTGGCGATCTTCTGGGCGACCGTCTCCGGGGACCCGACGAACAACGCTCCGTTGTCGATTTCGGCCTGGTAGCGTGCGCGGTCCGGTTTGTAGAAGCCGCGCTCCTCGGCGAGCCGCGCCACTGTCGGCTGCCAGTACCGCCACCATGTTTCCACCGCCTCCTCGTCGGTGTCCGCGACAAGGCCGAGTGAGTGCTGCCCGATCGGCTGTACGGGGTTCCCGAACTGCTTGAGTGCCTGGAGGTAGAGGTCGACATGGCCGGCGAACCGCTGTGGCCGTCCGCCGATGATCGCGAGCATGAGCGGCAGTCCGGGGTCAGGGTCTGGTCGCCGTCGGTGGCCACCTCCCCGAACGAGTTCAGCCCCAGTTCGAAGCGTTGAGCCGTCATTGTCTCCTCCTCGGCGCTCCCGCCGGTGACCCGCGGGAAGCGGCCTTCCCTGTTGACGTGTCAATGATGCTAACCTGCCGATTGACACGTCAATTCCGTGGAGACTGACATGACCAGCGCCACACCCGACCGGCGGAGGGGACGCCAGCTGCCGACCGCGGACGAGCTACGGATCTGGCGCGACTTCATCGAGACGACCGAGGCCCTGAGCTCCCAGGTCAGCACCCGCCTCCAGGCCGACTCAGCGCTCTCGCCGGGGGACTACGTGGTGCTGCTCGCCCTCAGCGAGGCGCAGGACCGGCAGATGCGTTCCTCCGCGCTGGCGGCCCACATCGGCTGGGAGCGCAGCCGGCTCTCCCACCATCTGGCCCGGATGGAGCGCCGGGGGCTCATCCGCCGCCAGGAGTGCCCCACCGTCCCCCGTGGGTCGGAGGTGCTCCTCACCCCGGCCGGGGCGGACGCCTTCCGGAATTCCACCTTCCCGCACCTGCGCGCCATCCGGGAGTTGTTCGTCGACGCCCTGACGCCGGATCAGCTCCGCGCGGCCGGCGAGATCGCCGCGGCGCTGCGCGCCCACCTCGGCGCACGGGGCGAGGGCTGACGGCTGCGACACCCCCGGTGATGCGGTGAACGCGCACCGCGGCCCGGGTGCGGCCAGTAGCGTGGTGATCGTCGGCCGTGACTCCCGCACCCACACCAGGAGGCCGCGATGAGCCCGAAGGCCACGCCGGGCGACGCGAGCGCGATGTCGCGTATCGAGACCCTCGACGTGAAGGTCGAGGTGGTCGTCATCCCCGTGTCGGACGTCGACCGCGCGAAGCGGTTCTACGAGAGCCTCGGGTGGCGCCTCGACAAGACGCCCCCCGGCATCGTCCAGTTCACGCCGCACGGCTCCGCGTGTTCGGTGCAGTTCGGGTCGCAGCTCACGTCGGCGACGCCCGGCTCGGCAACGGCGTACCTCGTCGTGTCCGACGTCGACGCGGCCCGCGACGCCCTGCTCGCCGTCGGCGTCGAGGTCAGCGGCGTCTTCCACGTCGGCCCGGACGGGCCGGTCGACGGGCCGGATCCCGAGCGTCGCAGCTACTTCTCGCGCGCCACGTTCCGTGACCCGGACGGCAACACCTGGCTCGTGCAGGAGATCAGCACCCGGCTCCCCGGACGGATCGAGGGGGGAGTGACGTCGTACACCTCGGACACCGACCTGGCGGGCGCGCTGCGGCGCGCGGCCGCCGCCCACGGTGAGCACGAGAAGCGCACCGGTACGACTGACGACAACTGGCCCGACTGGTACGCGGCCTACATGGTGAGCGAGCAGTCGGGGGCGAAGCCGCCCGAGTGATCCGGGCCGGCGGTCAGCCGTCCTTGTCGGCGAGGTGCCACACCTCCGGCACGGGAACCCACCAGTCGTCGCTTCCCTCCGGGGCCAGCGACTCCTGGCACGGCTCGGTCAGCTTCCACCACTCCTGCGTCTGCGGGTCGGCGGCGATCCGCGCCTGGTCGGCGGCGTGGTCGTCGCCCACGTACTCGTAGTAGCCGAACAGCAGGTCGTCGTGCAGGAAGATGCTGAAGTTGCGCATGTTCGCCTGCCGCAGGGTCTCCTCAACGGCGGGCCAGACGGCGGCGTGCAGCCGAAGGTAGGTCTCCCGGTGCTCCGGCCGGAGCCGGATGACCATTGCGTGTCGTCGCATCTCACGCCTCCGCGATAGTGGACAGGGGCGTCGGCGCGCGCCCGGGCACGCCCGTCCCTGCCGGACGCCGCGACCATACCGACCCGTCCGATGGCCGTCGAGACGCGCGCAGCATATCGACGGCAATCGTTTGACGTATGACGTTGTGAGCGCTAACTTCTGACTCGCGGGTCGCGTGGGCCGCCGGGGGCCCGGATGCGCCGCAGCGCTCCACCGGGCCGGCCGCATCCCGCCCGCACCACACCCCACCGTGCTGACGCCACCATCGGACGCCGGCACACATGCCAGGGCACGCGCGTGCGTCTCGCCCGTGGGTGACCCCTACCAAAGGAGTGACCATGAAGGCCATCGGTGAGGCTCGTCCCGCCTCTCCACCGAGACGTCGCTGGCGGTCGGCGTCGGCCGCGGCGGCCGCCGCGGTCCTGACCGCCGGCACGCTCGTCGCGGTCGACGCGGCGCCCGCGGCGGCGGCGACCGTGGACACCAACGCCTCGTACGTCCTGGTGAACCGCAACAGCGGCAAGGCGTTGGACCTGTACGGCTCGGCCACCAACGACGGCGCGCGGATCACGCAGTGGACGCGCAACAACGGCGCGAACCAGCAGTGGCAGTTCGTGGACTCGGGAGGCGGCTACTACCGGCTGAAGTCCCGGCACTCGGGCAAGGTCCTCGACGTGTCCAACTTCTCCACAGCCGACGGCGGCGCCATCGTGCAGTGGTCAGACCTCAACGGCACGAACCAGCAGTTCCGGCTGGCCGACTCGGACGGCGGCTACGTCCGGCTCATCAGCAGGCACAGCGGCAAGGCCGTGGAGGTGCAGGGCGCCTCCACAGCCGACGGAGCGAACGTCGTGCAGTACTCCGACTGGAACGGCGCCAACCAGCAGTGGCAGCTCGTCCCGACCGGCAGCACCGAACCGCCGCCGCCGTCGGGTGGCAGCGGGTGCGGCAAGGCGCCGACGCTGGCCAGCGGCACGCACACGATCCAGAGCAACGGCAAGAGCCGGACGTTCATCCTGCGGGTGCCCGCGAACTACAACAACAGCAACCCGTACCGGCTGATCTTCGCGTTCCACTGGCGGGGCGGCACCATGCAGGACATCTCCTCCGGCGGCACCAGCGGGGCCGCGTGGTCCTACTACGGGCAGCAGGAGCAGTCGAACAACAGCGCGATCCTGGTCGCGCCGCAGGGATTCGGCAACGGCTGGGGCAACGCCGGCGGCGAGGACATTACCTTCGTCGACGACATGATCAGCCGGATCGAGAGCGGTCTGTGTGTCAACCCGCGGCAGCGGTTCGCCCTCGGCTTCAGCTGGGGTGGCGGCATGAGCTACGCCGTGGCCTGCGCGCGGGCCACCGTGTTCCGGGCCGTCGCGGTCATCTCCGGCGGGCAGATCAGCGGGTGCAGCGGCGGTACGCAGCCCATCGCCTACTTCGGGCTGCACGGCATCTCGGACAACGTCCTGAACATCTCCCAGGGGCGGGCGCTGCGCGACACGTTCGTCCGGAACAACGGTTGCACCGCCCAGAACCCGCCCGAGCCGGCGGCGGGCAGCCGGACGCACATCACGACCACCTACTCCGGCTGCCGGTCGGGTTATCCCGTGCAGTGGGCCGCGTACGACAACGGCCACATGCCCGGACCTGTGGACGGGACGTACGCCGAGAGCGGCATCACGACCTGGACCAAGGGTGAGATCTGGAGGTTCTTCTCGCAGTTCTCGTGACGTCGGTCGGCGTCAGGCGGCGGCGCCCGCTCCCGTGTGCCGGGGGCGGGCGCCGCCGTACCGTCCGCGACGGTCAGCGCTGGAGGCGGACCGGCTTGCCCGAACCGCTGCGGCGGACCAGCCACGCCTCGGTGATGTGGGTGAACATCGCCTCGGCGGCACCGTCCGGATCCTGTGCGGCGATGCGCTCGTAGATGCGCCGATGACCCTTGTTGGAGGCCACGCACAGGGACCGTTCGGTCCGCCCCATGTAGCGGGCGGTGTTGATGACCTGGCTCTCCAGCGCCCGTACGACGCCGCGGGCGATGCGGTTGCCCGACGCCTGCATGATCGTGTCGTGAAAGGCCCTGTCGTGCTCGTGGTAGGTGACCTGGTCGTCGACGAGTTCGTCCATCCGGTCCACCTGGGCGCGTAGCCGCTCGACGGTCTCCGCGTCGGCGAGCCGGGCGGCGACGTTCGCCATGTCGGACTCCAGCACCCGCCGGGTGACGACGAGGTCGTCGAGGATGGCGAGGCTGTCGTCCACGGCGATGGTGGCCGCCAGGACCAGCTCGTCAAGCATGTGCCAGTCCGACTCGGGAGTGACCATGGTGCCGGCGCCCTGGCGGACCTGGACCAGCCCCTTCTCCTGAAGGATCTTCACCGCCTCCCGGACGACGGTGCGGCTCACCGAGAAGGTCTCGCAGAGGATCGGCTCGGGAGGTAGCGAGGTCCCGGACGGGTGCACGCCGCGGACGATGCGCTCCACCAGTTCGGCGGTGACCGCCCTGGCGAGGTTGGCCGGTCGATGAACCCACGCCGGGGTCGCCGACGTGTTCAGGGCTGTCTCCTGCGGTGGCGTCATGTCCCCCTCCGAACTGCTCGCCATGGCACGACGTCCGGCTCAGTGTACGGCCGACTATTGACGTCACACGTCATACGAGTTACCTTCCCGTCAATATTGGCTCGCGGGACGCCCGCCGGCCACCCCACTTTCAGAGGTGACAACTGATGAGACAGCGAGCAATGTGGTCGGCCGTCCTCGTTGTGAGCCTGGCCTTGGCCGGCTGTGGAAGTGCCAGCGATTCGGGAAAGTCCACCAGTTCGGACGGCAAGCTGGTGGTGTGGGACTTCAAGTCCGGTGAGGCGTTCGCCAAATCCTATCTGGACAAGGCGAAGGCGGACTTCAAGAAGAAGCACCCGGATGTCACTGTCGAATTCGTCGCGCAGCCCTTCGACCAGTACTACACCTTGCTCGGCGCGGCCATCCAGTCCGGCAAGGGCCCGGACGTCATGATGTTCAACGGCGGCGGCCAGATCCGCGACCGGGTGGACGCGCTCGTGCCGCTCACCGACTATGTGGCCGAGGACAAGCAGCGCCTGGCCGGCTGGGACGCGTTCACCAAGGACGGCAAGATCTACGGCGGCCCGGTGACGCTGCAGGGCTATCCCATCTACTACAACAAGGGGATCTACGAGAAGGCCGGTCTCGACCCGGCGAGCCCGGCGACCACGTGGGACAGGTTCGTCGCCGACTGCGCCGCCATCGCCAAGGCCGGCGCCAAGTGCTTCGCCCTCGGCAACAAGGAGGGCGTCGGCATCCAGTTCTGGCTCTCCAGCCTGGGCTCGACCACCCTCACCGCCCAGGAGTACGACGCCTGGATCGCCGGTAAGCGCGACTGGAACTCGGCGAACGTGAAGCGGATCTTCCAGCTCTGGAAGGAGGCCGGCGACCGGAAGATGAACAGCGACGGGGCCAACTCGACGGCCATGTTCAACGACTCCTTCGCGTTCTTCCAGTCCGGCAAGGCCGCCCACGTCATGGGCCTGATGTCGGACGTCGGGCACTGGCAGGACTTCAACGAGTTCCTGACCCCGGAGAAGCTGGGCGTCATGAAGCCGCCGATCGTCACCGCCGGCACCACGCCGACTCTCCCGTACGACGGGGGCATCGGGTACGCGGTCGCCAAGTGGACGAAGGACCCGAAGGTGGCCGCCGACCTGGTGCGTTCCCTGACGTCGACCGAGGCGCTCAACGCCTTCTACTCCGGCGCGGGCGCGATCGTCGCCGACACCACAGTCGACGTGTCGCAGGCCGGTCCGGCCGCCGCCACGATCGTCGGCGAGCTCAAGAGCGGTAAGCCCGCCCTGCACGTGGCGCTCTCCTCGAAGACGCTCGACCTGATGGGACGCCTCTCCCAGCAACTGCTCAGCGGCTCGATCACCGTCGACGAGGTGGTGAAGCAACTGACCGCTTCCGACCAGGCGGGCTGAGCACGTGCCGATCGGAAACACGCACCCGTCGGTCCGTCCGGCTCCGGCCGGGCGGGCCGGCGGGCCCGCGGTCACCTCGTCCCCCCGGCGCGGCGGCACCCTCCGCCGTCGCGCCGGCGGCGGTTCCGGGACCGAGCGCCTCGCCCCCTACATCCTGGTCGCCCCGGCCGTGCTGATCATCGTCCTGCTGCGGCTCTACCCGCTGGTCCTGGGGGTCAACTTCTCCTTCACCGGCGACGGCGCGCAGAACGGGACGGCCGTCGGGTTCGGCAACTACCGGGAGCTGTTCGCCGACCCGCTGTTCCGGACCGCGCTGAGCAACGTCGGGCTGCTGGTGCTGCTGCTGCCGGTGGCGGTGGCCATCCCCGGCCTGCTCGCCACGTTCATCTACCTGCGGGTGCCCGGGCACCGCTTCTACCGCAGCGTCTACTTCTTCCCCGCCGTACTGTCCCCGGTCATCGTCGGCGCGATCTTCAATCTGCTGCTCGCCTTCGACGGTCCCCTCAACGCCGTCCTCGGGGCGGTCGGGGTCGGCCCGATCGACTGGCTCGGCGACCCGGGCGTCGCCATGTTCATGGTGGTCGGCGTGCACATCTGGGCCACCTTCGGCATGGCTCTCGTGGTGTTCCTCGCCGGGTTCGCCACCCTGGACCCCGCGCTGCTGGACGCCGCACGTGTGGACGGCGCGTCGATGCCCCAGGTCGTCTGGCACGTGATCATTCCGAGCCTCTCGCGCACCATCCAGTTCGTCTTCGTGACCACGATGATCGGGATGCTGACCTCGATGTTCGGGCTGCTCTACGTGATGACAAGCGGCGGGCCGGAGGGTGCGACGTACCTGCCGGAGTTCTACATCTGGAAGCAGCAGGGCCAGATGAACAGGCCGGCTCTCGCGTCGGCCGCGTCGACGGTCCTCTTCATGATCATGATCGTCGTGGGGCTGTTGCAGATCAAGCTGCTCGAACGCTCCGGAAAGGAGGACTGATGCCTCGCCTCCGCCTGGGACGGTGGCTGATCGCCATCCCCATGTCGCTGCTCGCCGTGGCGACGATCTACCCCCTGCTGTTCACCGCCAACGTCGCGATGAAGACCCGCCGGGACTACATCCTGGACCGGTTCGGCCTGACCGACACCCTGCGGTGGGAGAACATCGACACCGCCTGGAACAGCGTCGGCATGGGGCGCTACTTCGCCAACTCGCTGTTCGTGGTGACGTCGTCGGTGGTCCTGCTGCTGCTGCTCGGGTCGATGGCCGGTTTCGCCCTGAGCCAGCTGCGGTTCCGTGGCTCGTCGACGCTGTTCCTGGGATGCCTGGCCGGACTCTTCATCCCGTTCCAGGTGATCATGGTGCCGCTCGCCAGGATCATGTCCGACACCGCCCTTATCGACACGTACCCCGGTCTGATCCTCGTCTACGTGGCGCAGTTCCTGCCCTTCACCGTCTTTCTGATGACCAGCTACTACCGGGGCATCCCGCCGGAGATCGTCGACGCCGCCCGGATCGACGGCAGCACCGTGTACGGCGTGTACCGCAGGATCATGCTGCCCCTGGGCACCCCCGCGCTGCTGTCGGTCGGCATCCTCAACGCCCTGTTCTGCTGGAACGACGTCCTCATGGCGCTGGTCATGATGCCCTCGGCCGAGCACCGGACGCTGATGGTCGGGGTGACGTCCCTGCGCGGGCAGTACTCCGACAACATCCCCACCTTCGCCTCGGGCGTTCTGATCGCCGCGATACCCGTCCTGTTGGTCTACCTGTTCCTCCAGCGCCAGATCGCCGACGGCGTCGCCGCCGGTTCCACGAAGGGTTGACATGCGGATCACTGGATATCGGACACTCGCCACGGTCCAGGAATGGGGGCGGCCCGTCGGCGATGCCAACGGCGTCTTCGCCGACGGGGTGGTCCCGGTGTCGATCGTCATCGTCGAGACCGACGAGGGCATCTCGGGGGTCGGCCTCGGGCCGCACGTCGAGATCGAGCGGATCTTCGCAGCCGTCGAGGGTGAAGATCCGCGGGCGGTGACCACGCTGTACGAGCGCATGCTGCGGCACACCTTCAAGGCGGGCCACGCTGGCCCGGTGTTCGGCACCATCGGCGCCATCGACACGGCTCTGTGGGACATCAAGGCGCAGGCTGTCGGGGAGCCGCTGTGGCGACTGCTGGGCGGGCGCGACAGGCGCGTACCCGCCTACGCGTCCGGCCTCGACATCGGGCTCACCGACGACGAACTCGTCGCGGAGTACGAGGTCTACGCCAGCCACGGCCTGCGGGCCGCCAAACTCAAGGGTGGCCTCGACATCGAGCGCGACAGGCACCGCCTCGCCCTGGTCCGGGACGTGCTGACCGAGGCCGGGAAGGGGCTGCGGCCGGGTCTGATGCTCGATGTGAACGAGGCGTGGACCCGCAAGCAGGCGGTCCGGCACGTGGTGGAGATCGAGCGCGCCCTGGACCTGATCTGGATCGAGGAGCCGGTCCGGCGCTGGGACGCCGAGGGCCACGCGGCGGTCGGCCGGGGGATCAACGCGTCGGTCGCCACCGGGGAGAACCTCACCGGGCTCGAACAGTACCGGCCGCTGATCGCCGCCGGCGCGGTCGACATCGTCCAGATGGCTGCCGTCTGGGGCGTCACCCACTTCCTGCGGGCATCGGCGCTGGCACACGCCCACGACCTGCCGGTCAGCCCGATCGGCAACAGCCCGATCGGGCTGCTGCACGCGGCGACATCGGTCCCGAACCACCTGACCAGCGAACTTCAGGACCTGCGCCCACCGGTCGGCGTCACAGTCGACCACCACGTCGAGGACGGCGCGTTCGTTCTCGCCGACACACCCGGACTGGGAGTCCGCGTCGACGAGGAGCGGATCCGGGCGGCCAGCCGCCGCCCGCACGCGCAGACGGCCGAGAGCCCCAACGTCCGCCCGGAACGGGCCGGGCGCCGGTTGCTGGCAGGGGTCGACGGCGTCTCCGCCCGCAAGGTTCCCGTGGTGCCGCTGAACTCGCACAACGACGTGTCGTCCACCGCACGTCACTGACAACACGTGAGCTGACCACCCACCCGGTCGGGACGAACGGCGTTCCGACCGCCGAGTTGGAGGATCGATGAAGGCAGTCGTCTACCGGGGTGCACGAGACCTCAGGGTCGAGGAACGGGAACCGGAGGCACCGGGCCGCGGCCAGGTGCGTATCGAGGTGGCCTACACCGGGATCTGCGGCACCGACCTGCACATCTACCACGGAGACATGGACGCACGGGTCGGCGCGTCGGCGATCATCGGGCATGAGATGTCCGGACGGATCGCGGCAGTCGGCGAGGGCGCCACAGGCTTGACCGTCGGCCAGGCCGTCACAGTCATGCCGACCCGGCCGTGCGGGGAGTGCGCCGCCTGCCGACGCGGGCTCTCCCACATCTGCCACTCCATGAACTTCCTCGGCATCGACTCACCCGGCGCGATGCAGTCCTCCTGGACGGTGCCGACGGACCTGGTCCTGCCGCTGCCCGAGGACCTGCCCCTGGACCACGCGGCGCTCGTCGAACCGGTCGCCGTCGCGGTGCACGACGTCCGCCGGGGGAACGTGAGCGCCGACGACCAGGTGGTCGTGGTGGGCGGCGGTCCGGTCGGGGTGCTCATCGCCACCGTCGCGCGGGGTCGGGGGGCGCGTGTGCTCCTCGTCGAGCCGGACCCGTTCCGCCGCGACGTGGCGGGCAGGATCGGGGTCGAGGCGGTCGATCCGACGACGACCGACGTCGTGGCACTCGTCAACGACCGGACCGACGGCGCGGGCGCCGACGTGGCGTTCGAGGTCTCCGGCTCCGCAGGCGGTGTCGCCACCGCGGTCGACGTCCTCACCACCCGGGGCCGGCTGGTGATGGTGGCCATCCACCCCAGGCCGCGCGAGGTCAACCTGCACCGGTTCTTCTGGCGCGAACTGGAGTTGCTGGGCGCCCGCCTCTACCAGCGCGACGACGTGGTGGAGGCGATCCGGTTGGTCGCGTCCGGCGCGATCCCGGCTCGGCAGCTCATCTCCCGGGTCGAGCCCGTCGAGGCGGCCGACGCCGCGTTCACGGCGTTGGAGGGTGGCGGCGTCATGAAGGTCCTGCTCGACCTGTCGGAGGGAAACCGATGACCCTGTTCGACCTGACCGGACGGACCGCCGTGGTGACCGGCGCCCGGCGCGGGATCGGGCTCGCGATGGCCGAGGCGCTGGCCCTGGCCGGCGCCGACGTCATCGGGGTCTCCGCCCGGCTCGAAGCCGACGGCAGCGAGGTGCAACGCCTGGTGCGCGCGGCCGGCCGCCGGTTCACCGCCCTGCGGGCCGACCTCGCCGACCGGGCAGCCGTGCACCGGCTGAGCCGGGACCTCACCGCCCTCGGCCCCATCGACATCCTGGTCAACAACGGGGGCACGATCGCCCGTACGCCGGCCGTCGACCATCCGGACGAGATGTGGGACCACGTGATCGAGGTCAACCTGAGCAGCCAGTTCGTGCTGAGCCGGGAGATCGGCCGGACGATGGTGGAGCGCGGCAGCGGCAAGATCATCTTCACCGCGTCGCTGCTGAGTTTCCAGGGCGGCATCACCGTCCCGGGCTACGCGGCGTCGAAGTCGGGCATTGCCGGGCTCACCCGCGCGCTGGCGAACGAGTGGGCCGGCCGCGGGGTGAACGTCAACGCCATCGCCCCCGGCTACATCGCCACCGACAACACCCGGGCCCTGCGCGAGGACCCGGAGCGCGAACCGGCGATCCTCGCCCGGATCCCGGCGGGTCGGTGGGGTCGCGCCGACGACCTCGGTGGTGCCACGGTGTTCCTGGCGTCTGCCGCGTCGGACTACGTCAACGGGATCGTGCTGCCCGTCGACGGCGGCTGGCTCGGCAGGTGACGGGAGCGCCCCGGCCGGGACCGGCTCCGTTGCTCGGATGCCGGCCCCGACCGGGGCGCCGTCGTCAGTGCGGTTTCGTCACACCTGGGTGAACCTCCACTGCTGGTTGCTCGCGCCTTGGCAGGTCCACTGCAGGACCCGGGCGCCGTCCGCCGTGGAGGACCCGTTGACATCCAGGCAGAGGTTGCTCTGCACGTTGCGCACCGTGTAGACCCCGGCCGTCGTCGTGGCCGTGGCGGTGAACTTCTGCTGGTTGCTGTTGTTGCAGGTGGCCTGCTGGAGGAAGGCGCCCGCCGCGGTGGAGCCGCCGATCACCTCGGCGCACTTGCCGCTGTGCACCGCCTTGAGGTAGACCGCGCCACCGCCGGCGTCCACGGCCTGCCACTTCTGGTTGTTGCCCCCGGTGGCCGCCCACTGGTTGATCTGGGCGCCGTCGGCGGTGGAGACACCGCTGACGTCCATCAGCTTGCCGCTGTGCTGCGCGGTGAGCGTCCAGGTCTTGCCCGCCACGCCGGTGCCCGTGCCGGTGCCGGGAACGCCGACCCCTGCCCCGCCGAAGGTGTGCGAGTCGAGGTCGAACCAGTTGTTCGTGCTGCCCTTGAACACCATGTACAGCGTCTGCGTCCCCGCGAGGGCGGCGACACTCACCGGCGCCGTGGACTGGTAGTTGTCCCAGCCGCCGGTGCTCGGCACGGGTGTCGTGGCCAGCAGCGTTCCGGTGGGTGAACCAGCCCGCAGCTCGATCGTGCCGCCACCGGACGGCGACGACAGCCGGTAGCTGACCGTCGAGATGCCGGACAGGCTCATCGGGCTGAACGCGATCCAGTCGTTGTTGGAGATGTCACCGACGCGCTTCGTGCTCTCCGCCGCCGCCTGGTCGACGACCCGTACGCCGGACTGGCTGCTGAAGTACTCCGACTGCTTGTGCTTCGGCTGGAGGATCGCCTGCGCGGTGCCGGTGAGCGGAGCCGCGCCACCCGCACCGCCACTGTCGGTGTACCGCGCGTTCAACACGTAGAACAGGTTGGCGCCATCGGGGTGTCCGCCGAGCAGGTCGGTGGAGATGGTGCCCGAGCAACCCGGGTACTCAGTGGTCTCGTGCGCGTGGTCGTCGTGCCCGAGCGCCGGGTTGAGGAACACCTTCGAGCAGTCGACCGTCCCGCCGTCCGGATCGGTCACGCTGATCTGGTACGGCACCTTGTCACCGAAGGTGAGCATCCCGCCATTGGTCGGGGTGGTGATGGTGACCACCGGCGCGCTGTTGCCGACGGTGATCTGGACGTTGGCGAAGCCTGTCTTACCCGTGTTGTCGGTGACCTTCAACTGCGCCGTGTAGTTGCCGTTGGAGGTGTAGACGTGCGAAGGGTTGGCGGCGGTGGAGGTGGTGCCGTCGCCGAACGTCCACTGGTAGCTCAGCGTGTTGCCCGGGTCCGGGTCGGCGGTGCCCGCGCTGCTGAACTGGACGGTGAGCGGCGCGCTGCCGCTGGTCGGCGTGCCGGTGGCCTTGACGATCGGCGACCGGCCGCCCTGGATGTAGTCGATCCGGTAGAGCCCGGAGTCGCTGTTGCCGCCACCGAAGTTGGTGCCCCACTCCAGCAGGTAGAGCGAGCCGTCCTTGCCGAACTCCATGTCCATCGGCTTGTTGAAGCGCGTGTTGGGCAGGAACGGGTTGGTCCTGGTCACCGCCGTGGCGGAGTCGAAGTGCACCTCCTTGATGAAGCTGCGGGACCACTCGTAGAAGAAGTGCACGCCGTCGTAGTACGGCGGGAACTTGGTAGCGGACGGGTTCGCCGGGTCGTACCGGTAGACCGGCCCGCCCATCGGCGCGGAGCCGCCGGAGCCCAGCTCCGGGAAGGTCGGCGAGGTGCCGTACCCATACCAGATGTTCGGCGCGACGATCGGCTTGAGGCTGGTCAGGCCCGTGTTGTTGGGCGAGTTGTTGACCGGCGCGTTGCAGTTGAACTTCGCGCCGACGGCGCCCGTGTCCGGGTTGTACGGCGCGTAGGGCTGGTTGTCACCGTGGCAGAACGGCCAGCCGTAGTTGCCGGCCGACTTGATCACGTTGAGTTCGACGAGTCCCTCGGGCCCACGGTTGGTGGTGGGCGGGTTCCGGTCCGGCCCGTAGTCGGCCAGGTAGACCCAGCCGTTGGCCGGGTCGATCGAGAACCGGAACGGGTTGCGGAAGCCCATCGCGTAGATCTCCGGCCGGGTCTGCGCCGTACCCTGGGGGTAGAGGTTTCCGGTCGGGATGGTGTAGCCGCCGCTGGCCGAGGGCTTGACGCGCAGCAGCTTGCCGCGCAGGTCGTTGGTGTTGCCGGCGCTGCGGGCGGCGTCGAGGTTGGACTTGCCCGAGCGCCAGTCCAGCGGTGCGTAGCCCTGCCAGTTGGGGTCGAGGTTCGGCGGCGTGTCGTCCCCGGTGGCGATGTACAGGTTGCCGTCCGGCCCGAAGTCGATGTACCCACCGGTGTGGCCGGGCTCGGGGAACGTGCGGTCGCGGTAGGCGGGGATGTCGATGATCCGGGCCTCGCTGGACAGGTTGAGCGTGTCACCGGTCAGCGTGTAGCGCGAGACGCGGTTGACGTCGGTCGTGCTGCTCGCCGGGGAGTGGTACAGGTACACGTACCCGTTGCTGGCGAAGTTCGGATCCAACGCCATGCCGGTCAGGCCGTCCTCGCCTCCGGTGTAGACGCTGAGCGTGGCGGCGGTGACGGTGCTGTTTGTCGAGGGCTTGAAGATCTTGACCTGTCCGCCGCGCTGGACGTAGATGACACGTCCGTCAGGTGCCACGGCCAGCGCCATCGGGTCGACTGTGTTGTCGTCGAGGGTTCTCTTCTCGAAGTTGCCCCAGACCGTGCCACCGCAGTCGCCGGGGACGTTCCCGGCGGCCCACTTGACACCACCGAGGACGTGGTTGCGGAAGTTCGTCTCGCTGTACGAGTCGATGGCGTGGCCCATCGCGGTCGCCCACACCCGACCGCCGCTGACGTTGCGGCACCAGGAGATCGGGTGGTCCGGGCCCATGGCCCGGGAGCCCGGGTTGTACGTCCGCTCGTCGGCGGTCACCAGGACGTGTACGTTGCCGCGCGGGTTGGTGTCGAAGTTGTACCACTCCTCGCTGCGGTTCCAGCGGTCCGGCAGGCCTGCCGTCGACGGGTGCTGCTTGTCGGCGACGATGGCGGTGCCGGCCAGTACGCCGGGGGAGTGCTCGGGCATGTGGGCGCCACCGTTGACGGTCTGGTCCCACCACGGGTATTCGGATTCGATGCCCATGTCGGTGGCGTTGTGGACGCCTACGATGCCCTTGCCGCTGGCGAGGTAGCCCTCGACGGCCTGGCGCTGGGCGGCGGAGGTCCAGACCATGCCGGAGGTCTGGAACATGATGATGACGTCGAAGGTCGCGAGGTTGGCCGGGGTGAAGACGCTGGAGTCTTCGGTCTGCACCAGCTCGAAGTTGTTAGCCGCGGCCTGCTGCTGGAACATGGAGATCCCGGCCGGGATCGAGTCGTGCCGGTAGCCGACGGTCTTGGTGAACAGCAGGGCGCGGAAGGCCGGGGCCGCCGAGGCGGGTGGCGCGAGGCCGAGCGCCAGTAACAAACCGGCGATCATCGCGATGAGCAGTGTGTTGCGACGCATTGGCGTCTCCTAGGTCGGACGGGCAACTGCGATAGCGGCCATGGGCCCCGCGCCGCGCCAGGTTGTGCCTGGACGCGCGCGAGGGCACGACTGTGGTGGTCGGGTCCTCGTGCCGTTCGCCGAAGACGGCAGTCAAAACCGGGGGACGTCACTCAGCGTGATGAAGCTCGCGGGTTTCGTCCGATGATTCACGGGGTCAGGATGAGCCAGCAATAGGTAGCTGTCAATTAATGAAAGTCGCCGCCGTCCTGCCCAGTGGACGGCGAGCGAGATCTACCCGCCGGCGGCGGGACCGCCGACGGCTCCTACTGCGGCCCCGTCAATCAGCCCCGGTCGAGGATTGCGGACCCCTATCCAAACATCTATCTTCATACGTGTGATGTTTCGGCGATGTCAAGGGAATGTTCGTACCGCAAGAACGTAAGTATCCGTCGATGTCTACGAAAGTTCGATGTTCAGGTCCTTGACGTGACCGTAGGGTCACATCGAATCCTGCTGATGACTACTGTCTGCGAGGGCTTTCGGGATGTCAGACCCACGGCCGGCGCCGCTGCTCACCCTCAGGGGCATCGGCAAGTCCTTCCTCGGTGTACGCGTGCTCGACGGTGTCGACCTCGACGTCGCGCCGGGCGAGGTCCACGCCGTCGTCGGTGAGAACGGCGCCGGGAAGTCCACCCTCATGAAGATCGTGTCGGGCGGGTACGCCCCCGACGGGGGGACCGTGGAACTCGCCGGCGAACCACGTGTGTTCCGTGGACCGCGCGACGCCCAGCGGGCCGGCATCGGGATCATCCACCAGGAGTTCAACCTGCTGCCGGAGCGCACCGTGGCGGAGAACGTCTACCTGGGACACGAGCCGGTCCGCCGCGGGTTGGTCGACCGCCGGGAGATGCTCGACCGCACCGCTCGACTGCTCGCCTCGATCGGGGAGACCGCCCTGCCGGCCGACGCCCGGGTGGGACGCCTCGGGGTCGCGCAGCAGCAGGTCGTCGAGATCGCCAAGGCACTCGCCCTGGACGCGCGTCTGCTCATCATGGACGAACCGACCGCGGCGTTGGCCGACCACGAGGTCGAGCTGCTCTACGGGCTGGTGCGCCGGCTCCAGGAGCGGGGGATCGGCCTGCTGTACGTCTCGCACCGGCTCACCGAGGTCTTCGACCTGTCCACCCGGATCACGGTCCTCAAGGACGGTCGCCGGGTCACCACTGAGGACACCGCCGCGACCACCGCCGACGAGCTGGTACGGCACATGGTCGGCCGGGAGCTGTCCAGCTACTACCCCGACCGGGCCGCGCCCGACGACATCGGCCCGGTACGGCTCAGCGTCCGCGACGCGGGAAACCGGAAGCTGCGCGACGTCGGCCTCCAGCTGCGCGCCGGCGAGGTGCTCGGCATCGGCGGCCTCCAGGGCTCCGGGCGCTCGGCTCTGGCCCGCGCGCTCTTCGGCGTCTCCCCGTTCACGACCGGCGACGTCACGCTCGACGGCCGACCGGTCCGGCTCCGTTCTCCGCGCACCGCGATGCGGGCCGGCATCGCCTACGTCACCGAGGATCGCAAGGGCGAGGGGATCGTGCCCCGGCAGTCGGTGCTCGACAACGCGCTGCTCGCCAGCCGGGCCGTCTTCGCGGCCCGGTCCGGTCACGCCGCCCGCACCGCACGGGTACGGGACCTGCTCGCCGCCGTGGAGATCCGCGGCGCCGGTGACGACCAGGAGATCCGCTTCCTCTCCGGCGGCAACCAGCAGAAGGTCGTCCTGGCCCGGTGGCTCGCGCTCGACCCACGGATCCTGCTCTTCGACGAACCGACCCGCGGCATCGACGTGGGAGCGAAGTCGGCCATCCACGACCTCGTCCGCCGTCTGGCCCGAGACGGCGCGGCCGTGCTGATGATCTCGTCCGATCTGCCCGAGCTGCTGGGGATGAGCGACCGCATCGTCGTCATGCGCGACGGCCGGATCGCCGGCGAACTGCCCGCCGGCGCGAGCGAGGAGGACGTCATGGCCCTTGCCGTCGGCACCGTAATGGAGATAGCTCTGTGAGTGCCCTGTCGCTGCTGCCGGCCCGACGCCCCGTGCCGGGCGTGTTCGTGGCCCTGACCCTCACTCTCGCCATCGGCTGGCTGGTCGTCCTTGTCGACGGTGGTCAACTGTTCAACCAGTCCACGACGGTGAGCCTCCTGCACGTCGCCGCCGGCCTCGGTCTCGTCGCGGTGGGTCAGACCCTTGTCATCCTCGGCGGTTCGCTCGACCTCTCCGTGGCGTACGTGATCAGCCTCAGCACCCTCGTCGCGGCCGAGACGATGAACGGCAGCGACGGCGCGCTGCTGCCGGCGATTCTCCTGGCGCTCGGGGTCAGCGCGGCTGTCGGGCTGCTCAACGGGCTTCTGGTCACGAAATTCCGGGTCAACGCGTTCATCGCCACCCTCGGCGTCGGGCTGCTGCTCAAGGGTTACCTCGACAGCGGCTACGACGGCCCCGCCGGCACCACCTCGCCGACGCTGGTGCAGACCCTGGGCTACCAGCGGATCGGTCCGGTGCCGTTGTCGTTCCTGCTGCTGGTCGCCGTGACCGGGGCGGCCTGGTTCGCGCTCTCGCGGACCCGCTTCGGCCACCACCTGGTCGCTGTCGGCGGTGACCCGGAGGTCGCCCGGCTCTCCGGCGTCCGCAACGACCGGGTTCTCGTCGCCGCCCACGTGCTGTGCTCGCTGTGTGCCGGGCTCGCCGGCATCTACCTCGCCAGTCGGCTCGGCTCGGGCGCCCCCCGGGTGGGCACCGAGGGCCTGTACGACCTGGAGTCGATAGCCGCTGTGGTGATCGGCGGCACCGCCCTCGCCGGTGGGCGCGGTGGTGTCGTCGGCACCGTCGGAGGCGTGCTGCTGCTCGCCAGCATCGACGCCATCTTCAACCAGCTCGAGGCCGACGCCTTCTTCAAGCAGGTGATCCGGGGCGCCATCATCATCGCCGCGGTCGCCGTCTACGCCCGCCGGGCCATGCGAAAGGCGGCCTAGCCATGCAGACCGTCCAGCCCCGTACGCTGCCGCTGCGGGTGCCCCGGCTCCGGCCTGGTGGTGTCCTGCCGATCCTCGCGATCCTCGCGGTGCTGCTGGTGCTCGTCGGCATCCGGCAGCCCGACTTCCTGGCCCCGTCGTCGCTGATGTCGTTCCTCGGTCGGTCAGCGCCGATCATCCTGCTCGCCGCCGGCCAGTACTTTGTGATCGTCTCCGGCGAGTTCGACCTCTCCGTCGGCTCGCTGGTCACCGCACAGGTGGTCGTGGCCGCCCGGCTGATCGACGGCGATCCGGCGCGTACCTGGCCGGTGGTCCTGCTGCTGCTCGCCTTCGGGGCGGTGGTCGGGCTGGTCAACGGCCTGATCACGACGCGACTGCGGGTGCCGTCGTTCATCACCACCCTCGGCATGTTCCTGATCCTCGTCGGCGCCGTCTACCTGTGGTCCGACGGTGCTCCGAAGGGTCAGCTCTCCGAGGAGTTCCGGCGGTTCGGCAGGCGTGCCGTCGAGGACGTGCCGGTGCTCGGTCGCCTGCCGTACGCCCTGCTGGTCCTGCTGGTCCTCGCGGCCCTCGCAGTGCTGCTCATGCGGTCCGACTTCGGCCGGACGCTCGTCGCCGTCGGCGACAACCCGCGCACCGCCGAGCTGAGCGGGGTACGCGTCTGGCGTACCCGGACCATCGCCTTCATCCTCAGCGGGCTCGCGGCGGCCGTGGCGGCGATCCTCCTGGGTGGCTACAGCGGCGTCTCGTTCCAGGCCGGCGCGGGCCTGGAGTTCGGCGCGATCACCGCGGTCGTCCTCGGCGGTGTGGCCCTGGGTGGGGGTCGCGGCTCCGTCGTCGGCGCGATGCTCGGCGCGCTGACCCTCGAACTGCTGTTCGCCCTCATGAATTTCTACGGCGTCTCCGGCGCCCTCAGGTCGACCGTTCAGGGCGCGATCATCCTGCTCGCCGTGGCGGTCTCGGCAACCCGTTCTTCGTCGAGATAAGAGGAAACCATAGTGCGACGTTCCATGGCGGCTCTGGCCGCCGTCACCCTGCTGTCCCTCGCGGCGTGCGCCACTGACGAGCCGGCGGCGGGCCCCTCGGGCAGCGCCTCCGCCGCCGCCGGGTCGGGCACCGGGGACCAGTCGAAGTTCTTCGTGCAGGCCGACTACGACGCCGAGCTCGCGTTGCTCGACGCGGCCCCGACCGGCCCGGCCGACAAGCCGTGGGAGCAGGTGCTCAACCCGACGATGGTGGACACCGCCAAGTTCAAGAAGAACGGCCCGCACAAGGTCTGCTTCTCGAACGCGGCGCTGAACAACCCGTGGCGGCAGGTCGGGTTCAAGACCATGCAGGCCGAGGTCGAGGCGCAGAAGAGTCGCATCAAGGAGTTCGTGCACGTCGACGCCGAAGGCAAGGACCAGAAGCAGATCGCGGACATCAACGATCTGCTCGGCAAGGGCTGCGACGCGCTCATCGTCTCGCCGAACACCACCGCCACCCTCACCCCGGCCGTCGAGGCGGCCTGCCAGGCGGGGCTGCCGGTCGTCGTCTTCGACCGTGGTGTCAACACGAAGTGCCCCGTGACGTTCATCAACCCGATCGGCGGCTACGGCTTCGGTCACGTCGGGGCCGAGTTCGTCAGCCAGAAGATGAAGCCCGGCGGCAAGGTCCTGGCCCTGCGGATCCTGCCCGGTGTCGACGTCCTGGAGACCCGCTGGTCGGCGGCGAAGGTGGCGTTCGACAAGGCGAAGGTCGACGTCGTCGGCGTCGAGTTCACCGACGGCGACCCCGCCAAGACCAAGAAGATCGTCGACGACTACATCCAGCGGTACGGCACCATCGACGGCATCTGGATGGACGCCGGAGCCGTCGCCGTCGCCGCCGTCGAGGCGTTCCAGGACGCGGGCAAGCCCGTCCCGCCGATCAACGGCGAGGACCAGCTCGACTTCCTGAAGATCTGGAAGGACAAGAACCTCACCGCCATCGCGCCTACCTACCCGACCTACCAGTGGCGTACGCCGATCATCGCCGCGCTGCGGATCCTCGACGGCGAGCAGGTCTCCAACCCCTGGAAGCTGCCCCAGCCGACCATCACCCAGGACAACCTGGACCGGTACCTCGACCCGAACATGCCGCCGCTGCACTACGCGATGTGCGGCTGCACCGACCTGCCCGGTTACCCGCAGCGCTGGAAGTAGGTTCCGGTGTACGCCATCGGCGTCAACCCATGGGTGTGGGCCTCGCCTGTCGATGACGAGGCCCTCGCCGAGCTGATTCCCCGGATCGCGTCGTTCGGCTTCGACGCGGTCGAGCTGCCGATCGAGCAGCCCGGGGACTGGGACCCGATCCGTACCCGGGACCTGCTGGCCGCGCACGGTCTCGTCGCGGCCGGGGTCTGCGCGGTCACCCCGCCGGGCCGGGACCTGGTGGACGCCGCCCCGGCCGTCGTCGAGTCGACAGTCGCGTACCTCATGGGGTGTGTGGCGAGCGCGGCGGCCGTCGGGGCACCGTGCGTCGGCGGTCCCGTGTACGCCTCGGTCGGCCGCACCTGGCGGATGTCGCCAGCGGCTCGCGCGGCCTGCTACGCGGACTTCCGGCGGGCTCTGGCGCCGGTCGCCGAGCAAGCCGGCGAGCTGGGCGTGAGTATCGGTGTCGAGGCGTTGAACCGTTACGAGACGAGCGTCGTCAACACCGTCGAACAGACCGTCGAGATGATCGACGGGCTGCCGTCGAACGTCGGCATCATGATCGACACGTACCACATGAACATCGAGGAGTCCGATCCCTACGCGGCCCTCGCCGTCGCCGGCGGGCACATCAAGCACGTCCAGGTCAGCGGCACCGACCGCGGTGCTCCCGGCACCGACCACTTCGACTGGCCCCGCTTCTTCACCTTCCTGTGCAACACCGGCTACCGGGGCTCCGTCTGCATCGAGTCGTTCACGGCGGAGAACGAGACCATCGCCACCGCCGCGTCGATCTGGCGACCGTTGGCACCCTCGCAGGACCGTCTCGCCACCGACGGTCTGCGCCACCTGCGGGAGGTGCTCGCCTGATCCGCCGCCGTGCTCGGAACCCGCGCCGTCCAGGCGCCGCGCCCCCCTCACGTCAGGAGAACCCTCCCGTGCCCGTCCCGTCCATCGCAACGCCACGCCGGTTGCTGGCCGGCGTGGCCGCGACAGCGTTGACCGCGCTGGTCGCGGTGACCGCCTCGGCGTCCCCGGCCCAGGCGGCGACCACCACCCTCTACGCGTCACCCTCCGGCACCGGCACCACCTGCTCGGCCAGCCAGCCGTGTTCGCTGACCGCCGCGCAGACCGCGGTGCGGGCGGTCAACAGCGCGATGTCCGGTGACATCGTCGTGGAGTTGGCGAACGGCGCGTACCGACTCTCGTCGCCGCTGCGGTTCACCGCTACCGACTCGGGCACCAACGGCTATCAGGTGATCTGGCGGGCGGCCTCCGGCGCACGTCCGACCATCACCGGCGCCCGGGCCGTCACCGGCTGGTCGCTCGTCGACTCCGGGAAGAACATCTGGCGTGCCAACGTTCCCGCCGGGCTCGACTCCCGTCAGCTCTACGTCAACGGGGCAGTCGCCACGCGGGCGCGCACCGCCGTGAACCGGTCCGACTTCACCTTCACCACGAGCGGCATGCGGTTCAGCACCAGCGCGCTCAGCTACCTCAACAACCTGGGCAACCAGAACCGCGTCGAGGTGGAGAGCGTCGGCTCGTTCACCGACAGGTACTCGCCTGTGCAGAGCATCAGCGGGAACTTCCTCACCATGCAGCAGCCCGCGTGGAACAACAACACGTTCGGCTTCGACACGCTCTCCAGCCCGCACCGGGCCGGGCCGTTCTACGTGACCAACGCGTACGAGTTCCTGGACTCGCCGGGGGAGTGGTATCTGAACCCGGGCAACGGCCAGCTCAACTACATCCCGCTCGCGGGGCAGAACATGAGCACCGTCAGCGTCGAGCTGCCGCAGTTGCAGTCCCTGGTCGCCATCGGCGGCACCTACGACGCGCCGGCGCACCACATCTCGTTCAGCGGCATCACCTTCACGGGCACCAGCTGGCTCGGCCCGAGCAGCAGCAACGGCTTCGCCGACCAGCAGACCGGCGCCCACATCACCGGCACCTGGTCCCGCCCGTCCGACGCGCTGACGTCCTGCCAGGCCGGCTGCCCGCAGTTCGAGGCCACCAGGCCGAACTGGAACCAGATGCCCGCCGCCGTGCAGGTCTCCGCCGCCAACACCATCACCTTCGGCGACTCCCAGTTCGTCAACCTGGGGCAGACGGCCATCGGGATCGGTAACGACGCCAACGCCCACGCCAGCGGCGTCGGCCTGGGGGCCAGCAACATCACTGTCACCCGCTCCGAGATCGCCCGTAACTCGGCCGGCGGCATCGTCGTCGGCGGCGTACGTGCCGACGCCCACCACCCCAGCGACCAGCGGATGGCCAACCGCAACATCACCATCAGCAACAACCGGGTGCACGATCTCGGGCTGGAGTACCGGGGCGTGGTCTCGATCCTGACCACCTACGTGAACACCGCGCTGGTCTCGCACAACGAGGTCTACAACATGCCGTACACCGGCCTGTCTGTCGGCTACGGCTGGGGCGCCAACGACGCCGGCGGCAGCCAGCACTACGCGAACCGGGGGCTGTACAACTACCAGCCCCGCTACACGACGGCCACCACCGCGGCGAACAACCAGGTGATCGGCAACTACGTGCACGACGTCATGCAGCAGATGACCGACGGCGGGTGCATCTACACGCTCTCGGCGAACCCGGGCGGGACGATCAACGAGAACCACTGCCTGCGTACCAACGGCTGGTTCGGGCTCTACTTCGACGAGGGCTCCCGCTACTACACCGCCCGCAACAACGTGTTCTCCTCCACCGGCACCTGGGCCACCGCCAACTACTGGTACGCGGAGAACATGGGCAACTTCACCGTCACCAACAACTGGGCGACGAACAACAGCACGAACGTGACCAACGGCGACCGCGGCAACGTGGTAAACGGCAACGTGACGGTCAGCAACGGGAGCTGGCCGGCCGGCGCGCAGACGGTGATCAACGCGGCTGGTGTGCAGAGCGGGGGCAGCACCAACCCGCAGAACGTGCAGCTCGTGGGCGTCCAGTCGGGTCGCTGTGCCGAGATCGGCGGGTCCAGCACGACGAACGGCACGCAGGCCCAGATCTGGGACTGCATCAGCGGCGCCACCAACCAGCGGTGGACCGTCACCGCCAGCCGGCAGCTCGTGGTCTACGGCACCAAGTGCCTGGACGCCTCCGGCCAGGGCATCAGCAACGGCACCGCTGTGGTCATCTGGGACTGCAACGGCCAGGCCAATCAGCAGTGGACCATCAACGCCAACGGCACGATCACCGGGGTGCAGTCGGGCCTGTGTCTGGACGCGAACGGCGCCGGGACGGCGAACGGCACCAAACTGATCCTCTGGTCCTGCAACGGCGGCGCGAACCAGCAGTGGCAGCTGCGCAGCTGAGGTAGGAGCCGGAGACCGGCAGGTCCGGGCTCGGGGGGCGCACCCCGGCCCGGACCTGTCCGCTTAGCGCCCGCCGTTCGCCCGCGTCGGGTCCAGGACCAGCCCGGTCGAGGCCTGGTACCGCACGGGAACGGGGTCGGTGAGCCCCCCGGCGGCGATGGCGGTGACCGCGCGTGCGTCGAACCCCAGGCATGGCGGTCCGCGCCGACGTCCTCGCACCGAGCGCCGCGGCGCTCAGTAGGACCTCGGCGGCGAGAGCGGCGCCGCCCACCATGGCGGGGCCGCTGTACGGAGGTGCTGCGTCAGGTGCTCAACGGGCCCTCTTCGTCGGCCGCTTACGCGGCGGCGTCAACAGGTCGGCGATCGCCCCGATGGCGGACGGCACCAGACTGTAGTACGCCCAGACGCCGCGCTTGTCACGTTCGAGCAGGCCGGCCTCGGTGAGGATCCGGAGGTGATGGCTCACGGTCGGCTGGGAGAGGCCCAGCGGCGCGGTGAGGTCACTCACCGAGGCTTCGCCCTCCGGAGCGGACTGGATCAGGCTGAGAAGTCGCAGCCGAGCCGGGTCGGCGAGTGCCTTGAGCACCCCCGCCAGTCGCTCGGCGTCGACGCGCTTGATCGGCTCGCCGACCAGCGGCGAGATAGCAGGCATATCGGTTTTCGCAGCTCCCACGTATCCCATCGTCCCACCAACACCAGGGATAGACGGGTGGAACCGCCACGAGTACCTCGAAGGCGTCATCGGGTGGTGTCCACGTCGGCCACCGGACGCGCACGGGCAACGTACTCGTCGTCACGGATCGGAACGCGAGACCTGTAGCATGCGGCGGACGACGGGCGGTGGCCGGAGCGCGTTCCGGCACGACTCGCCGCGACCGTGCCGAACCGGCGGTCGCGGCGCCGGTGCGGCCGGGGTCGCAGTGAGAGAGGAACCTGCTCGGCGTGTTCCAGGAACCGGACCGGAGTCAGATGACCGGCGGAGAGCCACTCAACGGGACGCGCCGCGGCGCGTCGGACACCCCCACGCCGGAGGCGTGGGACGCGGAACTCGCCCGGGCGGTACGGCGGGTCGCCGTGGTCCGTACGGGGTTCTACGTCGTCGTCCTGCTTGTCGCCCTCGGTGGCCAGGTGTCCGGGGCGATGGAACGGCTCGACATGCCCTGGTACGTCGCGCTCCCCGCCGTCGGCGCGCTGGAGCTGGGCGGTGTCGTGGTGCTGGCGAACGCCGACCTGCGGCGCCGGCTCGGCGAACAGGCGATCCTGTCCCGCGTGCTGTCGGCAGCCATCGCCGTCGCCGCCGTGGCCTTCAACTGGCTCGCGCACAGCAACCATCTCGAGGGCGGCTTCTACGCCGGCATGTCCCTGCTCGGCTATCTGGTCTGGCTGATGAACACCGGGAACCAGCGGCGGGACCGGCTGCGCGCCAGGCGGCAGCTGCCGCCCACGACACCGGCGTACGAGCCGGTCGGGCACTGGTTGCGGCACCCGTGGCTGACCCGCCGTGCCCGCTCGCTGGCCAAGGCCGACCCGGGCCTCGGGCTGTACGCGTCGCTCGACGCGGCCCGTGCGCAGATCCGCGCGGAACGGCGGCAGGCCGCGCTCAGCAAGGTGCTGCACCGCAAGATCACCCGAGCGTTGGACGCCACCACAGCCGACATCGCAGTGGCGGTGTACGACCTCGACGAGATCGCCAGGCGGCTGGCCGAGCACGCGGACTACGACGGGCTGACGGCGCTGATCGCCGCCGATCTGGCACCCGCGCGGGTGCTGGCCGGAAACCTGCCGACGAATCGCCGCCGGCGACTGTGGCGTCGCTCGGTCCAACCGGACCCGGTCGCGCTGGCGTCGGCCGTGCGGTTGCTCGCCGACGCCCCGGAGCGGTTGCTCCCCGCCGTCCCCGAGCCAGCCGTGGTCGCGGCCCCTGAGCCCGTCACGCCCCCGGTCGACGCCGGCCGGGACGGGCCGCCGGCCGACCTGTTCGAGCGTCCCACGACCATCGAGCGGGTCGGCGACGGCGCCGATCGACCGACGGCACGGCGTTCCCGGGCGACACCGGACCGTGGCGGCCAGCCGGCGACCCGACCGGAGAACCCGGACCGGGCCGCCTCGACCGGCGATCAGCCCGACCCGCCCCGCGCCTCGGACTGGGCCGCGCTGCACGCGGAACTCGCCCCGCTCCTGCCGGCCGCCGCGCCGCGCCGAACGACACGCACCACGCCGGACCGATCGGATGCCAGCCGGCTGGAGGTGCCGCCCACCACGGACGCGGGGGTCGCCGCCACAGCGCCCGCCGCCACAGCGCCCGCCGCCACAGCGCCGGCTGCGGCGAACCGTAGCGCCACACCGACGGCGCGAACCGCGACCGGACGGGCCCGGGTGGCCCGCGTCGCCGACCCGGTGGGGGAGCCGGGACCGCTCGCCGCGCACACCCGGGAACTGCCCCTGGTGGTCGGTCGGGATCTGCCGGACCTCGTGGACGCCGCGGCGAACCGCGTCACGCCACCCACCGCGTCGTCCGACCCGGCGCAGCGTGGCACCGAGCAACGACCGGCGCCGCGACCCCGGCAGCGCCGGCGCGACGACGCGGATCCGCGACCGGCCTCGGAGACCCCTCGTCGCCGCGCGAGCACCCAGTCGGCCGAGGCCGGCCGAGCCTGACACGCGGTCGGTGCGAAGGCGGGCAGGTGTGAGCGGAGGACCCGAGGGGTAGGGACAAAAGCCACGACGGCCGCTCCTGCGAGATGCTGCCAGACATCTGACGGGTGGTCGCCGGCCCGTGGCCCCGACCTGCCGGCGCACGCCGGCCGACAAGGACTTCCGCGATGACGCAGCCGAGTTTGGATCCCGCCGACGCGCTCGCCGAGTTGGGCCGGGTCAGGCTTGACGAGACCAGCCTCGACGACATGTTGAGCCGCACCGCCGAGCTGGCCAGCCGGAGCGTTCCCGGTGCCAGGGAGGTGTCGGTGACGCTCGTACGTGGTCGGGCCGGTTGGACGGCGGCATGCACCGGTGACCTCGCGCGTGAACTGGACGAGTGGCAGTACGAGCAGAACCAGGGCCCGTGCCTGGACGCCTCCGCCAGCGGCGACACCATCTCGGTGCCGGACATGGTCGCCGAGCAGCGCTGGCCGACCTGGGCGGCCGTCGCCCGCACCGCGGGAGCCGGGAGTTCGCTGTCGATCGGTCTGCCGATCCAGCAGTCGGTGGTGGGTGCGCTGAACGTCTACGGTGCCGCACCGAACGCCTTCGACCCGTCGGCGATCGCCGTCGCGGAGGGCTTCGCCGCGTACGCGGCGGTGGCGCTGGCCAACGCGCACCTGTACGACAGCGCCGCCACGCTCGCCGAGCAGATGCGGGAGGCGATGCGGAACCGGGCGGCGATCGAGCAGGCGAAGGGGATCATCATGGGTGAGCGCCGGTGCTCGCCGGAGGAGGCGTTCGCGCTGCTGTCGAAGATCTCCCAGGACACCAACCGTAAGGTGCGCGACGTCGCTGAGGCGCTCGTCGCGAGGGCGGCGCGGGGCGCCCGGGTATGAGGGCGAGCCCGGACCGGCGATCCGATGACCTGTCGGAGGCGCTGCTCGCCCTCGCCAGCCTGCCCGACGACTCCGCGGCGCTGCCGGGGCACCTCAGCACGATTGTCCGGCTGAGCGCGTCGGTGGTCGGTCCGGTCGACTACGCCTCGGTGACCGTGTCGGACGGACGCGGGGACCGTACCCCCGCCTCCAGCAGCTCCGTGGCCGAGGCCGTCGACGCGGCCCAGTACTCGGACGAGGCCGGCCCCTGCCTGCTGGCGCTGCGCTCGGGCGAGACGGTGGGCGTACCCGATGTGGTCGGCGCGGTGGTGTGGCCCGGCTTCCGGGACGTGGCCTGGCGGTACGGGATCCGCGCCTCACTGTCGATCCCGCTCTTCGCCGGCAGCGGCGTTCCGGTCGCCGGGCTGAATCTCTACGCCCGTGAGGCCGCCGGCATGCGGCTGCTGATCCGAAGGGTCCAGGCCTGTTACGAGACGTCGTCCACCTCGGCGCGACCTCTGATGGATGCCGGAAGCGAACAGCTCCTGGCGGGTCTGGCGGGCGCGCTGCAGGCCCGTGACCTCGTCCAACGGGCGCTCGGGGTACTGATCGAACGGGACAACGTCCCGGCGGGGACGGCCTACCGGCGGCTCGTCGAGGAGGCCGGATCCGGCGGGTCGTTGACGGGTGCGGCGACCGCCATTCTCCGTCAGTACGCGCATTGACGCGGGTGTGGTGACGGCGAAGGGCCGACCGTGCGGGAGCACGGGCGGCCCTTCGCCGGATGGCCTCGGGTCAGCTGTCCGAGGGCCTGCGCACGGCGTCACGGACGCGGTCGATGACGGCGAGCGCCGGACCGGCGGCCAGGTTGCCCGTCGCCGACTGGGTGCTGGGATGCGGCCGGGTCGGCGCGGTCTTCTCCGCCGCCCGGACGGCGGCGGCGAGGCTCCGCAGCCGCTCGGCCGGAACGTGCTGGCGTAGCAGGGGGAACTCGTAGCGTTCCTCGTAGCGGGCGTGGGTGAGGACCGCGTCGCGCAGCAGGATGATGCCTGTGTCGAAGCCGTCGGCGTCCACACCGCCCGCGATCAACGTCCGCAGTGTCTCCTTCGCCTGCCGCTCCTCCTCGAGCCGGTCGTCGACCATGGCGTCGCCGCCACCGCCCGGCAGGCCACGCGAGAGCGGATGGATGACCTCCTCCTCGGCGGTCTCGTGCGCGGCGAGCAGCTTCACCAGGTCGTCGAAGGCGTCGCGGCGGGTGTCGCCGGTGCTGCCGATGACCAGCAGGAAGAGCTGCTCGACCTGAGCGTGCTGGGCGAGCAGGAGGTCCACCACGTCCTCCTCGGGACCCGGCGTGGCAGGGATGCCGGTCTCAGGCATGGCTGCCTCCCGTGGGACGCAGCGACTCGACCGGGTGCGGCCCCTCGGTCTCGATGCGGTACTCGTCGCCGAAGCGCTCCCGGTGCATGTCGATGACCTGCTCGCTGGGCGGCTTCTGGCCGTCGTGCAGCTGCTGCTGCATCCACTCGAAGCGCTCGTGGGCCTCCCGGACGTAACCCTCACCGAGCTTGTTCACGTCGATCTGGGTGGCCAGCAGGTGCCGCAGATAGTCCTTGTTGGGCTCGAACGTCAGCGGCTCCGGCAGTCCGGCGCTGCCGACGATCTCCTCGGGTTCCCGGCCGTCGTGCCGGCGCAGCAGGTCGGCGGCCTGTTGGAGGTGGGCCAGCTCCATCTGCAGGTGCAGCTCCCAGACCGCCTTGATCCGGCTGTCGCTCTCCTGCTCGAGGAACGAGTAGTAGAGCCAGCACTCGTTGTACTCGTGGGTGAGCAGCCGCTCCCACCAGTTCTCGCCCGGGTCCAGCAGCGACTCGTAGTGGGTGACGTGCTCCTGCTCGATCAGGCTGATCTCCTGGTAGAGCTGGCGTGCGATCGGCTCCATGTACTGCGGGCCGACGTTCATGTAGTAGAACATCACCTGCTGCTCCGCCGAGAGGATCGTCAGCGCGTGCAGCTTGGAACGCGGGTCCACCGAGTTGCGGTCGTACGGGGTGCGGACCTCGTCGAAGGGGTGCCGGTGCTCGACGATGGTCGGTCGCCCCGGCATGACCTCGGTGAGACCGTTGACGATCTTCTCCGCCTTGCGTCGCTCGACCATCTCGTAGAGGTTGGCGTAGCGGTACAGGTGGTCGAAGTCCTCGAGTACGCCGAACTCGTACGCCTGCTTCAGGTACGGGTCCGGCTCGTGCCGGGCCACCCAGGCGGTGAGGTCGACTGCCACCTGCTCGTAGCCGAGCGTTGTCTCCAGGACACTGGCGACACCGGGGAGCAGCCAGTTCACCACCCGCTGTTGCTGGCTCTCCACGTACCGGACGTAGGCGAGCTGCCGGCGGACCTCCTGGTCCGGACAGTTGCGGGCGAACTGGTGCTGGAAGTTGATCGCCTCGACCTCGATGCCGTTCATGGTGATGATCCGGCAGCGGGTGTACGGGTCGACGGCCTCGGGGTCGATGGGCTCGACGTTCAGCTCGCGCCAGTTGCGGATCTGGCTCTCCAGTGGGATTCCCTTGTGATCCAGTGGATTGAACATGTCTCTCCTCTATCTGGGGGAATACGGGCGCTGTCCGGCCGCGCGGTTCGAGGACGGTCGCGCCGGTGGGCGGCGGGCAAGCCGTAGGACGACGTCAGGGGGCGCGGCGCCGCCCGGTCTGGGGGCGCCGTCGAGGTCCAGGTGACGCATGACCCCGGCCGCGCCGAGGACGCGGAGCACGAACGGTGAGGGGTCACGTAGCGTGAGCCGGGCTCCGGTCGAGGTGACGAGTTGGCGTGCCTGGAGCAGGGCGGTGACGCCGTGTGCGCCGAGGAATCGAACCGCCGACAGGTCCACCGCGATCAGGGGTACGGGCGACTGGCACAGGAACTCCACCAACTCGGTGAACAGGTGGGAGTTGCTCATGTCGATCTCACCGGCGACGGTGATCAGACTGGTGGAGTCGTCGCGGCTCCAGGCCAGGGACATGATCGGCGCGTGCAGGCCCGGTGGCAGCTGCCGGCGATCGGGGAATGGGTCCGTCACATGCTGTCTCCGCCCTCGACGAGGGTGGCCCACCTACCGGGCGTGGTGCCGAGGCAGGGGTGACCACTGGAGGGCGCATGTCTTGACCCGTCACTCACCCTACCCGCCTTCTCCGGAGGTGAAACAGCCGGTCGTCGGGGCGGCGTGTCGCCGACGGAGGCGCGTACCCCGGCCGGGGTGATTAGCTGTGTGGATGACGACCCCGGTCTCCCTCGGTACGTGGCCGACCCCCCTGGAGGCCGCGCCGCGCCTCGCCGCCCGGGTGGGGCTGGCAGAGTTGTGGTTCAAGCGCGACGACCTCAGTGGGCTCGGCGGAGGTGGCAACAAGGTCCGCAAGTTGCGGTACACCTGCGCGGAGGCGGTGGCCGTCGGTGCCACCACGGTGATCACCTCGGGTGGGCCGCAGAGCAACCACGCGCGGCTGACCGCCGCGGCGGCCGCGCGGCTGGGCCTGGCCTGCGTGCTGGTGCTCGCCGGCCCGCCCGCTCCGCACCGGCGCGGAAACCTGCTCCTCGACGAGCTGGCCGGTGCGGAGATCGTCTGGTGCGGGGACCGCCCGCTCGCCGAGGTGGTGGCGGTCGAGGCCCAGAGGCGGTCGGCGTACGTCGTCCCGTTAGGCGGCAGCTCGCCCGCATCGGTCCAGGGGTACGTGGACTGCGGCCGGGAGTTGCGCGCCCAGGTGCCGGACATCGACGGGGTCGAGGTCGTGGTGGCGGTCGCCTCCGGCGGCATGATGGCCGGGCTGGTCCGTGAACTGGGCGCCGAGCGGGTGATCGGCGTGGACACCGGTGCGGTACCCGACCCCCGTGCCGCCGTCGCCGGGCTGCTCGACGGCCAGGTCGAGCCGGCCGCGTTGCGCATCGACGGATCACAGGTGGGCGCGGGTTACGGCACGTTCACCGACTCCGTGCGGGCGGCCCTGTACGCGACCGCCCGCGAGGAGGGCGTGTTCCTGGACCCGACGTACACGGGTCGGGCGATGGCGGCGTTGCTGGAAGGCAGCTTCCCGCACGGCGACCGGGTCGTCTTCGTGCACAGCGGTGGACTGCCGGGACTCTTCGGTCATGCCGAGGTCGGGGACCTCACTCCGCCCAGTCCGACTCCTCGATGACCCGGACGAAGTCGATGTGGCGGTAACCGGGCACGCGGTGCTCGAGTACGTCGCCGTTGACCGTCCCGAACGTGGTGTCCGGTCGGTGCCGGAACCCGTCGGCGAACGCGTCGACGATGGCGCGCTTGAAGTGCGGCCGTGGGTGCGCCGCCACCACCGCGGCGATGTCGGCGGGGGACAGCTTCCGGTAGCCGATGCCGAGCACGTCCGTCTCGACGCCCGCGCTGACGAGGGCGACCTCGGGCTCCAGCCGGTGCGGCACCTCGGGCGTGGTGTGCAGGGCGATCGCCTCCCACACGAGGCGCGCCTCGTGCTCGCCGATCCCGTGTGAGCGCAGGAATCGGCGTGCCTCGTCCGCGCCGTCCAGCTCGAAGCGCTGGTCGTCGCGACGGTACCGCTCGGTCAGGCCCAGGTCGTGGAACATCGCCCCCACGTAGAGCAGCTCGGGGTCGGCCGTCAGACCGAGCCGCCGGCCCTGGAGGGTGCCGAAGACGAAGACCCGCCGGGAGTGGTGGAACAGCAGGTCGTCGGTGGCGGCCCGGACCAGGTCGGTGGCCTCGGTGGCGAGCGGCGAGTCGGGGATCTTGACCCCCGCGATTGTCTGGATCATGGATGTCCTGTCGGTCCGGGGAGCCCGTGGCGTGCTCCGGTGCGTCAAGCGTCACGCCGGGAGGCCGTCCCCGGCCCTGTCCTGTCTGCCATGCTTCCCTCAGATCGGGACACGTCGGGAGGGCGGCACGGTGACGGACCACGCGGAACGGGCGCACCGGGTCTGCGCCCTCGTCTTCGACGGGATGAAGATGCTCGACCTGGCCGGACCGTTCGAGGTGTTCGCGGAGGCCGCCAGGTTCGGTGCCCGGTACGAGCTGGAGGTGCGGTCCGGCGACGGCGCTCCGGTCCGCTCCTCGACCGGCCTGCGCGTCCCCGTCGACGGGAACGTCGAGTCGGCGACGGATGTCGGAACCGCCCTGGTGGTCGGCGGCGACGACCTGCCGACGACCCCGATCAGCTCCGAGCTCAGGGCCGCTGCGGTGTCGCTGTCGCGCCGCGCCTGTCGTACCGCGTCGGTCTGCACAGGCGCCTTCCTGCTGGCTGAGGCCGGCCTGCTGGACGGCCGTCGGGCCACGACGCACTGGCGGCACACCCGGCTGCTCGCCGCCGCCTTTCCGCGCGTGCGGGTGGAGCCCGACGCGATCTTCGTGGAGGACGGGACGATCGTCACCTCTGCGGGCGTCTCCGCCGGCATCGACCTCGCCCTGGCGCTCGTGGAGCGGGACCACGGCGAGGAGGTGGCGCGATCTGTCGCGCAGTCGCTCGTGGTGTTCCTGCAACGGCCCGGTGGTCAGTCGCAGTTCTCGCCGTCACTGACCCTGCCCCGGCCGAGCAGCCCCGTCCTACGGCAGGTGACCGACGCGGTGGCCGCCGACCCGGCCGCCGACCACTCGGTGCCGGCGCTGGCCGCCCGCGCGCATGTCAGCCCCCGGCACCTCTCCCGGATGTTCCGGCAGGAGACCCGCAGCAGCCCTGCCAAGTACGTGGAGGGTGTGCGGGTCGACGCGGCCATCCGGCTGTTGCACGCCGGGCACTCGGTCACCACCTGTGCGCAACGGGTCGGCGTCGGCAGCCCCGAGACACTGCGCCGGATGTTCCTCGCGCGGGTCGGGGTCTCGCCGAGCGCCTACCAGCAGCGGTTCCGCACGTCGACGCGCGGCGCGGCGCCGGACGACGAGGACTGACCGTTCCCCGCCCGGTCGAGCCCGGAACGGAACACGCTGCGCCGAATCGGATGCGGTGCGACGAGCGGCTGTGGCGCGATCGCGTGATGTGGGCGCACCTGCTCGACCCCGAGGATCGAAGAACGGCGGCGTCTCGCACCCGGATCCGGTCCGATCGGAGTGAGGAGTCAGTGACCATGGCGAACAGCGACCCCCAGCCGCGTCGCGGTGACGAGGGCAGCGCGCCCATCGCGGGCCGTAACGTCGAGCTGGAGCGGCAGAATCGGGATCTCCTCGTGCCGCCGACGACCGACAGCGGACGTTCGACTTCCAGGCCGGCGACGTCGGCTACGTGCCCTTCGCCTACGGCCACTACATCGAGAACCTCGGTGACGAGCCTCTGGTGTTCCTGGAGATGTTCAAGCATCCCCGGTTCGAGGACATCTCGGTGATGCAGTGGATGGCGAACACACCTCACGAGATCATCGCCGACACGATCAACGTCGAGAAGTCGACCATCGACGAGCTGCCGGCCACCAAACAGACAGTGATCTGACGTGGACGGGTGCGAAACTCCCCTGGTGGGGCCCGAGAGCAACCGGCTAGGGTTCCCGCTGTGTTCCGCATCGTCGTGATCATCGCCGCCGTGGTGCTCGCCGTGGACCAGGCCACGAAGTTCTGGGCCGAGTCCGCGCTCTCCGACGGGCAGGCCGTCTCCCTCGTGGGTGACCTCCTGCAACTGCGGCTGGTCTACAACCCGGGCGCCGCCTTCTCCATCGGCTCGTCGTACACCTGGGTCTTCGGGCTGACGGCGGCGGCGGCGGTCGTCGCGGTGACGGTCGTGGCGCGACGGGTCACCTCACGTCAGTGGGCCGTGGCACTGGGGTTGGTGCTCGGCGGGGCGGCGACCCATCTGCTGGACCGCCTCTTCCGGGAGCCCGGGTTCGCCCGGGGGCACGTGGTGGACTTCATCGACTACGCCGGGTTCTTCATCGGCAACGTCGCCGACATCGCGCTCGTCGTCGGTGTCGGCATCGTCCTGCTGCTCAACCTGCGGGGCGTACCGCTGCGGGCGCCGGCCGTGCCCGACGACGCCCGCGCCGACGAGCGGGCACTGCCGAATCCCTGACGTACGCATCGGCGCGGCACCGGCTGACCGGCACGTCCCACGGGTTGCCGGCGGCAGGTGAACGTTGGTGGGGGATGCTTGTCGCGTGCAGATCACGATCCTCGGCCCGCTCGCCGTCGACGGTCGACCGGTCCGGGGCGAGCGGCTCGCGGCGGTGGTGCGCGCCCTGGTCGACGCGCGTGGGCGGGCGGTCTCCACCGCGCTGCTCGTGGACGCCGTGTGGGACGGCGTTCCGCCGGACGACGCGGCGGGCGCCGTCCAGGCGCTGGTGTCGCGGGCACGCCGTCTCGGGCTGCCGGTCGTCGCGGTGCCGGGTGGATACCGGCTGCCCTCCGACGAGATCACCGTCGACGTGGTCGAGGCGCGGGCGCTTGTGGAGCGGGCGAACTCCGCGCTCCGGGACGGGGATCCGTCGGCCGCCCGGGACATGGCCGACCGGGCGCGGGCGCTGTTCCCCGAGGTCCCGGATCTCGACACCACCGAGGACGCCCGCCTGTTCGCCGACGTCGCCGCGCTGCGCGCGCGGGCGGCGCTCGCCGGTGCGGAGCCCTTCGACGAGGCGGACCTGCGCCGGCTCGCCGCGCGTACCACACCGGACGAGCCGTCGGCCGCGCTGCTGGTCCGGGTGCTCGCCGCCCAGGGCCGCGACGCCGAGGCCCTGGAGGTGATCGAGCGTCTGCGCGCCGAACTGGCCGACCGGTACGGCACCGACCCGTCGCCGGTGATCGCCGAGGTCCACCTGGCCCTGCTGCGCGGCGAACTCACCACCCCGACCGTCGTGGCGCCGCCCCGGCAGCCGGCACGGATCACGCTGCCCGCCGCGTGGCGTCGGCCACTGACCGCCCTCGTCGGGCGGGAGCGTGACGTCGAAGCCGTCGCCGACGCGCTGACCGGGACGGCGCTGGTGACGATCGTGGCGACCGGCGGTGCGGGGAAGACCCGCCTCGCCGCCGAGGTGGCGCGGCGCGCGGCGGCGGCCGGGCAGGCGGTACGGGTGATCGAGCTGGCCGGCCTGCGCTCACCCGACGAGGTGCTGCCCACGGTGCTCGCCGCGCTGGGCGGTGCGGACACGACGGCGACGGGCGGCAACCTGGGCCTGGAACGGCGCGTCCTGAGCCCGGTGCAACGGCTGCGGGCCGTGGCGCCGGACCTCGACGGGCTGCTGGTGCTCGACAACTGCGAACACATCCTGGACGCGGCGGCCACCGTCGTCGCGGACCTCGTCGCGGTGGCGTCGCCGGAGGTCGCGGTGCTCGCCACGAGCAGGGCACCGCTCGGCCTGGCCGGGGAACTGGTGCACCGGCTCACCGCCCTGCCGGACGCCGACGCGCTCGCCCTGATCGAGTCCCGGGCGCGGGCCGGAGGCGCGGTGCCGACCTGGGACGACGAACGGGCACTCGCCCTGTGTCACCGGCTCGACAACCTGCCGCTGGCGCTCGAACTGGCCGCCGCACGGCTGCGGCACATGCCGATCGACGACGTGCTCGCCGGTCTGACCGACAGGTTCGCGCTGCTCGACGACGCGCTGCGCGGCCTGCCGGAGCGGCACGCGAGCCTGTGGGCGATGGTCGACTGGAGCCGCGAGCTGCTCGCCCCGGCCGACCGTGAGCTGCTCCAGCGGGTGGCTGTCGTCCCCGCCGCGTTCACCGCCGATCTCGCCGCCTCGGTCGCCGGAACCTCTGACGTACGGCGCGGTCTGGCGACGCTCGTCGAACAGTCCCTGCTGACCCTGGTCCAGGGGGAGGGGCCGCCGCGCTACCGGATGCTCGAAACTGTCCGCGAGTACGGCGAAGCGCGGCTCGACGCGGCAGGTGACCGGGACCGCACCATGGCCGGACTTGTCGACTGGGCGCGGGAGCGCGCCGTCGAACTCGGCGGCCGGTTCGTCGGCCCCGGCCAGGTCGAGGCGCTCGACGACTGCGCCACCGAGCAGGACAACCTGATCGCGGCTCTGCGCTGGGCCCTCGGGCACGACGACGAACCGGCCGCGGTCGACGTCGCCACCGCGCTGCTGCACCTCTGGACGGTGCGCGGCCTGCACCTCGAGGTCACCGGGTGGGCGCGGAGTCTGCTGCACGTCGACGACCCACTGCGGCGGCGGCGCTCGGCGATCCAGGGCCGGGTCGTCGACCGGGCACTGCCCGACGCCGACCGCCTCGCCTGGCTGTCCCTGCTGATCGGGGTGAATGCCGGCATCAGCGGTGAACTGCGGCTCGCCGGGCTGGCCCGGCGGGTCCTGCGGAGAGTCCTGGCCGAGCGGCCCGGCGAGCTGTCGCCCCGGATGACCGCGCTCGCGTCGGCATTGCCCGGTTTCGACGAGTCCGACCTGGACAAGAGCCTAAAGAGCGCCACCGAGATGATCGCGCACCCGGACCCGTACGTGCAGGGGCTCGGCCTGTTCGCCCGCGCGGCGGTACGCGAGAACGGCGGCATGCCACAGGCGTCGATCGCCGACGCCGAGCGGGCGTACCGCCGATTCGAGGCGGTCGGCGACCACTGGGGCATGGCCATGGCGGCCGGAGCCGTCGGGCAGTTCGTGATGCCGGCCGGGGAGGTCCGGGCGGCCGACTGGCTGGCGCGCAGCGTCCAGCACATGGAGATGATCGGGGCCACGCAGGACGCCCGGTCCATCCGGGTGCGACTGGACATGCAGCTCGCCCTGACCGGGGACGCGGAGGCCGAGCGGCGGTTGACCGAGACCGCCACCTCGGGCCAGGCCGAGCAGATGGACGCCGCGCAGGCGCATCTCGGTCTGGCGCACCTGGCCTGGCAGCGGGCCCGGTACGACGAGGCGCTCGCCCACGCCGACGGCGTGGTCCGCACACTCAGCCGGGACGTCGGGCCGCCGCCGCAGCCGCGTGCCCTGCTCCGGGTCGCCGTGGCGATGCTGTGGCTGCGGGTGGCCGAGGTGTGCCGGACTCCGGCGGACGAGGTCGATCCGCAGGTGGACGCCCTGTTGGCTGTCGCCGCCGACGACGCGCTGGCCGCACGGGACCTGCCGGTGATCGGGGCGTGGGCGCTGGGCGGGGCGGAACTCGCCGCGTACCGGGGCGACACCGGCATCGCCCGCGAACTGTCCGCCCTCGGGACGCGGATCGGCAGCCACGTCGAGATGTTCTTCCCGCTCGGACGCGGCGAACGGCTCGACGCCGCCCTCGGGGACGAGGAGCAGCGTGAGCCGTTGCTTGCCGCGTGGCGCGGCCGACCGGTCGCCGTCGTGGTCGCCCGCATCCGCGAGTTGATGGACGACCTGCTGGCGTAGGTCAGATCTTCCTGCGGTACGCGCGCAGCGCCAGCGGCATGAACACCACCACGAAGCCGACGCACCAGGCGAGGGTCCACCACACGTGCGCGCCGAGCGGAGTGCCGAGGAACAGCCCGCGTACCGAATCCACCAGGTGGGTCATCGGGTTGACGTCCACGAAGGCCTGCATCCAGCCGGGCAGGGTGTCGGCGCCGACGAACACGTTCGACGCGAAGCTCAGCGGCATGATCAGCGCGAACATCAGCCCCTGCACGGCGCCCGGGGTGCGGACCTTCATCGACACGTAGACCGGCAGCCAGCTGAGGCAGAGCGCGAACAGCACCGCGAGCAGGCAACCGGCGATCGCCCGGAGCGGGTCGGTCTCGATCCGGAACCCCATCAGGTAGCCGATCGCCAGTGTCGAGACCGTGACGATCACGTACCGGACGACGTCGCCCAGGACCGCGCCGACAAGCGGCGCGGAGCGCGGGATCGGCAGCGACCGGAACCTGTCGAAGATCCCCTTGGCGATGTCGGTGTTGAGGTTGACGCCGATCGCGATGGCCCCTGTCGCGATGGTCTGCGCCAGGATCCCGGGCAGCAGGAACTGTAGGTAGTCGTGGGTGGAGCCGGCGACCGCGCCGCCGAAGACGTACACGAAGATGACGAGGAACAGCACCGGTTGCAGCGTGACGTCGACCAGGGCCTCGGGCGTACGCCAGGTCTTGATGAGACTGCGCTTGGCCAGTGCCAACGAGTGTCGTACGAGCCGGAACGGTCGTGGGTTCGGGGCGACCGTCGACAGGGCGGAACTCGCCGTGGTGGGTGCGCCGACCAGGGTGCTCATGCCGCGACCTCCGTGCGGTGGGTGGTGTCGTACTCGGATGCCGTACGCCCGGTGAGGGTGAAGAACACCTCGTCGAGGCTCGGCAGGTGCAGGGAGAGTTCGGTGACCGCGATGCCGGCGGCGGCGAACCGCGCGACGCTCTTGGTGAGCGCCCGGTCGTCGGTGACCGGTACGGCGAGTACGCCCTTGCGGATCTCGTCGGCCTGCGCGCCGGAGCCGACCTCGGACAGGATCGCCGCGATCCGGGGCAGGTCCGCGTGGTCGGACGGCCGGACCTCCAGGGTCTGCCCGCCGACCACCCGCTTGAGCCCTTCGGGGGTGTCGTGCGCGATGACCCGCCCGTGATCGATCACCGTGATCGAGTCGGCGAGCGCGTCGGCCTCCTCCAGGTACTGGGTGGTGAGCAGCACCGTCGAGCCGTTGGTGACGAGCGACCGGACCACCTCCCACATGTCCTCGCGCTTGGCCGGGTCGAGGCCTGTCGTCGGTTCGTCCAGGAAGATCACGTCCGGTGATCCGACGAGGCTGGCGGCCAGGTCCAGCCGCCGGCGCATGCCTCCGGAGTACGTCTTCGCCGGCCGGCCGGCGGCCTCGGTCAGGTCGAACCAGTCGAGCAGTTCGGTGGCCCGCCGCCGGGCGCCGACGCGGCCCAGTTCCAGCAGCGTCCCGAACAGTTCCAGGTTCTGCCGTCCGGTCAGGTCCTCGTCGACGGAGGCGTACTGGCCTGTGAGGCCGATGCTCTGGCGGACCCGCTCGGCGTCGCGGACGACGTCGAAACCGCCGATCCGGGCGGTGCCGGAGTCCGGGGTGAGGAGCGTGGAGAGGATGCGTACGGCGGTGGTCTTTCCGGCGCCGTTGGGCCCGAGGACCCCGAGCACAGTCCCCCGGGGTACGGCGAGGTCGACGCCCTGCAGCGCCCTCGTCTTCCCGAAGTTCTTCACGAGGCCCTCGGCCTCGATCACCAGGTCAGCTGTCATGTCCCACAGCCTGCGCCGGGCTCCTGACACCGCGCCGACACGGCACCGACACCGTCACCGACACGGGCGGGTCGGCGGGGCGGTGGGCCCATAACCCGGGGAGTACGACCCAGAGGGGATGACCCGCAACATCCACAGCAGTCAATATGATGACCGCTATCCCGATCTGGTGCGCTCACGAGGCGTGCCGTACCGATGCGGAGGAATGCATGGTTCGCTGGCGCACCCTCACCGGCCTCCTGGCCACCGCGCTGGCCGCGGTGACCGCGGGCAGCCTCACGCTCGCGGCCCCGGCCGCCGCCGACAGCCCGATCACCCCGAACGTCGTCGGCGGCACCCGCGCCGCCCAGGGCGAGTTCCCGTTCATGGTGCGTCTCTCGATGGGCTGCGGCGGGGCGCTGTACAGCCCCCGGCTGGTGCTCACCGCGGCGCACTGCGTGGGCGCAACGGGTACCAACACCAGCATCACCGCGACCCTCGGCGTGGTCGACCTCCAGTCGTCCAGCCGGATCACCGTCCGGTCGAACTACGTCTACCGTGCCCCCGGCTACAACGGCAGTGGCCGGGACTGGGCGCTGATCCGGCTGGCCACCCCCGTCACCGGCTTGAGCACCCTGCCGATCGCCAACACGACCGCCTACGACAGCGGCACCTTCACCGTCGCCGGCTGGGGCGCCGCGCGCGAGGGCGGCAGCCAGCAGCGCTACCTGCTCAAGGCGACAGTGCCGTTCGTCAGCGACTCGACCTGCAACTCCTACTACGGCGGTGACATCATCGCCGCCCAGGAGATCTGCGCCGGGTACGCCAGCGGCGGCGTCGACACCTGCCAGGGTGACTCCGGTGGCCCGATGTTCCGCCGCGACGCCAACAACGCCTGGATCCAGGTCGGCATCGTCAGCTGGGGCAACGGCTGCGCCCGACCCAACTACCCGGGTGTCTACACGCAGGTGAGCTACTTCGCCTCGACTATCGCCTCGGCCGCCGCGAGCCTCGGCGGCTGACACCGTGCGACAGTTGTAGCAGGGTGAGCATCGAGTCCAGGGCCATGAACGTGGCGTCGTCGAGGGACGCGCCGACGCCGAGCGTCAACCAGGCGTCCGGGGTACGGGCCACGGGGCCGGTGATCGGGAAGTCGTCCCGGACGTCGAAGGTCAACGTCACCTCCTCCATCGGACACTCGATCGCGGTGCCGCCGACCTCCCCGTCGCCCTGCGCGGCGTGCCCGTCCCCGACCGAGAACAGCGCGCCGTCGACCGGGATCGGCAACAGCAGGGTGCTGCCGGCCGTCAGGTCCTTGCAGTCCAGGTTGCCGCCGTGCGGTCGGGGTGGGGTTGTCGAGTGCCGCCCCGGCTCGGCCGGCGGCATTCCGAGCACCCCCATGAACGGGCGCAGCGGGATCGTGTGGCCGTGCTGGTTGCGGCCGGTCATCGTCACCGGGTCCAGCTCCCAGGAGTGCACCACCTGCTCGTGCTCGACGCCGTAGCGCTCGTTGAAGTCGCTCGGCCAGCCGCCGGCCACTGTGGTGCCCCAGGTGCCCGGGGTGATCGCGTCGACGCGTACCTCGAGGGTCTGGCCGGCGCGGGCGCCGCGCACCGCGACCGGGCCGATCAGCGCGTGCCCGTGATCCGGCTGGCGCTGCGGGACCCGGGGTCGGTCGCGGTTGTACCCACCCGGGTACGGGCCGGCCGACCACCAGCAGTCCAGGGTGCGGTAGGTGACGGTGTCGCCGGGGTCGATGGTCAGCACCGGCGCAAAGTCGACGGAGAAGTGACCGTGCAGGGTGTCGTCGCCAGGGGTGAGGGTGTGTCGCATCTGGGCAGGCTATGCCCCGGCGTCCAGGACGTCCCGCAGTCGGGCGGCGAACTCCTCGGGCTTGCCCGCGTACCCGGACTCGCCGCCGAGGAACCCGCCGTGGTGGCTGGGGAAGACCACGGCCTCCTGGCCGAGCAGCGCCGCGGTGCCCAGGGCGGTACGCGCGGTGTACGTCCCCGCCGACTCCTCGCCGACCGCGATCACCACCCGGGTGGGGGCCGCCGTCAGCCGGGTCGGGTCGGGGCGGTAGTCGGTGATCGCCGACGAGTTCCTCGACAGCAGCGGGTCGTCGCGGCTCCCGTCGTCGTCGGCCGGCAGCCCGAACATCGCCGGGTCGGGGGCGGGCTGGGCGAAGTAGGCGTCGGTGAACTCGCCCTGCCAGGACGTCATCGCGATGAACGAGGCCATTCCCGCGCCGCGGCCGTTGGCCTGGTAGGCCTCGTGGCAGCCGGCCTGGGCGCGCTCGGCGGCAGTGGCGTCGGGAAGGACTGCGTTGATCGGTGGCTCGTGGGCCACGAGCGTGGCGACGTCCTCGGGGTGGGTGGCGACCAGTTCGAGGGCGGTCACCGCGCCGCCGCTGCTGGCGAACACGTCTACCGGCCCGGCGCCGAGCGCCTCGACAAGCGCGTGCAGGTCGGCCGCCTGCTGCTGTGGAGTCTGGTCGATCCGGCCGTCGGTGCGGACGCTGCGACCCAGACCACGCGGGTCGTAGGTGACGACCGTGCGGTCCGTGAAGTGCGGTGCGAGCGCTCCGAAGCCCTCCGCCGTCATCGGCTGGCCGATCATGAGCAGCGGACGGTGACCGCCGGCGGGGGGCAGCGGCCCGCGTACGTCGTAGACGAGGTCGACGCCGGGGATGGAGAGGGTGTGCGTCCGGATGTCCGTCATACGGGTGAGACTACGGCCGGCGGATCCGTCCGGGAGTGCGATGAGCGCGTGGCGCGGCGGTTTTCGCGATGTGGCGACGGCGTGGGCCGCGGGGGCGTCCGGCGGGTCCGCGGCCCACGGAAGTCACTACGTCGTGGGTACGCGGTCCAGGAAGCCCAGCACCTGGGTCAGCCGTCCGTCGTCGTCGGTCACCGCGACGTCGAAACCGGCGATCGGCGCCTCGCCGTTGTCCGGTCCGAGTTCCCAGGTGAAACGGGTCTGGTTGTGGTGGGAGTCGACAGGTCCGACCAGCCGGAACGTCATGCCGGGGAACTGGCTCTGCACGGCGGCGATCGTCGCGTCGATCGCGTCGCGGCCCTCGGCGACGACAAGCGGGTCGACGTAGCGCCCGTCGGGCGCCCACAGGTCGTCGATGTCGCGGCGCCGCCGCGTGGGGTCGGTCTCGTTCCAGGTCGCCATGTACCGCTCGGCCAGCTTGTCGAACGTGGTCGTCATGGGTCTCTCCTCGTCAGCCGGAGTTGTTGTTCCGGTGAGAAGCTTTCCCGTGCCGTGGTGGGGCTGTCGATTACGTCTGAGGTAATGGTCCAGGCGCCGGCGCGGAACTAGGGTCGGTGAAGTGACGATCATGACCAGGACCGGGCGACAGGTGGGGGAGCTGCTCCGTGACTGGCGTCGGACCCGCGGGCTGAGTCAGCTCGACCTGTCGATCGAGGCGGGAGTGTCGGCCCGGCACCTGAGCTTCGTCGAGACCGGCAGGTCCCGGCCGAGCCCGGACCTCATCCTGCGGCTGGCGGAACACCTGGGCATGCCGCTGGCCGAGCGCAACACGGTCCTGCTCGCCGGCGGGTACGCGCCCGCGTATCCGAGCCACGAGCTGAGCGATCCGGAGTTGGCGCCCGTACGTGCCGCCGTCCGGCAGATCCTCGACGGGCACCGCCCGTACCCGGCGCTGCTCGTCGACCGGCACTGGCACCTCGTCGACGCGAACCCCGCCGTGGGCCTGTTCACCGCGGACGCGCGGCCCCACCTGCTCACGCCACCCGTCAACGTGTTGCGGCTCAGCCTGCATCCCGACGGCATGGCGCCGCGCATCCTCAACCTGCCCGAGTGGCGCTCCCACCTGCTCAACAGGTTGCGCCAGCAGGTCGACGTGACCAACGACCGGGTCCTGTCCGACCTGTACGAGGAACTCCTCGGCTACCCCGGTGCCGATGCCGGCACGGCACCGGTCAGCGACACCCTGTCCCGTGTCCTCGTTCCTCTGCGCTACCGTCACGACGACCGGGAACTGGCCTTTGTCAGCACCACGACCCTCTTCGGTACGCCGTTGGACGTCACCGTCGCCGGGTTGGCCGTCGAGGCGTTCTTTCCCGCCGACCGGGTGACCAGCGAGGCGCTGCGCGCTCTCGCCCCGTCGTGAGCCGTACCCCTACGGATCGCGCCGGCTAGGCAGCGGCTGGCGGAGTCGGTCGTCGATGATTCCCGGCATCCGCCGCGCCACCCCCGCGAGGAGGTCCGCGACCTGGACGCGCGGGTCGTCGCGGGAGTCGACCATGAGCAGGCCGGCCAGGGGTGACACCCCGGGCGGCAGTGCGCCGGCCACCGACGCGCCGGCCAGCGCCCGCTGGAGACGGGTCAACCGGTCGGCGGTCAGGGCGCTCTGCTCGTCGTGCGTCACCAGCACCTGCCGCCGGCCGTCGCTCCACGACAGGACCGTCTCCGCCAATGCCGGCAACAACGGCTCCAGCGGCGGGGGGACCGACCTGTCATCCCCGTCGAGCCGGGCCACCAGGGCCCGCACGCGACGGGGGTCGAGCCCGTCGAGGACGGCATCCGCCGCCGCACCGAGCCGGTGACCCAGCAGCGCGTCCCGGGCCTCGAAGAACCGCCGTACCGTCAGGTCGACAGGCAACCGCCGCTTCATCCGCACGAGATCGACGAACGCCGACAGGAAGAGCGCCCAGTCGCTCCCGGCCGAGTGGCCGGCCTCGTGCAGCGCGACTGCGGTCTGATGGTGGTCCCGGGCCAGGCGGGTGCCGGCCGCGTACGACGGCTCGGTCAGCAGGAGGTCGACGATCCGGGTGACGAGGAAGAACTCCTTGTCGATCAGGTGGACGTGTGCGCGACCGGTCAACGCCGCGAAGAACCACTCCAGGGCCTCGTCCGCACCCGGTCGGCGCAGGAAGTGCCCGGACTTGAACTCGTGCGGCGAGAACCGGAACCCGGACCGCAGCGCGGTGATGAGCGCGACGGCCTCGTCGGTGGCCAGGTCGACACTCGCGTGCGTGATCACCGGGGCGGTCGAGTGCAGCAGGTTGGTGCCCGAGAACCCCGACTCGTCGCAGGCGATCTCCACGACCGCGCCGACCGGCGGGCCGCTCGGCGGGAGCCCGCCCTGAAGTGGCGCCCGCACACCCGAACCCCCGCCCATGCCGCCATGCTCGTCCGTACACCCGCGGCGGACAAGCCGATTGTGTACGGGGCCTGGGATCAGCGGAGCCGGCGGATGTCGCCGTACGCCCGGTAGAAGCCACCCCGGCCGGACTCGCGGACCTCGGTCACCAGGTAACGGGCGCCCGGCTCCCGGATGCCCTTGGGGAACTGCACGGCCCAGTCCCGCCGATAGCCGTCTGACACCACCTGCACCCGCAGCCGTCCCCGGTCGTCCAGGCACTGCACCACGACCCCGGCGCCCGAGTCGCCGGCCACCTCGACGATCGTCGGCTGCACGGTACGCGGCGTCTCGCGGGGCGCCTTGATGTCGCGCACCTGCGGCACGTCGCCGACCTGGGCGGCCCGGATCGCCGGCTCGCTGGCGTCGACGCAGGCCAGGTGACCACCGGTGGTCACCACGTAGAGCCGACCGTCGTGGTACTGCATCGAGTACGCCGAGCCGCAGCCGGTGCCGAGCTTCCACAGGCGGGTCCCGGCCGCGTCGAAGCAGTAGATCGAGGACTGGCTGTCGCCGGCGAAGACGTACTCCCCACCCTGGGCCGTCGCGCAGGAAAAGACCGGGGCGTCGCACCGGTAGCTGCGCTCGACGCGGCCGTCCTTGCACAGGCGTACCACCTCACGGGTGCCCGTCCCGGCGAACACGCTGCCGCGCTCCTGCCAACCGAACAGCACCGAGCCGGTCCTGGTGTGCCACAGCTCCCGGCCGGTGCGCCAGTCGAAGCCGGTCACGCCCTGCGAGTGGCCGTGGTAGAGCGCGTCGGCGTCGCAGCGCACCATCCAGGCCGAGCGGCCCCGCCCGGGACGACGCCAGAGGAACTCGTCCTCGTGGTCGATGGCGGCGATCCCGCCGTCGGCGTCCGAGACCCCGAGGACGCCGTCGTGGATGTCGAGCCAGTAGATGTCGATCTCGGGGGCGATCGCGTAGGCGACCCGGGGCACCTTGCCGGAGAGGTCGTAGACGTTGCCGTCGTCGCAGCCGGCGTAGACCCAGGCGTCGTCGGCGACTATGCATTTCACCCCGTCGGGCAGGCGGACCTGGCCGCGCACCTGGGCGTCGTGCCCGAGGGTGGTGATCACCCCTTGTTCGTTGCCGACCATGCACTGCTCGTCGTCGACGAAGATGCCGAAGGCGGGCGCGCCGGAGTCGTACCGCCAGAGCACGGGCGCGGTGTGCGCCGTGGACCGGGTGCTGACGATCTGCCGCCGCGAGACGCTGCGCTTCTGGCGGACGCCGGGGACCGCCGGCGCGTACCCCTTGCGGACCTTCTCTCCGATCTTCTTCGCCGCGGCGGCGCGGGCGCGGGCGTTGTCCGGGTAGGCGCTCGCCTTGACCTGCCCCTGGTCGCCGATCCGCCCGTAGCGCACGGTGAGCGTCGCGTCGTCGACGACGACCTCGTAGAACTTGTGCGCACCGTCCACTTCGGACAGTTCAAGGTAGGTCGTCTCCTGGGACATCTGGGCCTCCGAGGGGGGTCAGCTACCGGCCCGACGTGGCCGGCGCGGCGACAGTGCCCACACGCTAACCGCCACCCCCGACAAGATCCGGCGCGCCGACGGCAGCCCAGGTGACTGCCTTGTATCGATGGATGTCGACTGCCATGCTGAGGTTCGGTCGTGCTCGGGAGCCAGCGCGCACCGCGTCCTCTCCGGCCCACGGGACGCACGAGGTGGCCATGCCACCCGTGCCGGGCAGTCCTCGTCGCTGGCCGGACACCCCTCTGCGGCACCGGCCGCCAGTTCGGTCGCCCGGTGCCCGGTAACCACCGGAGGTACCGATGCTCCGCATGTTCCTCGCCGCCACCACCCTGGCGCTGGCCGCCTGGACACCGACGAGCAGCGCCACCGAGGCGACGTCCACGCCCACGCCGTCGGTCACGCCCACGCCGACGCCCACGATCACCTGCCCGCCGGTGCTGCCCATCACCGCCACCGTGGTCGGGGCGACCACCACGAGCCTGACCATCTCGTACTCGATCTTCTTGGGGCCGCCCTGCGGCTACGACCCGCCGATGACCGTCCAGCTCTTCGCGAGCCGGGACGATGCCATGAAGCGGCTGAACCCGGTGGCCGAGGCGGTGTCCGGGCCGGAGCGCAACGGGACCGTCACCATCGGCCGGCTGACGCCTGATACCGAGTACTGGTACCGGTTCGGCGACGTCGAGGGCCGCCGCGACCCGTACATCGTCGGTGGGCCGGCCCGCACCCTCGCCGAGTCGGCCTGCCGTGCCACGGCCACCATCGACGCCCGCTGGGGCACCGGGTTCGTCGCCACGGCCACCGTCCGCAACACCGGAACCGAGTCGATCGACGCGTGGCGGGTCTCCTGGCGCTGGTCCGGCGACGAGCGCGTCCAGACGGTCTGGGGCGGTGTGGCCGACACGGCCGGCGCCGACGTCACAGTGCGCAACGCCCCGTACAACGGGACGCTGGCACCCGGCGCCGCCACGACGTTCGGGCTGCTCGTGTCGACGAGCGCGGTGCCCGACGGGCTGACGCTCACCTGCTAGCGGGTGAACGACGCCGCCCCGCTTCCGCCGTCGTGGCGAGAGCGGGGCGGCGGCACATCGGTCAGGGCTTGCGGGCCACCGCGCCGTACGCGTCGATGCCCTCCGCGTCGGCCGCCTCGGGGCGCCACAGCGGGATCGGCACCAGGCCGGGCTCGACCATCGTCAACCCCGAGAAGCAGCTCGCGAGGTCCTGCGGGCTGCGCAGGATGTACGGCACACCGCCGGACTGCGCCAGCCGTTCGGCGCCGGAGACCACCGCCGGACTGGTGTCGGTGCCGTCCCACAGCACCAGGTGGCTGCCGGACGGCATGGCGTCCATCGTCCGCCCGACGATCGAGCGCACCACGTCCAGATCCGGCTCGTAACCCATCACGCCCATGTACATCACGGCGATCGGCTCGTCGAAGTCGAGAGTCCGCGCCGCCTCGGCGAGGATCTTCTCCGGGTCGTGGTAGTCGGCGGGCACGTAGGTGGTGACACCCTCGGACGTCGCGCTGGACAGCAGCGCCCGGGCGTGCACGAGGACCATCGGGTCGTTGTCGACGTAGACGATCCGCGCGTCGGGAGTGATGCCCTGAGCCACGGCGTGCGTGTTCTGCATGGTGGGCAGGCCGGTGCCGATGTCCAGGAACTGCCGGATGCCGGCCTCGGCGGCCAGGTAGCGCACCGCCCGCACGAGGAACACGCGGGACTGCTGCGCCATGAGGACGATCTCCGGGTAGACCTCGGCCACGGCGTCGCCGGCCGCCCGGTCGGACTGGAAGTTGTCCTTGCCGCCCATCCAGTAGTTCCAGATCCGCGCCGCGTGCGGCACGTCGGGCTGAAGCTTCGCGGCGAGTTCGGCATCCGGGCCGGCCATGCCAGGCTCCTATCGAGGGGTCGACGAAGGGACCTACAACAGACCGGGATCGTACCCCCGCGTCGTCCACTGTCGACGTCCGTGTCGAGGAGGAGTTGGCGGGAACCGGTCGCGGGCGAGAAGCGGCGTGAACCGGCACCCGATCTGGGGCATCCAACTCTCTGACAGATCCACCAGAGGAAGGGAACGCCCATGCGTGCAAGACTGCTCGTCGGTGTGCTGTCCGGCCTGACAATCCTCGCCGGGTGCTCGTCGCCGATCGATCGTCTCGGCGGCGACGCGGCGCCCGCGGGCTCGCCACGCGGCACCGCCACCCTGTCGCAACCCTCGGCGTCGAGTGCGCCGGTGCCCGGTACCACCGGGCCGAGTGCTTCGACAACCGATGGTTCCAGGACTGGCACAACGGTAACCCGCAGCGCCACCCCGGGTGCTCCTACCCCCGGCACCCCCCGCGCGGGTGTCCAGGCGAGCGACATCCGCGAGACCGACTGGCGCAACGCCGTGATCAGCAACCTGGGCTTCTGCGGGGCGCCGGGCCAGACTGTGACCTTCCGTGACGGGTCGAACGGCTACGACATACCGTGCACGATGCTGCCCGGCGGTGCCCAGCCGGTGTACGCCGAGTTCGTGGCCGAGGAGCCGGCCAACGCGCCGTCGACGGAGGACGCACTCGTGCTCATCGAACTGGGCAGCCCCAACGCCGCACGGCAGCAGGCCCTCGTGCCGGTCCAACTCTCAGACGACGGGCGGGGTCGGTACGCGTGACCGATCATCAAGGGGGACAGGTCCAGCTCGACCGGCCAGGCCATGACGTTCCTCTCGTACCGGGTGGTGGGGCAGAGCGTGGAAGCGACAGTCCGCACGCTGGACGGGAGCACCGAGACCCGTCGGTGGCGCAAGGCCGACGGCAGCGGGAACTGGGAGCGGTACTAGCCTTGCGCGGCCGCCGGACCGTCCACGCGCAACGAACTGAGGACCTCGTCGGTGCGATCCGTCTCCCCGATCTGTTTGACCTGGACGTAGACCCCGAAGGAGCCCTCGGCCGCGACAAGGGTGACCTCGCTGAAGGAGGTGGTGGTGTCGCCGCACCGCGTCCACCGCCTGACGCTGCCGCTGAGGGTGCCGACGGTGATCGCGCGGTCGGCCTGACGGATGCAACCGCTGTGGTCGGGCAGCGTCGGCCGGTCCGCGCCGGTGAGGGACCGGCTCGCCCCGGCGAAGACCCCGGACGTCTGGCTGTCCACGTCGGGCCAGACCCTGAGGTCAGGCCCGACGAGCAGGCCTGGTTCGCGTCCGCCGGGCAGGCCGACCACCGCCGGGTTCCAGCCGGCATCGCGGAGTTGCCTGGCCCAGTCGTCGGGCACGGCGACGGAGACGGTGCCTGTCACGTCGCTCACCCGCATCCAGCCCGGTGGCGCCGGGGGAACGGCGGACGACCCTGCCGCGAGCAGCGTCGCGGCGACGATGCCGCCGGCGGCGACGAGCCGGCGGGTCCGCCGCAGCAGTGGCCGGGCCGGGACCCGGTGAGCCGCGAGCAGCTCCTCAAGCGCGGAGGCGTACGCGGTCGCGGTCGGCCAGCGGCGGTCCGGATCGCGGTGCAGCGCCCGACGTACGACCCGTTCGACGGCGGCCGGTGCGCGTCGCGCCGTCACCGCGGTCTGCCCCGGCGGCAGACCTGTCACCATGTGATGGGTCAGGGCGCCGATCGCGTACACATCGGCCCGGGCGTCAAGCCCTCCGCCCGGGACGAGCTGCTCCGGTGCCATGTAACCGGGTGTGCCCGCGACCATCGTGAACCCGGAGGCATGCGCGAGTGTCTTGGCCAGGCCCAGATCGGCGACCAGTACCCGGCCGCCGGCGGCAGCGGTATCGAAGAGGACGTTTGAGGGCTTGAGGTCGCGGTGCAGCACTCCGTTGTCGTGCAGGACGGCGACCGCCCTGGCGATGTCCACGGCGATGCGCAGCGCCTCGTACACCGGTAGCGGGCCGCCGGTCAGCCGGTCGGCGAGAGTGCCGCCGCCGGCGTACGTCATCACCAGGTACGGCCGGCCGTCGGGCAGCTCGCCGACGTCCAGCACACGGACCAGGTGATCGGAATCGGCCTGTCGCATGAACCGGGCCTCCTGGCGGAAGCGCGCCCGGATGTCGGCACGCTGCGACCAGTTGTCGGCCAGCACCTTCACTGCAACGGGGGACTGCAACTCGTCGTCGTACGCCAGCCACACGGTGGCGAACGCTCCGGAGCCGACGGAGCGTACGACGCGATACCGGCCGACCTGTGACGGGATGGACACGACCGTATTATCCGATGACCGGTACGCCGGTGACGCACGAGCGGGGGCGCGGGTGGCGGACGGGTATGGCATCGAGGACATGGCAGGACGGGCGGCGGCCGGCGACGGCGCGGCACTCGACGAGCTACTGGCCGTGATCGGGCCGCAGGTGCTCGACCAGTGTGCGCGGTTCCTGCCCTGCCGGCAGGACGCCGAGGAGGCGGCCCAGGACGCGTTGATGCAGGTGGCCCGGCACATCGGCCGGTTCGAGGGGCGGTCGCTGTTCTCGACCTGGCTGCACACGGTGGTCGCCAACTGCGCCCGGCAGACCTACCGGTCGCTGCGGCGCCGAGCAGCCGAGCGGCCGAGCGCGCTGCTGCCCGTCGCAGTGGCCGACCCCCGTACGACGAGTGTGATCGCCGGATCGCGTCTCGATCTACTCGACGCCCTGGAGCGCTTGGAGGCCCACCGACCGGAGTTGGTGACGGCACTGGTGCTTCGTGACGTGTGCCAACTGGACTACCAGGAGATCGCCGCACAGCTCGGCATCCCGGTCGGCACGTTGAAATCCCGCATCCATCACGCCCGCAGACACGTCCGCACGACGTTGCAGGGCAGGTGAGCGTCGCCGGTCATGCCGATCGTCAGCGGCTCGGGCGGTGACTACTGGCGCGGAACTGGCTACGGTCGGGTGCCTGCTCTCCGCCCCATTCAGGAGTGATCGCATGCCGCTCTCCCCGTCCCGGGTGTTCTCGCAGCTGACGACCGCCGAACGACCGGCGCGGACGAGCGTGGTGATGCGGCGTGCGGTGGTGCTCGGAGGCAGCATCGCCGGTCTGATGGCCGCGCGGGTGTTGAGCGACCACGCCGAGGAGGTGCTGATCGTCGAGCGTGACCCGTCCGATGCCGACGGCGGCCCGCGGCCCGGCGTTCCGCAGGGCAGCCAGGTGCACGCTCTGCTGCCCGCCGGCCAGGTGCAGTTGGAGCGTTGGTTTCCCGGTTTCGCCGAGGAGGCGCTCGCGCTCGGCGCGCCGCAGCCGCCGAGCGACGGCGGCGCCCGGGCGAAGATCTTCGTGAACGGCGAGTTGGGCCTGCCGCCGGCGCCGTCCGGCGCCGGACCGGCGCTGATCACCACGCGGCCGTTCCTGGAGGCGCTGGTCCGCCGGCGGACCCTCGCCGTCGACAACATCACGATGGTGTACGGGCGGGCCGACGGCCTGGTCTTCGCTGACGGACGCGTCACCGGCGTCCGGTACGTGCCCGAGGGCGGCGCCGAGCCGGTCGTCGCGTCAGCCGACCTGGTGGTCGACGCGATGGGGCGGTCCAGTCGACTGGGCGACTGGCTGGCCGACAACGGCTGGCCCCGGCCGCCGATGCGCCGGATGCCGATCAGACTGAACTACGCGACGGCGCTGTTCAGACGCGACGAGACGGTCAGCGACGCCTGGGTGGCGGTCTACCACACCATGGCCGGCAAGGGCCGTACCGCGCGCATCGGCGGGATCAACTCGGTCGAGGGGGACCGTTGGATCATGCTGGTGGCCGGCTACGACGAGGACCGGCCCAGCCGCGACGTCACCGATTTCGTCACCCGCTGCCGCGAGCACTATCCGCAGATGTTCGGCGACATCGCCGAGCGGGGGGAGATGCTCGGCGGCGTGGTCACATACCACCAGGCCGACAGCCGGCGGCGTGACTTCGACAAGCTCGACCGGCTGCCGGCCGGGCTGGTCGCGGCCGGCGACGCCGTCGCGTCGTTCAACCCGGTGTACGGCCAGGGCATGACCTCCGCGACGCTGCACGCCTCCTGCCTGTCCGCGTACCTGCGCTCCGGGCCGGCACCGCACGAGCAGCCGGCGCGGGCGTACTTCGAGCAGGTCCGCGTGGTCGTCGACGCCGCCTGGCAGATCTCCACGTCGGCCGACATCGAGCTGCCGCACGTCGAAGGGCCGTACCCGCCTGGTTACCGGATCACCAAGTGGTTCGGTGACCTGCTGTTCCGCACGTCGCTCACCGATCCGGTGCTCAACGACCGGCTGGGTCGGGTCACCACCATGCTGGAGCATCCGGCGACCCTGAGCCGCCCCGGCACCCTGCTGCGTGCGTTGCGGCTCGGCCTGTTCCGGCCGCGTCCGGCCGCGACGGCCGTCGTCAGGGCTCCTCGGTGAGGGGCCGCCGGGCGATCCCCAGCAGGTGGGTGTCCGGCCAGTCCAGCGGCCGGCCGTCGGTGTCGGTAAGCGTTGCCACAGGGGCGATCCGGTTGTCGATCACCCAGTCGTTCCGCAGCGGCTCGGACGCAGGGTCGACCTCGAATCCGGCCTCGGCCAGCAGCTCCAGCCACTCGTCGAACCCGAGGCCGCAGAACTGCTCACGTGTCTCGGACAGCCAGTTGTCGACGTAGTCCTTGCGGGTCAGGTAGTCCATCGCCGAGCCGAGTTCGAGCCGGACGGCGCTCTCGTCGACAACCTCGTACGCGAAGGGGAACGCGAAGTCGACGGCGAACTGGTCCAGCCGCGCCCGTGTCGACAACCCGCCGACGTACCGCCTGACCTCGCCTTCGGAGAGTTCGGCGAGGTCGTGCCGTGGGGCCGGGGGGTTGGCGCCGTCCTCGGTGGCCAGGCGCAGGACCACCTGGCGTCGCCGGTCGGCCGGTCCGCACACGTCGCTGTTGATCCAGACTCCGCCCGGCACGGTGTGGTCGTGGATGCGGCGGGCGAACTGCAACAGCGACTCCCGCTGGCGCCCGTACGACCAGATCTCGTGGGTCAGGGCGAAGGTGAGCGTGGTGTCCACGGAACGGTCGGCGAAGATCGCGCCGCCGAGGACGTTGCGCTGGTAGAAGTACACGTTGGCATTGCGGAAGACGCCCTGCGCCTTCTTGTGCACGCACTCCTGGTAGAGGTGCCGGGCGACCTCGACGCCGATCAGGTCACTCTCGTGCAGCGCGGCCTCCCGGTCGGCCAGCTCCAGCACGGAACCGGCGCCACAGCCGATGTCGACGATGCGCCCGGGCTGCACGTGCCGGCGCACGGCCGTCCATTTGCGCTCGGCGGCCTCGGTGAAGGCGTCGACGTACGTCCGGTAGTCCCGGGTGGCGGTGAGACCGCCCTCGTCACCGACGAGCGGGTCGTTGACCACCGACCGGACCTGCTCGACCAGGCGGTAGCGTTCGAAGACGTCGATCGTCGCCGGGTGGGCCAGCGTGCGCCAGGCCGGGTCACCGAAGGCCAGGCGGAGCAGCACGTCCCAGGGGCGTTCGGGGACGACGTCCAGCTCAGGATCGGCCTCGACCTGTGCGATCGGGAAGCCGATCCGCTCGTAGAGCTTCGCGACGGCGGGCGTGGAGCAGGCCACGACGGTGTCGGCGGGGGTGAGGTCGAGGCCCGTGGCGACGGCGATGGTCTTGAGAGTCACCTCGGCGAAGGCGTCGGTGGGCGCGGTGTCGAAGACCGGGACGACCAGCGAACGCAGCCCGGTCAGCGCGCTGAACCGCTCGACCGCGGCCTCGCGGCGGTGGTACGGCACCGGGTTGCGCCTGGTGTTGTCGTGGTTGGCGGAGGTCACCGCCCAGACGATCGTGGTGTCGCCGGAGCGGGCGAGTCGACCGAGGTAGTCCGCCTGGAAACGGGTCAGCAGATGGTGACGGCCCGGGAAGAGCACGAACCGTGGCGGCAGGCCGATCGTGATCACCCCATGTGGTGCGGAGCCGAGTGGGACGCACGAGCATAGCGAGTCGGTACCGCGCGTCGCCTGAACGGGGGAGCACCGCGAGACCTCGCCCACGGCATCATGGCGGAGTGCGGCGGCGAATGAGGCAGATCCTCGCGGACCTGCGGCACCGTCGGTTCATCGACCTGTACGCCACCACAGTCGTCGCGTTCGTCTTCGCGGCGTTGCTGCTGGTCGGCGCGGATCTGCCGGACAGCGTCCGGTGGTCGCTGCTCTTCGCCGCGTTGGGATTCCTGCTGCTGCGGCTGGCGTTCGCCAACCACCGGGAGGATCGGTTCCTGGACCGCAGTGACTACGACAGGAACCCGATCACCGAGGACCTCCGCACGGCCCGGGATGTGTGGATCTTCGCTCCGGTCGGTTCGAACTTCCTCACCGAGGAGCGCTGCGACGTGCTGCGCCGGGGCCCGCTCGCGCGGGCCGACGGCACGGTCCGGGTCGTGGTGTTGCAGGAATTCGACGCGGGCGACCCGATTTCGGAGCAGCTCGACGCGCTGCTCGACTTCCCGGTGCAGCGGGCCGCCGACTCGCTGCGCGAGACCAGGGCGCGGCTCGCGTCGATGCGGCGGTGGACGGTGCAGGGCACCTTCGCCTGGGGCGAGATCGGATTCAACCCCGGGTTCAGCCTGGTCGCGGTGAATCCCCACGCCGCCGGCGGGTACGCGAACGTCGAGTTCCACGGCTTCCGCAACGACGCCATCCGCTCCCGCATGCACATCCACCTCACCCGCGACGACGGCCAGTGGTACACGTACTGGCTCGACCAGTTCGAGGAGATCTGGCGCTCGACCCTCGAAACCGACGGGTCGTGACGGTGGCTGGGCGCCGCGTCGCGCCGGCCGCCGTGTTCACCGGGGCGGGCATCAGCGGTGACGAGCCAGCCGCCCTGCCCCGCGGGTTCGGCCTGCGCGACGACGTGCTGGCGACGATGCACGAGGCGGCCCGCCGTCGGCTGGCCGGCCTGGTCACCGACGCGCAGCTCGAGGCCGTGCGCGCGGAGTCGTACAAACTCGAGGTGGTCCTCGGCCGGCTCTGGGGCACCGTCGGGCCGGACGCGCTGAACTGCGTCTTCGCGCTGCGGGTGAACGTACCCAACGAGGCACACCTGCTGGCGGCGCTGCACCTGTTGCGCGGTGGCACCCACGTCACCGTCAACTTCGACGTGGGGATCGAGCTGGCGTACGACCTGATCTGCGGCCGGGCGGACCTGCCCGCCGACGCGCCGCACGACTATCACGACGCTCTCCCGGCCTGGCGGGCGCTCGCGCCGTCCGATCCGCCGGCGCTGCTCGCGGTCTCCAGCCACGAGGAGTTCGCCGACTGGCTGCGTGCCGGTCGACCTCCCGCGCTGCTGAAGGTGCACGGCGGCCTGGACCGGCGGCAGAGCATGCTCGCCGACGTGGTGGTGGTGGACATCGAGGAACTCGCCCAGCTCACCGCCGAACGGGCGGCGGCGGTCGAAGGTCTCGGCGACGCCGATCGTCTCCTCGTCACCGGGTACTCCGGCGGCGACCCGGACGTGTACGGCCCGCTGCTGGCGGCGGGCGCGCGCACGTCCACCACCTGGTGCTGCCTGAGCCTGCCCGCCGCCTCGACAGTCCCGGCGGACGCGCGCCGGCACGGTATCGACCTGGTGCAGGGGGCGCCTGATGGACTGGCGGTCACCGCGCTGCGGGGGCTCCTCGGCGGGGTCCCGCCGCCGGCCTGGCCCTCGGTACGCCTCCCGGGCGACGGCTACCAGGCGCGCTTCGAAAGGTGGAGGCGGGGACTGCGAGCGGCGCATCCGGACGAGCTGGTCGCGCAGTCCTGGGCGTGGCTGATCGCCGACATCGGCGACCTGGACGCCGCCGAGGCGATGCTCAGCGCCCTGCCCGAGGACGCGCCGGGCGCGCGGCTGCGGCACGCGGAGATCCTCTACAACCGGGCCCGCGACGACGACCGGGTCCGAGCCGGCCGGATGTTCCGCACCGTGGCGGCCGGCGCGGCGGACGCGGCGACCCGGCTGCACTGCCTGCTGCGGCTGGGCGACATCGCGCGGGGTCGGGCGGCCCGCGACGCCAGAGGCGTACGGATCGTGTCGGACCTGGTCGAGGCGTACGCGAGGCCGGCGCACGTCATCGTCGTCACCCGCAACGGTCGCCGTCAGCCGGAGGAGGCAGGCGACGCGTACCGGGCGCTGCAGCAGACATCGCTGCGCCTGCTGGAACGACTGGTGCTTGTCGCGCCACGGCCGACCTGGCCTGTCGTCGCCATCCTCTGCCGAGGCGCCGCGGTCCTGGGTGGACAGGCGGCGCGCCTGGCCCGCAACGGCAACCGCCTCGCGCTGGTCCGGCAGCATCGAGGGCTGCTGCGGGCGCTGGCCGCCCTGCTGGGGGCCCGACCCGGCCCGGTGGACGTTCGCGACGACATGCGCGCGCTACGCGTCACCTACCGGGCCGCCGACGACCTGCCCGGCGCCGCCGGTTGTGCGGTCACCCTCGCCGTGCTGGCTGCCGCCGACGGTGACCTTCCCGGAGCCCGCGCCCTGGTCGCCGAGGCCCTGGGCGAGTACGTCGCCGGTCGGCCCGACGGGCGGCCCCTGTTCGCCGGTGAGGCGCTTGTCGACGTCGCGACCCGGCTGATCGACCGGCTCGACGGCGTCCGGCCATAACGGACAGTTGGTCTCGCCGAGGGCGACTTAGTTACCGATAGGTATTGTTCGCCGTCCGAAGATCCAGACCAGCGCCGCTACTATGACGGCAGCCTTGCACAATTGATCAAGGTTGACGCGGAGGTTCCGGTGAGCCCTTACCTTCGGAACGAGATCGTGGAAGCAATCCGGCGCGGCGACGCGATCTTCATCGTCGGCGCGGGCGTCTCTCTGCTCGCCTCGGACGGCGCGGAAAGTGCGTCATGGAAAGGGCTGATCCGGGCCGGCGTCGACCGATCCGCCGACCTCGACCAATCCCTTTCCGGGCGGTGGCGGTCGAGCAAACTGAAGGCCCTGTCGTCCACTGCCGACAGCGCCCAGATGATCAGTGTGGCGCAGGAGGTGGAACGCCACCTCAAGCAGATTCCCGGTAATCACTACGGCAAGTTTCTCGCCGAGACGGTAGGCAGCCTGCCGATGGTCCGCCGGGGCATCATCGACGTCCTGAAGGACTCCGGAGCGCCGGTCCTGACGACGAACTACGACAGCCTTCTGGAACAGGGCACCGGTCGGGACGCCGCCACCTGGCAGCGGATCTCCCATCTCCAGGACGAGATCAAGCAGCCGGGCCGATTCATCGTCCACCTGCACGGGCACTGGCGTGAGCCGGAGACGATCGTCTTCGGTTACGAAAGCTACGCACGGGTCATCGGTGACTCGGAGTCGCAGGCGATGTTGCGCGCGTTGCTGGCCACCAAGGCGATCGTCTTCGTCGGTTTCGGCCAGGGTCTGGAGGACCCGAATTTCGCGGCCCTCACGACGTGGCTGACATCCACCCTCGGGTCGAGTGGTATCGCACCCGCTGTTCTGGTCAGAAACAGGGAACTCGCGTCCGCGCAGTCCCGATTCCGCGCGCTCGGTGTGAACGCTCTGGCCTACGGCGACGCGTACGACGATCTGGAGCTGTATCTGGCCGACATCGTGCGGGAGGCCAACGCGGTCCCGACACCGGGTATCAAGGAGTTCACCTGGGAGTCGCTGGCCCCCAAACTGATGCGCCTTCACCGACGTATCGCGAGGAGTTTCGCGCCCGACTTCGTGGTGGCGATGTCGGGTCCGGGAAACTTCGCTCCGGCGTACTGCCTGGCGCACTCCAGCGAGGATCCGCCGCTGCTGGCGGCGGTGACGTTTCCCCGCCGACCCGATCGCAGCCGGCACAATCTGGCGTTCGAGAAACTGGCGTCCAACGGCGGCTGGCTCCACCACGAATCCGACAAGTGGGACGTGTTCCTTCCCAACGTGATCCGGGACTTCCCGGCGGGCTCACGCGCCCTCATCTTCGACGACCGGGTCGTGGGTGGGCGGGTGCAGCACGCGATCGCCGAGATGCTCAAGGGCTTCGGCTACGAGGTTCGCCGTGCCGCACTGGTGGTCGATCCCCGGCAGACATCCGCAGTGGACTTCTATGAGGAGGTAGTCGATGGAGACTTCGTCTTTCCCTGGGGTGGCAAGCACGGCAGGGGTGAGCCAGCTTCTTGAGCGGGCCGAGGCCGGCCTCGCCGCGATGCAGGAGGCACAGCGGGCGTACGACGACGCGATGTGGGACATCGAGGACCCGGCCTTCGCGAAGTTGCGCCACGTCCACATCCACCTGTCGGTCACTGTCGGAAAGATCGCCAAGCTCGTCGAGCCGGCGGACCACACGAACCACCGTGGCGAGCCGGTCGAGGTCGACGAGCTGCGTGAGTCGCTGGCGTCCGCCGTCGCGGACCTGCTCATGCACTCGGCCCAGATCGCGAACCTCGTCGACGGCGACCTGGGGGAGTTCCTGCGGAACCGGTACCGGCAGAACGCCGCGCGCTTCGCGCCCGACTCGGACTTCGCCGCGCTGTCGGAGTCGCGCTCCGGCGAGTTGGAGGCGTACGCCAGCTGACCCTGCACGGCGACGGGACCGGCGCGGAGTCTTCCGTGCCGGCCCCGTCGGCCCCGGCGGTGTCGAACGCCGTTCGCCTGACCCAGCGGGCTCAGTCGTCGGCGACCGCCACCGGTTCCGAGCCGATGCAGCGCACCTTCAGCTCGTGCTCTCCGGCCGACCCCGCGAAGGTGACCTCGACGTCGTCGTCCGGCCCACGGTCGACGTCCCGGACCCGGTAGCCCTGCGCGGGCGCCCAGGAGACGAGGCGTACGCCGCCGGGGCCGCACTCGGCCACCGCCGTACCGCCGTCGGTGGCGAACACCCGGCGGACCCCGGAACTGATGCTGGGCGCGACGGTCCCGGTGGACGCGCCGGGCGAGGCGCCGCCCGTGGCCCCGGTCGGCGCCGGCTCGGGCGAGGCGAGCGCCCGTTCGATCTCCGCCTCGCTTCGTACCCCGCCGGGGGTGCCGGTGATGCTCTCGCCGACCAGACGGATGGCGCCCAGCCCGATCAGGGTGGCGGCGGCGGCGGTGGCCACCCACCCGGCGGCCATGAGGATCGAACGACGGCCCATCACCTGACTATCCCCGATCCACAGTTGTCGCCGGCACATCCGGACGCTAAGGCACGGTTAAGGTGCGCCTCGCCGCGAGCGGTAGCGGTTAGCCTGCCACCTGTGGCCCGCCTACTGCTCGTCGAGGACGACCTGACGATTCGTACCCCGCTGATCCGGGCGCTGCGCGAACGCGGGCACGCGGTGGCTGCCGCCTCGACAGCGATGACCGGCCTCCGCGACGCCCTGGACGACCGGCCCGACCTCGTCGTACTCGACCTGGGCCTGCCCGACCTGGACGGACGCGAGCTGCTGCGGATGCTGCGCGCTGTCAGTTCGGTGCCGGTCATCGTGGCCACCGCCCGCGACGACGACGCCGAGATCGTCCGGGTGCTCGACGCCGGTGCCGACGACTACGTGGTCAAGCCGTTCACCGCCGCGCAGCTCGACGCCCGCGTACGGGCGGTGCTGCGGCGTGGCCCGTCCGGCACCGACGGGCAGGACCCATCGCTCGTCGTCGGCGGGCTGCGCGTCGACCCCCGGTCCCGGCAGGTCACCCTGGACGGGGTGGCGGTCGAGCTGACGCCCCGCGAGTTCGACCTGCTGCACCACCTCGCCGGCCGTCCCGGTCAGGTGGTCACGAAACGCGAGCTGCTCACCGAGGTCTGGCAGATCCCGTACGGCGGCGCCGACAAGACAGTCGACGTGCACCTGTCTTGGCTGCGCCGCAAGCTGGGCGAGAACGCCCAGCAGCCCCGCTACCTGCATACCGTCCGTGGCGTCGGGGTACGCCTCGAAGCGCCGGCGGCGCAGCCGTGAGGGTACGCCTGGCGCTGCTGGTCGCCGCGGTGAGCGTGCTCACCCTCATCGCGTTCCTGGTGCCGCTGGCGTTGCTCGTGCGCACCGTCGCGGAGGACCGGGCCACCGTCCGGGCCACCGCCGACGCGCAGAGCCTGGTGCCGGTGGTCGGTACCGCCGACGCGGCCACCATCCGTCTCACCGTCGAGCAGCTCGCCGCCGAGTCCGGTCGACCGGTGAGCGTCTTCCTGCCCGACGGCACGGTGCTCGGCGCGCCGGCGCCGCGTACGCCCGCGGTGGCCCTGGCCGCGCGCGGGCAGAGCCTCACCGGTGAGTCGGCGGCCGGGCGGGAGGTGGTCATCGCCGTGCAGGGCAGGGCGGACGGCACCGGCGTGATCCGTACCGTGGTGCCCCGGGACGAGCTGACCGCCGGCGTGACCCGGGCGTGGCTGGTGCTGGCCCTGCTCGGTGTGCTCCTGGTGCTGATCGGGCTGGCGGTGGCCGACCGGCTGGCGCGCACCCTGGTCCGGCCGATCAGCGACCTGTCCGCCGTGTCGCACCGGTTGGCCAACGCCGAACTGGACGCCCGTGTCACACCCGCCGGCCCGGCCGAGCTGCGCGAGGTGGCCGGCGCGCTCAACCACCTGGCCGGCCGTATCCAGGTGCTCCTGGTCCAGGAACGCGAGCAGGTCGCCGACCTGTCGCACCGGTTGCGGACACCGTTGACGGCGCTGCGGTTGGAGGCGGAGTCGCTGCGCGACAGGGACGACGCGGTTCGGATCACCGCCGCCGCCGACGGACTGGAACGCGCGGTCACCGGACTGATCAGGCAGGCCCGGTGGCGTCATTCACCGGCGGTGGCGCCGGCCGGTTCGGACGCGGCGGCGATCGTCGCAGAGCGGGTCGCGTTCTGGTCGGTGCTGGCCGAGGACACCGGCCGGGCCGTCACGCTCGACCTGGCCGCCGGCCCGCTCCCCGTCGGCGTACCTGCCGACGACCTGACCGCGGCCGTCGACGCCCTGCTGGGCAACGTCTTCGCGCACACCCCCGACGGGACGCCGTTCGCGGTCCGGCTCGCCCGGGAGGCGGGGGAGGTGGTCCTCACCATCGCCGACGAGGGGCCCGGTATGCCGGACGGCGCGGTCCGGCGGGGCGCGAGCGCGGCCGGATCAACGGGTCTCGGCCTGGACATCGCCAGGCGTGCCGCGCAGGCCGGCGGTGGTCGCCTGGAGGTGCGGACCGGCCCACGGGGTGGAGCGCAGGTGCTGCTTCGGCTCGGCCCCCCGACGTCGCCGCCGCAGGCATAGGCGCTGCGGTGCCGGGTAGCTGGCCCCTATGGCGCGGTATACGAAACCCGAGCTCAGAGAGCAGATCAAGGAAGAAATCAAGGCTTCCGACAAGGGCGGCAGGCCGGGGCAGTGGTCGGCGCGCAAGTCACAGCTGCTCACTCAGGAGTACAAGAGGCGCGGCGGGGGATTCCTCGGCGAAAAGGACGAGCGGCAGAAGGCACTCCAGCGCTGGGGCAACGAGAAGTGGCAGACCAAGGAGGGCGACACCCGGGCCCGCAAGGGCGGTACGACGAGCCGTTACCTGCCCAAGAAGGCCTGGGACGAGATGTCGGAGAGCCAGAAACGCGCCACCGACACCAAGAAGCGCGAAGCCTCCCGGACGGGCAGGCAGTACGTCGCCAACACCGGGCCCGCCAAGCGAGCTCGTCGGGACGCCACCACGGCCGGCCGGATGTCGGAGATGTCGGTGGCCGAGGCCGCCAAGCTGGTCCGTGGGCTCGATACCCGGCAGCTCAGGACCGCGCTGCGCAACGAGCGCGCCAGCAAGGATCGCAAGACGCTCGTCCAGCGGCTCGAAGCGGAACTCAACAGGCGCGGCTGACGTGCCGGTCGACCGCCTTAACCCGGCCTTAGCGTCCCGACAGCGCGCTGCTATCCCGATTTGACCGATCCTCGGAGTCGACAACCGAGGAAAGGTGGACACCACCATGAAGCGCACCAATCTGCTTCTGGCGACGGTCGGCGGTTCGGCGGTGCTTGCGGTGGCCGGGGTCGCGCTCGGCGTCAACGCCGCGAACGACTCGCGGACCGGCGGCACGGCACTGGCCGCGGCGACCGTCGCGCCGACGGCCACGGACGCGCCCGGGGCCAGCGGTTCGCCGTCGGCCAGCGGCACGCCGTCGGCGGGCACCCCGTCGGGTACGCCGTCGGCCGGAACGTCGTCGGCCGGCACCTCGCCGGCGGGTGGCGCCGTCGACGAGAAGCGTGCCGGTGAGATCGCGCTCGCCAAGGCCGGCGGCGGTCAGATCGTCGAGGTCGAGTCCGAGCAGGAGAACGGTCGACAGGTGTGGAGCGTCGAGATCGTCGCTGGCGACACCGAGCACGAGGTGGACGTCGACCGGGACAACGGCTCGGTGGTCAAGGCCGAGCAGGAGCCGGTCGACGACGATGACGCCGACGACAACGATGACAACGACAACGACGACGACAACGACGACGACGACAACGACGACGACGACGACTGACCGTCCGGCGCCGCCGCCCGTCACGGGGATCCCCGCGACGGGCGGCGGCTCTGGTCCGGCAGCGGACCCGGCCGGTGCGCCGGCCTCAGATGGCGACGCGTTGCTCCTTGATCGTCGGCTGGTCCTGGTCGAACTGGGTGCGGTACAACTCCTGGTACCGACCGCCGGCGGCGAGCAGGTCGCCGTGTCGCCCACGCTCGACGATGCGTCCGTCCTCGACGACGAGGATCTGGTCGGCCGCCCGGATGGTGGAGAGTCGGTGTGCGATGACCACGCTCGTACGGCCGGTCAGGGCTTCGGCGAGAGCCTCCTGAACCGCGGCCTCGGAGGTGGAGTCGAGATGCGCCGTGGCCTCGTCGAGGATGACCACGCGCGGGCGGGCCAGCAGCAGTCGCGCGATGGTGAGCCGTTGCCGTTCGCCGCCCGACAACCGGTACCCGCGTTCACCGACGACTGTGTCGAGCCCATCGGGAAGTGTGCGGATCAGGTCGTCGAGGCGGGCCCGCCGCAGGACCTCCCACATCTCGTCCTCGGTCGCGTCCGGCCGAGCGAACGCCAGGTTGGCCCGGATGCTCTCGTGGAAGAGATGCCCGTCCTGAGTGACCACACCCAGCGCCGTCCGGATCGACTCGGCCGACAGGTCGCGTACGTCGACGTCGGCGAGCCGCACCGCGCCGTCCTCGACGTCGTACAGGCGGGGGACGAGCTGCGCGATGGTCGACTTGCCCGCCCCGGAGGAACCGACGAGGGCGACCATCTGCCCGGCCTCGGCACGGAACGACACACCGTGCAGCACTTCCTCGCCGCCTCGGGCGTCGAGCTTCGCCACGTCTTCGAGAGACGCGAGCGACACCTTGTCCGCTGACGGGTAGCCGAACCGTACGTCGTCGAACTCCACAGCGACCGGTCCGTCGGGAAGCGGGCGGGCGTCGGGCCGGTCGAGGATCAGCGGCTTGATGTCGAGGATCTCGAACACCCTCTCGAAGCTCACCAGCGCGCTCATCACCTCCACCCGGGCGCTGGCCAGCGAGGTCAACGGCGCGTAGAGGCGCGACAGCAGCAGCGCCAGGGCGACCACCGTCCCGGCGTCGAGGCTGCCCCGCAGGGCGTAGAGACCGCCCAGCCCGTAGACCAGGGCCAGCGCCAATGAGCCGACGACGGTGAGCGCGGTGATGAAGACCCACTGGAGCATGGCGGTGCGGATGCCGATGTCCCGCACCCGACGCGCCCGCGCCGCGAACTCGGCCGACTCCTCGGCCGGCCGCCCGTACAGCTTGACCAGGGTGGCGCCGGGCGCGGAGAAGCGTTCCGTCATCCGTGTGCTCATGGCCGCGTTGTGCTCGGCCGCCTCCCGCTGCAACTGGGCGAGCTTCGAACCCATCCGGCGCGCCGGGAGAACGAAGATGGGCAGCAGCACGAGCGCCAGCACCGTGATCTGCCACGAGAAGCTGAGCATCACGGCCAACGTCAGCATCAACGTGACGGCGTTGCCGACCACGCTCGACAGGGTGTCGCTGAAGGCCCGCTGCGCGCCGATCACGTCGTTGTTCAGGCGGCTGACCAGCGCACCGGTGCGCGTCCGCGTGAAGAACGCCACCGGCATGCGCTGCACGTGGTCGAAGACGGCCGTCCGCAACTGGACGATGAGCCCCTCGCCGATGCTGGCGGACAGGAACCGCGTCACGATACCCAGGCCGGCTTCAGCCAGGGCGATCACCGCGATCAGCACCGCCAACCGGATCACGACGCCGCTGTCGGCGCCGTCCACGATGGCCTCCACCACCCGTCCGGCGAGGACGGGCGCCGCCACCGTGAGGACCGCCGTCACCACGCTCAACAGCAGGAACCTGACGATCAGGGCCCGGTGCGGCCGCGCGAACTCCACAATGCGCTTCAGTGTGACACGGGACAGTGGTCGTTCTTCCTGCGCGTTCATCGCGTGGTGCAGAGACGTCCACGCGGCAAATTCCATGCTCATGCCTTACCTCCGATACCGGAGGTTAGGACCTCACCCGCGCTTGAGGTCAAGTCACCGCGCGGGGTGCTCCAGCTCGGCGCGGATCTGACCGAACACACCTCGCGGGTCATGGACCTTCGTGAAGTTCACGAAGGTCACCATGCCGATCGTGTGCTGATCACTCCACACGCAGACGTCGACCGGGATGCCCGCCCTGGCCTGACCGGTGCCGCAGCCGGCCACGCCACCCAGCGGGCCCGGCGCGACCGACCCCACGTCGGTGACCTTCGGCAGCCCGGCGAAGACCTTGTCCAGTGTCGCGGTCGGGTCGGTGATCGTGCCGGACACCGCGCTGATCTGGATGACCCGCTGGTCATCGCCGGGGATGTGCAGACCACGCTCTCCGGAGTACACCTCTTCGGCCCGGACGTAGGCCGTGCCCATCGCGCTTGTGGGCCCGGCGGCGAGCAGCATCGTGAAGTTGCCCATGGTTTGCTCAGCCTGGCCGCGGATGACCCGATCCAGGGACTCGGGCCAGGTGCCCAGGAGCTTGGCTGGCTTGTCGATGCGCATCGCCGCGGCGGGAGGCGACGACTGCGTAGCCGCTGCCGCCGTGGGAGTGTCGGACTGCCCCGAACACCCGGTCGCGAACAGCAGGATCGTCGACGTCAGCGCGCCGACGATCGCTGAGCCAGTCGGCATCGTGCGCGTCATGAGTTCCGTCTCCGTGGTGAGTGTCGCGCGACGATATCGCACGCCCCGCAGCCACCGGACCCGGCCCGAGCGCTGAGCGACCGTGGACAGGAGGCCGCGACCGTGCTGATCGGGACCGCGCCGAGCGACGGCGACCGGCCACCAACGCGGTAGTGCGGGCCATTGCGCGCACGCACGGCTGGACGTCGGCACAGGCGCGAATCGCGTGGACCCCGTGCGCGTCGATGGCGGCGCGGAAAGGCCCGAGGTCGGGCATCAGCGTGACCGACCACTTTCTCCGCTGGCCGTGGCTACGTTCGTCGGTGGTAGTGGTTGGGCGGGGAAGTTGGTCGGGGTCGAGCCAGGCTGGCGGGATGAACTCGGGGTGGTTGTCGTCACCGAGTCGCACGGTCCAGTCGCTGTGGTGCAGGTGGCGACGGTGGTGGCCGCAGAGCAGGACGGCGTTGTCGAGGTTGGTGGGGCCGCCATCGGCCCAGTGGTGGATGTGGTGGGCGTCGCACCAACGGGGTGGACGGTCGCAGCCGGGGAAGGCGCAGCCGCGGTCGCGTAGCACGAGGGCTCGGCGCAGGGGGCCGGTGATGAGGCGCTTCTCGGATGCCGGGGTTGCCGGTGTCCAAAGCGGTGGCGAGGTCGATCAGGCGGCGGGCGGCGGGAACGGTCAGCCGCAGTCGTTCGCGGAGCCACACTGCGGTGGAGGACGCTCCTTGGGTGCGGGCGGTGCCGCGGCCGTCGACCTCACGGATCAGGGTGAGGGTGACGGCGGCGAGGCGTTGCTGAAGGCGGTGCGCGGCGTCGAGCGCGGCGATCAGGTCATGTTCCGGGAGCGGCCACGCAGGCGCGTGGACGCAGGCAGAGATCGCATCATCTGCCCGCGCCAACTCCTCAACCATGACCCGAGATTAGAACAGGTGTACGACAAGATCTCAGTCATCATGATCGATGTACCGACTGGTCACCGGAGACTCGTCTGCGCTGGACTCCACCCGGGCGATGACCGGGTCAGTTCACCCGCACATCACGACGGCGGTGTCGGCGCCATCGGCAGTCGCCTCCACCACTCGCCCGGCGAGGACCCGTGCCCGCCACCGTGAGGACCATCGTCGCCACGCTCAACAGCAGGGGGGCAGTCGACCGACGGTGGCCGTCACAGGCCGGCGTGCATGGTCAGGCTCTGCCGCAGGTGCAGCTTCGGCCGGGACCCGACGACCGAGCCGACGACCTCGCCCCCGCGGAACACCAGAAGCGTCGGCAGGGACATGACGCCGTAGCGCCGCGTCGCCTGTGGGTTGTCGTCGGAGTTGAGCTTGGCGATGACCATCCGGTCGCCGAACTCCCCGGCCAGCTCGACGAGGCTCTTCTCGATCATCTTGCAGGGCGGGCACCACTCGGCCCAGAAGTCGACCACCACGGGCCGGTCGCTGGCCAGCACCAGCTCGGCGAACGTGTCGTCGGTGACGGTGATCAGGGACCCGACTGTCGTTTCCTGGGGCATGTTTCCTCCCGGTGCGCGATGGCGTGGCTGAGTTGGGTGTGCAACTGCTGACGGACCGCCGTGAGCCGATCGAGGTAGTCGTCGACCTCGGCGAGCTTGCGCCGCAGCACCTGCACCGAATCCGGACAGACGTCGCCGGACGTGTTGCCCGCTCGTAGGCAGGCGACGAACGGACGGACGTCATCGAGGCCGAAACCGACGTCGAGAAGTGCCCGGATCTCCCGGACGACCCGCAGCTCCGCCTCGTCGTACACGCGGTAGCCGTTGGCCGAGCGCCGCGGACACACCAGCCCGTGGGCCTCGTAGTAGCGCAGGGTCCGGCTGCTCGTGCCAGCCCGTTCCGCCAGCTCACCGATCAGCATCAGACCTCCTCGACCAGCCCGTCGCGACCAGGCTAAACCTTGTCGTCAGCGTCAAGGCAAGGTCGCGCCCGGGGTTCCCGGGCACGACTCGGGGCGCCGCTGGGCGGCGCCCTGAGCGTCGGCGCGAGGGTCTAACCGATGCGGAACTGCTCGCCGTAGACGGCGAACACCAGCGGCGTGTTCAGGGTGAAGTTGCCGTTGTTGAGGAACACCCGCTGGGCCGTGTCGACGCGGGAGGTGTCCGAGTGGGCCTCCTCCTTCTTCATCTCGATGACCCGCTCGTCGAGGAACGCGTTGAGCCAGGTCCGCTCGTCGCCACCCTGGGCCGGCGGCTTGGCCCGGGCCAGGGCACGGTTGCGGATCTGGCGCATGCCCTCGTACCCGTGCATGACTGCCGCGTCGTAGTAGGCGAACTGGCCGAGCGCCCGGACCTGGTCGTTCTTGCCGTCGCGTACCGACGGGTTGAAGTAGACCCGGTCCCGCTCGGCCTCCTGGGCGGCCTGGAACACCGGGTCGTTGGCCGCCGTCCGCCAGTCCCGGGGGAAGTTCGGGTCGAGGCCGGAGTGCGACGGCGTGCCGTTGACGGCGCGCAGCGCCGGCAGGTAGCCGGCCAGCACGTTGCCCGGCTTGGTGCGGGTGTACGCCTCGACGAGTTCGAGCATGTCGCCGGTGCCGGAGCAGAAGCCGATGACGCCGGCGGTGTAGCCGCGCCCGTCGCCGATGTCCTCGATGTAGGAGAACTGCGCCCGCCAGTCGAGCGAGGAGTTCTCCGCAGCCGAGACGAGCTGCATGGCGACGTCCTTCTTCGCGGGGTCGTCGAGGTTGGTGCCGGTCGGCGTGGTGGGCGGGGGAGTGGTGGGGGTGCCGCCGCCGGGCAGGGTCCACTGTTGGTTGGTGGTGCCGCCGCAGGTCCAGATCTACAGGCGGGCGCCGTTCGCGGTGCTGCGGTCGGTGACGTCGAGGCACTTTCCGGAGCCGGAGTTGACGAGCGCGCCGTTGCTGGCGGTCCACTTCTGCGCACCTGTGTTGTTGCAGTCGTACAGCTGCACCTTGGCGCCGTTCGCGGTCGATGCGGAGGTGACGTCGAGGCATTTGCCGAGTGCTCGGATCGAGGCGTCGGAGTTGCCGACGGTCCACGTCTGGGCCGCGCTGCCGTTGCAGTCGTAGAGCTGGACCGGAGTGCCGTTGGCCGGGTTGGCGGCCGCGACGTCGACGCACTTGCCGCCGAGGCCGGTGATCGGGCCGGCGGTCGCGGCGCTGGCCGACGGCAGGCCGTAGCCGAGCCCCGCGACCGCGATCAGCAGGGCGCCCACGGCGTAGGGGGCCGTTCTCTTGTGAACCATGGGTGTTCCTCGGGGAAGGGGCGGCGTGCCGCCGGCCGGTCGGTGGCCCGGCGCGGCGGTCCGGCCCCGGCGGGCTACCGCGAGCATCAGGAAACTGTATTAACAGACACCAGTGCGTCGATTTCTCGTCAATCGATGACCGCGAGGCGTGACGGGCCCTGTTCAGTCAGTTGACGACCCGGCGCGCGTCGTCCCCGCCCAGGTCAGGCGGGGCGACGCGCCTGTCACTGCTCCCGGTAGGTGGCCAGGTCGAAGTCGGCGTACACGCCGTCGCCGCCGAGGTCCTGCACCCAGAGGCCGAGGAACGCCCCGGTGAAGCCCCACGCCGCGGGCTCACCGTCGATGATCAACGCGGCGTGCTCGTCGGACAGGATCGTCGCGTCCAGGTCGACGGGCAACCGCTGCCAACCGGCACCGAGGTCGTAGTCGAAACGCACCACAGGCCCGTCGAACACCGCCCGCAGGCCGACCCGGGTGACGCCGCTCGCGTCGACGGTCAGTTCGGGGTACGGCGTGCGCCGCCCGTTGTCGGAGCTGAGCAGCTCCAGCACGGTGCGCCCGTCGTCCGCCCGGGTCAGGTAGAGGTGGTGCCAGTTGAGGGTGTTGTAGTAGGCGGTGACTCCGGCGAGCTGGCGGTGGTCGACCGGGTCGAACTCGACGACGGTCTCCAGCGAACATTGGGTGGCGCCGACGCGCCGCGCGACAAGACTGGGTGCCTGCCTGCCGACCGGCGACTGTCCACCATGGATGCGCAGGTGTGACGGGCGCGTCCGCAGGTCCACCCAGTCCGGGGTGGCCGGCCGGCGCAACGTCGACCAGCAGTGCCCCAGCTCGGCGTCGTCGAAGTGGTCGGTGGCCGGGTCCGCCGGCCACGGGTGGGTGGGCAGGTCGGGTGCGGCCACCTCGTCGGCGGGCACCCCGCCCGGCACCCGGGGCCAACCGCCGGCCGGCCAGTCGACCCGCTGGATCGCCGTCTCCCTGCCCAGCACGCAACTGCCCAGCGGGGAGTAGGGGCGGCCGACCAGGTGCGCCAGATACCACTCGCCGTCCTGCGTACGGACCAGGCTGCCGTGCCCCGCCTTCTGCAACCGCAGATCCGGCCGGCCCACCGAGGTGAGCAGTGGCCCGTCCGGATCCACCTCGTACGGCCCGAACAGGTCGCGCGAGCGCGCCACGGTCACCTGGTGCTCCCAGCTCGTGCCGCCCTCGGCGGTGATCAGCCAGTACCAGCCGTCGTGGCGGTACAGGTGCGGCCCCTCGGTCACCCCGACCGGAGTGCCGGTGAAGAGAATGCGTGGCCTCCCGACGAGGGTGCGGGTGGCCCTGTCGTACTGCTGGATCTCGATGCCGCCGAAGCGGTCCCGCCCGGGTCGCCAGTCCGCGCTCATGCTCAACAGCCAGGTGGTGCCGTCGTCGTCGTGGAACAGCGCGGCGTCGAAACCGCGGCCGTGCAGTTTCACCGGATCCGACCAGGGGCCGTCGATGTCCGGTGCGGTGACCAGGAAGTTCTGCGGGTCCCAGTAGCCACTGGCGAAGCTCGCCACGTCGCTGTAGACGAGGTGGAACTCGCCGTCGTGGTACGTCAGGTCGGGCGCCCACACCCCGTTGGAGTCGCCGCAGCCCCGCAGGTCGAGCAGGCGGCGGTCGGTGATGACACCGCCGAGGGGACGCCAGTTGACGAGGTCACGCGAGTGGTGGATCCGTACCCCCGGATACCACTCGAAGGTCGAGGTGGCCAGGTAGAAGTCGTCGCCGACGCGCAGGATCGACGGATCCGGGTGGAACCCGGCGAGGACGGGATTGCGGATCGACCGGGCAGCGGTCGCCACGTCAGCGGTGTCGGTCGACACGAAGGCTCCTCTAGGTGACTCTGAAAACTTCCGGAAACTTGCGGTCCAGGATGACTGGAAGTCCTGCCTACGCTAGCCGGTCTTCGCGCGATAGGACAGAGGGTCTTGACCGGTGGGGAAACTGCTCGTAGCGTCCCCGCCATCGATCGGTAATACCGGCGAAGCAATGAAAGTTCCGGAGATCCAGGTTCGAACCCTTGCCGGCTCGGCCGGCGTTCCGAGCAACCCGTGAGTCCCCGAAGGGATGGATCATGACAGCGCACCTTTCCCGCCGAACGCTGCTCGGCCTCGCCGGCGCCGGCGCCGGCGCCTACCTGCTCAGCGCGTGCAGTGATGGAGAGTCGGCCGACCCCAACGCTCCGCAGACCATCAACTGGTGGCACATCCAGAACACCGAACCGATGCTGCCGGTCTGGGCGGCGATGGCCAACGAGTACAAGACCGCGCACAGCAACGTCACGTTTACCATCCAGCCGCTGGAGAACGAGGCCTTCAAGGCCAAGCTCACCACCGCCACGCAGGCCGGCGACCCGCCGGACCTGTTCCAGTCCTGGGGCGGCGGCGTGCTCAAGCAGCAGGTGGACGCGGGCCTGGTCAAGGACCTCACCGACGACGTGAAGGACCTGGTCGCCGGGATCCTGCCCGCCGCCATGCAGCCGTACACCATCGACGGCAAGATCTACGGCATTCCGTTCGACATCGGCATGGTCGGGTTCTGGTACAACAAGGAGCTCTTCACCCGCGCCGGCATCACCGAGACCCCCACCACCTGGACCGGTGTGCTCGACGCGGTCCGCAAGCTCAAGGCCGCCGGCATCACCCCGGTCGCCCTGGCCGGCAAGGACAAGTGGCCGGCCCACTTCTACTGGTCCTACCTCGCGATGCGCATCGGCGGTGTCGACGCGTTGCAGAAGGCTGTCGACAGCAAGAACTTCGACACCCCCGACCTCGTCGCCGCCGGTGAGCGGCTCAAGGAACTCGTCGACCTGCAGCCCTTCCAGAAGGGCTTCCTCGGCGCGGAGTTCGGCTCGCCCGACGGTCAGGCCGCCACCATGGGCAACGGCAAGGCCGGCATGGAGCTGATGGGGCAGTGGGCGCCGGCGGTGCAGGCGTCCAGCTCCACCAGCAAGAAGGGCCTCGGCGACAAGCTCGGCTTCTTCCCGTTCCCCTCCGTGGACGGCGGCAAGGGCGCGGCGACCGAGGTCTTCGGCGGTGGCAACGGCTTCGCCGTCGGCAAGGACGCGCCGGCCGCCACCATCGACTTCCTGAAGTTCCTGCTCAGCGTCGAGAACCAGAAGCGCTCCGCGCAGACCGGCGCGGTGCTGCCCACGGTGAAGGACGCCACCTCCGCCATCAGCGACCCCAACAACAAGGCCGTCGCGGAGGCCCTGTCCAAGAACACCGGCTTCCAGCTCTACCTCGACCAGGCGTACGCGCCCGCGCTCGGGCAGCAGATCAACGACAGCGTCGCGGAGATCATCGCCGGCAAGAAGTCCCCGGCGGCGATCGTCAAGGACATCACGCAGGTGGCAAAGACCGCCTGATCGTGACCCGTCACCCGTCCGTAGCCGGCCGTAGAACCCGAGTGGAGCAGGAATGACCAGGCCATCGACCGTGTCCGACCTGAGGCGCGGCGACACGGCGACCGATCCGCCGGCACCGGGGCCGGGCACCGCGCGCAAGCGTGGCCGCCAGCCCCGGCCGGGCCGGGGCGGCGTCCTCGCCGTGTTCCTGGCGCCTGCCCTGGCGCTGTTCGTGCTGTTGGTCCTCGCCCCCATCGTGGTGGCCGCCTACGCCAGCTTCTTCAAATGGAACGGCTTCGGCCTGCCGGAGAACTTCATCGGGTGGGACAACTACACCCGTGCCTTCGGCGACCCGACGTTCCGCGGTGACCTGTGGCGTGGCCTGATTCTGGTGGTGCTGTCCCTGGTCGTGCAGCTGCCTGCTGCGCTGGCCCTGGCCATGCTCCTCAATCAGCCACTTCGCGGGCGGGCCGTCTATCGGCTGATCTTCTTCGCCCCGTACGTGCTCTCCGAGGTCACCACGGCCGTCCTGTTCACCCTGGTGTTCTCACCGAACCGAGGGCTGGGCGAGGGCGTCGCGCAGTGGCTGGGCGCCGACGCGGGCACCGTCTTCGCCGACCCGGACACCGTGCTCTACGCCGTCTTCCTGGTGGTGTCCTGGAAGTACTTCGGCCTCTACATGATGCTCTTCCTGGCGGCCCGGCAGGGCATCCCGAAGGAACTGCACGAGGCGGCGGTCACCGACGGTGCCACCGGCTGGCAGGCTTTCCGACACGTCACCCTGCCCCTGCTCGGCCCGACGATCCGCATCAGCATCTTCCTGTCGGTCATCGGCACCATCCAACTGTTCGACATGGTGTGGGTGCTCACCGGTGGTGGGCCGATCCACTCCTCGGAGACGCTGGCCGTCACGATGTATCAGTTCGGCTTCCGTCGCTTCGAGGTCGGTTACGCGAGCGCCATCAGCATCGTGATGTTCCTGCTGAGCCTCGTCTTCGCCCTGTTCTACCAACGCATCGTCCTGCGTCGTGACACGGCGGGCGCGATCACCACCCAGGGAGGCCAGCGATGACCGCCACGGCGAGTCGCGCCCAGCGGACCCGCAGCGTCGTGCTGCACCTCGTCTGCATCGCCGTCGGCGTGCTCATCGTCGTTCCGGTGTACTTCGGCGTGCTCGGCGGCTTCAAGGACAACGGCCAGTTGTCCACCAACCCGCTGGGCTGGCCCGACCCGTGGGTGCCGAACTACTTCGAGATCCTGGGCAACGGGGTGTTCTGGCGGCAACTCGGCAACAGCCTGCTCATCGCCGTGACCAGCACCTTCATCGTCGTCGGCGCGGCGGCGATGGCCGCCTTCGTCTTCGCTCGCTACGCCTTCCGGGGCCGCGAGTTCCTGGTCACCCTGTTCGCGATCGGTCTGATGTTCCCGTTCGCGGTGGCCATCCTGCCGCTGTTCGTCCTGCTGCGCGGCATGGGCCTGCTCGACAACCCGCTCGGCGTCATCCTGCCCCAGGCCGCCTTCGGGCTGCCGATCACCATCATCATCCTGCGGCAGTTCTTCCGTACCATCCCCGCCGAGGTCGAGGAGGCCGCCGTCCTCGACGGCTGCGGCTCCTTCGGCTTCTTCTGGCGGGTCCTGCTGCCGATGGCCCGCCCCGCGCTTGCCACCGTCTCGGTGCTGGCCATCGTGACCAGCTGGAACAACTTCATGCTCCCGCTTGTCGTCTTCAGTGACCAGAGCTGGTGGACCCTGCCCGTCGGGGTCCAGGCGTTCCAGGGCCAGTACGCCGACGACACCGCACGGGTGCTCGCCTACGTCGTGCTGTCCATGCTCCCGGCGCTGGGCTTCTACGCCGTGGCCGAACGGCAACTCATCGGCGGCCTGACCGGCAGCGTCAAGGGCTGAGAACGAAGGGCGGACCGTGGGCTCCGACAACGGCCGAAATGTCACCATCGCCATGATCGCGCGGCTGGCCGGTGTTTCGGTGCCCACGGTCTCCCGGGTCATCAACGGGCGCTCCGACGTCGCCCCCGACACCCGGGAACGCGTCGAGGCCCTGCTCAACCATCACGGCTACCGCCGGCGGTCACCGGCTCGGCGCGACGACGCCGCGCTCATCGACCTGGTCTTCAACGACCTCGACAGCCCGTGGGCCGTCGAGATCATTCGTGGCGTGGAGGACGTCGCCCGCAGCAGCGGCGTCGGTACGGTGGTCTCGGCCATCCACTGGCGCATCTCCTCGGCCAAGCAGTGGCTTGACAACATGCGTACCCGATCCACCGAGGGCGTCATCTTCGTGACCTCGATGGTCAACCCACCACTGCAGGCCGAGCTGCGCCGGCTGCACCTCCCGGTGGTCATCATCGATCCCGCCGGCGTCGATCCGCAGGAGTCACCGACCATCGGCGCCACCAACTGGGCGGGCAGCCTCAGCGCCAACCAGTACCTGATCGGGCTCGGCCACCGCCGCATCGGGTTCATCGCCGGGCCGCCGCACCTGACGTGCAGCAGGGCCCGACTCGACGGCTACCGGGCAGCCCTCGGCGCCGCCGGCATTGCCGTCGACGACGCCCTGATCCGACCCGGCAACTTCTACCACGAGGCCGGCTACACCGCCGGTACGCAGCTACTGGCACTGCCCGACCCGCCCACCGCCATCTTCGCCGCCAGCGACCAGATGGCACTGGGCGTCTACGAGGCGGTACGCAAACGTGGCCTGCGGGTGCCCGACGACATAAGCGTCGTCGGCTTCGACGACCTGCCCGAGGTCCGCTGGTGCTCGCCCCCGCTGACCACTGTCCGCCAGCCCCTGGCCGAGATGGGCATGATGGCCGCGCGGACCATCCTGCGGCTCGCCGGGGGAGAGAAGGTCGAGAGCCCCCGCGTCGAACTCGCCACCGAACTCGTCGAACGCGACAGCGCCGCGCCACCCCGGTCGTGACGCGCGTCAGCCGTCGCGCAGCGCGTCGTCGATTCGGCTGATCGGTCGATCAGCCGTCAGCGCCGGTCGAGGCGAGACAGCGGTGGTGTGGCCATTGGACTGTGTCGATTTTCATGGCCCTGAGGCGCAGAGCATGGCTCGGGGCGCACCCCTAAGAGCGATCAGAGGTGGCTGTGGAGTCGGGACTCCGGCGGGCCGTGTATCGGGTGCAGTGGTATGCGCCGACCGTCATTCCGGTCCTGCTCATCGGTCTGAGCATCGCCGCCGGTGGGGCCTGCTCTTCGGGGTCGGGCTCCACGCAGGTGCAGGGGGCGGAGCAGCCGGATACCCGCTGGCGGCGGATCTGGGAACAGGACGCCGTCACGGCTAGGTGCCGGAGGGCGAGCCGGCAGTGAACTTCACTACCCAGGGTCACTCGGGTCTGACGACTCGGCCGCGTAGGTCGCGTCCACCAACTCCTGAAGGTGGCGGATGACGTCGGCCTTCTGTTCGGTCTCGGGGAGTTGCGCTTCGCCGGCCTCGACCAAGCCCTCGCGCCACAGCCTGACGATTTCCCGCTGTACCGCGGCGGGCAGATCGTCGAGCCAGAGCGAACCAAGATTGTTGTCGACGATCTCCTGTAGGTGGTCGACGGCCTGCCTGTTCGAGAGACGGGAGATCAGAAACTCCAGCGTCCAGTCGAACAACCCGCCCGTCGCGGTCCAGTCGACGCCAGGTTTGAGCACGATGAGGCCAGCCATCATTTCCCCACGATGAACACTCGAGGACCGAGGCCTCGGTCCGTGATGAACTGTTCGAGCTGCGCTACCTGCGCCGGCGTGAACGTCGAAACGTCCACCGGCACCAGGTCCGCCTTTTCCAGGTGCCGCACGATCTGATACTGCAGTTGGGGCCATTGGCGATCAAAGAACTGTGCCGGCGAGGGCGTCGAGGCCGGCGCTGACCACACCGAGGGTGCCGTCGATCCAGCTGCCGGTCCGGATGCCCTGGGCGATGAGGTCGATGTCCTCGCAGATCCAGATGCCGGCCCAGGCGTGGGGACCTGTGTCGGCGGCAGTGCCGATGAGCGGATTGACCGTCACCGGTCAGCTCCGTGGGCGGCGCAGGCGTTGTTCGGCGCGGGCGTCGGATGCCCGGTAGCGGTCCGCGCTGACGCGGAGTCGGTCGGAGGTGTCGCGCGCGGACTCGGCTGCCGCGCCGATGCCGGCGACCAGGGTGCGCTGAAGACCGTCCAGGAGGACGGGCATGATCGCGCAGAACTGCCCGTACGCGTCGGCGCCCAACTGGACGTGCTGGCCAGCTCGACGGGCGGTGTCGACCCGGTCGGCGAGGCGGTCGGTGTGCCGGGCGTGTGCGGTGAGGTCGTCCGGATCGACGTGGACGCCGTCAGCGTCGGGCATCCGGCTCGTCCTCGCTCGGGTCCATCCGCCGCCGGTAGGAGTCGATGACGGCCTGCCCGGTCGGGTCGCCGGCGCCGAGGGTCTCGACTGTCGCGTCGTTGACCCGCTTGAGCAGGTCGGCGTGGGCGGCGCGGGTGGTGTCGGTGATCTGCCGGGCGGTGCGGGTGGCGGGCTGCTGGCGGATCCGTTCGTCGAGGCGCAGGTCGGTCAGCAGGCCGTTCGAGTCGACCGTCACCTCGACGGCGCCGTCGGCGCTGGTGGCGGTGCCGGTGATCGGCCGCAGTCGGGTGGAGAGGGCTCGCGCGCGGGCGGCCCGCTCGGCCAGGGACGTCTCCCATTCGTCGAGGCGGCGGTCCGCCGCGTCCAACGCGGCATCATCGGACCACACGTCGACCCCCCGGGCCATCGGCGACCATCACCGCGTAACCGCCGCCACGTTACCAACCGGTGGCGCTGCGTGGTGTCCCCGCGCGATGGGTTCACCGACACCCGCCGTAAAGTAGCGATGACTGTCTATGGACAGACGTATGCTGTTAGCGCTAACGTGGCGAACGGCGACCGCAGCGTGGGTGGGCGGGACGTGGCCGGCGCGAGACGGCCCGAGACCACCACCGGGTGAGCCCGCGCGCCGCGCCACGGACATCCCAGGGCACCGCACCAATCGGGTACGTCGTCCGCGACAACCCGCTGCGCCGGCCTGCCCAGCAGGCGACGCCGAGCGGTCGACACCGTTGCCTTCCGCGCCGCCGATCGTCGGTTCCGGCAAGTGCCGCCGGGCCGTGCTCGGCCGCCCCGCTGCCCGGAGTCCGGGCCCGAGCAGCGGGATCCGTGGCCCGGCTCGGAATTTTCCGAGCCGGGCCACGGCATCTCACGATCACAGATGAGTCGACATCGACTGCGAGCGATACATTCCGTTCGTCAAGCGGTGCCGACACGGCACCCCTTGAGGTCCCCGATCCGGCCGTGACATTCTTGGCCGTCGATCACAGGCCACGCGCGGGCCGACGCCGTCCACTGGGCAACCGGGATCCGACCACGGATCGCGGGGGACGGGCACCAGCGACAGGGCACCGGGGCCTGTCCATCCACGAGTCCGCCCGCCCTGCGCGGGGCGCCCTGCCGGCCGGGCGACTCACTGTCGTTCACCGCGAAGGAAATCCCGCCATGCGCATTACCCGAAGCCGGGCGACGGTGCTGGCGAGCCTGCTGCTCGCCGCGACCGCTCTCTCCGGCGTCACCCCGTCGACCGCCAGCGCGACACCCGAACCGGCCGCCGTCGCGGTCACCGTCAACGCCCGCGCGGGGCTGGCCACCGTGCCAGACACGGCGTTGGGCGTCAACCACGCCATCTGGGACCAGAACCTGGGCACCGCCGAGACGTCGGACCTGCTGCGCGACGCCGGCGTGCAGATGATGCGCTACCCCGGCGGCTCGTACGCCGACATCTACCACTGGAAGGACCACACCGCGCCCGGCGGGTACGTGGCACCGAACACCGACTTCGACACCTTCATGGCCGCGGCCCGGCGGGTCGGCGCGCAGCCGATGATCATCGCGAACTACGGCACCGGCACGCCCGCCGAGGCCGCCGACTGGGTGCGGTACGCCAACGTGACAAAGGGCTACGGCGCGCGCTACTGGACGGTCGGCAACGAGAACTACGGCAACGGCCACTACGGCTCGGCGTGGGAGGCGGACAACCACCCGGACAAGAGCGCCAGCCAGTACGCGCGGCTGGTCGTCGAGTACGCCGACGCCATGAAGGCGGTCGACCCGAGCATCAAGGTCGGCGCGGTGCTGACGGTGCCGGGCAACTGGCCGGACGGCATCACCGCCGGCAGCGACCCGGGCCCGTGGAACCAGACGGTGCTCTCCATCGCCGGTCCGAAGATCGACTTCGTGGACGTGCACTGGTACCCCGGTGGCACCGCCGCCGAATCGCTGTCCCGCGTCAACCACCTCCCGGACGCCACCTACCTGCTCCGGCAGCAGCTCAGCCGGTACGCGGGCGCGAACGCGGACCGTATCGGCATCAGCTTCACCGAGTTGAACGTCGACGCGGGCCGGACCACCCAGCCGGCTGCGCTGTTCCTGGCCGACGTCTACAGCGGGCTGCTGGAGAGCGGTGTCTTCACCGTCCAGTGGTGGAACGTGCACAACGGGCTGGGCACGGTGACGCAGGTCGCCGGCCAGACCGACTACGGCGACTTCGGGATGCTCTCCAGCGGCTCCTGCAACGAGGATGGCTCGGTCTGCGAACCGCCGCTGAACACGCCGTTCGCGCCGTACCACGGCCTCAGCATGATGAAGTTGTTCGCCAGGACGGGCGACCAGTTCGTGCGCGCGGGCACCGATGAGCCCCTGGTCACCGCCCACGCCGTCCGTCGGGGCAACGGCGACCTCGCCGTTCTGCTGGTGAACAAGGACCCGGACAACGACCACCCGGTGGCCATCGACTACGCGGGGTTCACCCCGTCGGCCGCCGCGCCGACGGTGTCCACGTTCACCAACGGCGCCACCGGCATCACCACCAGCCAGTCCGGGTCGGCGACCAGCCGTACACTGCCGGCGTACTCGTTGACCACGATCGTGCTGCGACCGGCCGGCACGTCCGCCGGGCGTCCCTCGGCCCCGGGCCAGCCCACCGCGAGCGGCGTCAACGACCGCGCCGCGACGATCACCTGGCCTGCTGCCACCCCGGGTGGCAGCCCCATCGCCAAGTACGAGGTGTACCGGCAGAACGGCGCGGTGAGCGAGCAGCTGGGCGAGACCAACGCGACCTCGTTCACCGTCGACAACCTGGTGCCGGGCAGCAGGTACACGGTCAACGTGCTGGCGCGGGACACCGGAGGTCGGGTGTCCTGGTCGTCTCCGCCGCTCACCTTCGCCACCGGAAGCCCGACGGCCGGCGCGTGCACCGTCCGCTTCACCACCACCAACGACTGGGGCAACGGCTACATCGGCGGCGTCGAGATCACCAACAACGGTACGAAGCCGGTCAGCGGGTGGACGCTCACCTGGACCTGGCCGACCGGTTGGCAGCAGGTGAGCAGCGGCTGGAGCGCCACCTGGGAACAGGTAGGCACCGCCGTGCGGGTCACCCCGACCGACGACAACCGGCAGATCGCGGTCGGCGGCAGCGTCAGCGCGGGTTTCGTCGGCGCGTACAGCGGGCCGAACGTGCTGCCCACGGCATTCCGGCTGAACGGCACCATGTGCGCGACCGGCTGACGCTTCTGTCGGATGGCCGCCCCGCCCGCTCGTATAACTCACCATTTAAGTGTGCAAATTCTGGCGGGGCCACAGGCAATTGGTGTGGGGCCCGGTGCGGCACTGGGTCCCCTTACCCGATAGTGAGAACCATGAGTTGGTGGCAACGGTCCCGACCTGGCTATGCGGTCGACGGTGTCGAGCCGCAGCGCGTCGACGGCTGGGACGTCTTCGACGGCGACGCGTTGGCCGGGTCACCCGCGGTGGCCGAGGCCGCCGCGCGCCTGCCGCAGGATCCGGCACTGGAGGACCTGCCGGGCTATCTGGCCGTCTCCACCAGGGACGGCCGGGAGTGGACGCTCAGCTTCGACGACGGCAAGCTGGGCGTCTTCGGCCTGTCCCGACCCGGCAGCGACCTCTTCGAGCAGGTGCTGACGGCCGCCCCGTGGACCGAGTCGGTCGAACGCGTCGACCGTGAGGTCTTCCTGTTCACCACGCCCGGGGTGCGGACGGCCGACGTGGTGCTGGCGCACTGCGTATACGTGTGTGGTGAGGTCTTCCGCCGGCTCGGCGCATAGTCCCCATCACCCGCGCGCACGACGGAGCGCCCGCCCCCACCATGGGGACGGGCGCTCTGTCGTGCCAGGTCCGTCAGGCGACCACGGACCGCAGCGGCACACCGGCAGCGCGCAGCGCGCGTACCAGATCCTTCGTGAACGGGTGTTCGTCCGCCTGGAGTCCCTGTGGGTTCGGGATCACGACGTACGCCGAACCGTCCTTCACGGACGCCCGGGCGTCGGTGGCGAAGCGTTCGACGACGGCCTGCGCGCGCGGCAGGTCCGCCGACGCCACCTTGACGGTGATCGGCCGCCAGCCGCCGCCCAGGTCCGCCGCGACCGGCGCGGCGGCGGCGCTGGCGCGCGCCGCGTCGGGGCCCGTCGTCCGTCGGGCGTTCGGCGCGCCCGTCGGGTAGAGCAGCGCGTTCGCCACCAGGTGCAGACCATTTTCGTTGTACGCCCGGAAGAGCGGATTGAACGCGAACAGCACCGCCCGACCCGCGCCGGTCGGCTCGTCGACCACCGCCGCCGTGCCCTTCAGTGTGTCCGCGCCGACGGTGTAGCCGTTGGCCCAGAACGTGTCGTCCGTCGGGTAGGTGAGCACGTTCGTCCCGGTGGTGCTCGGGTTGAGGATCGGGTCGCTGTTGTTGAACTCGAAGTCCTCCGCCGGGCGGCCCAGGGCGACCGGGTTGTCGGTGTCCACGTCGACCCGCAGGTGCGAGCCGATCACCAGGTAGTCGGCGGGTTTGGTCTTCTCGGTGGTGGACGTGAGGCCTGCGGCGCGGGCCAGCCGGGTGCCCTCGTTGCGCAGCCCGACGTACGTGTGGCCCTGGGCGATCCAGTCACGCAGGTTGGCCTGCCCGGCGGCGGTGAGACCGCCGGTCGGGCTGCTGCCGTCCGGGACCAGCAGCACCGTACGCCCGGTGAACGCCTCGGTGTTGTCGTTGATGTCGGCGGTGGTGACCGGCTTCAGGTCGAGGCCCCACCGCTTGCCGAGCACGTACCGGGCCTCGCCGTGCGAGCCGGAGGTGGTGGAGATGCCGGTGCCCTGGAACAGCCCGACATCCGGAAGGCTCAGCCGGGTGCCGGTGACCCGCCCCGCCGGGGTCAGGGTGACGCCGAGCGACTCGGCCAGGTCGTCGACAGTACGGCTCACCCTGGTCGCCGCGACTGCCACCGTGTTGGTCTCCAGGTCACGCGTGAGCGGCACGTCGCGGCCCAGCAGGGTGAACGTGAACTCCGCGGCGGCCGCCGAGTCCAGCTTGTACGTGTACGAGCCCCACGGCCACGCCAGCCCGCTGCGGCCGCCGGAGACCGTGCGGACCAGTTGGGCCTTCGGCCGGACGGCGTCTCCCGTGTAGAGGGCGTTGACGCCCATCAGCAGCGGGTTGCTCCAGGACGACACGTCGTAGAAGTACGGGAACGGGACGTACGGATCCTCGCCCATGATCGCCTGGATCCAGTGCTTCTGCGGCTGGTCCATCGGGATCCAGTACGCGCCCTTAGGCACCGTCACGTTCGTGGCGCTGCGCCCGCCGAAGATCCGCGCGGTGGGCACCCGGGTGGCCTTCTGCACCTCGTACACCTCGACGTCCATCCGGCGGAGCCGCTCGACGAGCTGGCGGACGTCGGCGAGTTGCCGGTCGGGAAGCAGGAAGTACGAGCGGATGGTGACGTCCGGCACCGGGAACTGGACCTCGTTGGTGGGCTGCACCACCTCGTTCGGCTCCAGGGCGCCCGCCCTGCCCTGGGCCAGCGCGTCGGTCCAGATGTCGAAGTAGTCGCTGAGCACCTCGCGCTTGTTCGCGGCGGCCCACCCCAGCGTCGACCACTGGGTGTGGAACTGCTGCTGCACCCGGTCCGCGACAGCCGACGCGCTGCCCTTCTCGTACGTCATGCCTGCCGCGCCGAAGCCGGTCGTCGGCACGGTGTCGCCGTAGCCCATGAAGAACATGTCGTACGTGTCGTAGTTGAAGTAGCACTCGGTCGTGACGGTGTCGTCGCAGGCGCCGTTGTAGCCGAAGCCGGCCTTGTTGGCCTCGCCGATCCGGTTGATCCAGTCCACCGCCTCGCCGGCGATCTCGTGGTGGATCGGGTCGGCGTTGGGCGGGAAGAAGTACTGCCGGCCACCCATCTCGTGGGCGTCGATGAACACCTGCGGCGGGTAGCGGCGCAGCAGTTCGAGCTTGCCGTCGGTCTCCTGCTGCGTACGGGCGAACCAGTCCCGGTTCATGTCGAAGCCGAACTCGTTCTGCCGTCGCGTCGCGTCGCGGCCGTCCGGGTTCTGCGTCGGCACGATGATGGTGACCAGGTTGTCGTTGCGCCGCGCGACCTCGCAGGACAGGCCGGCGGCCAACTCGTACAGCGTCTTGAGGGCGGCGTCGGTGCCGCTCTTCTCGCCGCCGTGCACGTTCGCGGTGACCCAGACGATGGCCGGGCTGTCCTTCGCCGTCCGGGCGGCGGTGCGCGCGCTGGTCCGGCGCGGATCACGCAGGTCCCGTACGTCGTCGGCGATCTCGCGCAGCGCGGCCGGCCGGACGTTGCGCTCGGTGGACACCACCGCGTACGGCAGTGGCTGCCCGAGCACGCTCGTGGCCATCACGCCTGTGACGACGCGGTCCGAGGCGCTGTCGACGGCCCCGAGGTAGGTGCGGACCTCGTCGTTGGTGACGACCCGCTCCTGGCCCAGCCCGAGCGGGAAGCCGAGCACCGACTCCGGGGTGGGTACGCCGCTCAGCCGGGCGGTCGGGTCGGTGCTGCACCTCGATGGTGGGGCGGCGCTGGCGGCCGACGGGCCGCCGAGCAGGGGCGTCATGCCGAGCAGGAGCGCGACGGTGGCGGCGCTCGCCAGCCGCTTCGGGGGGAGGGTCCAGAACGGACGCGACGATGGGGCCATGTCTCGGGTTCCCTTCTTGGGGGAAAGCCTCGCAGTGGCCGGAGCCTATGGACGGGCGGACGGGGTGGTCAAGCCTCTGATCGACTTCGGTGACTGCGTGGGATGCCGGCGCCGGGGTCGGCTGGCAGGATGGTGGCGTGACCCGCTGTCGTCGGGAAGGAGCGCACCGTGCCGGAGGCGATCACGCTCACGGTCAGTCCGGATCTTCCGTCCGCCGACGCGCAGCGTTCGCTGGCGTCCTGGCTGCGCGCCGACGACCGGCTGCGGGACGGGGTGACACCGACCCCGCCGGAGGGGACGGCCGAGAGCGGCACGGACGTGCTGCGGGTGGCGGTCGACGACGCGGGTGCCGCCATGATCCTGGTCCAGGCGGTGGCCGGTTGGCTCACCCATCGCCGCGACGACGTGACTGTGACACTCGGTCGGGCCGACGGTTGGTCCGCCGAGATGGACGTGCGTCAGGCCCGTGACATGGGCCAGGTGACCGCGCTCATCGCCGAAGCGGTGCGCGCGGTCACCCCCCGGGTAGCGGCTACCAGGTCGTCAGACCGAGGCCTATCGTCTTGGTGAGCGTGGCGTTGTCGTCGTCGCCGTCGAGCGACCAGATCATCGCGCCACCCAGGCCGGTGCGGCGGATGTAGAGCATCTTCTGCAGGACGACACCCGGATCGTCGTACGTCCAGAACGTCGTACCGTCGAAGAGCCAGGCGTGCCCGGCGCGCAGGTCGCGGTGAACGGTGTAGCCGTTGCCGGCCAGGGTCTTGAGCTTCTTGTAGTCCTCGTACCCGGCCTCGAAGGTGGCCGGCGCGGGCGCGGCGGCCGGCCCGAAGAGGCCGTTGCCGCCGCCGGTGACGCCGGTCCAGCCGCGACCGTAGTAGGGGATGCCCAGGACGAGCTTGTCGCGCGGCGCCCCACGGGCGATCCAGCCGTCGACGGCCACCTCGACGGAGAAGTCCGGGTTGTCCGGCGAGCCGGCCGGAACCCGCAGCGCGGACTGCTGGTTGGCCACCGCCTCCCAGCCGCCGTGGAAGTCGTACCCCTGCACTGTCGCGAAGTCCAGGTACTTGAAGATCTTGCGGCCCTCGTAGCCGGCGTCCATCGTGGCCGGGTTCGCCGGCAGGAAAGCGGTGAGCGGGTGGTGCGAGCGGGTCGTGCGCCCGTACGCGTCGAGCTGCCTGCGGAACTCGGCGAGCAGCTTGGTGAAGTTCTCCCGGTCCTGCGGGCGGATGACGTTGCCCGGCTCACCGTCCCAGTTCGGCCACTCCCAGTCCAGGTCGATCCCGTCGAAGACGCCCGCGCCGGCGCCCGGGGCGCCCGGGAGATTGCCCTTGAGGTAGAGGTCGATGCAGGACGCGACGAACGCCTTGCGGGAGGCGTCGGTGAGTGCGGCGTTGGAGAAGTACGTCGACCAGCTCCACCCGCCCAGCGAGATCAGCACCTTCAGGTCGGGGTGCTTGGCCTTGAGCTTGGCGAGCTGGCCGAAGTTGCCGTTGAGCGCCTGGCCCGGAGCGTCGGCGACGCCGTCGACGCTCTCCTCGGCCGGTACGGGACGCTGGTAGTCGGCCCACGCGTCGCCCTCGCCCGGCCCACCGTCCAGGTAGCAGCGTCCGTCCTCGCTGACATTGCCGAAGGCGTAGTTGAGGTGGGTCAGGCGGCTCGCCGCCCCGGAGGTTTCGAGCTTCTTGACCGGGAAGGCGCGGCCGTAGATGCCCCACTGGGTGAAGTAACCGACCCGGTGGTAGCCGGCCCGATCGGGCTTGGCGCCCGCGCTCGCCGCAGCGGGCGGAGCAGCGGTGATCAGTAGGGTCGCCAGGGCGACGACGGCGGTGAGGCGGCGGTGGCGGAGTTGTCGCATCGGCACACTCCCAGAAGAATCAATCAGATTAGTAAAGTTACTTACCTGATTGATGAAGCTAAGCCGACCACACTCGACGGTCAAGAGCCGTCCGGCCACCGGGGAGAGCGACGCCCTGACGCCAGCGGCCAGGGCGTCGGGTCGGCGCGCTCAGCCGACCTGGCTGTTGTCCTTCAGCGACCCCCAGCCGTGCCACCTGTCGATCTCGATGAGGGCGCTGACCCGGGCCCGCTCCCGCCGGGGGTACGCGTTGCCCGTGTAGTGCCGCGACAACCTGTCGATGTCGGCGAGGTCCTCGTCGGCGCGCAGCTCCGCGACGTGCCCGATGATGCTGACGTGGGTGTACCAGCCGGCCTCGTCCAGCACGGTCAGGGACACCCGTGGATCGTTGCGGACGTGCTCCAGCCGACGGCGGCTCTCGTCCATGTTCACCAGGATCCGGCCGTCCTCCCACAGGTACCAGGTGGCGGCCGACACCGGCTGACCACCGTTGCGAAGCGTGGTCATGACTGCCGGATTCGGCTTGCGCAACATCTCGACCGCGGCCTCGGGAAGCGGTGGCTTGGACATACGTTCCTCCTCGCGTCAACGGTTACCCCTGCACGTTACGCACCCGGGGGCTCTGGTGCGCTCGGATGGGTCGGGCGGGAGCCGTCACCCCCGCTCACCAGGGGCGGGGCAGCGCCGAGCCGCTCCCGCACGCGAGATTCGACGCCCCGTAGCCGCTCGAACATCGGTGGCCTCCGGTCGACACCGTGATCGTCGTAGACGTCGTTGAGGACCCGCTCCGAGCGGCCGACCACGAAAACCACGGAGGTGAACAGGACGACGAGCGCGCCGATCGTGGAGAGGACAGGTCCGACCAGGTAGGCGATCACCGCGGCCAGGGCCGCCGTCGCCACGCAGGTCACCGCCAGGGTGACGAGAAGCCCTCGGATCCTCGTGTACGCCTGCCTGCTCCGGGGGAACATCTCCGGCTCGAGCCGGGTGACCGTGTTGAGGAAGGCCACCGCGCCGAGCAGCGCGAAGACAGCTGTGGCGATCCACCACGCCCGCGGGTTGCCCAGCAGCAGCGGTGGGACGATCTCTCCGACGCCGAGCACGACGGGGATGGCGGTGTCGCGGAACGTGGGAGTCCACCGCATGATGGTGGAGAACCACAGATACTCGTACGAGACGATCACCAGGCAGGCAAGTGTCAACGACGACTGCGCGAGCGTGGGCACCAACGGCAGCGGGCTGTCCTCGCGGGTCAGCGTCCGGACGGTCTCCACGATGAGCACGCTCAGTGCCACACCCTGGATGATGCTGATGTTCATCAGATAGCCCTGCGGGAAGATCTCGATGGACCGGTCCCGCAGGATCCCCGGGTGAAGCGGCTGCAACGGCCGTCGTCCACCGCCCTCCGACGGCGTGACGGTCGGGGGCACCTCGTCGGGGACGGCCGCGGCATCGACGGCCGCCGTCGTACGGGGTGATCCGCCCTCGCTGAAGTAGCGGCTTGCGGAGGACGCCGTCAACAGGGCGAAGGCCGCCACGAGCACAAGCGCCGTGACCGGGACCCCGGCCGGCACCGAGGTGTTCGTCTCGGTGAACCTGATCAGCGCGGACGAGCCCAGCAGTGACGCGAAGGACAGTTGCGTGGCGAGACGCGCGACCCTCGTGACCGTGTCGAAGCGACCGGACGGTGCCCTGCGGAAGAACAGCCGCAGCAGGCATGCCGCCAGCAGGGTCGCGACGAGGGCGGCGATCGCCACCCAGTCGGGCCAGCCGTAGAAAGCCTTGTCGCCCTGCCGTTGTTCGAGATGGTCCCGCAGGCCGCTCCACATCAGCAGGACGAGCACCGTGGGAAGATACGAAACGATGATGGTACGCATAAACCTGATCGCGGCGATGCTCAGCGAACGGCTCAGCGGCGCGTCCTCCTGAAGATCGCAGAGCAGAATGTAGATCGCGCATATCAGCATCGCTCCGGCAATGCTGAACCCCATTCCGGCCACTGTCTGCAAACTCGCCACCCGCGCCGAGCCGACCGGCTCACCGGTCACCAGGGCGTAGTCGAGACTGGCCGCCACCAGCCCGATGAAGGCGCTCACCAGTGGGCCCAGGCTGCGAACGACAGTCGTCGTCGCGTTACGAGCCGTCAGCTGGGTGGTGACCAGGCCGACCACGCCTGCGAAACCGAAACCGGCGAGTACGGCCGCGAGCTGCGAGTAGTAACCGGCAATAGCCGGAAGGTCAGGCACGTCCGTCGGCGACGGAGACGGCGTCATCGAACGACCTCGGCCGTCGCGCCGACGTTGATGAGGGGTGGGGTACCGAGCACAGTTTCCTCCCGATGGGAGCGCGGCTGCACATGTCCGGGCAGCGTGTCATTTCTGGCCCGGCGACTCCCATCGGCTGAAGGTTCCGTCACATTCGATGATTCAGCAGGCCTGTCCGGATCACGCGGAGCGCTTCCGACGCGACATGCCTACTGCTAATCTGCGCCGCCTCCACTGACGGCTCGGGCGGCCGGCGCCGGCTGCGTACCCGCCCGTGCGGGGTGGCGTCCCGCCGGAGAGGATGGGGTCATGACCGATCCCGCACTTCCCGGACGTGTAGTCGTCACCGGCGCCACCGGCAAACTCGGCCGCGCCGTCGTCGCGCACCTGCGCGGCGTGGGCGTGGACGTCCTCGCCGTCGACCGTGCCGGCGGACGTGACCCGCGCGACGTGGACGGCGAGTTCCTGCTCGTCGACCTGACCGACTACGGGCAGGTGGTGGAGGCGTTCACCGGAGGGGCGGACGAGCACGCCGGTGGGATCGACGCGGTAGTGCACCTGGCGGCCGTACCGGCGCCCGGGTTGATGTCGAACGCGACCACGTTCGCGAACAACTCGGCAGCGACGTACAACGTCTTCGCCGCGGCCCGGGCGGCCGGGATCCGGCGGGTGGTGTGGGCGTCGAGTGAGACGGTGCTCGGGTTGCCGTTCGACACCCCGCCGCCGTACGCCCCGGTCGACGAGGAGTACGCGCCGCGCCCCGAGTCGACGTACTCGTTGAACAAGGCCCTTGAGGAGGAGATGGCGCGGCACTTCTGCCGCTGGGACCCGGAGCTGGTCATGGTGGGTCTGCGCTTCTCCAACGTGATGGACGTCGAGGACTACGCGCCGTTCCCGTCGTTCGACGCCGACCCGGCGCTGCGTCGGTGGAACCTGTGGGGTTACATCGACGCCCGCGACGGGGCGCAGGCGGTCGAGCGGGCCCTCGCCCACGACCAGCCGGGCGCTGACGTCTTCATCATCGCCAACGCGGACACCGTCATGACCCGCTCCAGCGCCAGCCTGATGGCAGAGGTCTACCCAGGCGTCGAGATCCGCAAGGAACTCGGCGAACACGAGACGCTGCTCAGCATCGACAAGGCACGCCGGGTGCTGGGATACGAGCCGCAGCACTCCTGGCGGAACCACGTGGGTCAGGCGTAGTCGTCTTCAGCGTGCCGCCTGGTAGGCGCGGCCGACGGCGGTCGCCTCGCTGCCCGTTCGGAAGAGCCCGCTGCGGTCCTTGTCCGTGGCGGGCAGGCCGAACCAGGCGTACCTGTGCAGCCAGGACAGGCCACCCAGCATCCTGGTCGCCGCGGTGAGGAATGCCGCCTGCTGCTCCTGGCTGGGGAACCGTACGCCGTTGGAGAAGTCGATCAGTGCGAACTCGGTGAGCCAGACCGGCAGCCGGTACCGGTCGTGCACCGCCTGCAGGTACGACTTGAGCTGGCTGACCGCGTTCGCGGTGGTGAAGTCGCCGCCGTACCAGTGCAGGGCGATGAAGTCGACCCGGTAGCCGCGCTGCTTCGCCCCGGTCATGAAACGGTCGAGCCACTCGCCGGGCCGGTCGCCGCCCCACGCCACGGCGGGGCTGCCCAGGGCGAGACCGGTGGCCTCCAGGTGCGGCCACAGCTCCAGCGCCTGCTCCACGCTCATGTTCGCCTGACCGCCCATGTCCGGCTCGTTGAACCCGAGGAGTTGCCGCCCGTTCGTGCTGGCCTGTCGCAGATTGCTGGCGGTGACGCTCTTCGCGCCCCAGATCATGGGGACGAACTCGGCGCCCTTCGGGCTGGTGACGCCCGGGTGGGCGACGTCCCAGGTGTAGTACCAACTCGCCCCGGAGCCGGCCAGCGCCCGGTCGACCCCGTCGAAGGTCCACACCCCGACGCCCTTGCGCCTGGACGTCACCGCGGCCGCCGTCGCGGCGGCCGGGCGTCCCGCCGTGGGCTTCGCCGTCGTGGGCGTCGGGACCGCCGTCGTCGGGCTCGCCGTCGCGGCAGGACTGGTCGGTGCGGGTGGGCCGGCCGCCGCGACGGCGGGCGGCGGCGTGTCGAGTGCCTGCGTCGCCGCCGGTGCCGGCGTGGGACCGGCGGGCTGGACCACGACGATCACCACGGCCACGAGTACGGCCACCGCGACGGCGAACGGCCACAGCAACAGCGGTCCCCGCCGGGGTTTCGCGTGGACGCCCCGGGTCGCCTTCGCGGCGTCCGACTCACCCGGGTTGGTTGCGCGCATCGTCTCGGCTCCTTCGTCAGGTGTTCTCATCCGGCCGGCGGGCTGGTGGATCAACGCCCTCCCCTCAGGAGACCGGCGGTTCGCGCCGGGATAACGGTTTCTGGTGACGTCCCGGGCTACCGTCGTCGTCCACGGTGCGGTTCGCGTCCTCGGCGGACGCGAACCGGCTTCCACAACAGGGGGAGACGCTCGGATGAACTGGACGCTGGAAGTGGTGGTCGTACCGGTCTCGGACGTGGACCGGGCCAAGGAGTTCTACGCCGACCGGCTCGGCTTCGTCGTGGACCACGACACGGTCATCAACGACGAGGCGCGGATCGTGCAGTTGACTCCGCCCGGCTCGGGCTGCTCGGTCGTCATCGGCAGGGGATTGGTGCCCGACATGCCGCCCGGGTCGCTCAAGGGGCTGCAACTGGTGGTGCCCGACCTGCGGCAGGCTCGCGCCGAGCTGGTGGAACGCGGTGTCGAGGTCAGCGAGATCCAGGTGGTGGGAGCCAATCCGCAGCCGGTGCCGGACCCGTTGGACAACGTGGGATTCATCTTCTTCACCGACCCGGACGGCAACGCCTGGGGGGTGCAGCAGATCTCCAGTCGGGCCTGAGTTCCCCCGCTGTCCGCATACCCGCTGAGATCGTCGGCTTCCCCGATAAAATCGCTCAAAAGGGACCAGGCTGCGAGGAGGGTTCGGGGCGATGATGCGCGCCCGGATGCCCGGCCTTGGTGACAGCCGGAGCCCGCGCTCGGCGACCGTCCTGGAACTGCTGTTCGACATCGTCTACGTGTTCGCGCTCGCCCGCCTCGCCGGGCGCGTCGCGGACGACCTGACAATCGTCAGGCACACGCTGCTGTCCGAGGCCGGCCAGACGCTGCTGTTCTTCACGGCGATGTGGATGATCTGGTCCCTGAACGCCCTGCTGGCCAGCACGTACGATCCCCGGCGTGTCGATCTCCAGGTCGTCCTGCTGGCCACCATGTTCGGCACGCTGGTACTGGCCGTCTCGTTGCCGCAGGCGTTCGGCCAGCGCGGCGTGATCTTCGCGGCCACGTACGTGATCATCCAGGTCGGCAGACCTCTCTACCTGTCGTTCGCCCTGCGGGGCCACCCGGGCCGCGCGTTCGCGATCCGGGTGCTGACCTGGCACGTGGTGTCCGGCGTGCTCTGGATCAGCGGCGGTATCAGCGGAGGCCTCGGCCGAGGCGTCTTCTGGTCCCTCGCCCTCGCCGTCGAACTCATCGGCGCGTCCACCAACTGGCCGCTGCCCCGGTTCGGCCGTGAGCCGATCAGCAGCACGGTCACCGTCTCACAGGAGCATCTCGCCGAGCGGTACAACCAGTTCTTCATGATCGCGCTCGCCGAGGTGGTGCTCGAAGCCGGCGCCGCTGTGAGCTTCCCGGGCTTCTCGTTCGAGCGGACCGTCACCCTCGTCGCCGCGTTCGTGGCGACGGTCTCGTTCTGGCGGATCTACTTCTACCATGTCGGGCCCGGTCGGCAGGCGACCTCCAGCCCCACGGGGGACGGGATACGGCTGTCCCGCTGGGCGAGCTACAGCCTGCTGTTCATCGTCGGTGGCATCATCTGCACCGCCGTCGGCTTCGGCCAGGTCATCGAGGACCCGCATCCGCCCATCGACTGGGCTCTGGTGGTCATCATCTTCGGCGGTCCGGTGCTGTTCCTACTCGGGCGCAGTTACCTGGAGGAGGCGACGCCCGCCGCCCCGCACTGCCGGATGCTGTACATCGGCGCGCTGGTGCTGGCCGTGGCGGCGGTGCCCACCGTGTTCCTTCCGCCGGTCGCCGTGGCGAGCGCTGCGGCACTGATCCTGGCCGTGATCGCGGTCCTCGACGGGCAGGCCCACCAACGCGGCTCGGCGACCAACCCGACGCTGTGAGCCGGGGCCGACACACCCGTCGCGGGGCCGGTATCGTGTCGGGCACGCCGTCGAGCCGGGAGGAGGTCAGAACAATGTCCGATGTTCTGCGCCCCCTCCGCGCCCCGGCGTCCACGCGGATCTGACCCGGGGCGCTCGCTCTCCGGAGGACCAAACCATGACCGGCCTGGTCATCCGTCCGCTCGTCGCGGGCGAGGAAAATCTGTTCGACTCGATGCCCGATCCGCTGCCGTACCTGCGTCAGGTCGCCTACGCCGACGGGATCGCCGGCGGCGGCTACCGGCCCGAGACCACCTGGGTCGCCCTGCGGGCCGGCCGGGTGGTCGCCCGGGCGGCCTGGCTCCTCCCACCGGGTGCCGTCGGCGCCCCCTGGCTGGAGCGATTCGACCTGGACGCCGAGCCGGAGGTGGGGGCCGAGCTGCTGCGCGCCGCCCACGAGGCGCTGGGCGGCCCCACCCGGTACTACGCGGCCCTGCCGGCGCACTGGCGACGCCGACCGGAGGTGCTGGCCGTGGTCCGGGCTCCGATGGAGGCGGCCCGCCTCGCCGGCCTTGTCGAACGGGGGGAACGGCTCAGGTGCTCCTGGACGGGCACGCCCCTGCCGGCGTCCTCCGGACGGTACGACTTCCGCCCGCCCGCCGACCCGGCGGAGATCAACGAGCTGGTCGCCCGGATCGCCGAGCCGGACGTGCTGACCGGGGTCGAGATCGCCCGGGCGGTCGGCGGCGTCGACCTGGCCACCGACCCGCTGGCCTGGCTGGGCGAGGCGGTGCGGGGGTGGCGCGTCGCGTCGGCGGCCGGTGAACCGGTGGGCCTGGCCGGAACGGCCGGGGACGCCTGCTACCCGCTGCTGGCCTATCTCGGCCTGCGCGACCAGGCCGCCCGACCCGAGCTCCTGGCCGAGGCGGTCCGGGTGCTCGCCGCCGGTGGCGCCCGCGAGGTGATCGCCGACGTGGACGCCCACCGGGTGTCGGTGCTGGCGGAGCTGGAACGCACCGGATTCCGGCAACTGCGCGCGCGGGTGCTGTTCGCGCCGGCCGACGAGGGCTGACCAGTTGGGGTGCGCCCTGTCACCAGGGCGCACCCCTGGACCGGCCAGCCCCGCGTCCGCTGCCAGGATCTGACCCGTGCCGGAGATCATCGCCCTCGTCGTCTCGGCGTAGCTCTGCGCCAACTGGCGGAGTCCGAGCCGAGGCGTTCATGCCGGTCGTGTCGGCGCCGGTGGGCGGTCGAGCCGGTCGAGGCGTGCGAGGTTGACCGTGCCGGTCTGGGCGACGACGGCGGCCATCGCGGTGGTGCCCTGGTGGGCGCCGCCCTGCTGCTCGGCGGCGGCGACCCGGACGGACTGCTCGAGGTGCGCGCGCAGATGCGCGGCGAGCAGCCGCTGAAAGGGCCTGCCGGTCGCCGACCGCAGCGCGGCCAGCTCATCGGCGGTGATCATGCCGGGCATGTCGTGGCCCTCGTGCGGGTTCGTCGCCGGCGCGCCGGAGTCGGCCAGAAGCTGGTGGGACCGTGCCAGGTCGGTGCCACTGCCCGCCCGCATCTGCGCGGCCAGACGCCGCCACGCGGGGTCGGCGGTACGGGTCGGCACCAGGTCCAGTACCGGGAGCAGCCGTTGCGCCATCGCGACCGTCAGTTGCAGCCAGGCGATGTCGGTGGCGCTGAACGGTCCGGCGGCGCCCGTGGCCGGCGCTGTGGACACCACACCCGTGGACGGTGGCGCGCTGTCGTCGGCGACCGGTGTGCCGGCGGTGCATCCGGAGACGAGCGTCACCGCCACGAGCAGCGCGATCCGGACTCGCATACCGCCTCCTTCCGCCCGAGCCGGCGGGCCCAGTCGCGACCGGACCCGCCGCCTCGGGTGCGACCGGTCGGCTCAGATCGGCCGGCCGTCGTGACCGCACTTGATGACCGGGCGGATGCAGTCCTGGACCCGGCGGGCCATCTCCGCCACCGGCCAGGCGTTGAAGAAGTCGCCGTGCATGGTGTAGCCCGGCCCGGAGGCCAACCGGAAGTGCGACGGGTCACCGCTGACCGGATACCGCAGCACCTGGCGCAACTTCGGCACGTGCACCGGGTGGGTGCTCGGGCAGGCCTGGTTCACCGGGTATGCCAGGTGGCTCTTGTGGTCCGGCGAGTCCAGGTCCCGGCCGTTCCAGCACTGCGGGAAGTCCAGGTACGACTCCAGCATCGTGCCGGCCGGGCAGTTGACGAAGTCCTTCGACGGTGGCACCTGCCCGGCGTGCAGACAGGACCAGCGGGCGATGCTGTCGTTCGGCCCGGTGGCCTTCGCGTTGCCGGCGACCAAACGCAGCCCCTGCGGGAACGGCTGGGTGTTCGCGACGACGTCTGCACGGACGCCCTCACCCAGGTAGTAGAACGTGGCGATCGCCGGCTCCACCGCGACGTTGTCCCGGTACAGGGTCGGCACCCAGTACGACGAGACGTCCACCTGCGGGTTGCAGGTGGTAGGGGAGGTGACCAGGTCCGGGAGCGTGGTGTTGGCGTTCGTCACCGTGCTGCCGAAGAAGCTGTGCATGTGCGAGGCGCCGGGCAGCCGGGGAAAGACGATCGGGTCGTCCGGCAGCCGGTGGCTGTAGGTGCAGTCGGCGGGGAACTCGGCAACCCGGATGACGTTCGCGACCGGGGCGGCGTCGGCCCGGTCGGTGGCAGAGACCAGGTACGTGCCGAGCAGTGCCAGCAGGGCGCCGATCGCCGTGGCGATGCGCAGTCGGCGGGGGATGCCGGATAGGGGTGCGGCCCTGTCCATCGTGGGACTCCTGTCGGGAGGCCGGCTCAGGGACAGCTCCGGTGCCGCCGCCGAAGACAGCGGAGTGTCCTGGCCAGACGTGGTGGTGGCCTGTTGAGCCAGTAGCAAGAGAGCGCTCTCTCTCGTCGTCCAGCCTCACCGCTATGTCGATCCTTGTCAATACGTGCCGCAGTTGGTGGAAATGACGACGAAGGGCCGGGCCCCGTGGTGGGGTCCGGCCCTTCGTGTCGTGACGTGTCGGGGGTCAGCTGGTGGCGTAGCCGCGGGTGGCGATCCAGTCGGCGAGGTGCTCGACGGTCACCTCGTAGGAGGCGGTGTTCGGGTCGGCGGAGTCGGCGATCTTGACGATGGTGCCGTTGTCGCGGTAGCCGACGACGCTGATGTAGTGCCCACCCTCGAAGGA
>NZ_JBIAYR010000015.1:0-107788 GCF_042898105.1 Micromonospora sp. NPDC000663
TGACCGTCGAGCACCTCGCCGACTGGATCGCCACCCGCGGCTACGCCACCAGCTGACCCCCGACACGTCACGACACGAAGGGCCGGACCCCACCAGGGGCCCGGCCCTTCGGCATGTCCAGGTCCGCCCCAGCGCCCAGCGCCCAGCGCCCAGCGCCCAGCGCCCAGCGCCCAGCGCCCAGCGCCCAGCGCCCAGCGCCCAGCGCCCAGCGCCCAGCGCCCAAGATCCTCACAACATTGGCGATGTTGGTGCTTCCGACACGCAGGAGACACCAACATCCCCGAAGTTGCGCGGATCTCGGCGACGAGCACCCGGCGCGGGCCCGTTGGTTGTGGGATGGGCTCCACCTACGTCCGACCCCTGCGGCCGGCGGGACCGGGTCGGCACCCCGGCAGAGACTCGCCCCCCGATGGCGACCCGTCGCAGACCGAGGGCTCAGCCGCCGGAGTCGTCCATCTCGGCGCCCTCGGGGACCGTGTCGTCGTCCCGGCTGGCCAGCCAACCGTCCGGCAGGAAGACCTTGCCGGGGGAGTTCGTCCGCCCGCGCGGCTGGCCCAGGGCGGTCACCGGGAACGGCTCGGTCGGGTCGAGCTTGCCGAGCAGGTCGTCGAGCTGGGCCAGGCTCTCGATCATCGCCAGCGACCGGCGCAGCTCACCGCCGACCGGGAAGCCCTTGAGGTACCAGGCGACATGCTTGCGGAAGTCGGTGCAGCCGTCCCGCTCGCCCCTGGCCGGGTTGCGGGCGCCCGCCACGAACTGGTCGACAAGCAGCTCGGCGTGCCGGCGCATTGTCACCGCCACCTCGCCCAGGGTCGGCATCCGCCGCTGGGGCCTGCCGTTGAAGGCGGCCTCCAGGTCGGCGAAGAGCCACGGCCGGCCCAGGCAGCCACGGCCGATCACCACGCCGTCGACACCTGTGTGCGCGACCATCCGCAGCGCGTCGTCCGCCTCCCAGATGTCGCCGTTGCCGAGCACCGGCACGTCGAGTGCCTGCTTCAACGTGGCGATGGCGTCCCAGTCGGCGGTGCCCGAGTACCGCTGCGCGGCCGTGCGCCCGTGCAGGGCCACCGCGGCGACGCCCGCCTCCTGCGCGGCCAGCCCGGCTTCGACGTACGTCAGATGGTCGTCGTCGATGCCCTTGCGCATCTTCACGGTGACCGGCACCCCTGCCGGCGACGCGGCGGCGACCGCGGCCGTCACCAGCCGGGCGAAGAGCCGGCGCCGCCAGGGCAACGCCGCGCCGCCGCCACGCCGGGTGACCTTGGGTACGGGGCAGCCGAAGTTGAGATCGATGTGGTCGGCCAGATTGCGCTCCACGACGATGCGCACGGCCGCGGCGGTGACCTCCGGGTCGGTGCCGTAGAGCTGGAGGCTGCGGGGCTTCTCGTCGTCGCCGAACGCGATCATGCGCAGCGTCTTCGGGTTCCGCTCGACGAGCGCCCGGGTGGTGATCATCTCGCAGACGTAGATGCCGCCGCCCTGCTCCCGGCAGAGCCGACGGAACCCGACGTTGGTGATCCCCGCCATCGGCGCAAGGACCACGGGCGGCCACACCTGGTACGGCCCGAGGGTCAACGGCCGCAGCGCGGGCACGGTCGAGGCAGTCACCGCACAAGTGTAAGGAAGGGCCCCTGCTTAACGCCTGGTGCATAGGAAGGGACCCTTCCTAACACGACGCATATCACACCCGGCGATGATCGACGGAGCTGTCCACAGCCGGCAGGAGTTTCCACAGGCCGAACGACGGGCAGGACAGGGCCTGGTTCCGGCGGCCAGGCTGCGGCCATGCGTGAACATCCACCTGAGCTGGCGGCGACGGCCGAGCGGCAACAGCACATCGTCACCCGAGCTCAGCTGCTCGCCGCCGGCTACGACGACATGTACCTGTACCGCCAGGCCCGGCGCGGCCAGTGGCAACGCGTCCTGCCGGCGACGTACGCCCTGTTCACGGGCGTACTGACCGATGAACAACGGCGGATCTCCGCAGCGCTCTACGCCGGGCCGCAGGCGCAGCTCACCAGCTTGGCCGCGCTCGCCTGGTACGGGTTCCGGCAGATTCCGCGTAACACCGACGTACACCTGGTCGTGCCGCACCACGCGCGGCGCCGGTCGGCGGACTACGCCGTTGTTCGGCGAGCCCTGGCACTGGACGCCTGGCCGCGGTCTAGCGCGTCCTACCCGGTTTGCTCGCCGGCGCGGGCGGTGGTGGACGCGGCTCGCGACCTTCGGCAGCTTCGCCCGGTGCGGGCCATCGTCGCCGAGTCCGTCCAGCGCGGTTTCACCGACCTAGGCAGGCTTGACGAGGAGGTCCGCCGGGCGCGGCGCAGTCGCACCGCGCTGATCAGGATGGCGTACGCGGAGGTCGTGGCCGGCACCCGGTCAGCTCCGGAGGCGGAGCTGCGCGAGTGCCTGGCGGACAGCCCGATCCTGCCGGAAATTCGGTGGAATCCCCGCCTTCGTACGCTCGACGGGGCGGCGCTGCCGACGCCGGACGGGTATCTCACCGACTCGGCGGTGGCGCTGGAGGTCGATTCGCAGGAGTACCACTTCAGCCCGAGCGACTGGGCCCGGACGTTGGAGCGGCACAACGAGTTGAGTCGGCACGGCGTCCTGGTTCTGCACGTCACGCCGGCACAGCTACGGCGCCACCCGAACCGCATTCGACGAACTGTCGAGGACGCGTACGAGTCCCGGCAGGGTGTCGGAGCCACGCTCCGGGTCCGCGTCGATCCGGCCGGCCCGGAGCATGCAATGGCCTGATCGAGTACGGGCGCTCCACGCGACTCAGCCCCGCTGCTCCGTGCTGCGCTGCACCGCTCAGCTCAGCTCACGGAGCAACGGAGTGAGGAAGGGACCCCTCCTATACCTGAGGCGTTAGGAAGGGGCCCTTCCTTACACCTCAGCAGCCCGGGAGGCGCTCGATCAGGTACCGCTCGACCTGGTCCAGGGAGACCCGCTCCTGGGCCATGGTGTCCCGGTTGCGCACCGTCACGGCGTTGTCGTCCAGGGTGTCGAAGTCGACCGTCACGCAGAACGGGGTGCCGATCTCGTCCTGCCGGCGGTAGCGGCGACCGATCGCCTGGGAGTCGTCGAACTCCACCACCCAACGCTTACGCAGCAGCGCCGCGAGGTCCTTCGCCTTCGGCGACAACGCCTCGTTGCGCGACAGCGGCAGCACCGCAACCTTGACCGGGGCCAGCCGCGGGTCGAACCGCATCACCGTGCGCTTGTCCACGCCGCCCTTGGTGTTCGGCGCCTCGTCCTCGTCGTACGCCTCCAGCAGGAAGGCCAGCACCGCGCGGGTCAGACCGGCGGCCGGCTCGATGACGTACGGCATCCAGCGCTCACTCTTGCTCTGGTCGAAGTACGACAGGTCGACGCCGGAGTGCTTGCTGTGCGTGGAGAGGTCGAAGTCGGTGCGGTTGGCGACACCCTCCAGCTCGGCGAACTCCGTGCCGCCGAACTGGAAGCGGTACTCGATGTCCACAGTCCGCTTCGAGTAGTGCGAGAGCTTCTCCTTGGGGTGCTCGTACAGGCGCAGGTTGTCAGCCGACAGGCCGAGGTCGAGATACCAGTTCCAGCGCTCCTGGAGCCAGTACTCGTGCCACTGCTCGTCGGTGCCCGGCTCGACGAAGAACTCCATCTCCATCTGCTCGAACTCGCGGGTCCGGAAGATGAAGTTGCCGGGCGTGATCTCGTTGCGGAACGACTTGCCGGTCTGCGCGATGCCGAACGGCGGCTTCTTGCGGGCGACCGTCTCGACGTTCTTGTAGTTCACGAAGATGCCCTGCGCGGTCTCCGGACGCAGGTAGTGCAGACCCTCGTCGCTCTCCACCGGGCCCAGGTACGTCTTCATCAGGCCGTTGAACATCTTCGGCTCGGTGAAGGTGCCCTTGTTGCCGCAGTTGGGGCAGTTCAGCTCGGCGAGCGAGGTCAGCGGCTTGCCGTGCTTCTCGGCGTACGCCTCCTCCAGGTGGTCCGCCCGGAAACGCTTGTGGCAGAACTGGCACTCGGTGAGCGGGTCGACGAACTCGGCGATGTGGCCGGACGCCTCCCACACCCTGCGGGCCAGGATCACGGCGGAGTCGAGGCCGACCACGTCGTCGCGCTGCTGGACCATGGTCTTCCACCACTGCCGGCGGACGTTCTCCTTGAGTTCAACGCCGAGCGGTCCGTAGTCCCACGCCGATCGGGTGCCTCCGTAGATCTCGCTGGAGGGGAAGACGAAGCCTCGGCGCTTGGCGAGGCTGACGACGGCGTCGATACGGTCGACTGGCATGTTTCCTCCTACGCCGGCTGGCGGTCGGCGGGGGGCGAGATATGGATGGAACGGTCAGTTCGGGCCAACGGTACGGTCACCGTCTCCCCGAACCCAGCAGAATACCGGGAGCCGGTCAGCTCACCCCGCAGACCTCCATGCCACCGGTCTGGCTGTCCGAGCCAAGGGTGACCTGCTGCTGTTCCCGGTCGCCGCCCTCGAGTGTCACGTCGACAGGCACGGTCAGGTTGGTGGTGTCCACCTCACCCACCCGGAACGCGCTCACCTGCGGTTCGGCAGCCGCCCGCCGTTCGAACTCGGGGCGGGACTCGCGCCGCTGCGCGTCGTCGCAGAGCTGCTCGTACGCCCGGCCGTAGTTTCGCTCGACGAGGGCCTGGTAGTAGTCGCTGGTCACCGTGCGGCCCTGCTCCCGGACGGCCTGCACGCCTGTGACGAACAGGCCCACGACAGCTGTGCCTCCCCCGCCGCAGCAGAGCAGCAGGGCCAGAGCGCCGACGCCGAGGCCGATCCAGAGCCGGGTCCGGCGGCCCTCGGTGGGCGGCGCGGCGAACGGCGGAGCCACACCGGGACCGGGCGGCGGGGCGGGTGCGGTCATAGGAGCAGCGTAGTGTCCGCCGGCTCAGCGGTAAGGACCCGCAGCCCGATCACTCTCGGCGACCACCACGGCCCCGCCGGGCGCGGCGCTGGCCAGGGCCTCGTACGCGGACGGTTCGTCGATCGACTCGGCGAGCAGCGGCACGGCGCTGACCTTGACCTCGAAGGCGCCCAGTGCCCGCCGGTAGGTGCCCACCGACTCCCACTCGGTTAGCAGCGTCCAGTGCCGGGGGTCGTCCAGCGCCCGGACCAGTTGTCCTCGCAGGTAGCCGGGTCGGGCGGCCAGCGCGGTGAGGGCGGCGTGCGCCCGTTCGGTGAAGTCGTCGGCGACATCGACCTCGACCACGAACCGGTTGGTCACCAGCACCGGGGGTTCCTCCTCGTAGAGTCTGTGGGATGCAGCGTACGCAGCGCCCTCTGCTGGCGCGTCTGGCCGGGGCGAACCCGACGTCGGTGTTCCTGCTCACCCTCGTGGTGGTGCTTGTGGCGTTCTTCACGCCAGGTGTCGTCGGTGGGCTGCTGACGCTCGCGCTCGCGGCGGTGCTGATCGCCCTGTTGGCGACGACCTGGCCGGTGCAGTCGCCGCAGACCCGGCTGATTCGGCTGCTGATGCTGACCCTGCTGGTAACTGTGGGTCTGGCGAAGCTGCTCTGACATGCAATCATGCGTTTTTGACAATCATTATCGTTGCCACGGACAGTTGGGGACATGACCAACCGCACCACGTCCCGCGTCCTGGCCGCCGCGACCGCAGTGCTCGCCCTGGGCGCCGGGGCCGGCTGTTCGACCGGCGGCGCCGCCGGTGCCGACCCGCAACGAGTCGACGTGGTGGCCGCGTTCTACCCCCTGGAGTTCCTCGCCGAGCGGATCGGCGGTGACGCGGTCCGGGTGACCAACCTCGCCAAGCCCGGCGCCGAGCCGCACGACCTGGAACTCAGCCCGAAGCAGGTCGGCCAGGTCAGCGAGGCCGAGTTGATCGTCTACCTCAAGGGCTTCCAGCCGGCGGTGGACGACGCCGTCGCGCAGAACGGCGGTGACCGGACGTTCGACGTGACGACCGTGCAACCACTGCTGGACGCGACGGCCGCCGGGCACGACCACGAGGGTGCGGGCGAGCACGCCGAGGAGGAGGACACCGGCGGCAAGGACCCGCACGTCTGGCTCGACCCGACCCGGCTGGCCACCATCGGCGACCAGCTCGCCCAGCGGCTCGGCAAGGCCGACCCGGACCACGCCGGCGACTACACCGCCCGCGCCTCCGCGCTGCGCGCCGACCTGACGGCGCTTGACGGCGATTTCACCACGGGCCTGGCGACCTGCCAGCGGCGGGAGATCGTGACCAGCCACACCGCGTTCGGCTACCTCGCCGACCGGTACCGGCTCGACCAGGTCGGCATCACCGGCCTGAGCCCGGACGTGGAACCCTCCCCGCGGCGGCTGGCGCAGGTCATCGAGGAGGCCAGGGAACACCGGACCACCACGATCTTCTTCGAGACGCTTGTCAGCCCGAAGGTCGCCGAGACCATCGCCGGTCAGGTGGGCGCGAAGACCGCAGTGCTCGACCCGATCGAAGGGCTCGCCGCCGGCGACGGCGCCGACTACCTTTCGGTGATGCGTACCAACCTCCAGGCCCTGCGAACGGCGTTGAGCTGCTCGTGAGCACACCCGTCATCACCGTCGAGCACGGGGCGGTCGGCTACGACGGCCGCCCCGTTCTCCGGGACGTCTCGCTCACCGTGACCGCCGGGGAGGTCGTCGCGGTGCTCGGCGCCAACGGCTCCGGCAAGTCCACGCTGATCCGCGCGGTGCTCGGCCTGGTGCCGCTGAGCACCGGCGCGATCACCCTCTTCGGCCAGCCGCTGCGCCGGTTCCGGCAGTGGCAGCGCATCGGGTACGTCCCGCAGCGCCTCGGCGCCGGCGGCGGCGTACCTGCCACCGTGCGCGAGGTGGTGGCCTCCGGCCGGTTGGCCCGCCGGGGTCTGCTCCGCCCTCCGGGCGCGGCCGACCGCACCGCCGTCGACGACGCGCTGCGCGCGGTGGGCCTCGCCGACCGGGCCGCCGACCCGGTGGCCACCCTCTCCGGTGGCCAGCAGCAGCGCACCCTGATCGCCCGCGCACTGGCCGGCCGACCGGAGCTGCTGATCCTCGACGAGCCCACCGCCGGGGTGGACGCGGCCAGCCAGGAGGCGTTCGCCGGCGCGCTGCGCGACTTCGTCGGCGATGGCGGAACGGTGCTGCTGGTGGCCCACGAGCTGGGCCCGCTGCGGCCGGTCATCAGCCGGGCTGTCGTCGTACACGAGGGTGGCATCTGCCACGACGGCCCGGTGCCGGACCCGGCCGGCCATCACGCGGAGCCCGACCACGACCACGTGCACCCGCACGGTCCCGACGAGCCCGCCGGGCTGTGGAGCAGCTGAGCAATGGAACTCTTCCAGTACCCGTACATGCAGCGGGCCCTGATCGCCGCGCTGGTGATCGGCCTGGCCGCGCCGGCGCTCGGCATCTACCTGGTGCAGCGCCGGCTGACGCTGATCGGCGACGGCATCGGGCACGTGGCGTTGACAGGCGTCGGCGCCGGCCTGCTGCTCAACCGTTCGCCGGTGCTGGTGGCGGTGATCGTGGCGACCATCGGCGCGGTCACCATCGAGGTGGTCCGCTCCCGCGGGCGTACCTCCGGCGACCTGGCCCTGGCCCTGCTCTTCTACGGCGGCATCGCCGGCGGCGTGCTGCTGGTCGGTCTCTCCGACGCGACGAGCGCCAACCTCAACGCCTACCTGTTCGGGTCGCTGACCACCATCTCGCCAGCCGACCTGACGACCATCGCGGTGCTCGGCACGGCGATCCTCGTCGCCATGATCGCGCTGCGGCCGGCACTCTTCGCGGTCAGCCACGACGAGGAGTACGCGCGCGTCTCCGGCCTGCCGGTGCGCACCCTCAACCTGCTGATCGCGGTCACCACCGCTGTCACGGTGACCATCGCGATGCGCGCGGTGGGGGTGCTGCTGATCAGCGCGCTCATGGTGGTCCCGGTGGCCGCCGCCCAGCAGGTCACCCGCGGCTTTCGCAGCACCATGACCGCCGCGATGGCGCTCGGGGTCTTCGCGGCCGGCACCGGCGTCTGGGTGGCCGCGACGGCGGACACCGCCCCGGGCGCCTCGGTGGTGCTTGTGGCGATCGCGTCCTTCCTGGTGGTGGCCGTGGCCGGGGGCATCTGGCGGGTGCTGCGCCGCCGGGTCACACCGTCCTCCGTTCCGGCGCCGGAACCGCACGAGGTCGTGCTGCGCTGAGACGGATCAGCGGGACGCCTGCGGCATTCGTTACCGTTGCAGGATGAACGGCGCAGCGGGCTATGAGGCGTTCGACGGGGCCAGCGAACTGCTCCGCGCCCTGTCGGCCCCCATCCGGCTGGCCATCGTCAGCGAGCTGGCCGACGGTGAACGGTGCGTCCACGAGCTTGTGGAGAAGCTGGGCGCCGCACAACCGCTGGTCTCCCAGCACCTGCGGGTACTGCGGGGCGCGGGCGTCGTGCGGGGCTCGCGTCGAGGTCGGGAAATCGCGTACAACCTGGTCGACGAGCACGTCGCGCACATTGTCGCGGACGCGGTAAGCCACGCCGGGGAGGGATCATGAGCGAGAGCGGCGCCGCCGTGCGCAACACCCGGCAGCGCTCGGCGGTGAGCGCACTGCTGGGCGAGATGGACGGCTTCCACAGCGCCCAGGACCTGCACGCGATGCTGCGCCAGCGCGGTGAGCGGGTCGGTCTCACCACCGTCTACCGCACACTGCAAGGCCTCGCCGACGCGGGCGAGATCGACGTGATGCGACCGCCGGGCGGCGAGCACCTCTACCGCCGGTGCAGCGAGGGACACCACCACCACCTGGTCTGCCGGGCCTGCGGCCGTACCGTCGAGGTGGCCGGCCCGGCCGTGGAGAGTTGGGCCGACCGGGTGGCCGAGCAGCACGGGTACGCCGACGTCAGCCACACCCTGGAGATCTTCGGCACCTGCCCGGCCTGCGTCCGCTGAGGGTGTCGGGCTGAGGGCGTTCGTGGCACGCTGTCCGGCGTGAAAATCTACGCCGATCGCTTTCCGACCGCCGCCCGCCAGTTGCTCACCGACCTTCTCGTCGTCGCCTGGGTGTACGTCGCGATCCGTGGCGCGCTGTGGCTGCACGACCTGGTGCAGAAGCTCGCCGTACCGGGGCAGAAACTGGAGGGCGCGGGTAGCGGGCTCGCCGACAACCTGGGTGATGCCGGCGGCAAGGTCGGCCGGGTGCCACTGGTCGGCGACGAGTTGACCGCCCCCTTCCGGCGGGCCGCCGACGCCGCCCGTGGGCTCGCCGACGCCGGCCGCGACCAGCAGCACCTCGTCGACCAGCTCGCCCTGGCGCTCGCCATCGCGGTACTGATCTTCCCGCTCGGCATCGTGCTGTTCGGCTGGCTGCCGCTGCGGGTGCGCTGGATGCGCCGGGCCGGATCGGCAGCGAAGCTGGCCGCCGGACCGGCCGGGCGGGATCTGCTCGCCCTGCGCGCGCTGGCTACCCAGCCGCTGGGCCGGCTCACCCGGATCGCCCCGGACGTCGCCGAGGCGTGGCGGCGCGGCGACGACGAGACCGTCGACGCCCTCGCCGCGCTGGAGCTGCGTCAACTCGGCCTGCGCGGCCGTGGCCGCTGACTGAGAGCGCGTTTCGCGTCAACCGACCGTCCCGTGGTCCGGCCGAGCAGGTCGGTGAAGTGGTAGGCGTCGAGCCGACACTGCCCGAATCCATGCGCGAGGTCAACCGCTCTCATGCCACGATCCGCGCTGTCGGCGAACGCGCCCTCGCCACAGTCAAGACCTGGAAACTCCTGACCGAGTTGCACTGCTGTCCAGGCCGCGCCACCGCACAGCTCTTCGGCCGGGTCTGTCCGGTTCCGGCGGAACTGGGCTCACACTCTTGGCGCGATCGATGCCGAAACCAGATCCGTCGACGCCGTTGGTGACGGGGCTCGCTTGTGTCGGCGGGTCAGGCCGACCCCGACGAGCACGACCACCATCCCGGCGGCGACCCGGGGGCTGAAGGGCTCATTGAGCACGATGGCTCCCAGTGCCACCGAGACCACCGGCAGGAGATAGCCGACCGTCGCGGCGTTGGTGGCGCCTTCGGCAGCGATGATCCGGTAGGTGAGGTGGAAGGTGGCCCCGGTGGCGACGACGCCCAGGACCACGACGGCAATCGCGGTCTTCGGGTCGATTTCGACAGGTGTCAGGCCACCTGCAGGCAGGGTCAGCGAGGTCAGGCCGGTTGCCGCGATGAGCTGCGCTGCGGACAGCGAGATGGCGGGAACACCCCTACCGGTAAGGTTGCGGCCCATGTACGCGAACCCGACGGCGTAGCTGGCGGCAGCGGCGACGATGGCGACGGCGCCCCAGCCGACCGGCCCGGTCGTCTGCCATGGCGCGAAGATCAGCACAACCCCGGTGAACCCGAGCAGGAGTCCGCCCAGCCGGACCGGCCGGAGTCCCCGTTCAGCGCCGATGGCGACGCCGATGAGCAGGGACCACAGCGGAGTGGTCGCGTTCAGCACGCCGGCCACCCCGGAGTCGATGGTTTGCTGGCCGATGCTGAACATGGCGAATGGGAGGGCGTTGCAGAAGAAGGCGGCCGCGACGAGGTGACCCCAGATCGCCCTGCCCCGAGGCAGCCGGCGCCCCGAGCCGAGGCATGCGACCAGCAGGGTGGCTGCCCCGAGTACGCAGCGGCTGAGGGTGACCTGGACCGGGGTCAGGGCGTTCAGGGCCAGCTCGATCCAGAGGAAGGTCGATCCCCACAGCAGGGCGAGCCCGCCCACCCGCGCCCACGCCCATGCCTTGACCGCCACACCGTCCACCGTGGTCTCCTCGATCTCTCTGCATGAACGGTGCCTATTCCGACCCGGAAGAACAAGCGAAAGGTTCTGCACGTACGTTAAGGTGCGCTACATGATTGACGTGCGGCGAATGCAGGTGCTGCGGGCGGTGGTCACCAGCGGATCGGTGACCGCGGCGGCGGCGCACCTGGGTTACACCCCCTCCGCCGTCAGCCAGCAGGTGGCGGCACTTGAGAAGGAGTGCGACATCGCGCTGCTCGAACGCGTCGGCCGGGGCATACGGCCCACTGCGGCGGGACGTCTGCTCACCGAGCACGCCGCCATCATCAGCCAGCACGTCGCCGCGGCCGAGACCGCGTTGGCCGATCTGCGCGCCGGGCGTACCGGCCGGCTGACGATCCGCTATGTCGCATCCGTCGGCCCGACACTGCTGGCGCCCGCCATCGCCCGACTCCGGCGCGAGTACGGCGACGTGACGATCGAGCCCAAGCTGGCAAATCCGAACGATCCACTGCTGGACGTGGAGCAGGGAAGCGCCGACCTGGCCATCGTGGTCCGCCGAACGAGCGACGAGAGCCGCCAGGGCATCCGCGTGATGCCTCTGCTCGACGACGCGTACCAGGTCGTGCTGCCCATCGGGCACCCACTCGGCGGGCGACGGATGGTCGACCTGATCAACCTCGCCGGCGAACGCTGGGTCGGCAGCGAGCCGCCGGGGCCCTGCCTGGAGGCCATCACCGACGCCTGCGCCGCGGCGGGCTTCAGCCCCGACTTCGTGGCCACGTCGGAGGACTACGCCACGGCTCAGGGATTCGTCGCGGCCGGCCTTGGCATCAGCCTGATCCCCCGTCTCGGTCTCGGCACCCGGCACCCGGGCGTGACCATTCGCCCGGTCCGCCGCCCTGAGCCGGTGAGGACGATTTACGCCGCGGTCCGGGAGATCTCACTCGATCAGGCCGCGCTGCGGACGCTGGTCGACGCCCTCGTGGATGCCGCGAAGGCGTGAGACACAACTTTCCAGTGCAGTGACCACTTGGCGAAGTGGTTGACCGAAGATCGAGGTGAGGGGCGATCCGCCAGTGCGGGAGCCGGCTCTCAGTCGCTGCCCCGCTTCGCGGTCGGCCTCGAACGGGTACTCATTCTGAGCAACAGACGTGCGTCTCCTCGGTACCGGCCTGGTGGTACGCCGTACTGGCGCTCGAACGCGTGAACTACACGGAGTTCCGGCCCCGGAACTTCCAGGAGCAGAGCGTGCGCACCATGCTTGCCGAGCTGATCTCGTGGAGCGAAGCGCTGCACACCCTCCGCGGCCGGCCCGGAACCGGACAGGCCACCCTCGCGTCCGCCTGATAGAAGGCCAGGCCGCGCCGGGGTAAGCCCGGCGCGGCCGACAGGTTACGGGCGGCATGGCTGCGTGGCTACGTGGCTGCGTCCCAGGGTTGCGGGGTGGGGCCGCTAAGGTCGTCGGGTGTTCTACTTCCTGGTCGCCATCGCCGTACTGCTGCTCGTCTACGCCGCCGTCCTGGTCTCCTTCCTGCGGCGGGGCAGGCGGATCCCACCGGCGGCATACCTGGGCATGGCCGTGCTCAACGGTCTGATCCTGGCGGGGGTGCTCGCCTGGGCGGTCGCCCGCTGACAGCGCTCGGTGCCACGCCACACCACGCCACACCTCAAGATCGTGCTCGAACCAGGAAGTAGTGGCCTCGTGGTCGGACGGATGCCACTAGATTCAGGATCTAGCGTGATCATGCGCCGCACCCGCGCGGCAGCACGGCCGGCGCGGCACAGGGGCGCTGACGGGGAGGGCTACGGCTTCGGCGGGATGCGGCGGCGGACGTCCTCGGCGGTGGACGGGCCGGGCGACCAGCGGGCCACCCAGGGCAGCTCGTCGGACGGGGTGATGACCCAGTCCTCCAGACCCGCGTAACGGCCGGCGAGGATCCGCTTCGCGGCGGCGGTGTCGACCGAGTCGGTGTTGTCCCACAGGGCGGCGAACAGGGCGTCCACCCGCACCCGCGCCTGCCGGCAGAACAGGTCGGCCAGCTCGACGTTCTCCGGACGGGTGTCCCGTTCGGCGACCGCCCGGACGCAGACCGCCGACATCGCGAACAGCTCCGCGCCGATGTCCACCACCCGGCCGAGGAACGCCTGCTTGCGCTCCATCTTTCCCTGCCAGCGCGACATCGCGTAGAACGTCGACCGGGCCAGCTTGCGCGACGACCGTTCCACCTGACGCAGGTGAGCGGCCAGTGGCCCGAACTCGGCGTACGCCGACGGGCTCTGACCTCGGCCGACGGCAAGGGTCGGTAGCCACTTCGCGTAGAAGGCCCCGGCTCGGGCGCCGGCGCGGGCCTTGCGGCCGAGCCCCGCGTCCGGGTCGATGATGTCGCCGGCCACCGACAGGTGGGCGTCCACGGCCTCCCGGGCGATCAGCAGGTGCATGATCTCGGTGGAGCCCTCGAAGATCCGGTTGATCCGCAGGTCGCGCATCATCTGTTCGACGGCGGCGGCACGTTCGCCACGGGCGGCCAGCGAGTCTGCCGTCTCGTACCCGCGGCCGCCCCGGATCTGGATCAGCTCGTCGACGATCTTCCAGGCCATCTCGCTGGCGTACAGCTTGACAAGCGCCGCCTCGATCCGGATGTCGTTGCGGTCGTCGTCGGCGAGCAGGCAGCACAGGTCCAGCATGGTCTCCATGCCGTACGTGGTGGCGGCGATGAACGAGAGTTTCTGCGCGACCGCCTCGTGCTCGCCCACCGGCCGACCCCACTGGACCCGGTCGGCGGCCCACCCCCGGGCCACGTTCAACGCCCACTTGCCGGCACCCACGCACATCGCCGGCAGCGAGAGCCGACCGGTGTTCAACGTGGTGAGCGCGATCTTGAGGCCCTTGCCCTCGCCGCCTATGACGTTCTCGGTGGGCACGAACACGTCGTGGAACCGGGTGAGGCTGTTTTCCAGGCCGCGCAGGCCGACGAACTCGTTGCGTCGTTCGACAGTGATGCCGGCGCTGTCGCCGTCCACCACGAACGCGGTGATCCCGCCGCGCCGGCCCTCGCCCGCCGGCACCCGGGCCATCACCACGAGCAGGGTGGCGACGATGCCGTTGGTGGCCCAGAGCTTCACCCCGTTGAGCCGGTAGCCGGTGCCGTCCTCGGTCGGCTCGGCGGTGGTGGCCAGCCGGGCCGGGTCGGAGCCGACGTCCGGTTCGGTGAGCAGGAACGCGGAGACCTCGCCGGCGGCGAGTCGGGGCAGGAACCGCTGCTTCTGCTCGGCGGTGCCGAACATCTTCAGCGGCTGCGGCACCCCGATCGACTGGTGCGCCGAGAGGAGCGCGCCGATCGCCGGGCTGACCGAGCCGGCAAGCATCAGCGCCCGGCAGTAGTGCAGGTTGCTGAGCCCCAGCCCGCCGTACCGCCTGTCGATCTTCATGCCGAACGCGCCGAGGTCCGCCAGGCCGTGGAACACGGCGTCCGGAATGGACGCGTCGCGTTCGATTGCCGCGCCGTCCACCTCGGAGTCGAGGAAGGCGCGGAACCGGCCGAGGAACTCCTCGGCGCGGGCCACGTCGTCCGGGTCGGAGCGGGGCCACGGGTCGATGAGGTCGAGCCGGAATCGACCGAGGAACAACTCCTTGCCGAAGCTCGGCCGGTCCCAGGTGGACTCGCGGGCCGCCTCGGCGACCTGCCGGGCCTCCTTCTCGGAGACCTGCCCGATTTCTGCCGGCAACGGGGCGGCGGTGCCGGGTGCGGCTTCGGAGTCGGGGCCGTCCGGTGCCGGTCGGCCGTCCTGCGTCGTGGTCACGGCTGCCCCCTCGAACCTCGATGCGGCTGCGTCGGCGTACGCCTCAACGCCACGCTACCCCCGGGTGTTACCCAGGGGTAGCGCTGCGTGAAGATCGGCTTCTGGCCGTACGCGTCCGTTCAGCGACCGGCGATCTCGTCCGGGTCGTCGTCCTCGTCGTCGATGTCGTCCTCACCCCAGTTGCGCCGTGCGAACGGCAGGATCATCCAGAACATGAGGAACCACAGCCCGGTCAGGGCGCTGAGCAGGAAGGCGATCGGCCGGTCCAGCACGAAGTCGGTGATCAGCAGCACCGCGCTGACCATCGCGATGAGCATGAAGGCGAGACCGCCGGTGGCCATCCGGTGGGCGAACCGCACCAGTTCCGGCTTACGCCCCTGCCGGAACAGTGCCCGGTGGAACGCCACCGGCGAGATGATCATGGCGGTGGCGGCGGCCGCCGCGAGCAACGCCACGATGTAGACGTCACGCTGGAATTCGCTGGTCCTGGTGAACCCGTTGCTGAACGGCAGCGTGAGCAGGAATGCGAAGAGGATCTGCACGCCGGTCTGGGCGACCCGCAACTCCTGCAACAGGTCGGCGAAGTTGCGTTGCCAACGCTGCTTCTCGGTCTCCTTCGACACGCGCTACCTCCGTTGAGACGCTACTGCCGACGGCTCGAGCCGTCGGCAGCAACGCAAATGCCCCACCCGCCGGAGCGCGAAACAAGTTCACGACAGCCCGGACGCGCTCGACGGGACCGACCTCAGGAGCCGCGCCGGATCCGCCCCGCGTACCGGGCCTCCAACTCGTTGTTGTGCGCGTCGCCGTCCGGGATGTTCGCCGACAGGTAGACCGGGGGCCGCTCCCCCGCCGCCAGCAACCGGGCCACCACCTCCACGGTGACCTGCTGGGCCAGCAGCGCCGCCGTGATCGAGGAGACCGCGCCCACCGCACCGCCGCCGGGCAGCGGCAACGTCGCGTCGCCGTACGGGGCGCCGTTGTCGAGCACCACGTCGGCGAAATCGGCCAGCTTGCGACCGGACGGGTGCCGGGAGGTCATCCGGCCCGAGTGCTGCGCGGAGGTGATCGCCACCAGGCCGTGACCGCGATCCTTCACCAGGGCGGCGAACTCCACCATCGCGCCGTTGACCCCCGAGTTCGAGGCCAGCACGAACACGTCGGTCGGCCGCACCGGGGCCAACTCGTACAGCCGGTGCGCCACCGCCGGGTCCCGCTCCAGCAGCGGACCGAGCCGGTCGGCCGGCTCGCCGCCGAGCAGCACGAGATCGCGAAGCGCGATCCGGTTCGTCGGCACCAGGCCGCCCGCCCGCCCGGCGATCTCCATGGCCAGGGCCTCCGAGTGGCCGGTACCGAACGCGTGCACCACGCCGTCGGCGCTTACCGCGTCGGCGATCAGGTCGGCGGCCCGCCCCACCGCCTCCCGCTGACTGGCGGCCACCCGGCCGATCGTCTCGGTCACCACGGCCAGGTAGTCCTCGGCGCTCACACTCATGCGTCCTCCGTCGTCCGGTTGCGGCCAGCTCAGGCAGTTCCGCCGGCCCGGGCCAGGATCGCCTCGGCGAGCGGGCCGGGGGCGGCGTCCGGGATCCAGTGGGTCACCCCGGTCAGCTGTACGAAGCGGTAGTCGCCGGTGACGTTGGCGGCACACGCGTCAGCGGCGGCGCGGCCGATCGCGACGTCCCTGTCGCTCCACACGTACGTGGTGGGCACGCCTACCGGACCGACGCCGGCCAGGTCGGAGCCGGACATCGCCCGGTACCAGTTCAGGGCGGCGGTGAGCGCGCCCGGCTCCCGCATCGGATCGGCGTAACGGGCCACCCGGGACGCGTCCCCCACGCCGCCGAGCATCTTGCGCAGGGCCGTCGCGTTGAGGGCCAGCAGCACCTTCTCCGCCTTGCCCGGCATCCGGAACAGCGCCATGTACGACGAGCGCGCCTTCTGCTGCGTGTCGGTACGCAGGGCGTGCGCCATCGCCGCGGGATGGGGCACTGACACCGCCGTGAGCGTGCGGACCCGCTCGGGATGCCCGGCGGCCACCGCCCAGGCCACGACCGCGCCCCAGTCGTGACCGACCAGGTGGACGGCGTCCAGACCGAGCACGTCGAGCACCGCCACCACGTCGGCCACCAGTTCGGGGATCCGGTACGCGGGCACCGCCTCCGGCCGGGCACCAGGCGAGTAGCCACGCTGGTCCAGCGCGTACGTGCGCAGCCCGGCCGCGTGCAGGGCCGGCACGACGTCGTCCCACTCGCCGCTGTGCTGGGGGAAGCCGTGCAGCAGCAGGACGGGTTCACCGGCCGGCGGTCCACCGGCGCGTACCTCGAACGTGAGACCTCGTGCATCTACCCGCATGATCGTCACCCTACCCAGCCGACGCCCTGCTGGGCTGGTACGCCTGGTCGGTGCTAGCGTCAGCGAGACAACTTCATATCCGACAGGGGAGCGCACAGCGCTGAGAGTGCGGGTACGCCCGCAGACCCTCGAACCTGATCTGGGTAATGCCAGCGCAGGGAGTTCGGTCGACCTCCAGCCGCGCCGCCGTCCGGTGCCACCGGACGCGGCGTGCGTCTTGCCTGGTTCTCTTTCGTGAACTGGGAGCACAGCATGGACAACACCACAAACCGTTGGCGGACCATCGACATCGTGGTCGCCTCGGTGATCGCGGTGGCCTTCGGCGTCATCTTCTGGGCCTGGGGCCTGGTCTGGAGCGCCACCGAGGGGGCGTTCGCCTTCTTCCCGCCGGCGCAGACCCTGCTCTACGGAGTCTGGCTGATGCCGGCAGTCATCGGCGGCCTGGTCATCCGCAAGCCCGGCGCCGCACTCTACTGCGAGACCGTGGCGGCGGTCCTCTCCGCGCTGCTGGGCAGCCAGTGGGCAGGCACGGTGATCCCGCAGGGCATCGTGCAGGGCATCGGCGCCGAGTTGGCGTTCGCCGCCTTCCGGTACCGGTCGTTCCGCCTGCCGACAGCCGTACTGGCCGGCGCGCTCACCGGCCTGAGCGCCGCGCTGTTCGACTTCTTCGTCTGGAACGTGGACTACGCGCTCGGCGACTACCGCATCCCGTACGCGCTGCTGACCATCGTCAGCGCCACCGTGATCGCGGGCGCCGGCGGCTGGCTGCTGACCCGCGCCCTGGCCAACACCGGCGCCCTGGACCGCTTCCCGGTAGCCCAGGAACGAGCCCTCATCTGAAACGCCCGCACAGGGCGGCGCCCGCACAGGGCCACGCGCCCGCGCGGGTCGATCAAGAGGTTCGCGTCACCGCGGCGCGGTTTTCTGACGCGAACCTCTTGATCACCGGGTGAAGGACGGGATGGGGGGTGGGGTTGGTGGGCGGGGTACTGCTGCGCGGGTTCGGGTGGCGGCACGCGGGGCGGCGTGCCTGGGCCCTGCGCGGCGTCGACCTGCTGGTCGAGGACGGCGAACGGGTCCTGCTGCTCGGTCCCTCCGGAGCCGGCAAGAGCACGCTGCTCAGCGCGCTGGCCGGGCTGCTGCCCGACGATTCCGGCGAGCAGGAGGGCACCGTCGAGATCGACGGACTCGACCCCCGCAAGGCTCGGGAGCGCGTAGGTATCGTCTTCCAGGACCCGGAGACGCAACTGGTGATGGCCCGCAGCGGCGACGACGTGGCGTTCGGGCTGGAGAACCGGGGCGTACCCACCGACGAGATCTGGCCCCGCGTCGACGAGGCGCTGCGCCGGGTCGGGTTCCCGTACCGCCGGGATCGCAACACGGCAGCTCTCTCCGGCGGTGAGCAGCAGCGCCTGGCCCTAGCCGGCGCGCTGGCCCTGCGGCCCGGCCTGCTGCTGCTCGACGAGCCGACAGCCAACCTCGACCCGGCCGGCGCCACACTGGTCCGGCAGGCGGTGGCCGGAGCGCTGGACGCCGACACCACGCTGATCCTCGTCGAGCACCGGGTCGCCGAGGCGTTGCCGCTCGTCGACCGGGTGGTAGTCCTGGAACCCGGCGGCGGGGTCCGCGCCGACGGGCCCCCGGAGGCGGTCTTCGCCGCACACGGCGCCGCCCTCGCCGCAGAGGGCGTCTGGGTGCCCGGTCACCCCGTCACACCCCGGCCGGCCACCACCGGCCCCGGCGAGGTGCTGCTCACCGCCGAACGGCTCGGCCTGCCACCCCGGCTGGGCCCCACCGACCTGGCGGTACGCGCCGGCGAGGCGCTCGCCGTGCGGGGGCCGAACGGTGCCGGCAAGTCGACGTTGGCCCTGCTGCTCGGCGGGCTGCTGAAGCCGGGCACCGGCCGGGTCACCGCGTCCGGCGAGCTGGCCGGATCGGATCACCGCACTCCCCCGCACCGCTGGCGCGCGCCCGCGCTGGCCCGGCGGATCGGGTCGGTCTTCCAGGACCCGGAGCACCAGTTCGTGACCGGCAGCGTCTTCGACGAGCTGGCCCTCGGCCCGCGCCGCACCGGCCAAACCGAGACAGCCGTCAAGGTCATCGTCACCGAACTGCTGGACCGGCTGCGGCTGGCGCGGCTCGCGGCGGCCAACCCGTACACCCTCTCCGGTGGGGAGGCGCGGCGGCTCAGCGTCGCGACGGCCCTGGCCACCGCGCCGCGCCTGCTGATCTGCGACGAACCGACCTACGGTCAGGACCGGCGGACCTGGCAGGAGCTGGTGGATCTCTTCGCCGACCTGCGCGACGCCGGGCACGGCGTGGTCACCGTCACCCACGACGCGGATTTCGTCACGGCACTCGCCGACCGCACGGTCACACTTCACCCCACCCCGGACGACCACCGATGATCAGCATCGAGCCGGTGGCCGCACCCGACGCTCCCCTGGCCCGCCGCAACCCGGTGGCGAAGGTGGCCGCCGCGCTGATCTTCTCGTTCATCCTGCTGGCCACCCTGGACCCGGTGGCCCCCGCCATCGCCATCGCGTGCGAACTCGCCCTGCTGCCGCTGTTCGGCATTCGCTACCGGGTGCTGGCCCGGCGGGCCCTGCCGCTGCTGCTCAGCGCCGCAGGCATCCTGGTCACCCTGGTGCTGTTCGCCGCCGACAGGTCCGGCCGGGTCCTGCTGGACGCGGGGCCGGTGCTGGTGAGCACCGGCGTCCTGCTCACCGCGCTCGGGTTGGTGCTGCGGGTGTTCGCGGTGGCCCTGCCCGGCGTGATCGTCTTCGCCACCACGGACCCCACCGACCTGGCCGACGCGCTGATCCAGAACGCGAAGGCGCCGGCTCGGTTCGCCATCGGCGCCCTTGCCGCGTTCCGGCTGGTGCCGCTGCTCGGTCAGGAATGGCAGATGATCAGCATGGCCCGTCGGGCGCGGGGTGTCGACGCCGGACGCAACCCGGTGGCGAAGCTGCGGCTGTTCACCTCCACCGCGTTCGCGCTGCTGGTCGGGGCGATCCGTCGCGGCACGCGGCTCGCGGTGGCGATGGACGCGCGGGGCTTCGACGCCGGCACACCACGAACGGTCGCCCGCCGCCAGCCGTTCACCCGCGCCGACGCCCTCCTGATCGCCGGGTCGGTCGCCCTGGCCGGCGCGGCCCTCACCACGAGCATTCTCACCGGCGCCTTCCGGCCGCTGATCGGCTGAGTCGCCGCTTTCCTGCAGCGCGCCGATCGGCGTCTTCCCGCGCCTCACCTCCCCGCCACGCCGGGATGATGCGCACCGCGTCGAGGATGGTGCTGCATCGCTGGGCGGTGAGGCTGCACCATCCTCATGGGTGCAGCCTCACCGCCCGCACCGCCGGAACAGCGCGGCCGGGTGGGTGCGGGGTCGGTCAGCTGCGCCGGAAGGCGTACCGGCGGCTCTGGCCAGCCTGTCGGCCACGCCCGCCGCTCGATCGCGTCCCGCCACCCTGCGGCGGGCCGGCCGTCGGTGCCTTCGGTCGCCCGGCCACCTTCGGCAGGTCTGCCACCACCGGCGCGTCGACCACTGCCGGCACGTCGACCGGCGGCGCCAGCTCACCCGGCACCGCCGCCGGCAGAGCCGACCGGCTCAGCACCGCCGGCAGCGGCGGCTCGACCAGCACCGGTTCACCCAACGCTGCCGGAAGTGCCGGCTCGACCAGGAGCGCCGGCTCGACCGCGAGATCCACGTCGGAGCGGGTTGGTAGGAGCGCGTCATGGCCGGCCGCCGGGTCCGTGCCGGCGGGCGTCGGTGTGGCGGTACGGGACCTCTTCGGTTTGCGCTTCGCGGGCATCCGGGCCTCCTTCGGTGCCGACCGTCACTGCCGGTCCCGCGCTCCGGGGCCGGTCGGCTCGACTGGTGACCGTCGCAGCGCGACAGTCGAATCGGGAAGGGACTGCTCACCGGGATCGGCAGCGCCAGCACCGCCGCACGGCGGGTGGAGAACGCGGGACGCCCGGGAGCGCACGGACCGCGACGCGGGGCGGCGGGCCGGCTCGGAGAGTGGGGCGTCAGTTGCGCATGCCCGTACGGTAACCACCGCCCGGCGGGACGCGCACCCGATTTACTGGCACGATCGGCACATGCTCATCGCGTTCTCGATCACCCCGCTGGGCGGCGACGACTCCGTGGGCGATCTGGTCGCCGAGGCGGTGCGGGTGGTCCGGGAGTCCGGCCTGCCCAATCGGACCGACGCCATGTTCACCACTGTCGAGGGCGAGTGGGACGAGGTGATGGCGGTGGTGAAGCGGGCGGTCGACGTGGTGGCAGCGCAGGCGCCCCGGGTGAGTGTGGTGCTCAAGGCCGACGTCCGCCCCGGGGTCACCGATGCGCTCACCGGGAAGGTCGCACGGATCGAAGCCCGCCTCGCCGAGGGCTGACCGGCGCCACTGTCGGCAACACGGCGGCCACCAGGCGTATCGCAGTGTGGATCACCGGTACGTACTGGCGCGTACCGCGATAGGTTCAGGTCAATAGCAGCGGTGAAAGGTGGCGGCACGGATGGCTGAGCAGGCGACGGCGCAGATCGGTGTGACCGGGTTGGCGGTGATGGGCCGCAATCTGGCCCGCAACCTGGCCCGCAACGGCTTCACGGTGGCGGTGCACAACAGGTCACCGGAGCGCACCCGCAGCCTCATCGCCGAGCACGGCGACGAGGGCACGTTCGTGCCCGGCGAGACGATTGCGGACTTCGTGGCGTCGCTGGAACGGCCACGCGCGGTGATCGTCATGGTCAAGGCCGGCGCGCCCACCGACGCGGTGATCGACGAGCTGGTGCCGCTGCTGGATGAGGGCGACATCATCGTCGACTGCGGCAACGCCCACTTCGCCGACACGCGTCGTCGTGAGGAGGCGCTGCGCGCGCAGGGGCTGCACTTCAGCGGCACCGGGGTCTCCGGCGGCGAGGAGGGCGCGCTGCTCGGTCCGAGCATCATGCCGGGCGGCTCCGACGAGTCGTACGCCAAGCTCGGGCCGATGTTCGAGAAGATCGCCGCGCAGGTGGACGGTGTGCCGTGCTGCATGCACGTCGGGCCGGACGGCGCCGGGCACTTCGTCAAGATGGTGCACAACGGCATCGAGTACGCCGACATGCAGCTCATCGCCGAGGCGTACGACCTGCTGCGGGCAGGCCTGGACGCGACGCCGGCGGAGATCGCGGAGATCTTCCGCGACTGGAACGACGGCGAGTTGGGGTCGTTCCTCATCGAGATCACCGCCGACGTGCTCGCGCACACCGACGCGGCGACCGGCCGGGCGTTCGTGGACATCGTGCAGGACCGGGCCGAGCAGAAGGGCACCGGCAGGTGGACCGTGCAGAGCGCTCTGGACCTGGGCATCCCGATCACCGGGATCGCCGAGGCGACCTTCGCCCGCTCGCTGTCCGGGCACGTCGACCAGCGCGAGGCGGCCCGCCGGGCGTTCCCGGACGCCGGTGAGAAGTGGCAGGTCGCCGACCGGGACGCGTTCGTCGAGGACGTCCGCCGGGCGCTGCTCGCCTCCAAGATCGTCGCGTACGCGCAGGGCTTCGACCACATCCGCGCCGGCAGCCAGGAGTACGACTGGGACATCGACCTCGGCGGCACGGCGACGATCTGGCGGGGCGGCTGCATCATCCGGGCGCGCTTCCTGAACCGCATCCGCGAGGCGTACGACGAGCAGCCGGACCTGCCGACGTTGCTTGTGGCACCGTACTTCGCCGAGGCGGTCGGCGCGGGCGTGCCGAGCTGGCGGCGGGTCGTGGCCGACGCGGCGCGGGCCGGGGTGCCGACGCCCGCGTTCTCGTCGTCGCTCGCGTACTTCGACGCGCTGCGCGCGGAGCGGCTGCCCGCCGCGCTGATCCAGGGTCTGCGGGACAACTTCGGCGCGCACACCTACCAGCGGGTCGACCGCGAGGGTTCGTTCCACACCACCTGGGCCGGCGACCGCACCGAATCCCCCGCCTGACCAAAGGGACGCACGGCAGGGTCGTGCTCGATCACGGATGCGGGTGGCCTTCCCGACGACGGGAGGCCACCCACATCCACGTTCGGCGTGATCATCGGAGACGACGGGCCTCAGGCGACTGTGGCGTGCATCTCCCAGACGAGGATCTCGGCCGGCTCGTCGGCGGTGACCCGCCGGCCGCCGGTCATGGTGAGTCGGGCCGCGTCGCCGGTGCCGAGCGGGCCGACGCCCTCCAGGTTCACCGTCCCGTCGGGCACGTAGAGGTGCACGAAGGGCGCGTCGGGGATGGTGACCTCGTCACCGGGGGCGAGCCGGGCGGCGTGCAGGGTCGCGTACCGGTTGCGGATCCGGATCGCGGACGCGCCGTCGTAACGCTCCATGCCGGAGGCGATCGGCACCAGGCCGCCGCGGAGCAGTTCGTCCTCGATCTCCAGCTGCTCGTACCCGGGGTCGACGCCCTCCTCGTCGGGGAGCACCCACATCTGCACGAAATGCACCGGGTCGCTGTGCGGCTCCTGGTTGTTGAGTCGCCAGGCGTCGTTCTTCTCCGAGTGCAGGATGCCGGTGCCGGCGCTCATCCGCTGCGCCAGCCCCGGGTAGATCACCCCCGAGTGGCCTGTGGAGTCCTGGTGCACGAGCGAGCCCCGCAGCACCCAGGTCACGATCTCCATGTCCTGGTGCGGGTGGGTCTCGAAGCCGGCGCCCGGCCGGACCACGTCGTCGTTGTTGACAAGCAGCAGCCCGTGGTGGGTGTTCGCCGGGTCGTAGTGCCTGGAGAACGAGAAGGAGTGCTTGGAGTCCAGCCACGAGATCCGGGTGGCGAACCGATCCTCGGCGCGGCGTACGTCGACCGCCGGAGCGGGGGCGGTCACCAGGCACGCTGCCCGGCGTCGGGGGTGGACGGCGCCCAGGTCAGCGCCGGCTCGCCGGTGGCCAGCTCGGCGATCTCACCGGTCCGCAGCGCAGGCGTGTGGCCGAACTCGGCGCAGTGCTGCTCGGCGATCTCGGCGCAGATGTCGGCCACCTGCTCGCAGAGGGGGTCGCCCAGATCGGCGGCGTTCAACGCCATGATCATCTTGTACCGGAGATCCCGCACACCCACCCCCACCACCGAGTCCCGCCACCTCCGGACCCTACCCGCCGCCCCTCACCCACCACCCGCGAACAACTGAGACGCCGGCGCGGACCCGGACAGCGAAAGACGCCGCCCGCACGGATGCGGGCGGCGTCGGCGAATCGGGGATCACCAGAACCGGCGGCGCTTGGCCTTCTGGGGACGCATCAGGTCCGCGCCCTTGGTCAGCAGCCGGGTCACACCGGAGGGACCACGCCGGGCCTCCAGGGTGTGGCTGAGCCTGCGGGCTCCGGCGGCGGCCAGCGGCACCGCGACCGCCATCACCGCCCACTGGGCAATGCGCTTCTGGATCATGTGGGTTCACCTCCGTCAGTGGCTTCTGACGTCTCTGGTACCCAGCGTGACCGGTTGGTAAGCCTCAGACCGTCGGCGCGACCGGGTTGGGCAGCGCGCCACCGAACCGCCTGTCGCGCTGGGCGTACAGCTCACACGCGTACCACAGGTGACGGCGGTCGAAGTCGGGCCAGAGCGTGTCGAGGAAGACCAGCTCGGCGTACGCGGTCTGCCAGAGCAGGAAGTTGGAGATCCGCTCCTCGCCCGACGGGCGCAGGAACAGGTCCACCTCCGGGATCTCCGGATGATAGAGGTACTTCGCCACCGTCTTCTCGGTGACCTTCGCCGGGTCGAGCCGACCGGCAGCGACATCGCGGGCGATCGCGGCGGCGGCGTCGCCGATCTCCGCCTGACCGCCGTAGTTGACGCAGAACTGGAGCGTGAGCGTCGAGTTGCCCTGGGACATCTCCTCGGCGGTCTGCAACTCGGAGATGACGCTCTTCCACAGACGGCCGGGCCGGCCCGCCCAGACCACCCGGACGCCGAGATCGACCAGCTGGTCGCGGCGGCGGCGGATGACATCCCGGTTGAAGCCCATCAGGAACCGGACCTCGTCCGGTGAACGCCGCCAGTTCTCGGTGGAGAACGCGTACGCCGACAGGTAGGGGATGCCCATCTCGATGGCGCCTTCGATGGTGTCGAAGAGGCTGTGCTCCCCCGCCTCGTGACCCTTGGTACGCGGCAGCCCGCGGTCCTTGGCCCACCGCCCGTTGCCGTCCATCACCACTGCCACGTGCCGCGGCACCGCCTCGCTGGGCAGCGCCGGCGGCCGGGCGCCGGACGGGTGGGGTGTCGGCGGTGTCGGCTCACGCCGGCCGGCCCTGGTGGATCGTCGGATCACTCGGCTCTCTCCCTGCTCGCACCGTCCGCCCCGGCCTCGACGTCGCCGCGTGGCCTGAGCATCGCAGCCCCACCGCCGCCGGGCGGCGGGGCCGTGCCGGCGGCCGGGGAACCCCGGTCGACCAGCGGCAGCGAGCGTAGCGCGCGCTCCAGGTGCCACTGCAGGTGAGCCGCGACGAGCCCACTGCACTCCCGGCGTACGCCGGTGTCGGTGGCGTCGGCGACCACCCAGTCGCCGGTGGTCAGCGCGGACATCAGGTCGATGGTGGCCGGGGCGGGGTGGGCCGCGCCGGGCGGGCGGCAGTCCGGGCAGACGGCGCCGCCGGCCGGTACGGAGAACGCCCGGTGCCGGCCGGGGGTGCCGCAGACCGCGCACGCGACAAGCGCCGGCGCCCAGCCGGCGAGGGCCATCCCGCGCAGCAGGTACGCGTCGAGCACGAGTGTGGTGTCGTGCTCGCCCCGGGACAGTGCCTTCAACGCGCCGACGGTGAGCTGGAACAGCCGCAGCGACGGCTCCCGCTCGACAGGGGTGAGCCGCTCGGCGGTCTCGGCTATCGCGCTGGCTGCCGTGTAGCGGGGGTAGTCGCCGAGGAACCGCTTGCCGTACAGGTCGATGCCCTCGACCTGGCTGACCGTGTGCAGCGAGCTGCCGTGGTTGCCCTTCGGGTCGCCGGCGAGCTGGAGGTCGACGTGGCCGAACGGCTCCAACCGCGCCCCGAACTTGCTCGTGGTGCGGCGGATCCCGCGGGCCACCGCGCGCAGCCGGCCGTGCCGGCGGGTGAGCAGTGTGATGATCCGGTCGGACTCGCCGAGTTTCTGCACACGCAGCACCACCGCGTCGTCGCGGTAGAGCTGTCGGCGATACCCGGCCATCGGGCCATTCTCCCTCGGGGTGTGAAATCAGGGTCGCTTCGGGGTGGACGCGCGGAAGAACCCCGATGCGCCCGGCTCGTGCCCGGCCGTAGCGTGCTGGCCATGGCACTGCTCGACACCACCGCAGCCGTCCGCCGTCGCGTCACGGCCCCCGTCGCGCTGGGGATGACCGCCACCCTCATCCTGCTCGCCGGGTGCGACAACCTCTCGTTCCGCCGGCTCGACTACGACGACACCGAGGCGGTGAAGATCACCACGATCCGGATGCTGGGGGGCTCCGGCGACATGGTGGTCCGGGGCACCGGCCCGGCGGGTGAGGCGCGGATCAAACGGGTGGTGCGCTACCAGGGGGGTGAGCCCAAGGCCCGGTACGAGATCAAGGGCAGCGAACTCGTCCTGGACAGCGACTGCGGCAACAGGTGCACCGTCTCCTACGAGGTGACCGTGCCGGAGGGCGTGACCGTGCAGGGCGAGTCCGGTTCGGGTGACGTCGACCTGAGCAAGATCGGCACGGTCGACCTCCGGCTGGGTTCGGGGGACGTGCGGATCGTCGGCGCCACGGGAGCGGTAGGGGTGGAGACCGGCTCCGGCAACATCGAGGTCAGCGAGGCCAGCGCGGCGGTGCGCCTGCGCGCCGGTTCCGGTGACATCACGGCCCGGCGGCTCGGTGGCGCGACGGACGCCGAGGCCGGCTCCGGCAACGTCACAATCGAACTGGACACGCCGGCGGCGGCACGCGCGCACGCGTCCAGCGGCGACGTGACGCTGCTGGTGCCGCAGGGCAGCTACCGGGTGCGTTCCAGCACCGGCTCCGGCGACGCCCGGGTCACCGTCGCCGACGATCCGGCCGCGTCCCTGGTGCTCGACGGGTCGGCCGGCAGCGGCAACGTCACCATCAGCCAGCGTTGAGGTCGACGGTGGCCGCCTCCCCGGCCACCCGCTGCGCCGGCACGAAGGCCGGCCCACCGGCCGGAACGCCGCCCGGTCCACCGGCCGGAACGGGCGGCGGCGCACCGGACCGGGCAGCCGGCCCGGCACCAGGCCGGGCAGCCGACGGGGTAGGCGCGGGCGGGGCGCCCGGGATCAGCTCCGGTGGCCGCCGGGCGGCGACGTCCTCGACCCAGCCGACGGCCAGGGTGACGACCCCCACCAGCGCGAAGACAAGCACCACCCGGATGGCCAGCCCCAGCAGGTTCTGGTGGGACCAGCCGACCACGTCGACGAGCGGGGTGAGCGCCACCACGAACGGCATGTGCCAGAGGTAGACGGTCAACGCGCGGCGGTTGAGCACGGTGACCGCGCGGTCCGCCAGCCGGCTGCGCTCCAGCCACGGGATCCCCGCCGGCGCCCGGCCGAGCACGACCAGGATGAACGCCGCGGACCAGAGGGCGTTGCCGAGGTGGTTGTCGTTGAGGTCGTACCCGCGTGGGCCGGGATGCGCGACGATCCACGCGCCGCCTGTCACCGCGAGCGCCAGCGCCAACGGGTACAGCACCCGGCCGGCGAGCCGGCGCAGCATCCCGGCGTGGTGGGCGAACCCGAGCAGCCACGCGCCGAAGTACAGGCCGAACTCCCGCAGCACCGGCGGGGGCGCCTGATAGATCCCCACCTCGATGGCCACCAGCAGGAGGTACGGGGCGAGCACCGTGGGCAGCGGCGCCCTGCGGAACAGCCAGAACGCCACAGGCGAGGCGAGCACGAACCACAGGTAGTCGCGCAGGTACCAGATGATGCTCAGCGCCAGGGCGCCCCAGTTGTTGGCGGGCGGGTCCGCGATCGGGAACAGCCACAGCAGCAGGCGAGGGCTGGCGGTCAGCCCGCTGAACAGCATGGCCGGGACGAAGACCGCCGCCAGCACCCACAGTGACGGCAGCAGCCGGCGCAGCCGGCGACCGACCGCCGCCGGCCCGGACCGGGTGAGCGACGCGGCCATCAACGAGCCGGCAAGCGCGAACATCACCGACATGGCGGGGAACACGAGGGTGAGGGTCGCCCACCCGGTGACGTGGTAGACGACTACTCGGACGATGGCCAGAAAGCGGAGCAGATCGAGATACCTGTTGCGCATCAGCCTGCATCTGGGTCGGGGAAGCGGGGGTGTACCTCCCCTACCCTGCGCGGCACCGAAGCCAAACGGCGGGCACCCCGCCCAGACGTGAATCCGGCCATCGGTACGACCGAAAAGGATCATGGAAGGCCCGAACGGGACGCCCGGCCGGGCCCACGAGATGGGTCAGAAGCCCAGCTTGCGCAGTTGCTTCGGGTCGCGCTGCCAGTCCTTCGCCACCCGCACGTGCAGGTCCAGGTAGACCCGGGTGCCCAGCAGCTCCTCGATCTGGCGGCGGGCGGTGGTGCCGACCTCCTTGAGCCGGCTCGCCTTGTGGCCGAGCACGATCGCCTTCTGGCTGGGCCGTTCCACGTACAGGTCGGCGTAGATCTTCATGACCTGACCCTCGGGGATCATCTCCTCGACCACCACCGCGATCGAGTGCGGCAGCTCGTCGCGGACACCCTCCAGCGCGGCCTCCCGGATCAGCTCCGCGACCAGCACCTGCTCCGGGTCGTCGGTGAGCATGTCGTCCGGGTAGAGCTGCGGCGACGGCGGCAGGTACCTGGTCATCACGTCGACGAGCGTGTCCACCTGGTGCCCGGAGACAGCGCTCACCGGCACGATCTCGGCGAACTCCCCCATCTCGCTGACCGCGAGCAACTGCTCGGCCAGCCGGCGCTTGTCCACCAGGTCGGTCTTGGTGACCACGGCCAGCACTGTCGCCTTCAACTCGGCCAGCTCGCCGGAGATGAACCGGTCACCGCGCCCGACCGGCTCGTCTGCCGGGATGCAGAGGCCGATCACGTCGACCTCGGTCCAGGTCGAGCGGACCAGGTCGTTGAGGCGCTCGCCGAGCAGCGTACGGGGACGGTGCAGGCCAGGCGTGTCGACCAGGACCAGCTGCGAGTCCGGACGGTGCAGCACGGCACGGATGACGTGCCTGGTGGTCTGCGGCTTGTTCGACGTGATCGCGATCTTGGTGCCGACGATGGCGTTGGTGAGCGTGGACTTGCCGGCGTTGGGACGCCCGACGAAGCAACCGAACCCCGCCCGGTACGCAGGCGCCTGCGGATCCCGCACCGCGCTCACTCGGTCACCGTACCGAGGACCGTGCCGTCCGGCGCGGCCACGTGGATCGGCGCGTCCACGGCGAGGTCACGGACCGCCGCGTGCCCGGCGCCGTCGAGCGTCGACGCCTCGGTCACCACGACCGCCGCCTCCAGCCGGCTCGCCCCCGCCGCCACCGCCGAGGCCACCGCCAACTGCAACGCGGTGAGGGTCAGCGAGGGCAGGGCGACACTGGCCGCCGCGTACGTCCGGCCGTCCTGGTCCCGGACGGCGGCCCCCTCCACGGCGGCGACCCGCCCGCGGGCTCCCCGGGCCAGGACCACCAACTTGGCGTCCTCGGCGCTCAGCGGGGCCGGCGCGGTGGCTGTGGGCTGCGCGGGCGCGGCGGGTGTGTCAGGCATCGGCGGGTTGCCTCTCCTCGTCTCGGTTGTGACCCTGGTCGTCTCCGGGGCCGGTGTGCCCCGCGGTGTCCTGCTCGTCGCCCGGCTCGGCCCGGCTGACCAGGACGGTGTCGATCCGGTTGCGCCGGCCGGTGGTGCCCTCGGCGACCAGTCGGAGACCGGCGACCTCGGCCTCGGCGCCGGGGATCGGCACCCGCCCGAGCGACTGGGCGAGCAGACCGCCGACCGTCTCCACCTCGTCGGTGGGCAGGTCGGTGTCGAACAGCTCGCCCAGGTTCTCCACCGGCAGGCGGGCGGTGACCCGCACCGACGAGTCGGGCAGGCGTTCGACAGGCGGGCGTTCGACATCGTACTCGTCGGTGATCTCGCCGACGATCTCCTCCAGGATGTCCTCGATGGTGACGAGGCCGCCGGTGCCGCCGTACTCGTCGACGACGATGACCAGGTGGTTGCGGGCGGCCTGCATCTCCGACAGGAGGTCGTCCACCGGTTTGGACTCCGGTACGAATGTCGCCGGGCGCATCAGCTCGGCCACCGGCAACTGCTCGGCCTGCGGGTCACCGCCGCGCGAGCGCCGGATCAGGTCCTTGAGGTAGAGCACGCCCAGCACGTCGTCGACGCTCTCGCCGATCACCGGGATGCGGGAGAAGCCGGACCGCAGGAAGAGCGCCAGCGCCTGCGCGAGCGTCTTGCCCTCCTCGATCCAAACCATCTCCGTACGCGGCACCATCACCTCACGGGCGATGGTGTCGCCGAGCGCGAAGACCGAGTGGATCATCTGGCGTTCGCCGTGCTCGACCACGCCGCGCTGCTCGGCCAGGTCGACCAGCTCCCGCAGCTCGACCTGGGTGGCGAACGGGCCCTCCCGGAAGCCACGGCCCGGGGTGACCGCGTTGCCGATGAGGATCAGCAGCGACGCGAGGGGGTTGAGCGCCCGGCCCAGCCAGCGGACCAGCGGCGCCACCGCCCGACCCACCGCGTACGCGTGCTGCCGGCCGATGGTGCGCGGGGCGACCCCGACCACCACGAAGCTGACCACTGTCATGGCGCCGGCGGTGACGAGCGCGGCCCGCCAGCCGGCGCCGAAGCTGTCCACCGCGACGAGCGCCACGAGCGTGGTGGCTGTCAGTTCGGCGAGCAGCCGCAACAGCAGGAGCAGGTTGAGGTGCCGGACCACGTCCCCGGCCACGGTCTGGAGGGTGCGGGCGCCGCGTACGCCGTCCCGGGCCAGCTCGGCGGCCCGGGCCGGGGAGACGGCGGCGAGCGCCGCCTCGGTCATCGCGATCACTCCGGCCAACACGACCAGACCGGCCGCGAAGACGATCAGCTGCACATCGGGAAGGCCGGCGGTGGGGCCGGCCGCGAGTAACGGAGGAGTGGACATCACTGGGTGCGGGTCGACCGCCAGCTCGACAGCAGCCGGGCCTGGAGCGCGAACATCTCCCGCTCCTCCTCCGGCTCCGCGTGGTCGTAGCCGAGCAGGTGCAGCACCCCGTGCACGGTGAGCAGGTGCAGCTCGTCCGCGGGGGCGTGCCCGGCGGTGGCTGCCTGCTTGGCCGCCACCTCGGGGCACAGCACGATGTCACCGAGCAGGGCCGGCTCCCCACCGGCCGGGGCGCTCTCGCCCGGGCCGTGGTCGACGCTGCCCTCGTCCATGGGGAACGCGAGCACGTCGGTCGGGCCGTCGCCACCCATCCAACGGTGGTTCAGCTCGGTCATGTAGTCGATGTCGACAAGCAGCACGGACAGCTCGGCGAGGGGGTTTACCCCCATCTCGTCGAGTGCGTGCCGGGCGACGGCGAGCACGGCGTCGGTGTCGACGTCGACACCGGACTCGTTGGCGATCTCGATGGACAACTGCTTTCCTCTGCTTTAGCGGCGGCGGCCGGCCCGGCCGCCCTGGGCGGGTCGCCCGGGCACGGCATGGACGCCCTGCGCCTGCTGGTTCTCCCGCTCGGCGTCCCAGCGGGCGTACGCGTCGACGATCTCCCCGACCAGCCGGTGGCGGACCACGTCGGAGCTGGACAGCTGGGCGAAGTGCACGTCCTCGACGTTCTCCAGGATCTCGCGGACGACCCGCAGACCGCTTGTCGTCCCGCCGGGAAGGTCCACCTGGGTGACGTCACCGGTAACGACGATCTTGGAGTTGAAGCCGAGCCGGGTGAGGAACATCTTCATCTGCTCGGGTGTCGTGTTCTGCGCCTCGTCCAGGATGATGAACGCGTCGGAGAGCGTACGGCCCCGCATGTAGGCCAGCGGGGCGACCTCGATCGTCCCCTGGGCCATCAGCTTCGGAATCGTCTCCGGGTCCAGCATCTCGTGCAGCGCGTCGTAGAGCGGACGCAGGTACGGGTCGATCTTCTCGTTCAGGGTGCCCGGCAGGAAGCCCAGTCGCTCGCCGGCCTCGACGGCCGGCCGGGTCAGGATGATCCGGTTGACCTGCTTGGCCTGCAACGCCTGGACGGCCTTCGCCATCGCCAGGTACGTCTTGCCGGTGCCGGCCGGGCCGATGCCGAAGACGATGGTGTTCGAGTCGATCGCGTCGACGTACCGCTTCTGCCCGAGTGTCTTGGGGCGGATGGTGCGCCCGCGTCGGGAGAGGATGTTGAGCGTCAGGACCTCGGCGGGCCGCTCGGCGCTGCCCTGCTCGAGCATGCCGACGGTACGCCGGACGGCGTCAGTGGTCAGGGTCTCGCCTTTCTCGATGAGTTCGAGCAGCTCACTGAAGACCCGCTCGGCGAGGGCGTTGTCCGCCGGGGCGCCGGTGATGGTGATCTCGTTGCCACGAACGTGCACGTCACTGGTGACCGAGCGTTCGACGAGTCGCAGGATCTCGTCGCCCGCGCCGAGGAGGTTGACCATGATCTTCGAGTCGGGCACGGTGATCCTGGTCTGCACCCGGGGCGGGCCGGGAGGTGGGGTGCCGGTCATAGGTCGGGCCGAAGGGCCCTGCGCCACCTGCTCTCGATCTCGGTGCCGGCCCTGCTGGCACGGCGTGCGGACGTTCCACCCATCGTATCGGTTCAACGCGTGCCGCACCGCGCCCATTTCCGCTGGCCGCGATCAACTCCCGGCCCGGAAGTCGTACCTGTCGAACGTCTCCTGGTGGCGGGTGAAACGGTACGTCGCCCAGTGCATCCGGATCACCGTGCCGGCGTCGTCGCGAGTAAGCCGCAGCAGCTCGCCGACCTCCCGCCCGGAGACCGTGCGGTACACGTCGGGGCGGTCCGGCAGCGGGGCGAAGACCGCAGGCGGACGCCCGGCCGGGTCCCGTTCCGCTCGCGCCCGGAGGGTGCCGTCGTGCCAGGAGAAGACGTACTCGGAGCCCTCTCCCCACCAGCGGCCGAGCAGGCCCCGCAGGGCGGCCGGAGCCGGGGCGCCGGGACGCCACGGCTCGATGTCGGCCGGGTCGTTCTCGACCGCCTCGGTCAGCAGCCGGTGCGGCAGCTCGAACAGCTCCGCCGCCGTACCGGAGGAGCCGAGCACAGCGGCGCCCATCGCGCCCGCGGTGCCGTCGCCGCCCCGCCGGCCGTACACGCCGGCGAGGAAACCGGGCATCGCCCCGTCGTGCCCCACGTGCATCACCCGCTCGCCCTGCGGGATGAGGATCAGCCCGAGCCCGAAGCCCGCTCCCCAGAGCGTCTCGTCGGTGGTGGTCACCGGCCAGCGCATCTCGTCGAGGGTGCCCGGGGCGAGCACCACGCCGGCCGGGTCCAGTGCCGCCGGGTCGGCCAGGAAGGCGGCCCAGCGGGCCATGTCCGTCGCCGTGCTCCACAGCTGGGCGGCCGGGCCGACCGCGCCGAAGTCGGTGGGCGGCTCCGGGTGCGCCTCGTCGGAGTACGCGTCGACCAGATAGCCGGTGGCCGCGCCCGGCCCGGGGGCGACAGTGGTGTCGGCGAGCCCCAGCGGCGTCAGGACCCGCTCGTCGAGCGTCTGCGCCCAGGTGCCGCCGCGCAGCCGGGCCACCAGTTGCCCGAGCACGGCCAGGCCGAGGTTCGAGTAGTGGAACCGGCGGCCCGTCGGCAGCACCCGCTCGGCCCGGTCCAGCTCCGCCACCAGCCGGGCGTCGTCCGGCGCGGTCAGGGAGTCCCACACGTCGCCGAACGGCTCGCGTTGCAGGCCCGCGGTGTGCGACAGCAGGCGGCGCACGGTCAGCTCGCCGTGCGCCGGCAGGTCCAGCTGCCGGCCCACCGGGTCGTCCAGGTCCAGCAGGCCGTCGTCGCGGCACTGGAGGGTGAGCACCGCGGTGAAGGTCTTGGTGACCGAGCCGATCCGGAACTGGGTGCCGGGCCCCAGCGGACTGTCGGTGCCGGTGTCGCCGACAGTGCAGGTCCACAGCGGCCGGTCGGCCCGGTGCAGCGCCGCCGACACGGCGGGCACCCGGGCGTCGGCCTGCACCCGACGGACCAGTCGGTCCAACGGGTTGGGGCCTGCCGTCACGACAGATCCCGGGCGAGCATGGGTCCGAGCGGCGCCCCACCGAGCAGGTGTGCGTGCACGTGGAAAACCTCCTGCCCGCCGTACGTCCCGGTGTTGAACATCAACCGGAAACCGTCCCCGAGCAGCCCCTCGTCGTCCGCGACGACGGCGGCCGTGGCAAGCACCTCACCTGCCAGTCCCGGGTCGCCCTGGGCGAGGGTGGCGACGTCGGCGTAGTGCTCCTTCGGAATGACCAGGATGTGCACCGGGGCCTTCGGGGTGATGTCGCGGAAGGCGAGGGTGGTGGCGGTCTCCCGGACCACGGTGGCCGGGATCTCCCCGGCGACGATGCGGCAGAACAGGCAGTCGGATCCCATCCGGGCAGTGTAAGGAGGAAACGGCTACGGCAGGATGGCCGGCATGACGGATCGAGCGGTACTCGTGACCGGAGCTTCGCGCGGCATCGGCCGGGCGGTGGCGGAGGCGTTCGCGGCCAGCGGGGACCGGGTGGCGATCCACCACCGCGACTCCGCCGACGCGGCCGAGCAGGTCCGCGCCCACCTGCCCGGCACGGGGCACGTCGTGGTCCGCGCGGACCTCACCGACCCGGACGCGGTCCGGGTGATGGTCGACCGGGCGGCCGAACTGCTCGGCGGGCTCGACGTGCTTGTCAACAACGCCGGGATGTACGGCGACCGGGACGACCCGCACCCGATCTTCGGCGCCACCTACGAGGAGTGGCAGCGGCGCTGGCGGCAGGTGCTGGAGACCAACCTGACCGGCGCCGGCAACGTCACCTGGTGCGCCGCGCAGCACATGCGCGGGCGCGGCGGTCGGATCGTCAACGTCTCGTCGCGGGGCGCGTTCCGGGGCGAGCCCGAGCAGCCGGCGTACGGGGCCAGCAAGGCAGGGCTGAACGCGTTGGGCCAGTCCCTCGCCGTGGCACTCGCGCCGTACGGCATCGCGGTGGCCACCGTCGCACCCGGCTTCGTGGCGACCGACATGGTCACCGAGCATCTGCGCGGCGAGCAGGGCGCGGCGATCCGGGCGCAGAGCCCGTTCGACCGGGTGGCCCGGCCGGAGGAGATCGCCGCAGCCGTGCACTGGCTGGCCTCGCCGCAAGCCGAGTGGGCCTCGGGCACCATCGTCGACCTCAACGGCGCCTCCTACCTGCGCAGCTGACCGGAATCGTCGGCCCGGCGAGGGTGGTTGCCGCCATCGGCGGGTAAGTGTCTGCGGCATGGCCGACTCCACGCTGCTGGACCTCGCCGCCGACTACCGGGTGGTCGACGGGCACGACGACGATCCGGTCCTGCTCCGCCCCGACGGCACCCCCGTCGAGACGTGGCGTGAGGACTACCCGTACGACGAACGGATGGACCGCGACGAGTACGACCACCACAAGCGGCTGCTCCAGATCGAGTTGCTCAAGCTCCAGGACTGGATCAAGGAGTCCGGCGAGCGGCTGGTGATCCTGTTCGAGGGCCGGGACGCGGCCGGCAAGGGCGGCACCATCAAACGGTTCATGGAGCACCTCAACCCGCGCGGCGCCTCAGTCGTGGCGCTGGCCAAGCCGGACGAGCGCGAGGCAGGCCAGTGGTACTTCCAGCGGTGGCTGGCGCACCTGCCGGCGGCCGGCGAGATGGTGCTGTTCGATCGGTCCTGGTACAACAGGGCCGGCGTCGAGCGGGTGATGGGTTTCTGCACCCGCAAGGAGTACCTGGAGTTCCTGCGCCAGGCCCCGGAGCTGGAGCGGATGCTGGTGCGCTCGGGCATCAGGCTTGTCAAGTTCTGGTTCTCGGTGTCGCAGAACGAGCAGCGCACCAGGTTCGCGATCCGCCAGGTGGACCCGGTGCGGCAGTGGAAGCTGTCCCCCATGGACATCGCCTCGCTCGACCGGTGGGACGAGTACACCGAGGCCAAGGAGGCGATGTTCTTCTGGACCGACACGGCCGACGCGCCGTGGACGGTGGTGAAGAGCAACGACAAGAAGCGGGCCCGCATCGAGGCGATGCGGCACGTGCTGCACCGCTTCGACTACACGGGCAAGGACCCCGAGGTGGTCGGCACACCGGACCCGCAGATCATCGGGCCGGCCGGGCTGGACCTGGGGCCGGAGGAAGAGGTGGTGCCGGTCTTCCCGAGGCCCTGAACGGTCACCAGCGGCCGAGGCGGGTGGCGAGCACGCTGAGCGCCGCCACCCCGGCCGTCGAGGTACGCAGCACCGCCGGCCCGAGACGTACCGGCCGACCACCGGCCTCGCGGAAGGCGGTCAGCTCGGCCGGGGCGATGCCGCCCTCCGGGCCGACCACCAGGACGATCTCCCCGGCGGTGGGCAGCTCGGCGGTGGTCAGCCGCTCCTCGGCCTCCTCGTGCAGCACGAACGCGGCGGCGGCGCCGGCGATCCGGCGGGCCACGGTCGCGGTGGACTCGTCAGGCGCACCGGCCACCACCGGCAGCCACGGCCGGCGAGCCTGCTTCGCGGCCTCCCGGGCGGTGGCCACCCACTTCTCCCGGGCCCGTACGCCCCGGTCACCTCGCCACTGCGCCACCGAGCGGGACGCCGCCCAGGGCACGATTTCGTCCACCCCGACCTCGGTCATCGCCTGCACGGCCAACTCGCCCCGATCTCCCTTGGCGATGCCCTGCACGGTGACGATCCGGGGTACGGGCGCGTCCGCGTACCCCCGGGAGGTGACGGTGACCTCCAGGCTGCCCCGGCCGACGGCGGTGACCACGGCGGCGGCCGTGCCTCCCCGCCCGTCGGCGAGCAGCAGCTCCTCGCCGACGCGCAGCCGTTGCACTGTGGCGGCGTGGTGCCCCTCCGGGCCGTCCAGGGTCAGTGCGTCGCCGGTGGGCAGCGCCTCGACCAGGAACAGCGGCGCGGACACCTCAGGCGTGCCCGTTGAACGCGTCGCGCATCCGGGAGAAGAAGCCGCCCTGCTTGGACAGCTCGGCGACCTCCTCACCACGGGTCTTGGCGAAGTCGCGAAGCATCTTCTCCTGGTCCGGGTCGAGCTTGGTGGGCGTGCGGACGTCCAGGTGCACGTAGAGGTCGCCCCGACCGGTGCCGCGCAGGTGCGGCACGCCCCGGGCACGCAGCCGCAGCGTGCTGGCCGGCTGGGTGCCAGCCTTGACGTCGACGGTCTCCTCGCTGTCAAGCGTCTTGATGGTGAGTCGGGTGCCAAGCGCCGCCGCGGTCATCGGCACGGTGACCCGGCAGTGCAGGTCGTCGCCCTTGCGGGAGTACACGTCGTGCGGGCGCTCGTGGATCTCCACGTACAGGTCGCCGGCGGTGCCGCCACCCGGGCCGACCTCGCCCTGCTGGGCCAGCCGGATCCGCATGCCGTCCTCGACGCCGGCCGGGATCTTGACGGTCAGCGAGCGGCGGGTCCGCACCCGGCCGTCGCCGGCGCAGGTGGGGCAGGGGTGCGGGATGGTGGTGCCGTAGCCCTGGCACACGGTGCACGGGCGGGCCGAGACGACCTGGCCGAGGAAGGTGCGCTGCACCGACTGCACCTCGCCCCGGCCGCCGCACGCCTCGCAGGTGGCCAGGTGGGTGCCGGCGGCCGTGCCGGCGCCGGAGCAGGTGGTGCAGAGCACCGCGGTGTCGACGGTGATCGGCGCCTCGACACCGAACGCCGTCTCGTGCAGGTCCAGTTCGAGTCGCAGGATCGCGTCGGCGCCCGGCCGGGTACGCGGACGCGGGCCACGGGCGCCACCCGCCGCACCGCCGAAGAACGCGTCCATGATGTCCTGGAAACCGACGAACGGGCCGGCCCCACCGGGACCACCCGGACCGCCTGCGCCACCGCCACCCGGGGCGAGCGGGTCGCCACCCAGGTCGACGATTTGCCGCTTGCGGTCGTCCGAGAGGACCTCGTACGCGGCGTTGATGTCCTTGAACTTCTCCTGAGCCTCCGGGTCCGGATTGACGTCCGGGTGGAACTGGCGCGCCAGCTTGCGGTAGGCGCGCTTGATCTCGTCATCGGAGGCTTCCCGGCTCACACCGAGAATGCCGTAGTAGTCCCTGGCCACTGCGTTCCGTGTCCTCATGTTCGTCTCGCGTTACGCCGACCGGCGGCCGCAGCCGGCCGTCGGCCCTGACTGGTCAGTTCTGGGCCAGCAGCTCGCCCACGTAGCGTGCCACGGCGCGCACCATGGCGATATTGCCGGGGTAGTCCATCCGGGTGGGCCCCAGCACCCCCAGGCCGCCGACGATCGTGGCGCCCGGGCCGTACCCGGTGCTGACCACCGAGGCGGCCCGGAGGTTGTCGAACTCGTTCTCGTCGCCGATCAGCACCCGGGTCGTGCTCGGCTCGGTCTCGCCGATCAGCTTGAGGAGCACCACCTCCTCTTCCAGGGCCTCCAGGATGGGCCGCAGCGAACCCTGGAAGTCGAGCAGGCCGCCCCGGGTGAGGTTGGCGGTGCCGGCCAACGCGATGCGTTCCTCGTGCCGCTCGACGAGCGTCTCCAGCAGGACTGTGGAGAGCGTGGTCATCGCGGGGCGCAGCTCGGACGACGCCTCCTCGACAAGCGCCTGCACCAGCGGTGGGGTGTCCGACAGGCGGGCGCCGGCGAGCTTCTCGTTCACCAGTCGACGCAGGTCGGTGACGTCGTCGGCGGGCACCGGCCCGGGCAGCTCCACGAGCCGCTGCTCCACCCGACCGGTGTCGGCGATCATGACGAGCATCAGCCGGGTCGTGGAGATCGGCACCAACTCCAGGTGCCGCACCGAGGATCGGGCGAGGCTCGGGTACTGCACGACCGCCACCTGCCGGGTCAGCTGGGCGAGCAGCCGTACGGTGCGGTGCACCACGTCGTCGAGGTCGACCGCGCCGACGAGGAAACGCTCGATGGCCCGCCGCTCGGCCGGGCTGAGCGGCTTGACCCGGGACAGCCTGTCGACGAAGAGCCGGTAGCCGCGATCGGTGGGCACCCGCCCCGCGCTTGTGTGCGGCTGGCGGATGTAGCCCTCCTCCTCCAGCACGGCCATGTCGTTGCGGACCGTGGCCGGGGAGACCCCGAGCTGGTGCCGCTCGACGAGCGCCTTGCTGCCGACCGGCTCCTGGGTGGAGACGTAGTCCTCGACGATGGCGCGGAGCACGGCGAGCTTTCGGTCGTCGAGACCCATCCTCCGCACCTCCTGTCGCACGTCGGCCGCCGGCGTGACCTCAAGCCGGCGGACCGTCCTGGCACTCGACTGTAACGAGTGCCAGTCTACGTCGGCGCCCCCGCCAGCGCGATGATCAACGACAGCTCGTCGGTGCGGTGCGTACCACCCGGCTCGGTCCGATCGGCCCGGCCGGCCGGGCGGTGTCGCTCTGGTGCGGCGTTGCCAACGGCACCTACCGTGACACCCATGACTGAACCTCCTCGCCCTCCCGGAGCGGGAGACCCCGGCAACTACCCGCCGGAGCCGACCTCACCAAGCTCGCCCTCATCGGCCGAGCCACCCACCGCACCACTGTCCGGGGCACCCGGCCCGGGCGGCTATCCCCCGGCCGGTGGCTATCCGCCGCCCACCGGTGACCAACCGCCGTCGGGCGGCTACCCTCCGCCGGGTGGCTACCCGCCCGGGGGCTATCCCCCGGCCGGAGGCAACCCCGCTGGCGGCTATCCGACCGGTGGCGCCTACGGCGGCCTCGGTGGCGGCTACGCCAACAACGAGGACAAGACCTGGGCGCTCGTCGCTCACTTCGGCGGGGCCGCCGGGATGATCGTCAGCGGTGGCGTGCTCGGCTGGATCGGCCCGCTGGTGGCGCTGCTGGCCCGGGGCAACCAGTCCCCCACGGTCCGTACGCACGCCGTGGCGGCGCTCAACTTCCAGCTCCTCTGGTCGATCATCGGCCTGGTCGGCTGGGTGCTGTCCTGCATCGTGATCGGGTTCATCCCGGTCGCGGCGGCCGTGATCCTCGGCGCTGTGTTCGGCATCATCGCCGGCATCAAGGCAAACGAGGGGCAGTTCTACCGCTACCCGCTCTCCGCCAGCTTCATCAAGTGACGCCGGGCCGGCCGCTCCCCCGGCCGGCCCGTCGCACGGCTCCGCCGGCCGGGGCCGCGCTCCGGCTCAGGGCAGCAGGTCGCGGACCACGGCGTCGGCGAGCAGCCGGCCACGCAGGGTGAGCACCGCCCGACCTGCCGCGTACCTCCCGGCGTCGAGCAGACCGTCGGCCAACGCCCGTTCCGCGCCGGCCCGCCCGGTGGCGTCGAGCACCGCCAGCGGCAGGCCGCTGGCGAGCCGCAGCCGGAGCATGACGTCCTCCATGTGCGCTTCGCCGGGGGTGAGCACCTCCCGGGCCAGGCCGGGCGACGCGCCGGCGGCCAGCCGCTGGGCGTACGCCGAGGGGTGCTTGACGTTCCACCAGCGCACCCCGCCGACGTGGCTGTGCGCCCCCGGTCCCAGCCCCCACCAGTCCGCGCCGGTCCAGTAGAGCAGGTTGTGCCGGCACCGGGCGTCCTCGCCGCTTGCCCAGTTGGAGACCTCGTACCAGGACAGGCCTGCCGCGTCGAGGGCGGCCTCGGCGGCCAGGTAGCGGTCCGCGGCGACGTCGTCACTGGGGTACGCCAGCTCGCCGCGCCTCATCCGGGCGGCGAGCCGGGTGCCGTCCTCGACGATCAGGGCGTACGCGCTGACGTGGTCCACCCCGGCGGCGACGACCTGTTCCAGCGAGGCGGCGAAGTCCTCGGCCCGCTCCCCCGGGGTGCCGTAGATCAGGTCCAGGTTCACGTGCTCGAACCCGGCGTCGCGTGCCTCCAGGGCGGCGGCGGTGGCCCGGCCGGCGCTGTGTCTGCGGTCCAGGATCGCCAGGACCCCCGGGGAGGCGGACTGCATGCCCAGCGAGATCCGGGTGTAGCCGGCGTTGCGCAGCAGCTTCAACGATTCCGGGGTGACCGACTCGGGGTTGGCCTCGGTGGTCACCTCGGCGTCGGCGGCAAGCCCCCAGGTGCTGTCGATGCCGTCGAGGATGCGGGCCAGGTCGTCGGCGGGGAGCAGGGTGGGCGTGCCGCCGCCGACGAAGACCGTGTCGACCCGGGGCGGCGGGGTGTCGCCGAGCACCCGGGCGGCGAGCGCCAGCTCGGTCAGGACGGTGTCGGCGTACCCCTCGCGGCTGGCGCCGCCGCCCAGCTCGGCAGCCGTGTACGTGTTGAAGTCGCAGTAGCCGCAGCGACTGGCGCAGAACGGGACGTGGACGTACACCCCGAAACCGCGCTGACCGACAGCGGTGGTGGCGGTGGCGGGCAGCGATCCGTCGACGGGGACGGTCTCACCATCTGGAAGGACGCCGGGCATGGCCACTAGTGTGCCCGGCATGACCTCTCCCGACGTCCTCGTGCGGGTCGCCACGGCCCGCGGGGTGACCACCCTCACCCTGGACAGCCCGCACAACCGCAACGCGCTCTCCACGGCCCTGATGACCCAACTGCTGGCGGGGCTGGCCGACGCCGTCGCCGACGACGCGGTCCGGGCGATCGTGCTCGACCACGCCGGTCCGGTCTTCTGCTCGGGGGCCGACCTGAAGGAGACCGCCGCCGCGTACGCCAGCGGAACGGTCCCCGCCGCGATGCTTGGTGACGTGCTCGCCGCGCTGTGGGACTGCCCGAAGCCGGTGCTGGCGCGGGTGGGCGGTCCGGCGCGGGCCGGTGGGCTGGGTCTGATCGCCGCTGCCGATCTGGCGGTCTGCGCCGACGAGGCGACGTTCGCGTTCACCGAGGTGCGGATCGGGGTGATCCCGGCGGTGATCTCGGCGACCGTGCTGCCCCGGCTGCACCCGCGTGCCGCCGCCGAGCTGTACCTGACCGGGGACACCTTCGACGGGCGGCGGGCCGCCGAGGTCGGCCTGGTCACGGCCTCGGTGCCGGCGGACGGGCTGGACGAGGCGGTACGGCGCTACTGCGACTCGCTGGTCCGTGGCGCCCCCGCCGCGCTGGCCGGCGCGAAGGAGCTGCTGCGCCGGCCGGGCGCCGCCGAACTGCGCGCCGAACTGGCCCGGCTCTCCGCCCTCTCGACCGGCTTCTTCCTCTCCGACGAGGGGCGCGAGGGGATCATGGCCTTCCGGGAGAAGCGATTGGCGAGCTGGGTGCCCGCCGCGGACGGCGATCACGCCGGCTAGGACCTGCCCGTCCGGGACGCCGCCGCGAGTGGTGGCGTCCCGGGACCAGGGGCCCGGTGATGCGGCAGACAGGCCGGCGGGGCAGGTGAGATCCGCGCGGAACAGGGAATTTCCCGATCGGGTACGCGCCGGCAGGGCCGACCCCGAACCGGTCGGACGACCCGGACGGCACCACCGGGACGTAGGCTTGTCGAACTGTGTCGACCAGGGGGGTGTGAGTGCGAACTCGGGCAGCCGTGGCGGGTGGAGTGGTGCTCATCCTTGTCGCCGTGATCGGAATCTGGCTCGTCGTACGACAGGCCGGGGACCGTCTGCAACTGCCCCTGGCCCGCAAGTGCACCGTCCAGGCCGACGGCCGGGTGGCGCTGGACGCCGACCAGATGGCCAACGCCGCGACCATCGCGGCGATCGGAGCGCAGCGGGGCATGCCCGAGCGGGCCGTGGTGGTCGCGCTGGCCACCGCGTACCAGGAGTCGGGGCTGCGCAACCTCGCCGACGGCGACCGGGACTCGGTGGGCCTGTTCCAGCAGCGGCCGAGCCAGGGCTGGGGCACCCAGGCGCAGATCCGCGACCCCCGGTACGCGGCGAGCCGCTTTTACGCGGCGCTGAAGAAGGTGCGCGGCTGGGAGAAGATGCGGGTCACCGACGCCGCCCAGCGGGTGCAGCGTTCGGCGTTCCCCGAGGCGTACCAGAAGTGGGCCGACGAGTCAGAGGTGCTCAGCCGGGCACTGCTGGGCGAGGCCACCAGCGCGGTCGCCTGCACGGTGGGGCGTACCCCGGTGATGCGGGGCGCGGCCGCTGCCGCGCAGTTGACCCACAACCTGAAGCTGGACTGGGGGTTGTCCGGCACTGACGCGGCCGACCTGACCGGGCTGACGGTGCCGGCTGCCGACCAGCGCGACGGCTGGCGGTACGCGCACTGGCTGGTTTCGCACGCCCAGGATCACGGTGTGAAGCGGGTCCGCTTCGGCGGCCGGGAGTGGACGGCCCGCAACGGCACGTGGGGGCCGGTGGACGGCGAGCAGGGGCCGGCCGGGCAGGTGCTCGCGGAGGTCTTCGCCGAGGGGTGAGCGCCCGGATCTCCTAACCGGCAGTCACCGCACAATCGGGCATCGCGCTACGTAACGCCCAATTGATCATAGGGATGTCACTCTTCGCAGTAGTGCCGCTGCACAAGGTCCGACCCGGGTCCGCCCGCGTCGTACGCCCTCCCCGATGTCTGGACAGTCGCGTTACGATCGGCGGCCTGTGCCAGAAATGGTTTCACCTCATGGGGAGGGGTACGACACGGTGTTCGATTACGGCGACCGGACCGGCTACGAACCGATCAGCGACACTGACCGCAAGGAGTTCCACGAGCAGGGCTTCCTCCTGCTGCGCAACGTCCTGACGGAGGACCACCGGGCGGCGCTGGAGGCGGCTGTCGACCGCGTCTACGCGGAGGAGCAGGCCAAGGGCACCACCAAGAAGGACGGCACCCTGCACCTGCTGGGCTTCCTGGAGCGCGACGAGCTCTTCGGTGAGCTGCTGACCCACCCGATCGCCTTCCCGTACATGTGGGGGCTGGCCGGCTGGAACATCTACACCCACCACAACCACCTGGACGTCACCCCGCCGGCCGCCGAGCCGGAGAAGCCCTACTGGGGCTGGCACCAGGACGGGTACCGGCAGAACTCCGACCCGGAGACGATGGACCCGAACCTGCCCCGCCCGATGTTCTCGCTGAAGGTCGCGTACGTGCTGTCCGACCTCTCCGAGACCGGCCGCGGTGCCACCAAGGTCATCCCGGGCAGCCACCTGTGGAACTCGCTGGACCGACCCAAGGACCTCAGCGTGCACAACCCCGACCCGGAGGGCACGGTGGAGATCACCGCGAACCCGGGCGACGCCTTCATCTTCGACCGCCGGCAGTGGCACTCCCGGTCGACGAACCTGTCGACGATCACCCGCAAGATGCTGTTCGTCGGCTACACCTACCGGTGGATCCGCCCGCTGGACGAGCTGCACCCCGACGTGAACGGCGAGTGGTACCGCAACCGCACGCCCGTGCAGCGCCAGCTGATCGGTGAGGGCACCCACACCGCCAACTACTGGGGCATCAACTGGGACGGGTACGTCGACGACGAGATCCCGCTGCGCAAGGAGCTCAAGGAGCGCGGTCTGCTCGACCGCAACATCCCCTGGCTGCGCTGATCAGTCACCCGTGTGGAAGGCCCCCTGTGCGCAGGGGGCCTTCCTCGTTCTCAGCGTCGACCGGCGAGTCGGCGGCGGACCTTGTCCCGGATCGGCTCCGGCAGGTCGTCCGCGTCGAGCAGGCGGGGCAGCAACTCCGGCTCCAGGCTTGTCGCCCGGAACACCTCCCCGATGGTCACCCCGTGCGCGGGCCGCTCCATGACCTCGACCGGATCGCCGGCACCCACCTCGCCCTCGCGCAGCACCCGCAGGTACGCCCCCGGTGAGGCGCGGACGGTGAACCGCCGGATCAGGTCCGGAACCCCCCAGAAGCCCGCGAACGTCGTGCACGGCGTACGCGGCATCGTCACCTGGAGCACCGCCGTGCCGACCGCCCACTGCTCGCCGATGACCGCCTCTGTCACGTCCACCGCGTAGGTGGTCAGGTTCTCGCCGAAGCCCCCCGGACGGATCGACCGGCCGATCTCGGCCGACCACCACGCGGCGTCCTCCTCGGCGTACGCGTAGACAGCCTTGTCCGGCCCGCCGTGCACGGCCCGCTCGCCGATGAAGTCGCCGGCGAGGCCCTCGGCGAGCACCGCCACCGGGCCGTCGACCGGCCGCTTGTCGATGCCGCTACGACCGCTCGCGTCGCCGGCCCAGTCCGCCTCGGTCACGATCCCGAGATTCACCGCCGCCACCCTGCCCGTCATGACCGTCAGCCTAGGTGAATCCGCGCTGCGGGCTTGACCTTGACGCTGCGTCAGCCCTCCATGCTGTCTGCCATGAGCATCCCGCCAACAACCGATCAGATCGAGCAGCCCGTGATCCACGTGCGGGGCCTGGAGAAGTCGTTCAAGCATGTGAAGGTGCTGCGCGGCGTGGACATCGACGTGGCACGGGGCAGCATCTTCGCCCTGCTCGGCTCCAACGGGGCGGGCAAGACCACCGTGGTGAAAATCCTGTCCACGCTGCTCAGGGCCGACGCGGGGACCGCGCGGGTCAACGGCTTCGACGTCATGGCGCAGGCCGCCCGCGTACGCGAGTCCATCAGTCTCACCGGGCAGTTCGCGGCGGTCGACGAGGTCCTCAGCGGGCGGGAGAACCTCGTCCTGGTCGCCCGGCTCAGACACCTCAGATCCCCGGGTGCGATCGCGGACGACCTCCTGAGGCGCTTCTCGCTGACCGAGGCGGGCACCCGGAGGGTGGCGACGTACTCCGGTGGCATGCGACGCCGTCTGGACATCGCGATGAGTCTCATCGGGAATCCCCCGGTGATCTTCCTCGACGAGCCGACGACCGGCCTGGACCCGGAGGCACGCATCGAGGTGTGGCAGGCCGTCAAGGAGCTGGCCGAGGGCGGGACAACGGTGCTGCTCACCACCCAGTACCTCGACGAGGCCGAGCAGCTCGCCGACCGGATCGCGATCCTCCACGAGGGCCGCATCATCGTGGACGGCACCCTCGGCGAGCTCAAGCAACTCCTCCCACCCGCAGAGATCGAGTACGTCGAGAAGCAGCCGAGCCTCGAGGACGTCTTCCTCACCCTCGTCGGCGCCCGAACGAACAAGGAACAAGGATGAACAAGCACTTCCTCGGTGACACCGCCATCCTGCTGGGACGATCCCTGCGACACATCGCCCGCAGCCCGGACACCATCATCACGACCGCCATCATGCCCATCGCCTTCATGCTGCTGTTCGTCTACGTCTTCGGTGGCGCGATCGAGACCGGGTCGGACTCCTACGTGAACTACCTGCTGCCCGGCATTCTGATCATCACGATCGCCTCGGGCATCTCCTACACCGCATTCCGGCTCTTCCTGGACATGCAGGGCGGCATCTTCGAGCGGTTCCAGTCCATGCCGATCGCCCGATCCTCGGTGCTGTGGGCGCATGTCCTGACCTCGCTCGTCGCCAACCTGATCTCGCTCGTCGTCGTCGTCCTCGTCGCGCTCCTCATGGGTTTCCGTTCCGGAGCGGGCGTGACGGGGTGGCTGGCGGTGGCAGGCATCCTGCTCTTGTTCACCCTGGCGCTGACCTGGATCGCCGTGATCCCCGGCCTCACCGCGAAGTCCGTGGACGGCGCGAGCGCGTTCTCCTACCCGCTCATCTTCCTGCCGTTCGTCAGCTCGGCCTTCGTGCCCACCCAGTCCATGCCCGGCCCGGTGCGGGCCTTCGCCGAGCACCAGCCGGTGACCTCCATCGTCAACGCGATACGGGACCTGTTCGCCAGGCAGCCGATCGGCACCGACATCTGGATCGCCCTCGCCTGGTGCGTCGGCATCCTCGTGCTCGCCTACCTGTTCGCCATCACCACCTACCGTCGCAGGATCTCCTGAACGGTGTCGACCGGAGCTGGGCGGATCACGGGCAGGATCAGAGCATGCTGACGATCGGTCAACTGGCGGCGTACGCCGGCGTCACCGTGCGGGCGGTGCGGCACTATCACCAGATCGGGCTCCTGCCCGAGCCGGAACGGGATGCCTCGGGTTACCGACGGTACGGCGCGACGGCTGCCGTGTCCCTCATCAAGATCCGCACCCTCGCCGACGCCGGCGTACCGCTGTCGCAGATCAGTCGGCTGCTCGAAGCCGACGCGTCAGCCTTCGCCGAAGCCATTCGGACCATCGACAACCACCTGCGCGCCGAGATCGAACGGCTGGAGACCAGCCGCCGACACATCGCTCAGCTCACCGCAGGGGACAGTCTGGCGCTCCCACCGGAGGTGGCCTCCTATCTCGATCGGCTCCGGAGCATGGGGGCGTCGGAGCGGATCGTGGAGGCCGAACGGGACGGCTGGATCCTGGTTGCCGCGCGCTGGCCCGAGCGCATCGTCGAATGGATGCCCGGGAAGGTCGCCGAACTCGACGATCCGAAGGTCGCCCGGCTCTACCGGGTGCTGTCGGAGATCTTCGACGACGACGTGGAGGACGACCCGCGGCTGGCGGAGGCCGCCGACATCATGGCGTGCCTGGCAGAGCAGGCGTACGCCGCAGGTGAGGTCATTGTCGGTGAGGAGGCCGACGATGATCTCCCCCACGACCTGCTCGACGCGCTCGCCGTCGAGTCCGACCCGCGGGTGGAGCGGCTGCGGGAGCTGATGCGCGAGCGCGGCTGGTCCGGTTGGAACCGGATGGAGCGGCTGGCGGAGCCGCCCGCCTGACCGACGGGCTTCCCGCGCACCGTCAGCCCTTGACGGCGCCCGCGACCAGACCGGAGACCATCCGTCGCTGCACCAGCAGGAAGAAGATGATGACCGGCAGGGTGAACAGGGTGGAGGCGGCCATCACCGGCCCCCAGTTGGTGTCGTCGCGGCCGAAGAAGAAGGTCATCGCCACCGGCAGCGTGTAGCGGCCCTGGTCGTTGATGAACGTCAACGCGAAGATCAGTTCGTTCCAGGCCGTGATGAAGGAGAAGATGCTTGTCGCCACCAGGCCCGGCGCGACGAGGGGGAACAGCACCCGCCGGAACGTCTGGGCCCGGCTCGCTCCGTCGATCGCCGCCGCCTCCTCCAGTTCCTTGGGCACCGCGGCGACGAAGCCACGAAGCATCCACACCGCGAACGGCAGCGAGAATCCGAGGTACGTGAGGATCAGGCTGGGCAGCGTGTTGTAGAGCCCGAGTCGCTGGATCATCAGGAAGAGCGGGATGACGAGCGCCTCCAACGGGATCATCTGCACCACCAGCAGCATGATCAGGAAACTGGTCCGCAACTTGAAGCGGAACCGGGCCACAGCGGTCGCGGCGAGCAGCGCCACCAGGCCGCTGAGCACCACAGTCGAGACCGCGACTATCGCGCTGTTGACGAAGAAGTCGAGGAAACTCACGCCCGGGATCAGGTTGCCGGTCAGGATCTCCCGGTAGTGCTCAAGCGTCGGGTGCGCCGGGACCGGCTGCGGAGTGGACGAGAAGATCTCCCTGCTCGGCTTCAGCGAGGTGGAGATCATCCAGTAGACCGGGAACGCCGCGAAGAGCGCGACCAGCAGCCCGGCGCCGTTGAGGGCGATCTTCTTCACGACTCGTCCTCCTGCCTGAGCACCATCCGTACGTAGAAGCCGGTGACCACCAGCAGGATCAGCGTGAGGATCACCGCGATGGCCGCGCCGAGCCCGTACTTCGGCGGCGGCGAGAAGGCTTCGGCGTACGAGTAGATGGAGAGCATGAACGTCGGCCGGTCCTGTGTGCCGCCGGCCAGCACGAACTGCTGGGTGAAGACCTTGAAGTCCCAGATGGTGGAGAGCACGATCAGGATCCCGAAGACCGGGCGCAGCAGCGGGAAGGTGATCTTCCAAAAGACGCGCCACGGGCTCGCGCCGTCCACCCGGGCCGCCTCGTGCAACTCGCTCGGCACGCTCTTGAGGCCGGCGAGCACGCTCACCGCGATGAACGGGAACGAGTGCCAGACCACCACCAGGGTGAGGATCGCGAAGAACAGCAACGGCGAGTTGAACCAGCCGTAGCCGGTCCAGTCGCTACGGCCGAAGAGCGAGGTGGACAGGCCGTCCGGCAGCGCGTTGAACAGCCAGGTGACCAGACCGCTCGTGTCGTCGAAAATCCACTTCCAGACGATCGTGCCGGTCAGCGCCGGGGTGGCCCAGGCGAGCATCACGCAACTGGCCACGAAGGTGGCCATCTTGCGGCCCAGCCGGTTGAGCAGCAGCCCGACAAGGGTGCCGAGGACCATGGTGAGCAGCACGTTCGCAGCGGCGAACAGGACCGTGTTGCGCAGCACCGTCAGGAAGAACGGATCGGACAGGATGTCCGTGTAGTTGCCGAGCCCCACCCACGGCCACTCCCGGTCGCCGCGCAACTGCCGGACGCTGTTGAGGCGGTAGAAGGACATCGCCACGACCTGACCGAGCGGCCAGAGCAGCAACACCCCGATGATCACCAGGGCGGGCAGGAGCAGCAGGTAGGGCAGGCGGTCCACCCGGCGACGCCGCCGCGCGGGGTTCTCCCGCGCGGCGGCCGTCTCCGGCACCTCGGTCAGCGTGGTCACTTGGCGTTGAGGATGCTTTCCATCTCACCGGCCGCATCGGCGGTAGCCTTCTCGACCGTCTTCTGACCCTTCATGACCGAGCTGTTCATCGCCTGGGTCACCGTCTTGGTCCGGCTGACCTCCACCCACTTCGGGCTGAGCGGCGTGAGCTTGGTGTTCTGCATGGTCGTGGCGAACGCCGACATCACCTTGTCGTTGGCGTACGTGTCACCGGCGACCAGATCCTGGTAGACCGGGAAGAAGCCGAGGCTGCTGGCGAAGGCCTGCGAGTTCTTCTTGTTCAGCAGCACGGTCAGGTAGTCCCAGGCGAGGTCCTGACGCTCGCTGTCCTTCCAGATCGCCACGTCCGAACCACCCGCGAAACCGGGCGCGGCCTTGCCGTCCGGGCCGGGGATCGGGAACGTACCCCAGACCTTCTCGATCTCGGGGTTGTCCTTCTTCATGGCGCCCTGCTGCCAGCTGCCGGCGAACGCCATCGCTGCCTTGCCTGTGGCGAACTGGGTGCGGGCGTCGATCTCGTTCCAACCGGCGGCGGCCGGCGGCGCCACCTTGTGCACGGTCACCAGGTCGGTCCAGTACTTGACGGCCCGCTGCGCCTCAGGAGTCGTGTAACCGGACTTCCAGGTGCCGCCCTGATCGGTGGCGATCTCCCCGCCGGCACCCCAGAGGAAGGAGTAGAACGGCAGCTCGGAGTTGCCCGGAAGCGCGATGCCGTACGTGCCAGGCTTCTTCGCCTGCACCGTCTTCGCGACGGTGACCAGGTCGTCCCAGGTCTTCGGCGGCTGCACGCCGGCCTCGGCGAACCAGTCGGTGCGGTAGTAGATCGCCCGCACGCCCGCGTACCAGGGCACGCCGTACTGCTTGCCGTCGAGCTGCGCGTTCTTCACGAGGTCGGGCAGCAGGTCCTTGCTCTCGGCCCAGCCGCCCATCCGGCCGCTCACGTCGGCGAGCGCCTCCTGGGCCGCCCAGCCCTGGGTCTCGGTGTTGCCCAGCTCGGTGATGTCCGGCCCCTCGCCACCGGCGAGCGCGGCCTGGAACTTCTTGGGCGCCTCGAGCCAGGGAATGTACTGCACGACCACGTCGGTGTCGGGGTGCTTCTGGCGGAACTCCGTCTCGACGGAGTCGAGGAACTTGTTCTGGGCGTCGCCGCCCTCGCCCATCATCCAGACCGTGAGTTTGCTGTCGTCGGACGCCTCGTCACCGGAGCCTCCGCAGCCGGTCAGCACCATCGCGGCCGAGGCCACCATGGCGGTGACCGGGGCCAGCCGCTTCCACCTGTTCACGCCAGTTCTCCCCTCGCGCCGCCTGGAACTAACCTTCTCCGCCGCACCTTAGTACGAAGAATTCCTTTACGACAGTGGGAGGTGCCGCGACCGTACCGCAGCCGCCGGAGCCGGGACGGCGTGGCACCGGGCCGAAGTCGGGCACTCCAGCACGAAAGAGCGCCCGGCCGATGGCCGGGCGCTCTTTCCAAGCGGTGCTGTGCAACCAGGTGATACCGGGTTGTTATCGGGTGACGCTGCGGCGGCGACCCACGCCAGCCACCAGCGCGACCGCGATGGCCGCCACGACGACCTGCACCAGCAGCTCGCCCCAGTCGATGCCGTTGGTCTCGGTGGCGATGCCGATCGCCCGCGCCAGCACGGTGCCCAGCAGGGCCGCGCCCACACCGATCAGCAGGTGCAGCCAGATCGGCATGTTCTGCCGGCCCGGGACGACCAGGCGGCCGAGCGCGCCGACGATGAGACCAACAACGAGCGCAGTGATGATGCCCCACACGGTGAGCTCCACGGTCGCCCTCCTCCAAAGAATGTCTGACACACGAAGTTGTGTGCTTCCTGTCGTGACCGCTAAGTGCCCGACCGGCCGAAAAACCAAACCGACTTTCTCCACCAGACGATCACGACTTGGTCTACCTGCGCAGGTTCCGCGCTCGCCGTGCGGACGCCTGGACGCGCCGTTCTGGTCACCGCCCAAGATCGCGCTCGAACACGGAAGTAGTGGCCTCGTCCATCCACCGAGGCCACTACTTCAGGGTTCCAGCACGATCGTCAGCCGGGTCGCGCCCCCGTCGGCCGCCCTCCCGTACGGCTCTCTGGCGTGGCTCCAGGGGGTTGGCGCCGCAGGAACGCCGATGGGCGCCCGACCTGTCGGTCGGGCGCCCATCGAGATGTCGCGGTGTTACCTGTGATGCGGGTGTCAGTGGGTGACGCTGCGGCGGCGACCCACGCCAGCCACCAGCGCGACCGCGATGGCCGCCACGACGACCTGCACCAGCAGCTCGCCCCAGTCGATGCCGTTGGTCTCGGTGGCGATGCCGATCGCCCGCGCCAGCACGGTGCCCAGCAGGGCCGCACCGACACCGATCAGCATGTGCAGCCACATGGGCATGTTCTGCCGGCCCGGGACGACCAGGCGGCCGAGCGCGCCGACGATGAGACCAACAACGAGCGCAGTGATGATGCCCCACACGGTGAGCTCCACGGTCGCCCTCCTTCGAAGAATGTCTGCCACACGGTGTTGTGTGTGTTTCCTGTCGTGACCGCTAAGTGCCCGACGGGTCAAAAATCCAAACCGACTCATGGCAAAAGACAGCGCCCGCCGTCAATGCCCGAGGACTGCGTCGATTGGCGACACACGCATCCGCACAGGTGGGAGGCCTTCTCGCCGGGACCGCCACTCCCTCGGCGGCTGCCGAAAAATCTCTCCACACCACCGGACGCCAGCACCCCACCGGACGTCCACACCACGCCGGCGACCACGACGAGGGGGCGCGGGCACCCGCCTGGGGGCGGTCCGCCACGCCGGCAGGCGACACGACAGCATCCGCGCGACGACAGGGAAGCAGGTGCCTCGACGTGGTCGCGGGCACCAGCACCCCCGAAGGTGCGCGGATCCTGATGACCCGGTGAGGCCCACCAGCGCCGGGACTACTTCTTTCCGGCGGCCTTGCCGTCGCCGGAGTCGGAGGAGAGGGCGGCGATGAAGGCCTCCTGCGGCACCTCGACCCGGCCGACCATCTTCATCCGCTTCTTGCCCTCCTTCTGCTTCTCCAGCAGCTTGCGCTTACGGCTGATGTCACCGCCGTAGCACTTGGCGAGCACGTCCTTGCGGATCGCCCGGATCGTCTCGCGGGCGATGACCCGGCTGCCGATGGCCGCCTGGATCGGCACCTCGAACTGCTGGCGCGGGATCAGGGTGCGCAGCTTCGCGGCGATGGTGACGCCGTAGTTGTACGCCTTGTCCTTGTGCACGATGGCGCTGAACGCGTCCACCGGCTCGCCGTGCAGCAGGATGTCGACCTTCACCAGGTCGGACGCCTGCTCGCCGGAGGGCTCGTAGTCGAGCGAGGCGTAGCCCTTGGTACGGCTCTTCAACTGGTCGAAGAAGTCGTAGATGATCTCCGCGAGCGGCAGCGTGTAGCGCAGCTCCACCCGGTCGGCGGAGAGGTAGTCCATGCCGAGCAGGGTGCCGCGCCGGCCCTGGCACAGCTCCATCACGGCGCCCACGTAGTCGTTCGGCGTCAGGACGGTGGCACGGACCACCGGCTCGTACACCTCAGCGATCTTGCCGGTGGGGTACTCGCTGGGGTTGGTGACGACGATCTCGGCGCCGTCGTCCTGGATGGCCCGGTAGACCACGTTGGGCGCGGTGGAGATGAGGTCGAGGTTGTACTCGCGCTCGAGGCGCTCCCGGATGATCTCCAGGTGGAGCAGGCCGAGGAAGCCGCAGCGGAAGCCGAACCCGAGCGCGCCTGAGGTCTCCGGCTCGTAGTCCAGGGCGGCGTCGTTGAGCTTGAGCTTGTCCAGTGCCTCACGCAGGTTGGGGTAGTCGGACCCGTCGATCGGGTAGAGGCCGGAGTAGACCATCGGCTTCGGGTCCTTGTAGCCGCCCAGCGCCTCGGCAGCAGGCCGGCTGTTGATGGTGACCGTGTCACCGACCCGGGACTGGCGGACGTCCTTCACACCGGTGATCAGGTAGCCGACCTCGCCGACGCCGAGCGCGTCGGCCTTGACCATCTCGGGTGAGATGACACCGATCTCCAGCAGCTCGTGCACCGCGCCCGTGGACATCATCTTGATCCGCTCGCGGGCGCTGATCCGCCCGTCGATGACCCGGACGTACGTGACGACGCCGCGGTACACGTCGTACACCGAGTCGAAGATCATCGCCCGGGCGGGTGCCTCGGCGTCGCCGACCGGCGGAATGAACTGCCTGACGATCTCGTCGAGCAGGTGCGGCACTCCCTCACCGGTCTTGCCGGAGACCCGGATGCAGTCGGCCGGGTCACCGCCGATCAGGTGGGCCAGCTCCTCGGCGTACTTCTCCGGCTGCGCGGCCGGCAGGTCGATCTTGTTGAGCACCGGGATGATGCGCAGGTCGTTCTCGAGGGCCAGGTAGAGGTTGGCCAGGGTCTGCGCCTCGATGCCCTGCGCGGCGTCGACGAGCAGCACGGCACCCTCGCAGGCGGCCAGCGACCGGGACACCTCGTAGGTGAAGTCCACGTGCCCCGGGGTGTCGATCATGTTGAGGACGGCGTGTTCACCGGCCCGCTCACCCTCGGCGATCGTCCACGGCATGCGGACGGCCTGGCTCTTGATGGTGATGCCGCGCTCGCGCTCGATGTCCATCCGGTCCAGGTACTGCGCGCGCATCTGCCGTGGGTCGACCACACCGGTGAGCTGCAACATCCGGTCGGCCAGGGTCGACTTCCCGTGGTCGATGTGGGCGATGATGCCGAAGTTCCGGATGCGACCGGGGTCGGTGGCACCAGGGGCGTTCGCGCCGGGATCGAGCTTCGGTGGCACAGCGGTCCGTTCTGGTCGGCTGACGTGAACAGGCCGGCGCGCCGCCGACCCCCTCCATGTTCCCACGCCGCCGGGGTACGCCCGCTGCGCGGGCGACGGATCGGCCGGGGAACCCTCACTCCGGCGGCGGCTCCACGAAGAGCGCGGCCAGCCGGGGCAGTCGTCGGCGGGCCTCCTCCTCGTCGTCGAAGTCCCAGAAGTCGTTGAGGTCGGGGGTCCGCACCGGGTCGCGGTCCGCCGGCAGCTCCGTCGCGGTGGCCTTGCGGTACGCGTCCCAGGGCACCGCCAGCATCTGCTCGGCGGAGAACTCCTCCCCGCTGAGCGAGGCGGCCCGCACCTGGGGCAGCTCGGCGAGCGAGTCCGGGTCGGCTACCGCGCGGGCGAAGACGGCCCGCCCCTGGGTCATCAGCCAGCCCCGGAAGTACTCGAACCCGTCCGCCGAGGCGCCTCCGTTGATCAGGTACGCGGCACCCCACAGATCCGCCTTGTGCGACGCGGCCAGCACCCGCGTCTGGTGCCGGGCGTACCCGACGATGTCCTCCGGGTCGCGCTCGGCGAGCAACGCGACGGCCCGCGCGGCCACCGGGCCGGGCTCTCCCCCGCCCCCGGCCCGGGCCTGGTCGATCAGCTGCCAGAAGTCCTCGGTCCTCATGGCTTGGCAGTCTGGCAGTGTCGCCGCGCGCCGCGCACGTACCCCGGGGCAGCATGGTGGGGTGTCCCCCACCCCGCTGCCTCCGGTGCCGTACCACGCCAGCGCGCAGCGACCGTCGTGGCAGTCGTTGCCGGAGGCGCTCCGGGCCGCGATCGCGGACCGGCTGGGCGCGCCGGTGATCACCGCCCGGGTCGCGGGCGCGGGCTTCACCCGCGGCTTCGCCGCCGTGCTCGACACCGCCGACGGTGGCCGGGCCTTCGTCAAGGCGGCACCCGTCGCCGAGCAACCGCGCCTCGTCGACTCGTACGCCCGGGAGGCCGCGATCCTGGATCGGCTGCCGGCCGACCTGCCGGCGCCCCGCCCCCGGTGGACCCTCCACGAGGCCGGCTGGTTCGTGCTCTGCACCGACGCCGTCGACGGTCACACCCCACGGCTGCCCTGGGCGCCCGCCGAGCTGGACGCGGCGCTCACCGCCTACACGCAGGTAGCCGCCGCCCTGGCCGAGCCGCCGGGCGACCTGACCGCGCTGGGCCTGCCGCACCTGGCCGACCTGGCGCGCTCGGACATCCTCTGGTGGGAGGAGGTAGCCGCCGGCCGGGAGCCGTCGCCGCCGCTGCCCGAGCCGGTACGGGGGCGATTGCCCGAGCTGGTGGCACTGGAGGCCCGCCTCCCCGGGTACGCCGCCGAGGCGACCGGGCTGATCCACGGCGACCTGCGGGTCGACAACGTGCTTGTCGACGCGGACGGCCGGGCCTGGTTCTGTGACTGGACCTGGGTCTGCCACGGGCCGCCCTGGTGGGATGTGGCAGGGCTGCTGCTCACCGCGTACGCCGGCGGGCTGGACGCGGACGCGCTCCTCGCCGGGCACCAGGCGTGCGCGGGCGCACCCGCCGACGCGGTGGACGCCACGCTTGCCGCGTTGGCCGGCTACTACCTCACCGGCGCGACGGCGGCACCGCCGACGGCCTCCCCGCACCTGCCCGCGCACCAGCGCTGGAGCGGCGAGCAGGCCCTCGACTGGCTGGCCCGCCGGCAGGGATGGCGGTGACGGCGTGCGCACCGGCCGGGGCGTAGTCTGGTCCCGACGGGCCGGGTCCGTCCGCGCGATGGCCGAGCCGTTTTGGCTCGTCCCGGGCGACCTGGTAACCTGGCTCTTCGCGCAGCGATGACGCATGTTCGTCATCTCGCGCAGAAGCTGACCAACCCGAGCTATCAAGACGAGGCTGTCGCGTGGCGAACATCAAGTCCCAGATCAAGCGCAACCGGCAGAACGAGAAGGCCCGGCTGCGCAACAAGTCGGTCAAGTCGTCGCTGAAGACCGCCGTCCGGAAGTTCAACGAGGCTGCCGAGGCCGGTGACGTCGAGAAGGCCACCGCGCTCATGCAGGACGCCTCTCGCAAGCTGGACAAGGCCGTCAGCAAGGGCGTGATCCACGCCAACCAGGCCGCGAACCGCAAGTCCGCGATCGCGAAGCGCGTGGTGGCGCTCTCCGCCTGACGACTTCGCCGTCAGACTGATTCGGAAAGCCCCGGACCCTCGGTCCGGGGCTTCCGTGTGTCTGTGGCCGGGCTCCGACCGGGAGGCCGAGTGCTCAGTCCGCCGGGTCGGGACGGCGGGCCGGTGGCACCGGGTCGGCGGTGACGACCACGCCCGTCACACTGTGTGAGATCCACTCCACCTGGGCTCGCCCGACCGCCGGCTCCATCTGCCGGCGGAAACGGTCACGCTCCTGCTCGGGCACGAGCGCGGCGGACCGGACCACCACCGCGGCCACCATGTCGTTGAGTTTGACCATGACCGCCACCACGGCGGGCAGCACCAGCACCGACCACCAGGTGACCAGCTCGGCGAGGGCGAGCAGCACCGCCAGGGCGATGGTGCCCTCGAAGAAGAGGAAGCACAGCACTCCCCCGGGGTTGACGAACCGCAGGCCGAGGAGCCGCGCGTACAGCGGCCGGTACCGTTCCTCCTCGGCGGGGATGGTGGCCCACGCCGTGCGGTTCGGCCCCGTCACCGGGTGCTGCCCTGCCGGGCCGCCGCTACCGAGAAGACGGCACGCTCCAGGGCGTACGCCCGGTCGTCGGAGCCGCCCTTGACCGCCGCGTTGCACTCGGCGGCGACCTGCATGGCCCGGACGAGACCCTCAGGCGTCCAGCCGCGCCCCTGCCGCTGCGCGCGCTCGATCTTCCAGGCGGGCATCCCGAGACTGCTGGCGAGCTGGTACGCGTTGCCCCGCCCGGCCGACGCCACCCGCGCCACCGTCCGCACCCCGTCGGCGAGGGCGTCGGCGATGGGCACCGGGTCGACGCCGACGTGCAGGGCCCAGCGCAGCGCCTCCAACGCGGCCGGCACGTCGCCGACCATTGTGGCGTCCGCCACCGTGAAGCCGGTCACCTCGACCCGACCCCGGTAGTAGCGGGAGACCGTCTCGGCGCTGATCCGCCCGTCGGTGTCCGCGACCAGTTGGGAGCAGGCTGCGGCCAGCTCGCGCAGGTCGTTGCCGACAGCCGCGATGAGCGCCTCGGCGGCGTCGTCGGTGCACCTGCCGCCGGCCCGGCGGATCTCGTCACGGACGAAGGCCACCCGGTCGCGGTGCCCCTTGAGCTTGGCCGCCGGGACGACAGTCGCGCCGGCCGCGCGCAGCCCGTCGGCGAACGCCTTGCCCTTGGCGCCGCCCAGGTGCAGCACCAGCAGTTGGACGTCCGGGTCGGGGTTCTTCGCGTACGACACCAGGGCGGTGACCAGGTCCTTGCGGGCGTCCTGGCCGGAACGCAGGATCAGCAGCCGCCGCCCGCCGAACAGCGACGGGCTGAGCATCTCGGCGATCTCGCCGACGGTGAGCGCGCTGGCCTGGTACTCGCGGACGTCCACTTCGGGGTCGACAGCGCGAACCTTCGCGACAGCTTCGGTGACCGCGCGCGTGGCGAGCAGTTCCTCGTCGCCGAGGACGAGCAGAATGGGGGCGAGGTCGGCGGGGGTCACGCCGCCCATATTCGCACGGCCCACGGCGGGATCGTGCCTGCTCATCCGGCGCCCAGTCGGCGCAGCCCGCACACAGTGCAAATCCAGACATTCACCGTAATCCACCATCTAATTAGCAATACGGCTGCCTTTTCCGGCTCACCTCTGCAATTTCCACAGCACACTGGCCTGCTCATGGCCGCCGCCCCGCCGGCACCCCTCGGCGGACCACTCCCAGGCCGGAGCCGGTGCGGAGCACCGCCAGGTCGCCGTCGGTGTCGGTCCGCAGCACCCGGGCGCCACCCCTGCCCAGCCGGGCCAGCAGCCCGGCGTTCGGATGCCCGTACGTGTTGCCGGCGCCGACCGGCACCAGCGCGACGGCGGGCCGCACAGCGTCCAGAAACCCCGGATCCTGGTACGCCGAACCGTGGTGGGCGACCTTCAACACATCCGCCCGCAGCTGCCCGGGGCCGACCCGGGCCAGCACCGCGTGCTGCTCCTCGGTCTCCGCGTCACCGGGCAGCAGGATCCGCACCCCGGCCACCGTGGCGCGCAGCATCAGCGAGTTGTTGTTCGGGTCGGATCTGGTGCCGGAGAGCGGGTACGGCGGGCCGAGCACCAGCAGGTCGACAGCGCCGACCGGATGGCGGGTGCCGGCCACGGTGGTCAGCAGCGCGGCCCGCCCACCGGCAGCCGCCGCCCGGACCAGCTCCCTACCGCTCTCCGGGTCCGTCGATTGGGGAGCCAGCACAGCTCCCACCCGTCGTCCCCGGAACACCCCGGCCACCCCACCCACGTGGTCGACGTGGAAGTGGCTGACCACCAGGAGCGGCACCTCCCGTACGCCGAGTCGGCGCAGGCAGGCGTCCACCGCTGCCGGCTCCGGCCCGGCGTCCACCACCACCGCCCGACCGGGCGCGACGGACAGCACCAGAGCGTCGCCCTGCCCCACCGCGCAGGCCACCACCACCCACCCCGGTGGCGGCCAGCCGGCAGCCACCAGCCGAACCGGAAGGGCACCCAGCACCCCGGCGACACCGATCACCGCCACCAGTCGCCGTACCAGGGGCCGGCGCACCGCGACCAGCAGCGCGACTGTCAGTGCGGCAAGCAGCAGGGCTCCCGACGCCCCGCCCGGCCAGGGCAGGGTGCCACCCGGCAGCCGGGACCCGTGCCGGGCGATGACGACCAGCCACCAGGCCGGCCAGCTCGCCAGCCACGCGGCGAACTCGGCGCCGGCCGGCCACAGCGGCGACACCGTCGCCGCGACCACGCCGAGGATGGTCGCCGGCGCGATGGCCGGCACCGCCAGCAGGTTCGCCGGGACGGCCACCAGACTGACCGTGCCGGAGATGCCCGCGACGACCGGTCCGCAGGCCAGTTGCGCGGCCGCCGGCACGGCGAGTGCCTCGGCCACACCAGGCGGAACGCCGCGCCGGCGCAGCCCGTCACGCCAGCGCGGCGCGAGCAGCAGCAGACCCCCGGTGGCCAGCACGGACAGCGCGAACCCGGCATCGCCGGCCAGCTCCGGGTCGACAAGCACCAGCACGGTGACCGCGGCGGCCAACGCGGGCAGCGCGGCCCGGGGACGACCGGCGGCCAGCGCGGCGAGCCCGATCGCCCCCATCGTGGCCGCTCGCACGACACTCGGCGACGGGCGGACCAGGATGACGAAGCCGACAAGCGCCACCCCGCAGAGCCCGACCGCGAGCCACGGGCCGGCGCGCGTCCACCGGGCCAGCAGCAGCACTGCCCCTACGACAATCGCCACGTTGCTTCCCGAGACGGCATTGAGGTGCGTCATGCCGGTGGCCTGGAAGTCCTCCTCGACCGCGGGCGGCAGCCGGCTGGTGTCACCCACGACCAGCCCGGGCAGCAGACCGCCCGGGTCGTCGGGCAGCGGCGCGCAGGCCCGTTGCAGGCCGGCGCGGAGCGTCCCGGCGGCGCGTTGCGCGAAGGAGGGCGCCCCGTGGCGTGTGGGCGGGCCATTGGTGCTGAGCACCGCCCCGGTGAGGTCACCGCCGCGCGGAACGCCGAGGCGCCCGTCGGCGGTGAGTCGCTGCCCGGGGAGCAACCCTCGCCAGGCCGGGTCGGTGGCCAGGACGCGCATCCGCACCGGCGCACGGATCCGTCGGCCGGCCGGATCGGTGAGCCGGACCAGTTCCGTCGACACCAGCAGCATGCCCGGCCGACCGGCGCTCCGGATGGGACGCGGATCGTCCCGGACCACCAGCTCGGCGCTGACCGAGGCGCGCTGCTCGGCCAGGGCACGGATCGGCGGCGCGTCCCGCACGGCGAGCCGGGCCGCGGTGGCCGCCCCGGCGCAGACCACGCCGAGACCGACCGCGACGACGATCCAGCCGTACCGGCGGGCGACGGCCCGGGGTCGGCCGCAGCGGCCGAGCAGGTGCAGGGCGCCCGCTGTCGTCACGGCAGCTGCCGCCCCGGTGACCACCACGAGTGGGCGGGCGCCGAGGTGCAGGCCGGTGAGCGCGGTGAGCCACGCACCCACCGCCAGCCCGGCCAGCCGCAGGTCCGGTGGCACGGACTCGGCCTCGGTGGCAGGTGGCGTCACGGGCGCGCCGCTCACACCGTCACCAGGTCCTTCAACTGCTCGTAGCGGGCGTCCCCGATCCCGTCGACCTGACGCAGGTCGCCGACGGCCTTGAACCCGCCGTGCTGGTCGCGGTGGGTGAGGATGCGCTGGGCGAGCACCGGACCGACCCCGGGCAGCGCGTCGAGCTGGGCGAGGGTGGCGGTGTTGAGGTTCAGCGGCCCGGCCACGGATGGTGCCCCGCCCGCCGCCGGGCCTGCCGCCCCGGCCGGCATCGGCGGTGGCGTCACCCCGACGACTATCAACTCGCCGTCGGTGACCTTGCGGGCGGGATTGAGCAGCGCCACGTCGACGCCGGGCAGGGCGCCACCGGCCGCCTGGACCGCGTCGGCGAGCCGTGACCCGGCCGGCAACCGCACCAGCCCGGGCCTGCGGACCTTGCCGGCGACCGCCACCACCACCTCGGCCGCGCCGGGCCCGCCGGGGTCGACCGCCCCGGCCGCGCCAGGGGCATCCACCTCGGCGGCCGACGGGACAGCGCCGGTCAGCGGGGCGACCGGCTCGGCGTGCGGCCGCGAACGCCAGGCCCACCCGGCCGCGGCCAGCACCACCACCACGGCGACGACCGCCAGCGCCCGCACACCGCGCCGGCCCGGATCGAACGCCCCAGGCCCGGACAATCGCGACGCGGGACCGGCCACGAGGCCGGCCGACGCCACGCCCGCGTCCGGCTCGGCAGACGACGCGCCAGCCAGGGGTACGCCAGCGGTCGGCACCTCCGCCCGGAGGGACGGCCCGCCGACAGGTGGGGCCGTCAGCCGGCGCAGCCGCTGGCGTACCTCTGTCTCCTCGTCATGCGACACGGCCCGACGCTAGGGGCGGCGGGCGGCCGGAGGGGCGCGGCGACCCGTTCCTGTGGACAACCGGCACCACTGTGGACAACGCCCTGATCATGCTTCGATCTGCTACGGGCACGGTCGCCTGATGATCAGCGGGCCTCCGGGTCGAGACCGAGCACCGCCCGTCCGCCGTCCACCGGCAAGGTCGCCCCGTTGACGAAGCTCGCGGCGGGTGACAGCAGGTACGCGACCGCCTCGGCCACCTCCTCGGCCCGCCCGATGCGGCCCACCGGGTGCAGCCTGTTGAGTTCGGCGTCGATCCACTCGGCCTGGGACGCTTCCTGGGCGGCGAGGAACTCGGCGTGCCGCTCGGTGGCGATCGAGCCGAGCGCGACGGCGTTGGCGCGGATGCCGTGCCGCCCGTAGTCGACGGCCAGCGCCCGGGTCAGCCCCTCCACGGCTGCCTTCGCGGTGGCGTACGGCAGGGCGCCGGACACGGGCCGGCGGGCCTGGTGCGACGAGACGTTCACTATCGCGCCGCCGGTGCCGGCGGCGAGGAAGCGGCGCACGGCGACGGCGGCGCCGACCACGGCGGGGCGCAGGTTCAGCCCGATCAGGTCCAGGACCGTGTCGGCCGGCGCGGAGTGCAGCGCGGCGTCGCGGAACACAGCCGCGTTGTTGACCCAGCCGGTGAGCGGCGCGGCACGCTCGGCCAGGTCGGCGGCGTGCTCGGCGACCCGCTCGTCACAGGCGTCGCCGACCACCGGGACGAGCCGGTCGGCGGCAGGATGCCCGGCCAGCCAGTCGACGGCGTCGGCGTCCCGTTCCACGACGACGACCGTCGCGCCGGTCGCCACGAGTCGTCGCACCACGGCGCGGCCGACGCCACGGCCGCCTCCGGTGACCACACAGGAGGTCGACACCGGCTCAGCCGACCGGACGGCGGTGGACGACCACCGAGGCCAGCCCCGGACCGGCGTGCGCGGCGACCACCGCGCCGGCCTCGGAGACGTACGTGTCGTGCAGCCGGTCACCGAACCGCTCGGTCAGCGCGGCGAGCAGCGCCTCGGCCCGTTGCGGCGCGGCGAGGTGGTGCACGCCGAGGTCGACGTCGTCGTCGCCGGCCGCCTCGACGGCCAGGTCGACGAGCCGGGCCACGCCCCGACTGGCGGTACGGACCTTCTCCCGCAGCACGATCGCCCCGTCCGGCATGTGCATGATCGGCTTGACCGACAGTGCGGTGCCGAGCAGCGCCTCGGCCGCGTTGATGCGGCCACCCCGACGGAGGAACTCCAGCGTGTCGACGTAGAACCAGACGGTGGTCCGGGCGACGGCGGCGAGCGCGGCGTCGCGTACCCCGGTCAGGTCCTCGCCGGCCTCGGCGGCGGTGGCTGCCGCGATGGCCGGGAAGCCGAGGCCCATGCCTGTGGAGCGACTGTCGACGACCTCGACGCGGCCGTCGAAGTCGGCGGCGGCGAGCCGCGCGGCCTCGACCGTGCCGGACAGCGCGGCGGAGATGTGCACCGAGACGACGCCGTCGGCGCCCTCGTCGAGCAGCCGGCGGTACGTGCGGGCGAACTGCTCGGGTGCCGGCCGGGAGGTCGTGGCGGTGACCCGCCTGGCGCTCAACGCCAGTGTGGCGTCGGCCGGTTGGGTCTCCACCCCCTCGAGCCCCTCCGCGCCGTTGAGCACGACCGTCAACGGGACGACTGTCAGCCGGTGCGCCTGCACCAGCTCGGGTGGAAGGTAGGCGGTGGAGTCGATGACAACCGCGACGGGCATGCCCGGCACGCTAGCCGATCGGGGCGTCGAACGCCGAGGCGGCAGCGTTCAGATCGCGTCGACGACCACCGGAGCGGTGACCAGGCCGACATTGTGCGCCCGCAACTGCCAGCCGCTGACGTCGTGCGCACGGCCGACAGCGGGCGCGCGGTCGTCGTGCCGCAGCTCGCTCCAGTGGCAGTTGGCAAGGGAACCGATGGTGCGCAGCACGCCGGTGTCCCAACCGAGGAGGTGACCGATGCCCTGCCGGCTGGCGCCGCCGTGGGTGGCGATCACCACGGTGCCGCCCGGCGCCGCCTCGGCCGCCTCCCGCAACGCGGTGCCGACCCGCTCGCCCAGGTCGTGCAGGGGCTCCAGGTCCGCGCCCGGGTCGGGGTCGCCGGCCCGCCAGCGGGCGTACTCCTCGGGGAAGCGTTCGGCGACCTCGGTGAGGTGCAGGCCCTGCCACTGGCCGAAGTGCCGTTCGCGCAGCCGGGCGTCGGTGCGCACCGGTAGCCCGGTCAGCGCGACAAGCGCGGCCGCGGTCTCCGCGGCGCGGCCCAGGTCGCTGGACACGATGGCGTCGGGCCGCAGCGCCGCGAGCAGCGGCGCGGCGGCGCGGGCCTGGTCGCGGCCCAGCTCGTTGAGGGGTACGTCGGTCTGCCCCTGGACGCGGTTGGCGGCGTTCCAGTCGGTGTTGCCGTGCCGCCAGACGATCAGTCGGGTCATTCGGCTGCGGCGGGCCCGCCGGCGTCCGCCTCGACCAGGTCGCGGTCGACGAACGGGATGGTGGGGCAGTCCTTCCAGAGCCGGTCGAGCGCGTAGAACTCGCGCTCCTCGGTGTGCTGGACGTGCACCACGATGTCGACGTAGTCGAGCAGCACCCAGCGGCCACCACGCTCGCCCTCGCGCCGGATCGGCTTGGCCTTCTCCGGCAGCTCCAGCAGGCGCTCCTCGATCGCGTCGACGATGGCCAGCACCTGACGCTCGTTGGGGGCGGCGGCGAGCACGAACGCGTCGGTGATGGCGAGCTGGTCGCCGACGTCGATGATCGCGATGTCCTGCGCCTTCTTGTCGGCGGCGGCCTGGGCGGCTGCGATTGCCAGCTCGTGAGCGCGTTCGGAAACTGTCACCATTCTCCTTCGATCAACCGTGCGATGCTCCAAGCGTCTCATACCCGGCGACGCCTCGACCTGTCAGTTCTGGTCGGTCCGGGGCACGATCCATCCCATACCGGGCGCGATCACTGCTGATAGAGGCGCCGCTTGGCGATGTACTGCACCACACCGTCGGGCACCAGGTACCAGACCGGCTCACCCCGGGCGACGCGGGCGCGGCAGTCGGTCGACGAGATGGACATCGCCGGGACCTGGATCAGGCTGACCGTGTCCGCCGGCAGGTGCTTGTCGGTCAGCGGGAAGCCGGGCCGGGTCACCCCGATGAAGTGGGCCAGCTCGAAGATCTCGTCCAGGTCCTTCCACGACAGGATGCGTTGCAGCGCGTCCGCGCCGGTGATGAAGAACAGCTGCACCTTGGGGCCGTACTCGGCCTGGAGGTCGCGCAGGGTGTCGACGGTGTAGGTGGGGCCGCTGCGATCGATGTCGACCCGGCTGACCTGGAAGCGGGGGTTGGAGGCGGTCGCGATGACCGTCATCAGGTACCGGTCCTCGGCGGGGCTGACCGGTTCGTCGGCCTTCTGCCACGGCTGCCCGGTGGGGACGAAGACCACCTCGTCCAGGCCGAACCGGTCGGCCACCTCACTGGCCGCGACGAGGTGCCCGTGGTGGATCGGGTCGAAGGTGCCGCCCATGATCCCGATCCGCCGGATATCTTCCTCCACCCAGTGATCGTAGGCCGGGCGCCCGGCCCGGACGTGTGGGGTCGCCGCACCGATACTCGTAGGCATATACTCGTGAACGAGTAACGGGAGGTGGGTCATGGGAAAGCGGCGCAAGGTCGGCAACCTGCTGGCGCTGGCCGTGCTGTCCGCCCTGGTCCAGCGGCCGATGCACCCCTACGAGATCGCCACCGCACTGCGCTCCTGGGGCAAGGACCAGGACATGGATTTCAAGTGGGGGTCCTTCTACACGGTCATCCGCAACATGGACAAACACCGCATGATCGAGGCCGTGGAGAGCGTCCGTGAGGGCCGACGCCCGGAACGCACCGTCTACCGCATCACCGACGCGGGGCGGGCGGAGCTGATCGACTGGGCCCGCGAGCTGGTCTCCACACCGATGCCCGAGCATCCCCGCTTCCGGGCCGGCCTGTCCGTCCTCGCCGCCCTGCATCCCGACGAGGCCACCGACCTGCTGCGGCAGCGGCTCGACCGCCTGCAGGACGCGATCCGCCAGGACCGCGAAAGGCTCGACGCGCACCTGCGGGACGTCCCGCGGCTGTTCCTGGTCGAGTCGGAGTACGACCTCGCTATGCGCGACGCGGAGGCCACCTGGCTGCGCGCGCTGCTCGCGGGGCTGACCTCGGGCAGCTACCCGGGGCTGGACACCTGGCGGGCCTTCCACGAGACAGGCGCGATGCCCGCCGAACTGACCGAGCTTTCCGAGAGGACCAGCAGCCCCGACACCACCGACTGACGGACGGCTCTGGCGGGGTGCGCCAACACCCCGCCGGAGCCCTTACCCCGAACCGACACCTGGGAAGGTGCCCGGCCCGAAGCGGCAACCACCAGGATAACCGGGCTCCCTTCCAGGTCACGTCCGCGCGCCCGGCGCGGGCCACGACACCCAGCGAGAGAGCATGACCACGGTACGAACCGCGATCGTCATCGGCGGCGGCATCGCCGGGCCGGTGACCGCGGGCAGGGCGCGTCGCTGGCCATCGAGAGCGGCGTGCAGCTCGCCCGCTGCCTGCGTGACCTGCCCGATATGGAGTCGGCGTTCGCCGCGTACGTGCGGCTGCGTCGCGCCCGGGTCGAGAAGGCCGCCGCCCGGGCGGCCCGGATCAACCACGCCAAGGCGCCCGGGCCGGTCGCCCGGACGCTGATGCCACTGCTGATGCCGCTGCTCGTGCGCACGGCCATGAACCCGGAGAAGGCAGTCGCCGACGAGCAGCGCCACGTCATCGACTGGGACGCCCCGGTGACCGCGGAGCCAGCCTGCGCTGAGACGGGGCGCGAGGTGGCCGTCCAGCCACCCCGCGCCCACCCGGCGTGTCAGGCCGCCGTGGCGGCCACCGCCGTCCGGGCGACGAGCGCGCGCCGCAGATCGTCGTCGGCGTCGACGACCACCCGCCGCAGGCCCGGGGTCAGGTCGTCGCGGGCCAGCAGCGCCGCGGCCGCCTCCCGGGTCGGCTGCGCAACGGCGTAGCGGGGGAACGCCAGCGCCGCCACCCGGTCGGCAGTCCACGCGGTACGCCGAGCCGCGGCAGCCGGCATGTCGGTGAAGTACCGCTCGACGTACGCGGCTGTCACCTCGGCCTGCTCGGGCTGCCAGAACCCCTCCGCGGTCGCCTCCAACAACCGGTTCGACAGCTCGGTGTCGTGCACGATGATGTCCCACGCCGCCTGCTTCGCGGCCGGGTCGGGCAGGGCGGCCCGGCACCTGGCGGCCCGTTCCGCGCCCGTCGAGCTGACGTCGGCCTCGGCCTCGGCGGCGATCTCCGCCGCGCCGGCGGCGCCCAGCACCACCAGTCGCCGCAGCACCGCCCAGCGCAGCTCCGCGTCGACAGTCAACCCGGCCGGCACGTCCCGGCCGGCGAGCCACCCGACGAGCAGATCCGTGTCGGTGGTCGCGGCGATCCAGCCCCGCGCGGCGGCGAGCTGCAACGACTCCCCCGCCGGCGCCCCGTCGAGCAGGAGCTGACACGCACCGGCGATCCGGGCGAGCGCCGCCGACCGGGTCAGCGGGTCGAGGTAGCGGTCGACGAGCGACCGGCTGAGGCCCAGCACGTCCTCCGCGATGATCACCTCTGTCTCGGCCGGCAGCGCCGCGACCATCAGGTCGACCAGGCCGGTGACCGGCCGCTCCCCGTCGGTCGCCGCGTCCAGCGCCTCGCTCCAGAGCACCGCCCGGGTGAGGGAGTCGGCCAGACCGGGCAGCACCAGCGGGACGGCGTCCGCCGACGCCGGGTCGAGACGCACCTTGGCGAAGGTGAGGTCGCCGTCGTTGAGCAGCAGCAGCCGGGCCGCCGGCTCACCGGCCAGCTCACCGAGCACGGTGCGACCGCCGTCGACGGCCGGGTCCAGATCCACCTCGTGGCGTCGCACCGTGCCGTCCGCCGCGTACCGGCCCACGCCGATCCGGTGCGGACGCAGCACCGGGTACGACTCGGGGGCGGTCTGCACCACTGCCACCTCGGTGTAGCGGCCGTCGGCGTCGACAGTCACCTCGGCACGCAGCGTGTTGACCTGCGAGCGACGCAACCACAGCTCGGCCCAACCGGACAGGTCCCGACCACCTGCCGCAGTGCCGCCTTCGCTCGCGACCGCAGGGCCCGCGGAGAGGCTGGTCAGCAGGTCGGCGAGGGTGGCGTTGCCGAAGCGGTGCGCGGCGAAGTGCGCGTTCAGGCCGGCGAGGAACGCCTCGTCGCCGAGCCACGCCACCAGCTGCCGCAGCACGCTGGCACCCTTGGCGTAGGAGATGCCGTCGACGTTGAGCAGGCCCTCGGCGGCGTCGGCCACCTCCTGCGGCGCCACGGGGTGGGTGGAGGGGCGCTGGTCGGCCGCGTACCCCCAGGCCTTGCGGCGCATGGCGAACGTCGTCCACGTCCCCTCGAAGCGGGTCGCCTCGGCGGCGACCCGTACGCCCAGGTACTCCGCGAAGGACTCGTTGAGCCACAGGTCGTCCCACCAGCGCATGGTGACCAGGTTGCCGAACCACATGTGCGCCATCTCGTGGGCGGTCGTGGTGGCCCGCATCTCCCGCTGGGTGTCGGTGACGGCCGACCGGAACACGTAGTCGTCGCGGAACGCCACGATGCCCGGGTGCTCCATGGCGCCGAGGTTGAACTCGGGCACGAACGCCTGCTCGTACTTGCCGAACGGGTAGCGCTCGGAGAAGAGCTGGTGGAACCGGTCCAGGCACTGCCTGGTGATGGTGAGGATCTCGTCGGCGTCGGCGTCCAGGTGCTCGGCGAGCGACTGTCGGCAGTAGAGGGCGAGCGGCACGCCGTCGTGCTCGGCCCGCCGTACGTGGTACGGGCCGGCGATCAGCGAGAAGAGATAGGTCGACAGCGGGACGGTCGGGGCGAACTCCCAGCGCCCGGGGGCCGGGCTGGCGGACACCTCGGCGTTGCCGGAGACCGTCCACCCAGGCGGGGCGGTGACCGTGAGGACGAACGACGCCTTGAGGTCGGGCTGGTCGAACGCGGCGAAGATCCGCTGCACGTTGTCGAGGAACGTCACGGCGTACAGGTAGGTCTCGCCGTCGGCCGGGTCGACGAAGCGGTGCATCCCCTCCCCGGTGTTCGAATACGCCATCTCGGCCTCGACGAACAGCGTGTTCGTCGCCTCCAGGTCATCGAGTGGCAGCCGGTTGTCGGTGAGCGTGCCGGGGTCGACGTCGCGGTCGTTGAGGCGTACCGCCAGCAGTTGGGCGGGCCTGACCTCGGCGAAGGTCGCGGTGCCGGGGGTCGCCCGGAACCGGACCTCGACCCGGGAACGGAAGGTGTCCCCGTCGCCGGTCAGGTCGAGGTCCACCTGATAGGACTCGACGGTAATCGCCGCGCCACGCGCGGTCGCCTCTACACGGGTCAGGCTCGGCATCCGCTTATCCTGCCCGATGGGGATCGGCACCCGGTCACCACACGACCCTCGGCACTGGAGGAAAGAACCATGGCGCAGCACCCCAAGGGCGACTTCGACCTCTCACGGGCGGTCTGGCAGCGGGCCGAGGGGGACACCTCCGACAGCGCGGTGGAGGTCGCGTTCGTCGATGACCTGATCGGCATGCGCAACTCCTCCGAGCCGGAGGGCCCGGTGCTGGTCTTCACCCAGGCCGAGTGGGACGCGTTCGTCGCCGGCGCGCAGGACGGCGAGTTCGATCTGGACTGACGGCTCCACGGTCGCGGGTGGCCCGGGGCAGCCGCCACCCGCGACCGCCCGTCAGGCATCGCCGTCGCCCCAGCCGAGGCCCCCCGGGCCCGGGGCGTGGTGGAAGCCGGGGTGGTCGGCCACGTCGACGCAGCGCTCCCCGTCCGGGCCGACCGCACCGCAGAACAGCCGTTCGGCCCGGTGCCACGCGTCGGCAGGTGACAGGGCCGCCGCGCCGAGCGCCACCTCCGGGCGGAGCAGGCTCAGCGCCTCCGCGTACCCCACTGCCAGCTCGCGGGCGTCCGCCGGGTCGGGCGCGGTGAAGCCCAGGTGCACGGTGAAGAAGCGGCGCGGCCGGGTCGGCCGGCCGGGCGGCCCGATCAGTGCCCGTGCGTCCCGGCCCGCGCCGAGCGCACCGACCGCCCGCCGCTGCCGCCAGTACGGCGACCTGTTGTCGCGCATCTCGCCCTCCCCGTGGTCGTGGCCGTCGGCCAGCCGGAGCCGCCGGATGACCGGCGATCCCGCCGACGGCGGCTCCACCAGCTAGCCAACCAGGTTCCGCCGCCCCTGGGAGGGGCCAGCGGGTGCGCTGTCGACGTGGGGATTCAGCGGCGGCCACGCGGGTAGACACAGCCGGGCGGCGGCGACGGCCGCCACCCGCACCCGAGGAGGCCCGATGGCGACCATGCCGGCCGACCGCGCCCCGGACAGCACCCTCGCGCTGTTCCGCGCCGGCTACCGGTTCATCGGCGAGCGCTGCGACAGGTACGGCAGCGACATCTTCCAGACCCGGATCCTGCTCGCGCCGACCATCTGCCTCCGTGGCCGGCCGGCGGCGATGCTGTTCTACGACAACGAGCGCTTCCAACGGCAGGGCGCGATGCCGTTTCGGGTGCAGCGGACCCTCACCGGCCGGGGCGGCGTGCAGGGGCTGGACGGGTCGGAGCACGCCGACCGCAAGGCCATGTTCATGTCGATCATGACGCCGACCGCGATCCGGCAGCTCGGCCACCTCTTCGACGAGGAGTGGCGGGCCCGGATCCCGGCATGGGAGGCCGCCGGGCCGGTGACGCTCTACGACGAGCTGGGCCGGCTGCTGACCCGCGTGGTGTGCGCCTGGGCAGGGGTGCCCCTGCCGACGTCCCAGGTCGATCGCCGCGCCGTCGACCTGCACGCCATGATCGAGGCGCCGGCCGTGGTCGGACCCCGGCACTGGCGGGGGCTGCTCGCCCGCCGCCGCGCCGAACGGTGGATCGGCGGCATCATCGAACGGACCCGCCTCGGCGTCCACCAGGCGCCGGCCGGCAGCGCCCTGGCGGTGATCGCCGAGCACCGGGACGCGCGGGGGACGCTGCTCCCCCGCCGGATCGCGGCTGTGGAGCTGCTGAACGTGCTGCGGCCGGTGGTCGCCGTCGACCAGTACATCGCCTTCGCCGCGCTCGCCCTGCACGACCACCCCGTCTGGCGGCAGCTGGTCCGCGACGACGACGAGGCGACCGAGCACTTCGTCCAGGAGGTACGCCGCTACTACCCGTTCTTCCCGATGGCGGCGGCAAGGGTGCGGCGCTCCTTCGACTGGCAGGGCCACCACTTCCCCCGGGGACGGCGGGTGCTGCTCGACCTCTACGGCACCAACCACCACCCGACGCTCTGGCCCCAACCCGAGCTGTTCCGGCCGGAACGGTTTGCGGGCCGGCGCGGCGACGCGTTCGACCTGATCCCGCAGGGTGGCGGCGACCACTGGGCGGGGCACCGCTGCGCCGGTGAATGGGTCACCATCGACCTGATGAAGCGCGCGGTCACCAACCTGACCACCAGCATGAGGTACGACGTACCCGTCCAGGACCTGACCCTGGACCTGCGCCGGATGCCCGCGCTGCCGCCGCTCGACCTGACCCTGACCAACGTCTGTCGCGCCTGACCCCGGCCCACCACGCGCGGCGGTGGGACGGGGTGCCGTCAGCGGGTCACGGGTGCAGGACGCTGCGCAGGCAGCCGTCCTGCTTCTTCTCGAACATCTCGTAGCCCCGCGCGCCCTGCTCCAGCGAGAGCGGGTGGGTGGCCAGGTAACCCGGGTCGATCTCGCCGGCGGCGAGCCGGTCGAGCAGCATCGGGATGTAGCGCTGCGCGTGCATCTGCCCCATCCGCAACACCAGTGCCTTGTTCATGGCCGCGCCGAGGGGGAACTTGTCGACCAGGCCGGCGTACACGCCGACGATGCTCACCGTGCCGCCCTTGCGGCAGGCCATGATCGCCTGACGGACCGAGGTCGGCCGGTCGGTCTGCAACCGCGCGGACTGCTTCACCCGGTCGTACGCGTAGGTCGGCCCGACATCGTGCGACTCCATGCCGACGGCCTCGATGCACGCGTCGGGTCCGCGTCCGCCGGTCATCTCCCGCAGCGCCTCCAACACGTCCGTCTCCGCGTAGTTGATCGTCTCTACGCCGACCCGGTCGGCGGCCGTCGCCAGCCGGTCCGGGAAGCGGTCGATCATGATGACCCGTTCGGCGCCGAGGAGTTGCGCCGACCGGGCCGCCATCTGACCGACTCCACCGGCGCCCCAGACGGCGACGACCTCGCCGCCGGTGAGACCGCAGAAGTCCGCGGCCATCCACCCGGTGGGCATCGCGTCGGAGGCGAACACCACCGAGTCGTCCGGCACCCCGTCGGGCACCGCGAACGCGCCGACGTCACCGAACGGCACCCGGATGTACTCGGCGTGCGAGCCGGCGTAGCCGCCCGCCGCGTGCGAGTACCCCAGGATGCCGGCCGGCGAGTGCCCCCACAGTTTCTCGGTGAACACCGGCTGCGGGTTGGAGTTGTCGCAGAGCGAGTACTGCTCGGTCCGGCAGTACCAGCAGCCACCGCAGGCCACCACCGACCCGACCACCACCCGGTCGCCGACGCGGTGCCGGCGTACGCCCGGTCCGACCTCCACCACCTCGCCCATGAACTCGTGGCCGAGGATGTCGCCCTCCCGCATCGCCGGCAGGTACCCGTTGATCAGGTGCAGGTCGGAGCCGCAGACACTGCTGGCCCGGACCCGGACGATGATGTCCCCCTCGGCGCGGATCTTCGGCTCCGGTACGTCCCGGACCGCCAGCTTGCCGACGCCTTCCCAGCACAGCGCCCTCACGCCCGGCCTCCCGTCATCAGCTTCTCCCTCGCCTTGTCCGTCGCCTTCTCCTGCGCGGGGCTCCGACCGGACGGGTCGTGCCGGGTGTCCACCACCTGACCGCACTCGATCAGCGCCTTCGCCCGGCGCAGCGCGTCCCGCAGCGCGAGGTCCGGCTCGTCCCCCTTGACGAGGCCGGCCACCCGGCGTAGCGGACCCGAGCGGTAGCGCAGTTCGGCCCGGATCTCGGTGCCGCGGCCCTGCGGGGCGTCGGCCAGCTCGATCCGGCCCTCCTGCGTCGTCGGCCCGTCCACGCTCCGCCAGGTAAGCGAACCCGGCCCGGCGGCGGTGACCGCAGCCGGCAACCCGGTCTCGGCGGGCTGCCGGTCGGTCCAGAAAGCCCGCACCGTGTCCCGGGGCCGGTCGACGGTCACCGCGCGGCGCACCACGTACCAGCCGTCCTGCCGGTCGGGCTGGCGGCGGTGCCGGCGGCGGGCCACCGCCCGCCCGACACCGGCAGCCGTCACTGTGGTGACCCCGAGCAGCGCCCACCTCGTCGAGTTGCTGGTCATGTCGTCTCTCCTTCGGGTTCGACGGCCGTACGGGCAGCGCTACCCCTGCTCGGGCCGTCGAAACGACATGGCGGTTTCAACCACCCACTGGCGGGCACCTGCTGCGGGCGGCCCACCCGTCGGCCGCACACCACCACCTGCCCGGGAGGCGTCCATGTCCGTTCAGGCCAGCGGTGAGGCACCGCGAGCCGGGGACCGCCGCGCCGGCTCCCCGCCGGTCGCCCTTCCGATGTCGTACGTCCTGCCGCTGCGCTGGCACACCGACGCGGGCCTCGCCGAGCTGACCGATCACCTGCGCTGGTTGGCTGGACGTGCCGAGGTGCTCGTGGTCGACGGCTCACCCACGGACCTCTTCGCCAGGCATGCCGACGCGTGGCGCGGCCTGGTCCGACACCTCCCGCCCGACCCCGCCGAGCGGGGAGCCAACGGCAAGGTCCTCGGGGTGCTCACCGGGGTGCGGGCGGCGGGCCACGAACACGTGGTGATCGCCGACGACGACGTCAGGTACGACGAGGACGCGCTACACGCCGTGCACCGGCTGCTGGACCGGGTCGACCTGGTCCGGCCGCAGAACTACTTCGACCCGCTGCCCTGGCACGCCTGGTGGGACACCGGCCGGACGCTGCTCAACCGGGCGCTCGGCAACGACTACCCGGGGACCCTGGCGGTCCGCCGCAGCACCTTCCTCGGCATGGGCGGGTACGACCCGGACGTGCTCTTCGAGAATCTGGAGCTGATCCGCACCGTGCACGCGTACGGCGGGGTCGAGGCGACGCCGGGCTGGCTGTACGTCCGTCGACTGCCACCGGAGGCGGCGCACTTTCGGGGTCAGCGGGTCCGCCAGGCGTACGACGATCTGGCCCAGCCGGCACGCCTGGTGACCGCGCTCGCGGTCCTGCCGGCGCTGGCGGCGGCGGTCGCGGCCCGCCGTGCCGGACCGCTGCTGGGCATGGCGGCCTCGGTCGTCGCCGTCGCCGAGGTGGGCCGACGCCGGGCCGGCGGCGGCGCCGTCTTCCCGCCGAGCACGTCCCTGGCCGCCCCGCTCTGGCTCGTGGAACGGGGCATCTGCAGTTGGCTGGCCGTCGGCAGGCGCCTCCTGTTCGGCGGTGTCCGGTACGGCGGCACGAGGATCCGCCGGGCCGCCCGCCCCGCCGCGCGCCGTCCCCGGTAGCCGCACGGCTCGACCACCACACGCGACAGCTCGCGGGCACCGGGGTCGGTGGCCGCGAGCTGTCGGCGGTGGGGCGTCGTTCACGGACGGGACTGAGCGGTGTCCCGGACGTCGTGCGCGGCGGACTTCGTGTCGTCCTTGACGGCGTGCACGGCGTCCTGCGCGGTGGACTTCACCGACTGGGCGGCGTTCTGGGCCGGCTCGCGCAGCTCGTCCTTGAGCTCGCTCGCCACCTCGCTCAGCTTCTCCTTCACCACGCCGCTGTGCTCGCCGACCTTCTCCTTGACCTGCGCGGCGGCCTGCTGCTCGCGCTGCGAGGCCGGGATCAGCGAGGAGGCCAACCAGCCCACCCCGAACGCGATCAGGCCTGCGGCGAGGGGGTTGCCCTGCGACTTCTGCCGGATCACCCGCGGCGCGCTGTGGGCGGCGTCGCTGACGGTGGAGGCCGCCGAGTGCGCGGCGTCGCTGACGCTGGAGGCCGCCGACGAAGCGCGGTCGCCCACCGAGTGGGCGGCGTGGCCGGTGCCGTGGCCGAGGTCAGACGCGGTTCCCATGACCTTGTCCCTCACATTCTGCAGCGCGGAACGGGCCCGCTGCTTCCGGTCGTCGACGATGCGGCTCGGGCTGACCTTGTACGCCAGGGCGTCCACATCGGAGCTGAGGCTGTTACGGGTGGCTTCGATCTCCCGGCGGATCTGATCGGGATCGGTGCTCATCGGGTGACTCCCTCCGGGTGTGGCTTGAGCGCGTCGGGGATCCGCTGCACGCTGTCGTTCGTCTGCTTGAGGCCGCGTACGTGCTGGGCGTTCTTCTTGGCCTTGGAGTAGAGGACAGCGGCGACCGCGGCCCAGACGACGGCCACGATCAGCGCCGCCAGGCCGGAGTCCATCACGTTGTCCAGGAACTGCCAGACGGCGATGGAGACGAACAGCGCCACCATGTAGCCGCCGAAACCGGCGCCGCCGAAGAGCCCGGCGGCCTTGCCCGCCTTCTTGCCCTCCTGACGGATCTCGGCCTTGGCCAGCTCGACCTCCTGGCGCATGAGCGTCGACAGGTCGGTGGTGACCTGGCGCATCAGGTCACCGAGCGAGCTGCCCTTCACCTCCGCCGCGGTGTGCGGGGCACCCGGGTCGGTGTGGTATCCGGAGTTCAGGCCGGACCCCTGCGTCGGCATGGTCATGCGGTCACCTCCCGTGGGACGGCTCGGCGGTTCACGGGCGGGTGGTGCCGCTGGACGGCACGCCCGGCAGCGGGTCGGTCTGGTTCACCGGCGGGAGCGGCTGCCCGGTGCCGGTGTGCTCACCCTGGACCGGGTCGGTGTACCCACCGGGGGCCGGGTCGGCGTAGCCGCCGGAGGTCGGCTCGGTGTACGTGCCGGGGGTCGGGTCGAGGTAGCCGCCCTGCGGGACGGTGTCCTGCGCGGACTGGGTCGGGATCACCGCGGTCTGCTCCGGGTCGTACGCGCCGGCACCGCGGTAGCTCGGGGAGACGCTGCCGGAGTCGTCACCGGCAGCGGAGATGCTGCGGGTCAGCCGTCCGGCGAGCACACCGAGCACTGCCGCGCCGACCAGGAAGGTGCCCGGGTTGCGTCGCGCGTAGTCGCGTACCTCGGTGATCAGGTCGCCCGGCTGGCGCTCGTCCAGCCAGCCGGCCACACCGTGCACCCGGTCGGCGGCCTGGCGGGCCAGCTCGCTCACCGGGCCGGCCTGGCCACCCTGCTCGGCCATCGAGCGCATCTCGTCGGCGATCGACCGCAGCCCGGTCGCGGCGCGGCGCTGCTGGTCACCGGCCTGGCTGGTGAGCTGGGTACGCGCCTCGCCGTACAGGTTGCGGGCCTGCCGGGCGGCCTCGCGGCCGACCTCGGTGCCCTGCTCCTTGGCGGTCTGCGCGACCGCGCCGCCGGCCTGGGCCGCCTCCGAGCCGACCTGGCGGGCCTGCTCGCGGACGCCGCCGCCGTTCGTCGACTGCTGCCCATAGGTGGAAGTCGTAGGTGACAGATCGTAGGTCATGATGTCCCTTCCGCTCGGAAAGTCGTCGCGGTGTGCTGGGGGATGTCGACCGCGTCGCCGCGGCCGCCGACACTTCACCTACCCTGCGTTCTCTGATCCATACCTCTTCGTGCATTTCTCTGCGTCACACATCGCCGCGACGCCAGAATGGAGGATCGTGATGTCGCCGCCACGGACGGTGAGGTCGGCGGGGCCAGCAGATCCACGAAGGGGGCAGCGGTGGCACGAGACACGCGAGGTGGCCGGTCGTCCGGCCCGCGCCCCCGGGTGCAGGTGGCAGCGCTCGCCGCCGCCGGCCTCTTCCTGCTGATCGGCGTCCTGGGCTTCATCCCCGGCATCACCACCGACTACGGCGAGCTGGCCTTCGCCGGGCACCACTCGGACGCGCGGCTGCTCGGGCTCTTCCAGGTGTCGATCCTGCACAACGCGGTGCACCTGCTGTTCGGCCTGGCCGGTCTCGTGCTGGCCCGCAGCATCGCCGGCGCCCGGCTCTTCCTCGCCGGCGGCGGCGCGATCTACCTCGCCCTCTGGCTCTACGGCCTGGCCATCGAGGCGGTCGACGCGGAGGGCGGCGCGAACATCCTGCCGGTGAACGCCGCCGACAACTGGCTGCACCTGGCGCTCGGCTTCGGCATGCTCGCCCTCGGGTTGCTGCTGTCGAACCAGGTGGGCACCGGCGGACGGCTGGACACCCCCTTCGACAGGCCCTGACCTGCCGCTGGGGCGGTTTCGCGACCATCGGGGTGTGGGTATCCGGGGGCCATCCGCGAAGGAGATGACGAGATGCCCCGTTGGTTACGCGACAACGCTCTGACCATCGCCATGCTGGGCGCGTTCCTGGTCTTCCTGGTGCTGCAGAGCGTCTTCGGCTGGCAGACCCACAACGAGGAGCTGGTCGAGTTCGGGGCCGCACCGCTGAGCTGGCCGGCGTACCTGACCACCGGTCACTTCGCCGAGGCGGTCTTCGAGAACTGGGAGTCGGAGTTCCTCCAGATGGGCGGGTACGTGCTGCTCACCGCGTACCTGGTGCAGCGCGGCTCGGCCGAGTCCAAGCCGGTGGACCAGACCGACCGACCGGAGGACGACGAGCGGCACGCCACCGCCCGCTCCCCCTGGCCGGTCCGCGTCGGCGGCCTTCCGCTCGTGGTCTACCGCAACAGTCTCTCCCTCGCGCTGCTGCTGATCTTCGCCGGCTCGTTCGTCGGGCACCTGCTCGGTGGCACCGCCGCCTACAACCAGGAGCAGGCGTTGCAGAGCGGCGCACCGCCGATCGGAGCGTGGGACTTCCTGCGTACCAGTGACTTCTGGTTCCAGTCGATGCAGAACTGGCAGAGCGAGTTCCTCGCGGTCGGCGCCCTGATCCTGCTGAGCATCGTCCTGCGGCAGCACGCCTCGCCCGAGTCGAAGCCGGTCACCGTCGAGCACGCCACCACCGGCGCCTGAGCGCCAGGCGCGGCGGCGGGACCGTCAGGCCGCGACCGGTAGCCGCTTGGCGAAACAGACGCTGTACGGGTTGCCCACGTACTCGCCGTAGACCGGGATCGGCTCGTAGCCGCACGAGGTGTACAGCCCGATGGCGGCCGGAAGGTACGTGCCGGTCTCCAGGCAGACCACCGAGTGGCCCTGCCGGAACGCGCACTCCTCCAACGCGGCGAGGAGTTGACGGGCGATCCCCCGACCCCGGTACGCCGGCCGGACGTACATCCGCTTGACCTCGCCCGTGGTGGCGTCGAGCGCCTGGAGGCCGCCGCAGGCGACCGCCCGGCCGTTCACCACCACCGCGAGGTAGCGGATGTCGTCGTGGGTGACGGTGACCTGACCGTCCAGGCCCCCATCGGCCTCGCGCAGCTCACGCTGCTGCGCGCCGACCAGTGCGGCGATCTCCGGATCGGTGGCGGGCCGCGCTTCGATCAACATCACCCGACGTTAGGCGGGGCGGATTTCGCGCAGGTTTCCGGCAGCCAACCCGATCACGGAGCGCAATCGGCTACTCGGCGTCGTCCCCGTCGTCGATCGCCTCGTCGTCGGACGAGTCCGCGCCGACCTCATCCGCCGAGCGCACCCGGCGGGCCTTGCGCGCGGCGAGCCGCTCGGCCGCCGACGCCCGGTTCGACTTCTCCTCCAGCCGGATGTCGGTGCCCCGGTTGCCGGGCACGAACTCCACGCCGGCGAACAGCGTCGGCTGCCAGTCGAACTCGCGCTCGCCGATGCGGACCAGGTCGCCGGGCTGCGCGCCGGCCTTGGCCAGCTTGTCCTCGACACCGAGCCGGGCCAGCCGGTCGGCCAGGTAGCCGACCGCCTCGTCGTTGTCGAAGTTCGTCTGCTTGACCCATCGCTCCGGCCGGACGCCACGGACGGTGAACGAGCCGTCCGACTCGGCCGTGATGGTGAAGCCGGCGTCGTCCACGGCGAGCGGACGGATCACGATCCGGGTCGGCTCGGCCGGAGGCGCCGCCTTGCGCTCCGCCTCGACCAGCTCGGCCATCGCGTACGTCAGCTCCTTGAGCCCTTCGCGGGTGGCCGCGGAGACCTCGAACACCCGGTAGCCGCGCTCCTCCAGGTCCGGGCGGACGATCTCGGCGAGATCCCGGCCGTCCGGCACGTCGACCTTGTTCACTGCCACCAGCCGCGGGCGGTCGGCCAGCCCGCCGTACTGGCTCAGCTCGGCCTCGATGGCGTCGATGTCGGCGACCGGGTCACGGCCGGGCTCCAGGGTCGCCGAGTCGATGACGTGCACCAGCACGGCGCAACGCTCGATGTGTCGCAGGAACTCCAGGCCCAGGCCCTTGCCGTTGGCCGCGCCCGGGATCAACCCCGGCACGTCGGCGACTGTGAACGTGTGGTTGTCCATCCGGACCACACCCAGGTTGGGCACGAGGGTGGTGAACGGGTAGTCGGCGATCTTCGGCTTCGCGGCGGAGATCACCGAGATCAGCGACGACTTGCCTGCCGACGGGAAGCCCACCAGGCCCACGTCGGCGACGCTCTTGAGCTCCAGGACGATGTCCAACTGGTCGCCGGGCTCCCCCAGCTCGGCGAAGCCCGGAGCCTTGCGCTTGGCGTTCGCCAGCGAGGCGTTGCCCCGCCCGCCCCGCCCGCCGCGGGCCACCTCGAAGGTGGTGCCGGCGCCGACCATGTCGGCCAGCACGGTGCCGTCGGTGGACTGCACCACTGTGCCGTTGGGGACCTTGAGCACCAGGTTGTGGCCGTTGGCGCCGTCCCGGTTCGACCCGGCGCCGCCCTTGCCGTTGTCGGCCTTGACGTGCGGGTGGAAATGGAAGTCGAGCAGCGTGGTCACCTGCGGGTCGACCACCAGCGACACGCTGCCGCCGTGCCCGCCGTTCCCGCCGTCCGGCCCGCCGAAGGGCTTGAACTTCTCGCGGTGGATCGAGACACAACCGTGCCCGCCATCACCGGCCTGCAGATGCAGAACGACCCGGTCAACGAACGTCGCCACGGCGTCAATCCTTCCAGCGAGGGTCGACCCCGCACTTCGAAAAAGCGAAGCGGGCCGGGACCCGGAGGTCCGCGGCCCGCTCAGCTCGAGAGCTACTGCTGCGGAACGATGCTGACGGTCTTGCGACCGCGCTTGGTGCCGAACAGGACCGAACCGGCGGCCAGGGCGAACAGCGTGTCGTCGCCGCCACGGCCGACCAGGTCACCGGGGTGGAACTTGGTGCCACGCTGCCGGATGAGGATCTCACCGGCGCTGACGACCTGACCACCGAAGCGCTTCACGCCGAGTCGCTGGGCCGCGGAATCGCGACCGTTACGCGAGCTGGACGCACCCTTTTTGTGAGCCATTGGAGGACGACCTACTTCCCGCTGGAGATGCCGGTCACCTTGACCTGGGTCAACGGCTGGCGGTGACCCTGGCGCTTGTGGTAGCCGGTCTTGTTCTTGAACTTGTGAATCCGGATCTTCGGGCCCTTGGTGTGCGCGGCGATCTCGCCGGACACCGCGACCTCGGCAAGCTTCGCCGCGTCGGTCACCAGGTCGTCACCGTCGACGAGGAGCACCGCGGTGAGCTTCACCGCGTCACCGGGAGCACCGGTGAGCTTCTCGACCTCGATCACGTCGCCCTCGGCGACCTTGTACTGCTTGCCGCCGGTCTTGACGATCGCGTACATCGGAGGCGGACTCCCTGTCGTTGAGGCTGCTGGCGGTTGTCCCCGTGGCGGCTCGCCGGGTAGCAGTGCACGGCGGCGCGGGCACACGGGAACACGGCACACCAAAAGTGCGCCGCAGGCAAGAGTACGCCATCGCCGGGCCGGACCCCAAACCGGCCCGCCCTGCTCAGCGCGGACAGAGCTGGTCGAGACGCTGCTGAAGCCTGTCGAGTTCGGTCTCGTCGATCGACTCGACGTCGACGCCGAGCGCGGCGACCTCGGTCCCGATGTCGGTGAGCAGCGTCTTGAGCTGCGGATCGGCAGTCCGCGCCGACTGCTCCCGCAGCGCCGTCCGCCAGCCCGTCAGCGCCGCCTCGGCCCGCTCACGGGCGGCCTCGGCGGTGGCGCTGTCCCCGTCGCCCAGCGCCGCGATCATCCGGCCCAACTCCTCCACGTACGTCTGGACGGCGCTGGCGCCCACCTGCCGCGCGGCGGCACAGACCTGGACGGTGTCGCCGGCCGCCGCGCCGCCACCCGCCGGCGTGCCGACCGGGCCGGAGGGGGCGCCCCCGGTGGCCGAACCGGTCGGGCTCCCGTCGGCGGCGCAACCACCCCCGGCGGAGAGCGCGGCGACCAGCACGGTGACGGCGAGCAGACGACGCATCTTCTTCTCCTGACCGAGGATGGCCGGACCGGCGAGGTCCCTCCCCCGTCACTATGCCGGGGAAGGGACCTCGTCAAACATCGGGCCGGTCAGACGGTCAGGGGCGGGTCCGCCGGCGGGCGCCACCCCGACGGGAACGGCGACGGCCCGCGCCGCCCTCGGTGCTCTCCTCCTCGGAGTCACCGTCGGCGAGCGCATCCGGGTCGTCCGCGGCGGCCAGCCGGGCCGACTCGCCCTGCTGGCTGTCCGACACGGCCGGCGCGGCGGCGGTGTCCGACTCGTAGCGGGACAGGTCGTAGCCCATGGTGTCGACGTAGTCGGCGCCCGGTTCGGCAGCGCCGTCGGTCTCGGTGACCTCGACCACCGCCTTCTCCGCCGAGGCGCTCTTGCGCGCCCGGCGGCGGGACGACGCGGTGCCCTGCTCGGCGGGCGGAGCGGCGGCGACCGACGAGGCGACCGCCTTGACCTTCTCCCCCGCCCCACCGGTACGCGGCTTCTCCGGCACCGGCTCGGTGTGGATGATGACGCCCCGACCCTTGCAGCACTCGCAGGTCTCGCTGAACGCCTCCAGCAGCCCCGCGCCGATCCGCTTACGGGTCATCTGCACCAGGCCGAGCGAGGTGATCTCGGTGACCTGGTGCTTGGTCCGGTCCCGGCCCAGGCACTCGGTCAGCCGGCGCAGCACCAGCTCACGGTTCGACTCGAGCACCATGTCGATGAAGTCGATCACCACGATGCCGCCGATGTCGCGCAGCCGCAACTGGCGGACGATCTCCTCGGCCGCCTCCAGGTTGTTGCGGGTGACCGTCTCCTCCAGGTTGCCCCCGGAGCCCGTGTACTTGCCGGTGTTGACGTCGACCACAGTCATGGCCTCGGTCTTGTCGATCACCAGCGAGCCGCCGGACGGCAGGAAGACCTTGCGGTCCAGGCCCTTGATGATCTGCTCGTCGATCCGGTACTCGGCGAACACGTCGCTCGTGCCGACGTGCCGGCGCACCCGGTCGACCAGGTCCGGGGAGACGTGCGACAGGTACGACTCGACCATGTCGTACGACTGCTCGCCCTCGATCACCAGCTCGCGGAAGTCCTCGTTGAACAGGTCCCGGACCACCCGGATGACCAGGTCGGGCTCCTCGTACAACAGCACCGGCGCGCCACCCTCGGCAGCCTTGGCCTGGATGTCCTCCCACTGCGCCTGGAGCCGCTTGACGTCCCGGGCCAGCTCGTCCTCGCTGGCGCCCTCGGCGGCCGTACGGACGATCACGCCCGCGCCGTCCGGGACCAGCTTCTTGAGCGCGTCCCGCAGCCGCTTGCGCTCGGTGTCCGGCAGCTTGCGGCTGATGCCTGAGGCGTTGCCGTTGGGCACGTACACCAGGTGCCGGCCGGACAGCGCGATGTGGCTGGTCAGCCGCGCGCCCTTGTGCCCGATCGGGTCCTTGGTGACCTGGACCAGCACCGAGTCGCCGGAGCGCAGCGCCTGCTCGATCGAGCGGGCGCGCCCCTCCAGGCCGGAGGTGTCCCAGTTGACCTCGCCGGCGTACAGCACCGCGTTGCGGCCCCGGCCGACGTCGACGAACGCCGCCTCCATGCTCGGCAGCACGTTCTGCACCTTGCCCAGGTACACGTTGCCGGCCATGGTGCCTGAGGAGTTGCGGGTCACGTAGTGCTCGACAAGCACCCCGTCCTCCAGGACGGCGATCTGGGTGCGGTCACCGCGCTGGCGGACCGCCATCACCCGGTCGACCGCCTCCCGGCGGGCCAGGAACTCCGACTCGCTGAGGATCGGCGGACGCGTACGCCGCTGCTCCCGGCCGTCCCGGCGGCGCTGGCGCTTGGCCTCCAGCCGGGTCGAGCCGGACACGCCCTGCACCTCGTCGACCGTCTTGCGCGGCTCACGGATCTTGACCACGGTGGGTACGCCGTCGTCGGCGGCACCCTCGGTGTCACCCGCGCCCCGACGGCGGCGACGTCGGCGCCGACGGGTCATCCCGTCCCCGCCCTCGGACTCCTCGTCCTCGTCGCCCTCGGCCTCGGCGGTCTCCTCCTCCTCGGCCTGCGCGGCCTCCTCGGAGTCGTCGTCCTCGGAGTCCTCGGCACCGCCCTTGCCCCGGCCCCGGCCCCGGCGACCACGCCGGCGGCGACGGCGCGCGGCGGCGCTGTCCTCGTCGTCCTCATCCGCCTCGGTGGCCTCCTCGGCCTCCTCGGTCGGCTCCTCCTCGGCCTCGACCGCCTCGACCGGCTCCACCGGCTCGACGTCGCGGCGGGGACGCCGGCGACGGCGGGACGGCTCGGCCTCGACGGCCGGCTCCTCGGCGACCGGGGCGGGCTCGGCCGGCCGGGTCACCGGTACGGCGTCCGGCTGCGGCGCCATGAACAGCACGGTGGGCGCGGTGAGCGCCGCCCGGCGACGGCGGGTACGCGGCTGCTCCGGCTCGACCACCTCGGCCGGCTCATCCGGCACCGCGGCCACGGCCACGCCCGGCGGCACCTCACCGGAGACACCCTCGACGCCGCTGGTCCGGGTCGGCTCGGCGCTTGTCTCGTTCAGCTCCGCCTCGGCCTCGCGCCTGTCGGATTCCGCAGCCTGGGCGTCCTCGTCCTCGACGGCGGGCACCTCGTCGACGGCCGGCGGCTCCTCGACGGCGGCGGGAGGCTCCTCGACGGCGGCCGGCGTGGCCTTCTTGCGCCGGGTGCGGGTGACCTTGACCGGAGGTACGACGTCGGTCGGGGCCACCTCCGCACTGGCCGCGACCAGCGGCTCGTCGGCGGTGGTCTCGACGGCTGTCGCCTTGCGGCGGCGCCGGGGCGTCTTCGGGGCGACGTCCAGGTCACCGGAGATCGGGGCGAAGACCTCAGCCTGGGGCGACTCGACAGCGCCAGCCCCGGCGGCGGACGCCTCGACGGGCGCCTCGGCCTGCTCCGGCTGGTTGAGCGGGGCGGCCCGCCGCCGGGTCGCCCGGGCACGTCGCACCGGTGCTGGGGGCTCGGCGTTCTCCGCCCCGGACGGCTCCGTGCCGGGGGTCGCGACGGCGCCGCCGTCGGCAGTGGTGCTCTGGTCGGCGGTCTCGCCGGCCGGCTGTGAACCGGTCCGTTCGCCGCCCTCGGGCTCGTTCTCGAGCATGGACGTTCTCCAGTTCTGGCTAGCCCGGGCGCGGGTGAGCGCTGCCACGCAGGGTCGCCGCAAAAGTGTTTCCGCCGGGCGCGCGTGGTGCGCGACCGCCGAAGTCTGCCTGCCAGAGCACTGACCGTCGGTCAGTGCCCAACGATGGCTGCCCCGTCGCGGTCCGCATCCAACGGATCCACGATCGCACCCTGCGCGGTCAGCGTGCCCTGAGCCAGCCGGGTCACCCTCGGCGAGACCGGCGGCTCCAGGTCGGCCACCACGCGGAGGCCGGAAAGGACGTCATCGGGCCGTACGGACGGGGTGACCTGCCGCACGACCAGTTCGAGTATCGCACACGGGACGGCCGGTGCCCCGGAAGGCGTCGGCGTCGAGGCGAGGACATCGATCGATATCACCGCCGCACGTGCGTCGAAGGTGCGTCGGCCCTGCTTGGTCATCCGCTCGACCAGCACCTCGTCGGCGGCGGTGAACGCGTCCACGGCGGCGCGCAGCACGGTCGGGTCGACCTCGGGCAACTCGATGTGCCAGTGCGAGGCCTGGATCCGGTCCGGCAGGCTGCCCCCGTCGGCGACCACGGCGTCCAGCACGTCCAGGCCGGGCGAGAGCGCGGCGTCCAGCGCCGCCCGCAGCGCCTCCGGGTCGACCGGCGCCTGGAGGCCGATCTCCAGGTACTCGGCCTCGCTCGCCACCCCGGTGGGCGCGGCGCTGGCGTAGGAGATCTTCGGGTGCGGGGTGAATCCCTGGGAGAAGGCGATCGGCACGGCGGCCCGACGCAGCGCACGCTCGAAGGCCCGGGCGAAGTCCCGGTGCGAGGTGAACCGCAGAGGTCCGCGCTTGGCGTACCGGATGCGGACGCGCTGGACGACCGGTGCCTGGCCGCCCTCGGGTTGAGGCTTTCTGGCGATCGTGGGCTCCCTGGGGTGTACCTGCGTGTCCACCCATCCTGGCGCAGGGCCCGTGACGGTACGCAACCGGGGCGGCCGGATCGGCCCGGTGAACCGGCGCAAACCGGTCAGCGGGGCCGGGTCGACCCGCCCCACGACTCCGCGGGCCGGCCGACGACCCGCGGTCACCTGCCGGCCCGTCGACGAACAGAGGGGTTACCGCTCCCTCGGCGGCGGAGGCGGTGTCCCACCTGGCGGGGCGTAACCCGGCGGTGGGGCGTACCCGGGTGGAGGGGCGTAGCCCTCCGGTGGGGCGTACCCGGTGGGGGGCGCGGGGTCGAGCACGTCATCCGGGAGGTCGGCCGGCAGGGCCGCCTCGCGGCGGTACCGGCGACGGTTCCAGATCAGGAAGACCACAAGCGCCACCAGCAGCACCAGCACCACGGCGATGCCGATGCCGATGACCATGACCTGCTGGTCCGTGGGACCACCACGGTCGCCGTGCTGGGTGACGTCGAACTCCTCGTCCGAGGGATCCGCGCGGGCCGGCGTCGGGTTGGTCACGGCTGACGGATCCAGCAGTGGGTTGGCGGCGACCTGCGGCACGTTCGCGCTCAACGCGGTCACCGGGTCGATCAGGCCGAAGCCGTACTGCGGGTCCCGGCCGGCCGGACCGGCGTCCCGGGCGGTCCGGATGATCCGGTTGATCACGTTGGCGGCGTCGAGGTTCGGATACTTCGCCCGGATCAACGCGGCCACACCTGACACGATCGCGGCCGAGTCGGAGGTGCCGTCACCCCATCCGTAGCCCTTGCCGGGCCCCACGTTGTAGACGTCGTCGCCGGGCGCGGCGATCACCGCCTCCGGCCCGTTGGCCGACCCGGACCAGAAGGCGCCACCCCGGGTGGTGCCGGTGACGGCGAGCACGCCGGGAACGGTGGCGGGAGCGGCCACCTGCACGAGGCCCCTGGCGAGGTTGCCGGCGGAGACCACCACGACGACGTCGCGGTCCAGGGCGTACCTGATGGCGCTCTCCTCCTCCGGAGTGACCGCCGAGGGCTTGCCCTGGGACAGGTTGATCACATCGGCGCCGCCGTCCACGGCCATCCGGATGCCGCGCGAGACCGCAGTGTCGTCATACGGCTGGGCCTTGCCCGCGTGCAGCTTGATGGGCAGGATCCGCGCGTCGGGTGCGATGCCGTCGACACCGTCGCTGCTGGCGTTCGTCGCCGCGATGATGCCGGACAGGTGGGTGCCGTGCCCGTCCTCGTCGGCCCGGCCGTCCCCACCGGCGCCGTAGCTGCGGCCACCGGCGAGCACCCGGCCCTTCAGATCCGGGTGGCTGGCGTCGACGCCGCTGTCGATCACGGCCACGACCACGCCCCGCCCGGTGGAGAGCTTCTGTGCCTGCTCGATCCGGAGCTCGTCCAGATACCACTGTTCGGCTCGCCGGGGCGCGGCGGCGGCCGGTTGGGCGGCCCCCAGCACCAGGAGACCCGCCAGCAGGCCAGCCGCGACCGGCCGGAGCGCTCCGACGTTCACCCTCATCCGTCCATCCTCATCGCAGGACACCGGGGGACGCACCGTCACCGGGGCCCCACGGATCGTCGTCCTCAGTCAACCACGACGAGTGCTCGGAGCCCGTGCCACCGGCGCCGTGTCCGGCACCTCCGGCGCCGCCCATCATGCCGCCGCCCATCATCCCGGCACCGCCACGCGCGCCGCCCGCCGCGCCGGCGCCGCCCGCGCCCGCCGCGGTACGCAGCGCGTTCGCCGCGCTCGTCATCGGCGGCACCTTGCCGTTGCCACCGCCGACCATGCCGGGGATTCCGCCCATGCCGATCCCGCCGGCGGCGCCCAGGCCACCACCGCCGGCCCCGATCCCGCCTGCCGAACCGACACCACCGCCTCCGAAGCCACCGCCGGCGCCACCCAGCCCGGCGCTGCCGACGCCGGAGCCGCCCAGGCCGCCGCCGAAGCCGCTGCCGACCCCACCGGGCCCGGCACCGGCCAGGCCACTTGTGTAGTCCTCGTCGCCTCCCGGGTAGCCGGAGCCGGTGGACGGCGGGTCGAACGGGCCCGCCCCGGTCGACGAGGGGCCCTCGCCGGGACCGCCGGTCGTGGGCGGGGAGAACGGACCCACGCCGGACGTGGGGCCACCTGTGTCGCCGATGCCGGGCGGCCTGCTGCCGATGTCCGGACGAGTACCGACGTCGGGATTGCCGATGTTGGGATTGCCGGTGTCGGGGCGACCCGTCGGCGACACCCGGTCGTCGGGCCGGTAGGTGTCCTGCTGACCCGACGGATCCTGTACGACCAGCTTGGGACGTTCGGTGTACACCGCCTTGGGCAGTGGAGACATCGCCGTGTTGGCGGCCTGCTGGTTGTCCCGGTACCAGTTGTCCAGGTGGGACTTGGTGTCCCACCAGCCGCCGCGCTTCTGGTCACCGGCCTGGCCGTCGACCTTCATCGTCGCTTCCAGGTCGTCGGCCTTGTCGCGGAACGCGCCGTCGGCGTACGACGCCGGGTTGCTCTGGTAGTCCTGCCGGAGGGCGGCCAGGAACCCCGTCGTGCTCTCGCCGTCGCGGGCGTCGTCGAGCTCGGTGCCGTTGGGCAGGCTCCACTCGTTCCAGCCGAAGTCGTCCATCAGCGGGACCGGGATCGTGGAGACCGCCTTGCGGATGTCCCCCTCGATCCGCGTCAACGCGCCGCTGACGTTGCTCGCGTCGGTGATCAGCTCCTCGATCTGCTTGCCGATCTCGCCCAGGTGCTCGCGGTACGCGTCACCGCCGCTGCCCTTCCAACCGGCGAGCATGGCCGGCAGCCCGCCGACGTGCGGGCGCTCCTGACCGGTCGCGATCGGGCCGACGAACGACCGGCCGACGAGCGCGTCGCGCAGGTAGCCCAGACCGGTGGAGAGGTTGTTCCAGCCCACCCCGACCGAACCGACGGTGTCCGGGTCCGCGGAGAGCGTCACCTCGCGGACGCACCGCTCCCAGGTTCCTCCAGCCATGTCGTCCCCCTCAGGCCGTGTACGGGTAGGTGGGTGCGCCGCTGGCCGTGGGCGGCGGCGCCGCGGAGTCCAGGAGGCGTTCGATCTCCTTGCCGTTGGCGGCGTTGCGGGCCTCCGTGTCGCGGAACGCCTTGGCGATGTCCTCGGTGCCCTTCTTCAGCGCCGCGAGCTTCTGCGACAGCGTCGTCAGGTGCGCCTCCATGTTGGCGGTGGACTTCGTGAGCGCCTGCCACTGCATGCGGGCATCCTCGAAGGCACCGAAGGGGGTGCCGTTCGGAACGGTCTGCGCGCTGCTGCTGTCGCCCTTCATCCGTTCCTTGACGCGCTCCATCTCGTACTTGATGGTGTCGTCGACGTACTGCTTCAGGCGCTCGATGTACGTGGCCGCCGCGTCCAGGTCCTCGACGCTGACGTGCAGATCGCCGGTGTTCGGCGGCGGAATGTCCCCCATGCGATTCCTCCCCGTTGCCGACCCACCGGGTCGGTCCATGTCAGACGCAGCGTATCGAGTACCGCCACGTCGAGGCAGCACCCACCGTCGCTAATCGTAACCACTGCTGTCGATGTCAGCGACGCAGTTGCGGGACGAGCAGCGCGATACCGATCCCCACCAGGGCCAACGGAGCCAGCAGGACAGCCACGCCACTCCAGGCGGCCTCGTCCCGCATCACCTGGACGACCATCAGGACCACCAGACCCACGAGGATCACGGCGATCACCGAGAGCATCACCACCAGCACACGGGCCTTGTCAGGGCTCATCGTCCGTCCCTCCCACGGGGCACCAGCGACATCGGATCGGCCAGGAATGTGTCGACGTCGACACCTCCCAGCCGCAGGCCGGACATGATCTCCGACCGACGCTCGTCGGCGAGCGCCTCGGCGGCGCGGACGGCCTCCACCACCGCCTCGCCGAGCGTGATGTTGTCCACCGTACGGGGGGCCCGCGCGGCGACGGAGACGTCCAGCAGCTCCTTCGCACCGGACACGGTGGCGGTGACCATGCCGTCCGCGGCGGTGCCGACGAACTCCTCCCGGGCCAGTTGCCCGGTCTCACTTGTGGCCGTCTCCAGCAGCGCGGTCACCTCCGTGACCAACTGTGCGATGTCGACCCTCCTCATCGGAGCCCCCTCGTCGCGTCGCGCCACACGGTAAGCGGATCCCGCGCGCCGGCTTCCCAGTCGACCGGGTCCGGCACGACGTCGTCGAGACCGGCCCGGATGGTCTGCGCCATGGCGAGCCGGGCGGCGGTCACCGCCTGACGGCAGTGCGGGCCCAGGAGGTTGGCGGGCAGGTCCCGCACCGCCCGCGCGCTGATCCGTACGTCGGTCACCTTGCCCGCCCCGTCGACGACCGCGACTATCGCCCCTGTCTCGTCGGTCCCCTCGTACGTCCGGTCGCGGGTCTCGGCGACCATCGCCACGAGGTCCCGGGTGGCCTCCTCGGCGCGACGCAGAGCGGGTTCGTACGCCTCGGTGCGGGTCACCTCCCGGGCGGAGTCGACGGCCCTGCGGTAGGCATCACTCATCACTGCTCCGTTCGTCGGACTCAGTTGCCCGGTACCACGATCTCCTTGTTCCAGCTCTCCGGGTCGCTGACGATCTCCCGGTAGCGGTCCCCGATCCGGGCGCTCTCGGCGTCGACCTTGTCCCCGGTCAGCTCGAACCCGCGCTTGAGCTGGGCCACTGCCGTGCCGATCGCGCTGTTCGCGCCGCGCATGGCCTGCATGAGCCCGACGATGGCGGTGATGATGGCGGTCACGAACGCGGCCCAACTGCCGATGACCGCCCACTTGAAGGCGGGGCCGGCCGGGCCTGCGGTGTTGGCGGCGATGCAGCCGACGATCGCGAGGCCGGTGCCCACCGACCAGGCCCAGAAGAGCGTCTCGAGCCCGTCGGCGACTGTGTTGCAGCCCGACGAGGTCGTGATGGCCAGTTCCTTCAGTGCGTCCAGCGGCTCGACGACCTTCGTGGCCAGGAAACTCTTGAAGACCTCGGCGCCGCCGCCCTTCCACAGCCCGTCGACCTCGCCGTGGAGTCGGGACAGCCGGCCGGCCAGGGCGGAGAACTCCTCGGCGAGGCCCGTCCACTTGTCGTCGGCCTCCTGGAACGGGGCCCAGCTGCGGATGTTCATGACGGCGACCGGGCTGACGAAGGCCATCGCCAGGGCCCCAGCGCCGGACGGCTCGGCGGCCACGGCGAGCGTCCCGCCCAGGCCGATGATGACCGCCTCCAAGCCGATCGTGCCTGCCGTGTCAGCGCCGGACACCACGTTGTCCGCCACAGCTCACCCCCCGTGTGCCGTCGAAAGAAGAAAGAACCGCGCCTGTGGTCAGTCCAGAGCGGTGTCGAACGACTGGCCGTGCCGCTGCTCCATCGTCTGGTAGTGCTGGACGACCCGGCCGAGCCCCTGCGCGACCTCGCCGAGCGCGGCGGCGAGCGCCGACACCGCCTGCGTGGTCGTCTCGTGCATCTCGTCGTACGCGGCGGAGAACCCCGCGTCGAACGCCGGTGCGGCCCCGGAGGGCAACCGCAGGTATTCGATCTTGGGGAGCACACCGGAACGCAGCGACTCCGCCGTCCCCGACATCTCCGAGGCGAGTTCGCCGAGCTTGCCGGTGTTCATGGAGAATTCGGACACCACGCCTCCCGCACCAACGCCGGTCACCCACCTGGCCTGGGCCCGGTGGGTGACGTGTCGGGTATGGAGGGTAGCGGCTCAGTGCATTCGCCGCTGCCCTGCGGGAGCGGTCAGGCGGGGTTGCCGGCCGCCGGCACCTTCATGCCGTTGCCGCCCAGCGGGGTGAGCGGGAGCAGCTTGCGGCCGGTCGGGCCGATCTGGATCTCGGTGTCCATCGAGGGGCAGACACCGCAGTCGAAGCACGGCGTCCAGCGGCAGTCGTCCTGCTCGAACTCGCTGAGCGAGTCCTGCCAGTCCTGCCAGAGCCAGTCCTTGTCCAGCCCCGAGTCCAGGTGGTCCCAGGGCAGGACCTCCAGCTCGTCGCGCTGACGGGTGGTGTACCAGTCGAGGTCCACCCCGTACGCGGGCAGCGTCTCGGCGGCGGCGTCCACCCAGCGCTGGTACGAGAAGTGCTCGCTCCAGCCGTCGAACCGGCCGCCGTTCTCCCACACCCTGCGGATCACCGAGCCGACCCGGCGGTCGCCCCGGGAGAGCAGCCCTTCGATGAGCGACGGCTCGCCGTCGTGGTAGCGGTAGCCGATGGCCCGGCCCAGCGAGCGGTCCGAGTTGATCGCCTGCTTGAGGATCTTGAGCCGGTGGTCGATGACCTCCGGACGCTCCATCGGCGCCCACTGGAACGGAGTGTGCGGCTTCGGCACGAACCCGCCGATGGAGACGGTGCACCGGATGTCCTTGGAACCCGTCGCGGCCCGACCCGCCTTGATCACCTCGTGCGCCATGTCGGCGATCTCGAGGACGTCCTCGTCGGTCTCGGTGGGCAGGCCGCACATGAAGTACAACTTCACCTGCCGCCAGCCGTTGCTGTACGCGGTGACGACTGTGCGGATGAGGTCTTCCTTCGACACCATCTTGTTGATGACCTTGCGGATCCGCTCCGACCCGCCCTCCGGGGCGAAGGTCAGGCCGGTACGCCTCCCGTTGCGGGACAGCTCCTGGGCGAGGTCGATGTTGAAGGCGTCCACCCGCGTCGACGGCAGCGACAGCGAGACGTTCGTGCCCTCGTACTGCTGGGCCAGACCCGAGCACATGTCACCGATCTCGGAGTGGTCCGCCGAGGAGAGCGACAGCAGGCCCACCTCGGAGAAGCCGGAGAACTCCAGCCCCTCGCGGACCATCTGCCCGACGGTCGTGATCGACCGCTCCCGCACCGGCCGGGTGATCATGCCGGCCTGGCAGAACCGGCAACCCCGGGTGCAGCCCCGGAAGATCTCCACCGCGTACCGCTCGTGCACCGTCTCGGCCAGCGGGACCAGGGGCTTCTTCGGGTACGGCCACGCGTCCAGGTCCATCGTCGTGCGCTTGTGCACCCGGAACGGCACGTCCGCCCGGTTCGGCACGACCCGCTGGATGCGCCCGTCGGGGAGGTAGTCGACGTCGTAGAAGCGTGGCACGTAGACGCTCTCGGTGCGGGCCAGCCGCAGCAGCAGCTCGTCGCGGCCCCCGGGGCAGCCCTCGGCCTTCCAGTCCCGGACGATCGCGGTGATCTCCAGGACCGCCTCCTCGCCGTCACCGAGCACTGCGGCGTCGATGAAGTCGGCGATCGGCTCCGGGTTGAACGCGGCGTGCCCACCGGCCACGATCACCGGGTCGGCGTCGGTGCGGTCGGCGGCGAGCAGCGGGATGCCGGCCAGGTCGATCGCGGTGAGCATGTTCGTGTAACCCAGCTCGGTGGAGAACGAGATGCCGAACACGTCGAACTCGCGGACCGACCGGTGCGCGTCGACGGTGAACTGCGGCACGCCGTGCGTGCGCATCAGGTTCTCCAGGTCCGGCCAGACCGCGTACGTCCGCTCGGCGAGGGTGTCGGGCAGCTCGTTGAGCACCTCGTACAGGATCTGCACGCCCTGGTTGGGCAGGCCCACCTCGTACGCGTCGGGATACATCAGCGCCCAGCGCACGGTGGCGCCGTCCCAGTCCTTGACCACCGCGCCCAACTCGCCGCCGACGTACTGGATGGGCTTGGAAACCTGAGGGAGCAGCGGCTCCAGCCGGGGCCAGACGGAATTGGTCGCGGCCGCGCGCGGCGTCGTGGACGGGGCACTCATGATGCCCAAGGGTACGCGCCCGTCCGGCGGTGACCGCGCGCACGCCCGATCGCGGTGGTGGCGGCGCGGTACTAACCTCGGACCGGCGCGAGAGGAGATTGCCGCGATGCCGGAGCCCCAGCCGGGAGCACGGCCGGCCGACGGGAGCACCCCGGGCACGGAGCCGGAGCGGGACCCGGCGGTCGCCGACGAGGCGACCTCCCCACCCGTACCCCCGGACCAGCCCGATCCCTCGGACCAGCCCCGACCCTCGGACCAGCGCGACCCGGCGGATTCCCCGGCCGCCGCGGACGCCCCCGCGGAGCAGGGTGCCGAGCCGACCGCCGCCGAGGCGGGCACGGCCGCCACCGCGGAGGCGCCCGCGCCCCGGTGGAGCGGGTCCGCGCCGGTTCCTCCCCCGCTGCCGCGTCGGCAGGGCTGGGGCGCGTCGACCGAGCCGACCCCGCCACCGCCGGTGACCCACGAGCCTCCGGAGCACCGCACCCCTGTCGACCCGTGGGCCGGCGTGGACACCGGCGGCTGGGACCTGCCGTCCGCCGAGCTGCCCCCACTGCCCCCGACGCTGGCGTATCCCCCACCGCCGTCGACCCGGCAGTGGCCCGGTCCACCGGCTCCCCCTGCCGCTCCGCAACAGGTGTCACCGCCGGCCGCGCCCATGCCGCCGCACGCCGCGCGGCCCGTCCCGCCGACCCGGCCGATGTCGCCGGCGCCGCCACCGCAGCGGCCGGTGTCACCGCCCGCGCCGGCCCCCGTGCCCAAGCAGCGTCGAGGCCGGCGCACGCCACCGCCACCACCGGCGCCGCCCGGCTGGCAGGCCCCCAGGGGGAACGTGCCGGTCCCGGTCCGGCGGCGACGCCGCTGGCCGTGGCTGCTGCTGCTCACCCTCGCCTGCTGCTGCGGTTGTCCCGCCTACTACGGGTTCCCGATCTCGGCCCAGTACCCGGCCCGGGCGGCTCTGCCCGACCAGGTGGAGGACCTCAGCCTGCGTCAGGACGACGGCAGCGCCGCGACCGCCAGGCGTCTGGAGAGTGAGGTACGCCAGGAGCACTGGCTGGCCGAGGACACGTTCGCCGGCGTCTACTCCACGACGAGCGGCAAGCGGGTGACCGTCTTCGGCGGCACCGGCTTCCGGCTGAGCCCGGAGGCGGATGCGGAGGCGGAGATCAGCCGCCTCACCGAGCGGTACGCGCTGGGCACCGCCGAGACCGTGGACACAGGTGTGCGGGGCAGGCACGAACGGTGCGCGGTCGGCCGCGCGGACGGCAGTGACGTGGTGGTCTGCACGTCGGTCGACCACGGCAGCATCGCCACAGGCGTGTTCACCAGGCTGTCCGTCTCCGACAGCGCCGACCTGCTGGGCACCCTGCGCGCCCAGATCGTCCAGCCCGAGCGGGGCTGAGCGGCGGGGTCAGGCCTCGCGGGTGGGGTCCGGGTGGGCGCGCGGCGGGGCGTAGCGGGGCACGTACTCCTGGCCGGTGAGCTTCTGGATCTCGCTCATCAACTCGTCGGTCATCTGCCGCAGCGACGCGCGGTCGTCCGGCCGGCCGGTGAAGTCCAACGGCTTGCCGAACCGGACGGTGATCTTGGCAGCGCCGGGGCGGGGCACGCGGGCGCCGATCGGTTGCGCCTTGTCCGTGCCGATCATGCCGACCGGGATGATCGGCACACCGGCGGAGATGGCCAGCCGGACCGCCCCGGTACGACCCCGGTAGAGCTTGCCGTCCGGGGAGCGGGTGCCCTCCGGGTAGACCACCACCAGGTCACCGCCCTTGAGCGCCGGGATCGCCGCGTCGAACGCGGACAGCGCGGCGCGCCCACCGGCCCGTTCGACAGGAATGGCGCCCAGGCCGGTGAGGACGAACTTGGAGATCGCGCCCTTCACACCGGTGCCCTTGAAATACTCCGACTTCGCCCAGAAGGCCAGGTGTCGGGGCACAACGGTGCCGAGGAACAGTTCGTCGGCCACCGATAGGTGGTTGCCGGCGAAGATCGCGCCGCCGGTCTCCGGCACGTGTTCCAGACCCTCCACGGTCGGGCGGAACGCCACCCGCAGCGTGGGCGCCACGGTCAGCTTGCCGATGGTGTAGAGCAGGGGCACTGGTCCTCCGGCAGATGAGGTGCGAGCAGGCGGTGTCACCGTAGCGGACGCCTCCACACTCCGCCGACGGAGGTGTGGAGGCGTCCGTACGCACGCTTACGAACGACGGACGGTCACGGTCACCCGCTCGCCCTCGCCCACCTCGCCGGCGAAGCCGTCGAGGCCCTCGGCGAAGTCCACCGAGTCGGCCAGGACCTCGCCGGACACGAAGTCGATGTACGCCGCCACCGCCGCGCGCACCTCCTCCGAGGCCGACACCGATACCACGATCCGGTCCGAGACGTCCAGGTCGGCGTCGCGGCGGGCCTGCTGCACGACCCGTACCACGTCGCGGGCCAGCCCTTCGGCGGCCAGCTCCGGGGTGACCTCGGTGTCCAGGACGACCACACCCTCACCGCCGGGCAGCGGCGCGGAGTGCTCGGCGTCGGCCGCGACCAGGCGCAACTCGTACTCGCCCTCGGCCAGGGTGACGCCGGCGGCCACCGGGGCGCCGTCGACCAGCTCCCAGTCGCCCGCCTTGACCGCCTTGATCACCTGCTGGACCTGCTTGCCGACCCGCGGGCCGAGCGCCCGGGGCACCACTGTCAACACCTGCTGGCAGTACGCGGACAGCTCCGCGCTGAACTCCACGGCCTTCACGTTTACCTCGTCGGCGACCAGGTCGGCGAACGGGCGCAACTGCTCCGCCGCCGGCGAGGCCACGGTCAACGTCGACAGCGGCAGCCGCACCCGCAGACCCTTGGCCTTGCGCAGCGACAGCGCCGCCGAGGCGACCGCCCGCACGTTGTCCATCGCCGCGACGAGGTCGTGGTCGGCCGGGAACTCCTCCGCCGACGGCCAGTCGGTCAGGTGCACCGAACGCTCCCCGGTCAGCCCGCGCCAGATCTCCTCGGCGGTCAGCGGTGCCAGCGGCGCCACCACCCGGCAGAGCGTCTCCAGCACCGTCGACAGGGTGTCGAACGCGTCGGCGTCCCCGGACCAGAACCGGTCCCGGGACCGGCGCACGTACCAGTTGGTGAGCGCGTCCAGGAAGGACCGGACGGTGGCGCACGCGCCGGAGATGTCGTACGCGTCCATCTGCGCGCCGACAGTCGACACCAGCTCGTTCGTCTTGGCCAGCACGTACCTGTCGAGCAGGTGCGTCGAGTCCGTGCGCCGCCGCGCCGGGTACCCGTCTGCGTTGGCGTAGAGCGAGAAGAAGTACCAGACGTTCCACAGCGGCAGCAGGACCTGCCGCACGGAGTCCCGGACGAGCGTCTCGGTGACCGCCATGTCACCGCCACGCAGCACCGGCGAGGACATCAGCATCCAGCGCATCGCGTCCGAGCCGTACGCGTCGAAGACGTGGTAGACGTCCGGGTAGTTGCGCAGGCTCTTGGACATCTTGCGCCCGTCCGAGCCGAGCAGGATGCCGTGGCTCAGGCAGTTGCGGAACGCCGGCCTGTCGAACAGCGCGGTGGCCAGCACGTGCATCGTGTAGAACCAGCCGCGGGTCTGCCCGATGTACTCGACGATGAAGTCACCCGGGTAGTGGTGCTCGAACCAGTCCGCGTTCTCGAACGGGTAGTGCACCTGGGCGAACGGCATCGACCCGGACTCGAACCAGCAGTCCAGCACCTCCGGCACCCGGCGCATCATCGACTGGCCGCTCGGGTCGTCCGGGTTGGGGCGGACCAGGTCGTCCACCTCGGGCCGGTGCAGGTCGGTCAGGCGTACGCCGAAGTCCCGTTCGATGTCCGCGAGGGAGCCGTAGACGTCCAGGCGCGGGTAGTTCGGGTCGTCGGACTTCCACACCGGGATCGGCGAGCCCCAGAACCGGTTCCGGCTGATCGACCAGTCCCGGGCGTTGGCCAGCCACTTGCCGAACGAGCCGTCCTTGATGTGCGCAGGCGTCCAGTTGATCTGCTGGTTGAGTTCGACCATCCGGTCCCGGAACTTCGTCACCGCGACGAACCACGACGACACCGCCTTGTAGACGAGCGGGGTGTCGCAGCGCCAGCAGTGCGGGTACGAGTGGGTGTAGGTGTCCTGCCGCAGCACCACACCCCGCTCCTTCAGCTCCCGGATCACCGGCTTGTTGACGTCGAAGACCTGCTCACCCTGGTACGGCGGGACCAGCGCGGTGAACCGGGTGTGGTCGTCGACAGTGACGATCGTCGGGATGCCCGCGGCGTTGCAGACGTTCTGGTCGTCCTCACCGAAGGCCGGGGCGAGGTGGACGATCCCGGTGCCGTCCTCGGTGGTGACGAACTCCGCGCCGAGCACCTGGTACGCGTTCTCCCCGGCCTGCTCGACGAGGAAGTCGAACAGCGGCGTGTAGCGGCGTCCGACCAGGTCGCGGCCGTACACCGTGCCGACCTGCTCGAATCCGTCCAGCTCCTTGGCGTACGCGCCGAGCCGGGCGGCGCCCACCACGTACCGTTCGCCGTCGCGCTCCAGCACCGCGTACTCGATGTCGGGCCCGACGGCGAGCGCCAGGTTCGACGGCAGGGTCCACGGCGTGGTGGTCCAGACGCCCAGCCGGACCGGCCCGCGCAGCAGCTCCGGCGCGTTCTCGTCGGCGGTCAGACCGAACCAGACGGTCAGCGTCGGGTCGTGCCGGTCCCGGTAGACGTCGTCCATCCGGGTCTCGGTGTTCGACAGCGGCGTCTCGCAGCGCCAGCAGTACGCCAGCACCCGGAAGCCCTCGTAGATCAGACCCTTGTCGTGCAGGGTCTTGAAGGCCCACATGACGCTTTCCATGTAGTCCAGGTCGAGCGTCTTGTAGTCGTTCGTGAAGTCGACCCAGCGTGCCTGCCGGTTGATGTACCGCTCCCAGTCCTGGGTGAACTCCAGCACCGAGGTGCGGCAGGCCTCGTTGAACCGGGCCACCCCGAGGTCGAGGATCTCCGCCTTGCTGGTGATGCCGAGCTGCTTCTCCGCGACCACCTCGGCGGGCAGACCGTGGCAGTCCCAGCCGAAGCGCCGCTCGACGTGCCGCCCGCGCATCGTCTGGTAGCGGGGCACCACGTCCTTGACGTACCCGGTGAAGAGGTGGCCGTAGTGCGGCAGCCCGTTGGCGAACGGCGGACCGTCGTAGAAGACGTACTCGTTCTTGCCGTCGTCGCCGGCCGGACGGGCCTCGACGGAAGCCTCGAAGGTCTTGTCGGCCGTCCAGTGCTCCAGCACCCGGCGCTCGACCGCGGGCAGGTCCGGGCTCGCCGGGACACCGGCGGCGGTCGGGTCGTGCAACGGATAGGCCATCGGGGTCGCTCTCCTCGCGCAGCTCACTCAACGTGGGTCTGCGAGGACGAACCTTCCGGGTTACGCCTCGCGACGGCGCTCCCGGGTGGTCCGCGGTACCACCCCGCTTGGCGGTCAGGATCGACCGCCCGCTCATTGCCGGCTGTGACGGGCCGCACCCGTCCGGTTCTACTGGGCCGGTTGCCCGGCTGTTCTTCCGGAGGCTCACCGGTGATGGCCGGGTCATCGCCTTACGGTGCTCAACGATACAAGACCCGCCCCCCACCCCGCCGCCGAGTAATGCGCGCGCCGGCGCCTAGGCTGGCCGGGTGATCCGGATCGAGTTGGACGAACCGACGCTGTCCCGCACCCGGATCGCCACCAGCCCGCTCTGGGAGGTCCTGACCAGCCTGTTCGTGCTGAACCGCCACCCGACAGAGGTGCCCTGGCCGTACACCGACTGGGCACGGCACGCACGGCGGGTGCTCGACGAGGTGCCGGCGGCCGCGTCGGCCCGGCTGCTGACCGTCTGCCTACCCGCACCGGATTTTCTCAGTCCGATCCCCACGTCGGCCGCGCCGACCCTTGCCGAACAGCTCGCCGAGCTGCGCGCGACGCCGGCCGAGGTGATCGCCGAGCAGATCCCCCGCTACCACGACCCGGACGACCTGCCGGAGTGGCTCGGCCCGTTCGTCACGGACCGACGGGCCGCCCTGGACCGGCTCGCCGACGGCATCGAGGCGTACTGGGACGCGGCCGTCGCGCCGTGGTGGCCGGCGATGCAGGCGGCGCTGGACGAGGAGGTGCTGCACCGGGCGCGGGCGCTCGCCGCGTACGGTCCGGACGCGCTGCTGTCCGACCTGCACGAGCGGGTGCGCTGGGACAAGCCTGTGCTGACGTTGGTGAAGCCGTCGGAGCAGGAGTTCGTGGCGGTGGACCAGCGGCTGCTGCTGATCCCACTGATCTTCTCGCAGGGAGCGCTTGTCTGCGCCACCGACCATCCGGAGATCATCGCCGTCTCCTACCAGGCGCGCGGGGCTGCGGTGCTCGCCGAGGGTGGACCCGCCTCGGCGGGCCGGACGGCGCCGGCCACGGATCGGTTGGCGGTGCTGGTCGGCCGAGGTCGTGCCCAGGTGCTGCGGGCGCTGGTACGCCCGGCCACCACCGCCGGCCTCGCGGCCACCCTGGGGCTCGCCCCGAGCACCGTGTCGGAGCAGCTCTCCGCGCTGCTGGCCGCCGGCGTGGTGCACCGCCGCCGGGTGGGCCGCCGGGTGTTGTACGGCCTGGAACCTGCCGGCCTGGCACTTGTGCAGCTCGTCGGTGACGAGCCGGCGAGCGTCTCGGCCTGAGCATTCGGCTCGATCCGAATCCGTTTCCCACAGGTCCCGGTCACTCCTAGCCTGCAGGTCGCGAGCATGCGATCGAGTGCGTCGCACGTACCGCGCGGCCGAGGGAGATGGGTCGCGAGCCCAGCGTCGGGAGGTCCGGGCGGTCCGCGGCGTCGACCTGGCGGTCGGCAACGGGGAGCTGTCCGGCCTGCCCGGACCGAACGACGCTGGCAGGTCGGGGTCAGGGCGCGGGGAGCGTGGTCCAGCGGGGGGGGATCGTTCATGTTTCCTCCCTATCCCGACCGGCATGACCGGCGTCACAGCCCTGGCTGTCACGTCGTGCCCCCGCTGATCCGTCGTGACGGTGTCGAACCGATCAGGGGAGGAACATCGTGCAGCGGATGAACGCGGCAGAGGTCGCGCCACAGGGATACCAGGCCGTGCTGGGGCTGGAGAAGTACGTCCGGGCGAACGTCGACCACACCGTGCTGGAGCTGGTCAAGCTGCGGGCGTCGATGATCAACGGGTGTGCGTTCTGCGTCGACATGCACAGCCACGAGGCGCTCGACGCCGGCGAGTCGAGCCGTCGGCTCTTCGCGGTGGCGGCCTGGCGGGAGGCGCCGTTCTTCGACGAGCGGGAACGGGCCGCGCTGGCGCTCACCGACGCGGTCACCAAGCTCGGCGAGCACGGCGTGCCGGACGAGGTGTGGGACGCCGCCGCGAAGGTCTGGTCGGAGAAGGAACTCGCCGACCTGGTCCTGGCCATTGCCACAATCAACGTGTGGAACCGGATCGGAGTGACCATGCGTCTGGAGCCTCCGGCCCACGCATGACCACCGAGGCGGCAGAGGCGGCCGGTGCGCTCCAGGCGCACCGGCCGATGCTGCTCGGGCTCGCCTACCGCCTGCTGGGCAGCCGGCACGACGCCGAGGACGTGCTCCAGGAGGCGTACCTGCGCTGGCTGCGGGTGGACCGATCGACTGTCGACGAGCCACGCCGGTACCTGTCCCGGGTGGTCACCCGGCTGGCCCTGGACCGGCTGCGGTCGCGGCAGGCAGCCCGCGAGACGTACGTCGGCACGTGGCTTCCCGAGCCGGTGCCGACCGAGCCCTCGCCGTTCGGGCCGCTGGACCGCGCCGAACTGCGCGACTCGCTCTCCACCGCGCTGCTGCACGTGCTGGAGCGGCTCACCCCGCCGGAACGGGCCGTGTACGTCCTGCACACCGCCTTCGAGCTGCCGTACGCGGAGATCGCGGAGATCCTGGACCGGACCCCCCAGGACTGCCGGCAACTGCACCACCGAGCGGTGACCCGGGTACGGCAGGAGCAGCGGCGGTTCACGGCCAGCCGGTCGGAGCGGGAGCGGCTGCTCGACGCGTTCCTGGCCGCCGCCCGCGACGGCGACCTGGCGACGCTCACCGGCCTGGTCGCCTCGGACGCCACAGCCTGGAACGACGGTGGCGGTCGGGTACGCGCGGCCCGCAACCCCGTCTTCGGCGCGGACCGGGTGGCCCGCTTCTTCGCCGGGATCTACGGTCCGGACCGCGACTGGACGATGCGCCGGGTGGAGCTGAACGGGGAACCGGCCGCCCTGATGACCGGTCAGGACGGCAACACGTACGCCCTCACCATCGCCGCGGCGGATGGTCGGATCACCGGGATCTACGTGGTCGGCAATCCGACGAAGGTGCCCGCGGCCAGCTGAACGGGGAGCGTCAGCCCAGCTCGGGGAACCAGAGCGCGATCTCGCGCTTCGCGCTGTCCGTCGAGTCGGAGGCGTGCACCAGGTTCTCCCGGTTGGACAGCGACAGGTCGCCCCGGATGGTGCCGGCGGCGGCCTTGCGACCGTCGGTCGCCCCGACCAGCCCACGGACCACCTCGATGACCTGGTCACCGGAGAGCACCAGGGCGACCAGCGGGCCGCCGGTCATGAAGTCCTTCAACGGCGGGTAGAACGCCTTGTCGACGTGCTCGGCGTAGTGCGCGTCGGCGAGCGCCGCGTCCATCGTCCGGTACACCATCGCGTCGATCCGCAGCCCCTTGCGCTCGAAGCGGGAGAGGACCTCGCCGACCAGGCCGCGGCGAACCGCGTCGGGCTTGATCAGAACGAGGCTGCGCTCATCCGGGCTGTTGCTGGACACGCTGGGTTCCTCCTGTACGCGCTTGACACTCGGGATCGGTACGGTCAGCCTAGCGACCCGGTCCCGGCGCCGGCGCGGCGGCCGGTCTTTCGCCCGGTGGCCGTTCCGGCCTAGCCTGGCCCTGACCCCCGGGAGGTCCACTGTGGCGAATGGCGGGAACCGACCCATCGCGCCGGTACGCAAGCTGATCGGCGCGGTGCTGGGCACCGTGGCCACGTTCGTGGTCCTCTTCGGCCTCGGCATGACGAGCTGGCCGATCGTGGCGATCGGGGTCGCCCTGCTGGTGCTGGCGATCGCGCTGGCCACCGTACGCGGCGGTGGGCGCACCTGGGTGGTCGGTGTGGGCCACGTACACAGCGCCTCGGAGCCACCCACCCAGTACGCGTTCGGCCGCTGCGAGCTGCAACTGGTGATCGACGCCCCCGGCCTGCCGCCCCGCTCGAAGAAGATCATCGAGCCGCGGGTGCCTGTCTCCAAGTGGCCGTCGCTGGGCCAGACCCTGCCGATCCGGGTCGCCCTGGACGACCAACGGCACGTCAAGGTCCTGTGGGACGAGGTGCCGACGCACGCCGAGACCGCCGCGGCAGTCGCCGACCTCCCCCCGGAGTTCGCCGAGGCGGAGCCCCTGGACGAGATGCTGATCCAGCAGGACGCCCCGCCGTGGGCCGACCGCGCGCCCGACGACGACTTCCGTGACCCGCTCGGCCCCGACCCGCTGCGCGCCGACCCCCCGCGACCCGATCCCCTGCGCGACGATCCGGGCGTCGACCCGGAGGGACGCGAGCCGGTGGTGATGCACCAGAGCCCCGGTGGCCCGGTGGTCCTGGAGGGCGTCGTCGTCGAACAACCCGCCGCCGGCCAGTCGTCGTCGGGCAGCGGGCTGCCCCGGCGGGCCACCCCGGCGCCGCGCCCGCCCGCCGAGGAGCGCTTCGACCAACCCGATGCCGAACGCTTCGACCCGGCGGAGGCGGACCAGCCCGTACCGGCTACCGAGCCCCACCTCGACCCGCCCACCGCGCACCGGTTCGACCCGGCCCCCACCCAGCGGTCCGCCGCCACCGACCCACTGGACCCGCTCGACCTGCCCCTGGACGATCCCGCCACCACCACGACGGGGAGCGCTACCGTCAGCGCCGAGGAACTCGACGAGGCGATCTTCGGGTTCGACGGGGGCGCCACGGCCGACCCGGCCGGCCCGATCAGCGGGGTGGGGCTGACCCTGCTGGTCACCGACCTGTCCCGGTCGCTCGACTTCTACCGCGACATGCTCGGCTTCACCGAGGTCGACCAGGGAGCGGGCAACGCCGTGCTCGCCTCCGGCACGACCCGGCTGGTGTTGCGCGAGGTCACCGGGGCAGCACCGATCAGCCGTCGACTCGTCCACGTCAACCTCGAGGTGGACGACATCGAGGCGGCGTACGAGCGGCTGCGCGGGTCCGGCGTCCGCTTCACGTACGCCCCACGCGTCGTCAACCGGGGCAGCAGGCTGGAGGTGTGGGCGGCGGCCTTCCGGGACCCGGACGGCCACGGCATCGCCCTCACCCAGTGGCGTGAACGGGCCGACGCCTGACCGTCAGCCGAGGATGACCCGGCGGACGTGCACCGCGTACGCCCACACCAGGGCGAAGATGACACCAAGCGCGAACAGCGACCAGTGCAGCAGGCCGGACAGCAGCAGAAAGCCCTGGAGCACTGTGCCGGCGTGCCACGCCCAGGGGCGGCGCATCATGCCGGCGATCAGGATGGCGGCCACCGCCAGTGCCACCACGGCAGCGATCGCGCCGCCACTCAGGTCGCCGCCGACCACACGGATCGGCTGGATCGCCAGCAGCAGCACCAGCGCCTCCAGGGCGAGCGTCCCGGCGCCCAGTCCGCGTACCGCCCGCTGCGGGTCGCGCAGCCCGGACCGGCGCGGCTGCTCCGGGCCGGTCATCGCTTCAGCAGGCGACGGGCGTCGGCCACCGTCACCACCGACCCCGTGACCAGCACCCCGACACCACTCAGCTCGCCGGGGACGTCCTCCTCGGCGAGCGCCACCGCCAACTCGATCGCGTCGGGCATCTCGTCCGCCGACTCCACCCGCTCCTCGCCGAAGATCTCCCCGGCCAGGGCGGCGAGTTCCGCCGTCGGCATGGCCCGCGGCGAGCTGTTGCGGGTCACCACCACCACGTCGGCAACCGGCTCCAGCAGCTCCAGCAGGCTTGACGCGTCCTTGTCGGCGAGCACACCGACCACCGCGACGAGCTTGCTGAACGCGAACTCCTCCTGCAACGCGGAGACGGTGGCCGCCATCCCGTGCGGGTTGTGCGCGCCGTCCAGCAGGACGGTCGGGGCGCTGCGCACCCGCTCCAGCCGCCCGGGAGAGCTGGCCGAGGCGAAGCCCTCGCGGACCGCCTCGATGTCCAGCTGCCGCCTGGTCCCGGCGCCCAGGAACGCCTCCACCGCGGCCAGCGCCACCGCCGCGTTCTGCGCCTGGTGCGCGCCGTGCAGCGGGACGAACACGTCCTCGTAGACACCGCCCAGACCCTGGAGGCTGAGCACCTGGCCGCCGACGGCGACCGCCCGGCGCAGCACGCCGAACTCGGCGCCCTCCCGGGCGATGGTGGCGCCCACCTCGGCGCAGCGTTCGAGCAGCGGTCGCGCGGCCTCCTCCTCCTGCGCCGCGGCGATCACCGTGGCGCCCTGGTGGATGATCCCGGCCTTGGCCAGCGCGATGTCCTGGAGCGTGTCACCGAGCCACTCGGTGTGGTCCAACCCGATCGGGGTGATCACACAGACCCCGGCCTGGATGACGTTCGTGGCGTCCTCGGCGCCCCCCAGGCCCACCTCGACCACCGCGATGTCGACAGGCGCGTCGGCGAACGTGGCGAACGCGAGCGCGGTGGTCATGTCGAAGTACGTGAGCGGCTCGTCCGACCGCGCGTCGACCAGCTCGGCGAGCGGCTTGATCTCCCGGTACACCGCCGCGAACCGCTCCTCGCTGACCGGCTCCCCGTCCAGGCTGATCCGTTCCCGCACGGTCTCCAGGTGCGGGCTGGTGTACCGGCCGGTGTGCAGCCCGAACGCCCGCAGCAGGGAGTCGATCATCCGCGCGGTGGATGTCTTGCCGTTGGTGCCGGTCAGGTGGATCGAGGGGTACGCCCGCTGCGGACTGCCGAGCAGGTCGAGCAGCGACTCGATGCGGTCCAGCTCGAAGACCATGCGGGTGAAGCCACGGGCGTTCAGCTCGGCCTCGACGGCGGCGAAATCGGTACGGTCGGTCACGAGGGCAGTGTCTCCAGAGCAGCGTTGATCCGGACCAGGTCGGCCTCGGCGGTGGCGAGCCGGTCACGAATCTTCGCGACCACCGGCTCGGGGGCCTTGCCGATGAAGGCCGGGTTGTCGAGCTTCGCCCGGGCCTGCGCGACCTCCTTCTCGGCTGCCGTGCGGTCCTTGGTCAGCCGGGCCCGCTCGGCGGCCACGTCGATCGACCCCCGGGTGTCCAACGCGACACCGACCGCGCCAGGCATGGTCAGCGTGGCGCTGGCCTGGAAGTCGTCACCGGCCGGGTCCAGCCGGACCAGCGAACGGATCAGCGGCTCGTGGGCCGCGATGCCCGCTCCGGACAGCCCGTCAAGGCGGGCTGCCACCCGCTGCGTCGGGCGCAGCCCCTGGTCGGAACGGAACCGGCGGATCTCGGTGACCACCCGCTGCACACCTACCATCTCGGCCTCGGCGGCGTCGTCGATAAGCGAGCGGTCGGCCACCGGCCAGGCGACCGCCTGCACCGTCTCGCCGCCGGTCAGCGCGAGCCACAACTCCTCGGTGACGAACGGGATGACCGGGTGCAGCAGTCGCAGCAGCTGATCGAGCACGTGCCCGAGCACCCGGCGGCTGGCCTCCGCCCGCTCGCCGCCCTCGGCGAGCACCGGCTTGCTCAGCTCGACGTACCAGTCGCAGACATCGTCCCAGGCGAAGTGGTACAGCAGGTCGCAGACCTTGGCGAACTCGTACGCCTCGAACTGCTCGTCGACCTCGGCGGTGACGTGCGCCAGCCGGGACAGGATCCACCTGTCGACTGTGGAGAGCTGCTCGGCCGGGGGCAGGTCGCCGGTGGTGTGCGCGCCGTTCATCAGGGCGAAGCGGGTGGCGTTCCAGAGCTTGTTGCAGAAGTTGCGCGAGCCCTGGCACCACTCCTCGCTGACCGGGACGTCCTGACCGGGGTTCGCGCCCCGGGCCAGGGTGAACCGGGTGGCGTCGGCGCCGTACCTGTCGATCCAGTCAAGCGGGTCGACCACGTTGCCGAACGACTTCGACATCTTCTTGCCGAACTGGTCGCGCACCATGCCGTGCAGCGCCACCACGTCGAAGGGCGGCCGCCCGTCCATCGCGTAGAGGCCGAACATCATCATCCGGGCGACCCAGAAGAACAGGATGTCGTACCCGGTGACCAGCACGCTTGTCGGGTAGAACTTCGCCAGGTCCGGGGTCTGCTCGGGCCAGCCGAGGGTGGAGAACGGCCACAGGCCGCTGGAGAACCAGGTGTCCAGGACGTCCTCGTCCTGGTGCCAGCCCTCGCCGGTCGGCGGCGCCTCGTCGGGGCCGACGCAGACGATCTCACCCTCCGGCCCGTACCAGACCGGGATGCGGTGGCCCCACCACAGCTGGCGGGAGATGCACCAGTCGTGCATGTTGTCGACCCAGGCGAAGTAGCGCTTGGCCAACTCGGCCGGCTCGATGCGCACCCGGCCGTCGCGCACCGCGTCGCCGGCGGCCTGCGCGAGCGGGGCGGTGTTGACGAACCACTGCAACGACAGCCGGGGCTCGACAGTCGTCTTGCACCGTGAGCAGTGCCCGACCGCGTGCACGTACGGCCGCTTCTCGGCGACGATGAGGCCCTGCTCGCGCAGCGCGGCCACGATCGCGGGCCGCGCCTCGAACCGGTCCAGTCCCTCGAACGGGCCGGGCACGGTGATCACACCGCGCTCGTCCATCACGGTCAGCGCGGGCAGGTCGTGCCGCTGGCCGATCTCGAAGTCGTTCGGGTCGTGCGCCGGCGTCACCTTGACCATGCCGGTGCCGAAGGACGGGTCGACGTGCGCGTCGGCGACGATCGGGATCCGGCGGCCGGTCAGCGGCAGCTCGACCTCGGTGCCGATGAGGTGCTGGTAGCGCTCGTCGTCGGGGTGCACCGCCACCGCTGTGTCGCCGAGCATCGTCTCGGCCCGGGTGGTGGCCACGACGACCTCGTCGCTGTAGCGGATCGAGATCAGCTCACCGTCGTCGTCGGTGTGCTCGACCTCGATGTCGGAGAGCGCCGTGAGGCAGCGCGGGCACCAGTTGATGATCCGGTTGGCCCGGTAGATGAGGCCGTCGTCGAAGAGCTTCTTGAAGATGGTCTGGACGGCGCGGCTCAGCCCCTCGTCCATGGTGAAGCGCTCGCGGTCCCAGTCGACGGAGTCGCCGAGGCGGCGCATCTGGCCGAGGATGGCGCCGCCGGACTCGGCCTTCCACTGCCAGACCCGCTCGACGAACTTCTCCCGGCCGAGATCGTGCCGGGACAGACCCTCGGCGGCGAGCTGCCGCTCCACCAGGTTCTGGGTGGCGATGCCGGCGTGGTCCATGCCGGGCAGCCACAGCGCCTCGAAGCCCTGCATCCGCTTACGCCTGGTCAGCGCGTCCATCAGCGTGTGCTCGAACGCGTGGCCCATGTGCAGCGACCCGGTGACGTTCGGCGGCGGGATGACGATGGTGAAGGGGGGCTTGTCGCTGTCGGCGGAGGCCCGGAAGTGCCCGCCGGCTACCCACTGCTCGTACCGTCGCTGCTCTACCTCGCCGGGCTGGTACTGGCCGGCAAGGGTCGGGGCGTCGGGGCGTCGGGCATCCAGTCTCTCGGTCACCGGACAAGTCTACGGAGAGCTTCGGCGGACCTGACGTGCGCCACCTGCCGTTCGCGTACGGTGTCGGCTATGTCCGACGCACATCTCACCGAACGGTCGCTCGACGGCCGCGAGCCAGTCGAGTTGACCGACGAGCCGATCCGGCTCAGCACCCGCGACTCCGGGGGCGATCCCGACGAGCGGCCGGGTGGCTGGTCCCGGCGACGCCGGATCGTGTGGGCGGCGGCCCTCGTGGTCGGTCTGGCGGGCGCCGGTGTGCTGGGTGTCGCCGGATGGCGGGTGGCGCAGCAGAAGGACACGGAGCTGACCTCACCTGATCGGGTGGCGGGCCTGTCCCGGGACGACAGTGAGCGGGCGAAGAGCACTGCCGACTACCTGCGTAGCGGTCTGGCCGCCGACATCGAGCTGGACAGCAGCTTCGGGACGGTCTACCGCGACCCGTCCGACGAGAAGCGGTCCGTCCTGATCTTCGGGGGCACGACCCTGCTGTGGCAGCCGGAACGCGACCTGGACAGCCTCTTCGGCCTGATGTCCGACGAGACCGGTGCGGTGACCGGCCTGCGCGAGATGTCCGCGGGTGACCTGGGCGGTGTGCTCAAGTGCGGCAGCACCAGCGGCGAGGGCGGTGACTTCGCCGTGTGTGGCTGGGCCGACCACGGCAGCGTCGTGATGGCGATGTTCCCGGGGCGTTCGGTCGCCGACGCGGGCACCCTGATGCGCGACCTGCGTGTCGGCATGCAGACCCGCGGCTGAACACGCCGAGCCGTCGGCGTGCCGGTGCCGCGGGCCGGGCTGCGGAATGGATGCGGGAAACGCAGAACGGGTCACCCGTGAGGGTGACCCGTTCTGGAATGATTGTCCGGCGGCGTCCTACTCTCCCACACCCTCACGAGTGCAGT
>NZ_JBIAYR010000016.1:0-91287 GCF_042898105.1 Micromonospora sp. NPDC000663
GGTCCGGCGATGGCGCCACCGGTGAACGCGAGGCCAGCGGCGGTCAGAGCGGTCTTACGGATCAGATCGGTACGCATGATGGCGTGCTCCTCTGCATGTCGGGGGTGTCCGCACGGCACGTCACAAGGGGGGTGCGGCGAGCGTGCGGGAAAGTCTCGCGACAAACGCCGGCGATCCTCGGGGGGACCTGCTCGGGCGTTGCGGGGGATGTAACCGGGGCGGCCCGGCGGATGTTCCCGGCCGGTGCGCCCCCGCCTGACGACCCGAAAGTCGCGGTGGCATGCCAGGTATAACGACCCCGCCCGGCCCACGATTCCGCCGCCCGGGTGGCACCGACCACGGGACACTGACACCCAGACTCGACAGCGCCCACCACAGGCGGACCCGCCGAACCGGACATCGCACCCGAATCCCCGGGCGCGGTCAATCCACGATGCGCGCACTTTCCGGGAACTTGCTGCCTCAGAACGCGGCGAGGCAGCAAGTTCCCCGAAGCTGCGCGGATCTTAACCCGGGTGGCGGGCAGCGGGTCGGCGGGGCTGCCGGGGGCCGGGCGGCGCGGTGGGCCGGGCGGCGCGGCGGGCGGCGCGGTGGGCGGCGGGCGGCGCGGTGGGCGGCGGGCGGCGGGCGATACCGGACGCCGTCACCGGGATGCCAGGGACGCCGCGGAGCTCCAAGATCACGCTGGATCCAGGAAAAAGGCCCCATCCGGTGCCGATGAGGCCACTACAACCTGGATCGAGCACGATCATGCGTGCCGCGACTTGCCGCCGAGGGGCGCGCGGGCGTCAGGTGTTGGGGGTCGCGTCCGCGCTCTCGTCGGTCTTCGTGTCGTTGTCGAGGGCGGCCAGGATCGCCTCGGCGGTGCGCCGGCCCAGCCCGGGCACCTCGGTGATCTCGTCGACGGTGGCGGCGGAGAGCCGCTTGAGCGACCCGAAGTGCCGCAGCAGTGCCTTGCGCCGCACCTCGCCCAGGCCTGGTACGTGGTCCAGTGCCGATTCGGTCATCCGCTTGGAGCGGCGTTGCCGGTGGAAGGTGATGGCGAAGCGGTGCGCCTCGTCGCGAATCCGTTGCAGCAGGTAGAGCCCTTCGGAGGTGCGGGGCAGGATGACCGGGAACTCGTCGTCGGGGAGCCACACCTCCTCCAGTCGCTTGGCCAGCCCGCACAGCGCGACGTCGTCGATGCCCAGGTCGGCGAGGGCCTGCGCGGCGGCCGCGACCTGCGGTGCACCGCCGTCGACGACCACCAGCTGTGGCGGGTACGCGAACTTCCGCGGCCGGCCGGTGGTCGGATCGATCAGCACGCCGACCTGCGGCTCAGCCGCGTCATCCGGGGTGACCGGGTCGTCGGCCGACTCGACGCCCACCTCGCCCGTCTCCGCCCGTGCGTCCAGGTAGCGGGCAAAGCGACGGCGCAGCACCTCGGACATCGCGGAGAGGTCGTCGGTGGCGCCACGGACGATGAACCGCCGGTACTCGCTCTTGCGGGGCAGCCCGTCCTCGAAGACCACCATGCTGGCCACCACGTCGGTGCCCTGGATCTGGGAGATGTCGAAGCACTCGATGCGCAGCGGCGAGGTGCGCATGCCCAGCGCCTCGCTGATCTCGTCCAGGGCCTTGCCCCGAGTGGTGAGGTCACCGGACCGCTTGAGCTTGTGCCGGGCCAGCGCGTCCTTGGCGTTGCGCTCGACCGTCTCCATCAGGGCGCGCTTGTCGCCGCGTTGCGGCACCCGCAGCGACACCCGGCTGCCCCGGTGGGTGGTGAGCCACTCTGCGAGTGCGTCGGCGTCGGCGGGCAGCTCGGGCACCAGCAGCTCCCGGGGCACGTCGGCCTCGCCGTGTTCACCGCCGTACACCTGGGTGCAGAAGTGGTGCACCAGGTCGCCGGTGGTCAGGTCCTCGGTCTTCTCCACCACCCAGCCGCGCTGCCCCCGGACCCGGCCGTCGCGGACGTGGAAGACCTGCACGGCCGCCTCGAGCGGGTCGTCCGCGAACGCGACCACGTCGGCGTCGGTGCCGTCACCGAGCACCACTGTCTGCTTCTCCATGGCGCGGCGCAGCGCGGCCACGTCGTCGCGCAGTTTGGCGGCCCGCTCGAACTCCAGCTGCTCGCTCGCCTCGGTCATCTCGCGCTCGATCTTGCGGACCATGGTGTCGGTGCGTCCGGCCATGAAGTCGCAGAACCCGTCCACGATCGCGCGGTGTTCGTCGGCCGAGACGGTGCCGACGCACGGCGCCGAGCACTTGCCGATGTAGCCGAGCAGGCAGGGACGGCCGACCTGGCCGGCCCGCTTGAACACCCCGGCTGAGCACGTGCGGGCGGGGAACACCCGCAGCAGCAGGTCGAGGGTCTCCCGGATGGCCCAGGCGTGCGAGTACGGACCGAAGTAGCGCACCCCCTTGCGCTTGGCGCCGCGCATCACCTGGAGCCGGGGGTATTCCTCGTTGAGGGTCACCGCCAGATAGGGGTACGACTTGTCGTCGCGGTATCGGACGTTGAACCGGGGATCGTACTGCTTGATCCAGGTGAACTCCTGCTGGAGCGCCTCGACCTCGGTGCCGACGGTGATCCAGTCCACCGACTCGGCGGTGGTGACCATCTGCCGGGTGCGCTCGTGCAGGTTCCAGATGTCGCCGAAGTAGGAGTTGAGCCGGCTGCGCAGGTTTCTCGCCTTACCGACGTAGATCACCCGGCCGGTACCGTCGCGGAAGCGGTAGACCCCCGGTAGCTCCGGGATGGTGCCGGGTGCGGGGCGGTAGGTCGAGGGGTCAGCCACGTCAGCAAGCCTAGTCCGCGCCCCCGACAGGCCACCGCAACCACTTGATCGACTCGGGTTCCCGCAGGACGTGTCGACCCGGTGGCGGCGTACTGCCGGGGGCGCGGCCGGTCAGGCGAGGGAGATCTGGTCGCCGGTGACCTTGATGTCCTTCGGCGGCAGGGGCTTGGTGGCCGGGCCGGCCTTCACCGAGCCGTCCTCGATCGAGAACTTGCTGCCGTGGCAGGTGCAGTTGATGGTCCCGCCGTCGACGTTCGTCACCGGGCAGTTCTGGTGCGTACAGATCGGGCTGAAGCCCTTGAACTGACCGGCGGTGGGCTGGGTGATCACCACGCCCTCGGCGGCGAGGACCTTGCCACCGCCGACCGGGATGTCGTTCGTGGTGGCCAGCGACTGGGCATTCTGCCTGTCGCCGCCGCCCGCGTCGCCGGTGCTTGGCACGGCCGGGCCGCCGCTGGTCGGGGCGGCGCCCTCACCACCGTCGTCGCTGCCGCAGGCGGCCAGGACGACGGCCGCGCCGACCGCCCCGACGCCGGTGAGCAGGGCCCGACGGGTCTGCGTACCCGGACCGGTCAGCGCCTGATCGTCACTCATGCCTCGCCTCTCTCTAGCCCACTGCGCCGCGTCGGAAGCCGGCCACACTTCTTCACACGGGCAACTGTGCCGGATGGTTCACCGTGCCGCCTGTCCGACCCGGGAAATGCGGACGGGGCGGGCCCGACCGGACCCGCCCCGTTCAAAACTGACGATGCCCGACCGGGGTCAGCGCGCGGCGGCTGGCACCTTGCGGCTGGCCCGCGCTTTCGTCACACCGTTGGCCTTGGCGGCTCGTGTGGTGGCGGCTGCCGCGCCCTTGGCCTCGCCGTCGAGCTTGAGCACCTGGCGCAGGAACTGACCGGTGTGGCTCTCGGCCACCTCGGCCACCTCCTCAGGGGTGCCTGTGGCGAGCACCGTGCCGCCCCGGTGACCACCCTCGGGACCCATGTCGATAAGCCAGTCGGCCGTCTTGATCACGTCGAGGTTGTGCTCGATGGTGATCACCGTGTTGCCCTTGTCCACCAGACCCTCGAGCACCATCAGCAGCTTGCGGATGTCCTCGAAGTGCAGACCTGTGGTCGGCTCGTCGAGCACGTAGACCGTCCGCCCGGTGGAACGCTTCTGCAGCTCGGACGCGAGCTTCACCCGCTGCGCCTCGCCGCCGGAGAGGGTCGGCGCCGGCTGGCCGAGACGTACGTAGCCCAGGCCCACGTCGACAAGGGTCTTGAGGTGCCGGTGGATGGCCGGGATGGCGGAGAAGAACTCGGCGGCCTCCTCGATCGGCATCTCCAGCACGTCCGAGACGGTCTTGCCCTTGTAGTGCACCTCGAGGGTCTCCCGGTTGTACCTGGCGCCCTTGCAGACCTCGCAGGGGACGTACACGTCGGGCAGGAAGTTCATCTCGATCTTGATGGTGCCGTCGCCGGAGCACGCCTCGCAGCGACCGCCCTTGACGTTGAACGAGAACCGCCCGGGCCCGTACCCCCGCACCTTGGCCTCGGTGGTCTCGGCGAAGAGCTTGCGGACGTGGTCCCAGACACCGGTGTAGGTGGCCGGGTTGGAGCGGGGCGTCCGGCCGATCGGCGACTGGTCCACCCCGACGACCTTGTCCACGTGCTCCAGACCGGAGACCCGGGTGTGCCGGCCCGGCACCAGCCGGGCGCCGTTGATCTGGTTGGCCAGGACCGCGTAGAGGATGTCGTTGACAAGCGTCGACTTGCCCGAGCCGCTGACGCCTGTGACGGCGATCAGCTGACCCAGCGGGAACCCGACTGTCAGGTTGCGCAGGTTGTGCTCCCGCGCCCCGTGCACCACCAGCTCGCGGGACGCGTCCTGCGGGCGACGCGACGTCGGCGTCGGGATCGACCGCTTCCCGGACAGGTACGCCCCGGTGATCGACTCCTTGTTCTTCAGCAGCGCCGGCACCGAGCCGCTGTGCACGATCTTGCCGCCGTGCTCACCCGCGCCGGGCCCGATGTCGACGATCCAGTCGGCGGTACGGATCGTGTCCTCGTCGTGCTCGACCACGATCAGCGTGTTGCCGAGCCCGCGCAGCCGGATCAGGGTCTCGATGAGCCGGTGGTTGTCGCGCTGGTGCAGGCCGATCGACGGCTCGTCGAGCACGTAGAGCACGCCCACCAGGCCGGAGCCGATCTGGGTGGCCAGCCGGATGCGCTGCGCCTCGCCGCCGGACAGGGTGCCGGCCGGCCGGTCCAGGGACAGGTAGTCCAGGCCGACGTCGAGCAGGAACCGCAGCCGGGCGTTGATCTCCTTGAGGACCCGCTCGGCGATCATCTTCTGCCGGTCGGTCAGCTCGATGCCGGCGAGCAGGTCGGCGCACTCCCCCACGGACAGGTTGCAGACCTCGGCGATGCTCTTGCCGGCGAGGGTGACGGCGAGCACCTCGGGCTTGAGCCGGGCGCCGCCGCACGCCGCGCACGGCACGTCGCGCATGTAGCCCTCGTACTTGTCGCGGGACCACTCGGACTCGGTGTCGGAGTGCCGGCGCTCGATCCACTGCACCACACCCTCGAAGCCGGTGTAGTAGGAGCGCTCACGGCCGTACTTGTTGCGGTAGCGCACGTGCACCTGGTCGTCGGAGCCGTGCAGGATCGTCTTCTGCGCCCGCGCCGGCAGCGCCCGCCACGGGGTGTCGACGTCGAAGTGCTGCGCCTCGCCGAGCGCCTCCAGCAGGCGCAGGAAGTATTCCAGGTTGTGCCCGGTGGACCAGGGCTGGATGGCGCCCTCGCGCAGGGAACGCTCCGGGTCGGGGACCAGCAGCTCCGGGTCGACCTCCTTCTTGGTGCCCAGGCCTGTGCACTCCGGGCAGGCGCCGTACGGCGCGTTGAAGGAGAAGACCCGGGGCTCGAGATCCTCGATGGCGAGCGGGTGGTCGTTGGGGCAGGCGAGGTGCTCGGAGTAGCGGCGCTCGCGGTCCGGGTCGTCCTCCGGCAGGTCGACGAAGTCGAGCAGCACCAGGCCGCTGGACAGGCCCAGCGCGGCCTCGACCGAGTCGGTGAGCCGTTGCTTGGCGCTCGGCTTCACGGTGAGCCTGTCGATCACCACCTCGATCGTGTGCTTCTCCTGCTTCTTGAGCTTCGGCGGCTCGGTCAGCGGGTGCACCACGCCGTCGACGCGGGCGCGGGCGTAGCCCTTGGCCTGCAACTCGGCGAAGAGGTCGACGTACTCGCCCTTGCGGCCGCGGATGACCGGGGCGAGCACCATGAACTTGGTGCCCTCGGCCATCGCGAGGACCCGGTCGACGATCTGCTGCGGGCTCTGCCGGGAGATCCGCTCGCCGCAGACCGGGCAGTGCGGCTCGCCGATGCGGGCGTACAGCAGGCGCAGGTAGTCGTAGACCTCGGTGATGGTGCCCACTGTCGACCGCGGGTTACGCGAGGTGGACTTCTGGTCGATCGAGACGGCCGGGCTCAGCCCCTCGATGAAGTCGACGTCGGGCTTGTCCATCTGACCGAGGAACTGCCGGGCGTACGACGAGAGCGACTCGACGTAGCGGCGCTGCCCCTCGGCGAAGATCGTGTCGAAGGCCAGGCTCGACTTGCCCGACCCGGACAGCCCGGTGAACACGATGAGCGCGTCCCGGGGCAGGTCGAGACTGACGTCACGCAGGTTGTGCTCGCGCGCGCCACGGATGATCAGTCGGTCGGCCACGGTGCGTGTACTCCCGGGAGAAGACGAAGCGGAGGATCTGTCCCGCTCTGGAGTGATTCGGAGCGGTCGTGCGGGCGCGGAGAACGCGCCTCGGCAACTCTAGCCCCGAGGTACGACAGTTTCCCCCGCCCGCACATTCCCCCAGCTCAGCCCGGTCGGCCGCGCCCCGCGAGCCCTCACCACGCGCCGGGGTCAGTAGCCCCCGGGCGCCGGTGGCCGGGCCGCTCGCCGTCGGGCCGAACGCCATCCGCCACGCCGCTCGGCGGCGAGCCGCGCCTCGCGGCGTCGACTCTCGTGCGCCACCTCACCCTGCAGCCGCCGCCAGCTCTCCCACCGCCGGGTGGAGAGCTCACCACTGCGCAGCGCATCCCGGACGGCGCACGCGGGCTCGCCGCCGTGCCCGCAGTCGGCGTATCGGCAGCCCTGCGCCAACCCGGCGATGTCGGCGAACGCCCGGTCGAGCCCGGCCACGCCGTCGAGCAGGCCGACCGCCCGTACGCCGGGCGTGTCGATCACCGCCCCGCCGCCGGGGATCGGTACGAGTGCCCGCCAGGTGGTGGTGTGCCGCCCCTTGCCGTCCACCCGCCGGATCGCCTGCGTCGGCATCATCACCGCGCCGGCGAGGGCGTTGACCAGGCTCGACTTGCCGGCGCCGGACGGCCCGAGCAGGCCGAGGGTGCGCCCCGGCGCCACCTCGTCGCGCAGCCGGTCGAGCCCGGCGCCGGCCTCGGCGCTGACCGGAAGCACCGGCACCCCGGGGGCGACAGCGGCGAGCTGCCGGGCCAGCGCGGCCGGGTCGGCCGCGAGGTCGGCCTTGGTCAGCACGACAAGCGGCCGCGCCCCGGACTCGTACACCAGGGAGAGCAGTCGCTCGATCCGGCCGACGTCCGGCTCCGGGTGCACCGGCTCGACGACGGCGGCCGTGTCGAGGTTGGTGGCGAGCACCTGGCCGCTGGCGTCCTTGCCGGCGGTACGGCGGACCAGCGCGGTCCGTCGCGGCAGCACCGCCTCCATGGTGACCCGGCCGTCGGGCCAGTGGCCGAGCAGCACCCAGTCGCCCGCGCAGGGCAGCGCGGAGGGGTCCCGGGCGGCGGCGGCCAGCACCGTCCCGCCCAGGCTGGCCCGGACCGGGCCGGACGCGGTGAGCACCGTGCAGACCCCCCGGTCCGCCCGGGCCACCCGGCCCGGTCGGTACTCGTCGCGGGTGGCGGCGTACGCCGCGCGCTCGGCGTCCCAGCCGAGGGCGGTCAGGTCGATCGTCATGGCATCCTCATCGGTGTCGAAGCTGGTGATGGCGGTACACGCGTGCCACGTCCGGCATGATCACCACCTCCGTCCGACGTCCCGGTGCCGCATCTGCCGCTGACGGTAGGTCGCGCGCCGACGCGCCGAAAGCGATTTCCCCGGCGACTGTGTGACCGGATCACCGTTAGGGTCTACGGGTGACCACGGATCCGCTGCTGCTGATGGGTGAGGTGGACGCCGCCACCGATCGGTTGCTGCGCACCGCGGCCTCCCTCGACGCCGCCGACCTGGCGGGCGCCTCGCTGCTGCCGGGCTGGACGCGGGGGCACGTGCTGGCCCACCTGGCGCGCAACGCCGACGGCTTCGTCAACCTGCTCACCTCGGCCCGCACCGGCGAGCCGGTGCCGATGTACGCCTCCCCGGCGGCCCGTACGACGGACATCGAGTCCGGCTCGGGCCGGCCACCCGCCGCGCAGCTGGACGACCTGCGGCGGACCGCTGACCTGTTCGCCGAGGCGGTCGCGGCCATGCCTGTCGAGGCGTGGGCGGCGACGGTGCAGGCACGGCGGGGCCCGTGGCCGGCCGCTCTGCTCGTCTGGGGCCGTCTGCGGGAGATCGAGGTGCACCATCTCGATCTGGCCGCCGGTTACGGCGCCGCCGACTGGTCGGAGGCGTTCACCCACCGACTGCTGCGGGAGGCCGCCAGTCATCACGCGACGGGGGCGGCACCGCCGTCGCTGGTGCTCCGCGTCGACGGGAGCCGGCACGAGGTGGTCATCGGCGGCCGGGCCGACGCCCCTGTCGTCTCCGGTTCCGCCCCCGACCTGGCCGCCTGGCTGATCGGCCGTGGCGGCGGCGACACGCTCTCCGTCACCCCCGACGGTCCCCTGCCCACTCCACCGGAATGGATATAGAAACCTCATGACCTACAGCGGAGATGTCACCCAGGGTGGCGCGCCGGCGGTACGAGAGCTGGACGGGCTCACGATCAGCAAGCTGTCGGTGGGTCCGATGGACAACAACGCCTACCTGCTGCGCTGCACGGGCACCGGCGACCAGGTGCTGATCGACGCCGCCAACGAGGCGCCCCGGCTGCTGGAGCTGATCGGTGACGGTGGGCTGACCGCGGTGGTGACCACCCACCAGCACATGGACCACTGGGTGGCGCTGGAGGAGGTGGTGGCCAAGACCGGCGCGCGGGCGCTCGTGCACGCCGACGACGCGGAGGGGCTGCCGATCGAGGCGGAGCGGCTCGCCGACGGCGACACCGTGCCGGTCGGCGACTGCGCGTTGGAGGTCATCCACATCAAGGGGCACACCCCGGGCTCGATCGCGCTGCTCTACCGCGATCCGGCCGGCACCCCGCACCTCTTCACCGGCGACAGCCTCTTTCCCGGCGGGGTCGGCAACACCGACAAGGACCCGGAGCGCTTCGCCGCGCTGATCGACGACGTCGAGCACAAGGTGTTCGACAAGCTTCCGGACGACACCTGGTTCTACCCCGGCCACGGCAGGGACAGCACCCTGGGAGCCGAGCGCCCGGCCCTGCCCCAGTGGAAGGCCCGCGGCTGGTAACCGATTGACAAGATCAACACCCCGGTCGGTAGGTCGCGGAACCACCGGACGAGCCGCCACCACGACGGGGCGGGGGCCTGCCGTGCCCGGCGCAGGGATCAAGCCTGACCGCCCGGAGCCGGGCACGGCAGGCCCCCGCCAACCAGAGACTCAGCCAGCGACAGCGAACAACCGACGCCGAGCCCCCAGCAGCACGACCGAGGCCAGCACCAGACCCACCCCCATCGTGACCAGCAGGGGGCTGGGCTCGCCGGGGAGCAGGCCGGCCAGGGACCGCGACGCGGTGCCCAGCGCGAGGTAGAGACCGGCCCAGGCGGCGGCGCCGACGGTCGCGCAGCCGAGGAACCTGCGGTACGACATGCGCAGTCCACCGGCGGCCAGCGGCAGCAGAGCGTTGAACACCGGCAGGAACGGCGCGACGACCATCATCCGGCCACCGCCGCGACGCAGGATCCCTTCCGCCGCGCTCCAGCGGGCCTCGCCGATCCAGTCGCCGACCCGGCTGCGCCGCAGCCGCTCGGCGTACCGGCGGCCGACGAGGAAACTCAGCGACCAGCCGGCGAGACACCCGGCGAGCACGGCGGCGAAGGTGGCGAGCCCGGTGGTGGGACGGCCCACCCCGACCGCGGCGAGGATCGCCACGTCGCCGGGGATGAGGACGCCCAGCAGCGGTACGGCGTCGAAGAGCATGACGACCCCGAGCGCCCCCATCAGCAGCAGGATGGGCAGCTCTCCGACCTGGGCAAGCCATTGCGTCATGTCCCGTACGCTATGGCCGGCGGGCCACCGTGGACATCCGGTCGCGTCCCCCAGCGTCCCCTGGTATCGGCCTCGGGGTCGCCCCTGAGGTGGCCTCGGCCTCAGGCCGGTCGCAGCACCAGCACCTGGCGTAGTGACGAGTCGACAGACGGTTCGGTGGTGGGCACCGGGTAGTCGGCAAGCACCGTCAGGCGGTCCTCGGGCAGGTGCCCCCGGTCGGGGTCGCCGACCAGGACCTCGGCACCGCCGGCGGCGGCCCGTTGCAGGAACGGCAGCACCCGCTCGGCCAGGGCGCGACTGTAGAAGACGTCTCCGGCGACCACCAGGTCGGCCTCCGCGCCGGCCTGGTCGAGCAGGTCGTCCCCGGTGGTGTCGACGTTCACCTGGTTGACCCGGGCGTTGATGGTGACGGCGGCCACGGCGTACGGGTCGATGTCGTTGGCGACCACCCGTGCGGCGCCGGACAGCGCGGCGGCGATGGCCACCAGGCCCGATCCGGCGGCGAGGTCGAGCACCCGCCGGCCGGCGGCGAGCTCGGGATGGTCCAGCAAATGGCGGGCCAGGGCCTGACCGCCGGCCCAGACGGAGGCCCAGTAGGGCGGCGGGAGGGCGTGCCCGGCGGCAGCCTCCATCCGTGCCCACCAGACGATCGCGTCTTCGGCGAGGTGCAGCCGTACCTCCGGGACGAAGGGGGTGGGCACGAGCCGGAGCCGGTCCAGCCCGTCGCCGGGAGCGTCGATCTCGCGCTCCAGCACGGACAGCGCGGCGGCTGTGGCACCCTTCATCGGCGCAAGCATGCCCCAGCGGAGGGTCGGCGGGGCGTGTTTCACGTGCCGCCGCGCAGAGTTCACCCGACTTCGCACAAAGACCTACGGCACTTCGGCCGGCGGATCCGGGGTTTGCCCGTTACTGTCGAACAGGTACGGGCGATCATCGGTCAACGGCCGAGGGTCAGCCGCTTTGAACAGGGAGAGATGCATGGCAACCGGCACGGTTAAGTGGTTCAACTCGGAAAAGGGCTTCGGCTTCATCGAGCAGGATGGTGGAGGGCCGGACGTGTTCGTCCACTACTCCGCCATCGCGACGAGCGGCTACCGGGAGCTCAACGAGGGCCAGAAGGTCGAGTTCGAGGTGACCCAGGGGCAGAAGGGTCCGCAGGCGGACAACGTCCGCCCGATGTAGCTCCGTGCCGGTGACGGCGGCCGGGTCTCCGGCCGCCGTCGCAGCGCACTCAAGACGCCGCCGGGGCGGCGGGCAGGTCCCGCCGCCGCCGGAGCGGTCCGATCAACAGAATCATCGGCGTCAAGGCCAGCCAGGTGGTCATCACCGTGATCGCTGTGCCGACGCCGTAGCGCGCGCCGACCGCACCGGCGAGCAGGGCCGCCAGTGGGATGGCGCCGAAGTTGAGCAGATGCATGCTCACTGTCACGCGGCCGAGCAGGTGGTGCGGGGTGTACGTCTGCCGGAAGGCGCCCTTGACCACGTTGCCGACGGCCACCCCGAGGCCGATCAGCACGCCGCCGAGCGCGGGCCAGATCAGGCCCACACCGGGTGCGGCCAGGGGGATGAGCAGCGCGGGCGGGCCGGTCAGGGCCGCCCCGATCAGCATGGCCCGTGCGGTGCCGAAGCGCCGCGCCAGTGTGGTGGCCAGCAGCGCGCCGACGATCCCTCCGACACTCATGACCGCGACCAGGGCACCCACCATGCCGGGCGCGAGTCGCAGCTCGCGGACCAGGAAGACCACCAGAACGGCCTGGTAGCCGGTCAGTCCGATGTTGCTGGCCGCACCGAAGACCGTGAGCACCCGCAGGTACGGGTCGCGGATGACGAAGCGCAGCCCTTCGGCGATGTCGCGGCGCAGCGACCGGGAACGGTCGGTACGGCCCGTGCGGGGTTCGACGGTGCGGATGCGCAGCAGGAGGGCCGCGGAGAGCAGGAAGCTGACGGCGTCCAGCAGCAGCGCGGCGACAGCCCCGGTGAGCTGGGCGATCAGGCCGGCGAGACCCGGCCCGACGACGTAGCTGACGGTCTGGGTTGCCTGGAGCTTCGCGTTGCCCTCGGGCAGTTGCTCGGGGCGCAGCACGACGGGCAGGTAGACCTGGTTGGCGGTTTCGAAGAAGACCCGCGCGGCGCCGGCGCCGAGTGCGACGAGCAGCAGGTGCCCGACGGTGAGCCGATCGAGCGCGGCGGCCAGGGGCACGCTGAGGAAGGCCAACGCGCACAGCAGGTCGCAGATCACCATCACCGGCCGGCGTGGCAGCCGGTCCACCCACGCCCCTGCGGGGAGTCCGATCAGCAGCCACGGTAGCCAGGCCGCGGCGGTGAGCACCGCCACCTGAAAGGTGCCGGCGTCGAGGACGGCCACTGCGACAAGTGGCAGTGCGACGGTGGTGACGTTGCTGCCAATGCTGCTGACGGTCTGGGCTGCCCAGAGCAGCCGGAAGTCCCGGTGCCGCAGCAGCCCGCCGCGCGCTGGGGCGCGACGGAGGGCGGCGCCGGTGGTCGCGGTCACGGCCGGGCCGGGACGCCGTGGGCGAACACGAACACGGGCTGGCGGTCGCGGCCGTCGTCGGGCAGCGGACGCTCGGCCCAGCGGGCCAGCAGATCGATCATTTCGCGGCTCAGTTCGGCCAGTTCCTCAGGGGTGAGGTGCATCCACTTGTCGGTGGAGAACGGGCCGTCGTGCCAGGCGGCCTGCGTCGGCTCGTCGGCGGCGTGCCAGGCGCGGGCGAGGGCGACGTGCCTGTCGAGGTTGAGCGAGGTGGCCGCGTCGGCGACGGCTCGGGCGCCGGGGTCGCCGTCGAAGTCGCTGTTGGACCAGCGCACTCCCCTGGTGACGAGCCGCCACCACCGTTCACGTCGATCGCGGGCCAGCTCGGGGGCCTCGGTGACCAGTTCACCGGCGGCGAGGACCTTGAGGTGGTGGCTGACGTTCGCGGGCGCCTGGTCGGTGCGGTCGGCGAGCATCCCGACCGTGGACGGGCCGTGGACCTTGAGGACGTCCATGAGCCGGCGGCGCAGCGGGTGGGCCATCGCCGCGAGGACCCGCGAGTCGGTGACCTGGCGCACGTCCGGGCTCTCCATGCGGTCAGTCTGACATCCGCAACAACTCTTGCGCAATAGGTTTTGCCCAAGAGTTGTTGCGGATGGCCGGGTCAGGCCACCAGACGACGCGCCAACTCGTCAGCCACCTGCTTGGCCATCGTGGGCGGGATGGCCGCCGCGATCCGCTCCGGGGTCAGGCCGGACAGCACGCCCTGGATGATGGCGGGCTCGTCGGTGAAGTCCCGACCGGACAGCGCGGCCAGGGCGGACTGCAGGGCGCTCAACTGCGCGCCCAGCGTCTTGAGCGTCGGGTGCGCCGGCACGTAGTTGGTGGCGGTGGCGTCCTCGCCCAGCGCCATCCTGGTGTAGATCTGACCGATCGGGTTGCGGCCGTCCAGCACTGTCAGGTTCTTGTGGACGGTTGCCAGCCAGTTGTGCTCTTCGGGGGTCATGTCGTTCTCCTCCAGGAGTCCGATGGAGCTGAGGTAACGGCGGAACAGGGGTCGCTGGTCACGACCCGCCTTGATCGCGTCGCGGAAGAAGCTGACGTGGGTGTGCCAGCGGTGCGAACCGTCCCCGCTGGTGCGCTTGCCGAGCCGGTCCCACCGCTTCACTGTCTTACCGTCGAGGCTGTAGATGATCTCGCGGATGTCCCTGGTGTCCGCCGCGTTCGCGGCGCACTGCTCCGCGCACCAACGCGAGAAGCTGGCCAGGGTGTGCGTACCGCCGCCGGAGCGGACCTCGAAACCGCCGACGTCGAGCGCCGCCGCGTCGAGCGTCAGACCGGCCCGGTCCCGGGGTGACTCCACCACCGAGTAGTCGTTGGTGACCACCCGATCGGATCCACAGTGGTACCCGCCGCGGTGGGCCGGGTCGCCGACGATGCCGACCTCCGCCGGCTCCAGGTCGTCCGGTCCGGGGGCGTTGTCGAGGTGGGTGAGGAGCAGGGTTCGAAGGGCCAACAGATTCGCCGGGGCCCGGGTCATGGGGTCCCCCCTTTCCGGATGGACGGGGGCCGGGCACGGCGTCACGCCACGTACGCGGTGTGGGCTTGCGGGCGAGCCCGGCCTACTGGTGCACGGCGCCGGGCGTTGACCCAACCATAGCCCGCTATATGGACGAATGCCCAGCTCAGAGGCGTGACGGTTGCGGGGAGCCAGAGTGGACGACCGGAAGGATCAGCGCGGAGGGGCGCTCGGGGTCATGGAAGACCTGCCGCCAGCCGGCACGCAGCGTCACCGCCGTGCCGAGGGATTCGCCGGTGCCCGGGTTACGCGCCCAGCGCGGATGGGCGCCTCCGCTTACCTGCAACCGCAGCCGGTGCCCGGCGGCGAACCGGTGCGCGGTCGGCCAGAGCGGCACCGGCACGCGCGCCGCGCCGGACGGGTCTGCCGGAAACCGGTCGGGCGCGACCCGGACCAGCCCGTCACAGATGTTCCGGGACCTGCCCCGGCGGTCCACGTCGCACAGTCGCACGAAGACATCCAGGTACGGCAGCTCGCCCCGGACGTGGATGTCGGCGCGTACCGGCCCGACGACCTCCAGCGGCCGGGTCAGCGGGGCGCTGGTGTACGTCAGCACGTCGGGTCGGGCCTCGACGCGCCTGTTGTCAACAGCGCCGGCGCGCTTCGCGACGAGCAGCGGCCCGCCCTGTGACGGGGTGGGATCGGCCGGGTCGTAGCGGAACTCGTCAGGCGTCGACGGCACCGGCGCACGTGTCGCCAGCTCGCCGCCCGGGTGCAGGTGCCAGGCGGTGTCCGTCGCGGGTGGCGGCCAGTCCGGCAGGTCACGCCAGCCGCCGCCGCGGCCCCCCACGTACAGCCGGACCGGCGCCGCCGACCCGCCCGGACGGCGATCCCCCGAGGTCAGGTGCGTGTCGAGCCAGGCCAAACCCTCCCGCAGGGCGGCGACGAACAGTCCGGGACTGCCGTGCGTCCACGGCCCGATCACGAGGCGCCCCCGGGCACCGGCGGCGCGCAACGTGGCGTGGTCGTCGAGCTGGGCGGGCAGGAAGATGTCGTGCCAGCCGGTGACCATCAGCACCGGTGCCCGTACGCGGGCGACCCGGTCGGCGAAGACCCGCGTCCGCCAGTACGGGGCGTCCGGAGTGTGGTGGCGCAGCCACTCCTGGAAGAAGGGGATGGTCACGCCGGTGGCCACCCGGTCGGCGTCGGCCAGCGGCAGGTGCTCCAGCGCGGCGGCCAGCCGGGGCTGCCCCCGTTTGAGCTCCCACTGCCGGGCCAGCCACGGCACGGTCTGCGCGTGCAGCAGCTCCGCCCAGGTCAGCACCGTGTCCAGGGCGAAGGACTCCCCCGCGTACGTCGAGTCGCGGGTGGCCGAGGCGGTGACCACCGCGACCATCGCCCGCAGGTCGTCGCCGGCGTCGGCGGCCAGCGCCCACTGCGCGAAACCCTGGTAGCTGATCCCGAACATGCCCAGCGCACCGGCCCACCAGGGTTGGCGGCGCAGCCAGTCGAGGGTGTCCAACCCGTCGTCGCGCTCGTGCACCAGCGGGGCGAAGGTGCCACCGGATCCGCCGGTGCCCCGGCAGGACTGGATGACGGCGTGCCGGCCGCGTGCGGCGAGCAGCCGCCCGAGCAGGCGTAGCGGGCCACCCCGCCCGTACGGGGTGCGGATCAGCACGGTCGGCGCGTCGGAAACGGTAGGGGCGTAGTGGTCGGTGCGCAGCACCACACCGTCACGGGCGCGTACCGGGATGTCGCGGGTGACCCGTACCGGTCCGGTGCGGGTCGCCGGCAGCCGCAGCGCGGCGCTGGCCAGGCGGGCGGCGAACGGGGGCGGCACGGTCAGCTCGTCGGGCGGCGGGGCGGCTCGGGTCGGGCGGCGCGCACCGAGTCGCGGTGGGTACGGATCGACTCGCTCATCGCCGTCATGAACCGCTGCACCACCTCCAGCTCGTCCTCGCTGAACCGGTCCATGACCGTGTCGGTACGGGCGCCCAGCGGCCGGAAGAATTCCATGGCCAGCGCGGCGCCCTGGTCGGCGTAGTGCAGCAGCACCTTGCGCCTGTCGGCGGTGTCCCGGTCCCGGCGGATGTGCCCGGCCCGTTCGAGTCTGTCGATCAGGGCGGTGACCGAGCCGGAGGAGAGGTTGAGCTGTTCACCGAGGCGCCCGGGGGTGATCGGGTCGCCGAGCATTTCGGCGTCCATCACGGCGATCAACGCCTGCAGGTCGGTCGGGTTGAGCCCGTGCAGGTTGGCGAACGCGTGACCGACCTGCTGGGCGTCCACCGAGTACCGCCGAAGGTTGTTGGTGATCTCCCCGACCAGTTGTGCGCGGCGCGTTTCACGCCGCCGATACATGCCGTGAGTTGCCACCTCGTGCCGCTTCTCCCCGTCGTCCGACCTCCGGTTGCAGCATAGAGCAGCCGGAGATAATCTCGATAAACAAGATACTCGGCGCTCGAAACACATGGGGTCTACCTGATGTCCGTCTTCACCAGAGTCGCCCGCGGCCGGTTGGCCGCGTGGCTCACCGTGGCCGCCGCGATCGTCGTCGGCGCGGCCGTCTTCGGGCTACCCCGGCCGGACAATCCGGCGCCGGTCTCCGCCAGCGGACTGTCCGTGCAGTGGCAGTCGACGCAGGTGGAACGCCTGCAGGACCAGCTTCCGTCGAGCGAGGTGCAACCCGCCATCGTGGTGGTCAGCCGCGACGACGGCGGCGCGCTGAGCGAGGCCGACCGGGGTGCCGTCGCCGCCCGCTCCGGTGAACTGGGCAACCTCGCGGTGGGCGGGCGGGTCAGTCCCCCGCAGCTCTCCCCGGACGGCACGGTGGCGCTGGTCGCCGTGCCGCTGAGCACCGCCGGCGGCCAGGAGGAGGTCACCGGGAAGGTCGACGAGGTCCGCGCCGCGCTTGAGGCGCTGCCCGAGGGGCTCGCGGTCGAGGTGACCGGCGCTCCCGCCTTCACCGCCGACCTCGCATCGGTCTTCGAGGGCGCCGACATCACACTGCTCGCGGTGACCGCCGCCGTGGTGGCGCTGCTGTTGCTGATCACCTACCGCAGCCCGTTCCTGTGGATCGTGCCGCTGGTCGTGGTCGCGGCGACCGAGCAGATCACCCTGCGCGCGGTCGACACGATCGTGCCGGCGTTCGGGATCACCCTGCAGTCCGGGCAGGTCACCGGCATCGCCAGCGTGCTGGTCTTCGGCGCTGCCACCGACTACGCCCTGCTGCTCATCGCCCGCTACCGCGAGGAACTGCGCCGCGACGAGAACCGGTTCGCGGCGATGCGCGCCGCGTTGCGCCGCACGGCCGAGCCCATCCTGGCCAGCGGCGGCACCGTGGTGCTCGGCGTGCTGACCCTCCTGCTCAGCGAGCAGGAGACGAACCGGGCACTGGCCGTGGCCTGTGCCACAGGTGTGGTCTTCGCCATGCTCTCGGCGCTGTTCGTGCTGCCCGCCGTGCTCGTGCTCTTCGGCCGTGGCCTGTTCTGGCCGTTCGTGCCCAAGGTCGGCGGCCCGGCCCGCGAGGGTCGGCTCTGGGGTCGGCTCGGCGCCGCCGTGGAACGCCGTCCCCTGCCGGTCGCCGTGCTGGCCACCCTGCTGCTCGCCGGCCTCGCGCTTGGTGGGCTCGGTATCCGCACCGGCCTGTCCGAGACCGAGCAGTTCCGGGCCCAGCCGGAGGCGGTCACCGGGGCGCAGACCCTGGCCCGGGCGTTCCCCGCCGGCACCACCCAGCCGGTGGCGGTGCTCACCACCCCGGCCGCGGTGCGGGCGGTCACCGACGCCGCCACAGGCGTGCCCGGCGTCTCCTCGGCCCGTCCCGGCGACGCCGGTGAGGCCGTCGCCCAGGTCGACGTGGTGCTGGAGGCCGAACCCGGCACGGCCGCCTCGGACCGGGCGATCGAGGCGCTGCGCGACGCCGTCGCCGCCGTTCCCGACTCCGCGCCTCCCGCGGTCGACGGCGCCGACGCGCCCACCGGGGCGATCGTCGGCGGCACCGTGGCTGCCACGTACGACTCAGACGAGGCCAACGACCGGGACCTGCGGCTGATCATCCCGATCATCCTGCTGCTGGTCGGCGCGGTGCTCGTGCTCCTGCTGCGCGGTCTGCTCGCGCCGCTGCTGCTGGTGCTCACGGTCATCGCGTCGTTCTTCGCCAGCCTCGGCGCCGCGTGGCTGCTCTTCGACCACGTGCTGGACTTCCCGGCACTGGACAGCGGGGTGCTGCTGCTCGCGTTCGTGTTCCTGGTGGCGCTCGGGGTGGACTACAACATCTTCCTGGTCACCAGGGCCCGGGAGGACGCCCGCACGGCCGGCACCCGGGACGGGATGCTCTCCGCCCTGCGGGTCACCGGCGGCGTGATCACCAGCGCCGGCGTGCTGCTCGCCGCGGTCTTCGCCGTCCTCGGTGTGCTGCCGCTGATCACGCTGACCCAGATCGGGATCATCGTCTGCATCGGCGTCCTGCTCGACACCCTGCTGGTCCGCACGGTCCTGGTGCCGGCGCTGGCGTTCCTGCTCGGCGACCGCTTCTGGTGGCCCGGCCGGATCAGGCGGGACCACGACGCGGACACCCAGGCGGCACCCGAGCCGGTCGCCGCCCGGGACTGACAGGCGTACCAACCGGACGGCGGGGCCGTGGCGCGACTGCCACGGCCCCGCCGCCGTCGGTCAGTACGTCAGGCAGACGCACTCGGTCATCAACGCCCGCACGTTGCGCACGTACGACGGGTTGGGGATGGTCAACGGCTCACCCTCCTGCGCCACCGCCGCGTGCCCGTAGTTGTACGCGGCGATGACGGCGTTGAGCAGGCAGGAGTCCAGCTCCGAGGTGCACAGGGCGGCGTCGAGGCGGAAGTCGGACTCGAAGTACATGTCGCCGATGTACTTGGTCAGCCAGGCCAGGTAGTTGGCCCCCAGGTACGCGTTGTCCCGGTAGTCGTCGATGTCGTAGCTCTGCTCGAACCGCTGGTTCATCCAGGTGGCGGTGCCCGACATCACCTGCATCAGGCCGACACCGCCGTCACAGGCGTAGATGTTGGACTGCCAGCCGCTCTCCTGCCAGGCGGTGGCCTCGACCAGTTCGAGTGGGATCTCGATGTCCGGTGCCGAGGTCGGCCAGTAGGTGCGCGCGGCGGCGTCGGTAAGTGCCGCCTTCACCGCCGACCGGCTCGCCTGGGTGCCCTTGTAGCTCGGCTTGCAGGATGCCGGAGCCGGCTTCGGCGGCGGCGGCGGGACCTTTGTCTCGCTGGGCGGCTTGGCCACGGCGCGCGGCTTCGGCGCCGACCCGGTCGTCCGGGTCGGCTTCCTGGTCGGCTTGGGGGACGCGGTGCGGCTGGGCGCGACGCCCATCGACGCCACGGCGCTCGCCGACGGCGTCGGCTCCTCGGTCACCTCGTCCAGGGGGACGTCGGTCGGGGCGTCGGTGACCGCTACCGGCGCCCCCAGGTCCGCCGGGCTGTCGCCCTTGTCCGCGCAGCCGGCAAGCGTGCCCGCCAGGAGGAGCCCGGCGAGCCCCGCGGCGCTCAACCGACCTGTCCATCGAACCATCGCCGTGCCTCCCCCGTGAGACTGTCGCCGCACCCTAGCAAGGTTCGACAGGCCGCCGAGGCCCCTGCGGCGGCGTCCGGACCGGCTCCACGGGCTGCTCCCGATCCCTGATCGCCCGGTCCCTCGTGGCCCAGGCGACGACGAACACCACGGTCCACAGCACCCCGAGCAGCACCGCCGCCGCGGTCCCGCTCGCCGTGTCCAACCCGAGGTAGAGCCGCGCGCCGCCGACGCCCACCACGCCCGCAGCGGCGGCCGTCCAGGCGGCCACCGCCGCCGGCCAGCGGGCGCTGCGCGACACCAGCCAGGCCAGGGTGCAGAAGCTCGCCGCGACCACCGCGTTCTGGGTGGGGAACGGGACCGACTCGCGTCCGCCAGGCCCCGCCGCGGGCGACCCGGTCAGCTCCGCCACCACTGCCAGCACCAGCAGCGGCACGAACGCGCCCACCGTGCCGACCACGCTGAGCAGGTCGGCCCGCCACGGCCGGTTCCGCCACGCCACCACCGCCGCCACCAGCGCCACCAGCACGATCAACAGCCACCCGCGCACCAGCGACACCACTACCGCTGTGGCCTCGGCGGCGTCCGGGGTCCGCCGGGCGGCGAACCAGCCCCCGATCGCCCCGTCCAGCGCGGCGAGCCCACTGTTGCGTACCACCACGGCGAGCAGACCGGCGATGGCGAACCCGGCGGCGAAGAGCAGCAACAGCCCCGCCGCGAGGTTGAGCAGCAGCGTCCAGGCCGGCCCGACCCGCATGGCCACCAGGAAGAACAGCAGCCCGTACCGGGCGCTGAGCCAGCGCATCGGGGGCAGCGCGCCGGCGCGGGAGAGCAGCGCGCGCACCGGGTCGGGGTTACGGCCCAGCCACCGGCCGGCGAGCACCACGCCCAGCAGCCCGGCCAGCAGCACCAGCGCCGCGCCCGTGGCACGGCCCAGGAAGCCGGAGACCGTGTCGTACGACTCACCGGCCAGGTGACCGAGCAGCATCGAGCCGCCCACCCAGGTCACCACGCCGGCGACGTTCCACGGCGCGAACCGCCGGTACGGCATGCCTGCCGCGCCGGCCAGCCGGGGCACCAGGGTGCGGGCGAAGGCCACCCAGCGGGCGGCGAACACACCCCGTCCGCCGAGGCGGGCGAGCATGGCCTCGGCCCGACCCCACCGCTCCGGCCCGACCCGGTGCCCCAGCCCGGCGCGCAGCTTCGGGCCGTACCGCCGGCCGGCGCGGAACGCCAGCCCGTCACCGAGGACAGCCGCGACGATCATCGCGACCAACGCCGGGCCGAGCCGCAAGGTACCGTTGTAGGTGAGGAAGCCGACGAGCAGCAGGGTAGCCTCACCCGGCACCAGCAGGCCGAAGATCACCGCGGTCTCGCCCGCCACGATCAGCGCGGCGACCAGGTAGATCCACAGAGTGGGCAGACCCTGCACCGCGGTCAGCAGGTCGTGCACTCAGGCCCCCGGGACACGGGAGCCAGCATGCCAGCCGGGGGAACGACCGGCACAGCGGTTTCACCAGAGATCAGGGGCACCTGGGGGTGACCCCGACGCAGCCTGCGCGAGCGCAGGCGGAAGGATAGAGGGTATGCAGCTTCGCACCGACCTCCGCAACGTCGCCATCATCGCTCACGTCGACCACGGCAAGACCACCCTGGTCGACGCCATGTTGCGGCAGGCCGGCGCGTACGGCGCACGAGGCGAGACGACCGAGCGGGTGATGGACTCCGGTGACCTGGAACGGGAGAAGGGCATCACCATCCTGGCCAAGAACACCGGCGTGCGCTACCTGCCCGCCGACGGTTCGGACCCGGTCACCATCAACATCATCGACACCCCTGGCCACGCCGACTTCGGTGGCGAGGTGGAGCGCGGCCTGACCATGGTCGACGGTGTGGTGCTGCTGGTGGACGCCAGTGAGGGCCCGCTGCCGCAGACCCGCTTCGTGCTGCGCAAGGCCCTGCGGGCCCGGATGCCGATCATCCTGGTGATCAACAAGGTGGACCGTCCGGACGCCCGGATCAAGGAGGTCGTGGACGACACCTACGAGCTCTTCCTCGACCTGGACGCGGACGAGGAGCAGATCGACTTCCCGATCGTCTACGCCTGCGCCCGCGACGGCATCGCCTCGCTGACCCAGCCCGCCGACGGTTCGGTGCCCGACGACAGCACCTCCCTGGAGCCGCTGTTCCGCACCCTGCTCGACACCATCCCGGCCCCCGCGTACGAGGACGGCGCGCCGTTGCAGGCGCACGTCACCAACCTCGACGCCTCGCCGTTCCTCGGCCGGCTGGCGCTGTGCCGGGTCCGCCAGGGCACCATCAGCAAGGGCCAGACGGTGGCCTGGTGCCGCACCGACGGCAGCACCCAGCGGGTCCGCATCTCCGAGATGCTGATGACCGAGGGTCTGGAGCGCAAGCCGGCCGAGACCGCCGGCCCGGGCGACATCATCGCCGTCGCCGGCATCTCGGACATCATGATCGGTGAGACCCTCGCCGACGCGGAGAACCCGGTGGCGCTGCCGCTGATCACCGTGGACGAGCCGGCCATCTCGATGACCATCGGCACCAACACCTCGCCGCTGGTCGGCCGGGTCAAGGGCTCCAAGGTCACCGCCCGGATGGTCAAGGACCGGCTCGACAAGGAGCTGATCGGCAACGTGTCGCTGCGGGTGCTGCCCACCGAGCGGCCGGACGCCTGGGAGGTGCAGGGCCGCGGTGAGCTGGCCCTTGCCATCCTGGTCGAGCAGATGCGCCGGGAGAGCTACGAGCTGACCGTCGGCAAGCCGCAGGTGGTCACCCGGGTGATCGACGGCAAGACCTGCGAGCCGGTGGAGCGGCTGACGATCGACGCGCCGGAGGAGTACCTGGGCGCGATCACCCAGCTCCTGGCAACCCGCAAGGGCCGGATGGAGCAGCTGGTCAACCACGGCACCGGCTGGATCCGGATGGAGTGGCTGGTTCCGGCGCGTGGCCTGATCGGCTTCCGCACCGAGTTCCTCACCGACACCCGTGGCACCGGCATCCTGCACCACGTCTTCGAGTCGTACGAGCCGTGGTTCGGCGAGCTGCGGACCCGCAACAACGGCTCGCTCGTCGCCGACCGGGCGGGCGCGGTCACCGCCTTCGCGATGATCAACCTTCAGGAGCGCGGTCAGCTCTTCGTCGAGCCGACCACCGAGGTGTACGAGGGCATGATCGTCGGGGAGAACTCCCGCTCCGACGACATGGACGTCAACATCACCAAGGAGAAGAAGCTCACCAACATGCGGGCGTCGACCTCCGACGAGACCGAGAAGCTGATCCCGCCGCGCAAGCTGTCGCTGGAGCAGGCGCTGGAGTTCTGCCGCGAGGACGAGTGCGTCGAGGTCACCCCGACCGCGGTGCGCATCCGCAAGGTGGTGCTGGACCAGCAGCTGCGCGGCCGGGCCGCCGCCCGCCGCAAGCACGCCGGCTGACCCACCGGCACCCGGCTTCCGGGCGCGTCGGCCGCTCGCGGCCGGCGCGCCCGTTTGCTTCCCGGCGCGGGTACGCGGGCCCGCCCGGCAGGTGATCGGCTACGGTCACCGGCATGACCTGGGATGATCTCGACGCCCACCTGGACCGGGTGCCCGGCACCGTGTCGGCGTACGTGGGCCGGCTCGACGCACCGCCGACCTGGACGCGGCACGCCGACGCCGCCCACTACGCCGCCAGCACCATGAAGGTGGCGGTGCTCGCCGCGCTGCACCGCGCCGCCGAGTCGGGCGTCCTGGACCTGGACGCGCAGGTCCCCGTGGTCAACGAGTTCGACTCGGCCCAGCCCGGCGCGCCCCGCTTCTCCTGCGCCAGGCACTACGACAACGACGACGCGGTCTGGGACCGGATCGGCGGCGCCGCGCCGCTGCGCTGGCTCGCCGACCGGATGATCGTGCGGTCCAGCAACCTCGCCACCAACCTGGTCATCGGGCACGTCGGGCTGCCGGCGGTGGCCGAGGTGTGGGCGGCGGTCGGCGCCCGCGCCAGCGTCACCGGGCGGGGCATCGAGGACTTCGCCGCCCGCGAGGCAGGCATCACCAACGAGGTGACCGCCGCGGACCTGGCCGCCCTGCTCGGCGCGCTGGCCACCGGGGCCACCACCCCCGGCCACCTCGCGTCCCCGGCGGCCTGCGCGGCCATGCTGGACGTCCTGTTCGCCCAGGAGCACCGCGAGGACCTGGCGGCCGGCCTGCCCGAGGGCACCCGCATCGCGCACAAGAACGGGTGGGTGCGCGGGGTCCGGCACGGCGCGGGAGTGGTGCTGCCCGACGACGCCCCGCCGTACCTGATCGCCGTCTGCACCACCACCGACCTGGCCGGCGGCGACGACGTCGAGGACGACGCCTGCCTGCTTCTCGCGCACATCTCGGCGCAGGTGTGGGCCGCCCGTCACCAGCTCTGACCGGGACCGCCGCTGCGGCTAGGCTGCTCGCACCCCAACCCCGGAGCCGTCGATGCCGCGCAGCCGCACCATCCTGATCGTCTTCCTCGCCGTCACGGCGGCGAACCTGCTGGCCAACGCCACCGACAACCACCTGGCCGAGGTGCTCAGCAAGCCGCTGCTCATGCCGCTGCTTGCCGCGTACCTGTGGCGGTCCACAGTCGAGCGTGGCGCCCGGGCGGACCGGCTGGTGCTCGCCGGGCTGGCGTTCGCCACAGGCGGCGACGTGGCCCTGCTGGGTGACGGCACCGGCTGGTTCATCGCCGGCATGGCCTCATTCCTCGGCACCCATCTGTGCTACCTCGCGGCGTTCACCAGGGGCGGCGCCGCGACCGCGCTGCGCCGCCCGCCGCTTGTCGCGGTCCCCCTGGGGTACGCGGTGCTGACCGTCCTCGCGCTCGCCTGGATGTGGGCGGGACTGACCGACGAGGGTCTGGCCGTACCGGTGGCCGGCTACGCGCTCGCGTTGGCCGCGATGGCCACCACCGCCGTCACGCAGGGCTGGCGGGTGGGGCTCGGCGCCGCGCTGTTCCTCGGCTCGGACCTGCTGATCGCCGCCGGGGTCGCCGACGTGGCACAGCCGCCGGGCGCGCCGGTGCTGGTCATGGCGACGTACGCGGCGGGTCAGGCGCTCATCGTCGCCGGCCGGGCGGCCCACGCGCAGGCACCGCCCGGCGCGCCTGTCACTCCAGCAGTTGCGCCCGCAGCGCCGTGAGGACGTCGTCGGTCAGCCCGAGCCCGTCGCGCAGGTAGCCGTCGAACGAGCCGTGCACCAGGCGTACCTCGTCGTAGCCGGCGTCGAGGTACGCGTCGCGAACCTCCAGCACCGGCAGCACGGCCTCCACGTCCAGTTCCGGCTGCCGCCGCCGCATCGCCTCGATGATCACCGCGCGCAGGCTCTCGGTCAGCGCGTTGTTGCGCAGGTACTCGGCGCGGATGGTGGCCTCGTCGACGCCGAGCGCGGTCAGCAGGATGACGGTGAGCCAGCCGGTGCGGTCCTTGCCCGCGGAGCAGTGGTAGACCAGCGGCAGGTTCTCCGGCCGGGTGGCCAGCCGCACCGCCTCGGCGAAGCCGACCCGCGCCGACTCACCTGTGACGAACCACCTGTAGATCTGGGCCATCGCCCCGGCCGTGCCCTGCCGGGCCAGCTCCGCGTACGCGTCGAGGTCGTGGCCGAGCAGCACCGCCGAGACGTACGTGAAGACGGGGTGTTCCGGGTCGTGCACCGGCAGGTGCACCAGCCGCGGTTCGCCGGCCAGCCGGTCGGCCGGGGCGACCGCGACCTCCGAGGAGTCCCGCAGGTCCAGCACACAGGCCGGTCCGAGCTTCGCGAGCACCGGCAGGTCCTCGTCGGTGAGGCGGCCCAGCGCGGGGGTACGGATCAGCCGTCCGGCGCGTACCCGCCGGCCGTCGGCGCCCGGCAGGCCACCCAGGTCACGGGCGTTCGGCGCGCCCACCAGCTCCCAGTCCCGCCCGGTCATCGGTCTCCCCCTCCGCCGCCAGTCTGCGTATAGGGTGCCCCACATGACGATCTCGGCGGTACGCACCCACCGGGTTTCCGCCCCCTTACACACCCCGTTCGTCACCGCGCTGCGCCGCACCACGACTGTCGACACCCTGGTCGTCGAACTCGTCGACGCGGACGGCCGTTCAGGCTTCGGCGAGGCGCCGCAGGTCTGGCAGGTCACCGGGGCGTCGGTCGCCGGTTCCCAGGCGTGCGTGCGCGAGCTGCTCGGGCCGCTGTTGATCGGCCGTGACCCGGACGACCTGGTGGCCCGCTGCGCGCAGGTGCAGCGGGCGGTGGTCGGCAACGAGGCCGCGAAGGCGGCTGTGGACGTGGCGCTGCACGACCTGGCCGCCCGGCGGTTGGGCGTACCGCTGGTGCGTCTGCTGGGTGGCACGGCGCTGCGGGTCCCGACGGACGTGACCCTCGCGGCCGGCGACGCGGTCGACCTGGCGGCGGCAGCGCGGCAGCGGCAGGCCGACGGTTTCGGCGTGCTCAAGATGAAGGTGGGCACCGACGCGGCAGGTGACCTGGACCGGGTACGGGCGGTCCGCGCGGCGGTAGGCGCCGGGGTCCGGATCCGGCTGGACGCCAACCAGGGGTGGACGCCCCGCGAGGCGGTACGGGTGATCAGGGGTATCGAGGACGCCGGCCTCGACGTGGAACTGGTCGAGCAGCCGGTGGCGCGCTGGGACCTGGACGGTCTGGCGTGGGTCAGCGACCGGGTGTCCGTGCCGATCCTCGCCGACGAGGCGGTCTTCGGGGTGCGTGACCTGGTGGAGGTGATCCGTCGCCGGGCCGCCGACATGGTGAACGTCAAGCTGGCCAAGTGCGGCGGGCTGCAGCCGGCGCGCACGCTGCTGGAGCTGGCCGCCGCGCACGGCCTGGGCACTGTGGTCGGGTCGATGATGGAGAGTCAGGTGGGCATCGGCGCGGCGGCGAGCCTGGTCGCGGCGTACGGCACCACGGCCGTGGCGGACCTGGACGCCGGCTGGTGGCTGGCCTGGTCGCCGGTGCAGGGCGGGATCCGCTACGACGGGGCGACTGTGGTGTTGCCGGAGGCCCCTGGCCTGGGCATTTCCGGCCTGGCTGAAGCTAAGGTGCAAGACCGAGGTTGATGGCCGTTTGTTTCTTTCATAGAGTTCCCCGGGACAGCCGATTCGAGCTGGGGGTTGACGTGGAGCTGCAAACGGGCCGCGAGGCCCTCGTCCGGGTCGCGGTGGCCACCCTGTGGACCTCCCCCGAGGCGGTCCGCCCGGTCGACGGCCCGGCGCTGAGCGCCGGCGCGGACATCTCGGCCTGGATCTCCGGTCTGGACACCGACCAGCAGGTAGGCGACTGCGTGCTGAGCCAACTCCTGCTCGGCGAGCGGGTCCTGGTCAGCGAGCTGCGCCCGGACGGTTGGGCGCGGGTGGTCGCCGTCGAGCAGCCGGCCGCCAAACTGGACCCCCGCGGCTACCCGGGCTGGCTCCCCGCCGACCAGCTCACCCCCGTCGACCCGGCCGTCGCCGGGGACGCGCTTGTGGTGGACGCGACGGTCACCGGGCTGCGCTCCACGCCGAACGGGCCTGTCGTGGTGCCAGGCGTGGTCGTCGGGACCCGCCTCGTGCCGGCCGGCCCGGCCCGCGCCGGCTGGCAGCCGGTGCACGTCCCCGGCCAGCCCACGCCGCTCTGGCTGTCCGAGGGCGACCTCGCCCCGCCGTCCACCGAGCCGCCGAACGCGGAGCAGGTGCTCGCCGTGGCGCAGCGCCTGCTGGACGTGGCGTACGTGTGGGGTGGGCTGTCGTCGTACGGCATCGACTGTTCCGGGCTGGTGCACCTGGCGTGGCGGCGCTTCGGGGTCCTGCTGCCCCGCGACGCCGACGACCAGGCGGGGGCCACCACTCCCCTGCCGCTGGGCGCGGAACGCCCCGGCGACCTCTACTTCTTCGCGCGGCCCGGCCGCGGCATCCACCACATCGGGATCGTCACCGCGCCGCCCGGTGGGGAGCAGCGACGGATGTTGCACGCCTGCTACCGGCGGCGGCGGGTCGTCGAGGAGGCCCTGCCGGCCGAGCGCACCGCCACCCTGGTCGGCGCGCACCGGGTCTGACACCGGCCGGGCGTCCGGACGCCCGGCCGGCGCGACGTCAGCGTCGGGCGTCGGTCAGCTCGCGGCGCCGGTCCCGGGAGGACTTGATCAGGCTGGCGGCGGTGGCGACGCCCAGCGTGCCGATGATGACCAGCAGCGAGAGCCAGATCGGGATGTGCGGCGCCCAGCCCACGTGCTCCCCGCCGTTGATGAACGGCAGGTTGTTGTCGGCAAGCGCCTCCAGCACGAGCTTGACCCCGATGAAACCGAGCACCACGGCCAGGCCGTAGCTCAGGTAGATCAGCCGGTCCAGCAGGCCGCCGAGCAGGAAGTAGAGCTGCCGCAGGCCCATCAGCGCGAACACGTTGGCGGTGAAGACCAGGTACGGCTCCTGTGTGATGCCGAAGATCGCCGGGATCGAGTCCAGGGCGAAGATCAGGTCGGTGGTGCCGATCGCGATCATCACGATGAGCATCGGGGTGAACAGCCGCTTGCCGTTCTCGTGGGTCATCAGCTTCGCGTCGTCGTAGCCCTTGGAGATCGGCAGCGCCCGGCGGCTCCAGCGGATCAGCAGGTTCTCGGAGAACTCGTCCTCGTCCGGCTCACCCTGGCGGGCGAGGTTGACCGCCGTGTAGATCAGGAACGCGCCGAAGATGTAGAAGACCCAGGAGAACTGCGAGATCAGCGCGGCGCCCGCCGCGATGAACCCGCCGCGCATCACCAGTGCCAGCACGATACCGATGAGCAGCACCTTCTGCTGGTACTGCCGGGGCACCCCGAAGCGGGCCATGATGATCACGAAGACGAAGAGGTTGTCCACCGAGAGGCTGTACTCGGTGAGCCAACCCGTGTAGAACTGCCCCGCCGCGCTGGCCCCGGAGGTCAACCAGAGGCCGGCGCCGAAGAGCAGGGCCAGGCCGACGTAGAACGCGACCCAGAGGCTCGACTCCCGCACGCTCGGCTCGTGCGGACGCCGACCGATGATCAACAGGTCGACGAGCAGAACCGCAGTCAGTACGACGAGGGTCCCCGCCCACACCAATCCGGACACGTCCAACGTTCCATCCTCCGGCAGACACGCGACGTCGGGCACACCGTACGCCCGTGGGGAGGCCGGTGTACCGGTGACGCTCACTCTGGTGACTGTCGGAGGTCTCTTCCGCCGCCGCCCCACCGGGCGACGACCGACGGAGCCGGGTCGGGACGCCCAGGGCTTGCGGCGATCGACCGTGCTGACGACTCCGACGCGGGGGAATACTCCCCTCCTCGATGACCATTGTTGCCCACCACGCGCCGTGATCACACCCCGGGCAGCCGGTGGCTGCGCCCATCCGTATCGCGCGCGTCACACCCGCACACGTGTCCTAGGAGGCTAGTGCAGGTCCGACGTGGACGCCGACCCCACGAGGCCGCCGCTCCTCCGGGCCGTGGGAGGCTGTGCGACATGGTGCTTGAGGTCGCGTTGATCGACGTACTGCCCGGACACGAGGACGCGTTCGCCGCCGCGTACGCCGAGGGTCACCCGATCCTGGCCGGGGCCACCGGCTGCCGGTCGGTGCGGATGACCCGGGGCATCGAGTCCCCGACCCGGTTCGTGCTGCTCGTCGAATGGGACTCGGTCGAGGCGCACGAGGAGAACTTCCGAGCCACCGAGCGGTTCGAGCAGTGGCGCGCCCTGATCGGCCCGCACTTCGCCGGGCCGCCAGTGGTCGAGCACTTCCTCGACGTACCGGCCTGAGCAAGCTGTCGTACCCCCCGGATAGCGTGCCCGCGCACGCGCCGGTCGCCGGTCCCGACGGGCTCGGGGGCGCCGGGCCCGGTGGCCGCGCGGGCACCACCGTGCCCGCCTCACCCGCCGACGCGCCGGGCCAGCGCCGTGACCGACTCCTCCGGTGACAGCGCGGCCGCCAGCAGGGCCTCGGTCATCCGCTCGTAGCGGTCGACGTCCAGCACCGTGGCCAGCCGCACGTCGGTGGTCAACGCCTCCAACATCACCGTCCGCGGGTCCGCCGGGTCGGGAAAGGCATAGCAGGAGTACGGCGTGAGCGGGTGCAGGCCGCCACCGGCCGCCCCGCGCGGCAGCAGCCGCACCGTCACGTGCGCCAGCCCGGTCACGGCGACCAGGTGCCGCAACTGTTCGCGCCACACCTCGACGGGCAGGTCGCCCGGGTCGCAGGCCGCCTCGGCGAGCACCGCCGTGTAGCGCGGCGGGTCGGCCCGACGCAGCACCTCCTGGCGCAGCGCTCGGGCGCGCACCTCCACCTCGACGTTCACGTCGGGCGCGAGCAGGGCGCCGGCGGCGACCCGCAACCGGGCGTACGCCGGTGTCTGGAGCAGCCCCGGCACGATCGCCGGCTGGTACTCGACGATGTGCGCCGCACCGGCCTCCAGTTCGGCGTACGTGCGTTGCCGCTCGCTCATCTCACCGAACGTCCTCCACCAGCCCCGGCTGGTGGCCGCGTCCCGGGCGATCACGATCAGCGCCTCGCGGGCCGGCGACGGCACCTGGTAGACGTCCAGCAGGTCCAGCACGTCGGCGAGGTCCGGTCGGCTCTGCCCCAGCTCGATGCGGGACAGCTTCGACGTCGAGGCCCACCCCAGCCGGTCACAGACCTGTTCCAGGGTCAGCGCCTCACGTCGGCGCAACTGGCGCAGTTCTGCGCCCAGACGTACTCGTCGAATGACAGGACTTGTTGGCAGCGGCATCCCGGCCTCCCCACCGAGGGAGAGTACGCAGGACGATCACCCAGTGCAATACCTTGCTTGCAGACCGCAACCGGGGAGGTCCTCCCCACCGGGCCGGACCGGCAGGCACGTGCGGTTTCCGCACCCGATGACCGGCACCGGCCGGGCGCCCCCGCGTCGCCCGGCCGGCGTCCACCGGCGGCTCAGGGCCGGTACGTGCCAAACGCCCACGGGATACCGGCGAGGTCACGGGCGGCGTAGTCACGGGACCCGTAGTCGGTGTTGTACGGCTCCCGGGTGACGTCCGCGCCGGCGGCTCGGGCCCGGGCGCAGTGCACGTCGACATCCGGCACAGCCACGTAGAGGGACCAGTCGTCGTCGGCCGGCCGGGGCGCCCCGTCGACACGCGGACCCAGCAGGATCATGCCGGTGTCCAGGACGAGTTCGGCGTGCGCGACAGTGCCGTCCGGCGCGTCGTACACGGCGTGCACCTGGAAACCGAAGGCGGAGCAGAGCCAGTCGATCGCGGCGCGGGGATCGGGATACCGAAGGATCGGATAGACGGTTCGCATACGACGAGTCTCCCGCCCACGGCCCGCTCCCGATTGGACGAATGTGACCTGCGGCAGGCCGGCGGTCAGCCCCCCGGGCGGGCGGCGAGAAGTGCCGCCGGGGTGGTTCCGGCGAACTGGTGGAAGTCCCGGATGAGGTGGGACTGGTCGTAGTACCCGCAACGGGCCGCCACCTCGGCCCAGTCGACGGCCCGCCCGGCCGACGCCGCACCGGTCGCCGCGTCCGCGCTGCCCAGTGCCGCGCGGGCCTGCTGGAAGCGCAGCAGCCGGGCCGCCGTCTTGGGCGGCAGGCCGACCTCCTGCCGGAACCGGGCCGCCAGGTGCCGCCGGCTCCATCCCAGCTCGGTGGCGAGCGCGCCCACGCCGCCCTGCCCACCCCGGGCCAGGAGCCATCGCCAGGCCCAGTCGAGCCGGGCGTCGACAGGTGGGGACGCCGCCAGCCGGGCGGCGAGTGCCGCGTCGAGGAGCGCGAAACGGCGCGGCCAGTCCGGCGCGTCGGCCAGCCGGCACCGCAGCCGATCGAGCCAACCGCCCGGGAGTTGCCCGACACCCACCGCCCGGTTGGTCAGCTCACCCAGCGGCAGGCCGAGAAGGCGGCGGGCGGTCAGCGGCGACAACAGCAGCTCGACGCCCTCCCCCACCCCCACCGTGCGGGTCGTGCACCAGCCGTCGAACGTGCCGGCAACGAACGAGTCCACCCGCCGGACGCCGCGCTCCGCACTGCGCGGGTCGGTCACGTCCAACGGGGCGCCCCAACCCAGGATCAGCACCACGAACACGCCCGCGGTCTCGCGGCGGACCAGCGGCACATCCGCGCGTTCCCGGTAGCCGATGTACCTGTCGACGAACGGCCGCAACCGGACCTCGGGCAGACCGACGACCATCTCGTCGGCAGGCGTCACCGCTGTCAACCCGACCGCCCTCCCCCGCCCCGACCGGCCGCGCCCACCCGCGTGTCGCCGGGACCGTCGTCACTTCACGCCTGCGGCGTCCATCCCGCGCAGCTCCTTCTTCAGGTCGGCCACCTCGTCGCGGATCCGCGCCGCCAGCTCGAACTGCAACTCGCGGGCGGCGGCCAGCATCTGGTCGTTGAGCTCCTGGATGAGCTGGGCGAGGTCGGCACGGGCCATCCCCTCCCGCGAGGGAGTGGTGGCGCCGGCCCGACTCCGGCTGCGCGTCTCCTTGACGGGCGCCTTGCCCCGGGAGAGCTGGCGCACCGCGCCGCCGACCCGGGAGTTCTCGGTGTCCTCCGCCTCGCGGTAGATGTCGTCCAGGATGTCGTGGATCTTCTTGCGGAGCGGCTCCGGGCTGATGCCGTTTGCCTCGTTGTGCGCGATCTGCTTGGCCCGACGCCTGTCGGTCTCGTCGATCGCCGCCGCCATCGACGGGGTGATCTTGTCGGCGTACATGTGCACCTGCCCGGACACGTTACGGGCGGCCCGTCCGATGGTCTGGATCAGCGAACGGCCGCTGCGCAGGAAGCCCTCCTTGTCGGCGTCGAGGATCGCCACAAGCGACACCTCGGGCAGGTCCAGACCCTCGCGGAGCAGGTTGATGCCGACCAGCACGTCGTACTCGCCCTTGCGCAGCTCGCGCAGCAGCTCCACCCGGCGCAGCGTGTCCACCTCCGAGTGCAGGTAGCGCACCCGGATGCCGTTCTCGAGCAGGTAGTCCGACAGGTCCTCGGCCATCTTCTTGGTCAGCGTGGTGACCAGGACCCGCTCGTCCTTCTCGGTGCGCAGCTTGATCTCGTGCATGAGGTCGTCGATCTGGCCCTTGGTCGGCTTGATGACGACCTCCGGGTCGATCAGGCCGGTGGGGCGGATCACCTGCTCGACGAACTCACCCTGGGACTGCTCCAGCTCCCACGGGCCGGGGGTCGCGGAGAGGTAGACCATCTGGCCGACCCGCTCCAGGAACTCGTCGAAGCGCAGCGGCCGGTTGTCGGCGGCGCTGGGCAGCCGGAAGCCGTGGTCGATGAGCATCCGCTTCCGGGAGGCGTCACCCTCGTACATGCTGCCGATCTGCGGGATCGTCACGTGCGACTCGTCGACCACGGTGAGGAAGTCGTCGGGGAAGTAGTCGAGCAGGCAGTGCGGCGGGCTGCCGGGCAGCCGCCCGTCCATGTGCATCGAGTAGTTCTCGATGCCGGAGCAGAAGCCGACCTGCCGCATCATCTCGATGTCGTAGGTGGTGCGCATCCGCAGTCGCTGCGCCTCCAGCAGCTTGCCCTGCCGTTCCAGCTCGGCCAGCCGCTCGGCCAGCTCCGCCTCGATGTCGCGGATCGCCCGCTCCATCCGCTCCGGGCCTGCCGCGTAGTGCGTCGCCGGGAAGATCACCAGCTTGTCGACCTCGCGGACCACGTCACCTGTCAGCGGGTTGAGGTAGTAGAGCTTCTCCACCTCGTCGCCGAACAGCTCGATGCGGACCGCCAGCTCCTCGTACGCCGGAATGATCTCCAGGGTGTCGCCCCGGACCCGGAACGTGCCCCGCTGGAAGGCCATGTCGTTGCGGGTGTACTGGATGTCGACCAACCGGCGCAGCAACTGGTCGCGGTCGAGCTCCTGGCCGACCCCGACCCGGACCGCTCGGTCCAGGTATTCCTCCGGGGTGCCCAGACCGTAGATCGCCGAGACGGTCGCCACCACGATCACGTCGCGGCGGGTGAGCAGCGACATCGTCGCCGAGTGCCGCAGCCGCTCGACCTCCTCGTTGATCGAGGAGTCCTTCTCGATGTAGGTGTCGGTCTGCGGAATGTACGCCTCGGGCTGGTAGTAGTCGTAGTACGAGACGAAGTATTCGACAGCGTTGTGCGGCAGCAGCTCGCTGAACTCCTTGGCCAGCTGCGCGCAGAGCGTCTTGTTGGGGGCGAGCACGAGGGTCGGGCGCTGCAACCGCTCGATCAGCCACGCCGTCGTGGCGCTCTTGCCGGTGCCTGTCGCGCCGAGCAGCACCGTGTTACGGTCGCCACGCCGCACACGTCGCTCAAGATCGTCGATGGCGGCCGGTTGGTCACCGGCCGGCTGGAACTCACTGACGACCTGGAAGCGGCTGTCCAGCCGGGGAATGTCGAGCGCCATGACCTCAACGGTACGCCGGAGGTCCGACAGGAACGGCCGTCACGCCGGGTCCGTGATCAGCTTCAATATTCCCATTGTGTGGCACATGTCACCGGCGCTAGGCTTTCGACGTAGGCCGCTCGCGGCGGCCGACCGGGCCGGTGGCCGGGCCGTCATCTCGGCCGGTCGCCCCCGGCACTGCGGGTCGCAGCACCCGGCGTGTCCGGCGTGCGCACCTGTGTGGTCGCGCTCGAGGCGCAGACCGGCCGCCGCGAGCGCCCCTGCTCGTCACCCCGTCGCGCTCCACCCGTTTCACATCCGTGGACACCTCTGCGCACCCGGCAACCGACACCGACTCCGGGGACGTGCCCCGGTCCGACGGCCCGACGCCACCCGCCCGCCGGCGGCGCACGGTGCTGCTGCTGCTCGGCCTGACCGCGGCGATGTCCGCGACGGCGCTGGTGATCGGTCTGCTGAGCTGGGCGCCCGACCCACCCGAGCCGGCCCGGCCGCTCACCCTGGCCGAGGGCGAGCGACTGGCCGCGATGCGGGTCACCAACCTGCGGGACCTGCGCGCCGGGGTCCGTGTCACGGCCGGCACCGGCGCCGCGCGCACCGAACTGGTCGGCTGGGTGGACTGGTCGCGGTCCCTGCTCTACCTGGACGTGGGCGGGCCGGGCGCGGGCACGGAGCGGGGCCTGTTGCAGCGCGTCGGTCCGGCACTGGTGATCCGGCCGGACCCGGCGGCGGTGCCCACCCCCGCCGCGCCTCCCCTGGTGCCTCCCGCCGACCGCTGGCGGCAGCACCGCCTGACGCCCGGCACGGGCCTGGCGCCGGTGCTCGACCTGCTCCTCGGCCTCTGCGCCGACCGGCCCGACCCGCCGCCGACGGTGGGCCGCTGGGTTGCCCGGGACACCGTCGCCGGCGGTGCGGTGGACGTCCTCGCCGCCCCACTGCCCGCCGCGACACTGCCCGCCGCGACACCGGCCAGCCCGGCCGCGCCCGACGACGGGCAGCCCCGCTACTGGCTCGACGGGGACGCCCGGCTGCACAAGCTGGTGACCCGGCTGCCCGGGGTCGGCCCCGTCACGGTGACCCTCAACCGCGCGGACCGCCCGACGCTGCGCCCGGTGGACGCGCTCGGCGGCCGGCCCGGGCTGCCCCGCGCGCTCACCGACGCCGAGCGGCGCCGGCTGGACCGGCTACCCGCCCGGCTGCGGGCCCAGGGCGGTGGTGCCACGGCGACCCTCACCGCGCCGGTGGGCACCGACACCAACCTGCGGGGCGCCGGCTGGTTGAGCTGGACCACGCGGACCGCCTACCTGGCGGTCGCCGACCTCGGCGTACCCGACCGGCGGACCCTGCTCTGGCGGGACGCCGCGACGCAGGCCCGCGCGGACGTGCCCGCCACGGCCGGTGGCGGCGGCACCGCCGAGACGCCCGGCCGACCACCCATGCCACCGCCCGCCGGCGCCTGGCGCTTCGACCGCACCGGCACGGACGACCTGGGCGTCCTGGCCGGGGCCGCGCTCGCCGCCGGCACTGACGTGCGGCGCGGTCCGGCCCAGCGGGTACGCGAAGACGTCGCCGACGGGCGGACCGTGGACGTCATCGAGCTGGACACCGGCCCCGGCCGGTTGCGCTACTGGATCGACCGCGACGGCTCACTGCGCCGGCTGGAACTGCACACCAGCGCCGGCATGTGGGCACAACTGGATCTCAGCCCCGGCGTCATGCCCCGGCTGAGCCCGGCGCCCCGGCCACCGGCCACGACCCGCCCGGCCGCCCGGCCGCGCTGACCCGCGCCGCCCCGTCGTGACCCTCAGGGCCGCCAACCGGTCTGCGCGGCCCACTGCTCGGCGCGCAGGTACTCCTCGTCGAACCACGGGTCACGCACCGTACCGGACCCGACGGCGTCCGGCGCGGCGTCGACCAGCTCCCGCTTGAGCAGCAGGTACGCGGACCGCCGGTCAGGGTCGGCCCGCAGGTGGTCGCGCATCAGCAACGCATGCCGCCAGCCCGGCGAGTCGACCTGGCGCACGTGCAGGCGCACCGGGCGGCCCGGGTCGGCGCTGCCGTGCAGCCGCTTCTCCCAACGGCCGTCGGCCGGCCGCGGGTCGTCCCACCACTGGCCCGGCACCCGGGGAAACCCGGCGTTCGCCAACCGGTCGGTGAACACGCCGTCGGCGTCGGCGAGGTCGGGCAGCGCCACCTGCACGTCGATGACGTCCTCCGCGGCGACGCCGGGCACCGCCGTCGGACCGACGTGGTCGATCCGGAGTTCGGCCGGCGCGAGCGCGTGCCGGATCCGCGCGGCCAGCCGGGCGTACTGCTCGGGCCACGTCGGGTCGGCCACCGCCCCGTCGACCCGGTCCGGCGGCACCACCCGGCGCGACCGCAGGTTGCGCTCGTAGGGCAGCAGACGCCGCTCCCACAGCTCGTCGACGGCGGTGTGCAGCGCCGTCAGGGACGCGTCGTTCGTCAGCACCACGTCCGCCGCCGCGCGGCGGCGGTCGTCGTCGGCCTGCGCGGCGATCCGCCGCTCGGCGTCCGCCCGGTCCATCCCCCGGGTGCGCACCAGCCGGTCCAGTCGCGTCGACACGGCCGCCTGCACCACGACCACCAGGTTGTACGTGGGCGCGAGCCCGACCTCCACGAGCAGCGGCACGTCGTTGACGACTACCGCGTCGGGTGGTGCCGCCGCCGTCAGCTCCGCGGTACGGGCCCGCACCCGAGGATGGGTGATGGCCTCCAGCCGACGGCGGGCCGCCTCGTCGGCGAACACCACGGCGCCCAGCGCGGCCCGGTCCAACGCGCCGTCGGCGTCCAGCACCCGGTCGGAGAAGGCGGCGACGATCTCGGCCAGGCCCGGGCTGCCCGGTGCGACGACCTCGCGGGCGATCTGGTCGGCGTCGATGAGCACCGCGCCCCGCTCGACGAGCCGCGCGGCCACCGCGCTCTTGCCCGATCCGATTCCACCGGTCAACCCCACCCTCAGCACCCGACCAGTCAACCGGATCACCGTGCCCGCCGCCAAACCCGCACCGCGCCGGCCGCGCGTCGCGCCCGGTCCGGAGTGCGCAGCACGGCCGGACCGACGAACGGCGAAGGCCGGGCCCACGAACGGCGAAGGCCCCGCCCCCGGCGATCCGAAGATCGCGGGGACGGGGCCTGTCGTCGTTCAGCGGGTCACTTACCGCCGGCGAGCTTCTCCCGCAGTGCGGCGAGCGCCTCGTCGGTGGCCAGCGTGCCGGCCGGCTCCTCGGCCTGCCGGCTCGGGGCCGGGCTGGACGAGGAGGTGGTGCCCCCAGTGGCGGCCGGGACGGCCGGAGTCGGGTTGGCAGCGGCCTCGGCGTCGGCGGCCCGAGAGGTCTGCACCTGCTTGGTGTGGGCCTCCCAACGCTGACGGGCCTCGGCGTACTGGTTCTCCCAGGTCTCGCGCTGCTTGTCGTACCCCTCGAGCCACTCGCCCGTCTCCGGGTCGAAGCCCTCCGGGTAGATGTAGTTGCCCTCGGCGTCGTACGTCGCGGCCATGCCGTAGAGGGTCGGGTCGAAGTGCTCCTCGCCCTCGACGAAGCCCTCGTTGGCCTGCTTGAGCGACAGCGAGATCCGGCGACGCTCCAGGTCGATGTCGATGACCTTGACCATGACCTCGGAGCCGACCTGGACGACCTGCTCCGGGATCTCCACGTGGCGCTCGGCCAGCTCGGAGATGTGGACCAGGCCCTCGATGCCGTCGTCCACCCGGACGAACGCGCCGAACGGAACCAGCTTGGTGACCTTACCGGGCACGATCTGCTGGATCGCGTGGGTGCGGGCGAACTGACGCCACGGGTCCTCCTGCGTCGCCTTCAGCGACAGGGAGACGCGCTCGCGGTCCAGGTCGACGTCCAGGACCTCGACCTCGACCTCCTGGCCCACCTCGACGACCTCGGACGGGTGGTCGATGTGCTTCCAGGACAGCTCGGAGACGTGCACCAGACCGTCGACGCCGCCGAGGTCCACGAAGGCGCCGAAGTTGACGATCGAGGACACGACGCCCTTGCGGACCTGGCCCTTCTGCAGCTTGTTGAGGAACTCGGTGCGCACCTCGGACTGCGTCTGCTCCAGCCAGGCCCGGCGGGACAGGACCACGTTGTTGCGGTTCTTGTCCAGCTCGATGATCTTGGCCTCGAGCTCCCGCCCGACGTACGGCTGCAGGTCGCGCACGCGCCGCATCTCGACCAGGGACGCGGGCAGGAAGCCGCGCAGCCCGATGTCGAGGATGAGGCCACCCTTGACCACCTCGATGACCGAACCGCGGACGACGCCGTCCTCGTCCTTGATCTTCTCGATCGTGCCCCAGGCCCGCTCGTACTGCGCCCGCTTCTTGGAGAGGATCAGACGACCCTCCTTGTCCTCCTTCTGGAGGACCAGGGCCTCGATGTGGTCGCCAACAGTCACAACCTCGGCGGGGTCCACGTCGTGCTTGATCGACAACTCCCGAGAGGGGATGACACCCTCGGTCTTGTAGCCGATGTCGAGCAGGACCTCGTCCCGATCGACCTTGACGACGGTGCCTTCGACAATGTCGCCGTCGTTGAAGTACTTGATGGTCTCGTCGATCGCGGCGAGGAAAGCCTCCTCGGAACCGAGATCGTCGTGGGTGACCCGGGTGGCGCTCGAGGGGGCCTCGATGCTGCTCGTCATGTGGGCGGTTGCTCCGGTCGGTGGGTTGTCACAGCAGGCTGGTGTCGCAGTGACCTGTTCGCGCCAGCGGATCCGTCGCCGGGCACACCGAACGATCGCCTAGTGAGATCATGATGTGGCTCCGTCGACCGCGCACCTGCTCCCTGCCGAGACACACGATCCGCGAGCGCATCGTCTAGCCTACCGTGCGCATTACCACAGCGTGCAAGCCCTCCCGGCTTCTCTGGATGCGATGACCTGCGAAAGCCGAACAATCGCCCGGAAACCGCCCCTGCTGTCTCGTGCGTCACACCCGCCCCGACAGCCACCGCCGGAGCGGGTCGGCGGGTCGGGTCGGCCCAGCGGGCCGCTCAGCCCCGAGTGGGCCTAGCGTGGGCGGGTGGATGACGACAGCCGGGTGACCCGGCGCCAGGTGGGTGACGCCGAGGCCCGGCGCGCCAACCGCGGCTGGTGGGACGCCGACGCCGACGACTACCAGGCCGAGCACGGCGCGTTCCTCGGCGAGGTGGACTTCGTCTGGTGCCCGGAGGGCCTGCGGGAGGCCGACGCCCGGCTGCTCGGCGACGTGTCGGGGCGACGGGTGCTGGAGGTGGGCTGCGGAGCCGCGGCCGCCGCCCGCTGGCTCGCCACCCAGGGCGCCCGGCCGGTCGCCTTCGACCTGTCCGCCGGCATGTTGCGGCACGCCGCCGAGGCCGCCGACCGCACCGGGGTACGCGTACCGCTGGTGCAGGCCGACGCGCTCGCCCTGCCGTTCGCGGACCGGGCGTTCGACGTGGCCTGCACCGCGTTCGGCGCGATCCCGTTCGTGGACGACTCGGCGGCGCTGCACGCCGAGGTGCACCGGGTGCTGCGACCGGGCGGCAGGTGGGTGTTCTCGGTGACCCACCCGATGCGCTGGATCTTCCTCGACGACCCCGGTGAGGGCGGCCTGACGGCCGTGCACTCGTACTTCGACCGCTCGCCCTACGTCGAGCAGGACGAGGCGGGCGTCGCCACCTACGTCGAGCAGCACCGCACCCTGGGCGACCGGGTCCGCGAGCTGGTGGGCGCCGGTTTCCGGCTGGTGGACCTGGTGGAGCCGGAGTGGCCGGTGGGCCACGAGGGGATCTGGGGGCAGTGGAGCCCGCTGCGGGGGCGACTCTTCCCCGGTACCGCCATCTTCGTCACCGAGAAGCCGCTCGAGTGAGCGCGTCGCACGCGTTGTCCGGCCTGCGTTCCATCGATCGCCGGTAGGCTCGTTCCCATGAGCGCCGAGCCCATCCCGACATCACCTGGCCCCTGGTGTCCGGATCCGATGCGGCAGCAGCGTGCCGACTACACGCTGGAGGACCTGCTCGCCCTGCCGGACGACGCCCCCCGCGTCGAACTCGTCGACGGAGTTATCCAGGTGACGCCCTCCCCCACCCTGGGCCATCAAGACATCTGCAGCCTGCTGTGGCTGTGGCTGCGCTCGCACGCCCCGGCGGACCTCCGTGCCGCGCAGGCCGTCGGCGTCGCGCTCAGCCGAAACACGAGCCGCCAGCCGGACGTGCTGCTCGCCACGCCGAGATCCCGTCCCACCGGTCCACACTGCGGCCGGCCGACGTCGTGCTCGCCGTGGAGATCGTCTCGCCCGGGACGCGACGGATCGACCGGTTCGCGAAGCCCGGTGAGTACGCCGCCGCCGGCATCCCCTACTACTGGCGGATCGAGCAGGATCCGGTGCACGTGTGCGCGTACCGGATCGGCGACGGGGTGGGGCCGGGCGGTGAGCGACAGTACGAGCTGGTCACCGACGGCGCCGACGTGATCGAGCTGACCGAGCCGTTCGCCATGAAGCTGCCGATCGCCGAGATCAGGCCGTAGCCGTTTCGCCCCGACGGGGTCGGGTAGCCGAGGCGCATGGCCGAACAGAGTTTCCGCAAGGGCGACCATGTCTCCTGGTCGGCCCACGGAAGCCGCGCGTACGGCGTGGTTCAGGGGACGATCACCGAGCGGACCCGGATTCGGGGGCGGGCCGTGAACGCGGCTCCCGACAACCCGCAGTACCGGGTTCGCAGCGACGGAACGGGCCGCGACGTGGCCCACCGACCCGAGGCGCTGCGCCATGAGCAGAGGTGACGACGGCCGGGACACCTACCGGGAGTTCACCGAGGCGGTGAACATGAAGCCCCGCGAGTTGTCCACCTGGCTGGAGACCGACGAGTCGAAGCAGGTCGGCTGGCACAAGGGCGGCCGCTCCGGCGGCGGCGAGTCCGTCGGGCACGAGTCCGGTCGGAAGATCATCGACCTGTTGCGTCGCAAGCGCGCCGAACTGTCCGAGGGCGACTACAAGCACATGCGCAAGGTGGTCGGCTACGTCCGCCGGCACATGGCCCAGCGCCCCTCCGGCGACGTCCGCGACACCAAGTGGCGCTGGTCCCTCATGAACTGGGGCCACGACCCCCTGAAGTAACCCACCACCGAGCGCCTCCAGATCAAGCGCTCACGGCGGTGGACGCGACCAGCATGACCTGGTCAGGGTTTCCGGGGCAGCCCGACCCGCGCAGGGATCAAGCCTGACCGCCCGGAGCGGTCGGGCTGCCCCGGGAACCCCCACCACAACCACAGAATCAGTGATCGGCGCTGTTCCAGTCCCGGCCCTCGCCGACCGACACCGACAACGGCACCGACAGCGGGTACGCCCCACCCATCTCTCGCCGGACCAACGCCTCCAGCGCCTCCCGCTCACCGGGGGCGACCTCGAAGACCAACTCGTCGTGCACCTGCAGCAGCATCCGCGAGCGCAGCCCGGCTTCGCCCAGCGCGGTGTCGACGTGCAGCATCGCCACCTTGATGATGTCTGCCGCCGAGCCCTGGATGGGGGCGTTGAGCGCCATCCGTTCGGCGATGTCGCGACGCTGCCGGTTGTCGCTGACCAGGTCGGGCAGGTAGCGGCGGCGACCCAGGATGGTCGACGTGTAGCCGTCCTGGCGGGCTCGGGCGACCACCTGGTGCAGGTAGTCGCGCACTCCGCCGAAGCCGGCGAAGTAGTTTTCCATCAGCCCGCGTGCCTCTTCGGTGCTGATGCCGAGTTGCTGGGACAGGCCGAACGCGCTCAGCCCGTACGCCAGGCCGTAGTTCATCGCCTTGATCTTGCGACGCTGGTCGGGGGTGACCTCGTCGACGGGCACCCCGAACACCGACGACGCGGTGGCGGCGTGGAAGTCGGCTCCGGAGTTGAACGCGTCGATCAGGGCGTCGTCCGAGGAGAGGTGCGCCATGATGCGCATCTCGATCTGGCTGTAGTCGGCGGTGAGCAGGCACTCGTAGCCCTCGCCGACCACGAACGCGCGGCGGATCCGCCGGCCCTCCTCGGTGCGGATCGGGATGTTCTGCAGGTTGGGTTCGGTTGAGGAGAGCCGCCCGGTGGCCGCCACCGTCTGGTTGAACGTGGTGTGGATGCGGCCGTCGTCGGACACCGACTTGAGCAGGCCGTCCACTGTCGACTTGAGCTTGGCGACGTCGCGGTGACGCAGCAGATGGGCCAGCACCGGGTGCGGCTGCTGCGCGTAGAGCCACTGCAACGCGTCCGCGTCGGTCGTGTAACCGGTCTTGATCTTCTTGGTCTTCGGCAAGCCCAGCTCGGTGAAGAGGATCTCCTGCAACTGCTTGGGCGAACCCAGGTTGAACTCCCGGCCCACCGCCTCGTACGCGCCCTGCGCGGCGGCCTTCACCTCGGCCGCGAAGTGCGCCTCCAGCTCGGAGAGGTAGTCCGTGTCGGCGGCGATGCCGGTGCGCTCCATCCCGGCCAGCACCCGCATCAGGGGCAGCTCCACACCCGCCATCAGCCGGGCGGACTGCTCGCCGTCGCGGGACAGCTCGGCGTCGATCGCGTCGGCCAGATCCAGTGTCGCGCGGGCCTGGAGCATCAGGTTCTGCTCGACGACACCCTCGTCACCCAGCCCGTCGAGGGTCAGCTGGCCGGACTCCGGAACGTCGACGCGCAGCTCCCGGTGCAGGTAGCGCAGCGCCAGGTCGGTCAGGTCGTAGGACCGCTGGTCCGGTCGGGCCAGGTACGCGGCGATCTGGGTGTCGCGCTGGATCCCGGCCAGCTCCCAGCCGTGCGCGGCGCACGCCAGCACGGCGGGTTTGCTGTCGTGCAGCACCTTGGGTCGTTGCGCGTCGGCCAGCCAGGCGGCCAGGGCGCTCTCGTCCGTCGGGTCGAGCCCCACCGGGTCGACCCAGGCCGCCGCGCCCCCGGCGGTGGCCAGCGCCAGGCCGGTGATCGAGGCGGTGTGCCGGCGGTTGGGGCCGGTGTCGAGCTTGACCGCCAACCCGACGGGCGTACCCGCCGGAGCGTGGTCCGCCAGCCAGGCGGCGAGCGCGCCCGGCTCGGTGAGCACGGCGCCGGTGAGGTCGAACCCGGACTCGGCCTCCGGCTCGACGGACTCCAGATACTGGTAGAGGCGGTCGCGCAGGATGCGGAACTCCAGGGTGTCGAAGACCTGGTGCACCGCCTCACGGTCCCAACCGGTCCACCTGGTGTCCTCCGGGCGCAACGGCAGCTCCAGGTCGGACACCAGGCAGTTGATCTCGTAATTGCGGATCACGTCCGCGAGACGCTCCCGCAGACTGTCGCCGGCCTTGCCCTTGATCTCGTCGGCGCGGGCGATCACGCCCTCCACCCCGCCGTACGTGGTGATCCACTTGGCGGCGGTCTTCGGGCCCACGCCCGGGATGCCTGGCAGGTTGTCACTTGTCTCGCCGACGAGCGCGGCCAGGTCGCGGTACTGCTGCGGCGGAACGCCGTACTTGGCCTCGATCGCCGCCGGGTCCATCCGGGCCAGGTCGGAGACGCCCTTGCGCGGGTACAGCACGGTCACCTGGTCGTCGACCAGCTGGAACGCGTCCCGGTCACCGCTGCTGATCAGCACCGTCATGCCCTGGTCGCGGGCCTGGCAGGCGAGCGTGGCGATCACGTCGTCGGCCTCGAAGCCCTCCTTCTCGACCACCGGGATCTGCAGCGCGGCCAGGACCTCCTTGACGAGGCTGACCTGGCCCTTGAAGTCGTTGGGGGTCTCGCTGCGGCCGGCCTTGTACTCCGCGTACTTCTCGGTGCGGAAGGAGCGGCGGGAGACGTCGAACGCGACGACGATGTGGGTGGGCTGCTCGTCGCGCAGCACGTTGATCAGCATCGAGGTGAAGCCGTACACCGCGTTTGTCGGCTGACCCGTCGTGGTGGAGAAGTTTTCCACGGGTAGGGCGAAGAAGGCCCGGTATGCCATGGAATGTCCGTCGACGAGGAGCAGGCGCGGCGTCGTAGCTGTCACGGCAGCGACTCTAGTCCGTCGCACCGACATCTCCCGGCGGCGGCACCGCGCGCGCCGGGGCCGGAACGGACAGCCCGGTCGAAACGGCGGCGGCCGGCCACCCCCGAGGGGATGACCGGCCACCGCACGTACAGCTCAGGCGACGCCGAGGTACGCCTCCTTGACCGCCGGGTCGTGCAGGAGCTCCTGGCCGGTGCCCTCCTTGACGATCCGGCCGGTCTCCAGCACGTACCCCCGGTGGGCCCGGGACAGCGCCTGCTGGGCGTTCTGCTCCACCAGCAGGATCGTGGTGCCCTGCTCGTTGATCCGCGTGATGATCTCGAAGATCTGCTGGATCAGCTTCGGCGCCAGCCCCATCGACGGCTCGTCGAGCAGCAGCAGCTTCGGACGGGTCATCAGCGCCCGACCCACCGCCAGCATCTGCTGCTCACCGCCGGAGAGCGTGCCACCGGCCTGCTTGCGGCGCTCCTGCAACCGCGGGAACAGGTCGAACACCATCGCCAGGTCCTTGGTGATGCCGGCCTTGTCCTTGCGGGTGTAGGCCCCCATCTCCAGGTTCTCCAGCACGGTCATGCCGGGGAAGACACCACGACCCTCGGGCGACTGCCCGATGCCCCGGATCACCCGCAGGTCGGCGCGGAGCCGACTGACGTCGACGCCCTCGAACTTGATGCTGCCCCCGGAGATGGCGTGCAGCCCCGAGATCGCCTTCATGGTCGTGGTCTTGCCCGCGCCGTTCGCGCCGATCAGCGCCACGATCTCGCCCTGCTCCACGTGCAGGCTGATGCCGTGCAGCGCCTCGATGCGGCCGTAGAGCAGTTTCAGGTTGTCGATCTCAAGCAGCATCCTCGACACCTCCCAGGTACGCCGCGATCACCTTCGGGTCGTCGCGCACCTCGGCCGGCGACCCCTCGGCAATCTTCTGCCCGAACTCCAGCACCACGAGCCGGTCCACCACGCCCATGACCAGTCGCATGTCGTGCTCGATCAGCAGGACGGTGACGCCCGAGTCGCGGATCTTGCGGATCAGCTGGAGCAGCGCCACCTTCTCGGCCGGGTTGAAGCCGGCCGCCGGCTCGTCGAGGCAGAGCAGCTGCGGGTCGGTGGCCAGCGCCCGAGCGATCTCCAGTCGGCGCTGGTCACCGTACGACAGGTTGCGGGCCAGGTCACCGGCGCGGCCCTGGATACCCACGAAGTCCAGCAGCGCGCGGGCCTTCTCCTTGCCCTGCCGCTCCTCGCGCCAGTGCCGCGGCAACCGCAGCAGGGCGCTCGGGACGCTGGTCTTGTGGTTGGCGTCCGCGCCGACCTGCACGTTCTCCAGGGCCGTCATCTCCGGGAAGAGACGGATGTTCTGGAAGGTACGCGCGATGCCCAGCTTGGTGATCTGGAACCGCTTGCGGCCGCTGACCTTCTCGCCCCGGAACCGGATCTGCCCGGTCGTCGGGGTGTAGACGCCGGTCATGGCGTTGAAGCAGGTGGTCTTGCCCGCGCCGTTCGGGCCGATCAGCCCGAGGATCTCCCCCTCGTAGAGGGTGAAGTTGACGTCGTTGAGGGCCACCACGCCGCCGAACCGCAGCGTGACGTGGTCGACCTCCAGCAGCGGCTTGCGACCGTCGGCCGACGGGGTCGGCTCACTGACCGCCTCGTCCGGCGTCGACGAGGTCTCCGGCGGGCTACCCGCCGTCGTCCGCGCGTCGATCGCCATGTCGCGCTCGCTGGTGACGTCGCGCTCGCTACCCATCCGTGGCTCACTCAACGACAGCCACCTCCTTCTGCCGGTCCTTGAGCTCGGCGGCCCGCCGCCGGTTCGGCCAGAGACCCTGCGGCCGGAAGATCATCACGACGATCAGCAGAATCCCGAAGATGAAGTAGCGCAACGACGTCGGGCTCACGTCGAAGTCGTTGCCGAAGACGGTGGCCGTCTCCGGCAGACCGAACACGTCACCCACCGACCGCAGCCACTCCGGAATGTAGATGACCAGGAAGCCGCCGAGGATTGCGCCGCCGATGCTGCCGGCACCGCCGAGCAGCACCGCCGCCAACACCAGAATCGAATTCTCCAACGAGAACGTCGAGGAGTTGACGAAGTTGGCCTGACCGGCCCACAGCGTGCCGGACAAACCACCGACCGCCGCGCCGATCGCGAACGCCCACAGCTTGAACCGGAACGTCGGAACGCCCATCAGCTCCGCCGCGTCCTCGTCCTCCCGGATCGCGACCCACGCCCGACCCACCCGGCTGTTGGCCAGGTTACGGATCAGGAAGACCGCGCCGATGATCACGGTGAGCAGCAGCCAGTAGTACGGCTTGAACTCGAACTGGAAGATGGCCGTCCCGTCCGGGTACTTGCCCGGCGGGTGGGCCACCTGCGGGATACCGCGGTCACCGTTGAGGATCCAGTCCTGGTTCTTCGCGATGATCCGGATCATCTCGGCGAAGCCGAGCGTCACGATCGCCAGGTAGTCACCGCGCAGCCGCAGGGTCGGAGCGCCCAGCAGCACACCTGACAACAACGCCAGGGCGATCGCGATGGGCACCGTGACCAACCACGGCCACGGGCTCTCCAGCCAGTTGTACTCGGTGATGAGCTTGCTCTCCGGCGACGTCAGCAACGCCACCGTGTACGCCCCGACCGCGAAGAAGCCGAAGAACCCCAGGTCCAGCAGACCGGCGTACCCCACCACCACGTTGAGGCCGAGCGACAGCAGCACGATCCACGCGCAGTAGAACAGCACGGCCGCCATGTCGTTGCGGGTGGTGTACAGCGGGATCCACAGACCCGGAATGTTCAGGTACTCGTAGAACCACTTGTTCGGCAGGACGTACATGAAGGCGATGAAGGCCAGCAACCCGGTGATCCGGGCGGACTTCGGCAGCCCGTCGACCCGCCGACCGATGGCACTCGAAGCGGAGTGCCAGCGCTCTCGCAGAGCGGTCATGCCCGCGCCCTCCCCAACGACTCGCCCAGCAGACCGGTCGGCCGGAACATCAGCAGGACGATCAGCACGACGAACGCGATGAGGTCCCGCCACTGCGAGCCGAACAGCGCCGACCCGTAGTTCTCGACCAGACCCAGCAGAACGCCGCCGATCGCCGCGCCCCGCAGGTTGCCGATACCGCCCAGCACCGCCGCGGAGAACGCCTTGAGCCCGAGCAGGAAGCCGATGTTGTACCGGGTGTTGCCGCTCTTCATGTCACTGAAGACAGCGGCCACACCGGCCATCAGACCACCCAGGACGAAGACCAGCGCGATCACGCGGCTCTTGTTGACACCCATCAGCGCGGCGGTGTTGGAGTCCTGCGCGACCGCGCGGATGCCCTTGCCGAAGCGGGTGCGGTTAACGAACCAGTCGAGCCCGACCATCATGACGATGGCCACGCTCAGCGTCAGCATCTGCACGGGCGTGACGCTCCAGCCGCCGATGCTGAACAACGTGTCAGCGGGCAGCAGCGCCGGCGCGCCGACCTGGCGACGCTGGGTCAGCGTCCCCATCAGCTCCATCAGGGCGTACGACGCGCCGATGGCCGTGATCAGGAAGGCCAGCGGCGGCGCGTTGCGCCGCCGTAGCGGACGGTAGGCGGTAACCTCGATCAGAAGCGCGACACTGCCGGACAGCAGCGCCGCCGCCACGATCGCCAGTGCGATCAGCAGCAGGGCGCGACCCACCGAGGGTGCCCCGCTGTTGCTATCGAGCCCGAAGGCTGCCCAGGTCCAGATGGCACCGAACGTGCCGATCATGAAGACCTCGGAGTGCGCGAAGTTGATGAGGCGCAGCACGCCGTAAACGAGGGTGTAGCCGAGGGCGATGAGCGCGTAGATCGCACCCTGCACCAACCCGGTTGTGGTCAGTTCCGGGAAGCCCCGGACGAGTTCTGCAAAGTCCACCGATGCTCCGAAGGGTGTTGCGTTGAGCCGATGCGGCCGGGGTTACGCACCCCGACCGCATCGAAACAACTCTGTTCGTCACGCCCTCAAACCTGTGACCCCGACCGGGATCAGGCCTTCGGGATCTCCACGTCCGGAGCCCACGCACCGGCGGTCGCCTTGAAGGCCCACACCTTGACCTGCGCCGGGTCCAGCTCGCCGTTGGCCTCCCACTTGTAGGTCACGCCGGAGGCGGAACCAGCCTTGTTGTAGGAGGAGAGGAAGGCCTGGATGTCGGTGCGGGTGGTCTTGCCGGCCTTGATCGCCTCAAGGTAGATGTTGGCCAGGTCGAACGCCACGTCGGCGTACACGCCCGGGTCCACGTTGTACTTGGCCTTGAAGTCGGTCACGAAGGTGCCCTTGGCCGCGGTCGCCGGGCCACACGGGCAGGTCGCGATGGTGCCCTCGACGTCCTTCTGACCAGCCACCGACAGCATGTTGGCGTCGTTGATGCCGTCGCCACCGATGAACGTGCCGGTCCAGCCAGCGGCGCGCAGCTGCTTGAGGAACGGCGCCGCCTCCTCGGTGTAACCCGCGTAGAACAGCACGGTCGCGCCGCTGGTCTTCACCTTGGAGATCTGCGCACCGAACTCCTGCGCGTTGTCGACGACCTTGTCGGTGCCGATGACCAGCGGGCCGAGGCCCTTCTTGGCCTCGTCGGCCAGACCCGCGCCGTACGCCGACTGGTCGTCGATGACGAACGCCTTCTGCGCCTTTAGCACGTTCTTGATGTAGCTGGCGATCGCCGGGCCCTGGGAGAAGTCGTTGCCGACGCCCCGGTGGAAGACCTTCCAGCCCTTCTCGGACAGGCTCGGCCGCGTGGCCGACGGGCTGATGCTGGGCAGGGTCGCGGTGTCGAAGATCGGCAGCGCGACCTCGCTCTCACCGGAGAACGCCGGGCCAACCATGCCGACGATCTTCGTGTCCGCCACGGCGCTGGTCGCCAGACCACCGGCCAGGTCGGCCTTGCCCTGCGAGTCGAACGCCTGAACGGTGACCTTGCAGTCCGCGTTCGCCGCGTTGTACTTCTCCACGGCCAGGTCGGCACCCTGCTTCATCGGGGTGACCAGGCCGGCGTCGGCGCCCGAGAGCGCCCCGAAGAAACCGATCTTGAGGTCGCACGCCTTGCTGGCGGAACCACCCGACGTGCCCTCGTCCTTCTTACATGCGCTGGCGCCGCCGGCAACGAGCGCCACGATGGCGACGCTGCCGAGGACGCGCACGAAGTTTTGCCTCAAGGCTGGAACCCTCCTCCGTCCAGAAGCCCGATGTCGCCTGGCAGAGCGCCTCGACGCCAACGGACCGGACCGTTCACCCGGTCTGGGGCGGGACGTTATCCCAGAAGCACTACTCACCGTAAGGTGTCGTAGGCGGCATTGACTCAACCGTTACCAGACGCGGAGAACCTCGCGTTTAGATGTCACATCGGCGGCTGTCGACAACCCGTCAGACGGCCCCGGAAGGCGCGAACCAGACCCTCGCCGCGACCCCGTCATCGACGATGGCCACCACCCGGCCAGCCAGCACCGCGACCGCCGCGGACGTGTCCCCACCAGCGGAAACGTCACTCGGAAGCACCACCGGAAGCCACGACGCGGCACCCGCTGCGGACAGCCACAGCCGATGCCCACCGGCCGCCACCGTCATCGCCACAAGCCCGTCCGCACCGCCCGCCGCCGACTCCACACCGGCCACCGCACCCGTGCCCGTGGCACCGAAACGACCCGCCGCCCGCCACGTGGCGGCGCCCGTGGCGCCACCCCCGGGCTCGCTCACCCACGCCTGGAACGCGCCGCCGCGCACCCCCACCGCGTACATGGTCGACCCGATCCGCACGAGACGCTGCACGATCTCGTCGTCCCCGGTCGCCGGCAGCGCCACACGTGTCCACGACCGGCCGTCGCCGGAGAACCAGACGAACGGATCACGATCGGCCCGACCCGCCGGCCGCCCCCCACCGCCGACCAGCCAGCCGTCCGGCACCGCCACCGCGTCCGTGGCGAGCGTCGTCAGACCCGCGTCGCTGGCCAGCGCCGCGGCGCGGTCGACCAGTTGGAAGTCGGCAGCGTCCGGGGAGAGCCACACCGCCGCGCCACCCGTGCGCGCGCCCGCGATCAACCAACCGCCGGCGCCACCGGCGATACGGCTCGCGCTCACCGCCTCCGGCCCGCCGTACACCTCGAACTCGGCAGGCACCTCGGTCAGACCGCCGTCCGGGTCCGGTCGCCACGTCCGCACCCGCGGATTGCCGTGCGCGCCGCCCGCCCGGGCCCCGATGACCGCGACCCGCCCCTCATGACAGCCGGCGGCATAGAGGATCGCCCGCTCACCGTAGTAACTGATCGGGCGCAACGGCAGCGGCGTCCACGTGCGACCCTCCGGACTCCCCCACGCGGCCGGGCGGGTCGCGCCGTCGGGCCCACCCACCGCGCCGACCACGTACCACCGACCCGCGCAGGCCGTCACGTCACGGACGATGAGCCGACCCGCGGAACCCGGCGGAACCGGCAGATCGGCGGCCTCCCACCGCGGCCGGACCGGCTCCGACGGACCCTCGTCCCGGCCGGCTCGACAGCCGGCGAGCAGCGTGGCCACCACCCCGAACACCGCGATCACACGCCGGACCGACACGCATGTGATGCTATCGATCCGGCCGGCCGGACGCGGCCCCCGCCGCGACGGTCAGACCGTCGGCTGCTGCGCCATCTCGCCACCGGCGGTCTCGGCCAGGATCCGCTCGGCGACCTCCTTCATGGTCATCCGGTGGTCCATCGCCGTGCGCTGGATCCACTTGAACGCCTGCGGCTCGGTCATCCCGTACGTCGTCATCAGCGCACCCTTGGCGCGCTCCACCGTCTTGCGGATCTCCAGCCGGTCGGTCAGGCTCGCGACCTCGGCCTCCAGGGCCGCGACCTCCGAATAGCGCGACAGCGCGATCTCCACAGCCGGGACCAGGTCACTCTTCTGGAAGGGCTTCACCAGGTACGCCATCGCGCCCGCGGCACGCGCCCGCTCCACCAGGTCACGCTGGCTGAACGCGGTCAGGATGATCACCGGGGCGATCCGCGCGCCGGCGATCCGCTCGGCGGCGGCCAGCCCGTCCATGATCGGCATCTTGATGTCGAGGATGACCAGGTCGGGCTTCAGCTCCTCGGCGAGGCGCACGGCGGTCTCGCCGTCGCCGGCCTCCCCCACCACCTCGTAGCCCTCTTCGACGAGCATCTCGGCGAGGTCCAGCCGGATCAGCGCCTCGTCCTCGGCGATCAGTACGCGCCTGCGCTCGGCATCCGTCGGCGTCTCAGCCACCAGCCCTACCCCCACCAGTTCGAACGCGTCACCCGCCCAGCCGGGTGTCACCGCCCTCAGCGTAGTGGGTATCCTGTCAGTGCTGAATCAGGGAAGCGCCCTCGTAGCCCAACTGGCAGCAGGCAATGGTCTCAAACTCCATACAGTGTGGGTTCGAATCCCACCGAGGGCACCAAAAATTGTCGTACGGGTGTTCGAGAATTTTCTCGTGCACCCACCCGAGATACGTGCCCGTGCGCGACAGCTCTTCCTCGCTGGCGGCACGGTTGCCGACACCGCTCGTGCGGTCAGCCTGCCCTATCGGACTGTCTGGCACTGGTGCAACGACCGACCAGAGACGAAGTTCCAGGGCACGCAACACCGGTGTTTTCGCTGCCGTGACGGTGTCGACAGTCCGACAGACCCGAAGGCCTACGCCTATCTGCTCGGCCTTTACCTGGGCGATGGCCACCTGGTGACGACTGCGCGCGTGCCGGTGTTGCGCATCTACTGCTCCAACGCATGGCCAGGGCTGATCGAGGCGTGCGACATGGCCATGCGGGCCGTACTCGCGTCGAAGGTGCAACGGGTCCAAAAACAGGGTTGCGTCGGGGTGCAGAGCTACGGCATGCACTGGCCGTGCCTGTTCCCGCAGCACGGCCCCGGCAAGAAGCACGATCGGCCCATCGTCCTGACCGACTGGCAGCGACCGATTCTCCAGAGCCATCCCGGCGACTTCCTGCGCGGCCTGTTCCACTCCGACGGCTGCCGAGTCGCCAACCGCGTGACCGTGCGCGGCAAGGCGTACGTCTATCCGCGATACATGTTCGTCAACGAGTCGACCGACATCATGCAGCTGTGCCAGTGGGGTCTCGACCTGCTCGGCATCGACTGGCGGATGAACCGGCGCAACTCGCTCTCGGTGGCGCGGCGAGGCGCGGTCGCCGCGCTGGACCGGCATGTGGGCCCGAAGTCCTGACCGCCGCCGGCGCGGGTCGTGCCGATCGTGGGAGCCTGGCTGACGCGCGGGCGGATGGCCGGTGGCGGGTCGACGACAGGGGTGGGAACTGATGCGGGTGGTCATCTTCGGTGCGACCGGCATGGTCGGTCAGGGCGTGCTGCGGGAGTGTCTGCTCGCCCAGGACGTGCGGGAGGTGGTGACTGTCGGCCGGAGGCCGACCGGCCGACCGGATCCGAAGCTGCGCGAGCTGACGGTCGCGGACGTGGGCGAGTTGGCGGCGGTACGCGCCGAGTTGACAGGCGTGGACGCGTGTTTCTACTGCCTGGGTGCGTCGTCGTTGGGTCTGGACGAGGCCGCGTACACCCGGATCAGCTACGACTACCCGCTCGCCGCCGCGCGGTTGCTGGCGGAGGTGAGTCCGCCTGTCACGTTCATCTACGTCTCGGGCCAGGGGACCGATTCGTCGGGTCAGGGCCGGGTGATGTGGGCGCGGGTCAAGGGTCGTGCCGAGAACGCGATCATCGACCTGCTGCCCAACGGGTACGCGGCGCGGCCGGGATTCATCCAGCCGACGTACGGGGCGGTGTCGAAGACCCGGTTGTATCGGACCGGGTACGCGGTCACGCGTCCGTTGTTCCCGGTGCTGAGGCGACTCTTCCCCAACCAGGTCACCACCACCGACGGGATCGGCCGGGCCATGCTGCGGGTGGCGCGGGAGGGCTCACCGACCCGGGTGTTGGGCAACCGCGAGCTGCGCTGATCAGGCGATCGTGTCGAGCGCGTGGGCGAGGTCGGCGCGCAGGTCCTCGGGGTCTTCGAGGCCTACCGAGAGGCGCAGCAGGGCGGCGGCGGGTTTCGCGTCGCCGTCGACCGGTCGGTGGGTGAGTTTCGCCGGGTGCTGGATGAGGGTGTCGACGCCGCCGAGGGACACCGCGTGGGTGATCAGGCGGCAGGCGCCGGCGACGGCGGCCGCGGCGGGTGCGCCGCCGCGTACCTCGAAGGCGAGCAGGCTGCCGGGGCCGGCCATCTGCCGGCCGACGAGCGCCGCCGGGTCGTGCACCGAGGGGTGGTGCACCAGGTGTACGGCGGGGTGGTCGGCGAGCCAGCCGGCGAGCTTCTCGGCGCTGGCCTGCTGGGCGCGGACCCGCAGCGGCAGGGTCTGCAGGCCGCGGTGCAGGAGGTACCCGCCGAGGGGGTGCAGGATCGCGCCGGTGACCGCGCGGACCTGGCGCAGTCGGGTGGCCCAGTCGGCGCCGCAGGCGACGGCGCCGGCGAGGACGTCGCCGTGACCGCCGATGCTCTTGGTGGCGCTGTGCAGGACGAGGGCGGCGCCGTGCCTGGCGGGTTGTTGCAGGACGGGGGTGGCGACGGTGTTGTCGACGAGCAGCGGGACGTCGCCGGCGGCGGTGGCGAGGGCGGCGATGTCGACGAGGTCGAGGGTCGGGTTGGCGGGTGTCTCGACGATGACCAGCGCAGTGTCGGGACGGATGGCGTCGGCGACCTGGTCGGGGTTGGCCCAGGTGACTGTGGTGCCGAGCAGGCCGGTCGCGAGGACGTGGTCGGTGCCGCCGTACAGGGGTCGGACGGCGACGATGTGACGGTGTCCGTCGCGGGTGGCCGCCAGCAGGGTGGCGGTGAGGGCGGCCATGCCGCTGGCGAAGGCGACGGCCTGCTCGGTGCCCTCCAGGTCGGCCAGTGCGGCTTCGAAGCGGGCGACCGTCGGGTTCCAGAGCCGTTGGTAGACGGCGCTGCCGTCGGCGGGGAGGGTGCCGCCGGTGGCCAGTTGCTCGTAGGCGTCGCCGCCGCCGTCGACCGACGGCAGGGGGTTGGTGGTGGAGAAGTCGATCGGTGGCACGTGCACGCCGAGGGCGCGCAGGTCGTCGCGGCCGGCGTGTACCGCTCTGGTGTCCACCGTCGTCGTCATGCGGGTAGCGTCGAACATCTACCGGCTCAGGGGCAATGGTTCGGCAGATCATTCTGTTGAGAGGGCTGTTTTCGTCGCCGCATTCGGGCGAGAATGGTGAAATGCCTGCTGAGCCGAATGATGTACGGCCGTATCCGGCCCTGGACGAGGTGGACCGGGCGATCCTGTCCGAGTTGGCTGCGGACGGCCGGTTGCCGAACAACGCCCTCGCCGAGCGGGTGGGGGTGGCGCCGTCGACCTGCCTGACCCGTACGCGGGCGTTGCGGGAGCGTGGCGCGATCCGCGGATTCCACGCCGAGGTGGACCCGGCTGCGCTGGGTCTGCCCCTGCAGGCGCTGGTGTCGGTGCGGCTGACCGCGCACGAGCGGGCGGCCGTGGACGCCTTCCGGGCCCGGTCGGTGCGGCTGCCGGGGGTGGTGTCGGTGTTCCACGTGGCCGGCGCGGAGGACTACGTGCTGCACGTGCGGGCGGCGTCCGGTGACGCGCTGCGCGACTTCGTGCTGGACCATCTGGCTGTCGATCCGGTGGTGCAGCACACCCAGACCAGCCTGATCTTCGAGCAGGCGCGCGGGATGGGCTGAGCGGCCCGGATGGAATGAACGGGCAGGCCGGGGAGTTGGCACAACGTGTGATCACCGTACCCTTGTCTGTTCTTGATCTTGCCCCGGTCGCGAAGGGCGCCACCGCCGGCGCCGCGTTGCAGGCCACCACCGAGCTGGCGCGGCGCACCGAGGAGTTGGGCTACCGCCGCTTCTGGGTGGCCGAGCACCACAACATGCCGGCGATCGCCAGCTCCGCGCCCGCCGTGCTGCTGGCGCACCTGGCCGCGAACACCTCGACGATCCGCCTCGGGTCGGGCGGGGTGATGCTGCCCAACCACGCGCCGCTGGTGGTGGCCGAGCAGTTCGGCACCCTGGAGGCGCTGCACCCGGGCCGGATCGACCTGGGCATCGGTCGCGCGCCGGGCACCGACCAGATGACCGCGCTGGCGTTGCGCCGCACGATGGAGGGGCTGTCCGCCGAGGGCTTCCCGAACGAGCTGGCCGACCTGATGAACTACTTCAGCGGGGAGAAGCCGGGGCAGATCGTGGCGACCCCGGGTCGCGGCCAGCAGCCGGCCGTGTGGCTGCTCGGGTCGAGCGGCTTCAGTGCGCAGCTCGCCGGCCTGCTGGGCCTGCCGTTCTCCTTCGCCCACCACTTCAGCTCGGCGAACACCCTGCCGGCGCTGGCCCTGTACCGGCAGAACTTCCGGCCGTCGCAGTGGCTGGACAAGCCGTACGCGATGGTGGCCGTCAACGCCGTCTGCGCCGACACCGACGAGCGCGCCGAGTGGCTGGCCGGGCCGAGCGCCCTGTCGTTCCTGAAGCTGCGCTCCGGCCGGCCGGAGCCGCTGTCGACGCCCGACGAGGCGGCCGCTTACCCGTACACGGAGATCGAGCGGGAGTTCGTCCTGGCCCGCCGCGACGGTCAGGCGATGGGCTCGCCGGAGACGGTGCGTCGGCAGCTGACCGAGTTGCAGGAGCGCACCGGCGCGGACGAGCTGATGCTGACCACGCTCGTCTACGACGTGCAGGACCGGGTGCGCTCGTACGAGCTGATCGCCGAGCAGGTGGCGGGCGGCCTGCGCCAGGACGCGTGAAACACGATCTTCACGTCAGCGTCACCCCGGCGACCCGGACGGTGCCTAATGTTGGTGCCGGTGGTGGTACGGCATTCCCGGTCGGGACGGGTCGGGAATGCCGCGGTGTGGCGCACCGGGCCGGAGCTGAGCGGATTCCGCGGCTGCGGCCCGGTGCCTGCCACCCTAGGCGACCCCGTTCGGGACCGCCAGGGGTCGGATCACCGTAGGTAGATGTTCGGGGTCGGCGGGCCGGCCATCTGATCACCGATGAAGAAGCCCGGATGCGGCGGCTGGTTGTAGGCGGTGTTCTGCCAGGCGACAGCCACCCGGTACTGCGGGTCGTGCATCAGCGTGTGGATCCGGGTGCTGGTCGGAGTGGGTGTGCTGTAGATGCGCAACGCCCGACTGTCGGTGGTCCGCCAGATCACCTCCTCACGCCAGTCCCCCAGGATGTCGCCGGAGAGCGCCGGCGTGGACTTGGTGCCGTTGTTGGAGGCCACGTCGCTGCCGGTGAGCAGCCGGGTCTCACCGCCGGTGCCGTACTTGTCGATCTTCGTTCCGTCGAGCAGCTCCCGCACCGGGTCGCCGTCCCACCAGGCGAGGAAGTTCGCCGACGACGGCTTGCGGCCGACGTTCTGGCCCCTGGTGTTGGCCAGCCCGGCGACCGCCGACGACCACGACTCCGCGCCGGGGCTGCCCGCCCAGATGTCCGCGGAGACACCCCTGCCGTTGTCGCCCGACGCCGGCGTGGACCAGAGGATCTGACCCGTACGGGCGTCGGCGAACCAGGAGCTGGGCTTGCTGGCGTCCTCGTCGACCTTGAACACCTCCAGGCCGCCGCGGCCCGGGTCCAGGTCCCCCACGTGCAGGGCGTCGCCGTGCCCGTTGCCCGTCGAGTAGAGCAGCCGGCCGTTGTCGTCGATGGTGGCGGCGCCGTACACGATCTCCTGCCGGCCGTCACCGTCCACGTCGGCGACCGAGAGCTGGTGGTTGCCCTGGCCGGCGGCGGCGCCGTTGCCGGAGGAGTTCGAGTCGAACGTCCAGCGCCTGGTCAGCGTGCCGTTGCGGAAGTCCCAGGCCGCGATCACCGCGCGGGTGTAGTAGCCCCGGGCCATGATCAGCGACGGGCGCTGCCCGTCCAGGTACGCGGTGCCGGCGAGAAACCTGTCCACCCGGTTGCCGTACGAGTCACCCCAGGACGACACGGTGCCGCGCGGCGGGTCGTAGTTGACTGTGGACAGGATGGCGCCGTTGCGTCCGTCGAACATGGTCAGGTACTCCGGACCGGCGAGCACGTAGCCGCTGGAGTTGCGGTAGTCCGCCGACGACGAGCCGATGAGCTGGCCGGTGCCAGAGCGGGTGCCGTCGGCGGTCTTCATGGCCACCTCGGCGCGACCGTCGCCGTCGTAGTCGTACACCTGGAACTGGGTGTAGTGCGCGCCGGCGCGGATGTTGCGGCCCAGGTCGATGCGCCACAACCGGGTGCCGGTGAGGGTGTACGCGTCCACGTAGACGTTGCCGGTGTAGCCGGACTGGGAGTTGTCCTTGGCGTTCGACGGATCCCACTTGAGCACGATCTCGTAGCTGCCGTCGCCGTTGAGGTCACCGACCGAGGCGTCGTTGGCGCTGTAGGTGTAGCTCTCCCCGCTGGGGGTGGTGCCACCGGCCGGGACCTGCAACGGCACGTCCAGGTAGCCGTTGCCGAACTGCAGGGCCGGCGCCGACGCCGCCTGCTCGGCGCCGCCCACCACTGCCCGCACGGTGTACGCCGAGCCGGCCGCCGCGCCGCTGTCGAGATAGTTGGTCGCCCCGGTGATCGGGCTGGAGTTGACCCTGGTCGAGCCCCGGTACAGGTTGAACGCCACAGCTGAGGTCTCGGTGCCGAGCAGCCGCCAGGAGACCAGGTTGCCGCTGCCGGAGCGGACGCTGACGAGCCCCCGGTCGAGGTTCTCCATCTGCATCCCGCTGCCGGTCGGCGGTGGCGTGGTGGGTGGTGGCGTGGTGGGTGGTGGCGTGGTGGGTGGTGGCGTCGTCGGCGGCGGGGTGGTCGGCGGCGGGGTCGTCGGCTCGCCGGTGGGCGGGGCGCCGGTGCAGGTGACGCCGTTGAGCGCGAAGCTGGCCGGCGCCGGGTTGCTGCCGTTCCACGAGGCGTTGAAGCCGAACGCGGCGGTGCCGTTCGTCGCGATGGCCGCGTTGTAGTCGACGTTGCGCGCGGTGACCTGCGCGCCGGACTGGGTCACTGTCGCGTTCCACGCCTGCGCCACCTGCTGACCGCCGGCGTACGACCACGTGAGCGCCCAGCCGTTGACCGGGTCGCCGAGGTTGGTGACTGTGACGTTGGCGCCGAAGCCGCCCTGCCACTGATTGGTGACCTGGTAGTCGACGCGACAGCCGACGGCGGCGGCCGAGGCGACGACCGTGCCGACGGTGCCGGCCACGACGGTTGCCGCCGTCGATGCGGCGAGCAGGATCAGCCGATGTCTGGACGGGTGCATGAACTGCCTCCGGGGATCCGGTGGTGACCGCCACGGTCCACCGACCCTGCCCGGGAAGCACGGTGGAACCCTGCCCGCCGCGACGGCGACGGACGGCGATCTGATCGGGATGAACGCCCTGGAACTCACGGATCCGACTCAAGCCGCATCGTAGGGCAAGCGCTTTCCAGTACGCAACATCGACGACCGTCGTTCATCAGTTGAAGTCTTGCCCCGGCACGCGCCACCTGATCGACTCGTGGGGGTGAGCGCCCCCCACATGAGCCCCGACGAGTTCCGCCGCGCCGGATACGCCGTCATCGACTGGATCGCCGACTACTGGACCACGGTGGAGCAGCGGCCGGTCACCCCGGCGGACCCGCCCGGCACCGTGGCGTCCGCCCTGCCCACCGCGCCGCCCACCGTCGGCGGCGAACCGGTCGAGGCGATCCTCGCCGACCTCGACTCGATCGTCGTACCCGGGCTGACCCACTGGCAGCACCCGGGCTTCTTCGGCTACTTCCCGGCCAACACGTCCGGCCCCAGCGTCCTCGGCGACCTGGTCAGCTCCGGGCTCGGCGTACAGGGAATGCTCTGGGCCACCAGCCCCGCCTGCACCGAGCTGGAGACGGTGATGATGGACTGGCTGGCCCACCTGCTGGACCTGCCGAAGCGGTTCCACTCGACAGGCGGCGGCGGTGGGGTGATCCAGGACTCGGCGTCCTCGGCGACCCTCGTGGCCACCCTCGCCGCGCTGCACCGGGCCAGCCGGGGCCGCTGGCGGGAGAGCGGCATCGACAGGCGCTACCGCGCGTACACCTCCACCCACGGGCACTCCTCCATCGAGAAGGCCGCCCGGATCGCCGGGCTGGGCGCCGACGGCGTCCGCTCGATCGACGTCGACCCGGACAGCCAGGCCCTGCTGCCGGCCGCGCTGCGCGCCGCGATCGAGGCCGACCTGGCCGCCGGTGACATCCCCGCCATCGTCGTCGCCACCATCGGCACCACCTCCACCACCGCCGTCGACCCGGTAGCGGAGATCGGGGCGATCTGCGCCGAGTACGGCATCTGGCTGCACGTCGACGCCGCGTACGCGGGCTCCGCCGCCGTCTGTCCCGAACTCCGCTGGTCACACGCCGGCCTGGAGTACGCCGACTCGTACTGCTTCGACCCGCACAAGTGGCTGCTCACCGGCTTCGACTGCGACGCGTTCTGGGTGGCCGACCGGGCCGAACTGGTGGAAGCGCTGACCGTCCTGCCGGAGTTCCTGCGCAACGCGGCAACCGAATCCGGTGCGGTCATCGACTACCGGGACTGGCAGGTACCGCTGGGCCGCCGTTTCCGGGCCCTGAAGCTGTGGTTCGTGCTGCGCTGGTACGGCGCCGAGGGACTGCGGGCACACATCCGCTCCGGCGTGGCCCTGGCCGCCCGGTTCGCCGAACGGGTCCGCGCCGACGACCGCTTCGAGGTGGTGGCGGCACACCCGTTCTCGCTTGTCTGCTTCCGGCTGCGCGCCGACGACGACACCAACGCGGCACTACTGGCGGAGGTGAACGGAAGCGGCCTGGTGCACCTGACGCACACCCGGGTCTCCGGCCGGTACACGCTGCGGCTGGCCGTCGGCGCGCCGCAGACCACCGAGGCGCACGTCGACGAGGCGTGGAGGCTGCTGTCCGCAGCGTCCGACAACCTGCCAACCCCCTGACCCGCCCCGCGCCCCGCGCCCGCGCCCGCGCCAAGATCGCGCTCGATCCTGCAAGTAGTGGCCTCACCGACACGCGGACGCCACTCGATCCATGATCGAGCACGATCTTGACCGAGGTCGGGCGGGCCGGGCGAGCGAAGGGCCGGGCGGGCGAAGGGCCAGGCGGGCGAAGGCCGGGCGAGCGAAGGGCCGGCCGAGCGAAGGGCCAGGCGGGCGAAGGGTCGGACTGGGCAGGCGGGCCGGCGGGGTTCAGCGTGGGGCTGACGTACCCGTCGCGGCCAGGTCGACCGCGACGGCGGGTGAGCCGACGGGCGCGACAGGGCCGACTTCCGCGGGCGCGACGGCCGGGCCGGCGTTCATGGACGCGGCGGCGGTGGCGCGGGCCTGACGGGTACGGCGTAGCGCGCGCACGGCCAGCACGAGCGCCGCCAGCCAGCCGGCGGCCAGCAGGGCGTACAGCGTGGGGCGGACCGGGCCGTCCAGCTCGGCGGACCGCATCAGGGTGCGGGCGTTGGTCAGCACGATCACGCCGCCGACCGCCGCGCCGAGCAGTTGCGCGGGCACGATGCGCACCAGCCAGGCGGCCAGCGGGGCGGCGATGAGCCCGCCGATCAGCAGCGCGGCGACGGTGGGCAGGAGGAATCCTTCGGTGCCGAGTCCGATCAGGAAGCCGACACTTGCGGCGCCGGCGACCACGAACTCGGCGGTGTCCACCGAGCCGATCACCTTGCGCGGTTCCAGGCGGCCGGCGACGAGCAGCGCAGGCGTGGCGACCGGACCCCAGCCCCCGCCGCCTGTGGCGTCGACGAACCCGGCGAACAGGCCCAGCGGGCTGAGGAACCGGCCGCGCAGCCGCCCGCCGACCCGGTCGGTACGCAGTGGACGGGCGAAGCGGACCAGCAGGTACGCGCCGAGGGTGAACAGGATGCCGGCCATCCACGGCGCGGCGGACTCGGTGGAGATCGAGCTGAGCACTGTGGCGCCGGCGAACGCGCCGATCGCGCCGGGGACCGCGATGCGGCTCACCACACGCCAGTCGACGTTGCCGAAACGCCAGTGGGCCACGCCGGCGGCGAGGGTGGTGCCGATCTCGGCCAGGTGCACCGAGGCCGAGGCGGCGGCCGGGGCGACGCCAGCGACCAGCAGCAGGGTGGACGAGGTCAGGCCGTACGCCATGCCGAGCGAACCGTCGATCAGCTGCGCGACGAGTCCGACCAGCGCGAGAACCAGCAGCTTGCGCACGAGCGCCCCCTGACTTTTCGATATCTCCTATCGACTTGGTCGACAATGCGCCACGGGGCTGCCAGGGTCAAGCCCCTGATCGGTGGATGGGACGCCAGCCGACGGCGGCGCAGGACCGGAACGCGGCGGAGGCCGCAAGAGCCTCGGCGAGGGGTCGTCAGATCCAGGCGCGGGGGTCGGCGGCCAGTTCGGTGACCCGGGCGGGCAGCGCGCCGGCGGCGACGTCGGCGACGCTCACCAGCTCCAGGATCTCCCGCTCGCTGGCGCGCAGGGCGATCCAGACCTCCTGGAGGGCGCGGGCCGGGCCGTGGTAGCCGAGCTGTTCCGGGCGCTGCCCGCGGACGTGGGCGAGGGGGCCGTCGATCACGCGGATCACCTCGGCGAGGGAGATCTCCTCGGCCGGGCGGGCGAGCCAGTAGCCGCCCTCCGGGCCGCGCTGGGCGTGCACGATGCCGCCCCGGCGCAGCTGGAGCAGGATGCTCTCCAGGAACTTCGGCGGGATCTCCTGGGCTCGGGCGATCTGTTCGGCCGTGACCGGCCGGCCGCGCCCGGGGCCGCTTGCCGTCGCGGCGAGTTCCGCGGCCGCGCGGAGGGCGTAGTCGACCCGGGCGGAAAGGCGCATGTCGGCAAGGTTAGCCCGGTGGCCGACCGGCCGGACGAGCGGCCCTCAACCGATCATCCAGCCAGCGGTCGGGTACGTCTCGATCCGCCGTCAGGTGGGGCCCGAAAAGCCGCGATGAAGCGACCTTATGCTGGGCGGGGAGTGCGACTGACCAATCGTTAGGGCGGCCTCCGGAAGCATATTGATAAACACCTGGATCACGTCGGGGGGAAGGCAACACGATGACCGATGTCGCCACACGTACCTGGGATGGCATGACCATCCCGGCCGCCGGCACCTATCGTCTCGATCAGGCGCACAAGCGGATCGGTTTCCTGTCCCGACACATGATGGTGAGCCCGGTGCGTGGCGAGTTCGCCGAGGCGACCGCGCAGATATCGGTGGCGGAGGATCCGCTGCTCTCGTCCGTGACCGCGACCATCGAGGCGGCCAGCATCACCACCGGCAGCCTCGACCGGGACACGCATCTGAAGAGCGCCGACTTCCTCGATGTGGAACGCTTTCCGAATCTTGAATATAGAAGCACGGGCATCGAGTGGAAGCGCAACGAGGACCCCATCTTCCAATGGGCGCGATTGCGGAGCAGCCGACTCGGCGGACGAGGCAGAAGTCACATTTCCCCGCCGCAGCCCGACTCGCCGTCCGGACGATTCGTCCTCACCGGCGAGCTGACTGTGAAGGGAATCACGCGGGCGGTCGAGCTTCAGGTGAATTACGGTGGCGCGCGCCAGGATCCGTACGGGCAGAACATCTTCGGTTTCAGCGCGACGGCGGAAATCAACCGTGAGGACTACGGCCTGCTCTGGAATGTCGCGCTGGAAAGCGGTGGGGTGCTGGTCGGCAAGACCGTGCAGATCGAGATCGCCGGCGAGGCCATCCACCAGGCGTGAGACGCGAATCCCCGCCAGGAGCGCTGGTGTGCGCCTGGCGGGGACGACGGCGGTCTCAGGCGCCGACGCGGCGCAGCAGACCCTCCTGCACGGCGCTGGCGATCTGCCGGCCGTCGGTGGTGAACATCCGGCCGGTGGCCAGCCCCCGCGCCCCCGACGCCGACGGGCTCCAGCAGTCGTAGAGGAACCACTCGTCGGCGCGGAACGGACGGTGGAACCAGAGCGCGTGGTCGAGGCTCGCGCCGACGACTCCGCCCGGCCCCCACACCTCGCCGTGCACGGAGAGCACCGAGTCGAGCAGGGTGAGGTCCGACGCGTAGGTGAGGGCGCAGGCGTGCAGCAGCGGGTCGTCCGGCAGTTTGCCGTCGATGCGCATCCACACCCGCTGGTGCGGGTCGGCCGGCCGGTCCCCCGGGCGGACCCAGCCGGGCTCACCGACGTAGCGCACGTCGATCGGCCGGGGAATCTGGCCCCAGATGCCCAGGCGTTCCGGGTAGCGGGCCAGCCTGTCGCTCATCGTCGGCACGTCCTGCGGGGCGGGCACGTCGGGCGGCGCCGGCGCCTGGTGGTCCAGCCCCTCCTCGGCCCGCTGGAACGACGCCGACATGAAGAAGATCGGCTTGTCGTGCTGGAGGGCTACCGCGCGGCGCACCGAGAAGGAGCGGCCGTCGCGGATGTTCTCCACCTCGTAGGCGATGGGTTCGGCCGGGTCGCCGGGGCGGACGAAGTAGCCGTGCAGGGAGTGCACGAACCGCTCCGGGTCGACCGTGCGGCCGGCGGCGACGAGGGCCTGACCGGCCACCTGGCCGCCGAACACCCGCTGCGGGCCGACCCGAGGGCTCACCCCCCGGAACGTCATCGCCCCGGTCGCCTCAAGGTCCAGCACCTCCAGGAGCTGGTCCACCGCCGCCTGGCCGACCGCGACCCGGCCGTCGCTCACTGCAGCGCCCGCGCCGACGCCGCGTCGACAAGCGAGCCCAACTGGTGTACGCGCAGCGTGTTGGTCGAGCCGGGGGTGCCGGGTGGGCTGCCCGCCACGATCACCACGTAGTCGCCCGGGTTGGCCCGGTTGAGGCCGAGCAGCGCCTGGTCGACCTGGCGGAACATGTCGTCGGTGTGCTGCACGAACGGCATCAGGAAGGTCTCCACGCCCCAGGTCAGGGCGAGCTGGTCACGCACCTCGGGGACCGGGGTGAAGGCCAGCAGCGGCAGGTCGCAGTGCAGCCGGGAGAGCCGCCGGACGGTGTCGCCGGTCTGCGAGAACGCGACGAGCGCCTTGGCGTTGATGGCCCGGGCGATCGACGAGGCGGCCACGGTGAGCGCGCCGCCGTGCGTACGCGGGTCGTGCTGCAACCGGGGCACGCCAATCGAGCCGGACTCGGTCGTCGTGATGATCCGGGCCATGGTGCTGACGGTCAGCACCGGGTACTTTCCGACGCTGGTCTCGCCGGAGAGCATCACCGCGTCCGCGCCGTCGAGCACCGCGTTCGCCACGTCGGAGGCCTCCGCGCGGGTGGGGCGCGAGTTCTCGATCATGGAATCGAGCATCTGGGTGGCCACGATGACGGGCTTGGCGTTCTCCCGGCACAGCTGCACGGCGCGCTTCTGCACCAGCGGGACCTGGTCCAGCGGCATCTCGACGCCGAGGTCGCCGCGGGCGACCATGACGCCGTCGAAGGCCAGCACGATGGCCTCGAGGTGTTCCACCGCCTCCGGCTTCTCGACCTTGGCCAGCACCGGGCGGAACACGCCCTCCTCGGCCATGATGCCGTGCACGAGCTTGATGTCCTCGGCCGAGCGGACGAACGACAGGGCGACCAGGTCAACGCCGAGCCCGAGGGAGAACCGCAGGTCCTCGGCGTCCTTGTCCGACATGGCGGGCACGCTGACGGCCACGTTGGGCAGCGAGACGCCCTTGTTGTTGGAGACCGGACCGCCCTCGGTGACCAGGCAGCGGATGTCGTTGCCGGTGACGTCGGTGACCTCGACGGCGACGCGGCCGTCGTCGATCAGCAGCCGGTCGCCGGGCTTCACCTCCTGCGGCAACTTGCGGTACGTGCAGGAGACCCGCTCCTTGGTGCCGACGACGTCGTCGCCGGTGATCACGACCGAGTCGCCGGTACGCCACTCGTGCGGGCCGTCGGCGAACCGGCCCAGCCGGATCTTGGGACCCTGCAGGTCGGCGAGGACGGCCACCGGCTTGCCAGCCGCCTCGGACGCTTCCCGAACCAGTCGATAGACCGCCTCGTGGTCGGCGTGACTGCCGTGGCTGAAGTTGAGCCTCGCCACGTTCATGCCGGCCTCGACGAGACCCCGGATGCGCTCCGGGGACGAGGTGGCGGGACCAAGAGTGCAGACGATCTTCGCGCGGCGTGTCACGCCCATCAGGCTAGTCTCTCCTTCGGGTCGAACTCGTGGCCGACCCCTTGCAGGCAGCGGAACTGGTGTCCAACGACGCGCGGTGCGCGTCGGGCCGGCGGGCGGAACCGCACCGGGAACGTTGTGGCGACGGGCAACGGCGACCGCGCGCCGGGAATCGTACGCCTCTGCCAGCGCCGGCACTCGGGGTGCTCCCGAGGGCGGGTCACGTTTCGGGCCCCGCTGGCGGCAGCGTGGGCACCGCGGTGAGCAGGTCACGACTGTCGTACCGCCGCTTGGCGTGGCGCAGCCGCGCCCAGTTCGGGCCGTACGCCAGGCGGACCCGGTCGGTCTCGGTCGGGCCGAGCAGGTTGGGGTAGCCGCCGGGCAGGGCGAGCGGGGCGAGGGCCGCGGAGGTGCGCTCGGCCCAGGCCCGGTGCGGGTCGGCCTGCTCCCCCGGCGCCCAGACCGCGATGATCTCGGTCAGGATGTGCTCGGTACGCAGGCCGAACGCGGTGTCGGTGAGCCCGACCCGGGTGGCCGCGCCGTGGAAGTGGTGCAGGGCCACCGCCGAGTACGGCGAGCTGACCCACCGGGCCGCGTCGACGAGCGTGTCGACGGCGCCGTCGCTGAGCGCCGGCAGCCAGCGGGTCCGCAGCAGGTAGTGGTTGCCGTCGACCATGCCGCCGTCGAACATCCGCAGCGCGTCCGCGTACGGCATGGGGGTGATCTGGTCGACCAGCGGCGTGCCCAGGGCCCGCAGCCGGTCCATCCACGGCTGCCCGGCGGCCAGGTCCGGGCCGCTGTAGAACGGGCAGACGAAGATCACCGGCTCGCCGGCCGGGCCGGGCAGGAAGCCGGCCATCACGGTCAGCTCGTCGGGCGCCTCGGCGAGCAGCGCGCCGTAGCCACGCAGCACGGCGGACCCCTCGGCCAACGGAAACATGATCATGCCGGCCAGCACGGCGGGCAGCCGGTGGGCGCGGAAGCGCAGCTCGGTGACCACCCCGACGTTGCCGCCGCCCCCGCGCAGCGCCCAGTACAGCTCGGCGTCGTGGTGGGGGTCGGCGGTGACCCGGCGGCCGTCGGCGAGCACGACCTCCGCGCCGAGCAGGCTGTCCAGGGAGAGGCCGAACCGGCCGCACAGCGGCCCGTACCCGCCGGCGAGGGTCAACCCGGCCATGCCCACGTTCCCGACCGCGCCGGTGGGCACCACCAGGTCGTACGGGCGGGCGGCGGCGAGCAGCCCGGCGGCCGTCACTCCGCCGCCGACGGTCACCGTGGCCGTGTCCGCATCGACGCGGACGGCTCGCAGACCTGTCACGTCGAGCACCACGCCGCCGTCGCGCAGCGCCCGACCGGCCCAGTCGTGGCCGCCGGAGCGGACCGACACCGGCAGGTGACACCGGGCGGCGACGCGGAGCACGCCGGCGACCTCGTCGGCGTCCAGGCATCGGGCGACGAGCGCGGGAGAGCGGTCCACGGCGCCGTTCCACAGTTGGGTGGTGGCGGCGAACGCGGGGTCGGCCGGCTCGTGCAGCCGGTCACCGAGCAGGGCGCGCAGCCGGGCGGTGGCCGACGCGACATCGGGGCGGGCGGCGGAGATCACGGCGACTCCTCGACCGGGGCCGACCGGTGGCGCCGGGTACGCCCCGGCGGCCCGCGCAGGGCGCGACCGTAGCACCGGCGGGCGGCCGGGCGCCGTCACCATCACGACAGCCATCGCTGGATCGCCAGGTCAGCTCTCGGTCTTGACCAGCGGGAACTCCAGCGAACCGGCCGGGCAGAGGAACGTCAGCACGTCCACCCGGTACAGCCCGGCCTGCACGGCGGGATCGGCTTCCAGGACGCTGCGGACGTCGTCGACGCTGCCGGTGCGGGCCAGCCCGAAGCCGATCGGCGGGTCCGGGTTGCGGGCCGGACCGTCCACGGAACCGGCGACCAGGATGATGCCGCGCCGCTGCAACGCCTGCATGTGCTCGGTGTGCTCGGCCTGCAACCGCTGCACGGTCTCCGCCGGCAGGGCCCGTCCGGCCGCGCCGGGATAGATCACGATGCACTCGTACGTGTCGAGCGCGAAGTTGAGTTGCGGCACTCCCGTCATGGGCGCTCCCTCCGCCGTCGCGTCGGCACGTACCGGCAGGTGTCGCCGGCACGCGCCAAGCGTCGCACGCCGGTGCGGGCCGTACCTGCCGCTCCGCGCAACTGGCCCCGGTCGGGGCGGCGCCTCCCACGGTGCCGGGGTTCGGGGCCGCCGGCCCGGTGCCCCGACCGGCTACGGTGGACGATCCGGGCGGCGCGCGCAGGGGAGGTCGGATGGGCGACGACGAGCCAGTGGTGGTCGCGCTGCCGTACGCCGAGGTGACCGACGAGGCGTACTCGGTGCGGGCCGCGGCCGACTTCACGGTGCGGCAGTTCGCGTTCGCGGTGCAGCTCAGCGGGCGGTGCCCCCGCTGCGACCACCCGACCACGAGCACGCTTGTGGACGCGTTGTACCGGCGCAACGCCCCGGCGACGGTCCCCGATGCCGACTACCGGGCGGTGCTCTGCGAGTGCGAGGCCGACCATCCGGCCCGGCCGGCCGGTTCGCGCGGGTGCGGCGCGTACTGGACGGTGCGGCTGGAGGCCGAGGCATGATCCGGTTACGTCCGGGGCCGCCCGCGACGGTCGCCGACCTGCACCGCGCCCAGCAGCTGGCCGGCCTGCTGCGGGGCGAGCTGGAGCGGGTCCGCGCGGCGGCGGTGGCCTGGCGCAACGGTCTCGGCGGGCTGCTGGTGGCGCTCGTCGGGTTCAGCCTGATCCGGGGTCGCACCGACGTCAGCACGCTCGCGTCGGGCTGGGGTGCGTTGGTCGGTGTCCTGCTGCTCGCCTCGCTGACCGCCGGCGTGGGCGGGGCGTTGGCGCTGCTGCGCGCGGCGCACGGCCGGTTGACGGTGATCGCGGTGGAGGACCTTCCGCCGGCGCCGCTCGGCGACCACCTGGAGGCCCTGGCGGCGGTCCGGTTCCTGCGGACCGGGGTGGGGCTGGTGCTGCTCTGCACCGCGCTGCTGGTCGCCGCCGTGGGCGTGACCTGGTACGCGCCCGGTTCCTGACCGGGGCCGTCACGGCCCGAGGTGCGCGTAGCCGGCCCACGTGTCGGGTAGCCCCGGCAGGGCGGCGCGGAGCCGGCGGACCGCCTGGTGCAGGGCCGCAGCCGCCCGGTCGGGCGCGATCCCGCCGGGCACCGCCAGGCCGTCGTACACGTCCGCGCAGAGCTGGGCCGTCAACGCGTCCGAGATGGACCAGAGCGCGCCGATGACGTGCCGGAACCCGGCGAGCTGGAACGCGGTGCCGAGGGTGAGCGCCTCGTCGGGCAGGGCCGCGCCGCCGCGTACCGTCTCGCAGGCGGACAGGACGGCGAGCGCCGCCGGGTTGTGGGCGGGTCGCCACAGGTCCCGTACGTGCAGCGCGCCGCCGGCCAGCGCGAGGTGTCCCCAGGCCGGGGCGCGCAGGTCCTGGGTGCCGTGACAGGACAGGTGCGCGACCGGCTGCCCGGGAAGCGCGGCAAGCACCGCCGCCGGGGTGGCCGCCGGGCCGAGCAGCGAACGGACCCGGGGCAGGTGCCGGCGGACGATCTCCTCCTCCCGGCCGACGCCGGGCAGGTCGGCCAGGCCCGGGGTCCGGGGCATGCCGACCACGAGCGCCGAGTCGACAGGTTCGGCTCGGGCGGGTACGCCACGGCGGGCGTGCGCCAGCGCGCGCAGCGAGGCCGTGTACGACGGCACCACCCGGTCCAGGACCCCGTCGCCGCCGTCGAGGGGGCCGGCCGCATGCAACGGCAGCAGGGTGAGCAGCCCGGTGGGGCACCACCACAGCCGGGGCCAGTCCGGCTCGGACGGCGCGGGTGTGGGCAGGGCGGCGTCGAGCACCGGTGCGGCGACGGCCCGCCACAGCCAGTCCAGCGTGTCGGCGACCGCGCCCCGGGCCGCAACCCGGCGGCGCTGCGTCTGCGGCTCGGCGGCCTCCGGCTGGGCCGGGCCGGTGAGCACCGCGATCGCGGTGAGGAATCCGGCCGTCCGGCTGACCAGTTCGGCAAGGGTCAGGCCGGGCAGCGGCACCAGCTCGACCCGGCCGTCGGCGACGACAAGCGCGTCGCAGCGCCGGGCGGCCACGTTGACCAGCACCACGGGACCACCGGCGGCGGCCCCGGCCAGCGCGGCGAACGGCGGTGGGCGCAGGAAGTCGGCGAACCCCTGCCGCTCACGGATCTCGGCAAGCACCTCACGCCGCCGTACGGCGAGGTCGTAGCGCCGTTCCGGAGCCGGCCCGGACGGACCGACAGGTGACATCGACACGGCCGGCGGCACGGCGAAGTCGTCGAGGGTGGCCTGAATCTCGGTGAGCCGGGCGGCCAGCCGGGGTGCCTGCGCGCGGAGCGCGGCCAGGTCGGCGCCCGCGTCGTGGGCCCGGGTGAGCAGGACCCCCCGGCCGTACTCCAGCAGCTCGACCGCGCGCTCCGGCCGGCCCAGGTCGACGGCGACGGCCGCCGCGTCGCTGGCCAGCCCGGAGAAGAGCCCGAGCAGGCGGGCCTGGTCGTCGGGGTCCATGCCGTGCCAGGCCACCAGGTCGATCAGCTCGATCGCTGTGGCGTACCCGTCGAGCGCGGCAGGCAGGTCACCCGCCGCCTCGGCGTGCGCGGCATACCGGCTGGCCGCCCTGGCGCGCAGCAGCGACGGCGCGGCCTCCACCCGCGCGGCGGCGCGCAGCGCCTCGGTCGCCTCGGTCGACTCGGTTGCCTCGGCCGACTCGGTTGCCTCGGCCGACTCGGTTGCCTCGGTCGACTCGGCCGCCCCGGCGACGGCCTCCAGGGCGGTGGCGAGGTTGCTCAGGCACATGGCGCGGGCGGGATGGTCGGCGGCCAGCGCGTCGACCGCCCCCCGGTACGCGGCCAGCATGGCCTCGCCGTCGGCGCGTACCCCGTCGGCGTCGGCGCGTTGCGCCCGGAAGCGCAGCAGCAGGGCGTTGCCGAGGTTGGTGCGGATCCGGTGCCGGTCCACGTCGGCCGACGGCAGCCCGTCCAACCGCTGGAGCAGGCCGATCGCCTCGTCCAGTGCCGCCGGGTCGTCGCGCAGTCGGTGCCGCAGCAGGTGGGCCAGGGCGAGGGTGGCGAGCGTCTGGGCGTACTCGACCGGTTCGGCTTCCCGCTCGGCCAGGTCGGCAGCCTCGCGCAGGGCGGTGATCGCGGCGTCGGAGTCCCGGGCGACGCGGGCCGCGACCCGGTCCTCCGGTTCCCCGCCGGCGGGCAGCGCGCCCTCGACGGCGAGTTCGACACGGCGGTTCAGCGCGGAGCCGTAGTTGGTGAGCGCCAGCATCCGGTCCGGGTGCCCCGGTGGTGCGGCCTCGGTCGCCTCGGCCAGCACCCCGACGGCCTCGGTGAGGGTCGCCAGGTCCTGCGTGGAGGCGAACAGGGACTGCAACACCAGGCCCAGGTTCGAGCGGTAGCGGGGCAGCAGGGCGGCGTCCGGGGCGGCGGCGGCCACCGCGTCCCGCAGCGCCACGGCGGCCGGCTCCAGCAGCTCCGGCTCCCCCGCGAGGTCACTGAGTTCCCGCAGCGTGTTGCCGAGGTTGTTGAGCACCTGGTGGCGCAGCGGGTCGGCGCGGGGCAGCAGCGAGCCGGCCTCGGTGAGCGCGTCGCGGGCCGCCCGCAGCGCGTCCACCCCACCCAGGTCGGCCTGTCCCCTGGCGAGCGTGTAGCCGAGGTCGGCGAGCCGTCGGGCCCTCCCCGCCGGGTCCCGCTCGGTGGCGACGGCGTCGCGCACCAACCGCACCGCCTCGGTGATGTCGTCGACGCGTCGCCGCTGCTCGTACCGGGTGACCAGCAGGCCGGCCAGGGCCTGCCGGGCGTCGGCGCGGTCCGGTCCGCCGTGGGTCGACCCGACGGACCCCACCACCCGGTACGCCTCGATGGCGGCGTCGAGGTCGCCCGGGGCGCCGTCGGCCTCGTGCCGTACGGCGAGCAGGGAGGCGAGCCCGGCCTGGGCGGTACCGGCCAGATCCGGGGCGAGCCCTCCGAACCCGCTCAACGCCGACCGGTACGCGTCGATCGCGGCGTCCCGGTCCCGGTCTGCGCGGTCGCGCAGGAACCGTTCGGCAAGAGCCGTGCCGTGCAGCGCGGCCATCCAGGGATCGCCACTGTCGCGGGCCGCGCCGAGGGCGTCGACCGCCTCGTCGAGGTCGCCGGGCCGCCTGAGCAGCCGCCACCTGTCGCGTAGGCGCTGCCCGAGGTTCGCGCGTGCCATGGCCGCCACCGGGGCGGCCGCGCCGGCGGTCCGGGCTGCCTCGCGCAGCAGGGTGATCGCCTCGTCCAGGTCGGCCGGGTCGTTCCCGGTGTCGTACCTGTCGCCGAGGACGTTGCCGAGGTTGAACAGTCGCGCCGGCCGTTCCCGGTCCCCGACTGGGGTGGACTCCAGGCTCTCCCGGTGCGCGTCGATCGCGGCCGGCAGGGCGCGCCCGCGCCCGAGGTGCTGGAACTGGTCGCGGTGCACCTTGCCGAGCGCGGACAGGTAGTGCGGGCGCTCCGGCGCGCCCGGCGGAGTGGCGGCGACCGCCTGGCGCAGCAGCGTCTCGGCCCGGTCGGCGGCCCGGTAGTCGTTGCTCGCCTCCGCCGCGCCCATCAGCATGACCGCCTCCACGTACCGGGCGCCGGCCGTGTCGTCCGCCGGCCGGGGGTTCGGGACGCGGGCGCCGCCCGGGCGCGCGAGGCCCAGGACAGCCAGCAGCGACGGCGGAACCCGGTGCGGGGCGACACGCAGGAGGAACTCGGTGAGCTGGACGGCTCGCGCGAGGTCGTCGGCGTCCTCGCCCGGGGGCAGCAGCTGGTAGCGGTACGAGTGCAGGCAGGCGAGCAGGACCATGCCCTCGGCCACCTGCTCCGGCAGCGGCCCGTCCGTCGGCGTGCCGGCGACCAGCTCCATGACCATCTCGGCGTCGCGGATCGCGCCGGAGTCGAGCACCTCACGGGGGCTCAGGGTGGCCGCGAAGCGGTCCAGCCGCTCCCGCAGATGGCGTACCGGGTCGGACCTGAACCGTCGCCACATCGCGCCTCCCCCGACCGGCCTGGTTCAGGGGTAGCAGACCGGACAGGTGGCATGCCAGTGGCAGGAAGATGCGAATTCCGGACAGCTGTCGTGTTCCCTCCCACAGGCTCCTCCAGGGTAGGGCGGCGTGATTCGGGGGATCATCAGCTGGGCGGCGGGTGGCTGGCCTCCCGCCGCGACGACATGATTGGGGAACCGCGTATGGCGACCGACATCAGCAAGCAGCCCGCGAAGGCGTCCGGCACGTACTCGATCGGCGGCGACATCCAGGTCAACCGGCTCGGCTACGGCGCGATGCAGCTCACCGGACCCGGTGTGTGGGGCGACCCGAAGGACCCGGCCGAGGCGCTGCGCGTGCTGCGCCGGGCTGTCGAGCTGGGCGTGACGTTCATCGACACCGCCGACTCGTACGGGCCGTTCGTCTCCGAGCTGCTGATCCGTGAGGCCCTGCACCCGTACGCCGACGATCTGGTCATCGCCACGAAGGCCGGGCTGAGCCGCTCCGGCCCCGGCGACTGGCGGCCCCTGGGCCGGCCGGAGTATCTGCGCCAGCAGTGTGAGCTGAGCCTTCGCCACCTCGGCCTGGACAGCATCCCGCTGTACCAGTTGCACCGGATCGACCCGCAGGTGCCGCTCGCCGACCAGTTGGGCGAGCTGGCGTTGCTGCGCGAGGAGGGCAAGATCCGGCACATCGGACTGTCCGAGGTGAGCGTGGAGCAGATCGAAGAGGCGCGGGCGATCACCGAGATCGTCTCGGTGCAGAACCTATACAACCTCGCCAACCGCAGCGCCGAGGACGTGCTGGAGTACTGCGAGCGCAACGACCTGGCGTTCATCCCGTGGTTCCCGATCGCGACGGGCGAGCTGGCCCGACCGGGCGGCCCGCTGGACGCGATCTCCACGGGCCACGACGCCACGCCCGCGCAGCTCGCGCTGGCCTGGCTGCTGCGCCGCTCCCCGGTGATGCTGCCGATTCCGGGTACGTCCTCGGTGGCGCACCTGGAGGAGAACGTGGCAGCCGCCGACGTGCGGCTCACCGACGACGAGTTCGAGGCGCTCGCCAAGGCGAGCTGACCCGCTGCGGGTCGGACGCCACCGGTTCAGCCGGCGGTGTCCGACCCGCAACGTCGCCCACCCGACACTCGCCGGCGCAGCCGCGCGGGCGACCCCCGTTTCGGGGACCGCCCGCGCGGGTCGGATCAGAGCGCCACGCAGTTGGGTCGCACCGGGCCGTCGACCAGGGCGCCGCGCACGATTGTGTACGCGGTGCCGTCGAGCACCAGACCGAGGTGCCCGACGACCCGCAGCGGGCAGTACGCCTGGATCAGCACGTTCGTCGCTCCGTCGTTCACGGCGGCGTTCCCGGTGGGGCGGACCAACTCGTCCTGGAGGGTGCGGATGGTGGTGTACCGCACCGCGCCCGGTGTGTCGTCACCGGCGTTGAGGTCGGCGAGGAACGCCGAACCGATGGTCATCTGTTGGCAGGCCACGACACCGGCGCAGCTGCCGAGGCCCAGGAACGCCACGATGTTCGCCACGTAGGTGCCGTACTGCGGGGTGCCGAGGCTGACGTACCTGCCGATGGTGGCGGTGCCGCCGAGCCGTTTGAGGTAGTAGCGGCTGACCAGGCCGCCCTCGGAGTGGGCGACGACGTCCACCGTCGACGCCCCGGTGCTGGCCCGTACCTGCTCGACGAAGCCGGCGAACGCGCGGGCGGAGGCCGGGATGTCGCCGAGGCCGAGGCCGGGCAGTTGGTAGATGAAGGTGCGGTAGCCGTCGCCGCGCAGCCGGGCGGCGATCGGCTCGTACGCGACGGCGACGCCGCTGAGCCCGCCGACCACGATGACGGGGTTGGCGGCGGCTGCCGGTGCGGGGTTGGCGACGAGGGTGGGGGCGGCCGCCGCCGGGGTGGTGGTCGCGAGGACGGCGGCGGTGGCCAGGGCCAGGGCGAGGGCGGTCTTTCGGAGCAGCATGGCTGCACCTCCGGAGGGAGGCGCCCGGCGGACCGGGCAGGTGGGTGGGGGTGTCCGGTCGACCGTGCGCCGATGATGCCCGCAACAATTTGGAAACGTCAATGGCTTGTTACGCGCCGGTAACCCGTTGTTCCACCGAGGGTGCAAACCGGCATAACGCCGCGCTCCATATCGGACGGAGCTGCCGGCTGGCATGCTGTGGCAGTGGCCGCGGACGAACCCCCCGAACGCCAACTGCGGGTGATGCCGTGGTGGCTGGTCCTGGTCGGTCTGCTGGTCGCCGTCGCCCTCGGCTGGCTGGTCCTGGACCTGCTGCTCACCGAGGCCGACCGGGCCGGGCAACCGGACACCCGCGCCACCCTGCGCATCGACGCGATCCGCACCGGGTTGACAGTGGTAGCCGGCACCGGCGGCGGGCTGGCGCTGCTGCTGGCCGCCCGCCGCCAGTGGATCGCCGAACGCGCGCAGCGGCACCAGGAGAGCGTCGCCGCCCGCGACCAGGCCCACCGCGACCGGGTGCAGGCACACGCCGAGTCGGTGGCCGAGGCCGCGCAGCACCACCAGGACCGGCAGTCCCGGTCGGCCGAACACGACGCCGCCGAACGCCGGCTCACCGAGCTGTACACCCGCGCGGTCGAGCTGCTCGGCAACGACAGCGCGGCCGTACGCCTCGGCGGGCTGCACGCCCTGGAACGCCTCGGGCAGGACAATCCGGCGCAGCGGCCGACGATCGTGGCGGTGCTCTGCGCGTACCTGCGGATGCCGGCGCCGAACGACGAGCCGCGCGAGACGGAGGTCCGGCGCACCGCGCAGCGGGTCCTGACCCGGCACCTGCGCGCGGGCGACGCGGACCACTGGCCGGGCATCGTCCTGGACCTGACCGGCGCCGCGCTCGTCGACTTCGACGCCGCCGGCTGCACGCTTGTCGACGCGGACTTCAGGCGTGCGGTGTTCACAGGCACGACCAGCTTCGCGGGCGCGACGGTGCGCGGGTCGCTGCTGTTCGGGGCGGTGGCCGTCGGTGACGTGGTCTTCGACGGCCTCAACGCCGAGGCGGAGGTCGTGCTGGACGGCGTGCGGTTCGGCGGGTCGGCCAGCTTCGAGGGGGCCGCGTTCGACGGCCTGTCCTGCCGGCGGTCCCGCTTCGCCGGCCCGACCTCATTTCGTCGGGCGACCTTCGGCCAGCCGACCAGCTTCGACGCGACCCGCTTCGAGGACACCGCCTCGTTCCGGGAGGCCGAGTTCCTCGGCGCCCTGTCGATGGAGCACACCGAGTTCGGCGGGTCGGCCAGCTTCCGCTCTGTCCGCTTCACGAACATGGCGCTGTTCCGCTGGACGATCTTCGAGGCCGAGGCGCTGTTCGACGGTGCGCGCTTCACCGATGCCGCGAACTTCGGCAGGGCCCGCTTTCACAGCATGGCCAGCTTCCGCGACGTCCACTTCAGCCGGCCGCCGCAGGTCGAGCAGGCGCGGGCGGTGATCGATCTCGGTCACCGCTGGCCGGCGGGCACCGTCGTGAAACGGCTCGACGACGAGTGGCTGCTGCTCGTTGACGGTTGAGCGGTCAGCGGGCGGCGGCCGTGGGGCGCAGCCCGTCGAGGGCCACGCCGAGCACCCGGTCGCGCTGCTCGGGCGAGGGGAACTGGGCCATGGTGAGGCCACTGATCAGCCGCACCACGTCGTCGAACACGATGTCGTCACGCACCACGCCGGCGGCCTGCGCGCGGCGCATCAACGGGTCGCCGGCGGCGTAGATCTCCGTACGGCAGCTCTGGAAGATCTCCGAGTCGTGCAGCAACTGCTCGGCGAGCGCCCTCTTGGTGGCGACGTACGCGACGAAGCGGTGCAGCCACGCGACAAGCGCGTCCCACGGGGGCAGCTCGGCCAGGTCGGCGGCGGAACTGCTCAGCGCCCGGACCTCCTCGACGTAGACGGCCTCGAAGAGGTGCCGCCGGGTCGGGAAGTTGCGGTAGAGCGTGCCGATGCCCACCCCGGCCCGGCGGGCCACGTCCTCCAGGGAGGCGGCGGCGCCGTTCTCGGCGAACGCGTCACGAGCCGCCATGACCAGGGCGTCGTAGTTGCGCCGCGCGTCGGCTCGTTTGGGCCGGCGCGCGAAGACCTCGGGCGTCTGCCCCCCGCTGGTCATGACGTGCGTCACCTCATCCTGGTTGCATCCGGAGGCATCCCTCCGCTAGCTTAGTGGAGGCACCCCTCCGGAAATGCCGGAGGGAACCCTCCGGTTAGCTTACCTCGGGACCCGCCCGATCCGCCTGGCCACCCGATCGCCCGGACCCGACATCCCGCCCGCCGCAGACGGCAGGGCCACAAATCTCCCTCCGTACCATCATCAGGAGTTCTCTCTCGTGTCAGTGACCTCCCGACGCAGCTCGCGTCGGCTCACCTTCACCGTGCTCGCGGCCGGCGCCGGGTTCTTCGCGATGCTCCAGTCGTTGATCACTCCGGTGCTGCCGACCATCCAGCAGGACCTGCACACCTCCCAGAACACAGTGACCTGGGTGCTCACCGCCTACCTGCTCTCCGCGTCGATCTTCACGCCCATCCTCGGTCGCGTCGGCGACATGGTCGGCAAGGAGCGGATGCTCGTCGTCTCGCTCGCCGCGCTCGCCCTCGGCTGCCTGCTGGCCGCCGTCGCGCCGAACATCGGCGTCCTCATCGTCGCCCGGGTCGTGCAGGGCATCGGCGGCGCGGTGTTCCCGCTGTCGTTCGGCATCATCCGCGACGAGTTCCCCGCCGCGCGGGTCGGCTCCGCCGTCGCCGCCATCTCGGCGATCGTCGCCGCCGGCGGTGGCCTTGGTGTCGTGCTCGCCGGCCCGATCGTCACCGCGCTGGACTACAGGTGGCTGTTCTGGATCCCCATGGTCGTGGTCGGGCTGACCGCCGTCGCCGCGCACCGGTTCGTGCCCCAGTCGCCGGTGCGTACGCCCGGCCGGATCGACTGGCGCGCCACAGTGCTGCTCTCCGGCTGGCTTGTCGCGCTGCTGCTCCCGATCAGCCAGGGCGCGTCCTGGGGCTGGACCTCCACCCGGGTGCTGGGTCTGCTGGCGCTCGCCGTGGTGCTGCTCGTCGGCTGGCTGGTCGCCGAGGTGCGCTCGGGAAACCCCCTTATCGACATGCGCATGATGCGCCTGCCCGGCGTCTGGACCACCAACCTGGTAGCCCTGCTCTACGGCGCGTCGATGTTCTCGGTGTACGCGTTCCTCCCGCAGTTCGTGCAGACCCCCACGTCCGCCGGCTACGGGTTCGGCGCCAGCATCAGCCAGGCCGGCCTGCTCATGCTGCCGATGCTCGTCGCGATGTTCGTCGCCGGCCTGGTCGCCGGGCGACTCCAGGCGGTCTTCAGCGCCAAGGCGCAGCTCGCCACCGGCGCCGCGTTCAACGTGGCCGCCTCCGCGATGCTCGCCGCCGCGCACGACACCCGCTGGGAGGTCGCCGTCGCCGGTGGCCTGGTCGGCCTCGGCATCGGCCTGGCCTTCGCGTCGATGGCCAACCTGATCGTCGGCAGTGTGCCGGCCAGCCAGACAGGCGTGGCGACAGGCATGAACGCCAACATCCGCACCATCGGCGGCGCGATCGGCGCCGCAGTGGTCAGCGGCGTGATCACCGCCCACCCGCAGGCCAGCGGCCTGCCCCGGGAGGCCGGCTTCACCACCGGGTTTCTCGTCCTCACCGCGATCGCCCTGGCGGCCGCCCTCGCGGCCCTCGCCGTCCCGTCCGCCCGGCGGGCGTCGGCCGGTCGCCGGCCGTCCACCTCGACGATCGTCGAATCCGAGCTAGCCGGCGAGTTCGCCACCATGCCCGCCACCCGCTGAGGTCCGTGTCGCGGCCCGGGCGGTTAGCCGCCCGGGCTGCGGCTTGTCCGGGAGTACGCTGACCGCCCGCCCTCGTCGCCCAGGATGTGCCCATGCCCGAGATGTTGACCACCGAGCGGATCGAGGAGATCGGTTCGGCGGGATCCGAGAGCCCGGACCCGGCGGCGCTCGTCGCCGAACTGGTGGGCGCCGTCGACGAGGGGCGTGTCGCCGACCCGGACGACACCGGGTACGCGCTGCTCGTCGCCGCGGACATCCTGGAGCAGGCAGGCGACCTGGCCGACGCGCTCGCCCTGGCCACCCGCGCCATCGCCGAACAACCCGACGAGGACGCGTACGCCCGGGCGGTGCGCGGCGGCCTGCTGCTGCGCCTGGGCCGCTCCGACGAGGGCATGCGCGAGCTGACCGAGCTGCGTCCGCTGCTGGAGACCCACCCCGACGCCACGTACCTGGTGGACGAGCTTGCCGAGTCCGGCCACGCCGAGACGGCGCTGGAATGGCTCACCGGCGCGCTGGACACGATCCTGGAACGCACCAGGACCCAGCAGCACGAGTCCGAGGATGCACAGGACGAGGCCGCCGCCATGATCTACGGCCTCGCCCAGCGGCGGCACGACCTGCGCGAAGAGCTGGGCCTCCCCCACGACGAGTACGACAACCTCGCCGACCGGCTACGCGCCGCCAGCAACCACGCCCTCGACGACGGCCCGGCGACGCTGCTGTACTGGCCGCAGGTCGAGTTCGACGCCCTGCTCGCGCGCTGGCCGGCACTTGTCGACAGCTACCCATCCACCTGGGACGAGCACCGTACCCAGATCGAACGCGCCCTCACCGAGGCATCCAACCTGGGCGGCGCCGACCTGGGCGTGGTCGCCGGCACCGTCGAGGGCCTGGCCGCCTTCGCCGGCGACGACCCCATCGACGAGGAAACCCTCGACGAGTACGCCGACAGCCTCGACGAGACAGGCGTGACCGCCTGGCCACCCGGCCGCAACGACGCCTGCTGGTGCGGCTCGGGCACCAAGTACAAGAAGTGCTGCCTACCGCGCTCGCGCGCCTGACCGCGCCGAATGGGCTTCGCCGTGTCGGCGCAGGGCCGCCCGGGCGATGTCCCTTGAGCCTCCGACCCCACCCGACGGCCGCCCAGCACCCCACGATCGATCGATGTCGGTACGTCCCCGCGAAGGTTACGGTGACCGCAGGTATGCACCCACTCCAATAGGGAGGACCGCCGTGCGCCGCGTCACCACCACCATCGGCCTGCTCGGCCTGTTCCTGTTCGCGCTGCTCGCGCCAACACCAGCGAGCGCGGCCACCGACGTCGAGGTCACGTCCGCGACCCTGGTCGCCCGCGGCGTGGCCGTGGACCTCACCATCACCGTAACCTGCGCATCCAGTCTGAACGGCGGCGCCGAAATGAGCCTGCGCCAGCGCTCCGGCGACCGCGTCGCCTACGGCAGCGGCTGGACGGCCGTCCATTGCACCGGCGCGCCGCAGGCCGTGACCGCCCGGGTGTACGCGGAGGCCGGCGGTTTCGCCTTCAACCGGGGCGTCGCGCTCGCCGTCGGCGGCTTCGAGCTGTGTGGCGAGGTCGGCTGCGACTACTCGCCGCGCTTCGAGGGCGAGGTCCGCGTCACCCGCTGACAGTCACCCGGAGTGCTCGCAGCGAATCTCCTGCGAGCACTCCGGCCTCGTCAGTTATCCGTCGGCTGAGGCCCTCACCACGCGCGGTGACACCTATCCGACAGCACACTCGGTGCAGCTCGTTGACGTGCCAGGCCTCTGGATGAGGCACACGGGTCACCCCGCAGCTTCGATTGCCGCTTCCACCTTGTCGAGGTAGTTGAACCACCACTCGCCCTCGTCCGGCTGGGACGCGGTGGCGAGGAGGTTCGCCGCAACCACGAACACGGCGGTCGCGCCGTCCGCACTGCTCCCGACTACTGGGGGATTGCCGGTAGTCACGGCGACCAAAAGAGCATGCACACCCGCTGCCGAAACCCCGGCCCACTGTTCCTGCTGGCTGATGTTGCGCGACAGTTCGTTGACCTGCTCGGGCGATGGCCGACCATCGTGCACCTCGAACAGAACAGCGGCGTTCACGGCCAGCGTCAGCTCGACGGCCTTGGTGAGGGTCTCCTGGCTACCAACAAGAGCATCCAAGGCGCCTTCGAATCTGCCGGAATCACGGTGCACAGCGGCATCCAGGACAGCTCTGACGAGAGTCTCCACCTGGTCATCGATCCTCACGGCTGATGACCGGTCTCACCGCTGCGGGTGGATGGCTGGCTGTGCTACCACCACCCGTGCTCAGTTTCCCAGCGCTCGGACCTTGGCGATCGTCTCCTGGACGTGCTGCTTGGCCGGCTCGCCACCCTGGGACGCCTGCGCGAGAGCCTGCCGGTACGCGTCGATCATGCCGATGAGCGGGCCGGCGGCCACACCTTCGAGCGCCCCGGCGACGAGCGCCCGCGCCTCGGCCGCGTCCTGCGCTGCCGCTGCGGTCTTGGCCTTCGCCTCGTCGAGCTTCTGCGACGCCGCCGCCAACCTCGCGATGATCTGTGCTGCGCTCACGCGCACCCTCCCCGTGGTCGACCATCGCCTCCACCACCGCACCGGCGGAGACCACATCGGAGCGTACGAGATCCGCGCACCCAGCGCGACCGCGTGATCCCATGGCGTCCTCGGGACAGGCCCTGTTCAGCGCTCCGTGACGAACACGCCGAGTCCGTGCACGCCGTGCACCCAGCCTTGGGTCTGAAGGACCAGGATCGCTTGCCGGACCACAGTCGTTGACACGCCATGCTGGTTCTTGAGCTGCACCGTGGACGGCAACTGGTCCCCCGGCGCAAGCTCTCCTGACTCGATCTGGCTTCGGATGTGATCCGCGAGCTGTTCCCATTTGGGCTTGACGGGCATATTGACTCCCAGGTCTGCACCGCCATTTGATCACGCGTGACTACTCATGACAAGTAACGTGTTGTCGTGCTTGCTATCCGTGACTAGTTGTGTAAAGCTCGAATCGACCGGCTCCCAGGTCTGCAAACCCGGAGTTGGTTTCTTCCCACCGCGCAGAGAGCGCCCGGCCGGCCGGTCCCCCCGTCCGGCCGGGCGTGCCGGGGCATGCCCGCGCGCTGCCCCGATGCAAAGAGCCTGAGCAAGGAGACCGACCCGACGGAAGCCCCCGATGTCCGATCGACCCGACGAACACCCGAGCGACCCCGTACCCGAACAACGCCGCCGCTTCGTGTCCGATCAGGACGTTGAGGACGCGGACGACACCCTCTTCGCCCATTCACCCCGGGTGGTGCGTCGTTGGCTCTGCGGGTGCGGCGCTGACTATCCCTGCACGGAGGTGCGTTTCGCTCTCCTGGTCAAGTCCACGGCGGAGGCCGGCGAATGACCGCCGACACCGTGGACGACCTACGCGCCGCGTGGTTGGCCACGATCGCCGCCGCCGACCGCGCCGGCGCGCACCTGCACGGGGCGGGGCCACCCGGCCGGCGGTTGCCCTGGCAGGACGCGGTAACCGAATGCTGGCGGGCACTGAGCCTGGTCTACGCCGGCTTGGCCGCCGACCGGGGCTCGACGGAGGGGTCGGTTGGCGAACTGCTCGCCGGCCTGCGGGCGGCACGCGTCGACGCGGACCGGGCCGCCGCGCTGGCCGCCCGCGTCCGCTGGCGGTTGGGTGCGACCGAGGACCGGCTACGGCGTACCGGAATCGTGGCGGACGCGGTCGCGGCCCGGCACTTCGCCGCGGCCATCGCCCGGTTGGACCTGGCCGCCGCCCGGCTCGCGGTCGGCGGCTGCCGCATCGACCGCTCAGTGGCCGCGTTGACCGGCGAACCCACGCCGCTGACCTGCGAGCCGGCGGCACCGCCCACACCAGACAGACCCGACAGCATCGGTGACGCGACCAGCACCAACGCCGGCACCGACGAGATCGCGCACGGCTGTCACGCGGCGAGCGCCCTGGTGATCAGGCGACGCCGACGAAAGATCATCAGGGGGACGCGATGGTGACCGACCCGCACGCAGCGCTGCGCAGCCTCCTGGCCGGACGGCTGCGCGGCCACGAGCGGCGATTGCGCCGGTTCACCGAGGCGGACTGGCTGCGGTACGCCGATCTGCTCGCCGGGGCCCTGCTGGTGGCGGTGCGGCGGCGGTTCGTGGCCGGGCAGGATCGGGCGCCGGTGATCCGGTTCGTGGCGTCCGCGCGGGAACGCTACGACGCCACCGGGTACGACGTCGACCCGGTGCTCGGCGAGGCGCTGGTCTGGGCGGCCCTCGGCGAGCGCCCACCCGTGCCGGAGGGCGCGGCGGCGACCGTCGCGCGAACGGTGCTGCTGCTCGGCCTGCTCGAAGACGAGGGTCTCACCGTCAGCGAACGAGACGGCGTCCTGGCGGCCGTCGCGGGGACGATGGTGCGGCGGGAAGCGCCGTAGACTCTGCCGTCAGCAGTCGGACAGGGGGCTGACCACGTCGCCTGCCCGGCCCATAGCTGAGGAGCGACGGGACATGGCACCTGAGAGGACACGACGCCGGCGCGTGGTCATCGGGCTGTCCGGCTCTCTCGCCGTCATCACCGCCCTTGTCATCGTTGCGGCCGTCAGGTCGGGCCCACGGTCGTCCTCCTCGGCGGCACCTGCCCCCGGCCCGACCTCCGCCTCCGCGGCACAGCTCGCCCGGGCCTGCATCGCGCGGACCAAGGGCCAGGAGGCGGTGGCGTACTTCCAACGCGACATCCCCGCCGGCCGGTGGGGGGAACGGGTACGCGGCACCGCCTCGACGACAAGCGAACCGTACGTGCTGTGGCTCTTCGACGCCGACTGCACGGCGCACCGGGCGATGGAGGTGCCGCCCCGGACCAGCCGCACGTTCACGGCCCAGGTGGGTCAGGTCTGGTATTTCGCCGAGGCGTCCGCGAAGGAGCCCGGCGACGGCTGCGCCTGTCGCGTCTTCAGCCCGTCGAGCAGCGGCGAGCAGAGGTTCAGCGACGCCGGGGTCCTCACCTATCACCTGGACTAGTGCCGTGACCACGAACGTTTGAGGTGCTGGGTCAGGTGATTTGGCTCGCGACAAACGACACCGGAGGTTCGTGAGTTTGACTCCGTTGATCGGTTCGGCTGGTGATCGATCTCCGCGAGTTTTGACCGCACTCTGAGCCGCCGCCATGGGCTGGGCGGGGTCGCCAGCGGTTTGCAGGCAGAGCCCGGTGAGCGCGAGCATGTCGATCAGCCAGCCGGGGCCGTCGTTGATGTATCGGGCTTGCAGGAGGGTGTCCAGATGCGGTCTCGAGACGTGGTGGCCCGCAGATCGCGGTGGCGTTGTGGACGCTGGACGGGACGGCGACGCCCACCGGGAAGCATTTTCGCCAGGACTGCTTCGGGATCGTGCAGACCGACGCCGACGGGCTGATCACTCGATACGACGACTACTGGAACCCTCTGGCCGCCGTTGAAGCGCTGACAACCAGCGACCCCGAGGCAACCGGAACCGTGGGTGTGGCCGGCTCTTTCGGTAGCTGAACGGAGCGAACCGGCGGTCCAGGTGCCGTGGATAGGCTGACACCATGCCTGCCGCCGGGACGACCACGAAGAGCGATGAACGCCGTCAGCACGTTGTGGACGCGGCGGTGAGCTGTTTCGCGCGGAGAGGCTTTTACGGTACGACCACGAACGAGATCGCCGAGCGCGCCGGCATCTCGCAGCCCTACCTCTACCGGCTCTTCGCCAACAAGCAGGCGATTTTCGCTGCTGCCGTCACGCACGTCGGCGGCCTGCTGACCAAAACGCTCACCTCCGCCAAGACCTGCAACAACACGATGAGCCCGCCGCAAGCACTGCGAGCCGCGTACAGCACGCTCATCACCGACGGTGACGTCCTGCGCTTCCTCATGCACGCCAACTGTGCCACCGACGAACCGGTCATTCGCGATGCGGTCCGGACGTGTTATGCCCAGCAGGTAACGATCGTCCGCGAGCTGTTGGACGGTGACGACGAGGCGGTCCGGCAGTGGTTTGCCGCCGGCATGCTCGACAACGTCATCACCATGCTCGGCCTCGCCGACGTAGCCGAACCCTGGGCCGCCACGCTCATCGACGCCTAGCCATAGCGTCCTCGGCCACCCGCCCACCGAGGGTCCAGGCTGGCCATACCCATCTCGTTGAACCGGTGGATCAATTGCCGGATCGTGTCTCGTCCGCCTGAACCAGGCGAGCGATCGCCGGCACCGTGTTCCCACTGGCCGACGCCGGCACAACCATCGCCCGCCGTAATCGGATCGGTGAACCGGTACCTCTGCGAGTGATGCGCAGCAACTGCTGACCTTCCTGGTCGCTCAGCCGTCGCACACGTACGGGATCTGCCACCACCCCAGCCTGACCCCCACGACCCCGCAAGCGCCGCAGGCCGACGGCGTGTCAATCGACACCGTGAACGTTCATGGTCACGGCACTAGCCGAGGCCGGTGGCCGCCCGGAAGCTCAACGGATGCCGGCCTCGTGCAGCCGCCGGGTGGCGGTGGGGTCGATGCAGATCCGCAGCTCTGAAGCGAAACCTGACGTCCCACCGCCGGTGAACGCGTCCGCCAACGCTCCGACGACAAGCACCGGCATCAACAATGTCCTGATCAGCATGACCCAGCTCGCCCTGAGGCCGACCCGACTGCCGTCCTTGATCCGCACGAGCTGCGTGCCGGTGAGGACCCCGCCGAGCGCCCGGCCGTTGCCGAAGCACAGGCCGTAGACAAGCGGCACCACGACGAACAACGAGAGCACGACCACTGCGAGGACGTCGTCGGACAGGGGCATCGACCTGTCCACCAGGGCCACGGCCACGATCCCCACCCCGACCCCGAACAGGTAGACCGTGAAGTCGATGAGCCAGGCCAGGAACTGGCGTCCCGCACCCGCCCGTACGTAGAGGGCACCATTGTCGAACGTCGCGATCCGACTGGCCTTTCGCGCGCCGAGCACCTCCTGCGCGTCTGCTGCGGCGGCCTCCACTCGGGTCGTCCGCTGGCTCGTCGCGTGCACTGTCACAGTTGTCTCCTGTCGTTCGCCGGCATCGTAATGGCCGCAGGCACATGAGGCCTGTCGGCAGGCCGGACGGCGCCCATCTCAGCGCAGGGTGCGGAACAGCAGCAGGTAGGCGCAGTAGCCCATCGGCACCAGCAGGAAACAGATCAGGAACCCCAGCGGCAGGTAGCGCGGCGGGGTGCCGGCGACCATGGCGGGCCTCCCCCACCGGCCCAGCACCAGGTAGCCGCCGAAGAACGCCAACGCCGGCAACCCCGCGCAGATCCACGCGCCGAGCGCGAACCCGTCGACCAGGCCGACCCCGGAGGCGACCACAAGCGTCAACATGAGCACCCCGGCCGCCGCCCCGCACCCGGCGTAGACGGCGACGGCCCGGGCCAACGGCGACCACGTCGGCAGCAGCGCGGGCCGCTGGGCCAGCAGCTCCGCCTGGTGCCCGTGCCGGTCCGCCTCGTCGGCCATCCGCCGGGCCAGCTCAAGCTCCGTGGCCGGGTCGACAGCCACCGCGCGCTGCGCCGGCACCCCGGCGCCCGCCGGGCTCACCGCAGTCGGCAGCGCCAGCCGCGCCTCGCCCGCCGGCAACTGGGGGTACGCCTCGACACCCGCCCGCCCCGGCGCGCCGGCTGCGCCGTCGGGTCCGCCGTCCCCTGGCCCGGGTGCGTACGGCGGACCTGGTGCGGTGGCGGTGGCGGCCGGGCTCCACGGGGTGCCCGCGGCTGCGGGCGGGCCGGACGGCGGCTGGTCGATGCCGATGGCGCGGCCGAGCTGGTCGAGGCGGTGCCCCTGGGCCGTCAGCCGGTGGTGCAGGGAGTCGACGGCGGCGTGCAGGTCACGGCGGCGTTCGGACTCGGCGGCGGCGTGCTGTTCGCCGGCTCGGCGCTGCTCGGCGAGCTGTCGGGCCAGTGCCGCGTACTCCTCGAAGGACACCGTCAACGCTCCCCGTCCGGTTCGTGCCCGTCGCCGGCGAACGGCACGATCAGTCTGGTGCGCTGGTCGTGCCGGTCGACAAGCAGCGCGCGGTCGGCGCGCGGCGTGTAGGCCAGGTCGTGGACCCCGAGGTGCAGGGCCAGTTCGGGGCCGGGCACGTTGAGCGCGACCAGGCACGCGACGTCGTCGCGGTTCTGGGTGCCGCCGAGGTCGTCGGCGAGCCGACGCAGCCCGCGCCACCAGCCCAGCAGGTGCACCCCGTGGGCGGGGCCCTGGCGCAGCAGGGTGTGCAGGTCGTCCAGGCCGGAGCGGAAGCTGACCGGGTCGGCGGCCCCGAGCACCGGCGCGGCGGCGTCCATGCCGAACACCACCAGGTACTCGCGGCCGGCGGGCTCGGCGGCCAGCTCGGCGATCCGGTCGCGCAGCCCGGTCGCGTCGACGCGGCGGACCGGGTGGCCGGCGGCCCGCAGCGCGGCGTCTGTCTCGTCGGCGACCGGGTCGGCGGCGGTGACAAGCGACGCCAGCAGGAACCGGGCGTCGCCGGGGGTGTGCTGGCGGGCCAGGCTCAGCGTCGCGGCGCGCAGCACGTCCGCCCCGGCTGCGGCGGTGCCCACCACGGCGAGGTGCCGGCCGGGGGTGCTGTCCATCAGGAACAGCGCTGTGGTGCCGTGCACGTCGACGGTCCGGCCGACCAGGGCCATCGGGCGTCGGCCGCCGGGGCGCAGACCGGTGAAGGTGGGGTCGTCCTCGATCCGCGCGGCCTCGTACCCCTTGAAGACCGCCGGTGCCCGCGAGCCCGGCGGTCGGGCCTGCCACAGCTCGTGGCGCAGCGCGGCGAGGTCGGCCGCGGCGGCGTGCGCGTCGGGGAAGCGCAGCACGGTGTCCGCGCCCACCGCGCCGGCGGCGGTGTTGACGACGGCGGAGCCGATCGGCAGGGCCGCGGCGGCGTCGTTGAGCTGGTCGAGCACCCCACCCCCGCCGGGCAGGGCCACCCGCAGCGCGAACTGCCCGAAGATCGCCTCGGCGCGGCCGTAGAGCGCCTCGATGCCTGTCATGCTCTGGCTGGCCAGCACCAGGTGGACGCCGTAGGAGCGGCCCTTGCGGGCCAACTCCTCAAGCAGGTCGACGGACTCGCGGGCCAGCGCGTCGTTGCCGGCGAGCAGCACGTGGAACTCGTCGATGACCGCCACGATGCGCGGCAACGGATTGTCCCGGGGAAGGTCGGCGAGCTTGGTGACGCCGTGCCGCTTGAGGGCGGTGGCCCGGCGTTGCGCCTCGCGGCGCAGCTCGCGCAGCACGGCGAGGCCGTACTCGCGGTCGGATTCGATGCCGACGGCGCGGGCGTGCGGCAGCCAGGAAGGGTCGCGTGTGGTGGGCACGAACTCGGTGAAGCTCACGCCCTCCTTGAAGTCGAGCAGGTAGAGCTGCAACTCGGCAGGCGAGTACCGTGCGGCCAGCCCGTAGAGGACGTCGAGGAGGAAGACCGTCTTGCCGGCGCCGGTGCGCCCGCCGACCAGCCAGTGCGGGGTGGCGTCGTCGAAGGCCACGGTCAGCGGAGCGCGGCCGGCCCGGCCGACGACTGTGCGCAGGCCGTTGCCGGCCGACTCGGCCCAGCGCCGCTCGGGCAGCAGCTCGGTGAACGGCAGCGCGTCGGTGCGGCGGGCGGCGGCGCCCAGGTGCTCGGCGAGGGCGCGTACGGATGCGGGCGGCGGGTCGCCGTCGAGCAGCACGGGTGCGGCGAGGCCACTGCCGTCGACGCTGAACGGTGTGCCGGGCGGGTCGCCGACCTGCGCGTACCCCTCGACGAGTCGGATGGCGGTGGCGCCGCCCAGCGGCGGCGCGGTCTCGCCGGGCAGCCGGGACGGGTGGCCGGCGAGCAGCACGCAGACGGCGGCGGACGGGCCCGCGTGGGTGAGCGCCGCGAGGCGGGCCAGCTCGCGCGGCGCCGGCGCGGCGGTGGCGACGACCACCAGCAGGTGCCGGGCGGCGGGGTCGGCGTGCTGCGCGGCGCGGGCGTGCCGCTCGGCGGCGTCCAGCAGCGCGGTCACCTCGGCCTCGCCGGTGGCCGGCGGGTCGAGCACCCCGGCGTCGAGCAGCGGGCGCAACGGGCCGAACGTGGCGCCCAGCGCGGCGGTGTCGATGCCGGCGACGCGGACCTGCCCGGGCGGCGCGGTGGCGACCAACCGCAGCACCAGCGCCCGCAGCAGCCCGGCGACCCGGGAGTCGCGGGCGTCGGTGTCCAGGGCGAGATGGTGGCCGCCGCCGAGCGGCACGAGCACGGGAAAGCCACCGTCGGGTGTGGACGCCTCACCGATCCGGACGGCCGCCGGGGCGTCGGTGAGCCCGGTGGCGCCCGGGGTGGGGGTGGCCAGCGCGGCGCCGATGCGCGCCAGCCGGTCGACCACGTCGCCGGCGCCGACGGGCGCGGCGGGCGCCGGGGCGGCGCCGAGCGCGCCACGGGCGGTGTCCAGGTGTGCGCGGGCCGCCCGGTGGGCGGTGACCGCCTGCCCGTACGCCGACGCGAGCCTGCCCACGCTGTGCCTCCCACGCCACGGCCGTCCGGTTCGCGGAAACCCTAACGGACAGCGGTGACACCGGCACAGTACCGACCCGCGCGTTGTCCTCGCGGCGACCGACGGTCCGGCATGGACCACCGGCCGCCGCGGGTGGGGTGGACGGGTCAGCCGGTGACGGCGTTCAGCGCCGGCAGGTAGCCGTAGCGGTAGCCGTCGGCGTCCGGGTGGTACGCCTCGACGATCCCGGAGATGTCGTTGATCCAGGGGTCACCGGCGCAGACGCCGTGCCCGGCGAAGGTGGACCGGGTGTCGGCGAAGGTGGCGCCGGCCGCCCTGGCCCGGGCGGAGGTCACCGAGGCGAGCACGTCGGCGGCCTCGTTGAGGATGGTGCGCTTGTAGGTGCTCATGGCCAGCCAGCCGCAGGACGTCGTCTCGAACAGCCGCGGGTAGCCGAGCACGATCAGCCGGGCGTTCGGCGCCCGGTTGCGGATGGCGGCGTACGTGGCGTCGAGCCGGGCCGGCAGCGTCGAGGTGGCGAACGACTTGGCGGTGTTGACGGCGTTGGTGCAGGACGAGGTGCTGCCGAACCGGCAACTGGTGATGACGTTGGCGAAGCCGGCGTCGTTCCCGCCGATGGTGATGGTGACGAGTGTGGTGCTGGCGCTGAGCGCGTTGACCTGGTCGTTGAGAACGTCGGCGGTGACCGCACCGCCGCAGGCCCGGAAGGTGAAGCTGGTGACGCCGTGGGCGGCCGCCCAGAGCGGGGCGTACGACTTCTGGCTGCGCAGGCAACCGGACGTGTCGTACGGGCCGGCGCCGACACCTGAGGAGTACGAGTCGCCGAGCGCGACGTAGTTGACGGCGGCGGCCTGGGCGGTGCCGGGGACGAGCACGGCGCCGAGGGCGACGGTGAACGCGGCGACCAGCGCGGCCAGGGCGCGGGCCAGCGGGCGGTGGGGCATGACGGACCTCCACAGGACAGGGGGTGGTGGGATCCTGCGACCGCGCGCGTGGCCAGGGTTTGTTACTAGTCGGTAATGCTATCGAAACACGTAGATCAAGGGAATAGCTCGACACGATGCCCCGCGAGGCAGCGACGCTCACAGTTGTCGATTAGGTTGACGGCGTACAACCCCGATGGAGGGAGTCCACCTCGTGCGACGAGTCCTCACGGCGGCCACCGCCGCCCTGACCCTCACCACCGCCGGCACCATGCTCGCCGGCACCCCCGGCCAGGCCGCCCCGACGGCCTGGGGCCGACCCACCGTCACCGCCGCGCCGCAACCCGGCGCGCCCGGCCTGGGCGACACCTACTTCCCCGACTACGGCAACGGCGGCTACGACGTCGAGCACTACGACGTCCGGCTGCGCTACGAACCGGCCACCGACCGGCTCACCGGCACCACCACCATCCTCGCCACCGCCACACAGGACCTCTCGTCGTTCAACCTGGACTTCCTGCTCGACGTCGAGTCGGTGCGGGTCAACGGCTGGGAGGCGAGCACCAGCACCGCCGGTGTGCACGAGCTGGTGGTCACACCGGCCCGCACCATCACCCGCGGCCAGCAGCTCACCATCGTGGTGCGCTACGCCGGCGTCCCGTCGCAGACCCTTGTCGGCGGCTACACCGGCTGGACGCGCACCGCCGACGGTGCGCTCGCCGTCAACGAGCCCGAGTCGGCGTGGTGGTGGTTCCCGAGCAACGACCACCCACTGGACAAGGCCACCTTCGACATCTCCGTGTCGGTGCCCACCGGCGTCGAGGTGATCAGCAACGGCGTGCAGCCCCGGCAGCCGATCGCCGAGGCCGGCAACCGCACCCGGTGGATCTGGCGGACCACCTCCCCCACGGCCACCTACCTGGCCTTCATGGCCATCGGCCAGTACGAGATCGTCACCGACACCACGCCCGGCGGCCAGCCGGTGATCAACGCGTACAGCACCTCGTTGGGCGCGCTGCGTCCGGCCGCGCGGGCCAGCATCGAGCGGACCGCCGAGATCATCGACTGGGAGAGCGGGATCTTCGGCCCGTACCCGTTCGAGGCGCAGGGCGGCGTGGCCGGGCCGGTCGACGGCATCGGGTTCGCGTTGGAGACCCAGACCCGACCGGTGTACGGCCCGGGCTTCTGGCGGCGCGGCGCCAACACGTACGTGGTGGTGCACGAGAACGCCCACCAGTGGTTCGGTGACTCCGTCTCGGTGGCCGAGTGGCGCAACGTCTGGCTCAACGAGGGCTTCGCCTCGTACGCCGAGTGGCTCTGGTCCGAGGAGCAGGGTGAGGGCACCGCCCAGGAGCTGTTCGACTTCACCTACGGCAGCTACCCGGCCGACGACGACTTCTGGCAGGTGCTGCCCGGTGACCCGGGTGCCGCCCAGGTCTTCGACGGCGCCGTCTACGACCGGGGTGCGATGGCCCTGCACCAGTTGCGACTGGCCGTCGGTGACGATGCGTTCTTCGAGATCCTGCCCGCCTGGACCGCCGCGCACCGGTACGGCAACGGCACCATCGCACAGTTCCAGGCCCTCGCCGAGGACATCTCCGGCCTGGACCTGGACGAGCTGTTCACCACCTGGCTGTTCACCGCCGGCCGGCCGGACGTGGCCACCGCCGCACGTAAGGCGGCCCCGCCGACGGAGCCGAAGTCCTGGACCAAGATCCGCGAGGCCCACGAACTGATGTCGCACTAGGCGTCCGGAGTGCACCGGAATGGCCCGCCGCCCTGCGGCGGGCCATTCCGGTGCGCCGGCGTCCCGCGTTCTCGCGGTGCACGGACCGGCGACCGACCACTTCGGTGCTTGCCTGTCGAGCTGCCCCAGAAATGGGGCGATGACGGCGGCCCATATCTGGGGCAGCTCGACAGGGACCGTCGGAGGGCTGTTGGGGGGGGGGGGGGCGGGGCGGGCGCCCCGGGCCGGGGGGGGGGGGGCGCGGGGCGCGCGGCGGCGGCGGGCGGGGGGGGGGGCGGGCGG
>NZ_JBIAYR010000017.1:0-58330 GCF_042898105.1 Micromonospora sp. NPDC000663
GCACCACCCAACGACGAAGGGCCGGACCCCACCCACGGGGTCCGGCCCTTCGTCGCGTCCAGGTCAGAGTTCGCTGACCGCTCGGGTCGGCTCGGCATCCGGGGTCGGCGAGGCGGTCTCGATCCGGTGGGCCCGTCGCCGCAGCCACCAGGTGCTGGCGAGGCCGGCCAACACCGCGAGGGCCAGGCCGGCCCAGGAGATGTCCTTGAGCCAGTGCTCCGCCGCCCGACCCACACTGAACAGCAGATAGGTGGTGCCGAACGCCCAGACCAGCCCGCCGGCCGCGTTGGCGATCAGGAAGCGCCGGTACGGCACGTGCAGTGCCCCGGCGAGCGGCCCGGCCAGGATCCGCAGCAGTGCCACGAACCGGCCGAAGAAGACCGCCCACACGCCGTGCCGGGCGAAGCTCTGCTCGGCGCGGACGAGTTGGGCGGGGCCGAGGTGTCGGGGGAAGCGCCGGCCCAGCCGGACGAGCAACGGTCGTCCGCCTCGGCGGCCCACCGCGTACCCGATGGAGTCGCCGACGATCGCGCCTGTGGCCGCGGCGGCGGCCACCCACTCCGGCTCGACCACACCTGTGGCGGCGAGCAGAGCAGAGCTGACCAGGACGATCTCGCCGGGCAGGGGAACTCCCATGCTCTCGACGCCGATCACCCCGCCGACGAGCAGGTAGACGGCGATCGGTGGCAGGGACGTGAGCCAGTGCTGGACGTCGAACACAGTGGACCCCTTCCCCGGCGGGCATCGAACCCTACCCGTGGCGAGCCTGTCGTACGTGCCGTCGCGGCCCGGCCGTGGAGATCGGCCGCACACGGCGCAAGTCGTCCTAGGAGGCTAGGGGTAAGACGGAACCGAGCGGCGAGCGCCTCGGCTTGCGGAACTAGCAAGACGGACGTACGGTTTTGTTGAGAGCGGAATCGGCGGTAAGTGTCACCTAACCTCGGCGGCACCCCGACCGGTGCGACAGACTGCTCAGGACTACTCACGGTCGCTGGTGTGAAGGAGTACGACGTGGCGAGCCTCGACACCTTCGGTGCGAAGACCCAGCTACGCGTCGGAGACGCGAGCTACGAGATTTTCAAGATCGACAAGGTGGACGGCCACGATCGGCTGCCGTACAGCCTGAAGATCCTGCTGGAGAACCTGCTGCGGACCGAGGACGGCGCGAACATCACCGCCGACCACATCCGCCAGCTCGGCGGATGGGACTCCGCCGCCGACCCGAGCGTGGAGATCCAGTTCACCCCGGCGCGGGTGCTCATGCAGGACTTCACAGGCGTGCCCTGCGTGGTCGACCTGGCCACCATGCGTGAGGCGGTACGGGACCTGGGTGGCGACGCCACCAAGGTCAACCCCCTCGCCCCCGCCGAGCTGGTCATCGACCACTCGGTGATCGCCGACCTGTTCGGCCGCGAGGACGCCTTCGAACGCAACGTCGCGCTGGAGTACGAGCGCAACAAGGAGCGCTACCAGTTCCTGCGCTGGGGCCAGACCGCGTTCAACGAGTTCAAGGTCGTCCCCCCGGGCACCGGCATCGTGCACCAGGTCAACATCGAGTACCTGGCCCGCACGATCATGGAGCGCAACGGCCAGGCGTACCCGGACACCGTGGTCGGCACCGACTCGCACACCACGATGGTCAACGGCCTGGGCGTGCTGGGCTGGGGCGTCGGCGGCATCGAGGCCGAGGCCGCGATGCTCGGCCAGCCGGTCAGCATGCTGATCCCCCGCGTGGTGGGCTTCAAGCTGTCCGGCGAGATGCCGGCCGGCACCACCGCCACCGACCTGGTGCTCACCATCACCGAGATGCTGCGCAAGCACGGCGTGGTAGGCAAGTTCGTCGAGTTCTACGGCCCGGGCGTGGGCGCCGTGCCGCTGGCCAACCGGGCCACGATCGGCAACATGTCCCCCGAGTACGGCTCCACCGTGGCGATCTTCCCGATCGACGCGGAGACCATCCGCTACCTGGAGCTGACCGGCCGCGACAAGCAGCAGGTCGCGCTCGTCGAGGCGTACGCCAAGGAGCAGGGCCTCTGGCATGACCCGGAGGCGGAGCCGGAGTACTCCGAGCGCCTGGAGCTGGACCTGGGCTCCATCGAGCCGTCGCTCGCCGGCCCGAAGCGCCCGCAGGACCGGGTGCCGCTGGGCGCCGCCAAGACCCTGTTCCGCTCGGCGCTCACCGACTACGTCGCCGACGACTCCGTCGGTGAGCGGGACCTCAAGCCGGGCGTACCCCGCGAGGAGCTTCCGCGCGGCGCGAACGGCCCGGCCGACGAGGCCAGCGCCGAGTCCTTCCCGGCCAGCGACCCGCCGGCCAACGACTTCAGCGACCCGGCCGACGAGCCGCGAGACCTGGAGACCGCGGCGGTCGGAGCGGGTGGCCGGGCCAGCAACCCGATCCGGGTCACCGGCGCCGACGGCGTCGAGTACGAGCTGGACCACGGCGCCGTGGTGATCGCCGCGATCACCTCCTGCACCAACACGTCCAACCCGCAGGTGATGATCGGGGCGGCCCTGCTGGCCCGCAACGCCGTGGAGAAGGGCCTGACCCGCAAGCCGTGGGTGAAGACCACCCTGGCGCCGGGCTCCAAGGTCGTCATGGACTACTACGAGCGTGCCGGCCTCACGCCGTACCTGGACAAGCTCGGCTTCAACCTGGTCGGCTACGGCTGCACGACCTGCATCGGCAACTCGGGCCCGCTGCCCGAGGAGGTGTCCGCCGCGGTCAACGAGCACGACCTGTCGGTCGTGTCGGTGCTGTCCGGCAACCGGAACTTCGAGGGCCGGATCAACCCGGACGTCAAGATGAACTACCTGGCGTCCCCGCCGCTGGTGGTCGCCTACGCCCTCGCCGGCACGATGGACATCGACCTGGCCAACGAGCCGATCGGTGAGGACAGCGACGGCAACCCGGTCTTCCTGCGGGAGATCTGGCCGAACAGCGCCGAGATCCAGGACGTCATCGCCCAGGCGATCGGCGCGACCGGGTTCAGCGCCGCGTACGCCGACGTGTTCGCAGGTGACGAGCGGTGGCAGTCGCTGCCCACCCCGACCGGCGACACCTTCGCCTGGGCCGACGACTCCACCTACGTGCGCAAGCCCCCGTACTTCGAGGGCATGCAGCAGGAGCCGAGCCCTGTCGTCGACATCGCCGACGCGCGGGTGCTGGCCAAGCTTGGTGACTCGGTGACCACCGACCACATCTCGCCGGCCGGCTCGATCAAGGCCGACTCCCCCGCCGGCACGTACCTGGCCGAGCACGGCGTGCCGCGCCACGAGTTCAACTCGTACGGCTCCCGCCGGGGCAACCACGAGGTGATGATCCGGGGCACGTTCGCCAACATCCGGCTGCGTAACCAGCTGGTGCCGGGTGTGGAGGGCGGCTTCACCGTCAACCACCTCACCGGCGAGCAGTCCTCGATCTACGACGCCTCGATGGCCTACCAGGAGGCCGGCATCCCGCTCGTCATCCTGGCCGGCAAGGAGTACGGCTCGGGCTCGTCGCGGGACTGGGCGGCCAAGGGCACCATGCTGCTGGGCGTCCGGGCGGTCATCGCCGAGTCGTACGAGCGGATCCACCGCTCCAACCTGATCGGCATGGGTGTGCTTCCGCTGCAGTTCCCGGTGGACACCACCGCCGAGTCGCTCGGTCTGACCGGCACCGAGACGTTCACCATCACCGGTGTGACAGCGCTCAACGACGGCGAGACCCCGCGGACCGTGCGGGTCAGCACCGACACGGGCGTGGAGTTCGACGCGGTGGTCCGGATCGACACCCCGGGTGAGGCGGACTACTACCGGCACGGCGGCATCCTGCAGTACGTGCTGCGCCGCATGATCGCCAACTGACGTACCGACGACGTCACCAGGCTCCTTCCCGCCGAGGCGGGAGGGAGCCTGCGTCGTCTCCGGGCCGTTCGTCACCGGCGCGGGGTGGCGATCACGCGGTCCGGCGAGCGAGGCCGTCCGCCCGGTTGAGCAGCGCACGGCCCTCGGCTGTCGAACCGGCCATCCCGGCGGCCTCCCGGAACAGCGCGGCGGCGGTCAGCCGGTCACCCTGCCGAGCGACCAGATCCGCGCGTACCGCCACGGCGAGCGGGCTGCCGTCCAACCCTCCCCCGGCCTGCGCCGCGTCGAGCAGGCCCAACCCGGCGGACGGCCCGTACGCGTAGCCGTGCGCGACCGCGCGGTTGAGCCCGATCACCGGTGAGGGCCGGATGTCGGCAAGCGCGTCGTAGGCCCGGGCGATCGCCGGCCAGTCGGTGTCGTCGACCGAGGTGGCGATGGCGTGGCAGGCGGCGATCCGGGCCTGCCACGCGTACGGCCCGTCGTGGCGTACCCGGGCAAGGGCGGCCAGGCCCTCGGCGATGGCCGCGCGGTCCCACCGTGCGCGATCCTGGCGGTGCAGGGTGAGCAGGTTGCCCGCGGCGTCCCGGCGGGCGTCCCGGCGAGAGTGCTGCAACAGCATCAGCGCCAGCAGGGCGGCCACCTCGGACTGCCGGGGCATCAGCGCGTCGAGCAGCCGGGCCAGCCGGACCGCCTCGTCGGCGAAGGCCGGCTCGCCGTCGGCGACGTAGCCCCTGGTGAACAGCAGGTACAGCACGGCGAGGACGCCGGGCAGCCGCTCGGTCAGGGCCGGCCCGCTCGGCACCCGGTACGGGATGCCCGCCTGGGCGATGCGGGCGCGGGCCCGGGTCAGCCGCCGGGTCATCGTCGATTCGCTGACCAGCAGGAGCCGGGCGATGTCGGCGGTGGGCACGCCGCAGATGGTGCGCAGCGTCAGCGCCACCCGGGCCTCCATCGCGAGCGCAGGGTGGCAGCAGGTGAAGATGAGCCGCAGCCTGTCGTCCACGAGGTCGTGCCCGGGTGGCCCGTCCGTCGGCGTGAGCAGCCCCAGGTCGTGCAGCTTGCGGCGCTCGACGGCGGCCCGGCGCAGCACGTCGAGCGCACGGTTGCGGGCCACCGTCATGAGCCAGCCGCCCGGGTTGGCCGGCACGCCGTCGACGGGCCAGCGCTCCAGGGCCACGGCCGACGCCTCCTGGGCGCAGTCCTCGGCCAGCGCCCAGTCCCCGGTCAACCGGATGAGGGTCGCGACGATCCGGGGGTACGCCTCGACGCCTGCGGCCGCGACGGCGCCCGCCGCGGCCACCGCGCCGGCTGGCGGGTCGGCGTGGGTCATCCGGTCAGTCGGGCAGGTCCGCGAACGGCCGCAGCTCCAGTCGCCCCTCGCGGGCCATCGGGTGGGTGCGGGCCACCTCGATCGCCTCGTCCAGGTCGGCGCACTCGAGCAGGTCGAAGCCCACGATCACCTCGGCGGTCTCCGCGAACGGCCCCTCGGAGACCAGCAGCTCGCCGGCACGGACACGGACGGTGGTGGCCGCACTGGTCGGCGCCAGCACGTTGCCGGTCAGGCGGCGGCCACGGGAGTCGTTCTCCGCCACCCACTTGTGGATGTCGGGCAGCTGGGTGGGGTCGGTGTCCGGCTCGCTGTCGCTACACACGAACATCAGGTACTTCATCTGGTCGCTCCCTCGGTTTCTCGGGGTATCACCAGCATGACGATCGGCCGGGGCCGTTCCGGACACCCTCTCCCGAGAAACCCCTGTCAGTTTCCCCCGGCCGCGCGGCGGCGGGCCTCGCGGGTCTTCATGGCGTGCTCCATGAGCGTCACGAGGACCTCCTTGCTGGACTCGCGCTGCCGGGCGTCGCAGAGCAGCACCGGCACACCCGGGTCCAGGTTCAACGCGGCCTGCACCTCGTCCAACCGGTACGTGCGGGCGCCTTGGAAGCAGTTCACGGCGACCACGAACGGGGTGCCCCGACCCTCGAAGTAGTCGATGGACGGGAAGCAGTCGGCCAGCCTGCGGGTGTCGGCAAGCACTACCGCGCCGATAGCGCCGAGCGCCAGCTCGTCCCAGACGAACCAGAACCGGTCCTGCCCGGGCGTGCCGAACAGGTAGAGCACCAGGTCGTCGCTGATGGTGATCCGACCGAAGTCCATCGCCACGGTGGTGGTGGTCTTGCCCTCCACCCCGGACAGGTCGTCGATGCCGACACCGGACTCGGTCAGCACCTCCTCGGTGCGCAACGGCCGGGTCTCGCTCACCGCGCCGACCATTGTGGTCTTGCCCACGCCGAACCCACCGGCGACCAGGATCTTGATCGCGGTGGGCAGTGGGGTCGCTCCCGCCGGCCGGTCAGAGTGCCCGTAGTCCATTGATTACCGCCTCGAAGATGCTGTTGTCGGGAAGACCGGCCGTGGTCTGCGGCTCGCGGACCTGCACCAGGCTGCGGGCCGCCAGGTCGCCGAGGAGCACCCGGATGGTGCCCACCGGAAGGTCGAGATGGGCGGCGATCTCGGCGACGGACTGTATGCGTTGGCACAGCCCGACGATCGCCAGGTGTTCCGGGCCGAGGCCGACCTCCGGCGTGACCTCGGCTCGGGTCGCGGTGACAAGGGAGATCAGGTCGAACGTGCCGGTGACCGGGCGTGCCCGGCCACGCGTCACCGCGTACGGGCGCACCACCGGGCCCGCATGGTCGTCCACCCACTGATGGTCTGCGGAGTCTCCCTGCACCGTCATGGGCCCTACTTCTCGCCGGCCGGCTGCTCGACGCCTCGGGACGGGGAGGCCACGTACTTGCCGACCCGGGTGACGAGCATCGCCATCTCGTAGGCGATGAGGCCGACGTCGGCGTCCTCGGTGGCCAGGACCGCGAGGCAGGCGTTGCGGCCGGCGGCGGTGACGAACAGGAACGACGACTGCATCTCGATGATGGTCTGCTGCACCTGCCCACCACCGAAGCGCTTCCCCGCGCCCCGGGCCAGGCTCTGGATGCCGGCGGCCATCGCCGCGAGGTGTTCGCCGTCGTCCCGGCTCAATCCCTGGGAGGAGGCCATCAACAGTCCGTCGGTGGAGAGCGCGACCGCGTGCTCGGCCTGCTTGACCCGGCCCACCAGATCATCCAGCAACCACGTCAGGTCGGCACTCGAAGCCGTCTTCTGCGCCACTTCGTCGTCCTCTTCTCGCCCGGCTGTTGCGCCGTATTCGTCTGGGGGCTGACCGTCACACCGTGCGGAGATCCGCATCCTCGGCGGCCGGTCAGGTAGCTTGCTGGTCCTCGTCACCCGGCTCGGGCGTCGCGCTCGGCGGGGTGCCCGCTCCGCCGCCGAGCAGTCGCGCCGCGTCGGTACGACCGCGTCGGGTGCCGGTCTGGTAGGAGCTCATCATCCGGCGCACCTGCTCCGGGGGGCGTGCCACGTCCTCGTCGTCGGTGTCTGTCGCCGCCGGGTCGTCACGCAGCTCGGGCACGATGTTCGCCTGTCGCACCCGGACCGGCAGGCCCGAGTCGGTGCGGTCGGCCTCGGAGCGGGCCGGCAGCAGTCCAGCCTCGGGAGAGCGCTCGCTGGCGCTGTCCGTCGGGCGGGAGGGGTCGACCGCGGGCAGTCCGGTGGGCACCGTGGGGGCCTCCAGGGCGGGCTGGCCCAGAAGGCGCCGGGCCCGGGTGGGCAGGTCCGGCGTGCCGGTGGCCTGCGGGGTGCGCTGACGGGTGGGCAGGGCGGCGTCCACGTCGACGCCGTCGGCCTGCGCTGTCACGGTACTGGTGGTGTCGGGCACCGGCGGGCCGTCCGGGGTGACGGGCGCCGGCGGGGCTGTCGTTCCCGGTTCGGCCGCCACCGCGACCGGCGCGAGGACGGACGGCCGGCCGGTGTCGCCGCTCGCGCCGGAGGGCAGGGCGACGGCCGGCGAGCCGGTCCGCATCGCGCCGGAGTCCTCCGGGGACGGGCCGTTGTCGGTGACCAGGTCCAGCGGGATCAGCACCACGGCTGTGGTGCCGCCGTACGCCGACTCCTTGAGCCGCACCCGCACGCCGTGCCGCTCGGTCAGCCGGCTCACCACGTAGAGACCGAGCCGGGCGGCGTTGGCGAGGTTCAGCTCGGACTGGTCGACGATGCGGTGGTTCGCCGCGGCCAGGTCCTCCTCGCTCATGCCGAGGCCCCGGTCCTCGATCTCGATGGCGAACCCGTTGGCCACCAGCTGACCGCGTACCTCAACAGTGGTGTGTGGCGGTGAGAACGACAGGCCGTTCTCGATCAGCTCGGCGAGCAGGTGGATGATGTCGCCGACCGCGCGGCCGGCGAGGGAGACCGGCCCGAGCGGCAGGACGTTGACCCGGGTGTAGTCCTCCACCTCGGCCACCGCGCCACGGACCACGTCGACCATCGGCACGTTGCGCCGCCAGGCCCGGCCGGGGGTGGAGCCGGAGAGCACGATCAGGTTTTCCGCGTTGCGCCGCATCCGGGTGGCCAGGTGGTCGACCCGGAAAAGGTCCTCCAGCTCCTCCGCGTCGTGCTCACGCCGCTCCATGGCGTCGAGCAGCGTGAGCTGGCGGTGCACGAGCGCCTGGGTGCGTCGGGCCAGGCTGAGGAAGACCTCGCGGACGTTGCGGCGCAGGTCGGCCTGCTCGACGGCGGTGCGCAGCGCGGTCTCCTGGACGGCGTTGAACGCCTTGCCGACCTGACCGATCTCGTCGGTGCCGAACTCCAGCGGGGGCGCCTCGGTCGCGACGTCCACCTCCTCGCCCCGGCCGAGTCGTTCCACCACGCGCGGCAGCCGCTCGTCGGCGAGCTGCCAGGCGGCCTGGCGGAGCCGTTCGAGCTGGCGCAGCAGGTTCCGGGCCGTGGAGATGGAGATGACGACGGAGGCGATGACGGCGAGCAGACCCAGACCGGTGGCGAGCACCAGCCGGACGACGACCATCACGGCGACGCCGGTGGCCCGGTCCACGATGCCCTCACCGCCGGCGACCACGACGTCGTTGACCGCGGCCAGCGCGGGTTCCACAGTGCCGCGCCACTGCTCGGCGCTGACCGGCAACTGGGTCGTCGGTCGGCCCTCGCGGATGATGCTGTCCTGCACGGCGCGCAGCCGGGTGAACGCCTCCCCCTCGACGAGTTGCTGGTAGCGGCGCTCGTCGGCGTCGGCGAGGCGGGTCCGGGTCTCCTCGCCCAGGTACCGCTCGGCGGCGACCAGGCTGACGTAGCGGGCGTACTCCGGCCCACTCATCCGACCGTTGCCGAAGAGGCCGCTGAGCAGCGCGTCCTCCTGGGAGACCAGTTCCTTCATCCGGTTGAGCTGGATCAGGGCCGCCGCGTCGGCGGCGATCGCCTTGTCGTCCAGACTGCCTGTGACGTCGTAGACCTGGAAGATCGACGCGATGGCGCTCGTGTAGGCGTCGGCGGCGGCGATCCGGTCGACGGAGCGGCCGAGCACCTGCGCGCGGGTCTGCTCCAGCGAGTTGATCCGGGCGATCGTCGAGTCCAGCTGGGCGTCGAGCGCCGAGCTGCCGGCCACGTCGACCTGCCAGTTGTCGACCGATCCGGCGAAGTCCGCGGCCAGCTTCGCGGTTTCGCGCTGCTTGGCCTCCAGCGCCGCCCGCTGTTCGGGACCGGGGTTGCTCAGGTACGCCTGGGTCAGCCGCCGCTCCAACTGGAGCTCCTGCAACAGCGGTTCGGTGGGCGCGTAGACCTTGCTGTTGATCAGCTGGACACCGAGCAGGTTGAAGCCGTCGCGCAGGGTCACCCATGCCGCGAACATCCAGAGCGCGACAAGGGAGAGCAGCAGGGCAACAACCTTGGTGCGGATACTCGTACCGCGAGAACGCATTGAACCGTCCCAGGCCGGGCGTTGACTCAGCTCATCAACGGGTGATCATGAGGGCGACGTCGTCCCGCCACAGCGGGGCACATGGGGCTGAGGCTCTGCGTACGCTAGCAGTGTCCACACAACCCCTCAAGTTGTTGTTTTTGTTACCTGGTAACCACAATCCACCACCGAACGGTCGACGCCCACCAGGTGGACGGAGGACAGCCGGCAGGCGGCCAGCACCGCCGCGCGCACGATCGCCGTAGGACAGTACAACTCCTTGCCGTACCACAGTGGAGGGTGCGGCCGGCCGGACGGTTGGTGCAGGTAGGCGTGGCCGCGAGCCACCGCGTCGGCGACCCGCGGCGCTCCCGTCGGCGCGGCCAGCAGCACCTGCAGGGCGTACGCGGTCTCCTCGGCCGTGCCGCCCCAGCGCCCCCACGAGCCGTCGGCGCGTTGGCTCTCCAGCACCCAGCGGGCCGCCCGGTCCACCGCCTCGGCCGCCGGGCCGCCGCGGCCGAACTCCGCCAGGGCCAGCACGCAGCAGGCAGTCGCGTAGTACGGCGAGGCATGCCACCGGTCCTGCCAGGGGCCCTCGGCGAGCTGGTGGGCCGGCAGCACGACGCTGAGCCGTTCGACAGTCCGGTGGTACCGCGCGTCCACGCCGGGCCGCGCGGCCACGTGCTGGCCGAACGCGTCGAGCACGTGGGCGTTTGTGGTGACCGAGAAGCCGTCCTCGCTCCCCGGCCAGGTGCAGAAGCCGTCCGCCGTCTCGTACGCCCACAGGCCGGCCGGGTCCGCGGGGCGGCCGAGGCGGGCCAGCGCGTCGAGCGTGACCGAGGTGGTGTCGGCGTCGGTCGGCAGGCCCTCGCCTGTGGCGACGCCCTCGGCGCCGGTGGCGGCGGCCAGGATGCGCAGAACGGTGGCCGGCGGGTTGACCGCGACGCCGGCGCGGCCGAGTCCGCTGAGCACCCAGGCCCGCTCGAACACGGTGATCGGGGTCGGGCAGGGCACCGGTCCGTCGCCCTCGCGGATCAGCTCCCGCAGGAAGGCGTGCGCGGCGGGGCCGGCGTCCGGGCCGGCGGCGGTCAGCCAGGCGGCGGTCGCGGCGGGCGACGCGCCGACGGCGGTGAGGGTCGGCCCGGCGTCGGCCGGTGTCGCGCCCAGCACCTCGTAGAAGTGGGCAAGTTTCGTCGGCAGCGCAGCCCCGGCGGCCACCGCGGCCCGTACCGCCCGCAGGCGGTCCGGGCCGAGCCCCGCGGGCAGCGCCAGCCGCGGGCGGGGCAGCCGGTCGGCGACCGCCCGGTCCAGCAGGGCCATCCGTTCGTTGATCGACTCGACGAGCGCCGGGACGATGAGGTCCAGCGCCGGGGTGTCCGGCAGCGCCCGCGCGGGCATGGCGAGCAGCCGGCCGGTGAGCGCGTCCAGCCCGCGCGCCACCGGGGCGAGCAGGTCCGCCCCGGGCCATCCGCCGTCGGCGAGCACGGCGAGCAGCGCGTCGGTGGCGCTGAGCGTGGGCACCAGGGCGTACCCCTCGGGTGGGCCCCACCCGCCGTCCGGACGCTGCTCGCGCAGCAGGAACCCGACCCGCTTGTCATGTCCCGGCAGCCAGGACGCGCCGGCGACCAGCCGGGCGCTCTCGTACACCGAGGCGGCGACCTGCCCCCACGGCCGCAGCGCGAGGCCGGCGATCAGCTCGCGCGCGGCGGCGTCGGTGGCCGGCTGTGCCAGCACCCGGGGGGAGCCCTCACTCATCGCGCGTGCCCCAGAAGTCCGACAGCTGGTAGAAACCGCCGGTGAAGGAGATCTGCCGGTGCAGGTATTCCGCCTGGCGGGGGCACCGCTCGGCGAGGGACGCCAGGTCCCCCCGGGAACGGGTGGTCAGTTCGGCCAGCCGGGCGTGCACCTGCGTCGGATCGTCGACGAGCTGCAACGCGTTGAGGTCGCCCCACTCGGCGTCCCGGCCGTGGGTGGCGAGGTCGTTGATCAGCCGCACCACGCGCTGCACACCCCTACCGACGTCCAGCAGGTCGGTCAGCTGGGCGAGCGTCCGCTCGTCGCCGTTGGCGATCCAGTGGGTGACGTTGACGAAGGAGCAGGCGGAGTTGTCGGCGTTGTCCAGGTAGCGGTCGAGGTCCGGCAGGCGTCGCCCGGTGGACGGGTCGGTCGGCAGGTTCTTCCAGTCCCACTCCCGGGAGACGGCCGCGAACATCCGCGCCAACTCCTCACGCCAGATCGGGCGCAGCCTGGTGAACGCCGGCACGGTGACCAACTCGTCGCGCAGGTCGGCAAGCAGCCGGGCGAGGTGGCTCCCCGGTGGCGGGGCTGCGCCGTCGGCCACCGCCAGGCAGTCGGTCACCAGCTGCCGGACGTCGTCGGCGGACCGGGCGAGGTAGTCGACCTGCCAGTCGGCCGCGAAGGACCAGAGCACGGTACGGGTGGTGATCCGCAGTTCGTCGGCGGTGTGCCAGGGCGCGATGAAGGCGACCACCGTGGCCACCGAGCTGAGCAGCGCGGCGTCGAACGGCGCGGCGTCGAACAACTCCGGGTGGGCGGCGGTGACGCCCTGGAGGTCGCGTACGCCCCGCACGGCGAGCGCGGCCGCCCGGCCCTGCTCGGCTACGGCGTCCGAACCGGTCCGCACCGGCCACGACGCCCCGGTCACGACGCGACCGGACGTTCGACAGGGGTGACGAGCAGCTCGGCCCGCTGCTTGGGTTGCAGGGAGGCGCCCAGCCGGGGTGTCAGATCGACGGGTTTGCGGAGCCGGAAGCGGTAGCGGCTCAGCACGGTGCTGACGATGAGCTGCGCCTCGAGGAGGAAGAGGTACTGCCCGAGGCACTGGTGCGGGCCGCCACCGAACGGGAAGTAGGAGTAGCGGTACCGTCGGCGGGGTCGCTCCGGCGCGAAGCGCTCCGGGTCGAACAGCGTCGGGTCGTCCCAGAACGTCGACATCCGCTGGGTGACGTACGGGCTGACCAGCACCGTGCCGCCGGCCTTGATGCGCACTCCACCCAGCACGTCGTCGCCGACCGCGGTCCGCGGGATCATCCAGCCGGCCGGGTAGAGCCGCAGCATCTCGTCGAGCACCATGCGGCCGTAGCGCAGCTGGGGCAGGTGCTCGCGGCCGACCCGGTCGGCGCCGACCACCCGCTCGATCTCGTCGGTCATCCGCTCGGCCACGTCGGGGCGGGAGGACAGCACCGGCCAGAGCCAGGAGAGCAGGGCGATAGTGGTCTCGGTGGCGGTGGAGAACATGGCGACCACGTCGCCGCGGATGGCGTACTCGTCGGGTTCGGTTCCGTCGGCCCGGGGCCGGCAGAGGGTGGAGATGATGTCGTCGCCGTCGGTGGGCCGGGCACGCGCCTCCCGGACGATCGGCAGCACCACCTCGTCGATGGTCCGTACCGCCTCGTTGAAGGCGCGGTCGCCGGGCACCGGCACGGCGTACGGCACGAAGGGCACCAGCAGGCGCGGGAGCATCGCGGTGGTGAGCGTGTCCAGCGCGGCGCTGATGCGCAGCGCGTCGGGCACGGAGATCCGGTCGGCGAAGAGCACACGCATGGTGGTGCGCAGGACGATCCGGGTCAGCTCGGCGCCGCCGTCGATGGCGCGGCCCTCGCGGGCCGGCTCCAGCCACTCGTCGACGGCCTCATTGATCGCCTCGGCCATCCTGTCGACAAGTGTCTCGGCCCGTTTGGCGGTGAACAGCGGTTGCAGCGCACCCCGGCTGGACTCCCAGATCTCGCCCTCGGCGACCAGGATGGCGTCGCCGACGATGCGTCGGACCGGTCGCCAGAGCAGCCCGTCTCCGTCGCGTGTGTAGTTGGCAACGTTGTCCCTCAGCACGCGTTGCAGATGCTCGGGATGACTCACCAGGTACGGGCGGAACGTGCCCAGGTTCAGCCGGACGACCTCGCCGGCGGCGGCGTCGGCGAAGTTGACAAGCGCGGCGAGCGGATCACGGACCAGCGCGGGCAGGGCGCGGTGCAGCGGGATCGTCCGCGGCTCGGTGCTGAGGGGGGCGGGGCCGGCATCGGACACCTGCGACATCGAAACCACGTCTCCTCGTTGTCCCACCGCGCGCAATTGTCCACTTGGCACGGTCAGGACTGTGGGACTTTCACCTTCTGGGCGTCGGAAGCATCTCACCAAACGCGAGCCACCTCCAGACCCCCAACCGGGCGAATTCCACAGCCGCACCGGGCCTGCCGTGGTGGTGGTGAGCCAGTTCACTCCTGAGTGGACAATCAGGAGCGATCGCGGCGCAGGTCGGGACCGGCCACCGACGACGCGGACGGCCCGATCGGTGATCACTCCGGCCCGGTCGCCGGGAGGCGGGCCGGCGGCGAGGCAGGGCTCCGCGCGGCCCGGGCACGGGCCGCGATCCCAGGACGTGAGCGAGGACGCACCGGTACCCCCGAATCCGGGCGACGCCGGGCACCCTGTGCCAGGCTCTCAGGCATGGACGACAAGACCATCCTGAACCGGATCTCCGAACTGGTCGACGAGGAACACAAGCTGCGCGCCGAGGCCCAGGCCACCGAGTCGGGCACCGAGGGCGAGGCCAGCGCCCGGCTGCGCGACCTCGAGGAGTCCCTCGACCAGTGCTGGGACCTGCTGCGCCGCCGGCGGGCCGCCCGGGAGACCCACGGCGACCCGGACGCCCAGGGCGAGCGCCCCAAGCCGGAGGTGGAGCGCTACCTCCAGTGACCGACGCGGGCGGGTCGGACGGCCGGGCCGCCCGACCCGCCCCGGTCAGCGGATACCCGCCTCGCGCAGCAGCTCCCCGGTCAGCGCGAGCGGATCGGCCTGCTCCACGGGCAGCCCCCGGGCCACGAACCAGGCGCTCACCACCCGCACGTCGCGGGCCAGGAAGTCGGGCCCCTGCGGGTTCGCCACCACGTCGACCACCTGCGGCAGGTCGATCACGACGAGCCGGCCGGCGTGCACGAGCAGGTTGTACGGCGACAGGTCGCCGTGCGCGTACCCGGCCCGGGCCAGCACGCGCAACGCCTCCACCAGCTGCGCCCACAGGTCGCGTACCTCGGCCGGGCCGGGACGCAACTGGGCCAGCCGGGGCGCGGCCAGCCCCGACTCGGCGTCGCCGACGAACTCCAGCATCAGCTCGGTGCCGCGCAGCTGCACCGGGTACGGCACGGCGATCCGGTCGTGCCCGGCGCCGATCTCCCAGAGCCGGGCCAGGGCGGCGAACTCGGCGGCGGCCCACTGCCCGGCGATCATCTGTCGGCCGAAGGCCGTCCGGCCGGCCATCGCCCGGTTCTCCCGGGACCGGCGTACCCGACGGCCCTCCAGGTAGCCGGCGTCGCGGTGAAACAGCCGGTGCTGGGCGTCCCGGTACCGCTTGACCGCCAGCAGGCAGGACCGGTCCGTGTCCGGCACCGCCCGACGGACCAGGTGGACGTCCGCCTCCTTGCCGGTCTTCAGCACACCCAGTTCGGTGTCCTTGGCGGCCAGCTCGGTGACCAGCCAGTCCGGGTGCGGCTGCGGCCCGTGCACGGCGTCGTCCCAGGACGACCAGTGCTCGCCGGTGTCCGGGTCGGGCTCGGTGTCGGGGTCGGCGGGCGGCTCGGTGGGCCGCCCGCGCTTCAGGAACTGTGGTTCGTCGTCGTCGAAGCGGCGCTTGCCGCGGCTGCGGCGCTCGAGCGCCGGCAGGTCATGATCGCGCACTGTGGTGAGGTTCCCTTGGTCGAGGCTGAGATAGGCAGCTGGAAGCGACCTGCGAAGACGGCCATGACCGACCCCCTCTCCTCGACCGGGCGCACGCCCGGGGTGCACGTTGCGTCGACAATGCTCGCCGCAGCCCCGCCGGCCGGTCAACCGAATTACCGCCGCCGCCGCGCCGAACGGCGGGCGCGCGTCAGCTCGCGAGCACGGTGGCGACCGCGGCGATCAGCCCGTCCACGGTGCGACTGGGCGCGAACCGCACGTCCGACCAGGTACGCCCGCGATGCAGCCAGACGCTGGGCAGGCCGACCGCCGCGGCGCCGCCGATGTCCGCCTCCGGGCTGTCCCCGACCACCCAGGCGCCACGCAGGGGCATCCTGACCCGCTGCGCGGCGAGCGCGAAGATGCGCGGGTTGGGCTTGCTGACCCCGGCCTCCTCGGAGATCACCCAGTCCGCGACGTAGCGGTCCAGGCCGGTCCGGCGGATCTTGGCTTCCTCCACGCGTACCGTGCCGTTGCAGACCACTACCGGGATCCAGCCCGCGTCGTCGGCGATCCGCAGCGCGCACGCGATGAGCGGATCCAGCCGGGTCTGCGCGACCACCCCGTCGTGCAGCTCCTCCACCAGGTCGATCGAGGGGATCCGCAGCTCGTAGCGGTCCCGGATCGCGTCGGCCAGGTCCCAGCGATCGGTCAGACCGTCCGCGTCGATCGAGAGGAGCCACTCGATGTCGGTGGGGGGCGCGCCGATGCCGTCCAGGAAGCGCTCACCCCAGCGGCGGAACGGCCCGGCCCGATCCAGCAGGGTGTTGTCCAGGTCCAGCAGGAGCAGTGGCACTCGGGCACCCTACGGGACCGACGTGTCCGCCAACAGATCCGGCGGGTGTCGACCTGACGGGGTGCTCAACCGGACATCGACACCCGCTGGCCACCCTGGTCCGGGAGCCGATCGGCGAGCATCGAATGGGCCGCCCGGGTGGCGGCGAGCGCGGCCGGGTCCAGCGTGGCCACGAGCACCGCGGTGCCCTCGTCGGCGCCCCGGGCCAGCGCCCGTCCCTGCGGGTCGTAGATCGCCGCGCCGCCGTTGAACCGCCACGGGTCCGCTCCCCCGACAGCGTTCGCGAAGACCACGAACATCGTGTTGTCCAGTGCCCGGGCGGCGTAGTAGAGGTCCCGGCGGTGTTCCGAGCCGGCCAGGTACCCGCTGGGGCACAGGTAGCCGTGCGCACCGTCGAGGGCAGCGGCCCGGGCGTGCTCGGGGAAGCAGCCGTCGTAACAGATGCCCAACCCGAGCCGCCAGTCGTCGACCAGCAGCGTGGCACCCCGTACGCCCACGTCGAACAGCTCGCGTTCGTCGCCCCACAGTTGCTGCTTGTCGTACCCGACACGGACCGCGCCGGCGCGGTCGACCACCAGGGCGGCGATGGTCCGCCGCCCGTCCGGGTGGCGGACGGCGGCGCCGACGAGCACTGTGACGCCGGCCTCGCGCGCCGCGACGCGCAGCGGGTCGAGGCGGGCGTCCGCGACCGCGCCTGCCGGGTCGGCCGCGACGTCGGTGCCGGCCGGGTCGGCGGCAAGGGTCGGCGGATGGTACGCGCAGAGGTACAACTCGGGCAGCACTGCCACCCGGGCACCCTGCCCACCGGCACGGCGGACCAGGTCGGCGGCGGCCAGCGCGTTGCCGGCGACGTCACCGGGTGTCGGCGTGGCCTGGACGGTGGCGACGGTCAGCGGGGTGGTCGGCACGGGGTGGGGCGGGGTCACCGGCCGATGGTAGACGCAAGCGCACCAAGCCGTACGTACGGTTTGCACGCCCCGTGGTGACCTGCGACGATCGACGCGTGCCCAGAGTAAGCCAGGATCAGCTCGACGCGCGCCGGCAGGAGATCCTCGCCGCCGCGCGGGCGTGTTTCGCCAGGCACGGCTACGAGGGGGCGACGGTACGCCGCCTCGAGGAGGCCACCGGCCTGTCCCGCGGCGCCATCTTCCACCACTTCCGGGACAAGGACTCGCTCTTTCTGGCCGTCGCCGAGGACGACGCTGCCGTCATGGTCGAGACGGTGGCCCGCAACGGCCTGGTCCAGGTCATGCGCGACCTGCTGGCCCGGGCGGTCTCCCCGGACACCACAGGCTGGCTGGGCAGCCAACTGGAGGTGTCCCGCCGGCTGCGCACCGACCCGGCGTTCGCCCGCCGCTGGGCGGAACGGTCCGCCGCGATCGCCGAGGCCACCCGCGACCGCCTGGCCCGCCAGCGCGACGCCGGCGTGCTGCGCGAGGACGTACCGATCGACGTGCTCGCCCAGTTCCTGGAGCTGGCGTACGACGGCCTGGTGCTGCACCTGGCGATGGGCCAGCCGGCCGGCGACCTCGGTCCCGTGCTCGACCTCGTCGAGGAGGCGGTCCGCCGCCACTGACCGCCCCGACACCGGTCCGCCGGACGTGGCGGCGCTGCTCCACAATGGGGCCGCCGATCCCTCCGGCGACAGGAGCAGCCGATGATCGTCCATGCCGCGTCGGGCGACACCTGGGGCATCCCCGGCCCGACCTTCCTCCGGTTCTACCTCCTGGCGAGCGCCGTGGTGGTGGCGGTCGCGGTGTACCACCGGGTCCGGCTGCTGGCCGGCGCGAACACCGCAGGCCCCGGCCCGCTCGGGGCGCAGCAGCTCGCGTACCTCAACGGCGGGCCGGCGCTCGCCGTGCACGCCGCGCTCGGTGGGCTGCGGGGCAGCGGCGCGATAGGTGTCGGACCGGATCGCCGGCTGCTCACCACCGGCCCGGCGCCGACCGGGCTCACCCCACTGGACCAGGCGATCCACTGGGCCGCCCACCAGCGGTCCCGGGCCCGGGACCTGCCACGGGAACAGCGGGTACGCGACGCGCTCGACCAGCTGCGCGCCGACCTGGAGCAACGAGGCCTGCTGCTGAGCCGGGCGCAGCGGGCAGCCGTCCGGCGGTGGAGCCGGGTCCTCGCCGCCCTGCTGGTGCTGGGCGTGGTGCGGCTGTTCGCCGGCCTGACCAACGGGCGCCCGGTCGGCTACCTGCTGCTCACCCTGTTCGCGGTGCTGGCGGCGGTGCTGCTGCTGTGGCGCGTCCCGCAGACCACCCGGGCCGGCCGCGCCGCGCTGCGCGACCAGCGTCGGGCGCACACCCACCTGGCTCCCGGCTCGTCGCCCGCGTACGCCACCTACGGCGCGGCCGGCGCGGCGATGGGAGTGGCCCTGTACGGCACCGCGTCGCTCTGGGCGCTCGACCCGGGCTTCGCCGAGCAGGCCGAGGTGCAGCGCCAGGCCATCGGCGGTGGCTGGTCGTCGGGCTCCAGCGGCACGTCGGGCGGTGGCAGCTCCTGCGGTGGCGGCAGCTCGTGCGGTGGCGGAGGCGGCGGCGGGTGCGGCGGCGGCGGGTGCGGCGGCGGCGGGTGCGGCGGATGACGGGCCTGTCCGGGATCGGCATCGGCTGGCGCCCGGAGATCGCCGGTTTCGTGGCCGAGCTGCCCGGCCTGCGGTTCGTCGAGGTGGTGGCCGAGTCGGTGCCCGCGTCCGGGCCGCTCCCGCCGGGGCTGGCGCAGCTGCGCGACCGCGCGGTGACTGTCGTACCGCACGGGGTGCGACTCTCGCTCGGCGGCGCCGAGCCGGTCGACCCGGCCCGGGTCGCCCACCTGGCGGCGGTGGCGCGGCGGGTCGACGCCCCGCTGGTCAGCGAACACATCGCGTTCGTCCGGGCCGGCGGGCTGGAGGCCGGGCACCTGCTGCCGCTGCCCCGCAGCCGGGAGGCGGTCGACGCGGTCTGCGCCAACGTGGCCCGGGCGCAGGCCGAACTGCCGGTACCGATCGCCCTGGAACCGATCGCCGCCCTCGTCGACTGGCCCGACGACGAGTTGGACGAGGCGGACTTCCTCACCGAGATCCTGGACCGCACGGGCGCTCTGCTGCTGCTCGACGTCGCCAACGTGTACGCCAACGCCCGCAACCGGGGCACCGACCCGTTCGCGCTGCTCGACCGCCTGCCCCTGGACCGGGTCGGGTACGCGCACGTGGCCGGCGGGGCGGAGCACGGCGGCTACTACCACGACACGCACACCGACCCGGTGTCGCCGGACGTGCTGGACCTGGTCGGCGCGCTCTGCGCCAGTCGGCGACCCCCGGCGCTGCTGCTGGAACGCGACGGGAGCTATCCACCGGCGGCCGAGCTGCGCGCCGAGCTGGACGCCCTGGCCGCCGCCGCCGGCTTCCCGGCCGTGACATGACGGGCGAACCTCGCCCCGGGCTCGCCGAACGGCAGGCCGAGCTGGTCGCGGCTCTGGTCGCCGGTGGCGCGCCGCCCGCGGGGTTCGCTCCGGGTCCGCTGGCCGCCGCCCGCGCGGCGCTGCTGCGCAAGCGGGCCGGCGAGGTGGGCCGGCACTGGCCGCTGCTCGCCGCCGGCCTGGGCCACGGGTGGCCTGCGACGTTCGCGCGCTGGGCGTCCGGCCGACCCACGACCGGTTCGCTGCGCGACGGCTGGGACCTGGCCCGGACGTTGCGCGAGCGGGGTGCGCTGCCCCCTGCCGGCGCGGAGGAGCTGGCCGTGCGCGAGGCGGGCCTGCGCTACGACGGGCACACGGCGCCACGTCCGCGCCGGCTGCCGGCGGTGACCCGCGCCGGCGGGGCCGTGGCGATGCAGATCGCCGGTCGGGTACGCCTGCTGCGCCCGGCCCCACGCCCGCCCGCGCCTGCCGCAGACGTTGGCGGGGGCCTGCCGGATGCGGCAGGATCGGCGGCATGGATCTCGGACTGACCGACCGCGTCTACGTGCTCACCGGCGCCTCCCGCGGCCTGGGTTACGCCACGGCGCAGTGCCTGGTCGCCGACGGGGCGCGGGTGGTGCTCTCGGCCCGGGACGCGGACGCGGTGGCCGCCGCCGCCGAGCAGCTCGGCGGGCCGCAGCGGGCGGTGGGCATCACCGCGGACCTGGCCGACCCGCAGACCCCACAGCGGCTCGTCGCGGCGGCGCGGGAGCACTTCGGCCGACTGGACGGCGCGCTGATCTCGGTCGGCGGCCCGCCGGCCGGCAACGCGGCGTCGATAAGCGACGAGCAGTGGCGGACCTCCTTCGAGACCGTCTTCCTGGGCACCGTCCGCGCGGTACGCACGATCGCCGGCGCGCTCGACGATGGCGGCGCGATAGGGCTCGTGCTCTCCACCTCGGCCCGTGGCCCGGTGCCCGGTCTCGGCATCTCCAACGGCCTGCGTCCGGGCCTGGTCGGCGTCGCCAAGGACGTGGCCGACGACTACGGCCCCCGCGGCGTACGGGTGGTCGGCCTGCTGCCGGGCCGGATCCTGACCGACCGCAACCGGGAGCTGTTCGCCGCGACCGGTGACCCGGAGCGGGCCCGCGCCGAGGCAGAGGCGATCATCCCGCTGCGGCGCCTCGGCGATCCGGCCGAGTTCGGTCGGGTGGCCGCGTTCGTGCTCTCCCCCGCCGCCAGCTACCTGACCGGTCTCACCGTGCCGGTCGACGGCGGCGCGCTGCGCGGCCTGTGACAGCGGGCGCGGGCCGGCGAGCCGGCGAGGTGCCGCCAGACCTGGCCCGGCCCGGCGGTGCTGCCGCCGGCCATCCCCGGCCGACCAGGGCGGAGCTGGCCGCCGCAGCGGACCGGACCATCCCCGACGTGCTCGCGCCCGGCCTCGCGGTGCTCTTCGTCGGCATCAATCCCGGCCTCTGGTCGGCCGCGACCGGCTGGCACTTCGCCCGACCGGGGAACCGGTTCTGGCCGGCGTTGCACACGGGCGGGTTCACTCCCCGACTGCTGCACCCGAGCGAACAGGACGCGCTGCCCGCCCTCGGGCTCGGCATCACCAACATGGCCGAGCGGGCCAGCGCCCGAGCGGACGAGCTGACCGCCTCCGAACTCCTCGACGGCGCCACGATCCTGACCGAAAAGGTGGCCCGGTACCGGCCGCGATGGGTGGCGGTGGTCGGGGTGACCGCGTACCGGATCGGTTTTCAGCGGCCGAAGGCCGCCTTCGGGCCGCAGCCGGAGTCGCTGGCCGGGGCGCGGCTCTGGGTGATTCCCAACCCCAGCGGCCTGAACGCGCACTTCACGCCTGTCACGCTGGGCGCCGCGTTCGCCGAACTGCGGGTGGCGACGGGATTGCCGGACCGCCGCCCGGCCTGAGCCCGCCGCCGGTCAGTTGGCGGCGGCGGGCGGCATCGCCTCGTCGGCGACGTACGTGCCCAGCGGCATGACCACCGGCTCGGGGCCCGTCGCGTCCTCGAAGGGCCGGGGCGAGTCGGCGACGGCGAACTGCGTGCGGTACAGCTCGGCGTAGAGCCCGCCGACCGCCACCAGCTCGTCGTGGCGGCCCCGCTCGACGATCCGCCCGCCGTCGAGGACCAGGATCTGGTCGGCGTCGCGGACTGTGGAGAGCCGGTGCGCGATCACCAGGGCGGTACGCCCGGCAAGCGCCACCGACAGCGCCCGCTGCACTGCGGCCTCGCTCTCCGAGTCCAGGTGTGCGGTGGCCTCGTCGAGGATCACGATCGACGGGGCCTTGAGCAGCAGCCGGGCGATGGCGATGCGTTGCTTCTCGCCGCCGGAGAACCGGTAGCCGCGCTCCCCCACAGTGGTGTCCAGACCGTCGGGCAGCGACCGGACCAGGTCGGCGACCTGGGCACCGGCGAGGGCCGCCCAGATCTCGTCGTCGGTGGCGTCCGGCTTGGCGTAGCGCAGATTTTCGGCGATCGTCTCGTGGAACAGGTGCGAATCCTGGGTGACCACGCCGATCTCGTCGCGCAGCGAGGCGAGTGTCGCGTCGCGGACGTCCACCCCGCCGACCAGCACCTGGCCGTCGGTGACGTCGTAGATGCGGGAGATGAGCATGGACAGCGTCGACTTGCCGGCGCCGGACGGGCCGACCAGGGCGACCATCTGCCCCGGCTCGACGCTGAACGAGACACCCCTGAGCACCGGCTCGTTGACCGCCCGGTCGAGGGTGGCGACCTCCTCCAGCGAGGCGAGGGAGATCTCGGCGGCGCTCGGGTAGCGGAACCGCACGTCCCGGAAGTCGACCCGGCCGTTGCCCCGGGGCACCGGCACCGCGCCGGGCTTCTCCACGATGCCGGGTTGGAGGTCGAGCACCTCGAAGACGCGGTCGAAGGAGACAAGCGCGCTCATCACGTCGACCCGGACGTTGGAGAGCGCGGTGAGCGGACCGTACAGGCGGGTCAGCAGGAGCGCGAGGGTCACGACGGTGCCCGCGCTGACGCCTCCGGTGACCGCGAGCCAGCCGCCGAGGCCGTAGGTGAGGGCCTGCGCGAGCGACGCCACCAGCAGCATCGCCACGAAGAACGTGCGGGAGTACATGGCGGACTGGATGCCGATGTCGCGGACCCGTCCGGCCCGGTCGGCGAACCGGCGGGCCTCGATCTCGGGCTGGCCGAAGAGCTTCACCAGCAGCGCGCCGGCCACCCCGAACCGCTCGGTCATCGTCGCGCTCATCTTGGCGTCGAGGTTGTACGCCTCACGTGTGATGTCGGCCAGGCGCCGCCCGACCCGGCGGGCCGGGATGATGAAGATCGGCAGCAGGACCAGGGAGAGCGCGGTGATCTGCCACGACAGGGTGAACATGACCGCGGCGGTGAGCACGAGTTGGATGACGTTGCTGACCACGCCGGAGAGGGTGGAGGTGAAGGCCCGCTGAGCGCCGAGCACGTCGTTGTTGAGTCGACTGACCAGGGCGCCGGTCTGGGTGCGGGTGAAGAACTGCAACGGCATCCGCTGCACGTGGTCGTAGACCCGGGTGCGCAGGTTGAGGATGATGCCCTCGCCGATGCGTGCCGAATACCAGCGTTGGGCCAGGGACAGCAGCGCGTCGGCGACGGCGAGCGCGGCGATGAACAGTGCCAGACGGACCACCAGCCGGCCCGCCTCGGCGCCACCCCTGTTGATCGCGTTGATCACGTCGCCGGCGAGCACCGGGGTGGCCACGCCGATGATGGCGGCAAGCACCACGGTGGCCAGGAAGATGATGATGTCGCGGCGGTACGGCTGGGCGAAGGCGACGATCCGCCGGGCCACCCCACGCTTGAGCCGGTGGGCGGAGACCTCGTCGCGGTTGCGCATCGACCGGAGCATGCTCCATCCCGCCATGCCACCGCCGGACATCGGGTTGGACACCGTTCACCTCCGGGTCGTCGGGCAGACCGCACGCCAGGTCAATTCTCCCGACGACTCTGACAACCTCGGTCGTAACCCGGATCTTCCCGTGCGGTCCTTACTATTCTCCCCGGCCGGCGAGGTCGCGCAGCCGGCGGGTCTGCGCCTCGCGTTCGGCTCGCTGCTGGTCGGCGTGCGAACGCCCGGCCGCGCCGGCGAGCAACGCCTTGATCTCCACGACGGCGTCGCGGGCGCCCGCGAGCAGGCCCGCGCTCAGGTCGCGGACCGCGTCGTCCAGCTCACCCGGCGGTACGACGAGCGTGGCCAATCCGATCCGGTCCGCCTCGGCGGCGTCCAGCCGGCGGCCTGTCGCGCAGATCTCCAGCGCCCGGGAATAGCCGACCAGTTCCACGAGGCGCTTCGTGCCGGCCAGGTCGGGCACCAGCCCGAGCGTCACCTCGGCCATCGACAGCTTCGCGTCGGTGGCGAGGACGCGCAGGTCACAGGCGAGCGCCAGTTGGAAACCGGCGCCGATCGCGTGGCCCTGCACGGCGGCCACCGTGATGAGATCGGGGCGGTGCAGCCAGGTGAAACCCGTCTGGAGCTCGGCGATCCGGTCCGCGCACTCCTGCTCGGGCAGCGTGGCCAGCTCGGCGAACGACCCCGGACCGGAGGCGCCGGCCACCGACAGGTCGAGGCCTGCGGAGAACGCGCGGCCCTCACCACGGACCACCACCACCCGCACATCGCCGGGCAGGTCCCGGGAGAAGTCGCTCATGGCGCGCCACATCGCGGGCGTCTGGGCGTTGAGCACGTCGGGCCGGCACAACGTCACCGTGGCAACCGGCCCGTCGCAGGTCAGCCGGACCCCGGTCGCCTCGGCGGTCACCGGGCGGCCCGGGGCGCGGCGCTGGTGAACGACGCTGAGGGGCGGGTCACGCCTTCTTGCGGCGCCGGGCACCGCCGCGCTGACGCAGCTGCACCCCGGACTCGGTGAGCACTCGGTGGATGAACCCGTAGGAACGGCCGGTCGAGGCCGCCAGCGCGCGGATGCTCTCCCCCGAGGTGTACCGCTTTACCAGGTCCTTGGCGAGCGTCTGACGCTCGGCTCCGATGATCCGGCGACCCTTCTCAGTGCTGGTGGCTGTGCCAGTGGCTGCCATGCTGTGTCCTCACGTCCCAGACTGTGCGGTTCGGATACGGTCCCACCTATTAGACCGCCTCGAACGATCATGCGCCAGATATCAACTCTTCGCCAACCGACACGCTATGCAATGTCAGCTTCCCGATAGAGTGATCCTGGCGATCCGTCCCGCCGCGCCGGCTGGGCGTACCATCGCCGCGCGGCGACACCCGTCGACGGCCGTACCCTTCGGTCATGATCGACCTCCTGGGCACCGCGGCCGGAGCGGCTGTCGTGTTCGCCGCCACCGACATCGACGACATCGTCATCCTGACGCTCTTCTTCGTCGCGGCCCGCACCGGCGGCCGACCCCGCCCCTGGCAGATCGTCACAGGTCAGTACCTGGGGATCGGCGCGCTGGCGCTGGCCAGCGCGGTCGTCGCGGCAGGCCTGCTGGTGGTGCCCGAGCCGTGGACCGGGCTGCTCGGTCTGCTGCCGATCGCCCTGGGAGTCCGTGCCCTGGCGCGCCGCGACGACGACGAGACGCCGGCGGTGGTGGCGTCCACCCTCGGGGTGGCAGGGGTGACCATCGCCAACGGCGCCGACAACGTGGCCGTCTACGTACCTGTGTTCCGGGCGCTCGGGCCGGCCGACAGCGCGATCTTCCTACTGATGTTCGTGCTGCTCATCGCGCTGTGGTGCGCCGCCGGCGCCTGGCTCGGCGGGCACCCCCGCGTGGTCCGGCTGGTCGAGCGCGCCGGCCACTGGCTGGTACCGGCGATCTTCATCGGCATCGGTGTGGTGATCCTGGCCGGTTCCGGCGTGCTCGGCGAACTGGTCGACCTGCTCGGCTGACCGGGCCGGGGGCGGTCAGGCCAACTCGACCAGCTCGAGCAGGTCGTCGCTCCAGGCGTCCTCGTCGCCGTCGGGAAGCAGGATCGCGCGGTCCGGCTTGAGGGCCAGCACGGCGCCCGGGTCGTGCGTGACGAGCACGATGGCGCCCGGGTAGTTGGCGATGGCGTCCAGCACCTGCTCGCGGCTGACCGGGTCGAGGTTGTTCGTCGGCTCGTCGAGCAGCAGCACGTTGGCACCGGAACAAACAAGGGTGGACAGGGCCAGCCGGGTCTTCTCGCCACCGGAGAGCACCCCGGCCGGCTTGTTCACGTCGTCGCCGGAGAAGAGGAACGCGCCGAGGATCTTGCGCAGGTCGGTGTCGGACTGCTCGACGGCGGCGGCCCGCATGTTCTCCAGCACCGTCCGCTCCACGTCCAGCGTCTCGTGCTCCTGGGCGTAGTAGCCCAACCGCAGCCCGTGCCCCGCGTGCACCTCACCGGTGTCCGGGGTGAGCAGCCCACCGAGCATCCGCAGCAGTGTCGTCTTGCCGGCGCCGTTGAGCCCGAGGATGGCCACCCGGGAACCCCTGTCCACCGCCACGTTGACGTCGGTGAAGATCTCCAGCGAGCCGTACGACTTGGACAGGCCGGTCGCCGTGAGCGGGGTCTTGCCGCACGGCGCGGGGCTGGGGAAACGCACCTTGGCGACCCGGTCGGCGACCCGTACCTCCTCGAGGCCGGAGATCAGCTTCTCGGCCCGGCGGGCCATGTTCTGCGCGGCGACGGTCTTGGTGGCCTTGGCCCGCATCTTGTCGGCCTGCGCCATCAGCGCGCCGGCCTTCTTCTCCGCGTTGGCCCGCTCCCGGCGGCGACGCCGCTCGTCGGTCTCGCGGGCCTCCAGGTACGCCTTCCAGCCCAGGTTGTAGACGTCGATCACGGACCGGGTGGCGTCGAGGAACCAGACCTTGTTGACCACCGACTCCAGCAGCGCGCCGTCGTGGGAGATCACGATCAGGCCGCCCTTGTGGTTGGCGAGGAAGCCCCGCAGCCAGGTGATCGAGTCGGCGTCCAGGTGGTTCGTCGGCTCGTCGAGCAGAAGGATGCCGCCGCCGTTCTCACCCGCGTCACGGAACAGGATCCGGGCCAGCTCGATGCGCCGGCGCTGACCACCGGAGAGGGTGCCGATGGTCTGCGCGAGCGCCCGGTCCGGCAGGCCCAGGTTGGCGCAGATCCGGGCGGCCTCGGCCTCGGCCGCGTACCCGCCCAGGGCGGCGAACTGGTCCTCCAGCGCGCCGTAGCGGCGGACCAGCTTCTCGTTGGCGTCCTCGGCGAGCTGGGCCTCGATCTCCTTCATCTGGGACATCAGCACGTCCAGGCCGCGGGCGGAGAGGACCCGGTCGCGGCCGGTCACCTCCAGGTCGCCGGTGCGCGGGTCCTGCGGGAGGTAGCCGATGGCGCTGCGCTGGTCGATCTGGCCGCCGTACGGCTGCCCCTCGCCGGCGAGCACCTTCAGGGTGGTGGTCTTGCCGGCGCCGTTGCGACCGACCAGGCCGATCCGGTCACCTGGCTGCACGCGCAGGGTGGTGTCGGACAGCAGGATCCGGGAGCCGGCACGCAGCTCCAGGCCGGTGGCAGTGATCATCTCGTGGGACTCGCTCTCGGGGTCTGGAAGGCTGACTCAGGGCACGCGAAAGCGCCGGCGGGCGGTGGGCCCGTCGGCGCGGGGCGGTTCAGCCTTCGCAGCGCGGCACGGGGACAAGTGTACCGGGCGCCCCGAGTCGGGCCGCCCGGATTACCGATCAAGATCATCGGGTACCGGAACGCCTGTCCGGACCCCGTCCGGCACCTTTATGACGAACCGATACAGAGACGACATTCACCGGCATACGGCGATCGGGGTCAGTATGGAACTCAACGAGCGGGCCGAGCTCGACACCTCCCAGGCCAACGACCTGGGCCGGGGCGGCGGCGGGTCGGGTGGCGGCATCGGCATCCCCATCCCGGGAGGCGGCGGCCGGGGCGGCATCATCGGCATCGTGGTGGCCGTGCTCGTCGCCCTGCTCGGCGGCGGGTTCGGTCTCAACGCCATGACCAACGGCGACGAGGGCGGCCAGGCCGGCGGCAGCGACCTGGATCAGGTGTGCTCCACCGCCAACGCCGACCGTCTCGACGACCCGCGCTGCCGCAACCTGCTCTACGTCAACAGCATCCAGGCCTACTGGCAGAAGGCGTACCCGGAGTTGGGCAACGGCACGTACGAGCCCACCACCACGAACTTCTTCCAGGCCGCCGTGAACACCGGCTGCGGTCAGGCCGACTCCGGCGTCGGGCCGTTCTACTGCCCGGCCGACCGCAAGGTGTACATCGACCTGAGCTTCTACGACGAGCTGGCCTCCCGCTTCGGCGCCAAGGGCGAGTTCGCCCAGCCGTACGTGCTCGCCCACGAGTACGGCCACCACATCCAGAACCTGCTCGGCACCAACGCCAAGGCCGGCCAGGGAGACCAGAGCGGCCCCCGCTCCGCCTCCGTACGGTTGGAGTTGCAGGCCGACTGCTACGCCGGCGCCTGGGCCAAGCACGCCACCGAGAGCAAGGACAAGACCGGACAGCAGCCACTCTTCACGTCGATCACCGAGGCCGACATCAACCAGGCCGTCGACGCCGCCGAGGCGATCGGTGACGACAGCATCCAGGAGCGCTCCGGCGGGCGGGTCAACCCCGACCAGTTCACCCACGGCACGTCCGAGCAGCGCAAGCGCTGGTTCACCCAGGGCTACGACCGCGGCGACCCGAAGACCTGCGACACCTTCGCGACAAACCAGCTCTGACCTCATCCCGCGTCGTGGCGGGGCCCCACCGGCCCCGCCACGCACCGGTCAGGGCAGTTGCGAGACCTGATACCTCCAGACTCCAGGTCAGTCGGGTGCGGGGTCGCGCAGCCGGATCCGTACCGCCCGGGCCGCGTCGACCGCCGACACCAGCACCGCGTGGCGGGGCTCCGGCACGTCGAGCAGCCGCTCGGCCCGCAGCGGCACGAGCGGGGACAGTCGCCGGTCGGCCAGCACCGTGTCCACCGCCCGCCGGTCACCGCCGCACACCACAGCGGTGAGCCTCGCGGCCTGCGGCAACAGCAGCCGTACGGCCAGGTCCGCCGCATCGCCGAGCGCCGCCTTGGCCTGGTTGTCGCGCCGCCTGGCGAACCGGTGCTGCGACCAGCCCCCCGCCGCCGTGCGCCCCTGCACGTACCGGGTGTCGACCTTGGAGACGACGAGGTCGGGGCCGTCGGCCACACCGATCGCCACCGCGCCCTTGCGGGCCAACAGCAGACCGATCCGGCGGGGCGCGACGGCGGACGCCACGAACCCGGGCACGTCGACGCCGGCCGGTGCTCCCGGCGGGGCGTACAACTCGGCGGTTGTCCCGTCGGCCGCGGTGAGAAGCAGGCCGTACTCCCGGGCGGTGGTGGTGTGCGGGCCGTGCCGGTCGGCGAAGCCCTCGACCCAGCGGCCGACGCGGGCCGGGTCGACCTCGACCCACCGGCCTCCCCCGGCTGCGGGTCGACTGGTCACCGCCCGACCGTACGGCACCGCGTGCCCTCTCGGGCGGCCGGGCCGCTACCGCTCAACCCGGCAGCAGCGCCGCCACCGCCAGCGCGGCGATGAGCGCGCTGGAGACCAGGCCGGTGACCAGCCGGCCGCGCGGCCCGGTCAACGCCCGACCGACCACCGAACCGCCGCCGGCGACGAGCAGCTGCCAGCTCGCCGACGCCAGGAACACACCCGCCACGAACAGCGCCGCTGGGACGGCGCCCGCGTCGGTCGAGTCCCGACGGCCGAGCACCAGGGCGGTGAAGTAGAGCACCGTCGTCGGGTTCAGCAGTGTCAACCCGAGCAGCGCCGCGTAGGCACGCCCTGGGGTGCCCAGGCCGGCGCCGGCGCGCGCCGCCTGCGGTCGCCCGGAACGGTGGGTCGACCAGGTGCGCCAGAGACCGTGCGCGGCGAGCCCCAGCAGCACCACTGCCGCGAGGACCCGCAGCGGACCGGCGACCGGCGCGATGAGCCCGGCCAGACCGGCGCCGCCGAGCGTGGCGACGGCCGCGTAGAGCCCGTCGGCGGTCGCCACGGCGAGCGCCGCCGCGGCCCCGACCCGGAACGAGGTACGGGCACTGAGCCCCAGGATCAGGATGGCGATCGCGCCGACCGGGATGGCGACGCCGTAGCCGGCCACCAGGCCGGCCAGGAACGCCCCGCTCACTGCCGTCGAAGCCGGATCGAGGCCCGCCCGTGGACCGGCCGCTGTCGACGCACGGCAGTCGCCGCACGGACAGGGACCTGCATCGGGTACGCCTCAGTCACCGCCGCATCCTGCGCCCCGCAGCCGTGCCTCCGCCACCACATTTCCCACCGGGCGCGCCGTTGTCAGGGGTGGAACGCGTCGAGCGCGGCACCCCACCGGGTGTCGCGCTCGACGGGCAGAGCCGACCGGGGTCGACTCAGACGTTGAAGCCGAGGGAACGGAGCTGGTCCCGACCCTCGTCAGTGATCTTGTCCGGGCCCCACGGCGGCAGCCACACCCAGTTGATCCGGATGTCGTTGACCAGACCGCCGCCGGGGCCGGTGGTCAGCGCCTGCCGGGCCTGGTCCTCGATGACGTCGGTCAGCGGGCAGGCCGCCGAGGTGAGCGTCATGTCCAGGGTGGCGATGTTCTCGTCGTCGACGTGCACGCCGTACACCAGGCCGAGGTCGACCACGTTGATGCCGAGCTCCGGGTCGACGACGTCCTTCATCGCCTCCTCGATGTCGGCGATCATGGCCTTGCTGACGCCCGCCGTCGGGGTGGCGGCATCGCCGGCACCCGCCGTCGCGGCACTGTCGGTCGTCACGGCGTCGGTCTGCGGCGCCGCGGTGGCGTCACCGGCCTCCGGCGTCGCCGCGGTAGCGGTGTTCTCGCTGCTCATGCCTTCACCTCCGGGCTCACGCCCACACCGGCGCGTGCCGCCGCGTCCTTGAACGCCATCCACGGCAGCAGCGCGCACTTGACCCGGGCGGGGTAGCGGGCGACACCCGCGAAAGCAACCCCGTCACCGAGTACGTCCTCGTCCGGCGTGACCTGGCCACGTCCGGACATCAACTCCACGAACGCCTCGTGCACCTCGAATGCTTCCCCGGCGCCCCGGCCGCGCAGCAACTCGTGCAGGACACTCGCCGAGGCCTGGCTGATCGAACAGCCCATCCCGTCGTACGAGATGTCGTGCAGCACCGCGCCGTCGGTGGCCACCCGGACGGTGACCTCGTCACCGCAGGTCGGGTTGACGTGGTGCGCTTCGGCGACCTGGTCGCCCGGGTCGTCGGCGTCGCGCAGGCCACGCCCGTGCGGATGCTTGTAGTGATCCAGGATGATCTCCTGGTAGAGCTGGTCGAGCTGCACCATCAGTCGAACACCTTCCGCACCTGCTCCAGACCGGCCACCAGAGCGTCGATCTCCTCGGTGGTGGTGTAGAGATAGAACGAGGCCCGGGTCATGGCCGGGACGCCGAACCGGCTGCACACCGGCTTGGCACAGTGGTGACCCACCCGCACCTGCACGCCGAGCGAGTCGAGCACCTGACCCACGTCGTGCGGATGGACGTCACCCAGCGCGAACGAGATGGTGCCGCCCCGACCCACCGGCACTGTCGGGCCGAAGATCCGCAGGTCGGGCACCGAGCCGAGAGCGTCGAGCGCGTACGCCGTCAGCTCCTTCTCGTGCCACTGGATCGACGGCATGCCGATCCCGGTGAGGTAGTCCACCGCAGCGCCGAGCGCTACCGCCTCGGCGATCGGCGGGGTGCCCGCCTCGAACCGGGCCGGCGGTGCCGCGAACGTCGACCCGGCCATGGTGACCGTCTCGATCATCGAACCGCCACCGAACACCGGCGGCATGGCCGCGAGCAGCTCACCCCGGCCCCAGAGCACGCCGATGCCGGTCGGGCCGCACATCTTGTGCCCGGTGAACACGATGTAGTCGGCGTCCAGGTCGACCACGTCGATGGGCAGGTGCGGCACCGACTGCGAGCAGTCCAGCAGCAGCAGCGCGCCCACCTCGCGGACCCGCGCGGTGATCCGGGAGGTCGCGTTCACCGTGCCGAGGATGTTCGACATGTGCACCAGCGAGACGATCTTCGTCCGTTCGGTGACCAGGTCGTCCAGGCCCGACTCGTCGAGCCGACCCTGGTCGGTGACGGGGAACCAGCGCAGGGTCGCGCCGGTGCGCTCGCACAGCAGCTGCCACGGGACGATGTTCGAGTGGTGCTCCATCTCGGAGATCACCACCTCGTCGCCGGGGCCGAGCCGGAACCGGGGGTCACCGTCGGGGCGCAGCGAGGCGTTGGAGAAGGCGTACGCCACCACGTTGATCGCCTCGGTGGAGTTCTTCGTGAACACCACCTCGTCCACACTCGGCGCGTTGATGAACGCGGCGACCTTCGCCCGCGCCCCCTCGTACGCCTCGGTGGCCTCGGTGCCCAGGGTGTGCACCGAGCGCGACACGTTCGCGTTGTGCAGCGCGTAGTGCTCGGCGAGCACGTCGAGCACCTGGCGCGGCTTGTGGGAGGTGTTGGCGCTGTCGAGGTAGACCAGCGGGTGCCCGTTGATCTCCCGATCGAGGATCGGGAAATCGGCGCGCACCCGGGCCACGTCGAAACGCGGCACGTCGTGGTACTGCGGCATCCCCTCAGGGATCGCGATGCTGGTCATCTCGGCAGCGTCTCTCTCGGTCAGGCCCTGGCCGTGCCGGCCCCGGCGGCGTACCGCTCGTAGCCCTCGGCCTCGAGCTTGTCGGCCAGCTCCGGGCCGCCCTGCTCGACGATCCGGCCGGCCACGAAGACGTGCACGAAGTCCGGCTTGATGTAGCGCAGGATCCGCGTGTAGTGGGTGATCAGCAGCACGCCCGTGTCGCCGGTGTCGCGGACCCGGTTGACGCCCTCGCTGACCACGCGCAGCGCGTCCACGTCGAGGCCGGAGTCGGTCTCGTCGAGGACCGCGATCTTCGGCTTGAGAAGCTCCAGCTGGACGATCTCGTGCCGCTTCTTCTCACCACCGGAGAAGCCCTCGTTGACGTTGCGCTGGGCGAACGCCGGGTCCATCTGGAGGCGCTCCATGGCACCGCGCAGCTCGCCACCCCAGGTACGCAGCTTCGGGGCCTCACCGTCGATGGCGGTCTTCGCGGTGCGCAGGAAGTTCGCCACCGAGACGCCGGGCACCTCGACCGGGTACTGCATGGCCAGGAAGAGGCCGGCGCGGGCGCGCTCGTCGACGGTCATGGCCAGCACGTCCTCGCCGTCGAGGGTGACCGTGCCGCCGGTGATCTCGTACTTGGGGTGGCCGGCGATCGAGTACGCCAGGGTGGACTTGCCGGAGCCGTTCGGGCCCATGATCGCGTGGGTCTCACCGGACCTCACGGTCAGGTCGACACCGGCCAGGATCGGCTTGAGCTCACCCTCGGGCAGCTTGACCGACACCTTCAGGTCGCGGATCTCCAGGGTGCTCATTATCGGGTCACTCCATTACTCGGCGTCAGGCTGAGGTAGATGTCGCCGTCGCGGACGTCGACGGGGTAGACGGGTACGGGTTCGGTGGCGGGCAGGCCGGTCGGCTCGCCGGTGCGCAGGTCGAAGCGCGAGCCGTGCAACCAGCACTCGAGCGTGCAGCCGTCGACCTCACCCTCGGAGAGGGCGACCGCGGCGTGCGAGCACTCGTCGTACGCGGCGTAGAAGTTGCCGTCCTCGGCGTGCACCAGGGCGATCGGAGTGCCGTCGACGTCCGCGCTGATGGCGGTGCCCTTCGGCACGTCCTCGGTGGAGCAGATCCGGATCATCAGGCGCCGGCCTTGGCGAGCCGAGCCTCGATCGCGTCGCCCAGGCGCTCGCGCAGCTCCACCACCGGGATCTTGTTGATCAGCTCGGCGAAGAAGCCCCGGACCACCAGGCGCCGGGCCTCACCCTCCGGGATGCCCCGGGCCATCAGGTAGAACAGCTGCTCGTCGTCGAAGCGGCCGGTCGCGCTGGCGTGGCCGGCGCCAGCGATCTCGCCGGTCTCGATCTCCAGATTGGGTACGGAGTCCGCACGCGCGCCGTCGCTGAGCAGCAGGTTCCGGTTGATCTCGTACGTGTCGGTGCCTGTCGCCTCGGCCTGGATCAGCACGTCGCCCACCCAGACTGTGTGCGCGTCGTCGCCCTGCAGAGCGCCCCGGTAGCCGACGTAGCTGCGGCAGTCCGGCACGTTGTGGTCGACCAGCTGCCGGTGCTCCAGGTGCTGGCCGGAGTCGGCGAAGTAGACGCCGTACAGCTCCGCCTCGCCGCCCCGGCCGGTGTACTCCACCGAGGTGAACTGCCGGACCAGGTCACCGCCGAGGGTGACCTGGATGTGGATGACCTTGGCGTCCCGACCCAGCTTGATCTTGAGGTGCTGCGCCTGGACCGCGTCGTCGGCCCAGTCGGCCACCGTGACCAGGGTCAGCTTCGCGCCGTCGGCCACCGTGACCTCGACGTTGTCGGCAAGGGTCGCCGACCCGACGTGCTCCAGCACCAGTGTCACCTCGGCGAAGCGGCCCACCTCGACGAAGGTGTGACCGAACGCCGGCTGCCCGGCGCCGTCGCCGACCACGCGCAGGCGCACCGGAGCGCCGAGCACCGCGTCGGGGTCGACACGCACCAGCAGGGCGTCGGTGGCCGCGCCGTACGCCAGCGCGCTGACCCGGTCGACGGGCGTGAGCACGCTGCCGATCCGCTTGTCGTCACGGCCGACCCGTCCGACGGCCACGCCCTCGGGCAGGTCGCCGTACTCGTGCCGGACGGCGCCGGACGCGGCCGACGCCTCGTCCGACGACGCCGGCCCGTCGCCGACCAGGCCGCGGAGGCGCTTGAGCGGGGTGAAACGCCACTCCTCCTCCAGGCCGGTGAGGGCCGGGAAGTCGGCGACGTCGAACGAGCGCAGCGCCTGCGACTTGGTGCTGGGCGGCGGCGCGGAAGCCTGGGTAGTCATTTCTTCCTTGGTCTGTTCTCTGCTGCGACGACGGTGTCAGGTCGGCGGACGGGAGCGGACGGCGTCAGCCGACCGCGCCCTCCATCTGGAGCTCGATCAGCCGGTTCAGCTCCAGGGCGTACTCCATGGGAAGTTCCTTGGCGATCGGCTCGATGAAGCCACGCACGATCATGGCCATCGCCTCGTCCTCGCTCAGGCCGCGGCTCATCAGGTAGAAGAGCTGGTCGTCGCTGATCTTGGAAACGGTCGCCTCGTGCCCCATCGCCACGTCGTCCTCGCGGATGTCGACGTACGGGTAGGTGTCCGAGCGGGAGATGGTGTCGACAAGCAGCGCGTCGCACTTGACGGTGCTGCGGCTGTGGTGCGAGCCCTCCAGCACCTGCACCAGGCCCCGGTACGAGGTGCGGCCGCCGCCCCGGGCGATCGACTTCGACACGATCGTCGAGGAGGTGTGCGGCGCGGCGTGCACCATCTTGGCGCCCGCGTCCTGGTGCTGGCCCTCGCCGGCCATCGCCACCGAGAGCACCTCGCCCTTGGCGTGCTCGCCCGTCATGTAGACAGCCGGGTACTTCATGGTGACCTTGGAGCCGATGTTGCCGTCGACCCACTCCATGGTCGCGCCCTCGTGGCAGACGGCGCGCTTGGTCACCAGGTTGTAGACGTTGTTCGACCAGTTCTGGATGGTCGTGTACCGGCAGCGCGCGTTCTTCTTCACGATGATCTCCACGACCGCGCTGTGCAGCGAGTCGGAGGAGTACAGCGGCGCGGTGCAGCCCTCGACGTAGTGCACGTACGCACCCTCGTCGACGATGATCAGCGTCCGCTCGAACTGGCCCATGTTCTCCGTGTTGATCCGGAAGTAGGCCTGCAGCGGAATCTCCACGTGCACACCCTTCGGCACGTAGATGAACGAGCCACCGGACCACACGGAGGTGTTCAGTGCGGCGAACTTGTTGTCGCCGACCGGGATCACCGTGCCGAAGTACTCCTTGAAGATGTCCTCGTGCTCGCGCAGCGCCGTGTCGGTGTCCAGGAAGACGACGCCCTGCTCCTCAAGGTCCTCACGGATCTTGTGGTAGACGACCTCCGACTCGTACTGCGCCGCGACACCGGCGACCAGGCGCTGCTTCTCCGCCTCCGGGATGCCCAGCCGGTCGTAGGTGTTCTTGATGTCCTCGGGCAGGTCCTCCCAGCTGGTGGCCTGCTTCTCGGTGGACCGCACGAAGTACTTGATGTTGTCGAAGTCGATCCCGGTGAGGTCCGCGCCCCAGGCCGGCATCGGCTTACGGCCGAACAGCCGCAGCCCCTTCAGGCGCAGGTCGAGCATCCAGGCCGGCTCGTTCTTCTTGGCCGAGATGTCCCGCACCACCGCCTCGTTGATACCGCGCTGGGCGACCGCCCCGGCGGTGTCCGGGTCGGACCAGCCGTACTCGTAGCGACCCAGCGCCGCGAGCTGCTCTTCCTGGGTCAGGGGCTGGACGATCTGCTCGGTCATCTATCTGTCCTCACAGTGGTGACGGGCTTACCGGATTGGGCGCGGGTCGGCTGGGTCGGAATGTGCGTGGTGCACACCCCGTCGCCGTGCGCGATGGTGGCCAGGCGCTGCACGTGGGTGCCGACCAGACGGGAGATCACCGCGGTCTCGGCCTCGCACAGCTGGGGAAACTCGGCGGCCACGTGCGCCACCGGGCAGTGGTGCTGGCAGAGCTGGCCGCCGGAGGCGATCGTGGTCGCGTTGGCAGCGTATCCCTCGGCGGTGAGCGCTCCGGCGAGTGCCTCAGCCCGCGCGAGAGGGTCGTCGCCGGCGTCCTCCATGGCGGCCCGGCAACGCGACTCCAGGGCGGACACCTGCTCGGTGGCGAACGCCTCGACGGCGTCCGAACCACCGCTGCGGGCGATCCAGCGCAGCGCCGCGGTGGCCATGTTGTCGTAGTGATGGGTGCCACAGCGGACCCGGGCGGCCTCGGTCAGCAGGAACACCTTCGCCGGGCGGCCCCGACCACGACTGCCCTGCACGGTCTGCTCCCGGGCGAAGACGTCACCGTCGGCGAGCATCGCGTCGAGGTGCCGGCGGATCGCCGCCGGGCTCAGACCGAGCGCCTGACCGAGCTGCGCGGCGGTGGTGGCCCCCCGCTCCAGCAGCAGCTGGGTGACCCGGTCCCGGGTGGAGACCTCGGCCGCGGCGGCACCGGAGAGGCCTGCCGGTGTGGTCACGACGGGCGCGCACGCGGAAGCACCGGCGGCCGGGTCGGCCGCCGACCGCTGCCCGGAGAGCGCCGCCGCGTTTTTCACAACGCCAACGTTACGTAATTACCCGGACTGTCGCAAACCTGGGTCCCGGTGATCCGAACCACCGACCCGGCGGAGTCGGACGAACCTCGATCACTACGGTGCGTAGGATTTGCGCCGTGAACCGAATCGTCCGTCCGGTCTCCGGCACCCTGCTGAGCCGCCTCGCGCTCGCCTCGATCATCGCGAACGTGGGCATCGTCGTGACCGGCGGGGCCGTCCGGTTGACCGCCTCCGGCCTCGGCTGCCCCACCTGGCCGCGGTGCACCGACGATTCGTACGTCACCACACCCGAGATGGGCATCTACGGGATGATCGAGTTCGGCAACCGGATGCTGACGTTCGCGGTGGGCCTCATCGCGCTTGCCACAGTGCTGGCCGTACTGGCCCACCGGCCGCGCCGACCCGGCCTCCTCGCGCTTGCCGTCGCCGTCTTCCTGGGCATCCCCGCCCAGGCGGTGCTCGGTGGCATCACCGTGCTCACCAATCTCAACCCATGGGTGGTCGGGCTGCACTTCCTCGCCTCCATGGCGGTGATCGCCGCCGCGTACGCCCTGTGGCGGCGGATCGGCGAGCCGGACGGGCCCACGGTCGCCGTGGTGCCCACGCCGCTGCGCACGCTGACCAGGATCACCACGGGCGTCAGCGTCGCGGTGCTGGTGATCGGCACCTGGGTCACCGGCAGCGGCCCGCACGCCGGCGACCAGGGCGCCGCCCGCAACGGGCTCGACCCGGAATCGATCTCGCAGGTGCACGCCGACGCGGTGTTCCTGCTGATCGGGCTCTCGGTGGCGTTGATCTTCGCGTTCCGGGCGGTGGGCGCGCGGCGGGCCACCCGCGCCGCGATCGTCCTGGTCGCCGTCGAGCTGAGCCAGGGCGTCATCGGCTTCGTCCAGTACTTCACCCACGTGCCCGCGCTCCTGGTCGGCGCGCACATGCTCGGCTCCTGCATCGTGCTGCTCGCCACCCTGTCCGTGCAGTGGTCGACCCGCGAGCGGCGCCCGGTCGCCCCGGCACCCGCCGAGGCCGCCCGGGCCGATTCCGCCGATCCGGTCCCGGTCACCGCCTGACCGCGAGTCCCCGCCCCGCGCGCCACCTCCCGGGCCCAAGATCTGGGCAACTTTGGGGAAAGTGCTGTGTCCCGGGGCCTTGAGGCACCACGTTCACCGAAGTTGCGCGGATCTTGGCGGCGCGCGGTGGCGCGTGGCACGGTGGTGCCCGGCGGTCAGGCGCGGCGGGCCAGGTGGGTGGTGATCGCCTCCGCGAGGCGGTCGGGGGCGCCGTCGGCGTACCCGATGAACAGCGACGGCTCGGTCAGCTCCAGCTCGACAAGGACCGGGTCGCCGTCCGGGCCGGGGATCAGGTCGACCCGGGCGTAGAGCAGCTGCCGCGTGCCGCCGGGAACCGTGGCGAGGGTGCGTTCGGCGACCGCCAACTGGTCCGGCCGCGCGGTGCGGGCGCTGATCTCCTCGGCCTTGTAGAGCCCGTCCGGGCCGAGGTCCGGGCCGGTCAGCATCGGCCCCTTACGGATGGCGTGACTGAACGCGAGCCCGCCCGGGCCCGCCAGGAAGAGCAGCGCCGTCTCGCCCTCGGTGTCGACGGCGTTCAGGTACGGCTGGACCATTGTCGTCCGACCGGCGGCGGACAGCCGGCGTACGTGCGCCACGGCGAGGTCGCGGTGCTCCGGGTCGGCCAGGTCGTACCGGCCGGTGTCCTGGCTGCCCGCGCTGACCGCCGGCTTGATCACGTACTCGCCGGAGTCGGCGGGAGGCTGCCAGCTCTCCCCCGGCTCGACCCAGGAGGTCGGCACGGTGGGCACGCCTGCGGCGGTCAGCTCGGCGAGGTACCGCTTGTCGGTGTTCCAGCGGACCACGTCAGCCGGGTTGACGAGCGCCGGGACGGTGGCCGCCCACGTGACGAACTCGTCGCGGCGCAGCGCGTAGTCCCACGGGGAGCGGAGCACGACCAGGTCGTACGAGGACCAGTCGACGTCGGGGTCGTCCCAGACGGGAGCCTCGACGGTGACGCCCCGGGCGGCGAGCGGGGCGAGGACGAGCCTGTCGTCCGGGTCCAGCTCGGTCAGCTCGGTGCAGGTAACGAGAGCGACCCGGGGTTTCCCCCGGGTCGACTGGTGGTGGTCGGTCAACTCAACTATCTATCTCAGCGGGCCATCGTGCGCCGGGCCATCGACCGCCAGAGGTCGTTGCTCGGACGCATCTGGTCCATCAGTTCACGCTCCCAGGCGTTCTCGACGGTGACTCCCGCCTTGGCGCACGCCTCCCGGGCGGTGACGGTGTCGTCGGCGAACTGGTCGCCCCACTCACCGTCGGAGCCCACGAGGACGATCCGCGCTCCACGCTTGCCGACGTACTCGATGACCGCCTTCGCTCCACCGTGGCCGGCGGCGAACGCCTTGAGGCCGGCTACCAGGCCGTGCGAAGCCTGCCCACCGACGGTCTGCTCGTCCGTCAGCGTCGTATCGGAACCATCTGCCATGACGCGAAGCCTAAGCAGAGTTCCACTCGCCCGGGCGAGAACCATGAAGCTTTTGTGATGCCAATTACCTACAGGTTTAAGACAGAAGACAGATTTTCTGTCCGGTTTTTTCCCGACTTGTGAGTGCGGAAAGTCCTGGCAAACCCGGATCGAGCCGGCGCAGGTTGAGCCCATCCGACTCATGCGAAAGTTACCCCGATGTGACGTTAAACCCGGACAACTCATCCATGATGATGATTGATCCACTCGACGGAACGACTCAGGGTCGAGCCGGCAACCGTCAGATCAGCGCGTCGAGCGCGACGGCCACGAACACGATCGTCAGGTACGTGGTCGACCAGTGGAACAGCCGCATCGGCTTGACTGCCTCGCCCCGCGTCGCGCGACGGCACAGCCGGTGCGCCTCGACGATGAAGATGGCGCCCACCACAAGCGTCGGTACGCCGTAGATCGCGCTCAGGCCCAGCGGCCACACCGCCAGGGAGGTCAGCACGGTGAGCCAGGCGAAGATCAGGATCTCGGCGTTCACCCGGCGGGTGGAGGCCACCACCGGCAGCATCGGGATCCCGGCCCGCGCGTAGTCGTCCTTGTACTTCATGGCGAGCGGGTAGAAGTGCGGCATCTGCCAGAAGAAGACCACCGCGAACAGCCCCCACGCGGCCGGCGCCAGCGAACCGGTCACCGCCGCCCAGCCGATGAGCACCGGAGCGGCCCCGCAGGCGCCACCCCAGAACGTGTTCGTCGGGGTGGAGCGCTTGAGCCACAGCGTGTAGACGACGTCGTAGTAGACGATCGCGGCGAGGGTGAGCGCGGCGGCGAGCAGGTTGGTGAACGCCGCCATCAGCACGATCGAGACCGCCGCCAGCACCAGACCGAAGATCAGGGCGCTGCGCGGTGACACCGTGTGCGCCGGCAGCGGCCGGCGCTTCGTCCGGCGCATCAACTGGTCGATGTCCCGGTCGATGTAGCAGTTGAGGACGCTTGCCGCGCCGGCGGCGAGCGAGCCGCCGACAAGCACCACTGCCATCAGCCACAGCGACGGCAGACCACCCTCGGCGAGCATCATCGCCGGCACGGTGGTGACAAGCAGCAACTCGACGATGCGCGGCTTGGTGAGCGCCACGTACGCCGAGACGATCGCGCGCACGTCCCGCCGCGCCACCGGACCGTCAGCCGTCCGCGCCGAGGGCTGCCCCGCGGGGTTGCTCGCGGGGCGCTCGGTGATCATGCTCACGGATTGCCACCTTCCGGCATCGGCACGGGGAGATCGGTCGGCCCAACCTGTTCGGGGGCCGCACACCGACCCACACACTACGCGTTGTCGTTTTGGCTGCCCGGCCGACCCGACAACGGTGCGGGCCGTCACACCACCGGGTTGAACGACTCGATGCCCTGTCCCGTACCGCAGACCATGCAGAGATCCCCGGGCGGACGTTTAGTCACGCTCGATAGGGTCACCAGTGAGGGTTCCGCCCATCTGCCGAGGAGCACAACCATAGTGGCTGCCAACCGACCCGAGCACTCCGAACTCAACTGGTCCGACCTCGATCGCCGGGCTGTCGACACCGTCCGCGTCCTGGCCATGGATGCCGTGGAGAAATCCGGCAACGGCCACCCGGGTACCGCGATGAGCCTGGCGCCCGCGGCGTACCTCCTGTTCAACCGGGTCATGCGGCACAACCCGGCCGACCCGAACTGGCCCGGCCGGGACCGCTTCGTGCTCTCCGCCGGGCACTCCAGCCTGACGCTCTACATCCAGCTGTTCCTGTCCGGGTACCCGCTGAGCCTGGACGACCTGAAGTCGCTGCGGCAGTGGGGCTCGCTCACTCCGGGTCACCCCGAGCACGGGCACACCCCGGGCGTGGAGACCACCACCGGGCCGCTCGGGCAGGGCCTCGGCAACGCGGTGGGCATGGCCATGGCGGCCCGCCGCGAGCGCGGCCTGTTCGACCCGGAGGCCGAGCCGGGCGCGTCGATCTTCGACCACGACATCTGGTGCATCGTCTCCGACGGCGACATCGAGGAGGGCATCAGCCACGAGGCCAGTGCGCTCGCCGGGCACCAGCAGCTGGGCAACCTCACGGTGATCTACGACGACAACGAGATCTCGATCGAGGACGACACCCGCATCGCCAAGAGCGAGGACGTGGCGGCCCGCTACGAGGCGTACGGCTGGCACGTGCAGACCGTGGACTGGCGCAGCGGCGACGCCGACCAGGGTGACTACCACGAGGACGCCGAGGCGCTGTACCGCGCGCTGCTCGCCGCGAAGGCGGAGACCGACCGTCCCTCCTTCATCGCGTTGCGCACCATCATCGGCTGGCCCGCCCCCAACAAGCAGAACACCGGCAAGATCCACGGCTCGGCGCTCGGCGCCGACGAGGTGAAGGCCACCAAGCGGATCCTCGGCTTCGACCCGGAGCAGACCTTCGAGGTGGACGAGGAGGTGCTCGGCCACGCCCGCACGGTGATGGGCCGCGGCTCCGAGGCCCAGCAGGAGTGGACCACCGCGTTCGACGCCTGGAAGAAGGCCAACCCGGAGCGCACGGCGCTCTACGAGCGGATGGCCGGCCGGGTGCTTCCCGACGGCTGGACCAACGCGCTGCCGGTCTTCCCCGCCGACGCCAAGGGAGTGGCCACCCGGGCCGCGTCCGGCAAGGTGCTGGAGGCCCTCGCGCCGGTCCTGCCGGACCTGTGGGGTGGCTCGGCCGACCTGGCCGAGAGCAACAACACCACGATGAAGGGCGAGCCGTCGTTCATCCCGGCCGCGCACGCCACCAAGGACTTCCCCGGCCACGAGTACGGCCGCACGCTGCACTTCGGCATCCGCGAGCACGCCATGGGAGCGATCCTCAACGGCATCGCCCTGCACGGCGGCACCCGCCCGTACGGCGGCACGTTCCTGGTGTTCAGCGACTACATGCGCCCGTCGGTGCGGCTCGCCGCGCTGATGAAGCTTCCGGTGACGTACGTCTGGACGCACGACTCGATCGGCCTGGGCGAGGACGGCCCGACCCACCAGCCGGTGGAGCACCTGACCGCGCTGCGCGCCATCCCGGGCCTGGACGTGGTCCGCCCCGCCGACGCCAACGAGACGGCCTGGGCGTGGCGGCAGGCGCTGGAGCACACCGACCGGCCCACCGCGCTGGCGCTGAGCCGTCAGCCGCTGCCGACCCTGGACCGGGACGTCCTGGGTGGCGCGGACGGCGTGGCCAAGGGCGGTTACGTGCTGGCCGAGGCGTCCAACGGCAAGCCGCAGGTGATCATCGTCGGTACCGGCTCCGAGGTGCAGCTCTGCCTGACCGCCCGGGAGCGCCTGGAGGCCGACGGCACCCCGACCCGGGTCGTCTCGATGCCCTGCCAGGAGTGGTTCTACGAGCAGGACGAGGCGTACCGGGAGTCGGTGCTCCCGCGCGGGGTAAAGGCAAGGGTGAGCGTGGAGGCGGGCATCGCGATGTCCTGGCGCGGGATCGTCGGCGACCTCGGCGAGAGCGTGAGCCTGGAGCACTACGGAGCGAGCGCCCCGCACACCGTGCTCTTCGAGCAGTTCGGGTTCACCCCCGACCGGATCGTGGCGGCGGCACACGCCTCGCTGGCCCGGGTGGGCGACATCACCGGTTTCACCACCGGCAACTGAGGGAGCGTGGACGGCATGACCGACAAGCTGAATGAGCTCACCGCCGCGGGTGTGGCGGTCTGGCTCGACGATCTCTCCCGGGTGCGTCTGAGCTCCGGCGGGCTGGACCAGCTGCGCCGCGAGAAGCACGTGGCCGGGGTCACCACCAACCCGACGATCTTCGCCAAGGCGCTGAGCGACGCCGACGAGTACAACTGGCAGCTGCGCGACCTCGCCGTTCGTGACGTGGACGTGGAAGAGGCGGTACGGATGCTGACCACGTACGACGTGCGGTGGGCCTGCGACGTGATGCGCCCCTCGTACGACGGCAGCGACGGTGTCGACGGCCGCGTCTCGATCGAGGTGGACCCCCGCAGCGCGCACGACGCGGACAAGACCGTGGCCGAGGCCAAGGCGCTGTGGTGGCTCGTCGACCGGCCCAACCTCTACATCAAGATCCCGGCCACCGAGGAGGGCCTGTCGGCGATCACCGACACGCTTGCCGAGGGGATCAGCGTCAACGTGACGCTGATCTTCGGTCTGGACCGCTACTCGGCGGTCATGGAGGCGTTCCTCGCCGGTCTGGAGCAGGCCAAGGCCAACGGCCACGACCTGTCCACCATCGGCTCGGTCGCGTCGTTCTTCGTCTCCCGCGTCGACTCCGAGGTCGACAAGCGGCTTGAGAAGATCGGCTCGGACGAGGCCAAGGCGTTGAAGGGTAAGGCCGCAGTCGCCAACGCCCAGCTGGCGTACGAGCGCTACTCCGAGGTGTTCTCCTCAGACCGCTGGAAGGCACTCGCCGACGCCGGCGCGCACCCGCAGCGGCCGCTGTGGGCGTCGACCTCGACGAAGAACCCGGACTACCGCGACGTCATCTACGTGGAGGAGCTGATCGCTCCCGGCACTGTCAACACGATGCCGGAGGCGGTCATCCACGCGTACGCCGATCATGGCGAGACCCGCGGCGACACGGTGACCGGCGCCTACGACGCGGCCCGGAAGGTCTTCGCGGACCTGGAGTCGGTCGGGGTGGACATGGACGACGTGATCGTCACCCTGGAGCGCGAGGGCGTGGAGAAGTTCGAGGTCAGCTGGCAGGAGCTGCTCGACGGGGTCCGCAAGTCGCTGGAGGCGGCGGCGAAGGGCAAGGGCTCTCCGAACAAGGCCGCCGAGGGCAACGCCAAGGGCGCCGAGAAGGCCGGTGGCGCATGAGCGACCTACTCGCAGGGCCGGCGGAGTCCGCCGCCGGGCTCGTCGTGCACGGCGCCGACGCGATCGACAGGTCCGCACCCGCCTCGACCCGGGACGCGCTGGTCAAGGCCGGCGTCCCGGGCAAGCTGGCCGCGAAGGACCCGGGCCTGTGGGGTCCGGACGCCGAGGCCGAGGCGAAGATCCGGCTCGGCTGGGTGGACACCCACAGGCGCAGCCGGGAGCTGCTGGTGCAGCTCGCCGAGCTGACCACCGAGCTGGCCGACCTGGACCACGTGGTGCTCGCCGGCATGGGCGGCTCGTCGCTCGCCCCCGAGGTGATCACCAGGACCCTCGGCCGGCCGCTGACCGTGCTGGACACCACCGACCCCGGCCAGGTCCGCGCGGCCCTCGGTGACCGGCTGGAGCGCACCGTCGTGGTGGTGGCCAGCAAGTCCGGCTCGACGGTGGAGACCGACAGCCACCGGCGCGCGTACTGGCAGGCGTTCCTGGACGCCGGGATGACCGAGGCGGAGGCCGGCCGGCACTTCGTCATCGTCACCGACCCGGGCTCGCCGCTGGAGACGACCGCTACCGAGATGGGCGCGTTCACCGTGCTGGCCGACCCGAACGTGGGCGGCCGGTACTCGGCGCTCACCGCGTTCGGCCTGGTGCCGTCGGCCCTTGCCGGCGTCGAGGTGTCCGAGCTGATCGACCAGGCCGACGCGCTTGCCGAGTCGCTCGCCGGGGACCGGGACAACCCGGCGTTGGCGCTGGGCGCCGCGCTGGGCGCCGCCGCCACCCTGGCCCGGGACAAGGTCGCCCTGATCTCCGACGGCACCGGCATCGACGGGCTGGGCGACTGGGCCGAGCAGCTGATCGCCGAGTCGACAGGCAAGGCCGGCGTGGGCATCCTGCCGGTGGTGGTGGAGTCCCCGAACAGCCCCGGCGCCACCGGCTCCGACGTGCTGACCGTCACCTACGGCGGCGCGCTGGCCCCCGGCGACGTGCCCGGTGGCGGCACCGACCCGGACGTGGCGGTGAACGGCCCGCTCGGCGCACAGTTCCTGGCCTGGGAGTACGCCACGGCGGTGGCGGGTGTGGTGCTCGGCATCGACCCGTTCAACCAGCCGAACGTCACCGAGTCCAAGGAGAACACCAACAAGATCCTGGCCTCGGGTCTGCCGACGGAGACGCCGTCGTTCACCGAGGGCGCGATCGAGGTGTACGCGCCGCAGGGCGCACCCGGCGACCTGGCGGGTGTGCTGCGGTGGCTGCTGGACGGGCTGGGCGACGACGGCTACCTGGCGGTCATGGCGTACCTCGACCGGTTCGCCGACTCGGACACGGCCCGGCTGCGTCCGTTGCTGGCCGAGGCGTCCGGCCGGCCCGTCACCTTCGGGTGGGGGCCGCGGTTCCTGCACTCGACCGGCCAGTACCACAAGGGTGGTCCGCAGGTCGGCAGCTACCTCCAGGTGACCGGCGCGGTCGCCGAGGACCTGGACGTGCCGGGCAAGCCGTACACGTTCGGTGAGTTGCAGGCGGCGCAGGCCGCCGGCGACCGGCAGGCCCTCGCCGGTCGGGAACGGCCCGTGCTGCGACTGCACCTGACCGACCGGGCGGCCGGCGTCGCCCAACTGCTCGACGCGGCCGGTCAGCTGCGCACGTGAGGATGGACGACGTGACCCAAGGCGTGAACCCGCTACGCGACCCGCAGGACCGCCGGTTGCCCCGGATCCCGGAGCCGTGCGCTCTGGTGATCTTCGGGGTGACCGGCGACCTGGCCCGCAAGAAGCTGCTCCCCGCGGTCTACGACCTGGCCAACCGGGGCCTGCTGCCGCCCGGTTTCGTGGTGCTCGGCTTCGCACGCCGCGACTGGGGTGACGGCGACTTCGAGACCCTCGCCTGCGAGGCGGCCCGCAAGCACGCCCGTACCCCGTGGCGGGACGAGGTGTGGGCGCGTCTGGCCGGCAACATCAAGTTCGTCGGCGGGTCGTTCGACGACGACGCGGCGTTCGACACCCTCGCCGAGACGCTCGACGACCTGCGCCAGACCCACGGCATCACCGGCAACGCCGCGTTCTACTTCTCGATCCCCCCGGCCGCGTTCCCCGTCGTGCTCAAGCAGCTGGCCCGCACCGGGATGGCCGACAACGAGAAGTCCGGCGGTTGGCGCCGGGTGGTGGTGGAGAAGCCGTTCGGCAACGACCTGCCGTCGGCGAAGGCGCTCAACGACCTGGTCGACGACGTCTTCACCCGGCAGGACGTCTTCCGCATCGACCACTACCTGGGCAAGGAGACGGTCCAGAACATCCTGGCCCTGCGGTTCGCCAACAACCTGTTCGAGCCACTGTGGAACTCCAAGTACGTCGACTCGGTGCAGATCACCATGGCCGAGGACGTCGGTATCGGCACCCGCGCCGGGTTCTACGACACGGTCGGCACCGCCCGCGACGTGTTGCAGAACCACCTGCTCCAGCTCCTCGCCCTGGTCGCCATGGAGGAGCCGACAAGCTTCGACGCCGACGAGATCCGGGCCGAGAAGCTCAAGGTGCTCAAGGCGATCACCCTGCCGAAGGACGTGGCCCGGGACACCGTCCGCGGCCAGTACCTGCCCGGCTGGGTGGGCGGCGAACGTGCCGTCGGCTACCTGGAGGAGCAGGACGTCCCCGCCGACTCCACCACCGAGACGTACGTGGCGGTGCGCCTCGGCATCCAGAACCGCCGCTGGGCCGAGGTGCCGTTCTACATCCGGGCCGGCAAGCGGCTGCCCCGACGTGTCACCGAGGTCGCCATCATGTTCAAGAAGGCGCCGCACCTGCCGTTCAACGACGCCGACATGGAGTCGCTGGGCAACAACCAGCTGGTCATCCGGGTGCAGCCGGACGAGGGCGTGGTGCTCAAGTTCGGCTCGAAGGTGCCGGGCACCACGATGGAGGTCCGCGACATCGCGATGGACTTCCAGTACGGCGAGGCGTTCACCGAGTCCAGCCCCGAGGCGTACGAGCGTCTGGTGCTGGACGTGCTGATCGGCGACCGCACCCTGTTCCCCGACGCGGCCGAGGTCGAGCAGAGCTGGCAGGTGATCGACCCGTTGGAGCACGCCTGGGAGGGCACCACGCCGGAGCCGTACCGCGCCGGTGAGTGGGGGCCGCGGGCGGCCGACGAGATGCTGGCCCGCGAGGGCCGCGCTTGGAGAAGAGCATGATCGGGCTGTGGGACACCACCGGCAACGAGGTGGTCAAGGCGCTCGCCGCCGAGCGGCGCAGCGCCGGTGGCGTGGCCAGCGGCATGGCGCTCACCCTCATCGTCGTGGTGGACGAGCGACGGGTCCGCGAGGCGGAGGCGGCGGCCACCATCGCCGCCGCCGCCCACCCGTGCCGGCTCGTGGTGGTGGTCCGCTCCGAGATCGAGCGGGACCGCAACCGGCTCGACGCGGAGATCGTGGTAGGTGGCCGGCTCGGCCCGTGCGAGGCGGTGGTCACCCGGATGTACGGGCGGCTGGCCCTGCACGCCGAGTCGGTGGTGATGCCGCTGCTCGTTCCGGACGTGCCGGTGGTCACCTGGTGGCACGGCGAACCGCCGGCGGAGATCGCCACCGACTTCCTCGGTGTGGTCGCCGACCGCCGGATCACCGACTCGGCGCAGGCCGCCGACCCGCAGGAGGCGCTGCGGCAGCGGGCCCGGGACTACGCCCCGGGTGACACCGACCTGGCGTGGACGCGGATCACCCCGTGGCGGACCCTCGTCGCGGGAGCGTTCGACACCACCGAGGCGAAGGTCACCGAGGCGACAGTCGTCGCGCCGCCCAGCGACCCGACGGCGACGCTGATGATCGGCTGGCTGTCCAGCCGGCTGGGCATCACCCCCCGCCGGGTGGACGACACCGAGTTCCCCCGGATGCGTGAGGTGCAGTTGACCTGCGCCAACGGTGACCAGCTGACGTTGACCCGGGAGGACAGCCTGGCCGTCTTCCGCCGGACCGGTCAGGACGACCGGACCCTGCCACTGGTCCGTCGCCCGCTCGGCGACGAACTGGCCGAGGAACTGCGCCGCCTCGACGCCGACCAGGTGTACGCGGAGGCGCTCGGCGCGACAGTCGGGCTGCGCGGCCTGGAGCAGCGTCCACCGCAGCGGGTGCACGTCTGGAAGGACCCGGCCACCGCACAGCGCGCCGAGGCCGGGGTCACCGCGCACGCCGGCACGAGCGGCGAGAGCTGAGCCGCACCGGGGCAGGGCCGGGCACCGTCCCCGCTCTGCCCCGGTCCCGGGGCATCCCGCCCCACCACCTCCTCCCCGGGCGTACGTCCGGGCACGACGACGCGACAGCGACCGCTCAGCGGTCGGGAAGGCACAACCCATGAGTGAGGCGAGTGTCGCCGTCCACGCCGACGCCGACCTGCTGGCGCAGGCCGTGGCGGCCCGGCTGCTTGTGAAACTGCTCGACGCGCAGGCCGACCGTGGTGAGGCGTCGGTGGTCCTGACCGGCGGCCGGGTCGCCGCGGCCGTGTACCGGGCTGTCGCCACGCTGCCGGCCCGCGACGCGGTGGACTGGTCCCGCGTCGACGTGTGGTGGGGCGACGAACGGTTCCTGCCCGCCGGCGACCCGGAGCGCAACGAGACCCAGGCGCGGGCCGCCCTGCTGGACGTGGTGCCGCTGAACCCGGACCGGGTACACCCGATGCCGGCGTCCGACGGCCCGGCCGGCAACGACCCCGAGGCGGCCGCCGCCGCGTACGCCGAGGAGTTGGCGCGCGCCGCCCGGCCGGGGCACGCCGCGCTGCCGCACTTCGACGTGCTGATGCTCGGCGTCGGCGAGGACGGCCACGTCGCGTCGGTCTTCCCCGGGCATCCGGTGCACTACGACACCCGTCCGGTAAGCGCGGTGCGGGGCAGCCCGAAGCCCCCGCCGGTGCGGACCACCCTCACCCTCGCCGCGATCAACACGGCCGAGGAGGTCTGGTTGGTCGCCGGCGGCGCCGACAAGGCCCGTGCCGTGGGCATGGCGCTGGCCGGCGCCGGGCCTGTGCAGCTGCCGGCGGCGGGCGTGCACGGCGTGGACCGTACCCGCTGGCTGCTGGACCGGGCCGCGGCCGCCGACGTGCCCACCCGGCTGCGCAGCCTGCGCTGACCCGCTACTCGCCTCGGCGGCGGCGCAGCGCGGCCAACGCCTCGTTCAACAGCGCCTCCCCCTCCTCGGCGGTGCGCCGCTCCTTCACGTACGCCAGATGGCTCTTGTACGGCTCGGCGCGGACCCGGCCGGGCGGGTTCTGCTCGTCCTGGCCGGCGGGCAGCCCGCACCGGGGGCAGTCCCACAGCGGCGGCGGCGCGACGTCCGCGGCCATCCGGATGCTGGTGCGATGGTCGTTGCGGCACCAGTAGGTGACGTCCTGTCGGGGTGCGGGTTGGTGTCGCTCGTCCGGGCGGACGGGCGCCGACCCGACCCGGGCGCCGCGGATAACGTTGCCACTAGGCACGGCTGCTCGCTCCTGTCGTCGGAGGGGACCCGCCGTCTTCGGGGGTGGACGGCGGGCGACGCGGTGCAGCGGAGAAAAGCCTGCGCGCGGCCCGTCGAATGACGGACCGCGCGCAGATTGTACGACTTTACGAGCCTGCTCAGGCGCCGCTGTTCATCTGGAGGCGGAGCCAGAGGCCGAGCCCGACGATGGCGGCGAACCAGACGACGCCCACCAGAACGGTGTAACGATCCAGGTTCTTCTCCGCCACCGAGGAGCCGGCGAGGCTGGAGCTGACACCACCGCCGAACATGCTCGACAGTCCGCCGCCCTTACCGCGGTGCAGCAGGATCAGCAGGGTGAGCAGAACGCTCGTGATGACCAGCAACACGATCAACGTGTATGCGAACCAGATCGGCATGGCTGGGGGCAGTCCTCTCGTAGCGATCCTCGCCCGGACAGGTCGGGCACGATGGCACCGGCCGGTGGACGGGCGGTGTCAAGGATAGCGAGCGATCAGCGGGCGATGTGCTCGGGGAACCGGCAGATCTGCGCGAATTCCTCCGCGTCCAGGCTGGCGCCACCCACGAGACCCCCGTCCACGTCCGGCTGGGCCATGATCGAGGCGACGTTCGACGCCTTGACCGAGCCGCCGTACAGGACGCGGACCGCGTCGGCGGTCTCGGCGTCGAAGCGCTCCGCCAACCGCTGCCGGACCGCGCCGCAGACCTCCTGGGCGTCCTCCGGTGTCGCGGTCTTGCCGGTGCCGATCGCCCAGACCGGCTCGTACGCGATGACCACCTGCTTGACCTGCTCGGCCGTGAGCCCCGCGAGACCACCGTCGAGCTGGTCGGCGCAGTGCGCCACGTGGGTGCCCTGCTCGCGCACGTCCAGCCCCTCCCCCACACAGAGGATCGGGGTCAGGTTGTGCGTCAACGCCGCCTTCACCTTGGCGTTGACCTGGGCGTCGTCCTCGTGGTGGTAGGCCCGCCGCTCGGAGTGCCCGACCACCACGTACGTGCAGCCCAGCTTGGCCAGCATCGCGCCGGAGATGTCACCCGTGTACGCGCCGGAGGCGTGCGGGGAGAGGTCCTGCCCGCCGTAGCCGATCAGCAGCTTGTCCCCGTCCACAGCCGTCTGCACGGTGCGCAGATCGGTGAAGGGGGGCAGCACGACCGTCTCGACCTCGGTGAGCTGCTTCTCGGTGAGGCTCGCGGCCAGCTTCTGCACAAGCAGGTTGGCCTCGAGGTGGTTGAGGTTCATCTTCCAGTTGCCGGCCATCAACGGCCGGCGGGTCGTGCTCGCCATGTTCAGTTCTCCAGGGCCGCGATGCCGGGGAGGGTCTTGCCCTCGAGGTATTCCAGGGAGGCGCCGCCACCCGTGGAGATGTGCCCGAAGGACGACTCGTCAAGACCGAGCGCACGGACCGCGGCCGCAGAGTCGCCGCCGCCGACGACGCTGAACGCGTCGGCCTTGGTGATCGCCTCGGCGACCCCCCGGGTGCCGGCCGCGAACGCGGCCATCTCGAACACGCCCATCGGGCCGTTCCAGAAGATGGTCTTCGCCTGGGACAGCGCGGCGGCGAAACCGGCGACCGTCTCCGGGCCGATGTCCAGACCCAGCCGGTGACTCGGGATGCCGTCGACCCGGACCGTGTCGTGCGCGGCGTCCGGGGCGAACGCGTCCGCCGCCACCACGTCGACCGGCAGCATGATCTTGCCGTCGGACCGCTCCAGCAGGTTGCGGCAGGTCTCGACCATGTCCTTCTCCAGCAGCGAGGTGCCCACCTCCAGACCCTGGGCCTTGAGGAACGTGAAGCACATCCCGCCGCCGATGAGCAGCCTGTCGACGGTCGGCAGCAGCGCCTCGATCACCGCCAGCTTGTCGGACACCTTCGAACCACCGAGCACCACCACGTACGGCCGCTCCGGGCTGCCGGTGAGCTTCGAGAGCACCTCGACCTCACGCAGCACCAGACGACCCGCGACGTGCGGCAACCGGGCCGGCACGTCGTACACGCTCGCGTGCTTGCGGTGAACGGCGCCGAACGCGTCGTCCACGTACGCGTCACCGAACGCGGCGAGCTGGTCGGCGAAGGCGCCCCGCTCGGCCTCGTCCTTGCTGGTCTCCCCCGCGTTGAAGCGCAGGTTCTCCAGCAGGGCGACCTGGCCGTCGGCCAGGCCGGCGACTGTGGAGCGGGCCGAGTCACCAACGGTGTCCTCGGCGAAGTGCACGGGCGCGCCGAGCAGCTCACCGAGCCGCCCCGCGACCGGACTGAGGCTGAACTGCGGGTCCGGCGTGCCCTTCGGGCGGCCCAGGTGCGAGCAGACGACCACCTTCGCGCCGGCCTCGACAAGCGCGCCGAGCGTCGGCAGCACCGCGCGGATGCGCCCGTCATCCGTGATGTCACCGGTCTGCTTGTCGAGCGGGACGTTCAGGTCGGCGCGCACCAGCACGCGCCGACCCGACACCCCCTCGGCGAGCAGGTCGTCGAGGGTCCGGATGCTCACAGCGAGGAACCCACCAGCTTGACCAGGTCCACCAGGCGGTTGGAGTAGCCCCACTCGTTGTCGTACCAGCCGACGACCTTGACCTGGTTGCCGACGACCTTGGTCAGCGGCGCGTCGAAGATGCACGACGCCGGGTCGGTGACGATGTCGGTGGAGACGATCGGGTCCTCGTTGTAGACCAGGATGCCCTTGAGCGGGCCGTCCGCGGCGGCCTTCAGCGCGGCGTTGACCTCGTCCACGGTGGTCTCACGGCCCACGTTGACGGTGAGGTCGGTGACCGAGCCGGTCGGGATCGGCACCCGCAGCGCGTACCCGTCGAGCTTGCCCTTGAGGTCCGGCAGCACCAGGCCGATGGCCTTGGCCGCACCGGTCGAGGTCGGGACGATGTTCAGCGCGGCGGCCCGGGCCCGACGCAGGTCCTTGTGCGGCGCGTCCTGCAGGTTCTGGTCCTGGGTGTACGCGTGGATCGTCGTCATCAGACCGTGCTGGATGCCGAACGTGTCGTGCAGAACCTTCGCCATCGGGGCGAGGCAGTTCGTGGTGCACGAGGCGTTCGAGATGATCGTGTGCTTCGCCGGGTCGTACTGGTCGTGGTTCACGCCCATGACGACCGTGACGTCCTCGTTCTTCGCCGGAGCGGAGATGATGACCTTCTTGGCGCCGCCGTCGACGTGCGCCTTGGCCTTGGTGCCGTCGGTGAAGAAGCCGGTCGACTCGATGACGACGTCGGCGCCGACCTCGCCCCACGGCAGCGCCGACGGGTCCTTCTCGGCGAACGCCTTGATGGTCTTGCCGCCCACGGTGATCTCGTCGGCGGTGGCCTTCACCTCGTACGGGAGGCGACCCAGGATGCTGTCGTACTTGAGCAGGTGGGCGAGCGTGGCGTTGTCGGTCAGGTCGTTCACCGCCACGACCTCGATGTCGGCGTCGGACGCCAGCACTGCCCGGAAGAAGTTACGGCCGATCCGGCCGAAGCCGTTGATGCCAACCCGGATGGTCACAGGTCCCATCTCCTCGCGTTCTGGTCCGCCGGCTTCAGACAACGGGCCGGCGAAGTGATGTGCGCCGACCGTTGGAGCCGGCCGTTGACGGTTCATCTCGGCACCCCGCCGCGGTCTGAGGACCTGACCGCCCGAGGCGGTGGGCACGGCGAGGGGTGCCTGTGTCGGCCCCCTTGCCGTACGCAGCGACCCTATCCGAGCGTGCGACGCCACGCTGCGCCGGGTCGCGTCCCGGGCGCACCGCGCGGCCTCACCGTCCTATCAGACCACGAGCATGTCGGGCGTGACGGCTGCTTCGGTATCCGGGATGCCCAGGTCCCGGGCTCGCTTGTCGGCGAGCGCCAGCAGTCGGCGGATCCGCCCGGCGATGGCGTCCTTGGTCAGCGGCGGCTCGGCGAGCGCTCCCAACTCCTCCAGCGACGCCTGCCGGTGCTCCAACCGCAGGCGGCCGGCGTCGGTGAGATGGTTGGGCGCCTCGTCGGCGAGGATCTCCAGGGCGCGGGTCACCCGCGCGGCGGCGGCCACCGCCGCCCGGGCGGAACGGCGCAGGTTCGCGTCGTCGAAGTTCGCCAGCCGGTTGGCGGTGGCCCGCACCTCGCGGCGCACCCGCCGCTCCTCCCACGCCAGCACGCTGGAGTGCGCGCCGATGCGGGTGAGCAGCGCCGCGATGGCGTCACCGTCCTTGACCACCACCCGGTCCACCCCGCGTACCTCGCGGTTCTTCGCGGTGATGCCGATGCGCCGGGCCGCGCCGACGAGCGCCAGCGCCGACTCCGGCCCCGGGCAGGTGATCTCCAGTGCGCTGGAGCGGCCGGGCTCGGTGAGCGAGCCGTGCGCCATGAACGCGCCCCGCCACGCGGACACCGCGCAGCACACGTTCGCGGCCACGACGTGCGGGGGCAGCCCCCGCACCGGGCGTCCGCGTACGTCCAGCAGGCCGGTCTGGCGGGCGAGGGCCTCGCCGTCCTTGACCACCCGGACGATGAAGTGGCTGCCCTTGCGCAGGCCGCCGGAGGCCAGCACGTGGATCTCGCTGGGGTAGCCGTAGACCTCGGCGATCTCCCGCCGCAGCCGGCGGGCCACCGCCCCGGTGTCCAGCTCAGCCTCCACCACCACGCGGCCGGAGACGATGTGCAGCCCACCGGCGAAGCGCAGCAGCGCAGCCATCTCCGCCCGCCGACAGCAGGGCTTGGGCACGTCGACCCGACTCAGCTCGTCCTTGACCGCAGCCGTCATCGCCATTGTGCGTCCCCTCACGGACCTGTTCCGGCGTGTCGCCGGAGATTACGTACGTGTCTAACGATCGGCGCCCAGGACAGGCACCAGCGCGGCGCCCAGGGCAGCCGGATCATGGCGGGGAGTGCCGTCGGTGACGGCGACGGGGGCGAGGACCAGGCGGGCACCAAGCGATTCTGCCGCACGTTCGACCGGTTCGGGGTCACCCACCGCCTTGGCGTCGGCCAGCACGAGATCCACCTTGAGCTCGGGAAGATACCAGCGCAGCGCCGCGAGGTGGTCGGCGACGGAGAGCCCGAGGGTCTCCTTCTCGGCGGCGAGGTTCAGGGTGACCAGCCGCCGGGCCGGGCTGGACACGATCGCGTCGGCGAGCTGTGGCACCAGCAGGTGCGGCAGCACGCTCGTGTACCAACTGCCCGGCCCGAAGATCAACCAGTCCGCCGCGCCGATCGCCGCGAGGGCCTCCGCGCAGGCCGCCGGGGCCGCCGGGGTGAGCCGCAGCGACTCGACCCGCCCGGTGGTGACCGCCACCTGGTGCTGGCCGCGTACCGTGCGCATCTCGTCGGGCGCGGCCGGGTCCGCCCCGCGGACCCGGGCCTCGATGCCCACCGGCTGGCGGGACATCGGCAGCACCCGACCGACCGCGCCGAGCATCGCTCCGGCGTGCTCCAGCGCCGCCACCGGGTCACCGAGCAGCTCCATGAGGCCGCAGAGCACCAGGTTGCCCACCGCGTGCCCGGCCAGCCCGTCGGAGCGCGCCGCCGTCGGTTCCGCGCCGCGCGACCCCGGGCCGCCCGCCGCCGCCACGTCCGCGTCGGTCCCGACAGCCGGTACGGCGGCGAAGCGGTGCTGGAACAGTCCGGCGCTGCGCCGGGTGGCCGGGTGGTCGCCGGCCAGCGCGACCAGGGCCTGCCGCAGGTCGCCCGGGGGCAGACCACCCCGCTCGGCGCGCAGCCGACCGCTTGACCCGCCGTCGTCACCGACGGTGACCACCGCGGTGATGTCCAGGTCGAGTTCGGGAGCGCAGTGGCGAAGCGCCCGCAGCGACGCGGACAGCCCGTGCCCGCCACCGAACGCCACCACCCGACGCGCCGTCATTCCCGCCCCAGGTCGCGGTGCTGCGCGTTGGCCGCCAACCCGGACTGGCGCAGCCGCCCGGCCAACTCCTCGGCGATGGCCACGCTGCGGTGCTTGCCGCCGGTGCAGCCCACGGCGACCGTCAGGTACCGCTTGCCCTCCCGTTCGAAGCCCGTGGTGGTGGCGTTGACCAGGTCGGCGTACGAGGCGACGAAGGCGTCCGCACCCTCCTGACCCAGCACGTACGCGCTCACCGCCTCCTCCCGCCCGGTGTGCTCCCGCAGCTCCGGCACCCAGTACGGGTTGGGCAGGAACCGGGCGTCAAGCACGAAGTCGGCGTCCGGCGGCAGGCCGTACTTGAAGCCGAACGACAGCACTGTCACCCGCAGCCGGCGGGCGTCCTCGCCGCCGAACAGCTCCTCGATGCGCCGCCGAAGCTGGTTGACGTTCAGGTGGCTGGTGTCGATGATCACGTCGGCCTGGTCGCGGGCCTCCTCCAGCAGGCCGCGTTCCACGGCGATGCCGTCGGCCAGCCGCCCCTCGCCCTGCAACGGGTGCGACCGGCGCACACTCTCGAACCGCCGGATCAGCACCTCGTCGTCGGCGTCGACGAAGACCACCCGGGGCGAGAAGCCACGCTCCTTGAGCTCGCGGATCGCCCCGGCCAGATCCGTGGAGAAGGCCCGCGACCGTACGTCCAGCACCATGGCCGTACGCCGGGCCGCTCCCCCGGCCTTGAACGCCAACTCGGCCATGTCGAGCATCAACGCCTGGGGCAGGTTGTCCACCACGTAGTAGCCGACGTTCTCCAATGCGCGGGCGACGGTGCTGCGGCCGCCGCCGGAGAGCCCCGTGACCACCACCAGCGTGGTCTCCGACTCGGCCGTCGCCTGCCCGTCGGCACCCGTCGGGGCGTCGACCCGGTCTGCGGCTGTGCGCGCCTCGCTCACCCGTACGTACCCCCAAGCCCGTGGCGCCGCGACCGCCATCGGCCGCGATTGGTCAATCAGCGACTCTATCCCGCCGCCCGGCGGGGAGCCGGGCAGCCGGCACGGGTCACGCGGCTCGGGTGCGCCGGGCGTGCGGTGTCGGGGTGGGCTCGTAGACTCCGCGGATGGCCTCCCCCACCGACCTGCGGACCGCTGACGCGCTGCCGGTGCTGCGCCGGGTGTTCGGGTACGACGCCTTCCGCGGCTTCCAGCAGGAGGTGATCGACCATGTGGTCGGCGGCGGCGACGCGCTGGTGCTGATGCCCACAGGTGGCGGCAAGTCGCTGTGCTACCAGATCCCGGCCCTCGTCCGCGAGGGCGTCGCGGTCGTCGTGTCCCCGCTCATCGCGCTGATGCAGGACCAGGTCGACGCGCTCACCGCGGTCGGCGTCCGCGCCGGCTTCCTCAACTCGACCCAGACCCTGGACGCCCGACGCCGGGTCGAGGCCGCCTTCGTCGCCAGCGAACTGGACCTGCTCTACCTGGCCCCGGAGGCCCTCGGCGTCCGCTCCACCCTCGCCCTACTGGACCGGGGCCGCATCTCCCTGTTCGCGATCGACGAGGCGCACTGCGTGTCCCAGTGGGGGCACGACTTCCGCCCCGACTACCTCGCGCTGTCGATGCTCCACGAACGCTGGCCGCAGGTCCCCCGGATCGCCCTGACCGCCACCGCGACAAGCGCCACCCGCACCGAGATCGCCACCCGACTCAAGCTCGACGACGCACGGCACTTCGTGGCCAGCTTCGACAGGCCCAACATCCAGTACCGGATCGTGCCCAAGCGGGAGCCGCGCAAGCAACTGCTGGCCCTGCTCCGCGACGAGCACCCAGGCGACGCCGGCATCGTCTACTGCCTGTCCCGCGCCTCGGTGGACAAGACCGCCGAGTTCCTCGTCGCCAACGGCATCGCCGCGCTGCCGTACCACGCCGGTCTGGACGCGGCCACCCGCGCCGCCAACCAGCAACGCTTCCTGCGCGAGGACGGCCTGGTCATGGTGGCCACCATCGCCTTCGGCATGGGCATCGACAAGCCCGACGTCCGCTTCGTCGCCCACCTCGACCTGCCCAAGTCCGTCGAGGGCTACTACCAGGAGACCGGCCGCGCCGGCCGCGACGGCCTGCCGTCCACGGCCTGGCTGGCGTACGGGCTCCAGGACGTCGTCCAGCAACGCAAGATGATCGAGACGTCCGACGGCGACCTCGCGCACCGCCGCAACCTCGCCGCGCACCTGGACGCGATGCTCGCCCTCTGCGAGACGGTGCGCTGTCGCCGCGTCCAACTGCTCGAATACTTCGGCGAGACGACGACCGCTGCCTGCGGCAACTGCGACACCTGCCTCACCCCACCGGAGTCCTGGGACGGCACCGTCGCCGCCCAGAAGCTGCTCTCCACAGTCTTCCGCCTCGACCGCGAACGCAACCAGCGGTTCGGCGCCGGGCACTGCATCGACATCCTGCTCGGCAGACACAACGACAAGATCAGCCAGTACGGCCACGACTCGCTGACCGTCTTCGGCATCGGCTCCGAGCTGAGCGAGGCCGAGTGGCGGGGCGTGGTCCGGCAACTGCTCGCCGAAGGGCTGCTCGCCGTGGAGGGCGACTACGGCACCCTCGCCCTGACCGAAGCAAGCGCCGACGTGCTGGGCCGCCGCCGTACCGTCACGATGCGCCGCGAGCCGGAGAGGCCCGCGTCGAGCCGGTCGTCGAAGCCCCGCGGCTCGGCCACCGTCGTCGCCGAACTGGCCCCGGCCGCCGTACCGGTCTTCGAGCGCCTGCGCGCCTGGCGGGCCGCCACCGCCAAGGAACAGGGCGTCCCCGCGTACGTAGTCTTTCACGACGCCACGCTCCGGCAGATCGCCAGCGACGCGCCGGGCACCCTCGCCGAGCTGTCGAGGGTCAGCGGGGTCGGCGAGAACAAGCTCGCCAAGTACGGCGAACAGATCCTGGCCGTCCTCGCCGAGGACTGAGGACGCGACGAAGGGCCGGGCCCCTGGTGGGGTCCGGCCCTTCGTGTCGTGACGTGTCGGGGG
>NZ_JBIAYR010000018.1:0-9549 GCF_042898105.1 Micromonospora sp. NPDC000663
CCCGCGCGGCTGGGGCTGGGGGGGGGGGGCCCACAAATCCGGCGGGGGGGGGGGGGGGGGGGGGGTGGGGGGGGGGGGGGGGGGGGGGGGGGGGGGGGGGGCCCCCCCCCCCCCCCCGCCCCCGTGCACCCGAACGGGTCAGACCTTGGCCTTGCCCAGGATGCGGTTCACTGTTGTCCCGCACACCGGACACTTGCCCTTGGCCATGTTCATTCCGGTCTTCGAGACCTCGACGTGCCCCTCGAAGTCCCGCTTCTCCTTGCACTTCACGCAGTAACCGTTGTAGCTCTGGGCCTGGTCGGCCACGGTGCCCCTCCTCGTCTCGTCCGCCGGTCAATACGGTCCCGGCGGGTTGCCCGGCGGCGGGCCCACGGGGCGCCGGCGCTGGGTTTCACTCCGCGGCCACCTTCGTGACCGCTGGTCCGCGGACCCTACCCAGGTCTGGGCAGTTCCATGTCAGCTGTGCATCGACACTGTGAGCAAGTCGACGTCGAGAGTGTGCATGGCGAAATAGGTCGGATAAGTCAGTTTGGCGGGGACACGCCGACCAAACCCTCTCAGCCACCCCTGCGGGTGCCCCCACGCGCGTCCGCAGCGGTGATCACCTAAGTTGGAGACGAAGCGCTCCGGCCCCGGTGTTCACGAAGGGTGACGAGGGCGCGTGGCGACGCCCTGGTCAAGAAATTTTCAGGACGCTGGGCGACCAATCACCATTTTCTGGGCGCGTGTCGTGCGGTTGACTCTTGCGGACCCCTGGTCAGTACGCATTAGCTTTCTGTCGTGACACGTAGCCGAGGCTGCGCGGGCCAGTGATGGCGGGGACGCGCAAGCCGGTCGTCGAGGTACGGCGCAGTCAGCGCCGACGACGCACGGTGTCCGCGTACCGCGACGGTGAGCGGGTCGTCGTCCTCATTCCGGACCAGTTCTCCCGCGCCGAGGAGAGCGAGTGGGTCGACCGGATGCTCGCCCGGCTCGCCGCCCGGGAGGGCCGGCTGGCCCGCTCCGACGACGAGTTGCTGGCCCGGGCAACCCGGCTCATCGACCTCTACCTCGGCGGGTACGGCGCGCGTGCGGTGCCCGCAAGCGTGCGGTGGGTCACCAACCAGAACGGCAGGTGGGGCTCCTGCACGCCCGCCGACCGCAGCATCCGGATCTCCCACCGGGTCCAGGACATGCCCGAGTGGGTGATCGACTACGTGCTGCTGCACGAGCTGGCGCACCTCATCGTGCCGAGCCACAACTCACGGTTCTGGGCGTTGGTGGGTCGCTACCCCAAGGCGGAACGCGCCCGCGGCTACCTCGAAGGCGTCGCCGCCGCCTCCTGCGCCCCCGTACCCACCTGATCTCCGGCCGCCGCCGGGCCGCAACGGCCGGATGGGCGCGGTGCTCGACCCCGAGTGGGGCGCTAGGGTCGGGGCATGGCGCGGCGAGTGGTGGTGGCGTTGCTCGGGCCGGTCCAGTGGTCGCCGCCCGGCGTCGACCGGGCGGACTGGCGGGCCGCGCTCGCCGAGGACGTCGTCGACCTGATCGCCACCCTCAACGAGGTGGACGTCGCAGTCGCCGTGACCCCGGCCGACCGCGCACTCGCGGACGCTCTGGTCTGGCCGGGAACCGCCGTGTACGAGGTGGCCGAGCCGACACCGAACGCGGTGTTCGCCGCGTTGGACGGCTACGACCAGGCGGCCGTGCTCGCCGCCGACGTGCCGGACCTGCCCGCGCTGACCATCGGCAAGCTGCTGCGCCCGCTCACCACCAGGCCGGTGGCGGTGGCCCCGGTCGAGGGCGGCGGCCCGGGTCTGCTCGGGGTGGCCGTACGGCTGCCCGTGCCGGAATGGCTGCCCCCGCTGGACCTGGACACGGCGACGCCTGCCAACGCGCGCTCGGGTGCGCCCCGACCGGGGGACGTCGCCGTCACGGCCGGCTGGCGACGGATGCGCGGCCCCGCCGACCTCGCGACCCTGGACCCGGCCTTCGAGGGCTGGGAGGCCACCCGCGCCCTGCTCTCCGGCTCGGGCCGTCCCGCCTGACCGGTCCGGGTGCCCGGCGCCGGACGGCGCGGGCACCCGGTCGGAGCGTCAGGACTTGGCGTCGCCCTCGTCGTCGGTCTCGTCGGGCTGGCCGGGAGCCTTCTCCTCGACCCCGCCGGGGGCGGTGAAGTCGAAGTTGTCCAGCTCGCTCAGGTCCATGTCGTTCATCGCGAAGGCGACCGGGTCGGCGAAGTCGTCGTCCGACGGGAGCAGGTCGGGGTGACCCCAGACCGCGTCGCGGCCCTCGATGCCCCGGTGCGTGGTGAGCGCGGCCCAGAGCGCCGCGGCCTCGCGCAGCCGGCGTGGGCGCAGTTCGAGGCCGACAAGCGCGGCGAAGGTCTGCTCGGCGGGACCGCCGGCGGCCCGGCGGCGACGGAACGCCTCACCCAGCCGCACCACGTTCGGCAGACGGTCGCTGGCGGCGCTGTCCACCACGTGGCACACCCAGCCCTCCACCAGGGCCAACGCGGTCTCCAGGCGGGCCAGGGAGGCCTTCTGCGCCGGGGTGTCCTCCGGGGTGAAGATGCCCTCCAGGGCGATGGCCTGCATCGACTCCGGATCGGTCGGGTCGACCCGGCCCATGGCTTCCTCGATCGCCTCCCGGTTGACCCGGATGCCCGAGGCGTACGTCTCCACCGCGTTGAGCACGTGCCCACGCAGCCACGGGACGTGCTGGAACAGCCGCTGGTGGGCGGCCTCACGCAGGGCGACGTAGAGGCGTACCTCGTCCTCGGGCAGCTCCAGGCCCTCGCCGTACGCCCGGATGTTGGCCGGGATCAGCGCGGCCGTGCCGGCCGGGCCGAGCGGCAGGCCGATGTCGCCGGCGGAGAGCACCTCCGCGGCGAGCGAGCCGAGGGCCTGACCGAGCTGGCCGCCGAAGAGCGCCCCGCCGAGGGTGGCGACCATCGACTGCATCGGGCCGAGCTGGGCGCGCGCCTCCGGTGGCACCAGGTCACCCATCGCGCCGACCATGCGGCTGGCCACCGGGTCGCAGAGCTTGCGCCACACGTCGAGCGTCTTGAAGATCCACTCGTTGCGGTTCCAGGCGAGGGAGGACTGGATGCCCGTCGGCCACGCCGTGGCCGGCTCCAACCACAGGTCGGCCAGGCGCAGCGCCTCCTCGACCGCGTGGCGCTCGTACATCGACACCGCCGGGTCGCCGGCGGCCGCGAGCTGGCTGGCCGCCACCTGACGGGCCAGGTCCCAGTTCACCGGCCCGCTGCCCGGTGCGGACAGCAGGTGCTGCAACTGCGACATGAACTGCTGCATCTGCGCGGGATCGTTGGGGTCTGGTGGTTGCCCACCCGGAAGCGCGAAACCGAACGGAATATCAGGCACGACGTCTACGGTACGCGCGCCACGCCCCAGGTAGCGCCGCTGGCGTTGCGCTGAGGGCGAAGTCGCGTGGCGCATCCGGCAGGCGGGCCCCGACCGGTCGGTACGCTCTGGCGCATGAGACGTCGTGGCCTGACGGTCCTGCTCGGTGCCCTGTTCACCGCCCTGCTGAGCATCGGGGTGCTCCGGGTGCCGATCCCGTACGTGGTGCTCGGCCCGGGCCCGACGGTGAACACGCTCGGCACGGCCGACGGCAAGGAGGTCATCAAGGTCTCCGGACGGGACACGTCCACCTCGGCCGGGCAGCTCCGGTTGACCACGGTGGGCGTGCAGCCCACGGTGCGACTCCGGTCGGCGATCGCCGGGTGGTTCTCCGACGACGAGGCGGTGGTGCCGCGTGAGCTGGTCTACCCGCCCGGTGAGTCGACGGAGCAGGTCGAGCAGCGCAACGCCGAGGACTTCAAGGTGTCGCAGACCAGCGCCGAGACCGCCGCGCTCCGCGAGCTTGGTTTTCCGGTGCAGGTGGTGGTCAAGACCGTCGCCGCGGACGGGCCGTCGGCCGGTGCGCTCAAGGCCGGCGACGTGGTCACGTCGGTCGACGGTCAACCGGTGCCGGTGGCCGCGAAGGTCACCGAGCTGATCCGGGCCAAGCCGGTCGGTGCGGCGTTGACCATCGGCTACACCCGTGACGGTGTGCCGGCCACCGCGACGGTGACCAGCCGGGAGCAGGACGGCCGGCCGCGAATCGGCGTCGAGATCGACCAGCAGCAGCCGCACCCGTTCACGCTCGACATCGAGTTGGAGGACATCGGCGGTCCGAGCGCCGGCCTGATGTTCGCCCTGGGCATCGTGGACAAGCTGACCCCGGCCGACCTCACCGGCGGGAAGGTCATCGCGGGCACCGGCACGATCGACGACGAGGGCTCGGTCGGCCCGATCGGCGGGATCGCCCAGAAGCTCGTCGGCGCGAAGCGCGCCGGGGCGAAGGTCTTCCTCGTGCCGGCGGACAACTGCGCCGAGGCGGTCCGCAATCCGCAGCCCGATCTGCCGCTGCTGCGGGTGGGCTCGTTGGACGAGGCATTGACGGCTCTTGACACCCTCCGTTCGGGGGGTCAGCCGACCCGCTGCTGACCGGTGTGACCGTGCCCCGACACGTTCAGGAAGACCCCGTACTCTGGGTGCCTGGTCGGAGCCGATCACATCGAGCGTGCGGAGCCAACAGTGGTCATGCGTAGCAGCAGCCCCCTACCGAGGATGAGTCGGCGCGGCCGCGTCACCATCGCTGTCCTGGTCGGGGTGTTCGTGCTCTTCACCCTGCTGGGCTGGGGTGTTCAGGCCTGGACCGACTGGCTCTGGTTCGAGGAGGTCCGCTACACCGAGGTCTTCACAGGTGTGCTGCTCACCCGGCTGCTGCTCTTCCTGGTCATCGGCCTCGGCATGGCTGTGGTCGTCGGCGGCAACCTGTGGCTGGCGTACCGGCTGCGCCCGCGGTTGCGGCCGCACTCGGTCGAGCAGGCGACCCTGGAGCGCTACCGGATGGCGCTCACCCCGCGCCTGGGCACCTGGATCTCGCTGGCCGCCGCCGTGATCGGGCTGTTCGCCGGCCTCTCCGCGCAGAACCGGTGGAACCAGTGGCTGCTCTTCCGTAACGGCGGCGACTTCGGGATCAAGGACCCGGAGTTCGGTGTCGACCTCGGCTTCTACGTCTTCCAACTGCCGTTCTGGCGCTACCTGCTCGGGGTCGCCTTCACCGCAGTGGTGTTGGCCGTGATCGGCGCGCTGGCGGTGCACTACCTGTACGGCGGGGTCCGCCTGCAGGGTGTCGGGGACCGGATGAGCAACGCGGCCCGCGCCCACCTGAGCAGCCTGGTCGCGGTCTTCGTGCTGCTCAAGGCCATCGCGTACGTGCTGGACCGGCGGGCGATGCTGCTGGAGTACAACGAGGGCGCCAAGCTGTACGGCGCCGGCTACGCAGACGTCAACGCGCTGCTGCCGGCGAAGGAGATCCTGGCGTACATCTCGATCGTGGTGGCCATCGCGATCATCGTGTTCTCCAACGCCTGGATGCGGAACCTCGTCTGGCCGGGCATCTCGCTGGCCCTGCTCGGTGTCTCCGCGGTGGCGATCGGCGGCATCTACCCCTGGGCGGTGCAGACCTTCGAGGTCAAGCCGAGCGCCAAGGACAAGGAGGCGCCGTACATCCAGCGCAGCATCGACGCGACGCGGGCGGCGTTCGGGTTGGCGGTCACCGAGACCACGCCGTACGCGGCGAACAATCTCACCCCACCGGCGAACCTGGCCACCGACACGTCTGTGGTGTCGAACGTGCGGCTGCTCGACCCGCAGTTGGTGAGCGAGACGTACACCCAGCTCCAGCAGGTGCGGGGCTTCTACGACTTCGGCCCCAAGCTGGACATCGACAGGTACGGGGTGAACGGCAAGACCTCCGACTACGTGGTCGGCGTCCGGGAGATCAACTACGGCGAGCTGACCGACCAGCAGAACACCTGGATCAACAGGCACACCGTCTACACCCACGGGTACGGGCTGGTGGCCGCCCCCGCCAACCAGGTGGTCTGCGGCGGGCAGCCGTTCTTCGTCTCCGGCTTCCTCGGCGAGAAGACCCAGGAGGCGTGCTCCTCGCAGACCGAGCAGATCCCGGCCAAGCAGCCGCGCATCTACTACGGCGAGCGGATGGCTGCCGACGACTACGCGATCGTCGGGCAGTCCGACCCGAACAAGAAGGCCGAGTTCGACAGGCCGGTCGGTGAGGGTGGCGGCGAGTCCTACACCTACACCGGTGAGGGCGGCGTGGAGATCGGCTCGTTCCCCCGGCGGCTGCTGTACGCCATCAAGGAGCAGGAGTCGAACTTCCTGCTCTCCGAGGCGGTCAACAAGGACTCCAAGCTGCTGTACGTGCGGAACCCGCGGGACCGGGTGGAGAAGGTCGCGCCGTTCCTCACCCTGGACGGCGACCCGTACCCGGCGGTGGTCGACGGCCGCGTCCAGTGGATCGTCGACGGCTACACCACGGCGGCCACCTACCCGTACGCCGAGCGGGTCAACCTGCAGACCGAGACCACCGACGAGCTGACCAACCGGGGCACCTTCCAGCTGGCCCGGGAGAACGTCAACTACATGCGCAACTCGGTGAAGGCCACCGTCGACGCGTACGACGGCACGGTGAAGCTCTACGAGTACGACGACACCGACCCGGTGCTCAAGGCGTGGAACAAGGCGTTCGGTGGTGACCTGGTGCTGCCGAAGGCGGAGATCCCGGTCGAGCTGAACGAGCACTTGCGCTACCCGGCGGACATGTTCAAGGTGCAGCGCAACCTGCTCACCAAGTTCCACGTGACCAACCCGGGCGACTTCTACTCCGCGCAGGACTTCTGGCAGGTGCCGAACGTGCCTGACGCTCCGGACAGCGGCCAGAAGCAGCCTCCGTACTACCTGTTCACCCAGTTCCCGGGGCAGGAGAGCCCGCGCTTCCAGCTCACCTCCGCGGTCACCCCGAACGGCAGGCAGAACCTCGCCGCGCTGATCTCCGGGTCGTACGTCGACGGAAAGCCCCGGTTGGAGGTGCTGGAGCTGCCAGATCAGACCCGGATCTCCGGTCCGGTGCAGGTGCACCAGCAGATGACGAACAACGCGAACATCCGCCAGCAGCTCAACCTGCTCTCCAGCAACCAGGCGCAGGTGCAGTACGGCAACCTGCTCTCGCTGCCCTTCGCCGACGGCATGCTCTACGTCGAGCCGGTCTACGTGAAGAGCAACCAGCAGGACGCGTACCCGCTGTTGCAGAAGGTGCTGCTCTCGTACGGCGACGGCGGTTCGTTCGTGGCGCTCGCCGACAACATCAACGACGGCATCAAGCAGCTTGTCGAGCAGGGTAAGCGGGCCGGACAGGGCACGTCGCCGCCCCCGACCACAGGGGGTAACCCGACCACCCCGACGCCGACCGCCACGCCGACGCCCACGCCGACGCCGAGTGGCACCGCCACCCCGGCGCCGACCGGCGAGCTGGCCGCCGCCGCGGACCGGGTGCAGGCCGCCATCACCGAGGTCCGCGCCGCGCAGGCCTCCGGCGACTTCGAGCGGTACGGTCGCGCGCTCAAGGCGCTCGACGAGGCGCTCACCGCGTTCCAGCAGGCGCAGACCGCCAACCCGGCGGGTGCGCCGAGCGGCGGGCCGACGCCGAGCGCCGGCGGCTGACCCGCAACGCCGAACATCCCTCGGAGCCCCCGTCGCCCGACCACACAGGTCCGGACGGCGGGGGCTCCGCCGTGTGCGGACGCCACGCAGGCCTGTCGCCTGTCCGACACCGTTTGTCCCGCTGACCCGCAACCCACGGTGGCGGCCCGCCGTCCTCCATGCAACGGGGCGCGGACGAGGGGGGTCAGTCGTGAGGGACGCGCAGAGCTTCGACGAGTTCTATCGCTGCACCGCCCGGCGGACCATGCGGTACGCCTACGCGGTGGCCGGTGACCACACCGAGGCGCAGGACCTGGTGCAGGAAGCCTTCACCCGGGCCTGGCGGCAGTGGGGGCGGCTGTCGGAACATCCGGCGCCGGAGGCGTGGCTGCGTCTCGTGGTGGCCCGGCTGGCGACCGACCGCTGGCGGCGCCTGCACCGCTGGCGGTCGGTGCTCAGTCGTACCGGGCCGCCGCCGGACGCGCCACCGCCGAGCGAGGACGGGGTGCTCCTGGTTCGCGCGCTGCGCCAACTGCCGCCCACCCACCGGCAGGCGTTGGCCCTGCACTACCTCTTCGACATGTCGGTGGAGGAGATCGCCCGGGAGACCGGTGTCCCGGTCGGCACCGTCAAGTCCTGGCTGTCCCGGGGGCGGTCCCGACTGGCCGCGCTGCTACCCGACTTCGCCGTCGAGAAGCTGGAGGCGAACGATGTCAGCTGAAATCTCCGACCTGTACCGGTCGCTCACCGTCGTCGCCGACGGCATGGAGGTGGCCCACCCTGAGCTGGTCCGGCGGCATGCCGACCGGCGGGCCCGGATCCGGGTCGCCAGCACCGCGGTCGCGGTGGCGGTGCTGCTCGGCGGGGTGGCAGTCGGTGGACGGCTCGTGTTGTCGGCGGACGGCTCGGCGCCGTTGCCCCCACCCGCGGACACCCCCGGGCCGCCGCCGACCTCCTCGACGCCCCGCCCGTCGCCGTCGGTCTCGCCGACGCTGTCGACGTCACAGTCGTCCACGCCGGCGACCAGCACGTCGGTCGGCAGACCGCCGGCCTCGGCGACCGGCTCGGCAGTGTCCCGGCCGCCCACCTCGATCCCCGATCGGGCCTTCTTCAGGCTGGCGGCGGCCGACGGGAGAGGCCTGGAGTCGTGGGCGACGTCGGCGATGCTGCCTCCGCTCTGCGGGGCCGGCTACCCCAGCGACTCGGCTGTGGTCCAGCGTCGCGGCCGGTTCCTGGCCTACAAGAAGCCGGAGCAGCCGGCGGAGAGCGTGCCGGATGGCAGCTACCGGCACACCATCACCATCTACCGCTCCGGCCGCGCCGACGACGCGCTGCGGGAGCTGCGGCAGGCCGTTCGCGACTGCCCCACCCAGAAGCAGTCCGACGACGCCAGGACGTGGCGGCAGCGGCTGTTGACCTCGGGGGAGTACGGCGACGAGTCGGTGCTGTTCGAGATGCGGTCTCCGTACCCGGACGGGATGGGCGAGCCGGGGGCGGACGAGGTGCGGCTGGTCAGGGCGGTCCGGATCGGTCACGTGGTGACGGTGCTCTGGGAGCAGGGTTGGGAGTCCACCACCGCCGAGCGCGCGCAGGTCGACGCCGACAGCCGGCGGGCGGTGGCGGCGATCGAGAACTGGCTCGACTGACAGGAATCGGAGTCGCTTTGCGGTGTCCCGGGTCGGTGCGCTACGGTTAGCGAACCGACGCGGGGTGGAGCAGCTCGGTAGCTCGCTGGGCTCATAACCCAGAGGTCGCAGGTTCAAATCCTGTCCCCGCTACAAGAAGGAAAGCCCGTCTCCGGTTCGCCGGAGGCGGGCTTTCTGCATTGCGGAGGTGCGCGTCCGGCCGGGTCGACCCCGCCGATCATCGTCAAAAGGGATGGGTTAGGGTTAACCAGTCGACGCGGGGTGGAGCAGCTCGGTAGCTCGCTGGGCTCATAACCCAGAGGTCGCAGGTTCAAATCCTGTCCCCGCTACAAGAAGGAAAGCCCGTC
>NZ_JBIAYR010000019.1:2500-5426 GCF_042898105.1 Micromonospora sp. NPDC000663
ACCTTCTGTGGGTGTTCCCGAGTAGCGGCGGACCCCTGAAATCTGCCGTGAATCTGCCAGGACCACCTGGTAAGCCTAAATACTTCCTGGTGACCGATAGCGGACGAGTACCGTGAGGGAATGGTGAAAAGTACCCCGGGAGGGGAGTGAAATAGTACCTGAAACCGTTCGCCTACAATCCGTCGGAGCCTTGCGGGGTGACGGCGTGCCTTTTGAAGAATGAGCCTGCGAGTTAGTGGCATGTGGCGAGGTTAACCCGTGTGGGGGAGCCGTAGCGAAAGCGAGTCTGAATAGGGCGATTCAGTCGCGTGTCCTAGACCCGAAGCGGAGTGATCTAGCCATGGGCAGGCTGAAGCGCGGGTAAGACCGCGTGGAGGGCCGAACCCACCAATGTTGAAAAATTGGGGGATGACCTGTGGTTAGGGGTGAAAGGCCAATCAAACTCCGTGATAGCTGGTTCTCCCCGAAATGCATTTAGGTGCAGCGTCGCGTGTTTCTTGCCGGAGGTAGAGCACTGGATGGTCTAGGGGGCCCACAAGCTTACCGAAATCAGCCAAACTCCGAATGCCGGTAAGTGAGAGCGCGGCAGTGAGACTGCGGGGGATAAGCTTCGTAGTCGAGAGGGAAACAGCCCAGATCACCAGCTAAGGCCCCTAAGCGTGTGCTAAGTGGAAAAGGATGTGGGGTCGCATAGACAACCAGGAGGTTGGCTTAGAAGCAGCCACCCTTTAAAGAGTGCGTAATAGCTCACTGGTCAAGTGGTTCCGCGCCGACAATGTAGCGGGGCTCAAGCACACCGCCGAAGCTGTGGCATTCACATTTTAACCACGCGTGCCCTTGATGGTGCGTGCAGGTGTGTGGATGGGTAGGGGAGCGTCGTGCCGCGAGTGAAGCAGCGGGGTGACCCAGTTGTGGACGCGGCACGAGTGAGAATGCAGGCATGAGTAGCGAAAGAAGGGTGAGAAACCCTTCCGCCGGATGACCAAGGGTTCCAGGGCCAGGCTAATCCGCCCTGGGTGAGTCGGGACCTAAGGCGAGGCCGAGAGGCGTAGTCGATGGACAACGGGTTGATATTCCCGTACCCGCGAAAGAGCGTCCCTGATGAACCTCGTTGTGCTAACCACCCGAACTGGCTGATGTCTTCGGACGGATGTTGGGGAGCGTGGGAACCTGGCGGGTAGTAGTCAAGCGATGGGGTGACGCAGGAAGGTAGCTGAGCCCGGCCGGTGGTTGTGCCGGGGTAAGCGTGTAGGCCGTGCCATAGGCAAATCCGTGGCGCATGAAGGCTGAGACGTGATGCCGAGCCGATTCAGGTGAAGTCAGTGATCCTATGCTGCCGAGAAAAGCCTCTAGCGAGTTCTTAGCGGCCCGTACCCCAAACCGACACAGGTGGTCAGGTAGAGAATACCGAGGCGATCGGGCGAACTGTGGTTAAGGAACTCGGCAAATTGCCCCCGTAACTTAGGGAGAAGGGGGGCCGGAGACGTGAAGCCCCGCGCGGGTGGAGCGTTGTATGGCCGCAGAGAGCAGGGGGAAGCGACTGTTTACTAAAAACACAGGTCCATGCGAAGAAGTAATTCGATGTATATGGACTGACGCCTGCCCGGTGCTGGAACGTTAAGGGGACCTGTTAGCTCTTCGGGGCGAAGCGGAGAACTTAAGCGCCAGTAAACGGCGGTGGTAACTATAACCATCCTAAGGTAGCGAAATTCCTTGTCGGGTAAGTTCCGACCTGCACGAATGGCGTAACGACTTCCCCACTGTCTCAACCACAGGCCCGGCGAAATTGCAGTACGAGTAAAGATGCTCGTTACGCGCGGCAGGACGGAAAGACCCCGGGACCTTTACTATAGCTTGACATTGGTACTCGAATTAGCTTGTGTAGGATAGGTGGGAGCCGGTGAAGTCCATACGCCAGTATGGGTGGAGGCAATCTTGAAATACCACTCTGGTTGATTTGGGTATCTAACTTCGGACCGTTATCCGGTTCAGGGACAGTGTCTGGTGGGTAGTTTAACTGGGGCGGTTGCCTCCTAAAAGGTAACGGAGGCGCCCAAAGGTTCCCTCAGCCTGGTTGGCAATCAGGTGTTGAGTGCAAGTACACAAGGGAGCTTGACTGTGAGACTGACAGGTCGAGCAGGGACGAAAGTCGGGACTAGTGATCCGGCACTTGCGAGTGGAAGCGGTGTCGCTCAACGGATAAAAGGTACCCCGGGGATAACAGGCTGATCTTCCCCAAGAGTCCATATCGACGGGATGGTTTGGCACCTCGATGTCGGCTCGTCGCATCCTGGGGCTGTAGCAGGTCCCAAGGGTTGGGCTGTTCGCCCATTAAAGCGGTACGCGAGCTGGGTTTAGAACGTCGTGAGACAGTTCGGTCCCTATCCGCCGTGCGCGTAGGATACTTGAGAAGGGCTGTCCCTAGTACGAGAGGACCGGGACGGACGAACCTCTGGTGTGCCAGTTGTCCCGCCAGGGGCACGGCTGGTTAGCTACGTTCGGAAGGGATAACCGCTGAAAGCATCTAAGCGGGAAGCCTGCTTCAAGATGAGGTATCCCACCCACTATGTGGGGTAAGGCCCCCAGCTAGACGACTGGGTTGATAGGCCGGAAATGTAAGCCCGGTAACGGGTTCAGTTGACCGGTACTAATAGGCCGAGGACTTGACTACCAAGCTGCTACGCGTCCACTGTGCAACTCTGAACAAGCGAACACCCGTGACATGGTGCCGGGGTTGTTTGACATGTTCATAGAGTTACGGCGGTCATGGCGGAGGGGAAACGCCCGGTTACATTCCGAACCCGGAAGCTAAGCCCTCCAGCGCCGATGGTACTGCACTCGTGAGGGTGTGGGAGAGTAGGACGCCGCCGGACAATCATTCCAGAACGGGTCACCCTCACGGGTGACCCGTTCTGCGTTTCCCGCA
>NZ_JBIAYR010000020.1:0-1245 GCF_042898105.1 Micromonospora sp. NPDC000663
CTAGTGCCGTGACCACGAACGTTCACGGTGTTGGATGACACGCCGTCCGGCCTGTCGGCCGGGCGGCGTCGCGGCGGTCAGGCTGTGGCGGTGGCAGATCCTGTACGCGTGCGGCGGCTGAGTGATCAGGAAGGTCAGCAGCTGCTCAGAATTACCCGCCGGGGAACCGGTTCCCCGATCCGACTGCGGCGGGCGATGGTCGTGCTCGCCTCGGCCGGTGGGAACACGGTGCCGGCCATCGCCCGCCTTGTCCAAGCCGATGAGGACACGATTCGGCAGCTCATCCACCGGTTCAACGAGATGGGCATGTCCAGCCTGGACCCTCAGTGGGCGGGTGGCCGTCCCCGCCAGATCAGTCCTGACGAAGAACAGTTCATCGTCGCGACGGCCAACACCCGCCCCGAGAAGCTGGGGCGGCCGTTCACCCGCTGGAGCATCCGCAAGCTCGCCGACCACCTGCGCGTTCACGCCGCCCGACGGGTCCAGATCGGGCGGGAGCGACTGCGGCAAATCCTGCACCGGCACCGGATCACCTTCCAGCGGACCAAGACCTGGAAGGAGTCCACCGACCCGCACCGGGACACCAAACTCGCCCGGATCGAGTACGTCACCAGCCACTTCCCGCAGCGGGTGTTCGCCTTCGACGAATTCGGGCCCCTCGTGATCCGCCCCCAGGCCGGCACGGGGTGGGCGCCCGCGGGCCATCCGCACCGGCTGCCCGCGAACTACCACAAGCTGCACGGCGTCCGGCAGTTCCACGGCTGCTACTCCGTCGGCGACGACCAGCTCTGGGGCGTCGTCCGCCGCCGCAAGAGCGCCGCGAACACCCTCGCCGCGCTCAAGTCGATCCGCGCCGCACGTCCGGACGGCGCGCCGATCTACGTGATCCTGGACAACCTGTCCGCGCACAAAGGCCGCAAGATCCGTACGTGGGCTGTCCGCAACAAGGTCGAGCTGTGCTTCACCCCGACCTACGCCTCCTGGGCCAACCCGATCGAGGCCCAGTTCGGGCCGCTACGCACCTTCGTCATCGCCGGATCCAACCACCCGAACCACCCCGCACTGACCCGGAAACTGCAGGCATACCTGCGCTGGCGCAACGCCAACGCCCGCCACCCCGACGTCCTGGCCGCCCAACGCCGCGAACGCGCCCGCATCCGCAGCGAACGACAACGACGCTGGGGCCAACCCGCCACCCGAGCAGCCTGACCCCAACACCGTCAACGTTCGTGGTCACGGCACTAG